>NZ_CANMEH010000112.1 GCF_947496875.1 uncultured Paracoccus sp. | reverse complement strand
ATCTTGATCTCGCCACCGGCCTGACCCGCCATCGAGCCGGAGGCATCGAGCGCGACCACCGCGCGCAGCCAACCGGGTTCCTCGTCCTCCGGCCCCTGCGCCAAGGCCCCAGGACCATCGACTAGGTCAAGCTCCGGAAAGCAGCCCTCGACTTGCGATGGGTGCTGGTGCCGGAAATGCTGGTAGATATGCTCGGCCGT
>NZ_CANMEH010000111.1 GCF_947496875.1 uncultured Paracoccus sp. | reverse complement strand
CCGACCGCGCAGAACAGAAGCGCGATCTGGCTGACCCGGACCGGCCCGAGCCGGTCGATCAGACTGCCGCTTGCCAGGGACGAGATCATCGCACCCGAGTAGACCAGCCCGATGAACACGCCCGCAAGCTTGGCGGGATAGCCTGTCGCCAGCGCCGCCTGGGGCGCCAGAACGGGCACCGTCACTGCGGCCATGGATGCCAG
>NZ_CANMEH010000110.1 GCF_947496875.1 uncultured Paracoccus sp. | reverse complement strand
CCCGCAGCTTTCAGTTTCGACACCAGCTCATCGACCGAACCGACCTTGATCCCGGCCTTGCGGCCCTCGGGCTCGGCGGTCTTGACCACCGTCAGGCGCGGCGACACGTCCACCCCGTAATCGGCGGCAGACTTCTCGGTCAGCTCCTTCTTCTTCGCCTTCATGATGTTGGGCAGCGACGCGTAGCGCGGCTCGTTCAGGCGCAG
>NZ_CANMEH010000109.1 GCF_947496875.1 uncultured Paracoccus sp. | reverse complement strand
AAGCGGTCGGGGCCCACGCGCTCCTGCACGAGGTGGACGAGGCCCTTCTCGAAGGCGCCCAGCGCGGCCTGACCGAGGTCGGCGAGCTGGCGGCGCTCGGGCTCCGGCAGGGTCGAGATCACCGGCGTGACGTCGATCCCGAGAAAGCCGCGGTGATATTCGATCCGGGCGCCGGCTTCGGCCTGCGCGATCCACGCGTAGAGCTCGAC
>NZ_CANMEH010000108.1 GCF_947496875.1 uncultured Paracoccus sp. | reverse complement strand
CATTTGCCAGAATAGGAAAGCTGTTCGATGAGCCTGTTCACCGGCCTCTCTGCATTCCCCCTGACGCCCACGGATGAGGAGGGGCGCCTGAACCCTGATCTTCTGTGCCGGTTCCTGGAGCGGATCGTGGCTGCCGGCGCTGACTCGATCGGTCTGCTGGGCAGCACCGGCGGCTATCCGTATCTCACACCCGTTGAGCGCAAGCGCACGCTTCGCGCCGCTGT
>NZ_CANMEH010000107.1 GCF_947496875.1 uncultured Paracoccus sp. | reverse complement strand
CGCGATCTCGCGCTGGATCGTGCTGCAGTCCGAAAGGCTCCAGAGGGCGGGTTGGCCGCCCGAGGACCCGATCGCGACCTTCTTGCTCGGGTAGCGCTCTGCGCAGTCTGCGCCCGCGAGGCGCAGGGCTTCGGCTACTGCCACGGCCTTCGCTGGGATCGCCACCCCTACCACCGCTTCTGCTCGCGCCGCTGTCAGGACGTGGGCAGCGCCATCGCCCAAAGGAACAACGGCATGATCGA
>NZ_CANMEH010000106.1 GCF_947496875.1 uncultured Paracoccus sp. | reverse complement strand
CCAAGCCGGTTCCGTGCGGTGCAGTGGATCCCGCCGCGCTGGGACTGGGTGGATCCGCTGAAGGACATCCAGGCACAGGTGCTGGCGATGGAAGCCGGCATCACCTCGCGGCGCAAGGTGGTCGAGGCCACCGGCTACGACGTCGAGGAGGTGGATCGCGAGAACGCGGCCGACGCCGAGCGCACGAAGCGTCTCGGCCTCAGCTATCGCACCAGCCCCGGCGAGACGCAGGGAGCGCGGGCTACGCCGGC
>NZ_CANMEH010000105.1 GCF_947496875.1 uncultured Paracoccus sp. | reverse complement strand
CGCGGGGTAGAGCAGCCCGGTAGCTCGTCAGGCTCATAACCTGAAGGTCGTAGGTTCAAATCCTACCCCCGCAACCAGTCTTAGCGAAGATCCAGCCGCCTCATACGAGGCGGCTTTTTCTTTGTCCGCAGCACACAACAGAGCAACCAGATCCCCGGACAGATCGAGCTGGTGAGTCTGCGTCGCCTCGTCCCAGGACACCACCACGCGATCAATCAGCCGGTGCAGCTCGTCCGACGCGCGGCCCACGACCT
>NZ_CANMEH010000104.1 GCF_947496875.1 uncultured Paracoccus sp. | reverse complement strand
CCGGCCATGCCGGGCGGAGAGAGCCGGGCGACCTCGGCGAGAAAGACACCGTTCCAGCCGATGGCGGTTGCGCCGGATCCGACCGCGACCAGGATGACAATCCACAGCGCCCAGTCGGGGCCGGTCAGAGCCATGCCCCCCATGCAGGCAGCCATGACGATGCTCAGCAGGCTCAGCATCGTCCGCGGCCGCACATGGCGGTCTGCCAGCCAGCCCCAGAGCAGGCGCCCGAGCACCCCCGCACCCTGCGCGACCGCCATGACGATGC
>NZ_CANMEH010000103.1 GCF_947496875.1 uncultured Paracoccus sp. | reverse complement strand
CCTCGAACAAAACGATGAATGGGCCGTTCAGCGCGCCCGCTACATGACGCTGGAAACCATCGCGCCGATGGGCGATGGCGCCCCGGACGTCTTCCGCTCCATCCGGCACCGGTTCCCTTTGCTGCGCCATGTTCGCCGATGGCGGCTATGCCGGGGATAAGCTGAAGGCAACGCTCAGCGGCCGCGGCGACCGGACGCTCGAGATCATCGAGCGTTCCGACACCGCGAGTGGGTCGAGGTTCTGCCGCGTCGACGGGTCGTCGAGCGAACATTCGC
>NZ_CANMEH010000102.1 GCF_947496875.1 uncultured Paracoccus sp. | reverse complement strand
AACGTGCCCGAGGTTGCCATCGTCGGCGTGAACCGGCTGGCGGTCAGGCCGTTCTGGAACGGCGCCGCCTTCGAGCCGCGGAAGATGATGAACCTGTCCTGCAGCTTCGACCACCGGGTCATCGACGGCTGGGAGGCTGCCGTCTTCGTCGCGCGGCTGAAGGAACTGCTGGAGACCCCGGCGCTGATCTTCGTGGAGGGCTGAGATGCGCGAGATCCAATGCAGGCTGCTCATCATCGGCGCGGGACCCGGGGGCTATGTCTGCGCCATCCGCGCCGGCCAAC
>NZ_CANMEH010000101.1 GCF_947496875.1 uncultured Paracoccus sp. | reverse complement strand
GACTTCTCGGGCCGCGCCCGCAGGTCGAAGCTCAGCGTGTAGGCCTGCCCTGTGGTCGCGTCGACGTCCTGGTAGAAGCCGTCACGCGCCCCCTGGTAGTCCAGCTCGAGGAAGTCCTCCCCCTCCGTGGCCTTGACGCCTCGGTGGTCGTTCCAGATCTCGATCCGTCCGCCCGAGATCGCCGTCCATCCTTGCACCGATGTGAACGAGGCGTACTGGCCCGAGGCCACGGGAGATCCTTCGAAGGATCCGTTGACCAGCAGGTTCTCCGGGGCCGAAGGCTCAGGCGT
>NZ_CANMEH010000100.1 GCF_947496875.1 uncultured Paracoccus sp. | reverse complement strand
AGGCCGTAATCGGCGACCTGGAAGATCGGCGCCTCCTCGTCCTTGTTGATGGCGACGATCACCTTGCTGTCCTTCATGCCCGCGAGGTGCTGGATCGCGCCGGAAATCCCTGCCGCGATGTAGAGGTCGGGCGCCACCACCTTGCCGGTCTGCCCGACCTGCCAGTCGTTCGGCGCATAGCCCGAATCCACCGCCGCCCGCGACGCGCCCACCGCCGCACCCAGCTTGTCGGCCAGCTGCTCGATGATCGCGAACTTCTCCTTGGACCCCAGCGCCCGGCCGCCCGACACCACCCG
>NZ_CANMEH010000099.1 GCF_947496875.1 uncultured Paracoccus sp. | reverse complement strand
CCGACCGCGCAGAACAGAAGCGCGATCTGGCTGACCCGGACCGGCCCGAGCCGGTCGATCAGACTGCCGCTTGCCAGCGACGAGATCATCGCGCCCGAGTAGACCAGCCCGATGAACACGCCAGCGAGCTTGGCGGGATAGCCTGTCGCCAGCGCCGCCTGGGGCGCCAGAACGGGCACCGTCACTGCGGCCATGGATGCCAGCGACTGGATCGCCAGTGTGACCAGCAGGGGAAGCAGGGAGGTCTTCAACAGTTCACCTCGGCGAGGGTTCGGAGCCGAGACTTAGTCGGGGAG
>NZ_CANMEH010000098.1 GCF_947496875.1 uncultured Paracoccus sp. | reverse complement strand
TTCTACCAGGACGTCGACGCGACCACAGGGCAGGCCTACACGCTGAGCTTCGACCTGCGGGCGCGGCCCGAGAAGTCTCTCTCGACGCAGGAGGTCGAGGTGGTCTGGAACGACCTGGTTGTGGCCACGGCAGAGCCGGGCGGCGACTGGGGAACCTTCACGACCACCGTCACCGGTGCCGCGGGGATGGACCGGCTCACCATCCGCGAGGTTGGCGCGCAGTCGGGCGACGGCTACGGCGCCCTGCTCGACGATTTCAGGCTCGTTGCCACCGGCGCCGCACCGGACTCCACGCCGCCGGTATCGCCCGAGCCGGTGCCACCTGCT
>NZ_CANMEH010000097.1 GCF_947496875.1 uncultured Paracoccus sp. | reverse complement strand
GCGGCGGGATCCACTGCACCGCACGGAACCGGCTTGGCGCCGAACCGTAGCCCGGCAGGTCCAGCGCGCCCGATAGCACCGACGTGTCCAGCCAGCGCTGCCAGACCGTCCGACAGAACTGGTGCACGATCACGCCATGCTGCAGCTGGCCGATGCGGCGGCGGAACTCGACAAGCTCGGCGCGCAGGCTCGAGTAGTTGGCCTGCCGCACGTCGCCGGTGACCAGGTGGTAGGGCAGCCCCAGCGAGGCTGAGACCGCCAGCAGCGTGCGGTACTGGAACGCCTCGTAGCCGCCGCCCACATCGGCGGGCGACGAGAACTTCACGTC
>NZ_CANMEH010000096.1 GCF_947496875.1 uncultured Paracoccus sp. | reverse complement strand
GCCTCGTCCCAGGACACCACCACGCGATCAATCAGCCGGTGCAGCTCGTCCGACGCGCGGCCCACGACCTCACCGGCCGACAGCGTTCTGGCCAGGTCATCGACATGCGCGCGATACAGCGCGCCCAGGTCGGCCGGGATCTCGATGATGTTGCCGCTGTCCTGCTCGGACTCGGCGATCAGCGCGGCCAGGCGGTTCTCGGTCTCGGTGAGGCCCTCCAGGATGGTCGGGTTGATGTGGCCTTGGCTGATCGCCGTCTTGAAGTTCGCCCGGGCCTCCTCCAGCCGACGGACTGCTGCGTTCCGGCTCCTGGCGCGCGTGTCTGCGCC
>NZ_CANMEH010000095.1 GCF_947496875.1 uncultured Paracoccus sp. | reverse complement strand
GTTCAGGAATTCGCCGACCCGCTCGTCGATGTCCTTGCAAAGCTTCGACACCGTGCTCTTCGAGATGCCGCTCAGCCCCATGGCCTGCACCAGTTCGTCCACCCGGCGTGTCGAGATGCCGCCGATCCACGCCTCCTGGATGACGGCCACCAGCGCCTGCTCGGAGGTCTTGCGGGCCTCGAGGAAGCCCGGGAAGTAGCTCCCCTGCCGCAGCTTCGGCACCCGAAGGTTCAGCGTGCCCAAACGGGTATCGAGAGCGCGCTCTCGATACCCGTTGCGCCAGGTCGTGCGCTCGCCGCTGCGCTCGTGCCGACCGGCGCCGATCAGGCCTTCTACGTCGGCCTCCATGATCAGCTGAAGAACA
>NZ_CANMEH010000094.1 GCF_947496875.1 uncultured Paracoccus sp. | reverse complement strand
ATCAAAATCGGTCTGCCGCTGCTGGCCAGCCTGATCACCGGGATGCTGATCGGCATTGACCGCGAGGTGCAGGGCAAGCCGGCCGGGCTGCGGACGCATGCCTTGGTGTGTCTCGCCGCAACGCTGCTGACGCTCGCCGCGGCGCATCAGGACCTCTGGACGCTGAACCTCGTGCCCGGCACGCCGATCGCGTCGGACCCGACCCGGATGGCGCATGGCATCCTGACCGGGATCGGGTTCCTGGGCGCGGGGGTGATCTTCCGCGAAGGCCCTTCGGTCCACGGGCTGACCGGCGATCGCCTGCGCTTCGACCGGAGATTGCCTTCGATCTCCGCCCGCGATTGCCGGGCCAGCGACCTCGGCCCGC
>NZ_CANMEH010000093.1 GCF_947496875.1 uncultured Paracoccus sp. | reverse complement strand
GGCCTCGGCTATGGTCCGATCACGCCCTCCAGCTCGCATCTGCTGGCGCGGACCACCCCGCCGCACCGCATGGGCCTCACCTTCTCGCTCAAGCAGACGGGGGTGCCGCTGGGAGGGGCGATGGCGGGGATCCTAGTCCCGCCGGTCGTCGCGGGCTGGGGATGGCAGGCGGCGCTGATGATGGTGTCAGCCCTCTGCGTCGGCATGGCGGCGCTGAGCCAGCCGGTGCGGAATGGGCTGGACGCCGCCGGGCTGCAGGACCGGCCGGCACGCGGGCGCAGGCGCGACGTCCTGGCGCCGCTGCGGCTGATCCTGGAGCGTCCGGCGCTGCGCGACGTCGCCTTCTGCTCGTTCTTCTACAGCGCCGT
>NZ_CANMEH010000092.1 GCF_947496875.1 uncultured Paracoccus sp. | reverse complement strand
TCTGAAAGGGCCCAGGATGGGCAAGATCAAACGCGTTCCGCATTGCAGCCACTGGGGGGCCTACACGATCCTCGTGGGGGACGGCCGCATTGTGGGCGTCGAGCCATTCGAGCATGACCCGGCCCCCTCGCCGATCATCGCCTCGATCGTGGAATGGGCGCGCCCGCAGGGGCGGGTGCTGCAGCCTCTGGTGCGGGAAGGCTGGCTGAGCGCGCGGGAGAAGAGCGACCGTCGCGGCCGCGGCAGCGAGCGCTTCGTGCCGGCCTCGACCCCGAAGGCATTCGCGTGCTGGCGCGCCGTCTGGTCGAGAGGAGGACGTCTGGGACATCGCCGCCATCTCGGCCTTCTTCGGCATGTCGAACCGGATGGCGAACGTCACCAGCAT
>NZ_CANMEH010000091.1 GCF_947496875.1 uncultured Paracoccus sp. | reverse complement strand
GCTATGTCTGCGCCATCCGCGCCGGCCAACTCGGCATCGATACGGTCATCGTCGACGCGGACCCTCCCGGCGGAACCTGCCTCAATGTGGGCTGCATCCCGTCCAAGGCGCTGATCCATGTGGCCGAGGAATTTGACCGCATAACGCGGCTCTCAGCGACATCCGCGATGGGAATCGCCGCCGGCGGCGCCACGCTGGACCTGACAGCGGCCATGGCCTGGAAGAACGGCATCGTCAGCCGCCTCACCGACGGCGTGGCGACGCTGCTGCGCAAGTCAAAGGTGCGGCTCGTGACGGGCCGGGCGACCATTCGCGACGGCAAGACCGCCGTGGTCGAGACGCCCGAAGGCCCGGTGCAGATCCGCGCCGAGGTTCTGGTCCTGGCCACGGGCT
>NZ_CANMEH010000090.1 GCF_947496875.1 uncultured Paracoccus sp. | reverse complement strand
CTGGACCGCGAAGACCGTGGCCGAGGGCGGCACCGGCGATCTCTTCTACACCATGAACAAGGAGGCTGCGGGCGACGACCTCGGCCTGACGCTGCAGACCAACTTCGTGACCAAGGCGCTGGTGGGCCTCTTCGGCTCCGACCGCTTCCGGCTCGCGGTCTCGCCCGATGGCAGCACCTTCTTCGACGGGCTCGGCGTCGACAACGCCACCGGCATCGTCGACCAGCCCCGGCTGCCGCGGTTCAAGGCGTACACGAACTACGACAACTATGTCGGCGTCGGGACCTGGACGAAAATCGGCCTCAACAACACCGACACCAACGATCAGGGCGCCTTCGACGCCGCGAACAACCACTTCGTGGCCCCGGTCGACGGCACCTACCTCTTCGGCGCGACGCT
>NZ_CANMEH010000089.1 GCF_947496875.1 uncultured Paracoccus sp. | reverse complement strand
CGTCGCCCGCAGCCTCCTTGTTCATGGTGTAGAAGAGATCGCCGGTGCCGCCCTCGGCCACGGTCTTCGCGGTCCAGAGCGCCGCGTTCAGCTTAGCCGAGAACGGGTTCGAAGCATCCGCCGTCGTGCCGAGCCCAAACAGCGCCATGTTCTGCAGCGCCGCCGGCGTGGTCCCGACCCAGCCCGCGCCGTCGTAGACCAGCAGCAGCCCCTCGTCCTCGACCCAGGCCCGCCAGCCGGGGCGTGGCGGCAGGCGGAGCCAGGCGCCGTCGGTCCAGAGCGCGACGTTCAGGTCCCAGCCCGCCCAGTCGCCCGTTGCGCCCGAGCCGACGATGTAGCGGTCGCCTTCGCCAGGAGAACCGGGCGGCGCTGTCAGATCGCGGTCGAGCACGGAAAGTTGGACGAGCCCGTCGAGGAGCC
>NZ_CANMEH010000088.1 GCF_947496875.1 uncultured Paracoccus sp. | reverse complement strand
CGAGCGAGATGAACGGCATCCTTGTCCTGATCGAGGACCCCCTCGGCCTCGTCGAGCAGGTCGTCATCCTGAACCCGACTGACTGGCTGCCGTTCCTGACGAGATACCTCGCCCCCCTGATTGCCACCTCTACGCAGAGTGCCCTGCTGCAGATGCAGGGCAGGATCGCCAACACCCTGATCGCCTGGGCGCGCCACGGCGAAGGCAGTCATGTCGATCGCGAGACCGGCCTCAGCCGGATCGATCTCGACAACGATCGCGACCGACGCCGGGCCCAGCAGGCGCGCGAGGCAATGGCGCGAGCCAGCCGGGAGGGGAGTGCATGAAGACCATGCGCTGGCATCCTCCAGGCTATGGCGGTGAGCGACGTGACCCGGACCGTGTTAAACGGGAAGGCTGGCGCGATCAGGGCGTGCTCGCCATCTCAATTGACG
>NZ_CANMEH010000087.1 GCF_947496875.1 uncultured Paracoccus sp. | reverse complement strand
GTGACCAGCAGGGGAAGCAGGGAGGTCTTCAACAGTTCACCTCGGCGAGGGTTCGGAGCCGAGACTTAGTCGGGGAGCGGAAACGACCGGCAGGGCACAGGTGCGCAGTGATCTCGAGGAAGTTCCCCGTCGCGCCGTGGAGCAGGTCGCCTTGCGGAGCGGCCGCAGTGGTCAGATGTATCCAGGGCAGCATGCAGCGGCGTCCTGTGTCGGAGCTGATACCGGCTTACGACACGGCAGGCGAAACACGTCAACTCCACTGCACAGAGGGCGAGGGTGACTCGACAGCATGCAGTGCGTGGCACGGGCATCAACTGCTCACGCGGACAAGGCGGCGCAACGACCGCCTCTGCCCGAGCATCAGCATGGCAGGGGTCACGACAAGGGTCAGGATCGTGGCGATCACGAGGCCGCCGGCAATCGCCGCCGACAGCTCC
>NZ_CANMEH010000086.1 GCF_947496875.1 uncultured Paracoccus sp. | reverse complement strand
TGAATTCGGTGTTGTCGGTGAGGACACGGACATCTCTGAAGCCCTGACCTCGAACAACGTCGGCGTCAGCCTCGTTCTGTGCAAAGATCGGCAGATCCTGATCCAATGCGTCGCGCGCCGCCTGGTCCCAGTGATCTTCGTGCAGATGGGTGACGATGACGGCATCAACGTCGATGATCTCGGCAACCGGCAGCGGGAGACGCACCATCGACTTGCGTTCTTCGTCGTTCACTGTCCCGGGAAACCCCGGAAAGCCGTGGCGCTCCGCCAACAGGGGATCGAGGAGGAAGCGGACCCCACCATAGTCGATCCGCAGAGCGGCATTGCGGATCTGGATGATCTTGTCGGTGCTTTCAGAGCTGGTCCCGGCCCCCTGAGCTGAAACCGGGACTGCGCTCGCCGCGAGGGCCGAAGCGGACATGGCGAGCATTTGCCGACGCGTGGTCATGTGTTTTCTCTCTTTGCCGGTTC
>NZ_CANMEH010000085.1 GCF_947496875.1 uncultured Paracoccus sp. | reverse complement strand
GGATCGGCAGCCGCCGGCGCCGCCTCGACCGGGGCCGACCCGCCCTGGCCCGCCGCGTCATAGCTGGCGATGCGGACGGTGAGGACCTTGACCTTGTCCGATGACTTGACCGTCTGGATCGCCGCCGAGGTGAAGACGCTGCGCTCGAACGTGTCGGCATCGACGATCTTGCTGACCTCGGGGATCACCATCACGTCCAGCAGCGCCGCGGCGCGCGGCAGGATGTTCCTGGCATCCGTCGTGCCCGGTGCCGCGATATGGGTGTAGTCCGGGGCAAGCTCGACCAGCAGCGCCGCCATCGGCTCGGCGAGGCGATGCGCATAGGCGTCACCCTCGGCGACCAGCACCTTCGCCACGCCCTCGATCGAGGCCGCGTCCTGCGCGGCGGCCTGCGCCCCCGCCCCGGCGACCAGCAGCGTCACATCGCCGAGCGGCGCGACCGCGGTCACCGCCTTGCTCGTCGCATCCATGTTCAGCCCGTT
>NZ_CANMEH010000084.1 GCF_947496875.1 uncultured Paracoccus sp. | reverse complement strand
TGGGCCGATGAAGGTTCTCGTGCCGGTCAAGCGTGTGATCGACTACAACGTGAAGGCTCGGGTGAAGGCGGACGGATCGGGTGTCGATCTGTCGAACGTGAAGATGTCGATGAACCCCTTCGACGAGATCGCGGTCGAGGAGGCGATCCGGCTGAAGGAAAAGGGCGTGGCCGAGGAGGTTGTGGCGGTCTCGATCGGGGTCAAGCAGGCGCAGGAGACGCTGCGCACGGCGCTGGCGATGGGCGCGGACCGGGCGATCCTGGTGGTTGCGGCCGACAACGTGCAGCAGGACATCGAGCCGCTGGCGGTGGCCAAGCTGCTCAAGGCGGTGATCGACGAGGAACAGCCGCAGCTGGTGCTGCTGGGCAAGCAGGCGATCGACAACGACATGAACGCGACCGGGCAGATGCTGGCGGCGCTGCTGGGCTGGGGTCAGGCGACGCAGGCCGGCAGCATCGAGGTGGCGGACGGGGCGGCCCGGGTCACCCGCGAGGTCGATGGCGGGCTGCAGACGATCG
>NZ_CANMEH010000083.1 GCF_947496875.1 uncultured Paracoccus sp. | reverse complement strand
TGCCGTCCTCCGTCAGCAGCGTGTATTCGCAATCGAGCACGCGCTCCAGGGCGCAATGCCAATCGATGCGCTCCGTCTGGCTGAGGCTTTGGGCCTCGCGATACCAGTCGGGCAGATCCACATCGTGGAAGCGCCCGGCGTCGAAGACACGCATCCTGTCGAACATCATGCGTCTATCTCCTCTGTGGGTTCGGGGTGAATGGATCGCCGCAGGGCGGCGGACATCGCGGCCTCCAGCCGGGCGGACAGCGCGGCGAGCGCAGCACGGCGCGCGGCGAGCACGGCCTGCATGCTGGCGGTCAGGCGGGATCCGAGAGCGTCGAGTCTCGCGACGCAGTTGGCATCGGGGGCGTCGATGTCGGCGCCTGCGATGGGCCGCAGCTCGAAGCTGGCGAGCGGCCCGAGGCGGTTGGTGAGCCAGGCTTCCAGATCGGCGATGCGGGAGAGATCGACGCGGGCGGTGCGGGCACGATGGCCGGGACCCTGCGGGCGATAGGTCACCTCTGCCGAGGAAGGGGACATTCTGCTATTATA
>NZ_CANMEH010000082.1 GCF_947496875.1 uncultured Paracoccus sp. | reverse complement strand
TCGATCCCGAGAAAGCCGCGGTGATATTCGATCCGGGCGCCGGCTTCGGCCTGCGCGATCCACGCGTAGAGCTCGACATCGCTGAGCTTCGGCGTCGCCACGCGGGCGCCGATCGGGGTTGCGGCGACCATCAGCATACCCGTGCGGCCCGCGCAGGATCCGCGGTCAGCCGACGGGGCGAATGACCGACGCGCGCGACGGCCTCGCTGATCTTCAGCGCAAGCTGAAGCTGGCTCTGCTCGAAGGCCTCGATGTCGGCGAGCCGGTAGAGCACGCGCCCGCCGAGCTTGAGGAAGGCCGGTCCCTGGCCTCCGTAGCGCCAACGCTCGAGCGTCCGGTGGGAGATTCCCCAGCGCCGGGCCAGCTCCTTCTGGTTCAGGCAATGCCTCTGCAGCATCGGTGTCTCCTCTCGTTGTCGAGGAGACCATGCGAAATTCCGCTGTGGGATGTCGTCAGGATCGGCGGGGGATGCGGAGGGGGATCAGTCGGCCCTTGCAGGACTGACGTTTGGCGGCCGGCGGGGCGCCGTCATCCCCCACCATCCCTCACTC
>NZ_CANMEH010000081.1 GCF_947496875.1 uncultured Paracoccus sp. | reverse complement strand
CCCACCTTGTCCAGCGCCTCGGCCATGGCCCGCATGTCAGAGGCCGTGCCCATCACGAGACCGGCGGGATCATGGATCATCAGGAACGCATTCTCGGGCATGACGATCTCGTCGCCCGCCATCGCGACGTAGGAGGCCGCCGAGGCCGCGATGCCGTCGATCCAGACGGTGACCGTGCCCGCGTGCCGCTTCAGCGCGTTGAAGATTGCCACCGCGTCGAAGACCGAGCCGCCAGGGCTGTTCAGCCGCAGGTCGATGGGGGTTCCCTCGGGAAGCGCGCCGAGCTCCGCAAGAAACCCCTTCGCCGACACCCCGTAGGCCCCGATCTCGTCATAGATCGCCACTTCCGCGCCGGTTCCCCGGGCGCGGATCGCATACCAGCTTGCCATGTCGTCACTCCTGTTCGGTGGCCGGATCGGTCGCCGCCGCGCCGTGGTCCCTGTCCTCGCGGGTCCCTTCGCCGGGGTCCGGCCGCGTCGCCGGCGTAGCCCGCGCTCCCTGCGTCTCGCCGGGGCTGGTGCGATAGCTGAGGCCGAGACGCTTCGTGCGCTCGGC
>NZ_CANMEH010000080.1 GCF_947496875.1 uncultured Paracoccus sp. | reverse complement strand
GGTCACGTCCGTCAAGCTGGTGTAATTTCCCGGATGGCCTGAGGGCATGATCAGGCGGCTTTCGTTGTGATGCTGAGAATGGGGTCGATCTCCTCGGTGTCGATCCGGGCGAAGGCCTCGACCATCATGTAGCGGCTTGAGGTCTGCCATTCGTCGTTCTGCTCGAAGAGCACGGCCCCGATCAGGCGCATGATGGATGCCTCGTTGGGGAAGATCCCGACGACGTCGGCGCGGCGTTTCACTTCCTTGTTCAGACGTTCGATCGGGTTCGTACTGTGCAGCTTGGTGCGGTGCGGGCGGGGGAAGGACATGTAGGCCAGCACGTCGTGTTCGCTGGCGTCCATCAGATCGGCCAGCTTGGGCCAGCGCAGGCGCAGTTGCTCGGCCACTTTGCGCCAGGTCTCGGCGGCATGGGCCCGGTCGGGCTGGTCGAAGGCCTGCCGGATCGCGGCGGCGACGACGGTGTGCTGGCCGCGCGAGACATGCGCGAGGGCGTTCCTGATCCAGTGAACGCGGCACCGCTGCCATGTCGCCTCGAACACGCGGGCGATGGCGGCCTTGA
>NZ_CANMEH010000079.1 GCF_947496875.1 uncultured Paracoccus sp. | reverse complement strand
CATCGCCCCGGCCAGGCGATCGATCTGCTGGTGGTGGGCCAGAAGGCGGCGATCGATGCTCTCAGGTCGGCCGGGCTCCCGCCGCGGGTCGAGGCGGTGCATTTCAACGCGCTGAGCGGGCTGGATCGCTGGGGCGGGATCGGCGGCATGGTGATCCTTGGCCGCACGCTGCCCGCGCCGCGGACGGTCGAGTTGATCGCGATGGCCCTGACCGGCCGCGTGCCCGCGTCGAACCCGGAGCACGCGGGCTGGTGGTATCCCATGATCGAGCGCCGCATCCGGCTTGCGGGCGACCGGACCGCGCCGCGCGCGATGGAGGAACATGCCGATCCCATCGCCGAGGCCGTGCGCTGGTGCATCTGCGAGGGCGAGCTGATCCAGGCGATGGGGCGCGGGCGCGGGGTCAACCGCACCGCCGCCACGCCGCTCGAGATCGACCTGCTCACGGACGTGGTCCTGCCGGTCACCGTCGATGCGCTGGTGCCCTGGTCCGACCTCCGCCCGACCCGGCGCGACCTGATGGCACTCACCGGCATCGTGCTCGAGAACTCCGCCGACATGGC
>NZ_CANMEH010000078.1 GCF_947496875.1 uncultured Paracoccus sp. | reverse complement strand
TGCGCTGGAAGTGGACGCGGCATCTCTGCCAAGTGGTGCTGAGAACCTTCGAGATAGCGGCCTTGATGCCCTCGTGGGCGTCGCTGATCACCAGCTTGACCCCGCGCAGGCCCCGGCGGGTGAGCTTCCGCAGGAACTCCGTCCAGATCGGCTCGGCCTCGGAGGTGCCGATGTCCAGGCCCAGAACCTCGCGCCGCCCGGTGTTCACCCCGATCGCGATGATGACGGCGACCGAGACGATCCGACCGCCCCGCCGGACCTTGAGGTAGGTCGCGTCGATCCAGAGGTAGGGCCAGTCGCCTTCGAGCGGGCGGTTCAGGAAGGCTTCACCTTGCCGTCGATCTCTTCGCAGAGCCGCGAGACCTGGCTCTTGCTGATCCCCGACATGCCCATGGCCTTGACCAGGTCATCGACCGATCGCGTCGAGATGCCTTGAGCATAGGCCTCCTGGATCACCGCCGTCAGCGCCTCGGCCATGCGCCGCGGCTCCAGGAAGCCGGGGAAGTAGCTGCCCTTCCGCAGCTTCGGGATGCGCAGCTAGACGGTCCCGGCGCTCGTCTCCCAGTCCCGATCGCGATAGCCGTTGCGCTGTGTCCGCCGCGCCGGGTCCTTCTCGCCGTAGGCCGCGCCCGTCACGGCGCCGACCTC
>NZ_CANMEH010000077.1 GCF_947496875.1 uncultured Paracoccus sp. | reverse complement strand
CGGCGATCGCCTGCGCTTCGACCGGAGATTGCCTTCGATCTCCGCCCGCGATTGCCGGGCCAGCGACCTCGGCCCGCACTTGGCTCAAGCAGCACTCACCCCCGAGGCGCTTATAAAGTGCGCTCTACATCTCCGGGTCTCCCAGTGCGCCCGGAGCATTGGACGGAGGTTTGACTCCGGGGTGGGCACTCGCGCAGGTGACTGTCGTCCGAGGTTCGGAGCTCGCGCTCCGCATCGCAGGGCGGGTCCGCCCGGGTGGGTGATCGGCCGCGCTGCCTAGCCGGATCGCCGCTTGGACAGAAAGAAGCGCAGCATTTCCCGCGATGCATCCGGCCCGGCCGGGTCCGTGTGCGAGCCGGCGGCGCGGCCACCTGACCAGCCATGACCGCTGCCATGCACCGTCCACTCCTCCAGAAGGGTCTTTCCCGCCTTCGTGGCACAGGTTTTCCGCGTGTAGTCGCGGCCGCCGGGCGAACGGCCGAAGCTGGTCGTGCATACGAGCGGCGCCGAACGCGATCGCTCCAGGTTCCGCAGGAACCCGCCGGCATTCGAGGGGTGCACCACGCGATCGCTGTCGCCGTGAAAGACGATCGTTGGCAGCTGTGGCGTCAGCTTGCCGGTCGGCTGCGGCCCCTGTCGCCCCCGCATGGCTGACAC
>NZ_CANMEH010000076.1 GCF_947496875.1 uncultured Paracoccus sp. | reverse complement strand
TGTCGGCGCCACGGCCGATCTGATCGCCGCGCGGGAACGGCTCTGCAAGGCGCTGAGGGTCACGGAGCCGGGGCCGCTGCGGCTCGGCCTCCTAGAAGCCGTCGGTCTCACCCCGGACGACTGCCGCCATGCCGCGACGCTGGAACGCCGCCGGATGCGCGACGCGGGCCTCCGCCCCGGCATGTCGCCCGTCGAGCGGCGCAAGCGCATCGAGGCGGTCCTGCCGCAAGCGGGCGAGCCATGGGCGCCGCCCGGGCGTTGCGCCACGCTCTGGCTGATCCTCGCCGAGGCGCTGGAGAACGGTCATGATGCCGCCGGCGCGGAACTCGTCCACGACATGACCGAAGCGGGGTCCGTTCGCGCCCTCCGCCTGCGCTGGCGCAGCCCAATGCGGACCGGCTGGGCGGCGCAGGCGCCGATCCTGCATCTCGACGCGACGCTGCGCCCGGAACTCGTCCAGACCTACCTGCCGAGGATCGACATCGGCACACCGGTCGCCGCGCGCCAGCCGTATGTCCGCGTCCGACAGGTGACCGGCAGCCCGACCTCGGCCCGCGCGCTGACGCCCTCGGCCGATGCGCCCGAGCGGGATCGCAAGGCCGCTGCAACCCGGCTGCGCGACCTCCGGGCCTGGATCGACCTCCGAGCCCGGCAGTGTCATCGCCCCGGCCAGGCGATCGATCTGCTGGTGGTGGGCCAGAAGGCGGCGATCGATGCTCTCAGGTCGGCCGGGCT
>NZ_CANMEH010000075.1 GCF_947496875.1 uncultured Paracoccus sp. | reverse complement strand
CGGGTTCAGGATGACGACCTGCTCGACGAGGCCGAGGGGGTCCTCGATCAGGACAAGGATGCCGTTCATCTCGCTCGCGGTGCGGGCACGATGGCCGGGACCCTGCGGGCGATAGGTCACCTCTGCCGAGGAAGGGGACATTCTGCTATTATAGAGATCTCTATAATAGTCATTTGTCCCCTTCCTCTGGCCGTCCTTTTTCGCGGCCTCGCGGGCCGGCCAGAACTCAGGGAAGCAGGCCGCCATGTCGGCGGAGTTCTCGAGCACGATGCCGGTGAGTGCCATCAGGTCGCGCCGGGTCGGGCGGAGGTCGGACCACGGCACCAGCGCATCGACGGTGACCGGCAGGACAACGTCGGTCAGCAGGTCGATCTCGAGCGGCGTGGCGGCGGTGCGGTTGACCCCGCGACCGCGCCCCATCGCCTGGATCAGCTCGCCTTCGCAGATGCACCAGCGCACGGCTTCGGCGATGGGGTCGGCGTGCCGCTCCATCGCGAGCGGGGAGCTCTGGTCGCCCGCGAGCCGAACCCGGCGCTCGACCATCGAATACCACCAGCCCGCATCCTCCGGGTTCGCCACGGGCATGCGGCCGGTCAGCGCCATGGCATTGAGTTCGACGGTTCGCGGCGCGGGCAGCGTGCGGCCGAGCACGACCATGCCGCCGATCCCGCCCCAGCGGTCGAGCCCGCTCAACGCGTTGAAATGCACCGCCTCCACCCGCGGCGGCAGCCCGGCCGACCTGAGAGCATCGATCGCCGCCTTCTGGCCCACCACCAGCAGATCGATCGCCTGGCCGGGGCGATG
>NZ_CANMEH010000074.1 GCF_947496875.1 uncultured Paracoccus sp. | reverse complement strand
TTGGAATCTGTGGCGAGGTCCTCCAGGATGCCGCAGATCAGGTTCTTCTGCTCTTCACTGGACAGCTTCTTCACGTGCGGCGTGTTGGTCATGTGAAGCCTCCGCTTTCCCGTCAGCGCTGCTGCACCGCAGCCTCGGTGGTCGGGACGTAATTCGACAGTGGCAACCCGTCGATCAGTTCTGGGTTCCTGTGAGGAGCCGGTCGGCAAGATCCTGCACGCGACCGACCACAGCGCTTCTGTGCCGAGCAGATTTGCCTGTCTGTTCGCGAGCTCAGCCATCCTGAAGTACATTCACGGGCGGGCATGACTGCACCGCCCGGAGCGGTTGCTTAGAAGTCCCAATACGCGGTGCCATTCCGGTAGAAGCTCTGGTCCGTGCCGTCCACCTCGCCGTTCAGCACCACCTCGTCGACGTAGAGATTGCGGTCGTTTCCCGATCCTTCGTAGCGGTCGTTGAGGAAAGTGATCCCGACCCGGTCGGAGCCGTCGGCGTCGAAGTCGCCTCGGAAGATGATGGTGTCCCATTCGCCATCAGCGCGGTCGGCGGTGACCACTGTGGAGGCGGCGACCGTCTTGCCGTTCACGGTGAGGGCGAAGGCCGGATCGCCCTTGAAGGCATCGCCGTTGGCCTTGACCGTAACGACGTCCTCGCTTGCGCCTCCGGCGGGCGGGATCGGGATCGGCGCGGTGCTCTTGGGAACCAGGACGAAGTCGTCGAGCAGCGCGCCGTAGCCATCCCCGGATTGCGCGCCGACCTCGCGGATGGTGAGCCGGTCCGTCCCCGCGGCACCGGTGACGCTGGTCGTGAAGGTTCCCCAGTCCGCCCCCGGCTTTGCCGTGGCCACAACCAGGTCGTTCCAGACCACCTCGACCTCCTGCGTCGAGAGCGACTTCTCGGGCCGCGCCCGCAGGTCGAAGCTCAGCGTGTAGGCCTGCCCTGTGGTCGCGTCGACGTCCTGGTAGAA
>NZ_CANMEH010000073.1 GCF_947496875.1 uncultured Paracoccus sp. | reverse complement strand
GCTTCGCCGCGGGTCGGATGGGCGTGGATCGTGCCGGCGATGTCCTCGAGCCGGGCGCCCATTTCCAGCGCCAGGGCGAAGCCGCCGGCCATTTCAGCGACGCCGGCACCAACCGCCTGGATGCCGAGCACCTCATGCGTCTCGGCCCGCGCGGTGACGCGGATGAAGCCCGTCTCGTCGCCAGCGGTCATCGCCCGGCCGTTTGCCGCGAATGGAAAGAGCCCGGTCATCGCCTCATGCCCTTGTGCCCTGGCCTCGTCGGGGGACAAGCCCGCGCTGACGATTTCCGGGTCGGTGAAGCAGACCGCGGGAATCGCGCGCTTGTCCCAGACCCGCGGCTTGCCGGCGACCAACTCGGCCACCATCTCGCCCTGCGTCATCGCGCGATGCGCGAGCATCGGCTCGCCGGTCACGTCGCCGATGGCGAAGACCCCGGCCATCGAGGTCCGGCAGCGCTCGTCGATGCGAATGAACGGTCCCGCCATCTCCAGCCGCAGCCTGTCCAGGCCGGCGGCGGTCGCGCGTGGGTGGCGGCCGACCGTCACCAGAACCTTGTCGGCATGGATGTCCTCTGCCCCATCCACGCCGGCGACGCGCAGCGCACCGCTGTCCGACAGCCCGCCGGCCCGTGCCCCGGTCAGCACGCGAACGCCACGCTGCGTCAGGCGCTGCGCCACGGGCCGCGTCAGCTCGGCATCATACTGTGGCAGGATGCGCGGCGCGGCCTCGACCACCGTGACACTGGCGCCGAGCTTGGCATAGGCGGTGCCCAGTTCCAGCCCGATATAGCCGCCCCCGACCACAGCAAGTCGGTCGGGCACCTCGGTAAGGGCGAGCGCGTCGGTCGAGGACAGCACCCTGCCGCCGAAGGGCAGCGCCGGCAGTTCGACCGGCTCCGAGCCCGTGGCCAGGACCAGAACCTCGGCGCGGATCTGCACCGGGCCTTCGGGCGTCTCGACCACGGCGGTCTTGCCG
>NZ_CANMEH010000072.1 GCF_947496875.1 uncultured Paracoccus sp. | reverse complement strand
CTCATCAACGAGCGCAAGGCCAAATTCCTTGTGGTCCGGCACCAGACGGCGGGTGAGGAGGTGGCTTGGTGGAAGGCCGGGAAGTGGCCTCCCAAGTGATCCTCGACGCGGTCAGAGTGTCCGGAGATCGACTGCGCTCGTCTTGCCGTTCCGGCCTCTCTCCATTTCATAGGATAGCTTCTGGCCATCTTTCAGGCTCTGCAGTCCTGCACGCTCCACGGCGCTGATTTGGAAGAATACATCTGCTCCGCCATTCTCCGGGGCAATGGTCGGGCGGCCGGGCCGCCGGCGAGCACACGGATCCGGCCGGGCCGGATGCATCGCGGGAGATGCTGCGCTTCTTTCTGTCCAAGCGGCGGCGATCCCGTTAGGCAGCGCGGCCGATCAGGCATTTCGGTGCGCCCCGCGACGATGCCGAGCGAAAGACCCACGAACCTTCGGCAAGCAGCGAGGGTCAGTCGCAGTCCTGCCCCTGCAGATTGCTGAAGAGCACCGCCATCGTGACCGATGTGCTGGAACTTCTTGTCGATCGTATCACGAGCTTTGCGTTCTGGATCGTCGCGCACTGCCTTGTTCACGATTTTATCTGTGCGTCGTCCCTGGAACCGGCAGCAGATCAGGTCGATGTGAGGCCACCAGCGCCGGCGGATGTCGAAGTTTGCCGGCCGATACTAATCATTGATGTTCTTGCATTCCGGGCTAGGAGAGGTTTGCGTCTGTGCTTTCTCGTCGAGCTTGGCAATCCGCTCGGCGATCGGGGGCCACCACCTGAGGTCCTCCCAGGCGCGCTCGACATCATAGAGGCCGGGCTGGATTCGGTAGTGGTTGAGGAAGGTCGGGACGATGTCACTGGCGGAGCGCAGAGTCTGGAGCGGGAGCCCACAATGGCGCAGGTATGCGCACAGCAGCTCGACGTTGGAATCTGTGGCGAGGTCCTCCAGGATGCCGCAGATCAGGTTCTTCTGCTCTTCACTGGACAGCTTCTTCACGTG
>NZ_CANMEH010000071.1 GCF_947496875.1 uncultured Paracoccus sp. | reverse complement strand
CTAAGCGGTCACATCCGCACCCACGCTGCCGTCCCCCTTGCCTTGCGTTGTGAGCGGCAGCTTTGTCCCGCCTAGTTGTCAGCCTCAGGTGCCGGCGCTCCCGGAGCGACGATCGTTTTCTTGATCGCACGGTCGGCCTCATCGGACATGGCCTCGACCTTGGTCCGGTAGGCGTCCAGCATCTCCCGGCTCTTCCTGTGGTCCGAGATGACCATCTCGCGGAACCCCATGAAGGCCTCCGAACTGAAGCTCCGTTCGCGCAGGTCAGCGATCCACTTGGACACCAGCGAATACTCGGCATTCTGGATGTCGGCCACGCATTTCGAAGCGTCGCTCTTGGCCACGAAGCTGCTGGTGCTGTTGGCAGTCTGCGCCCGCACCGCCTCGACATTGTGCTCGAAACGGGTCTTGATCCACGCGCTGTGGCGCTGAAGGGCGTCCATGACCTCGTCGCCGCTGGCCGCATCGAGATACACGCCTCCGCCCACCTCGGCCACTTCGGCCAACATGGCGCGGTCCTGCGGTGGAAGATCGAAGCCGATCACGTTGACGATGGCGCGCGCACCGGAGGTGTGCAGGTTGCGCGCGGCCGCGACCGGATCACCGTCACAGGTCTCCTCGCCATCCGAGACGATGAACACGACCTGCTCGCCCTTCTCCGCCTCGGGCGCCAGTGCCGCTCCGGCAGCCTCGATCGCCGTCGCGAGCGGCGTCCAGCCGGTCGGCTGAAGGGCATCAAGCGCTTCGGCGAGGGCTCCAGCGGCATCAGGTGCGACAGGCACGAGGGTCTCGACCTCCGCACAAGACTCTGCCTTCCCGCTTTCGTCGTTGCTGCCCTCATGACCGAAGACCACCAGGCCGATCTCGGCATCCTCAGGCAGGGAGGTCACGAAGCGTGTCACCGCTTCGGTGGCCGCCTGCATCTTGATCTCGCCACCGGCCTGACCCGCCATCGAGCCGGAGGCATCGAGCGCGACCACCGCGCGCAGCCAACCGGG
>NZ_CANMEH010000070.1 GCF_947496875.1 uncultured Paracoccus sp. | reverse complement strand
TCGCGATCGGGTCCTCGGGCGGCCAACCCGCCCTCTGGAGCCTTTCGGACTGCAGCACGATCCAGCGCGAGATCGCGTTGCTGGCCATGGCTTCGAGGTCGCCGAGGCCGAGGCTTGCGATGGGGGCGTGCAGTCTTCCTCGGGCCTCGAGCCATCGTCCGATCTCCAGCGCGGCCTCGCGCGTCACATGCGCCTGCCATTCATCCGGGGTCATCGGCCCGGCAGGATCGCACCGGGCCTCGGGCGGCGGCGAAGGCCGGCCAGACCTCCGCCGCCGTGCAGCGGACCGCGCCTCACCCATTGAGCCAGGCGGGCATGCCGGTCGCCGGCGCTCCGCCCGACGCGGTGGGCGGGGACGCGGGCGAGTGCTGGGCGGGCGACTGCTGCGTGGGCGGTTGCTGCGGGGGCTGCTGCTGGGCCGGTGCCTGCGCGCCCCAGGCCGGGGCCGCGGACGGCGCTTGCGGTTGCGCACCCCATGCCGGCGTGAGCGCCTGCCAGCCCGGCGCCGGCGCGCTCGTGGTTTTCCGTGGCGGGGCATTGACGGGCTCCGGAGGAACGGCTTCGCCGCGCATGGTCGGTGCGTGCTGCGGCTCGTCGGGCAGAACGACGTTCGCGATCCGGTTCTGGTCGCGGTATTGCGGGTTGGAGGCGGGCTCCACCATGATCCTGGCGGCGAAGACGATGCCATCGAGATGCTTGAGCCCGGGCAGCACGCGCTTGGCCTTGGCGTCGGGGCTCTCGTCCCTGGGATCGAGCCCGAGAGCGCTGTCGACCATCGCCCGAAAGGTGGATTTCGAGATCTTCCAGCCGATCGACTGGCCCTTCTCGTCGACCTTGCCGCCCGCCACGGTAAAGCTCTGCCAGAACTTCCGCCGGGCGTGCGGCCCCTCGAGGATGGTGAACTCGCAGTCCAGCATCTTCGCGTCGCTCGACTGCGAGGCCTTCAGGAGCTTCGCGTCCATCGGGGTCGCGCCATCGACGCCGCCGGGGCGCACGGTCAGGCG
>NZ_CANMEH010000069.1 GCF_947496875.1 uncultured Paracoccus sp. | reverse complement strand
GGCTCTGTTGCGCAAATCGCGTGTTGGCCGAGGTTCCCCTTTCCCCGGACAGACTTATCCCACGGCTTCCGTGACAGGTATGCCGAGCGCGGTGTAGCCGTTCAGGACGGCGATGCGGACCTGGAGCTCGGCGACCTGGCGGTCGAAGTCCCGAGCCATGAGCCGCTGGCCCAGCAGCTTCACGCAATGCATCTTCGTCTCGACGCGGCTTCGGCGGTGATATCCGCTCCATCGTCGCCAGATCGCGCGGCCGAGGTATTTCGATGTCCGCAGTGCTTCGTTTCGTGCGACCGCACCGGCGGTGACCGTCTTCCACGGCTTGGCGTTCTTGCGGGGTGGGATGACTGCGTGGGCACCGCGATCGGCGATCGCGTCGTGGCACTTTCGAGTATCGTAGGCGCCATCCGCGGTGACGCTGCCGATCTGTTGGTGCGCGGGGATCTGACTGAGAAGATCGGGCAGCACCGGTGCATCTCCGATGTGGCTCGCGGTGACCTCGACGGCTCGAATTTCCAATGTTTCCTCATCGATCCCGAGGTGGATCTTGCGCCAGACGCGGCGTTTCGGGCCACCATGCTTGCGGGCGTGCCACTCGCCTTCGCCCTCGACCTTGATGCCCGTGCTGTCGATGAGCAGGTGCAGCGGGCCCTTCGACCCACGGTAGGGGATGTTGACGGCCAGGGTCTTCTGGCGGCGGGACAGCGTGCTGAAGTCGGGGACCGACCAGTCGAGGCCAACCAGCCGCAGCAGGCTCTCGACAAAACCGGTCGTCTGCCGAAGCGCCATGCCGAACAGCACTTTCATCGAAAGGCACATCTGGATGGCGGCATCGCTGTAGGTCTGCTGGCGGCCACGCCTGCCTGTCGGCGCAGCGTCCCAGCTCATCTCGGGGTCGAACCAGATCGTCAGCGAACCCCGGCGCTTGAGCGCATCGTTATAGGCTGGCCAGTTCGTGGTCCTGTAGGTCGGAGATGTGGGTCTGCTCATGCACCCCAGCTACCATGCTGGATTCACGAGATGAATCCCTCACGGGATTTGCGCAACAGAGCC
>NZ_CANMEH010000068.1 GCF_947496875.1 uncultured Paracoccus sp. | reverse complement strand
CGGCTCTGTTGCACAAATCGCGTGAGGGATTCATCTCGTGAATCCAGCGTGGTAGCTGTGATGCATGAGCAGACCCACACCCCCGACCTACAGGACCAGGAACTGGCCAGCCTACAATGAAGCACTCAAGCGCCGAGGCTCGCTGACGATCTGGTTCGACCCCGCGATGAACTGGGATGCCGCTCCGACAGGCAGGCGTGGTCGCCAGCAGACCTACAGCGATGCCGCGATCCAGACGTGCCTTTCGATGAAGGTGCTGTTTGGCATGGCGCTCCGGCAGACGACCGGCTTCGTCGAGAGCCTGCTGCGACTGGTTGGCCTCGACTGGACGGTGCCCGACTTCAGCACGCTGTCGCGCCGTCAGAAGGCCTTGGCTGTCAACATCCCCTACCGCGGCTCCACGGGCCCGTTGCACCTGCTGATTGATAGCACCGGGATCAAAGTCGAGGGAGAAGGCGAATGGCACGCCCGCAAGCATGGCGGCCCCAAACGGCGTGTGTGGCGCAAGATCCATCTCGGAATCGACGAGCAAACACTGGAGGTTCGAGCCGTCGAGATCACGGGGAGCCACATCGGTGATGCCCCGGTGCTACCCGACCTGCTCGGTCAGATCCCGGCGGACGAGCAGATCGGCAGCGTCACCGCCGACGGTGCCTATGACACACGCAAATGCCACGATGCCATTGCCGACCGCGGCGCACATGCCGTCATACCGCCCCGGAAGAATGCAAAGCCGTGGAAGACCCTCACCGCCGGTGCCGCCGCGCGAAACGAAGCCCTGCGCGCCGCGAAATATCTGGGCCGCGCGCTTTGGCGACGATGGAGCGGATACCACCGACGAAGCCGTGCCGAAACGAAGATGCACTGTATGAAACTGCTGGGGCAGCGCCTCATGGCGCGGGACTTTGACCGACAGGTCGCGGAGGTCCAGATCCGCATCGCCGTCATGAACGGCTACACCGCGCTCGGCATTCCTGTCACAGAAACCGCGGGATAAATCCGTCCGGGGAAAGGGGAACCTCGGACATCAGAGGCTTTGTGCAACAAAGCC
>NZ_CANMEH010000067.1 GCF_947496875.1 uncultured Paracoccus sp. | reverse complement strand
CAGATCACCTTCGACAGGCCCGAGGCGATGAACTCGATCGATCGGGCGACCCATACGGAGATCACCCGGATCTGGCGCGACATCGACGACGCGCCAGAGGTCGAGGGGGTGATCGTCACCGGTGCCGGACGGGCGTTTTCGGCCGGCGGCGACTTCGGCTGGATCGAATCGCTGATGAACGACCACGCCGAGCGCGTCTCGTCGTGGCGCGAGACGCGGGATCTGGTCTACAACATCATCAACTGCCGCAAGCCGGTGATCTCGGCAATCAACGGTTCCGCCGCGGGCGCGGGGCTCGTGGTAGGACTGCTGGCCGACATCTCCGTCGTCTCGAAGACCGCAAAGCTCGTCGACGGCCACACGCGTCTGGGCGTGGCGGCCGGCGACGCCGCGGCGATCATCTGGCCGCTGCTCTGCGGCATGGCCAAGGCCAAGTACTATCTGATGACCTGCCGGCCGATCACCGGCGAGGAGGCCGAGCGGATCGGGCTCGTCTCCCTGGCCGTCGAGCCGGACGAGGTGCTGCCGACCGCGCGCGAGATCGCGAGGGAGCTCGCCAATGGCGCCACCGATGCCATCGCCTGGACCAAATACTCCATGAACAACTGGCTGCGCACTGCCGGGCCGACATTCGACACGTCGACGGCGCTCGAGATGCTGGCCTTTGCCGGTCCGGAGGTGCGCGAAGGCGTCGCCTCTCACCGCGAGAAGCGCCCGCCGAACTTCCGTGGCGTCAGGGACCAGGGTGAGGACGATGGAACTCGGGCTTGACGGCAAGGCCGTCCTTGTCACCGGCGCGTCAGGGGCGATCGGCAGCGAAATCGCCGATCGTTTCGCCGCCGAAGGCGCAAGACTCGTCCTCGTGGCCCGGGATGCAGGGAAACTTGCCACGCTGGCAGAGGACCTGGCGCGGCGGCACGGGGCGGACAGCCGCACGATCGCGGCGGACCTCGCCACGGATGCCGGACTCGCGTCGGTGATGACAGCTGCGGAGCGCATCGACATCCTGGTCAACAACGCCGGCGCCATTCCTGCGGGGAACCTGCTCGACATCTCGATGGACACCTGGCGCAAAGCCTGGGAGCTGAAGGTCTTCGGCTA
>NZ_CANMEH010000066.1 GCF_947496875.1 uncultured Paracoccus sp. | reverse complement strand
GATCAGGGCGCCTTCGACGCCGCGAACAACCACTTCGTGGCCCCGGTCGACGGCACCTACCTCTTCGGCGCGACGCTCCTCTACAAGATCAACGCCAGCGCCACCGCGCGCATGCGCGGGCGGCTGTCTTGGAACCGGTCAGTATGGTTTCAGTGGGAATAAGGTCCGCGTTCTCCCAACGGGACCAGTTTTCATCAAGGCGGCGTTTGGCCTCTACCAGAGCCGCCTCGTCTTTGGCGGTCGGTGGCCGGAAAAACTTTACCTTCCCGGTCTTGATCTCTCCAGCCCGTTCTCCGGTCGCGTAACGCTGCGGTCGGCCCCGAGCGTCCATTTTGGGCTCCATGCGGACCGCGTGAACCGCATAGACGCGATCCCACCAGGTTCCGTGGCGACTTTCGCCTCGCGCCTGCGCCTTGATCTCATCTCCGGAGATCGCTTGGCGACAATGGGCGCACTGCCCGACCCCTCTAGACACGGTTGCGTCTTCGGGGTTCTCACCGTTCGGGCCGCGTCCTCCCGGCGCTTCATAAACCTCGAAGGTGACGGTCTTATCGGTCTGGGGAACGACTTTTACGCCCCACATGTCGCCCCCCGCTTTCGACAGCCAAAAGCTGTTCAGGAGGGGGGCTTCTCCGCCGCATGACGGGCATTTGACCATCCGGCAGTAGAGAATCCCGTTCTGGTCATGCTCCGTCTGACCATAGAGCCGCATCAGTTCGGGTTCTCCACGCACCACCCGTTCAAGCTTCTGGCGCTCTGTCTCCGGCAACGGAGAGCATGGGGTGACGTCGAGCATTTCTTCTTCGACCTGGGAAACGATCTGGTCACCCCACCGCTTTATGTCATCAAGTAGGTCCAGCCCGAACCGAGCCGGAAAGTCCAAAGTGGCGTGCAAGATCGTGGTCGCAACCGGGTTGAGCTCGTTCGCGATCACGTTGTGGCCAAGGCGCAAAGCCTCAAAGGGAATGCTGCCGCCGCCCGCCGTCGCGTCGAGGACCGTGAGACCGGTCGGCCGATAGTCCGGCGAGTTCGCATAGGCGCGATCGTAACCATAGAGATCTTCTGGATCCCACCTGATCGGTAACCGTCCGGCGTGACCGCTATCCGTTCCAGCGCCACGGCATCAGGTCATCGACCTTGGTGATCTTGTAGTCGG
>NZ_CANMEH010000065.1 GCF_947496875.1 uncultured Paracoccus sp. | reverse complement strand
CTGGGCAGCACCGGCGGCTATCCGTATCTCACACCCGTTGAGCGCAAGCGCACGCTTCGCGCCGCTGTCGAATGCGTCGCGGGACGAACGCCCGTCATCGTCGGGGTCGGTGCGCTCCGTACCGACGTGGCCGAGGACCTCGCCCGCGACGCGAAGAGAGCTGGCGCCGATGGACTTCTGCTGGCGCCCATGTCCTACCAGCCGCTCACTGAGGATGAGGTGTTCCGGCATGTCGAAGCCGTCGCCGCGGCCGGAGATCTGCCCCTCTGCATCTACAACAACCCCCGAACGACGAACTTCACCTTCACGCGCGACCTGATCGGGCGGCTCGCCGTGCTTCCGAATGTGGCCGCCGTGAAGATGCCGCTGCCGGAAGATGGGGATTACATCGGCGAACTGGACCGGTTGCGGGCGGTGACGCCGGAAGGATTTGCGATCGGCTACAGCGGCGATTGGGGCGCAAAGGATGCACTGCTGGCGGGTGGAGACTGCTGGTACAGCGTCGTGGCCGGGCTTCTGCCGGGTCCGGCACTGACTCTCGCGCGTGCGGCGCAGGCCGGCGACGGGGCAGCCGCCGAACCGATCGACGAGGCCTTCCGTCTCTTGTGGGACCTGTTCCGAGAGTTCGGCAGCTTTCGCGTGATGTTCGCCCTTGCCGAGCTGCTGGGATATGGGCGCATCGAACCGCCTCGCCCGGTTCTGCCCATCCCCGACACCGCGCGCGATCGGCTTCCGGCAGCATTGCGTAGCATCGAGGAAACGGGGGAGGCGTAGGTCCGGGCAGCGGCAAGCTCGTGTTGCGGTCTATCGGTGGAGCAGGCCGTCGCGAACAGCACCGCTTTGCATGTCCAGCCCCGCGACCAGAGGCTGCTCGATGACCGGACTGCCGCTTGGCCGTCGGTAGACGAGGCATGTGCGAACCGCAGGCACGCTATCGCACCGCAACGCGGCAGAGGTTCAGTGTTCGAATGCGCGCAGATGCGGAAACTTCCCTTGGGCGATGTATGCCTCTTCCGCAGGGGTCGATCGGCGGCCGAGGGCTTGATTGCGGTGAGGATGGCGGCCAAAGGCCGCGATCACCTTCCGCACGTCATGCGCCTGTGTCACCAGTGACCGGTAAATCGGCTGCAGATGTGCCGGTGCTTGCGTGGAGATGTCCTCGCGGAGTGCCACGAGAGATGCTGTCCCTGAGCGTGGTGTAGATTCTGGGAGAGGTGGTCACCGGCGATGTTCGGTTAGGGTCTGGTTGCTTACGCCAACCCAGGACCGAGAGGACCACCGATGACCACCGACATGATGAACTTCCGCGACATCGTGGAGAAGGCCCCTGAGCTGATCTGCCGCGCGAGATGATCGGCTTTGCCGCCGAGCGGCTGATGGAACTGGAGGTCGGCGCCGTGACGGGCGCGGCCTACGGCGAGAAGGACCCGGCGCGGCGGACACAGCGCAA
>NZ_CANMEH010000064.1 GCF_947496875.1 uncultured Paracoccus sp. | reverse complement strand
CAATGTCCACTATCAATGGTGGACACTATCCCGCACTCTCACACCGCGGCAGAGCGGTTAGACCGGACGGTTACGCCTTCGGCGGAACACCCGATGGAGGTATTGCGCGGCTGACCCTGTCTGACGACGACCGCCGCGTGCGCGACTGGCTGACGGCGCAATGCCTGGATCTGGGAATGACGATGACCGTGGACGAGGTTGGCAACATGTTCGCGCTGCGCCCGGGGCGGCGGTCCGACGTGCTGCCACTGGCCATGGGCAGCCATCTCGACACCCAGCCGACTGGAGGCAGGTTCGATGGTGTACTGGGGGTGCTTGCAGGCCTTGAGGTGCTCCGGACCCTGGATGCTGCAGGGGTCGTCACCGAGGCGCCACTGATGCTGGTCAACTGGACCAACGAGGAAGGCGCGCGATTTGCGCCAGTGATGCTCGGGTCGGGTGTTCACGCCGGCCTCTTCAGCCGAGACTATGCGAACAGCCGCACCGACGCGGCGGGGGAAAGCTTCGGAGATGCGCTGCATCGCATTGGATATCAGGGTCCGGTTCCGTCCGGGCACACTCGCTTCGGTGCGATGTTCGAGTTGCATATCGAGCAGGGGCCAATCCTCGAGGCGGAAGGATTTCGAATTGGCGTGGTCACCGGCGTGCAGGGTCTGCGCTGGTTCGAGTTCGAACTGACCGGAGTCGCGGCGCATAGCGGCTCGACTCCCATGAACCTTCGTCACGATGCACTGCGGGGTGCGGCGCAGGTGATAGAAGGTGTGCATCGTATCGCATGTGAGAACGTTGGCGCGGTCGGGACGGTCGGTTCTCTGGATGTCCGCCCGAACTCGCGCAATGTGATCCCCGGTCAGGTCCGGGCCAGCATCGATCTGCGCCACCCGGAGGACCGAGTCCTCGACGAAATGGAGCGTGAAATCGAGAGCTTGGTTGCCGAGGTGGCCGCGTCCCACGCCCTCGGCCACAAACTCGAGCGGATTTCACGCACCTCGCCGGTGACCTTCGACCCCGGCTGTATCTCTGCGATAAGCGCGGGGGCCGCAGCCGCCGGGTTTGCAACCCGCGACATCGTCTCTGGAGCGGTCCACGATGCGGTGCATGCAGCCGCCGTTGCGCCGACCGGGATGATTTTCGTGCCGAGCCAAGGTGGCCTGTCGCACAATCCGGCCGAAGCTACGCTGCCGGAGGACTGTGCTGCGGGAGCCCAGGTGCTACTAGATGCACTCCTTGCCTATGACCTTCAATGCTAAGTAGTCCGTTGCCGGGATTAGCGGTCGATATTGCCGGCGAGATCAGCTCATGACCAAGGCGTCAGAGTGTCCCCTATGCGGGGCGAAACCCCTGCCGGCTTGGTTTACGTTTCCTGATTGCCGGGAGTGAGATCCGTCGACCTCATCCCCTTCGGCTTCGAATCTCAGATACGAAGGCGGCTTTCAAGCGGCATAACCCCTCAGGGCGGCAAGCACTGTGTGAGAGAACCATTGCAGCGGATCAGCTAGTCAAGTCCCCGGGCTCCGAGCTCAAGGATGCTGTCCGATGGAGTGGTGTAGCTGGCGCTGATCGTCACCTTGATGTTCGGCGCGGGCCTGCTTGATCAGGATG
>NZ_CANMEH010000063.1 GCF_947496875.1 uncultured Paracoccus sp. | reverse complement strand
GGCGAAGGTGCCGTCGGGGATCAGCTCGCCGATGGGGGCCATCTGCGGCTGGGCGTCGTTGAGATCGTAGCTCATGGATCTGTCCTTTGCGTCTGGATCAGGAAGGGATGGTGGATTGAGCGGGTGCCCGGCCGTCGATCTTCGCGATCAGCGCGCCGAGATCGGGCGCCTCGGTCACATCAAGCCGGCCGGAACGGTCCTTGGCGGGAAGGCCCCAGGGGTTGCCGGAGCGGCAGACGAGGCGGCGTTCGGCGGAGGTCTCGTCGAGGGTCCAGTCGCCCTTGGCGTCGCGGCCGAAGAGCTGCATCGAGACGACCTGATCGACGATGCCCGGCAATTCGCGCCCGGCCTTCGTGCCCTCCATCTGCGGCTGCCATGTCGTCGCGCCGAATTCGTCGGTGACCTTCTCGAGCACGCCGACGAAGATCACCGTCTTGCCGCGGGCGTGCTGCAGATGCTTCAGCGCCTGGATCACCTCGCGGCCGAGCAGCCCGTAGGCGCCACGGACATCGGGCTTCCCGGTCCGCTCGGAAAAGGCCTCCGGCTGCTGGCGGGCATAGGCCATGGCCTGACGCGTCAGGTCGGTGATCGAGTCGACGAAGACGATCCGCTTGCGGGCGAGGAAGTCCTCGATGCCCGTGCCGAGATACTGCTGCTGCAGCCAGGCGTGATACTCGGCGCCATACCAGGACTTCGGATGCTGGGCCGGATCGTGGCCGCCGATCAGCACGGCGAGGTCGCGGAAATCGGTGAAGCTGCGCACCGGGATCGAGTCCCCGCGCCAGTCCTGCACCGATTTCATACCGGCCTCGAGATCGAGACAGACTGTGTCCTCGGCGGGCAGCGATTTCAGGAGCGTTGTCTTGCCGACGCCGGGCGGACCGAAGATGGCGAGGGACGTCTTGTTCTCGGCGGCCGAGAGCCGTTCGTCGGCGGTGATGATGCGGAAGGCCATGGGGTTCTCCGGGGTGTGAATTCAGGGGGCGCGGCGGCGGGGGTGACCGGGTGCCGAAGGGGAACCTGCCCGGCGTTGCCGACCGGGCGTCCCGCCGCCGCGCGTCACCGGTCTCGAGCCTCGAGCCGGAAGACGGGTTTGCCGGTGGTTTCGCTGCGCGCGTCCGCGAAGCCCTCGCGCATCGCCGCGGGCCAGGCGCCGAAGCGCCGCTCGGGAACGCGATAGGCGATCTCGAGATACTCGGTGGGATCGTCGCCCGCGGCGCGGATGCGCTCGGCCATGGCGGCAAGCCGGTCCTGATCCCAGGAAACCTTCTTCGGCAGGTCCGCGACAACCACGACACCCTCGTCCTCGACCCTCACGGTGCCGCTGGTCTTCCCCTGCGCGGTCCGCTCGGCCGCGGCGGCGCCCTCGTAGCGTTGCGCGATCCCGGCCTCGAGCCGGTCCCGCAGCCGCTTCACGCGGGCAGTCTCGGCGAGCGCCGTCGTCTGCAGATCCAGCAGCATCTCGGGCGGCAACGCCGCGATGTCGCCGATGGCGAGACCTTCGAGATCAATGAGGCGGGGGGCATTGTCGGGGTGCGGCATGGCGGGGTCTCCGTTGGAAGGGAATGGCAGGGCCATCACGCGGCGCGCTCTTCGAGGAGCAGCGCCGAGAGCGAGGCGTTGGCGGCTCTGGGTCTGGGTCGCGCGACGGCGATGTAGGCGAAGCGGTCGGGGCCCACGCGCTCCTGCACGAGGTGGACGAGGCCCTTCTCGAAGGCGCC
>NZ_CANMEH010000062.1 GCF_947496875.1 uncultured Paracoccus sp. | reverse complement strand
GAACGAGGCTGACGCCGACGTTGTTCGAGGTCAGGGCTTCAGAGATGTCCGTGTCCTCACCGACAACACCGAATTCAAGGGCGTCCGGCTGATCAAGACGACCGGTCGTCATGGGACCGAGGCGCATTACGAGGTGATGGCCGAAATCCTGGGTGAAGTCTGCGGCGTGGTGTTCAGCCGCCCCGGTGACAAGACGATTTACTTGGCCGGTGACACGATCTGGAACGACGATGTCGCCGCCGCCCTGGCAACGCATGCGCCTGACGTCGCCATCCTGAACGCAGGCTATGCGATGGTGCAGGGCATCGATGGCGGAATCATCATGGGAACCCATGATGTTCAGTGAGAATGGGCGGGCTCGTGATCCTGTGCAACGGACGAACTCTCGTTTCAGTTGCGCAGCGCCCTTGAATCTGAAGTCGGTCGCTGAGCAATTCAACGCGTCGTGCTCCAATCCCTGAGAGGCTCCGCGCCCTAAGCCGGCACCGCGTCTGCCTCGGATTGCCCCGTCAGAGCTCCGACCGGCGTGCGATGAGCCAAATGCCATTTTTACGAGACTTTGAACTTTTGCGGGCGAATGCATTGTAGTGTTTGTAACGTGTCCTCCCGGTCCGCACGCGCGGAGTGGCGTGCTTGAGGGAGACACCGAAGCGAGAGGCTCGAGACTGCATGGAAGCGGCTCCGGACATGCGTCCATACGATCGTTTGCTGAAATCCGCAGCCGAACAGATGGCGGCAGCGTCGCCGCAGCCAGATCTCGCGCGCGCGGCCGAGGACGCCGAGGTCCCGCTTGAACAGGCGCAAGCCTGGTTTGCCGATGCTTGTGCCCTGAGTGCAGCCGTCATCGAACAGCAGATGGTACTTCTGACGGACCACCTGGTCCGCCGTGCGTCCGCCGCGCCACAGGATGACGTTGTCGCCCAGCTTCGCGAGTTGAGCCACGCTTATGTCGAATGGTTCTTCGACAATCCGGTCGGCGGTCGCCTGCTGGTCACCCCACCGGCGATGGCGACCGTGTCGGAACACAAGGTGAGCCGGTTTTCCACTGCAATCTATGATCTTGCCCGGGCGATGATGGAGCGGGCCCGCGATACTGGGATGATCAGGGCCGACATCGACATTGCTGAAGTGATGCTGACCATGCGGACGCTGACGCTCGGCATCGTTGTGCAGGATATGGACCATACGCGGCTTTGGGGAAATCCGGGCGACCCGCGCGCAGCACTGACGCGCATGATGAACAGCTATTTCGATATGGCGATGTCCAAAGCCTGAGCAGTGGATCGCGCGGCCGGACCTCACCACGCAGGACCCGAGAGGTCGTCGACCCTAAACGGGCGGATACTGGATCCTGGACATCCTGTCATCCGACTATGTCCCTTCGTCTCTGCTGACGGCTGCGCTGATGCTGGGGATCTGTGGGGCGATAGAGGAGTGGCGCAAGCGTCTGTCGGGCTTGAAAGAGGATCCGAACGTTAAGTCCTCCGGGTGGTCATCATTGCTTTGCCCCACCTGCCCGGATCGTCGCGCGTCCACTCGCATGGAAGCGCGGCTGCATGGCACTGGAGATCGAGCGCAAGTTCCTCGTCCTGTTCAATGGCCGCAGAAGCAGGTCGTTCGGTCCTCTCTGATCGGCGACATTGAAGCGCCGGCGGAGGCGCCAGGGTCACGTCCGTCAAGCTGGTGTAATTTCCCGGATGGCCTGAGGGCATGATCAGGCGGCTTTCGTTGTGATGCTG
>NZ_CANMEH010000061.1 GCF_947496875.1 uncultured Paracoccus sp. | reverse complement strand
CCACGAGGATCGTGTAGGCCCCCCAGTGGCTGCAATGCGGAACGCGTTTGATCTTGCCCATCCTGGGCCCTTTCAGATTACAGCTTCGATCAGGAAAGGCCCCTTGCGTGCGCAGGCCACGCTCAGAAGCTCGGAAAAACGTTCAGCCGTATCGGCGCGAGCTCCCTCAACCCCCATCCCTTCGGCGATCTTCACCCAGTCGAGATGCGGATCGTCGAGATCCAGCATGCGGCGGGCGTTCTCTCCCGGTTCGCCTGCACCCACGTTCTTCAACTCGCCGTGGAGGATCTGGTAGCGGCGGTTGGCGAACACGATCGTCACGACGTCAAGCGCCTCGCGTGCCTGCGTCCAAAGCGCCTGAACCGTATACATGCCACTTCCATCGGCCTGCAGACCGATCACCTTTCGGTCCGGGCAGGCCACCGCCGCGCCGGTCGCCAGCGGCATGCCGATGCCGATCGAGCCACCGGTCAGCTGCAGAAAATCATGTGGCTCGGCCCCGTGGGTTGCGCGGAAGAAGTTACGGCCGGAAGTGACGGATTCGTCGCAGACCACCGCATCCGCTGGCATGTGGTGGGCCAGAGCGATGGCGATCGCATCCGGGGTCAGCTGTCCTGAGGGCAGATCGGGCCGAGTGCGAGCAATCAGGCGCGCGGGCGGCGCGGCATTCATGCCGACATCATCCGCCAGCGCAGCGATGGCACCGACCATGTCCCCCTCCAGCTCCACCATGTCGATCACCTTGCAGCCCTCAGGCAGCATGCTGCTTGGCTTGCCCGGGTAGGCAAAGAAGCCAACCGGCGCCTTCGCACCGATCAGGATGAGCTGTTCAGTGGTAGCGAAGAGTTCGAGCGCCTGATCGATGGCGTAGGGAACGCGGTCAATCGCCACACGGCCAGCGCCGCGCTGCATTCGGCCATTGGCCTGCTGCGCCATCAGCCGCGCGCCGAACTTTGTCGCGATCCTGTCGAGAAGCTCCAATTGCGGCGCTCGCAGTGCGAGACCGGTAACGAGGATCGTCGTCTGCCGACCGATTCGCAGAGCTGCGGCGGCCTCGCGGATGCAGACGCGGTCCGGAAGCGTGACTGCCGCTCGGGGGACCGGGACGGGGCGTTGCGTCGGGGTCTCCGTCCAGGCAGCGTCAGCATGAAGGATCAATGTGGCGATCTGGCCCGATCCCCTGAGAGCTGCCTCGATCGCTTCTTCGGTGCGCCGGCCCACTGACGCGGCAGTGTCGGCGCGGCCCACCCAGTGCGACATGGGACGGGCAAGCGAGTCGATGTCCGAAGTCAGTGGGGCGTCATGCGCAAGATGGTAGGTTGCGTGGTCGCCGACCACGTTTACCATGGGCGTGCGCGCGCGACGCGCGTTGTGCAGGTTCGCCAGGCCGTTCGCGAGGCCGGGGCCCAGGTGCAGCAGCGTTGCTGCGGGCTTATCCGCCATCCGCCCGTAGCCATCCGCCGCGCCAGTCACCACGCCCTCGAACAGGCCAAGGATGCAGCGCATGCGGGGCTGGCGGTCAAGGGCGGCGACGAAGTGCATCTCGGAGGTGCCCGGATTGGCAAAGCATGTGTCTATCCCGTTCGCCAGAAGCGTTTCGCACAAGAGGTCCGCGCCGTTCATCGAGTTTCTGCCTCCATCAGCTGCCCAGCCCGGGTCTGCAGATCGCACAGCGGCTTCCAGAATGGCGCGACCGCCTCAACCAGCGCCGAAAAAATGCCGTATTTCTCGTCGGCATAGGCCGCGATTTCCCCTTCGCGCGGGACGACCGTTTCCTCCGGCGCGCCGACCCATCTGGCCCCCAGATCAGCCCGCGAGGCGCCGAGCAGATACCGGGCGCCCAAGGCTGCCAATCCACGCAGACCGGCATGAGCGCTGGGGCTGCGCTCCACCTGGGTCCGTAGCGTGGTGGCTA
>NZ_CANMEH010000060.1 GCF_947496875.1 uncultured Paracoccus sp. | reverse complement strand
CTCGACTGCGAGGCCTTCAGGAGCTTCGCGTCCATCGGGGTCGCGCCATCGACGCCGCCGGGGCGCACGGTCAGGCGAACCTTGGCGAAGGTGCCGTCGGGGATCAGCTCGCCGATGGGGGCCATCTGCGGCTGGGCGTCGTTGAGATCGTAGCTCATGGGTCTGTCCTTTGCGTCTGGATCAGGAAGGGGTGGCGGAGTGGGCGGGGGCGCGGCCGTCGATCTTCGCGATCAGCGCGCCGAGATCGGGCGCCTCGGTCACATCGAGCCGGCCGGAACGGTCCTTGGCGGGAAGACCCCAGGGGTTGCCGGTGCGGCAGACGAGGCGGCGCTCGTCGGAGGTCTCGTCGAGGGTCCAGTCGCCCTTGGCGTCGCGGCCGAAGAGCTGCATCGAGACCACCTGATCGACGATCCCCGGCAATTCGCGCCCGGCCTTCGTGCCCTCCATCTGCGGCTGCCAGGTCGTCGCGCCGAATTCGTCGGTAACCTTCTCGAGCACGCCGACGAAGATCACCGTCTTGCCGCGGGCGTGCTGGAGATGCTTGAGCGCCTGGATCACCTCGCGGCCGAGCAGCCCATAGGCGCCGCGGACATCCGGCTTGCCGGTCCGCTCGGAGAAGGCCTCCGGCTGCTGGCGGGCATAGGCCATGGCCTGCCGCGTCAGGTCGGTGATCGAGTCGACGAAGACGATCCGCTTTCGGGCGAGGAAGTCCTCGATGCCGGTGCCGAGATACTGCTGCTGCAGCCAGGCGTGATACTCGGCGCCGTACCAGGACTTCGGATGCTGGGCCGGATCGTGCCCGCCGATCAGCACGACGAGGTCGCGGAAATCGGTGAAACTGCGCACCGGGATCGAGTCCCCGCGCCAGTCCTGCACCGACTTCATGCCGGCCTCGAGATCGAGACAGACCGTCTCCTCGGCGGGCAGGGATTTCAGGAGCGTGGTCTTGCCGACGCCTGGCGGGCCGAAGATGGCGAGCGAGGTCTTGTTCTCGGCGGCCGAGAGCCGTTCGTCGGCGGTGATGATGCGGAAGGCCATGGGGTTCTCCGGGGTGTGAATTCAGGGGGCGCGGCGGCGGGGGTGACCGGGTGCCGAAGGGGAACCTGCCCGGCGTTGCCGACCGGGCGTCCCGCCGCCGCGCGTCACCGGTCTCGAGCCTCGAGCCGGAAGACGGGTTTGCCGGTGGTCTCGCTGCGCGCGTCCGCGAAGCCCTCGCGCATCGCCGCAGGCCAGGCGCCGAAGCGCCGTTCGGGCACGCGGTAGGCGATCTCGAGATACTCGGTCGGATCATCGCCGGCGGCGCGGATGCGCTCGGCCATCTCCGCCAGCCGGTCCTGATCCCAGGAAACCTTCTTCGGTAGGTCGGCGACGATCACGACGCCCTCGTCCTCGACCCGCACCGTGCCGCTGGTTTTGCCCTGAGCGGCCCGCTCGGCCGCGGCGGCGGCCTCGTAGCGCTGCGCAATGCCGGCCTCGAGCCGGTCGCGCAGCCGCTTCACGCGGGCGGTCTCGGCGAGCGCCGTCGTCTGCAGATCCAGCAGCATCTCGGGCGGCAGCGCCGCGATGTCGCCGAGGGCGAGGCGTTCCAGATCGTTGAAACGCGGGGCGTTGTCAGGGTGCGGCATGGCGGGGTCTCCGTTGGAAGGGAATGGCTGAGCCATCACGCGGCGCGCTCTTCGAGGAGCAGCGCCGAGAGCGAGGGAGCGGCGGCCTTCGGTCTGGGCCGGGCGACGGCGATGTAGGCGAAGCGGTCGGGGCCCACGCGCTCCTGCACGAGGTGGACGAGGCCCTTCTCGAAGGCGCCCAGCGCGGCCTGACCGAGATCGGCAAGCTGACGGCGTTCGGGCTCGGGCAAGGTCGAAATCACCGGCGTGACATCGATCCCGAGAAAGCCGCGGTGATATTCGATCCGGGCGCCGGCTTCGGCCTGCGCGATCCACGCGTAGAGCTCGAC
>NZ_CANMEH010000059.1 GCF_947496875.1 uncultured Paracoccus sp. | reverse complement strand
GTAACCGTCCGGCGTGACCGCTATCCGTTCCAGCGCCACGGCATCAGGTCATCGACCTTGGTGATCTTGTAGTCGGGAATGCGGGCGAGAGTGTCAGCGAGCCAGTCGTGGGGATCGACGGCGTTGAGCTTGGCCGTTTCGATCAGGGTGTAGGCGATGGCAGCGGCGTTGCCGCCCGCCTCGGAGCCGACGAAGAGGTAGTTCTTCCGCCCGAGGGCGATGGCGCGCATGCCGCGTTCGGCGGTGTTGTTGTCCAACTCCAGGATGCCGTGGTCGAGGTAGGGGCGCAGGCGGCCCATTCGGGTCAGGGCATAGCGGATGGCGGCCGCGAGCGGGGATTTGCCCGAGATTTCCGTCAGTCTCATGGCCAGCCATCGCTGCAGATCGTCGAAGACCGGGGCGGCGTGAGCTTTGCGGAGTTCCGTGCGGCGGTCTGGCGGCGACCCTCGGGCTTCTTTCTCGACGGCGTAGAGCTGTGCGATCCGGCCGATGGCCTCTCCGGCGATCGGGGAGCCCTGCGACCGATGGATATCGACGAACTTTCGCCGGACATGGGCCATGCAGGCGACCTCGCGGATGGTGCCGGAGCGGTAGAGATCCTCGAACCCGGCATAACCGTCGGCGTGCATCCAGCCGCGGAAGCGGGCGAGGTGGTCCTTGGGATGCTGGCCCTTGCGGTCACCGGAGAAGCGATACCATGCCGCCGGTGGGGCCTGCCCGCCCCAAGGGCGTTCGTCGCGCGCATAGGTCCAGAGCCGGGCGGTCTGGGTCTTGCCGGTGCCGGGCGCCAGCATGCTGATCGGCGTGTCGTCGGCGAAGATCGCCTCGGCTGAGAGGACATGGCGCCCGATGGCGTCGGCCAGCGGCTCCAACAGGGCCGTGCTCTTGCCCACCCAGTCGGCCAGGGTGGACCGGTCCAGGTCGAGACCTTCGCGCTCGAAGATCTGGCTCTGGCGGTAGAGCGGAAGGTGGTCGGCATACTTGCTCACCAAGACATGGGCGAGGAGGCCCGGCCCCGGGCGACCGCGCTCGATCGGGCGCGAGGGCAGTGGGGACTGCACGAAGCGTTCACAGCACGAGCAGGTCAGCCGAGGGCGGACAAGCCGGTTCACGATGAACCGCCCGGGAACGTATTCCAGCTCTTCCGTCACATCTTCCCCGATCCGGCGCAGGCGCCCGCCGCAATCGGCACAGGCATCTGTGCTCGGTGTCAGCTCCACCTCCATTCGCGGGATGTGGTCCGGGATCGGACGACGCTTGGGTTTGTCCTTCTCCTCGATGTCCGGCAGCTTCATCCGCGCGGTCATCGCGGCGGCGGCGATCTCGCTGGTCTCAAGGGCCAGCTGCAACTGTTCCGCCGTCTCGGACGACGCACCAAACCGGTGCGCCCGGTGCCCCGCCAGCTGATGCCGGAGCTTCTCGATCAGGATCGCCTGGGCCTTCACCTCGGCCAGAAGCCGCGCGGTGAAGCTGCGCAGCTCCTCGGGGTCTTCCGGCAATGTCAGGGCCTGGGTGAGCATGCGGAAAGTTTATCCCACTGTATTACTTGTGGGAATCACTGATTGCAGGCGCCGTGGACTATCCCGCCGCCAGAGGCCGCCACGTCCGTTCCGGTGCCCGCCAGTCGATGCCTTCCAGCAGCATCGACAGTTGCGCAGGCGACAAAGCCACCTTGCCCTCCTTGGCCGAGGGCCAGACGAAGCGACCCTTCTCCAGCCGCTTCATGAACATGCACGCGCCTTGGCCATCCCACCAGATCACCTTCACCAGATCGCCCCGACGGCCACGGAAGACGAACAGATGCCCGGCGAACGGGTCCTGCTTCAGCACCGCCTCGGCCTGCGCCGCCAGTGCCGTGAACCCCTTGCGCATGTCGGTGGCGCCCGCCGCCAGCCAGACCCGCGTGTTCGCCGGAACCGGGATCACGCCGTCACGCCCCGGATCAGCCGCGCCAGAGCCTCGGGATCATAGCTCCCGCTGATGCGCATCCGGTGCCCGCCCGCCAATTCGATCTCGATGTGGTTGTCGGCGGCAGGTGTTGCCCGGGCAGACCTGGTCTCCGCGACAATCTCCACAGGCAGAAAGCGCGCCTCCTCTGACGGGGGAAGAGCCGAGGCGGGGTCCGGCGCGTAACGGCGATCGCGCAGCCACTTGAAGATCAAGTTCGCATTCACCGCGTAGCGCCGCGCCACCTGGGCGACCGATACCCCCGGCGCCGCCGTCTGGAAGCAGATCGACCGCTTCTCCTCATCCGTCCAAAGCCGCTTCGTCCGACGCGCCACGTCATCACCACAATGTCCACTATCAATGGTGGACACTATCCCGCACTCTCACACCGCGGCAGAGCGGTTAGACCGGACGGTTAC
>NZ_CANMEH010000058.1 GCF_947496875.1 uncultured Paracoccus sp. | reverse complement strand
TGAAAGACGATCGTTGGCAGCTGTGGCGTCAGCTTGCCGGTCGGCTGCGGCCCCTGTCGCCCCCGCATGGCTGACACCGCCGAACGCAACGACCGGACATTTCCGAGCACCAGGCCGGAATGAACGCCCACCGCTGCAAATAGATCAGGATAGGCGGCGCCGATGATGGCCGCGGCGGTCCCCCCGGCCGAGATCCCCGCGATGTAGACGCGGGCGGGATTGGCACGGCCGAGGGAAATCGCGTGACGGGTCAATTCCGCAATCACGGCGGGCTCGCCCCTGCCCCGCGCCTGGTGTCTCGGATCGTGCCAGTTCCAGCACCTCCCGACATTCGCTTTGGGCGACTGCTGCGGATATGCTCGTGTGGGGTGCCTTATCATCGCCCGTCAGGATGGCGCGTTCGGGCCACGCCTGACGCTTGCCTACGGCACCAGTGCTGACACGAGCGCCAATCGCGGGCTCGATCTCGAAGTCGCAGCTTCCGACGACTGGCCGCTCGCCGGGCTGCACCGTCCCAGCCGCTTCGTGATTGCCAGGCGGCTCACCGTCAGCGCCCACGATTCTCGTTTCGACCGGGGGCGGTGTAGCGATCCGACGATCGGCAGCCTCCCCGAGCACCTCGAGCCGTTGATGGAGGCCCTGATCCGCTCCCTGGGGAAGGAGATCACCCGGGATTACCAGTCGGGACCCCCGCCGACCTGCGCGAGCATCCGGAGCCAGCGGCGCACGATCTGGCGACGCGGCCGGTTCGGACAGCGGACGGAGGTGGTGATCATCGAGAGGAGGCGCAGGAACTCGTCTCCTTCTGGCGACCGCACGATGCTGGAAAGGGAACCAGATCTCATCATGCGGCACCCATCTCGGCGGTAGCTCAGGATAGCGATGCGCCGGGGCCGTAGCCCCGGCGCACTCCGGGTCATGACTTGTTGGTCCGGATGCCCTCTGTCGCGGTCGGGTTGTTCAAATGTCCTGACCCGAGAGAGAAGCTCATGAACCTCAAAAAGATCATCGACCTCATCGCCGAGCAAGCTGCAAGGGAAGCCGGAAAGGCGCCCGAAGACCCGCCTGGTGGAGTGATCCTGATGCTACTGAGATGCTTCGCCCGAGCAAGAAGAGGATCCCGAGAGTTTTACGCGTCCCCTGCCCTGTTCTCGTTCGCATCAAAACCCAAGCGGCCGACCCGCCGGATTGTCTGCAAAATCATCTTGGGCAGCAGACTGGCGCGAGGCTAACTTGCCGCGCCGACGAAGGACACGAGATTGATGACCGAACCCCTGCGCGTGGCGATCTACGCCCGCTATTCGATCGACCTGCAGAACCCGAATTCAGTGCGCGACCAGATCGCGTCCTGCCGCGCCTTGGCCAGGCGCAAGGGATGGCGGGTGGTGGGGGAATATGCCGATGAGAAGATCTCCGGCAGCCGCTCCGATCGGGCCGACTTTGTGCGCCTGCAGTCGGATCTGCCAAAGAGCCTCTTCGATCTCGTCCTGGCGGAGAGCCTCGACCGCGTGAGCCGCACGATCAAGGACACTGCCAGCTTCTTCCAGGTCGCCTCGTTCCACGGCGTGGGCCTGCATACAGTGGGCGAGGGCGAGATCGACAAGATGCGAATGGCCATCATATCGACGATGGCCGAGATGTTCCTCGACAACCTGCGCATTAAAACCCACCGCGGCGTGAAGGCGCAGGTGGAAGCTGGCGGATCCGGCGGGGGTCGCTGCTATGGCTACGCGCTGCAGCGGCGCGAAGACGGAGAGGTGGTCAAGGGTCAGCTGGTCATCCAGCCTGCGGAGGCCGAGGTGATCCGCCGCATCTTCCGCGACTATGCGAACGGAATATCGCCCCAGAAGATCGCAGCTTCTCTCAACAGTGAGGGTGTCCCTGCTCCGCGGGCCCGGGCCGGTTCCGGCCACTGGAAGCAGAATACCATCAACGGAAACCGTGACCGCGGCACCGGGATCCTGAACAACGACCTCTATATCGGGCAGCGGGTGTGGAACCGGCTCGAATACCGCAAGGAACCAGCAACCGGGAAACGCGTCTCGCGGCTTCGCCCGCAAGATGAATGGGTGCGCCACGAGGCGCCTGAGTTGCGCATCGTCGACGACGCTCTCTGGGCCGAGGTGAAGGCGCGCCAGGGCACCCACGCCACCGCCATACGAACAGCAGAAGGGTCGGGCCGCCACGGCTTGGGCGCGCGTGTGGCCGCCCGTCGGCGCAAATATCTTCTCTCCGGGCTGCTGGAATGCGGGCAGTGCGGCGGCTCACTGATCATCGCGGGCCAGGGCAAATACAAGCGCTATTACTGCACCAACGCCAAGGAGAAGGGCACTGCTGTCTGTCGTGGAATGCCCGGCGTTTCCCGGAGGGGCGCCGAGGCGTTGATCCTCGCCGAGCTGCGCAACGCGCTGATGACCGATGCGGCGGTGGCGCAGTTTCGCAAGGACTTCGCGCGGCACCTGGCCGAGCAGTCGAAAGGCGCAGACACGCGCGCCAGGAGCCGGAACGCAGCAGTCCGTCGGCT
>NZ_CANMEH010000057.1 GCF_947496875.1 uncultured Paracoccus sp. | reverse complement strand
CGACTACAAGATCACCAAGGTCGATGACCTGATGCCGTGGCGCTGGAACGGATAGCGGTCACGCCGGACGGTTACCTTCCATCTACACCTGAGGCATAACCTCTCCGATTTCCCGCCGATCACCGCCCATGGCCGCGCGCGCGTAAATACTTGTTGAACCGCCCCAATTTCGGGATTTCTTAATCGACCCCATTGCGGGGACCGTCTGTCGCGCCCCGCGAGAAATCGGGGCCGATATGACTGCACACCACCATAAACCTGAGGCTATCGCACGCGGCGCGCAAATGCTGCGCACGGCGCTTGGGGCCTCTATTGCCCGGTTTCTGGAAGATCCCGGTGTGGTGGAGGTGATGCTGAACCCGGATGGTCGCATCTGGGTGGACCGGCTGTCGGAAGGGCTGGCCGATACGGGGGAGAAGCTGTCCGCCGCCGATGGCGAGCGGATCGTGCGGCTTGTCGCCCATCATGTTGGCGCGGAGGTTCATGCCCGCAACCCGCGTGTGTCGGCTGAGCTGCCCGAAACTGGCGAGCGGTTCGAGGGGCTTCTGCCGCCTGTCGTCGCGGCACCTGTCTTCGCCATCCGCAAGCCTGCCGTCGCGGTGTTCACGCTTGATGATTATGTGACCGCCGGAATCATGACCGGCCTTCAGGCGGAGGTGCTGCGCCTGAACGTCGCCACGCGCGCCAACATCCTTGTGGCTGGCGGCACGTCCACCGGCAAAACCACACTGACCAATGCGTTGCTGGCCGAGGTGGCGAAGACCTCGGATCGCGTGGTCATCATTGAAGACACGCGCGAGCTGCAATGCGCCGCGCCCAATCTCGTGGCCATGCGGACCAAGGATGGCGTGGCGACGCTCTCCGATCTGGTCCGCTCATCGTTGCGGCTTCGCCCTGATCGCATCCCGGTCGGGGAGGTGCGTGGTTCCGAAGCGCTTGATCTGCTCAAAGCCTGGGGAACGGGACATCCCGGCGGCATTGGCACCATTCATGCCGGTTCAGGCATCGGTGCCCTGCGCCGCCTCGAGCAGCTCATCCAGGAAGCTGTCATCACCGTCCCGCGCGCGCTGATCGCCGAGACCATCGACCTTGTTGCTGTCCTTGCCGGACGCGGATCTTCCCGCCGCCTGGTCGAACTCGCCCGCGTTGATGGGCTGGGACCAGACGGCGACTACGCCATCACCCCTGCAACCACCTCGAAAGGAGATCCTTCATGATCCGCACGATTTCGCGCGGCTGCCGCATCATGGCAACCACCGCCGCCGTTGTTTCCATCAGCCTGATGCTGGCGCCTGCCGCGCACGCCTCCGGCTCTTCCATGCCCTGGGAGGCACCGCTTCAAAGTATTCTTCAGTCGATCGAGGGGCCGGTCGCCAAAATCATCGCCGTGATCGTCATTATCTCGACAGGTCTGGCGCTGGCCTTCGGCGATACGGGAGGTGGTTTTCGGAAGCTGATCCAGATCGTGTTCGGTCTGTCCATCGCCTTCGCCGCATCAAGCTTCTTCCTGTCGTTCTTCTCCTTCGGCGGCGGAGCGCTCATCTGATGGCGGGCGGTCTCGAACAGCTCGATGCGGTGCCGGGATTTTCGATCCCGGTCCATCGGGCGCTGACCGAGCATATCCTGCTCGGCGGCGCACCGCGCTCCATCGCCATTGTGAACGGCACACTGGCCGGGGCCGTCGGCCTCGGCCTTCGGCTCTGGCTGGTTGGCATCGCCATCTGGGCGGTCGGACACTTCCTCGCGGTTTGGGCAGCTAAACGTGATCCGCTCTTCGTCGAAGTCGGGCGCAGGCATCTGCGCATCCCTGGTCATTTGTCGGTGTGAGGGCGCGAGCATGATGAACCTCACTGAATATCGCGGCACCTCCGCTCGCCTTTCCGACTATCTGCCATGGGCAGCCTTGGCCGGCCCCGGCATTGTGCTGAACAAGGATGGCAGCTTCCAGAGGACAGCGAAATTTCGTGGCCCGGATCTGGATTCTGCTGTCGCCGCCGAATTGGTCGCCGTCGCTGGTCGCATCAACAACGCCGTGCGGCGTCTCGGCTCCGGCTGGTCGATCTTCGTCGAGGCGCAGCGTTCTGAGGCCGCGACCTATCCTGACAGCCAATTTCCCGATCCGGCTTCCGCACTGGTCGATGCCGAGCGCAAGGCAGGGTTCGAGGAAGCGGGCATGCATTTCGTGTCCGGCTACTTCCTGACCTTCCTCTGGCTGCCGCCTGCGGAAGACGCGGCCCGCGCCGAAACCTGGCTCTATGAGGGCCGCGAACAATCAGGTGTTAATCCGCATGAACTGATGCGCGGCTTCATCGACCGCACCGACCGCGTGCTGGCGCTATTCGACGGCTTCATGCCGGAATGTCGCTGGCTGGATGATGGTGGCACGCTGACCTATCTGCATGCCACCATCTCGACCAACCGTCATCGCGTCCGCGTACCCGAAGTGCCGATGCACCTCGATGCGCTGCTGGCCGACCAGCCCCTGACCGGCGGGCTGGAACCGCGTCTTGGCGACCAGCATCTGCGCGTCCTGACTATCATCGGTTTCCCGACAGCGACCACGCCCGGCCTGCTCGACGAAATGAACCGGCTCGCGTTCCCGTATCGCTGGTCCACCCGCGCCATCCTCATCGACAAGACGGATGCGACGAAACTCCTCACAAAAATCCGCCGCCAGTGGGTAACCGTCCGGCGTGACCGCTATCCGTTCCAGCGCCACGGCATCAGGTCATCGACCTTGGTGATCTTGTAGTCGG
>NZ_CANMEH010000056.1 GCF_947496875.1 uncultured Paracoccus sp. | reverse complement strand
CACAATGTCCACTATCAATGGTGGACACTATCCCGCACTCTCACACCGCGGCAGAGCGGTTAGACCGGACGGTTACGTTCTGAGGACTGTCGGTGCCCTTGATCTCGAGTGCGAGGATCGTGCCGCCAGCAAGGCGGACCAGGAAATCCGGGACGTATCGCCGCCGGGAGCCCGCCCACATGTAGTAGATCTGGAAACCGAGGTGATCGTTCTTGGCGTAGGCAAGAACGTCCTCGCGCTTCTCGAAGACATTGGCCGCGTGGCCTTCCCAGGCAGAATCTCCAACCAGATGGCTGATGTGCGACTTGGTCGTCGGAAAGCACGGCTTGGTCGTGTACCAGGTACGCATCAACCCGGTTGCACCGATCGGGTTTTCCTCGTCGAACACCGGCGTCAGACGTTCCGTGTTCTGCTCGGTCACATTGCTCAGCACATGCTGGACCACGAGATCGATGTTGAGCGCGATCAGGATCCGCCGCCGAAGCGGATCGGAGTGAAACAGCGACGGGATGTCGAGGCGGTCTGAGTTGAGGAACGCCTCGACGATCCTGACGAGTTGCGCCGCCAGATACTCGTGGGTGCCGGTGAACCCATGGCTCAGCTCTGCAAACGCCTTCCGCGCAGCCTGGAATACGAGGCGCTGCAGACGGAAGCCATCCGGTAGCTTCTCGAGGTCGATCGCGGTGACCTTGCCCATGTCCGTCGCGCCGCCGAGCGCCGGGGCGAGTTCGGCGCTGATCGGTGTGCTGGCGGGATCGAGCACGAGCGGCTGGACCTTGCACCAGTCGATGGCGAGCTCCGGTTTGACGACCGTCTCCACGCGCAGCACGTTCGGCCATTTGTCCGGATCGGCGAAGTGGTACGCGTGGAAGACAGAGGAGGACCTGAAACGCGAGCGTGCGTTCAAGGAACTGGGCGTCGACAGCTTTCGCTCGAAAGCTGCAAGGACGCTGCGGGATCAGAGGCTTGAGCGGAAGCCTATGGGGTTCGTTCACCAGGCAGCTCGCTACCGCGGCAAGGCTAACTATCGCGAGGCGCTTTTTCTCGCATACGGCTCCGGCACCGAAACGATCCTTTCCGGGTACGTGGAAGACATGCACGCAGTGCTCAAGGCGTTTCTCGCAATGGCAGGCGCCTTCGCGCGTCGAAAGCTGGGCAAGGATTTGTGGTCTGAGTTTGTCGCAGATGTCGACGCGAAGAAGGCCTTCACGACCCGAGCCGGCGATATCTGGGCGTAAACGCTGGAGTGATTGAGCCAGACGCTAGATGTCACTCGTCCCGGGCTGCAGGAATCGTATCCGCTGTTCTTTCCAGTCCAACGGGAAAGGATCCATCATGTTCGCAAGCGTGACGATCTCAGGCTGGCGGCCCTCCATGATGGCATCCACGATTTCCGGGGCCAGCAGAGAGAGGCGCATAAGCCGCGCCATGTATGTGAAGGCGATGCCCTCTCGCTCAGCCAGTTCAGAAATCGACGCGAACTCGCCCGACTCCAGCATCCGCTTCCAGCGGAACGCGCGGGCCAACGCCTTGACCAGCGTGTTGTCTGTCCGCCGCGGTTGCGTGGCGCCCTCGGGCATCTGCATCTCCTTCCGGCCGCCACGCTTCACGACGCGAAATGGGACGTGGAGCGTGACCGTCTCCGGGATCGGAGCCCCGCGGGTCATGCAGCTTCTCCGATGTCGCCGGCCAGCATCTCGCGGGCCAGACCGCTGAGCCCGTCGACGCGCAGCCGGACGTTGAGCCCGTCCGTGCCGATGTCCACGCGCTCGACCAACAGCGCCACGATGCGCGCCTGTTCGGCAGGGAATAGCTCGTCCCATAGCGGATCAAGCTGTTGCAGTGCCGTCCGGGCGTCGGCCTCGGTGACGTCGTCGACGTGGACGCGTGCTGCTTTCCACGTCCCCGCCACGATCTCGGGCTGGCGAAACACCGCCCGCAGCTGGTCGATGACGGCGGCCTCGATCTCGCCCGCGGGTACGCGGCCGACCGGGCAGGACCCGGCGCCGTGTTTCAGCACCGTCTGGCTGACGTAGTAGCGGTACAGCCGGTCGCCCTTACGCGTATGGGTCGGCGAGAACGCCGCGCCGTCGGGTCCGTACAACAGGCCCTTCAGCAGCGCCGGGGTCTCAGCGCGGGTGCGCATCGCCCGCTTGCGGGGGCTTTCCTGAAGGATTGCATGGACGCGCTCCCACGTCTCGCGATCGATGATGGCGTCGTGCTCGCCGGGATAGCTCTCGCCCTTGTGCACCGCTTCGCCGATATAGGCGCGGTTGCTGAGCATCCGATAGATGTACTTCTTGTCGATGCGGTTGCCGCGCGGCGTGCGGATGCCGCGTGCGCCGACCTCCCGCGCCAGTTCCGTGCAGGACCCGATCTCGAGGAAGCGCGCAAAGATCCAGCGCACATGCGCGGCGGTGTCTTCCTCGACCAGCAGCTTCCGGTTATCCACCCGGTAGCCGAAGGGCGGCACCCCGCCCATCCACATGCCCTTCTTTCGGCTGGCCGCCACCTTGTCGCGGATCCGCTCGGCCGTCACCTCGCGTTCGAACTGGGCGAAGGACAGCAGGATGTTCAGCGTCAGTCGCCCCATCGACGTGGTCGTGTTGAAGGACTGCGTGACGGAGACGAAGGTCACGCCGTTCCGGTCGAACACCTCGACCAGCTTGGCGAAGTCGGCGAGCGAGCGGCTGAGGCGGTCGATCTTATAGACGACGACCACGTCGACCAGCCCGTCCTCGATGTCCTCCAGCAGCCGTTTCAGGCCGGGCCGTTCCAGTGTGCCGCCGGAGAT
>NZ_CANMEH010000055.1 GCF_947496875.1 uncultured Paracoccus sp. | reverse complement strand
TTGACGCCCCTGTGGTCGTTCCAGATCTCGATCCGTCCGCCAGAGATTGCCGTCCATCCCTGCACCGATGTGAACGAAGCGTATTGCCCGGAGGCCACCGGCGAGCCCTCGAAGGAGCCGTTCAGGAGGATGTTGTCAGCGGATGCAGGGGGCACCGGAGGAGGCGTGGGTGTTGGTGTGGGCGTCGGGACGTCCTCCTTGAGCCAGTCGAGGCGGCTTGCGAAGTCGTTCATCCATGCGGCGCGATCCTCGTAGATCGTCATGGCGCCTTTCGTGTTCCAGCGATCGCCGAGGTCAAGATCGGGGTGCGGATTGTCCGTGTAGTAGCCGTCAGAGACCTTGATGAACTCGCCGCCCCAGCTTTCCTTCGCGGGATCGTCCTGGTCGCCGCTGAGGAACCGCAGCACGGTGGGGCTGTCGCCCATCTTGACGCCGGCCTGATCGAAGATGTCGCCTGAGAGGTCGGCGAAGAAATCGCCGAGCGCGCCGTGGTCGCGGGCGTTCTCCTCATGCCAGCCCTTGATGATGTCGGAGCTTGTCGGCGTCTGGTACATGCCGCGGAAGGTCGACTGGTTGTCGACCCAGAGGTCCAGCTCTCCCATGAAGTTCTTCTTGATGTAATCGTAGGCGTCGGGGTCCTGGCTGGAGATGTTGAAGAACCGGACATGCGCCGCGATCGACGGATCGTCATGCAGCGCCTGCGCGAGGTCCGTCTCGCCGCCCCATGTCAGGACGTTCAGCTTTTCACCGGCGGCTGCGGCCTTTTTGGCCTCGGCGATGATCGCGCGCGAGGACTCCGTCGGAGACGAGTAGCCCTGCCATGGCGCGGTTTCCAAGGCGCCCTGCCAGCTCACCGCCTTGAGTTCGTCGGCGGACTTGAAGGCCGAACTGTGTGCCTCGAGCTTGGCGTGATCCCTGGCATAGACGTCGATGATCCTGTCGATGTCACCCACGCGGCCATTCTGGTGGCCATGTTTCGACGCCGTCCCGGCGATGCCCACGATGTTCATCTTGTCCTGATAGAGCAACGCGTGGACGAGGGACTGGGCGTCGTCCTTTTCCTCGGACGTGAGCCTGAGATCGGTGGAAATGAAAACTCTCGGCAGCGGCATGCGCAGTGTGTCTCCTGCTGTTTTGATGGAGCCGACGATTGGCTGACGGTTCACTCAGTCGATCAGGCGCCGAAGTGTGAGATCAATCGGGCCGTGTGCGGTTGTCTCAGTTCAAATAGAACAGGTACGGGATCGTTCAGGGAGGCGGTGGTGGGAATTGACTCCTCATTGCGCGCTTAAAAGATTTGCGGGGTCATCAATGTCGTCAATTGTTTTACGCGAGGTGAATCCATGCTGAGTTCACCAGATGGGGAACTGTCAAATTGTCGTAAATATCTCACAAGTGAAAGTCGTCCCTACATTTCCGAAATAGGAAAGAATTTCTGTAAATTAGCTGGAATTGTACCTCCTGCAGGCTGGGGGTGCGGGGCTTCCGGGTCTAACACTCTGCACTCGCCTGCATCCCGTCCGTCAGCACGATCCGCACCACCCCTGCAAGCGTGAACCACGTCTTGCCAGCGGGAACTGGTTAGTTCCTGAGATAAGGATGAAATTGTATAGTTTTTTACTTCGGACCGGCAGTTAATCGTTAATCGAATTTAACTCAGAAGGTATTATTTGGCTTAGTATTACAGAAATCTTGCAGCACTTCGCTAAGTTCGCCCTTCAAAGATTCATCATACGTCAATCCATCTTCGGCATCGCAGGCTCAGAAATCATCGGAGCCGGCTGAGGTAATTGGATAATGTCGACCATCACTTCCACGAACGACCCCGCACTCGATCTTTATGAACTTGGAGAACCGCACACCGCCGACAGCTGGCTGATCTCGGACTGGGCTGCCGGGCAGACGAGCAACATGAGCTGGTCGGACGACAACGTCCGCGTCGCTGCCGACGGGACCATCGAACTCGTCCTCGACGCGGCGCCCGAGGGATCTTCCCGACCGTGGGAAGGCGGGGAAATCCAGTCGAAGGAACCCGCGACCACCGGCACGTGGAGCTGGACGGTGAGGGCACCGGAGATGGCGCCCGGGGCCGTCTTCGGGTTGTTCACCTACAAGTCCGACTGGCAAAACCAGCCCTGGGTCGAGTTCGACTTCGAGTTCGTCGGCGCCGACACGACCCAGGTTCAACTCGCCATCCACATGGAGGATGCGGCAGGTCGACACATCGTTCTCGAGCCGGAGGCCGCGAAAAGGTCGATCATCGATCTCGGCTTCGACGCCGCGGAAGGCTTTCACACCTACGAGGTGTCCGTCACCGACAAGGACGCGACCTTCTACATCGACGGAGTGGAGGTTGCCCGATTTAGCGCCACCGACATGCTTGGCGACGTCTGGCAGATCGGGCCGATGAAGAGCTATGTCGACCTCTGGTCGGTCTCTTCGGGGCAGGAAGCGTGGGCCGGCACGTGGAGCGATCCGGGCCGACCGCTGGTCGCGAGCATCTCCGGCGCCGACATACGGCCAGGTGAATACGGCAGCAACTACGTCCCGGATGTGGATCCCCCGGTTGTCGTCCCGGAGGTCCCCGTCATCGTTGAACCCGAACCTGGGGAAGAGCCGCCCACACCAACACCCACGCTTCCTCCGGTGCCCCCTGCATCCGCTGACAACATCCTCCTGAACGGCTCCTTCGAGGGCTCGCCGGTGGCCTCGGGTCAGTACGCCTCGTTCACATCGGTGCAGGGATGGACGGCAATCTCTGGCGGACGGATCGAGATCTGGAACGACCACAGGGGCGTCAA
>NZ_CANMEH010000054.1 GCF_947496875.1 uncultured Paracoccus sp. | reverse complement strand
GCATCACAACGAAAGCCGCCTGATCATGCCCTCAGGCCATCCGGGAAATTACACCAGCTTGACGGACGTGACCCTCTGTCGAGGAGCTGCCGTCGAGGTCGAACATCAGGTTCGCCGTCATGTCGTCCTCGGATCAGGGGCACAGGAGGCCAAGCCGGGCTGCGGGACCAGGCGCAGCCAAATGCTCGCTGGTGGTTTAGTAATTGACGTCAGTCAGTTTGAGCCCCCGTCGGGGGACCCCGCAGGACGCAGTGCCCGCACAGCCGCCAGTAAAGTTAACGGGGGTGTCAGTTACGCACGCTGATGAGCGGACAGTTCCGTGGTGGCCCGGTCGGTCCGGGCGCGTCGGGCGCCGTTACCGATGTTGGCATGCTGTCGCCGGCAGCAGACGAGAAGCGCCATAAGACGATTTGCTTCGTGCGCAGAGCAGATCACTCGGTTTGCCGAAACCCGCTCTTTTTCTACCTCTCCGACGTCGCGACGGCGTTGCGGCAGTGATCATCGCCCTCCGGATCGACCGAAGCTTCACGCTCGATGCCGATGCCCATGCGCATCTGAAAAGCGGACAGCAGCAGTTCGGCAAAGAGATGGTGTTGACGTAACTCTTTAGTGAGCACGACGGCTTGGTCCGGAAGGTAGACCGACACGACATGCGGATACGCGCTGAACTTCCGACCGCAGCCGAGTTCGCCCCGATCGTCCGGCTGTGCAGCCTGTGTGTTCCGCCGGGCGATCCTGAACATGGGCCATGAATTCGCTGAGCAGATCATGAAGCCTTCCTGTCTTCAGGGAAAGGTAAGATGTCCTCAGGTGCAATGAAGGCGCCTACCGCGTCATCCAGCGGAGGCACACAAGCCCATTCACGTGCTTCTAACGCGGTCGCCTCGGCGCACCGCCCTTGTCAGCAATCACCTTCGCGGTTGCGGCGAGAACAACCACACAGAGCGCGGCTTTCGACATCGTTTCCATCGTTCCCTGGATTAGCATCGCATGCATCACGCTTCCCAGCACGATGACCGCGGCAAGGGCCGTGTGGGCCCGTCGCCACGCCAGTGGACGCAGGCGGAAACGGCGGCGGAGTGCAGCCAGGAGCGCGGAGGCGAACACGGCCCACATGGCGGTGACGCCCCATACCGAGAACGGCGTCGGCGACGCAAGAAGAAGCGCGTCGATCACGTCCGGCGGGCTGGTGATCCAAAGGGCCGCGATGTGGATCACAACTGCCATGACCAAAACCCCTCCGGTCCAGCGATGGACACGACGTCCTCGCACGCCAGAGAGGCCCGGCAGGAGCCCTCCCGCGAGCAGGGGCTGGACCAGCAGGAGCGACATCGCAACGATCCCCGCGAACCCTCCCAGGATGTAGACAGCGTCGCGGTAGCCGAGCAGTGGGCTTGTCGCGGCAGCGGCGATCGGCACGGCGATGAACGTGGCGATAGCCGCCCAGACAAGCATGTCGCGGGCGCTGGGGGATCCGTTCGGACCCACCGGATCAGACCGGCTGAAGGACGAAATCCGCGCTGAGGCTGGTGTCCCGTGCGCTCGCCATGACCGGACGAAGGAAGACGGTTTCGAAATCCTCGTCGTCATAGGCAAGATGGCCATGAGGCTGCCCGAACGCCGGGACGATCTGCGGCATTTCGAGTCGAAAGGCTCCGTTCGCGTCCGTCAGCGTGGCCCCGTGGCTCTGCGGGTCGCGTTCCGAGCCCTCCGTCGTGTGCGCCCAGATCTGGATCCGTTGGCCTGCAAGCGGCGCTCCATCGCCCGCGCGACGCACGGTGCCGGTCATCCAGAACCCCCCGCCGCCGATCCGATCCACGATCGGCGCGCCGGGGCGGTAATTGTTGGCCCCGCCCCGCATCGTGGGGGTCGCCACAAGCCCTTGCGCGCGGACCGGCATGAGGAGGCCGAAGAGTCCAACCGCCGCGACTGCGCCAGCAGCGCGAAGCAGGGTTCGGCGTGTCGTGAAACCGTGCGTCATGGAGATGTCTCCCACCGGCAACCGAGTTCCTGCGCCAGTCATGGCGTGGTGCCTACTTCCAACGATAGCCTTTCTGCGACGAAATCGGACCATGTGACGGAGGCGGAACCCTCGCTCCATGCTCAAGACTGCGTGATTTGGCAGCTCTGTCCGACGGGCAAACGCATCTTCGGCCCACTGCAGCCATTCGGCACAGTGGCTGCTGCGGAATGCCTATACTGGCCGTTCATGCCTGCTGCAGCACTGCATGTGGGTAGGCGCGGACGTTGCCGTCGCTGGCCTGATCTCACTGGCTCACCACATGCTCCGTGCAGCACGCTCGGGCCATTCCGCGTCGTAGCTTTCGCCGTCGAAAGTACCTGAAGTGATCTCCTTGAGCATGTCGCCAACGCTCGGCAAATCGGCGGCGCTGGCCACGTCCGACCAGAGTTGCGAGCGGATCAGGGCACGAGCGCATTGCGAATAGACCTCGTGAATATCGATCCGGATAACCGAACGGGGCAGCTTGCCGTGCCGCTCGAATGACCTGCGAATGTCCGGATCAGCGGTTACCCTGGCGCGGCCATTGACCCGCATGGCGATGTTCGATCCGGGCACAAGAAACATGAGGCTGACCCGACCATCCCGGACGATGTTGCGAAGCGAGTCGATCCGCTCATTCCCTTTCCAGTCCGGCAGCAACAGCGTCCGCTCGTCCTGGACCGCGACGACCGGCCCCTCGTCGCCACGCAGGCTTCCATCCGTTCCTTCGGGTCCCACTGTCGTCAGCACACAAAAACGAGCTCGTTGGACATGGCTGCGATACGCAGGGGTCAGGAAGTTGGTAACCTTGACCTGCGAGGTCTCACCGGGATTTCCATAATGGCTGTGCAGTTCGTCCAGCGTCTCGATCCAGTTCGGCAATGGTGATACTCCCCTCGAAACTGTAGCTCAGCAGGCGCCGCGCGGCTTCCCCGCGTCATCCTGAGATCAACCTCCGCGGCTGCGGCCCAACGGTTATCAGGCATGGTTGGTTGATGCGTTATCCGGGCGCCGATGGTATCCTGTGCCCGTGGGCTCTGCGAGATGTTGGGAAGGCGTACAGCGATGATGAGCGCGTACAGTGATCTTGGGAATGCCCCACCGGCTGGGGCCGACGCCGGAGCCCGGGAGGTTGCGACAAGCGTCATCTTCATGGTGCCTGACGGATTTGGGGACATGGCTGCGGACGCTGGGCGCAGCATCGGCGTTCAGCATCGCAACTGAAAGCTGATCGACGTGAGGGTTGATGCCCGGCTACCACGCGCAAGTCGCATCAAGTACTGGACCTGCCGACGCCTGCCGCCACTGCTCTCTCGACCAAGAACTCGGCATGGTCGGGATCCACGAAGGGCAAGTCGTAGAAGTGCCGGGCGGGAAGTTCGATGCTCCGGATCACGCGCTCGAACTCCCCGGACTTTGAGATGGCGTCCTCTCGCGCGGCGGCGGCTGCATAGACGAGCGCGTTCCACGAACCGGCAAAGAGAGAAAACACATGACCACGCGTCGGCAAATGCTCGCCATGTCCGCTTCGGCCCTCGCGGCGAGC
>NZ_CANMEH010000053.1 GCF_947496875.1 uncultured Paracoccus sp. | reverse complement strand
CCACAATGTCCACTATCAATGGTGGACACTATCCCGCACTCTCACACCGCGGCAGAGCGGTTAGACCGGACGGTTACCCTGATCGCGTCACCCAATGCCTCCTTCACGCGGCGTGCCTTGGCAAACGCGAGTCGGTCATTCACATGCGCGGGATCGGCTGCCCGCTCTTCAACGCGAAGCTGCTCCCCTTGAATTGGGAGAGGCTGTCCAAAGGGCGCGGACTCATCCTGCCAACGCAGCACCACAGGCTCTTTGGCGAAGGCAGGATCGTAGGCGATCAGGCTGTCGATGATCTCCCGGTTCTTTGCGCGCCGCTCGATCTCGGATTCGAAGAACTTCAGGCCCTTGTCGTCAAGCAGCAAGACCTCTCCTTCCGAACCGCGCCGGACGTGCGCAAGGGCCTTCCCGACAAGGGTCCATTCCTTATCGCCGACGATGGCGACGCTCTTGGTAATCCCGAGGTCACGAATAAAGGTGTCCGGATCTACCGTTGAACTGAGAAGTGAGGCTACAATCGAGGCTCGCGAGGGGATGAGTGGCCGACGTGCCCACCAGACATGCAGGCCATGGGTGGGCGGCATCATACCAGTGTCGCGCTCTCTCCGCGTTTCTGCGCCCATAGGCACCGGGATCTGCGGCGAGCTTCTCCATCGCCCGGACATCTCGTGCCAGCTCAAGGAGCCTGTCTAGGCTCTGTTGCGCCCGCTGGTCTCCGAACATCCCGTCACTGTCCCGGTCTGTTGCGACAGTGTTCGGGATCAGAAGCGCCACATGGTTCTGAGATATCCTCGGCTGCCCGTTCCCAAGTGTCTGAATGAAATCATCTACAACGAGACGTGGGGCGTCGACCCGAACGATCCCGATCGAGGGGCGACGGGGGGACTCCGCCATGTCTTGTGGGGCGGTCACGTCTTCTCGAACCTCGAAGATCCCGTTCTGGTTCGTGATCACCTTCCGAGAGGCCTCGAGAATTAGCCGCAAAGCGTCATCCCGCTTCACCCCCTCACGGATGTCGCTGAGGGCCCGGTTGATGGTCGGGTCGGTGTTCGCAAAGAACTTCCCTCCGTCCTCGCGCAGGTAGTAGGCGTGCTTCTGGATCGCCTCGAGGGCGGTTTTCACAGCGGTTGCCGGGAGGCCCGGCATCAGCACGGAGAGGAGGGCGTCTGCCTCGTTGATCCCAAAAAGGTTGCTGGACACCCCACCGGCCCGGCCAACTAGGCTGTTCACCAGAACTACGCGCCAGGTCATCTCGTGGTATGGAACCCCGGACGGGAGCGGGTTGGCGGCATCGCGCATCTGAGCCCGGCTCCGGTTCGAGGCGAGCGCATCTGACTGAGGCCCCCCGACGTCGGTGTTGAGGACGATCTGCATGTCGCCCGCTTTGAGACGGCTCCCCACGATCTCGTCCGCCATCAGCCGGTCCGAGAAGTCGAGATGCCCCACATGGATCATTGGGGCGTTCGGTCGCTTCTGCCAGAGGAGCCTGATCGCAAGCGTCATCACCCGCAGAACCCCGCGAGTGCCTTGGAACGTTTCGATCGAGGCGAGCTTTTCGTTCAGGAACCGCAGGAAAGTCGGGTGGAAGGGGTAGCTAGCCCGGATCCGGTCCGCGTAGTCGGTCTGTTTCGCCTCCGAAGGCAGGTCGGCCGGTGAGCTGGCGTAAAGGGCGGCATAGGCATCCGCGGCCCTTTTTGCCGCCTCGGGATCGATATGCGAAAAAAGGCGGCGGGCGAGAACCCGAGCAAGCTCGCTCTGAGGGACTGGCTTAATTGGGAGCGCATCACGCGCCACGACGCTCTCGGTCTCACCGACGGCGCGCGCGGCCCGCTGCGTGGCCTCCTCCGGGGCGACCTCGGACCCTGTGATCCGTGTGAGTTCGGAGCCAAGACTCTCGCTCTGGCGGGCGAAAGCGTCCGATGAGCTGGCAAGGGAGATCACGACCGCGATGCCGGATGCGGACCGGGCAAAGGTCGACAATGACATTAGAAAGGCGGCGACTTGTGTTGCGCCCTTTCCCGGATGCGCTGCCTCGAACCGGGCGACGTACTGTGCAAGCTCGTCGATCAGGATGATCACCTTGCGCCCGTCGAGTACCCGTTTGAAGAAGTCCCTGCCGGGCGCTGCAACCGAGGTGGCATCTCCTTCCAAATCTCTGTAGAGCGTCTCACCCCCCACCTGCATTGCAAGCTCGCCCCAGAGGGTGTGGGGGATGAGCGCGGCACCAGACGGCTTGTTCACGGAGAGTACGTCTCCCGCGATCGCCACGACGTCGACGGTGCCCGGCGCGGGCAGCGGCAAGTCTGGGAAGAGGGGGTTAACCAGGTCGCGAATCTCCGTCCCACGCTTGGCGCAGTGGACCAGCCCGATCAGGGAGTGGGTCTTCCCGCCGCCAAAACCGGTCTCAAGGCGCGTGATTGCGCTCGCGGTCGTGTCTCCAGCGACCCTCAGAAGGACGGTGGACAACAGGTCGCGCATCCCACTCGTGGGGTATGTAGCCTCTCCGAAGAAAACGGTGGCATCCGTGTAGGGGGTCTCCGCAACCTTCTGCCCTGCATAGCTATCCATCACCTGGTTCAGGCTCGCGGTGAAAAGCTCTGGGTTGAAAGTCCCTTTAACAATGTCGGCACGAGGCGTGCAGCTATCATAGAGGGACAAAAGTCCATTGTTTTGGTTTTCCGAGTTCGTCATCCGCCGAAGCCCCCTATCCTCACTGCTTATATTTCGTGGCGCCAAGCCGCCGTTCCCTGCTTAGTCGACTGCCGCTTTTCTAACCGCTGGGTATAGCTGCCATTACATCGACACGATTTATCAGGACGATTTGTTGGTTTTGAGGTGTGCGTGCGCCCGGATCAGTGTCGAGACCGAGGCGCTTTAAAGCGTAATAGAGTAGCGCGCGCCTGACCTTGATCTTCGCCTTGCCGCCCCGCATCCCGTAGTCGAGTGCGATGACCTTAGCCTGAGTCTCCGAGAGGTCAGGGTGGGGACCGATCTCCAGGGTGACCTCGGAATGCCAGTCACGATCTTCGTCGGCCGACGTTTCGCTCTCCCGAGATCCGCGGATGTCGAGGATCCGTGAGAGCAGGAAGTCCTTGAAGCAATCGTCGGTCAGGCAGAACGCCCGCGTGTGCCAGCGGAAGCCGTCGAAAGCGATGGCGTGGGGCGCAATCCACCTCCAGCGCGGGTCCGGGCCGGACAGAGACTGGTACTTCACCTCGATCGCCTCGGAGCGACGGATGGCGCCTACCACGGAGCGGAGCGTTACCGGATTGACGCCGCGCACCGGGGTCGGAGCCGAGGCGTAGGGTGGGAGATCGGCAATCCAGGAGTCCTCGCGGTCGAGGATCCCGTCAGCGACCGACCGCAGCTGCGCGAGATAGCGGCTGGCGTCGGGTTCGAGGAACTGCGGCTTGAACTCGGAGCCGCGAACATAGGTCCGCGCGCTCTTGTCGTAGACCATGTTGTCCGGCGCGAATCCGATGTAGCGGTTCAGGTCGGTGGACGCCTGGTTCACCGAGACCCCGAACTGGTCCATCAGATCGCTGCGGTTCACATGTCCCTCCCAGAACAGGCGGAACTCTATGAACTCGAGGCGCTGCTCGACGCCCCAGCGAAGTTCCGACCTGTCGCTCTCCATCACGCTCTCCCGGCTCGGGCGATGCGCACGCTAACTATGCGCGCCCATTTACTGGGCCTGAGCCGAAGCTAACCGGGCCGGGAAGGTGGCGCAATCGAAATGCGCCGCAAATCAGAGCTTTGGCGCGTGACTTGCGGCGGGATGGTCGGGAATGGCGTCAGGACGCCGAGATCTGCTGTTCAGCCGTCGATTGAATGACCGCCTTTTCGAATGCCTCGATGTCGCTGACGCGGTACACGACGCGTCCGCCAAGCTTCATGTACGCCGGGCCTTCGCCAGGAGAACCGGGCGGCGCTGTCAGATCGCGGTCGAGCACGGAAAGTTGGACGAGCCCGTCGAGGAGCC
>NZ_CANMEH010000052.1 GCF_947496875.1 uncultured Paracoccus sp. | reverse complement strand
CTGTCACGGAAGCCGTGGGATAAGTCTGTCCGGGGAAAGGGGAACCTCGGCCAACACGCGATTTGCGCAACAGAGCCAAGCCCCGCGGCAACATCCGGGCCATACGCCTGAGCATCGGGCATTCCGGGCTGCCGAGGCGGAGCGGTTGCGAAATGAAATCACCAAAGGCGAAGTGCTGGAGGCCGGCATCCGGGCGCTGCACTATATAGGTGGCGATCGCGAGCAAGTGGACGAACGGAATTTCCACGTGATTTTCAACCTGCGCTGTGAGCGGTGTGCGGACGCTAGTTCCGTACCTCTAGCCGATTTCAAATGGGCCGTTCGTCGTCAGACCGAGATCATGCGGCTGGACCCCGCCGCAGCAATCACGGCACTTCCGCAACTGCTCGCGAGGAGCGATTCATCGGCCATCACAGAGATGCGCAATGTGATCGAGCGGGTCATGACAGCCAGCGGTCCGCTCGATAAGGTCGAAACGGCGCGTCTGCACGAGATGCAGGACGTATTCGACAAGGCCTCAAGCGCCAGAACGCGCTGCAACGATGGCAGAACCCCCAATGCCTTAGACACGACCCAAGATCCAGGCGCTCCCCGCAGCGAACAGGAGACGAGCGTCTCGTGACGCTGGTTTGCGCGCGATCGGGGTGTGGACTGGCTTCCACTCCGGCCGCACCGGACAATAGGCCGATGTGGCCGATAGCTCGCACTACGTCCGGATCAGCCCGGAGCCTGCATGATGGTAGGTGCTGCCAAGTCATTCAGGGCGGCAAGGCATCGATGGAAGTCACGCAGTCATGACGGCATTTCCTCGAGCTGACCCAGATCATCCAGGATCGGGCAGTCAGGCCGATCATCCCCGTGGCATTTGTTGACAAGGCCGCTCAACGTGACGTGCATCGCCTTCAGTTCGGCGATCTTGCGGGCAATCCGAGCAAGGTGTTCCTCGGCAAGCAGTTTCACATCCGCGCTCGCCCGCCTGCGATCCTCGTAAAGAGAGAGCAGCGCCCTGCAATCCTCGATGGTGAAGCCGAGGGACCGAGACCGCGCCAGAAACGTCAGCTTGTGGAGTTCGGTAGTATCGAACGCGCGGTAGCCGTTGCTGTCCCGTTTGGGACGAATAAGGCCGATGTCTTCGTAATAGCGGATAGTCTTCGCAGGCAGGCCGCTCTGGCTCGCGACATCACCGATGTTCATCTCAGCTCCTCCTGGATGGTCAGGTAAGGCTGAAGATAAAGCCTCCAGTAACTGGAAGGTCAAGAGATGGCCGGAAAGTCACAAGGTGGAAAACGCCGGCTTGACCTTCCAGTAGATGGAAGGACTAAAAAAGGTGCTGATTGATTCGGGAGACTTCAGATGGACGCGTCCACCGCCACGACAGAGACAATGCTGGTGCGGGATCCGGTCTGCGGCATGACTGTTGACCCAGCCGTCGGCAAGCCGCGCCATGAACACGACGGCCGCACCTATCATTTCTGCTCGGATGGTTGTCGGGCGAAGTTTGTCGCGAAACCGAAGGCATACATCGAGGCGACCGATCCGGTCTGCGGCATGAAGGTCGACCGCTCGGCGGCGAAGCATACCGTCTCTCACGCGGGCGAGACGCACTACTTTTGTTCGGGCCGCTGCAAGAGCAAGTTCGAGGCCGCACCGCAGGACTATCTTGGCGGCAAGCCCGCTCCGAAGCCGGTGCCGGCCGGGACGATCTACACCTGTCCGATGCATCCCCAAATCGAGCAGGTCGGCCCAGGATCGTGCCCGATCTGCGGCATGGCGCTGGAGCCGAAGGGCGTGCCCGCAGCCGACGAGGGTCCCAATCCCGAGCTTGTCGATTTCACCCGCCGTTTCTGGGTGGGTACCGCGCTGACCCTTCCGCTGCTGGTCCTTACCATGGGGCCGCTGATCGGATTTGGTGGCGTGCGCGACATCTTCGGCGAGCGCGCCACGCTGTGGGTCGAGATGATCCTCGGCACGCCCGTGGTGCTGTGGTGCGGCTGGCCCTTCCTGGTACGGGGCTGGAACTCGTTCCGCACCGGCAATCTGAACATGTTCAGCCTGATCTCCATGGGGGTGATTGCCGCCTGGATATTCAGCGTCGTGGCCGTGCTGGCGCCGCAGATCTTCCCCGACGGCTTCCGGGATGCCGAGGGCCATGTAGGGGTCTATTTCGAAGCGGCGGCGGTCATCGTCACGCTGGTCCTGCTGGGCCAAGTGATGGAGTTGCGCGCCCGCGAGGGTACGGGTCGCGCAATCAGGGCACTGCTGGACATGGCGGCAAAGACCGCGCGGGTGATCAGGTCAGACGGCACCGAGGAAGAAGTCCCGCTCGAGCAGGTGCAGGTGGGTGATCGGCTGCGCGTGCGGCCCGGTGACAAGGTTCCAGTGGACGGCGTGGTTGTCGACGGCCGCTCGTCCGTGGACGAAAGCATGATCTCGGGCGAACCGGTCCCGGTCGAGAAGGTATCCGGTGATCCGGTCACCGGGGCCACGATCAACGGCACCGGATCTTTGATGATCGAGGCCACGCGCGTCGGCGCCGATACCATGCTGAGTCAGATCGTCGAGATGGTCTCGAACGCGCAACGCTCGCGCGCGCCGATCCAGAAATACGCCGACCGGGTCGCGGGCCTGTTCGTGCCGGCGGTAATCGGGATCGCGATCCTGTCCTTCGTGGCTTGGGCCATCTGGGGGCCCGAACCGTCACTCTCCTATGGCTTGGTGGCGGCGGTGGCGGTGCTGATCATTGCTTGCCCCTGTGCGCTTGGCCTTGCGACACCAATGTCGATCATGACCGCGACAGGGCGGGGTGCCCAGGCCGGCGTATTGATCAAGAATGCCGAGGCGCTGGAGCGTTTCGAGAAGGTGGACACCCTGATCGTGGACAAGACCGGAACGCTGACCGAGGGCAAGCCGCGGCTCGTTGCGGTGCTGCCCGAACCGGGACATGACGAGAGCGAGATCCTGCGCCTTGCCGCGTCGCTCGAACGTGGCTCGGAACACCCCTTGGCCGAGGCGATCGTGCGCGGTGCGGAAGAGCGCGGCGTGGGGATGGTGGAGGCTGGCGATTTCGAGGCCGTAACGGGTCAGGGCGTGCGCGGCACGGTCGATGGCCGGCCGGTCGCGCTCGGCAACATCCGGCTGCTGCGCGATATGGGGCTGGATGCGGGGCCGCTGATCGCTGCGGCCGATGCCCGCCGCGATCACGGTGAGACGGTGATGTTCGTGGTCATCGATGGCGCGGTCGTCGGCATGGTCTCGGTTGCCGATCCGGTCAAGGAAACGACACCTGCGGCACTGAGATCGCTGCACGAGCTTGGCTTCCGGATCATCATGGCGACGGGTGACAACGAGCGCACCGCCAAGGCAGTAGCTGCACGCCTCGGTATCGACGAGATCCGCGCCGATGTGATGCCCGAAGACAAGGCCCGCATCATCCGCGAATTGCAGGCTGAGGGGCGCAAGGTCGCGATGGCCGGCGACGGGGTGAATGACGCTCCTGCATTGGCGCAGGCCGATGTCGGCATCGCCATGGGCACCGGGGCCGATGTGGCAATCGAAAGCGCCGGCATCACGCTGGTCAAGGGCAATCTTGACGGCATTGTCCGCGCCCGTCGGCTCAGCCGGGCGACGATGCGCAACATCCGGCAGAACCTCTTCTTCGCCCTGATCTATAATGCCGCTGGCGTGCCAGTTGCAGCAGGGCTGCTGTTTCCCTTCTTCGGCATCCTCATCAGCCCGATGTTCGCGGCCTTTGCAATGAGCGCGTCCTCGATCTCGGTGGTGCTGAACGCCCTCAGGCTCAGGGCAGTCAAGGTATGAACCGATCCCGCGACACCAGCGAATCTACCGGCGGAAGCAGGCAGGCTGCCGCCAACTGGCCGCAGCGCAGAATGTGCAGTCAGGAGCTGTGTTTCGGAGGACGGAGCAATCCGCGCGGGGGTGTCTGATACACCACTATGATTGAAGCCGTTCGATAAGTGCTCCGCGGCTTGTCAGCAGGGGGGAGGTCATGCGTCACAAGGTTGGTGACCAAGCAGCCCGAGGAGGTGCAGCATGTGTAACCGTCCGGTCTAACCGCTCTGCCGCGGTGTGAGAGTGCGGGATAGTGTCCACCATTGATAGTGGACATTGTGG
>NZ_CANMEH010000051.1 GCF_947496875.1 uncultured Paracoccus sp. | reverse complement strand
CGTCGCCCGCAGCCTCCTTGTTCATGGTGTAGAAGAGATCGCCGGTGCCGCCCTCGGCCACGGTCTTCGCGGTCCAGCCCACCGCCACCGCTCCAGGGTGCGGTGCGAGATGGTCCAACGGTCCGCGAGTTCTTTCTGGGTCATGCAGTTCCGTTTCATTTTGTCCTCCATCTGAGCAACTCTACATGGTTGCGTCCAAACGAAGGCGTGAAAGAAAGTACGAGGCAAGTCAGATAGTTGCGAAGCCGCGCGCGCCGCAAGGCGGATCGCCCCCTACATGTGTGGCAAGAAACGGGCGTGCCGGAGTGGCCTCGCCTCCGACACGCCCCGAATTGAACGCAGCCACATGATGCGCGGCCGCGCGGCCGGCGAAAACTCGAGCCAGCCTGGTGGGCTCCGAGCGGGTTCGCCGCCATCCCCACCGCCGCGCTCGATCCGGCCCACAGTCCGGCGTCTCCCGCGGTCCCCGCGCTTATCGGGTCCGGGTCCCCTTCATTCGCCGCGAACGGCTACTCGGCGTCGGCGGCCTCGGCCGGCGTGATCTCGGTGATCGTCTGGAACTCGCCGAGGAACTCGGGATGGTTCTGCGCCAGGTAGCGTACGACCCGGGCGTTCCCGAGCAGCTTGCCGACATAGCCCTTGATCACGGTCAGATGCAGGTGGTCCTGGCCGTAGGTGTCCTGGATCGAGGCGATCCCCTCCTGCAGACGGGCCAGTTCCTGCTCCATGCGCGCCATGGCCTCGGGGGTGATGCCCTTGACCTTCTTCGGCTTGGAGGACTCGACCAGTTGGGCCTGCGGCGTTCCCGCGAGGATCGCGCTTACGTAGGCGACGGAATAGTTGTTCGCGTTGACCAGAAGCTCGGCTGCCTCGATCTGGCGCATGGTCTTCATCTTGCGCAGCGCATCGAACACGGCGTTCGTGCAAGGCTTGTCTTTCAGGATCGCGACGGCTTCTTCGCAGATGCCGTCCAGCAGGCGCGCCTTGCGTCGTATGCTGCTCATGTTGAGGTCGAGGGCGAGCGCGATCTTCTCTTCGGGCACGCCGCGCTCGATCGCCTTTCGGATCATCTTGTGTTCCTGGATCGGCGCAAGGCGGCTGACCTGGCGGTTGTAGGTGAAGGCCTCATCGTCGGTGGAGACCAGACACTCCACTTCCTGTTCGCCAGCATCCTTTAGCGCCTCGATCCGAAGATGGCCGTCGAGCAGCAACCAAGTGGCGGACTTGTCGGGGTTCCGAACCACGACGGGCGGCTCGACGATCCCGATCTGGGCGATGGAAGCCACGATCTGCCGATACTTCCGGCTGGATTTTTGCGGACTTGCCGAGGGCGCGGAGCGGCAGGATAGCATCGATGGGGAGCGTGACGCAGTCGTCCTCGAACCCGAGCGTGACGCTCTTCAGGGTGTCGCGTGCTTCGCGCTTCATGCCGGAGCCCCGTCGGTCACGGGCCGCGCAAGGTCGGCAGGCATTGTCTCGAGCCCCTCCGCCCTGAGCAGGGTCATGAAATGCTCGTCCGCGCAGAGCTTCCGGAACGCCTCGCGCACGAACATCAGCCGACTCTGGGTGAGCTCGGCCTTCTTGATAAGCAGCTTCTGGCGCGTCGCCTCCTGCTGATACGCCCGCACAAGGCCCTCGCTCGTGAGCGCCCGTTTCGGAGGCTTGCGTCCGAGTTGGTTGCTGTGGATCTGCGGGCCCCGCAGTTCGCGCTGCTGGATCAGGCGGCGCACGAGCGCCAGCTTCCGACCCCGCAGCTTGTTCTGGGTGTAGGCGTCCATCAGTGCCTTCTGCGCGCCCTTGGCGTCCGTCTTGGAAATCTGGATGGCCAGATTCAGCGGAAGCACCCCGGTTTCCACGGCCGAGACCAAGCGCTCCTCGCCTTTCTCCAGCAGCCCCGCGATCATGTTCACATATTCGGTGGAAACGCCGATCTTCTCGCCGATCTGACGGTCGTTGTAGCCGCGCTGGCGGAGCGCGCCGATCTCGCGCATCAGGTCGATGGGGTTGTGCTGCCGCCGCGCACAGTTCTCGACGAGGCTCATCACGAGGCAATCGCTCTCGTCAGCGTCGATCACAATGGCGGGGATGTGGTCCTGCTTCAGTTCGACGAAGGCCTCGAGGCGGCCCTGACCGCAGACGAGGTCGTACTCCTGCGGATCGGTCCCGGGGCGCGGTGCCACGGTGATCGGGCGCTTCAGGCCGATGCGCGCGATGTTCTCCACCATCGCCTCGAAGGTGCGCCGATTTCGGACGCGGGGGTTGAGGACCCTAACCCTGTCGGTCGGGATCAGGGTCACCTGCTTCTGGCTCGTTGGCTCCAAGTCGTCGGGCATCACGCCACCTCCGCGATCCTCGCCCGCGAGGCGAGCGCGTAGAAGAAATCGAGCGTGTCGAACCGGTACGCATCGAGCGCGAGCCCGTTCTGCTCGGCGAATTTCAGTTTCCCGAAGGTCATGTCGATGCTGGGCAGCAAGTAGTAGTCGCGCGGCGCCTCGTTCACCTCGTCCATGCGCACAGCGATGGTGATGTCGGGCACCAGTCCGGTGTCGAGACGGATGCGCCAGCGCAGCGACCCGGCTGCCGTGGCGCTGCATCGGGCCAGCACAATGGACACGGTGAACTCGTCGTTGACGCGAACCAGATCAGTGTCGGGGTCTTGCACGGCCGACCCGCCGTGCCGGGTGACGCCAGCGATGATTTCGGCCACGACCTGCGGATGGGCCTGCCGCAAGGCGCGGTTGACCTCGATGTAGCTGTAGTCGCGGTCCGGCTCGTAGCCGATCAGCCGGTAGGCGCGCAGCAGGCTGCCGAAGCGGCTGCGATAGGCGCTGGAGGACGGCAGATCATCCTCCTCGTCGATGATCAGGCCCGACAACATACCCTGTCGCTGAAGGAGCGCGCGCAGCGCGTCGAGCAGTTCCTCGTCCGAGAAATGGCGGCTGCGGGCGTCCACGATCTCCCGGGCGCGCAGGAACAGCGCCTCGTCAACAATGGCAGGATAGGCGCCCTCAGCCCGGATCCACATTTCGCGCGGGTTTACCACCCGACGCTGCTTCAGCTTGAAGGACACCTTGTTGAAGACGTTGTTCCCGATGTACTTTTCGTTGGTCAGCACCTGATGGACGGTCGCCCGGGTCCACGGCCGGTCGAGATCGGTGCGGTGACCTTCGGCGTTCAGAACCTCCGCGATATCCCGCTCGGGACGCCCCTCGCGCACGAACATCTCGTACATGCGCTGGACGACCCGCTGCTCCTCCTCGGGGCCGGGGACGAGGATGACGCGGTCGGTCTGAAGGCTCTTCTGCTCGCCACGCGACAGTTCGCCCTTCGGGTTGCCGTGCTCGTCGATCAGCACCCGCCGCAGCCCGTATCCGGCCGCGCCGCCCTGACGATAGCCGAGCTCCACCAGGCGGCATTGCCCGGCAAAGACCTTCACCGAAAGTTCCCGGCTGTATTCGCCGGCCATCACGCGCTTCACGGTCTTCAGGAGGTTCGAGCCGATGCTGCCGTCGTTCTCGAACTGCTCGCCGCAGTAATGGACCCGGATCCCCGCGCGGGAGCAGACATGTTCGTGGTAGGCACCCTCGTCAGCGTCCTGAAACCGACCCCAACGGCTGACGTCATAGACGAGGATCGCCTTGAAATCGGCGTGGCCGGAACGGACCTCGGCCATGAGGTTCTGCAAGGCCTCGCGACCATCGAGCCGCAGCCCGGATCGCCCGGAGTCCTCGAACACGCGCAGGATCTGAAGGCCCCGCGCGGCGGCATAGTTCCGAATGACGTCCAGCTGGTTCTCGGTCGAGTATTTCTGGTGATCCGTCGACATCCGGACGTAGGCGACGGCGGGCACGTCCGGCTCGACCGCACCGTCGCTCTTGCCCGAATTGGTCACCAAACGACCGCTCACACATGCATCTCCTCGGTATTGCCGGCCAATCCATCCGAACCGCCTGAATCCAGGGCTGAATCCCTCTCGTCCATCTACAGCGAGGGAGGCCGGAATGTCGTTTCCGAAAAAGGGCAAGTTCTTTCCGAAACAAAACGGATATGGTCGAAATGGTCGGAGTGATGCGGGGAACGGGTTCGCCGACGAAATTGCATCTGCACTGCGCCGCTCCCATGAGGACAGCAGGGCGGGGGCAAAGGTCGTTGCGTCCTGGACGGGGGCGAACGAGAAGACGGTGAAGAACTGGTTTGCCGGCCGATACGGCCCGAGCGGTGAGCATCTGGTGGCGCTGGCCCGGCATTCCGACGAAGTGCTGGGCACGTTCCTCGCGCTTGCAGGGCGTCAGGACCTGATGGTGGCGATGAAACTCGTGGCGGCCGAAAAGGCGATCGAAGAGTTGCTCGCGGCGGTGCGGGAGATGCGCTCCGATGGCCAGAACCGCGAGGGGTGATTTTCACTTACCCGATTGGTAAAAAATGTAAAAATCATGTCGGCGAAGGATCTAGAATCGCCTTCGGTGTAGATGAGGCCGCCATTTGAATCCTCGGACCGAAGGCGATTCTTGGAAGCCTTCTGAGCCGAGATTCCTCGCGGTTCCGACCCTCCGCCACTTGCCCTTGCGAAACCGTTCTCCCGGTCCGGCTGCGGCGGGATTTTCTCGTTGTATTCGAGGGTTATGCGAGAGGGGCTGTCGGCGCCACGGCCGATCTGATCGCCGCGCGGGAACGGCTCTGCAAGGCGCTGAGGGTCACGGAGCCGGGGCCGC
>NZ_CANMEH010000050.1 GCF_947496875.1 uncultured Paracoccus sp. | reverse complement strand
GTGGGTCTGCTCATGCACCCCAGCTACCATGCTGGATTCACGAGATGAATCCCTCACGGGATTTGCGCAACAGAGCCGTCCTGAAGCGAAAAACCCAGTCGCCGCGCGCGACCCAGAAATTTCAACCGCTGGACGTCTTTCGGGCTGAACTGGACGTAGCCGTTCGGCCCGCGCTGCGGGGACACGAGGTCGATCTGTTCATGATACCGGATCGTCTTTGCGGTGAGGCCGCAGCAGCAGCAGCAGCGGCTTCGGTGATGTTCATCACGCCCCCTTGTCACGAGATGCCGTTGGCGCGTTGCAGCTCGCGCACATAGGTGATGATCGCGTCGAGTTCGCTGTCGGTCAAAGGCTGATCAACGGGCGGCATGTTCCCGAACGACCAATGATGCGCCTGAACGCCGCGTCGGGCGGCCAGGACGAACGCCATGTCGCCGTGATGCGACGGCTCGTAGATCCGGTGCACGAGCGGCGGCGCGACGCCGTCCTGCCCGGCAGCATCGGCCCCGTGGCATGAGGCGCAGACCGCATTGAAGTAGGTCTCACCCTGCCGCGCCTGTGCAGAAAACTCTGTCGGAACGACAACCTCCGCCATGGGCGCCCCGGCGGACCGCGCGGTGGTCCCGGGCTGCGCAGAAGAGGCTGTGTCTTCGCCGGTGCGGGCTTGGCTCCAGTACCAGCCTGTCGCGGCAATGAGGACGACAGCCAATGCACCGATCAATCCCTTATTCATGATCCGATCTCCAGTTTTGTTTAGCCGCCGGTGCGGCGGTAGCGCGGCCCCATGGCTGGCTCTCGGCCATCCAGTGAAGCGCGCTGTGAATGTCGTTCCATCGAAGAGCTGTCCTCTCCGGTGGTTACTGCGTCAGGCCGTGACGGCGAACTCGGTCATCATGCCGGTGAACAGATGCGGCATGTGGTGGCAGTGCAGCATCCAGCGTGCGGCCTCGCCCGCGTCCAGCGCCACTGTCACCATTGCCATCGGCGGCACATACACCGTGTCCCGGATCGCGCCGGAAATTGCCTGCCCGTTGACGTTCACCACCCGAAAGACATGGCCATGGAGGTGCATCGGATGCCCCATCATCGACATGTTGTGGAACGTCAGATGTACGCGTTCGCCGGATCGAGCGAGAATCGGCTTGTGATCGCCCCAGGTCTGGCCATCGATCGTCCAGAGATAGGGCTGCATGGACCCGCCAAGCATGATCATGTGCGAGCGATCCACCGGGCGCGGTGCCAGCGGCGTCGCCGCGTCGGTCAGCGCCGCGCGAAGCAGCCCTTCTTGCGCTAGGTCGATATCGAATGCGCCGCTTGCGGTGTCGCCCAGTGGCTCGATCCGGGGCACCGGGGCGCCGGACGTGGCAAGGATGATCCCGGTCCGCTCCCGTGCGCCTTCGCGCAGCGCGAGGATCGGGAAAGCTCCGGCGCCGGACAGGTCGATCTCCAGATCAAGCCTTTGCGCCATGGCAAGCCCAAAGCGCGTGCCCGCAACAGGTTCCACGGGATGCCCGTCCACTGCCACCAGACGCGCTTCGATCCCCCCTGTGTCTATCCAGAAGGAGGTGGCCGCCGCCGCATTGACGACCCGCAGCAGGATGCGTCCTGCACGCTCGACCGCGATCACCTCGGGATCGGAAAGCGTGCGGTCGTTGGCGAGATAAGCGTCGAACTCGATGTCGTTCAGGTCCATGGCCATGCCGCCCATGCCTGTCGGCACCGGCCCCTCCATCGTCATGCCCGCCATAGCCATGCCCGAATGTTTCATGCCTTCCATGGCGTCATGGTTCATGACCGGCATCCCCATGTCCGACATGTCGTGGTGTCCGCCACCTTCCGTCACATCGGCCATGACCTCGGCCGCCGGACGAAATGAAAAGTCGTGCAGAAACATCACCACTTCCTGCCGGTCGGCCGTTACATCCTCGGGTCGACGCACGATCAAAGGGGCGGCAAGCAGGCTCATCTCCTGCAGCGGCACGTGGCTGTGCATCCAGTAGGTGCCCGGGAGTGGTTCATAATCGAAGCTGCGCGTTTCACCGGGCTTCAGCAGGGGCATCGGCAGGTCGGGTACACCATCCTGCGCATTGGGAGGGATCTGCCCATGCCAGTGGATGATCGTCTCCTCATCCAAGGCGTTGGTCAGGTCCACCCGGAAGCGTTGGCCGGGGTCCAGGACTAGCCCCTGTCGGCCGGAACTGTTCATCAGCCCCATGACCGTGGCGGCCCGCCCATCGACCTCGATCACGCGGGTCGTGGCTGTCAAAGAAAGGGGCCGTTCCCCGGCAGTGGAAAAACGCGGCAAGGCCGTCGTTGCAGCCATGGCTGCAGATGCGGCCAGAAAGCCGCGGCGTGTCAGTCTCATGTCGAAAATCCATCAGGCCCCACAGGGCCGCACTCGGACTGGAGCCGCCTTGCGGCTCCGCTCGGAAGGCAATCAGATGGATTTGGGAGGGCGGTCGTCTGGATCGGTCAGCCTGCCCCGCAGGACGAGCGTGGTCGGAAACCGGAGAGCCGCCGCAGAGAACTCGACTGGCATCGTGCCGAAAGGTTGCGAGCCGGGCGCGAATGGCCCGACACAGGCGATCGCACAGGCAGCTGTCACCATGTGATCGGCACCGCCGCAGTATCGGTCCTCGTTCTGCTGTTCGATCACACCAGATACGTCATGCTGGCACTTGCTTGCCGCGTCGTACGACCCTCCCGCCATGGTTGCGTGCGGAAGAACCGCCAGGAACATGACGGCAGCCATCAGACAGATGAGAAAAAGTGAGCGCGTCATGACTCTCGCGGCAAATCAAGGCTATTGAGCCCGAGGCAATCTATGCCTGTCGGACTTTGATCGCAATGCGTGGGGCCCAAGCGCGAATACCCCCGGTGCCCTGACCTCTAGGAGTTATCATATAGGTTTGACTTAACGGACACCAATTTTGTCGCATGCAGCGAGGACAGCTATGCGGCAGGATAATGGGTGAAGACCTCACTCGTGCCGTCCTTGCGGATCAGCAGGACATCATAGGCCTTTCGTTTGCTTTCCGGCCCCATGCCTGGACTGCCATAGGGCATGCCCGGCACAGTGATGCCGCGCGCATCGGGTCGTTCCTGCAGAAGCTTGCGGATATCGGCGGCCGGAACATGACCTTCGATGAAATAGCCATCCACTGAGCCGGTATGGCAGGACGACAGCTCGATGGGCACGCCCAAGTCCATCTTGTGCTGCATGAGAAGTGTGCCGAAACGCTCCTCATGGGTTACCTCGAAACCGTTTTCCCGCAAGTAGCGGGTCCATTGCTTGCAGCATTCGCAGCCGGTGCCTTCAACAACATGGATGGTGGTCGAGCTGCCGGACAGGGCCAAGTGCGGCACAGCGCTCGCGGCAGCGGACGGTCCCGACTTCAAGAGCGCAGGTGGTCACTTCGCTGGTGGCAAGGAGCACGGCATTCTGAATGCGGCCGGCCCTCATCCGGGTGACATGCCGAACTTCACCGTTGGCGCAGATGGTATGGCCAAGATGCTCCTGTTCAGACGTGCCCACCGGCAACAGTACTACCGAGGGGACACAGTGGTCCTCGAAGCGTTGCGGTCGCGGCACCATGTTCATTTCGGCATGCGCCACTGCCTTATAGTGCCGATCGGGAACATGTCCTCGCCATAGTGGTGCAGCTTGATGTGGTGGCGGCGGCAGAGCCACCTCACATCCAGAGGTTCGTCGTAGCGGTCATGATGGGCATCAACCACACCGTGACCACATACTTCGCAGCCCTGCTTCTCCAGAACTCCCGACACGAGCGCCCGCCGAACGGCAAGATGGGCCGTGTATTTGCGCAGATTTGCGCGGCGCCAGTTCGCTTGGCGAGTCTGGCTTTTCAGCGAAGGCGGTCGCGTGGTCTTCGGATCGTTCGCCATGACGTTATCACCTGTGACCTGGAGCTTGATAAAAGGCGAACCGCACGCTTCTGAACAGCCCTTCAAGTCGCTGATCAACAATCAGCGCAGCGTGGCCGCCGAGACGAGCAGGGGCTCGATATGAAGAATTGCCAAGAATCACCGGACTAGCTCGACATCGACCTCCAGTTCGTCGGCGACAACCTTCCACGCCTTGTCAGCCGTCAGTGATCGGGCCTGCCGCATCTTCGCAAGCGACAGGCAGATGCGATCACCAAGGGAAAGACCTGCAGCCTCCCCGATCACGCGCATCATTCCGGCCTCGAAGGCGACACCCGCATCGACCGGCACGATCTCGATAGGGAGCGGCGAGAGCATGGCCTGAATGTCAACCCGATCTGCTCCGAGCCTGGCATAATGCCCGACCACTTCCGCAAGGTTGACCGACGACACGAGCGCACCATCCAGATGCTCGGCGACCGTCGTGGCGCCCGGCTCGTCGAGCAGCAATGCGAGGAGTGCGGACGCGTCTAGGACGACCACACTCACTCCGCTTCCGCCTCGCGGCGCCGGTCGGCCAGAAAGTCCTGAACGCTCGCACCTTGCTTATCGGCCGTCAGTTTGCGGCTGATCTCTTGAGCCCGTGCCACGGCCCGGTTGAGGGGCCAGATTACGATCTCGTCGCCACGGTCCTCGATAAGGACATCACCCCCTTTTCCAAGACCGTGCCGCTTGCGAATGTCAGCGGGTAAGCTCAGCCGGCCTGTCGCTGTGATCTTGACGCGGGCTGACATAACGTCCTCTTATCTTGCAGTGTCACCTGTTAGACATCTTGCCTCAGAGGCGCTGATTAGGCAAGGACAGGTCAACCTGGCACATCGTGGATAACTTGGACGTGCAGAGGGCTTTGCGACAAGATAAACGCGGCCGTCCAGTGAGTGCCGGGAGAACACAGTCTTTTGAGGTCTACCCTAGACGGACGGTCACTTCGGACATGGTAGCGCGGCTTTGTTGCACAAAGCCTCTGATGTCCGAGGTTCCCCTTTCCCCGGACGGATTTATCCCGCGGTTTCTGTGACAG
>NZ_CANMEH010000049.1 GCF_947496875.1 uncultured Paracoccus sp. | reverse complement strand
CTCGCCCGCGGCGGCGCGCAGCTCCAGCGTCTCGGCATGGCGCAGAACCGGCACCATGAGGCCAGAGGGCGTCTGCGTCGCGATCCCGATATGGACGGCGCCAAAGCGGCGGATCAGCCCTGCATCTGCCTCGTAATGCGCGTTCAGCATCGGCTGCTCGCGCACGGTGCGCACGATGGCGCGGACCAGGAAGGGCAGAAGCGTCAGCTTTGTCTGCTGGGTCGACGCGTTCATTCGCGCCCGCAGCTCCTCAACCGCGGTGGCGTCCACCTCCTCGACGATGGTGATATGCGGGACGCTGTTGGCCGCCTCCATCCGCTCGGCGATCTTCCGGCGCAGCCCGATGACCCGGATTTCCTCGGTGCTGGTATCGGGGCGGAGGGCGGAAGGCGCCGGAATGCCGCCCGAGGCGATGAACGCGTCCAGATCCTCGTGGCTGATCCTGCCGGCCGGACCCGAGCCCCGCAGCAGCCGCAGGTCCACGCCCGCCTCGCGCGCCCGGGCCCGGACGGAGGGCGAAGCGACGGGTTTTTCGCCCTCGGCCCGCAACGGTGCGGCGGACGTGAGGACAGTCCGGGCGGCGGGTCCTGGCAGCTCGGGTGTCGGTTCCGGCTGGACGGTGGCCTCGGGGGGCTCGGCTGAGGCACCGTGTTTCGCTGCAGGTTCCATCGCCGCGCCGGGCGCGTCGCCCGTGCCGTCTCCCTCGACATTGCCGGGGCCGTCCACCTCCAGCCGGATCAGTTCGGCGCCCACCGCGATCACATCGCCCGCCTGGCCGGCCTGCCAGATCACCGTGCCGGTGACCGGGCTGGGGATTTCCACGGTGGCCTTGTCGGTCATCACCGCGATCATCGCGTCGTCCTCACGCAGGACATCGCCGGGCTTCACCAGCCATTCGGCGATCTCGGCCTCGGCGATGCCTTCGCCGATATCGGGCATGCGGATTGCGAGAACACCCATCTCAGGCTACCTCGACAAGTTGACGCAGCGCCTCCGCCACGCGCGCCGGGCCGGGAAAATAGCTCCATTCATGCGCATGCGGATAGGGCGTGTCCCAGCCCGCCACGCGCCGGATCGGCGCCTCGAGCTGCCAGAAGCATTCCGCCTGCACCAGCGCCACAAGCTCGGCCCCGAAGCCCGAGGTCAGCGTCGCCTCGTGCAGCACCAGGCAGCGCCCGGTCTGTCGAACCGACGCAACGATGGTGTCCAGATCCAGCGGCAGCAGCGTCCGCAGGTCGATCACCTCGGCATCAACGCCGGATTCCTGAGCAGCGGCCAGCGCGACATGAACCATGGTGCCATAGGTCAGAACGGTGGCGGCCCGGCCCGGACGCCGCACGACTGCCCGGGCCAGCGGCACGGTGTAATGCCCTTCGGGCACCTCGCCCAGCTCATGCGCCTTCCACGCCGTCACCGGGCGGTCGTGATGGCCGTCGAAGGGGCCGTTATAGAGCCGCTTCGGCTCCATGAAGATCACCGGATCGGGATCCTCGATCGCCGCCAGCAGCAAGCCCTTGGCGTCATGCGGATTTGACGGCACGACGGTCTTCAGCCCGGTCACGTGGGTGAACAGCGCCTCGGGGCTCTGGCTGTGAGTCTGGCCGCCGAAGATACCGCCGCCGGTGGGCATCCGCACAACCATCGGACAGGTAAACTCTCCGGCCGAGCGATAGCGCAGCCGCGCCGCCTCGGAGACGATCTGATCATAGGCCGGATACATGTAGTCGGCGAACTGGATCTCGACCACGGGTCTGAGACCATAAGCCGCCATGCCGATCCCGGCGCCAACGATGCCGGACTCGTTGATCGGCGTGTCGAAGCAGCGGGTCTTGCCGTATTTCGCCTGCAGCCCTGCCGTGCAGCGGAAGACACCCCCGAAATAGCCGACATCCTCGCCGAAGACGACGACCTTCGGGTCGGCGCCCATGGCCACGTCCAGCGCGTCGCGGATCGCCTCGATCATCGTCATGCGCGGCATGTCAGAACCCCGCCTCGTGGCGCTGCTTCAGAAGATGCGGCGGCATCTCGGCATACACATCCTCGAACATGTCCGCCGGACTGGGGCGCAGGCCCTGATGCAGCGTGCCGATGGCCTCGGCCTCTTTCTGCGTCTCGACAACCTCGGCATGGATTTCGGCCTCGGCCTGCACATGGCGCTGCTCGGTCCACTCGCCGATGGCGATCAGGTGGTTCTTCAGCCGCAGGATCGGATCGCCCAGGGGCCATGCGGCGCTTTCCTCGGCCGGTCGATAGGCGGACGGATCGTCGGAGGTCGAGTGCCCGCCGGCGCGATAGGTCACGTATTCGACCACCGTCGGACCGAGGTTGCGCCGCGCGCGCTCGGTCGCCCATTGCGCCGCCGCAAGCACCGCAAGGTAGTCGTTGCCGTCCACGCGCAGCGAGGGGATGCCGAAGCCGTGCCCGCGCGCGGCGAAGGTCCCCGACCCGCCCCGCGCGATGCCCTGGAAGGTCGAGATCGCCCACTGATTGTTGACGATGTTCAGCACCACCGGCGCCTTGTAGGTCGAGGCAAAGACCAGCGCCGCGTGAAAGTCGCTCTCGGCCGTCGAGCCGTCGCCGATCCACGCCGCAGCGATCCTGTGGTCCCCCGATATGGCCGACCCCATCGCCCAGCCCACCGCCTGGATATACTGCGTCGCCAGGTTGCCCGAGATGGTGAAGAAACCGTGTTCCTTCGAGGAATACATCACCGGCAACTGCCGCCCGCGCATCGGGTCGGCGTCGTTGGAGTAGACCTGACACATCATGGTCTTGAGAGGATAGCCGCCCGCGATCAGCAGCCCGGCCTGGCGATAGGTCGGAAAGTTCATGTCGCCGGGCGCCAGCGCGCGGCGGAACGCGCAGGCAATCGCCTCCTCGCCCAGGTGCTGCATGTAGAAGGAGGTCTTCTGCTGGCGCTGCGCGATCAGCATCCGCGCGTCATAGGCGCGCAGCGTCATCATGTGGCGGAGACCCTCCTTGAGCCCCTCGGGATCGATCTTCAGCGCCTCGGCCCAGGGACCCACCGCCTGACCGTCGCGATTGAGCACACGGATGATGGTGAAGGCCAGATCGCGGATGTGCTCCGGATCGGCATCGATCGGGGGACGGCGGACGCTGCCCGCAGGCGGAATCGCGACCCGTGAGAAATCCGGCCGGTCGCCGGGCCGCACCTCAGGCTCAGGTACGGCAAGGCTCAGCGGCGGCAGGTCATCTTGTTCTGGCGTCTCCATCGGCACCCTCCCTCGCCACGGAAAACCAAGGACTAGCCAAAACCCGGATCCGGCGCCGCGAGACCCGATCCGTGTCGTCCCTCCGCCGGGCTCTGCCGGAGGAGACAGATGATGTCGTTCTCGGCCCTTGTCGGCTCGATCCGGGTGCAGAGAGACTTTTGCCTTGGGGCGAGATCCCCAGAGACTCCCATCAGATTCTTCCACGCTTCCAGTTCCAGCTTAGTGCAACGGTGTTGTCAGACAAGACCGGCCGACTGGAGCAATGAGGTGGTGCCGATCCACAGTCTAACAACCACTCTGAGGGCGCGCATCTTCCCCCACCGAACGCCGGGGATGAGCGCGGAGGGCTTGTCGTTAACTCCCAAGGTGAAGGCAACGGATTTCCTCCAGAATCTGCAGATCGCCCCGGCGCTGCACGACGCAGCCGGCCGGATCGGTCTGGACCTCCCGGAACTGCGCGCCGACCCGGGCCGCCGGGCGATCGAGCTCGCCCGCGAGATCTGCCAGGTCGAGGCCCGGTCACTCGATGGCGACGACGCAAGCAGCGCCGAGAAAGCGGTCGCCGCCCGCCTGGGCGCTCCCTCGGTCGAGGCGCTGATGGCCGATCCGGTGCACATCTCGGCGGCCTGGGCGCAGGCGCTGAAGAACTACCCCACGGCGAGTATGAAGGGGAACATCGACGCGCCGGCGAAGCTGCTGCTGCTGGAGTATCTCGGCGATATCCCGGTCTCGGCGATCTCGGTGACAGATCAGCGGGAGTTCTTCGCATGGATGGCCCGGCTGCCGAAGGATCACGGCAAGAAGCATGGCAGGAACCGCTACACGTCGGCTGGGATCGAGCGGACGAAGCAGGAGGAGATCGACGCGGCCGATGCCAGGGACGCCGCCGCGATCGCGGCGATGCGGGCCCGGTCGGAGCTGTCCGATATCGAGAAACGGGCGCTGCTGGCCGAGCAGCTGACACCGCGGCTTTCGCTGGAGACGCTGAAGCGAAACCGCAACGGCGTGAACCGGATCTTCAAGGCAGCCAGGACGGATGGCGGCCCCGCGGTACCCGAGCCTGGAAAGCGCGTTAGGCCGCGAGTTGCATGTTGCTGCCGATACCATCGTTTCCATAGGTGTACTTGCCCGAATTTTCCTCGAGCTCCTCAAGGAACTCCGCACCCGTTTCGGCGGGGAGCGACGTACATGGTGTAAGCAGTTTTGGATGTCGAGGCGATGGGCGTGAACGTGTCCACGTTGCATGCGGTTTTTTGCACCTGCGGCACCGTTGTGCTTGGGCTATTCCCCGTTGAGAGCAGCCGATAGCCGTTTGGCTCTTCCTGCATGAACTGCGTGACACCGACGGAACCGCCGCCACCGGCGACATTCAGTACTCCGAGCTACGTACCCAGTTCCTCTTCCAGCAAGGCGCGAGCTCACTTGCGCTGGTATCGGTGCCTCCGCCCACCGGCGCGGGAGCCGTCACCTCAATCGGCGCTCCGGATATTCGGCGACGGCGACAGTTTTGGACAGCGCCAGCACGGTAGCGCCCACCAAATTGATCTTTATGGTTGTCCTCCGTTGGTCCATGGATGCAGTCGCTGCGGCTGCGGCTGCAGTGTCGGCGAGCTCAGCCGATGCGGCTGAGCGGCATCTCGAAGAGCACGGTGTCGAAGCTTTGCAAGGACATCGACGAGCGGGTCGGCGAATTCCTGAACCGCCCGCTGACCGGCGACTGGCCCTATGTCTGGCTCGACGCCACGTATCTCAAGGTGCGCCAAGGCGGCCGGATCGTGCCGGTGGCGGCCATAATCGCCGTGGCCGCCAACACCGAAGGGCGCCGCGAGATCATCGGCCTGGGCATCGGCCCCTCCGAAGCGGAGACCTTCTGGACCGACTTCCTGCGGTCTCTCCGCGCCCGGGGCCTCGGCGGGGTCAGGCTGGTGATCAGCGATGCGCACACCGGCCTCAAGGCCGCCATCGCCCGCGTGTTCGAGGCGACATGGCAGCGGTGCCGCGTTCACTGGATCAGGAACGCCCTCGCG
>NZ_CANMEH010000048.1:2500-5482 GCF_947496875.1 uncultured Paracoccus sp. | reverse complement strand
TGGTTGCGGGGGTAGGATTTGAACCTACGACCTTCAGGTTATGAGCCTGACGAGCTACCGGGCTGCTCTACCCCGCGCCATTTCTGCCTGTTCTTCTGCTCGCTTTTGTGATTGCGGGCGGTTCATCGGTTCAGAGAGAGGCGTTTCTTTCCAGGTCTGGCGGTGACCTACTCTCCCACGTCTTGAGACGCAGTACCATTGGCGCGACGGCGCTTAACGGCCGAGTTCGGGAAGGGATCGGGTGTTTCGCTCGTGCTATGGCCACCAGACCGGGAAAGAAACGCTCAGCGTCGGCCCTGTCGGGGGCCTGTGTTGTCCAAGGATGCTTTCGGGAAGCGACGGCCTGTTCCTTTCGGGAACCGGTCTGTCGTCTTCCGGATCAAATCAAGCCTATCGAGCCATTAGTACCGGTCAACTGAACGCATTGCTGCGCTTACATCTCCGGCCTATCGACGTGGTGGTCTTCCACGGCTCTCAAGGGATACCTGGTCTTGAGGGGGGCTTCACGCTTAGATGCCTTCAGCGTTTATCCTGTCCGTTCATAGCTACCCAGCACTGCCGTTGGCACGACAACTGGTCCACCAGTGGAACGTTCACCCCGGTCCTCTCGTACTAGGGGCAACTCCTCTCAAGTATCCTACACCCACGGCAGATAGGGACCGAACTGTCTCACGACGTTCTAAACCCAGCTCACGTACCTCTTTAAATGGCGAACAGCCATACCCTTGGGACCTGCTCCAGCCCCAGGATGAGATGAGCCGACATCGAGGTGCCAAACGGTGCCGTCGATATGGACTCTTGGGCACCATCAGCCTGTTATCCCCAGCGTACCTTTTATCCGTTGAGCGATGGCCCTTCCACTCGGGACCACCGGATCACTATGGCCGTCTTTCGACTCTGCTCGACGTGTCAGTCTTGCAGTCAGGCTGGCTTCTGCCATTGCACTCAACGAGCGATTTCCGACCGCTCTGAGCCAACCTTCGCGCGCCTCCGTTACTCTTTGGGAGGCGACCGCCCCAGTCAAACTACCCACCACGCAGGGTCCCGGATCCGGGTGACGGACCGCGGTTAGACATCAAGAGTGCGAAGGGCGGTATCTCAAGGGTGACTCCACCGGAACTGGCGTCCCGGCTTCAAAGTCTACCGCCTATCCTGCACATCGCAATCCTGATGCCAGTGCGAAGCTATAGTAAAGGTGCATGGGGTCTTTCCGTCTAACCGCGGGAAGTCTGCATCTTCACAGACAATTCAATTTCGCTGAGTCCACATTTGAGACAGCGGGGAGATCGTTACGCCATTCGTGCAGGTCGGAACTTACCCGACAAGGAATTTCGCTACCTTAGGACCGTTATAGTTACGGCCGCCGTTTACCGGGGCTTCAATTCAAGGCTTGCACCTCTCCTTTTAACCTTCCGGCACCGGGCAGGCGTCAGACTGTATACGTCGCCTTACGGCTTCGCACAGCCCTGTGTTTTAAGTAAACAGTCGCCACCCCCTGGTTTGTGCCCCCGGCCCACAGTTGCCTGCAAACCGGGCCTCCTTCTCGCGAACTTACGGAGGTATTTTGCCGAGTTCCTTAAATGTGGTTCTCTCAAGCGCCTTGGTATTCTCTACCAGTCCACCTGTGTCGGTTTAGGGTACGATCTTGTGGAGGGCTATTTCCAGGGACCCCGCAGCTGCCCGATCAATCCGTTAAGATCGAACAACCCTGAGGATCCGTCACCATCTCCTGGCCCAGGAATATTAACCTGGTTCCCATCGACTACGCCTTTCGGCCTCGCCTTAGGGGTCGGCTTACCCTGCTCAGATTAGCTTTAAGCAGGAACCCTTGGACTTTCGGCGACAGGGTCTCTCACCCTGTTTGTCGCTACTCATGTCAACATTCTCACTTCCGATCACTCCACCGGATGCCTCACGGCCCGGCTTCACAGTCGGAACATTGCCGCCGCTGACCCCCGAAAGGATCAGAAGAGGCAGCGTTCTCTATCACGGAACGCTCCGCTACCACGCACCCGTAAGGATGCATCCAAAGCTTCGGCTCGTGGCTTGAGCCCCGTTACATCTTCGCCGCAAGACCTCTTGATTAGACCAGTGAGCTGTTACGCTATCTTTAAAGGATGGCTGCTTCTAAGCCAACCTCCTGGTTGTTTTGGAAGTCTCACATGCTTTCCCACTTAGCCACGAATTGGGGGCCTTAGCTGTTGGTCAGGGTTGTTTCCCTCTCCACGACGGACGTTAGCACCCGCCGTGTGTCTCCCGATCAGTTCTTCCCGGTATTCGGAGTTTGCTTAGACTCAGTAAGGCTGTGGGCCCCCATCATCCATGCAGTGCTCTACCCCCGGGAGAATACAATCGAGGCGCTACCTAAATAGCTTTCGCGGAGAACCAGCTATCTCCAGATTTGATTGGCCTTTCACCCCTAGCCACACGTCATCCGGACCCTTTTCAACGGGTGTCGGTTCGGACCTCCAGTTGGTGTTACCCAACCTTCATCCTGCACATGGCTAGATCATCTGGTTTCGGGTCTGATCCGTCTGACTCAAGCGCCCTTTTAAGACTCGCTTTCGCTGCGCCTCCACCTAACGGCTTAAGCTTGCCAGACAGACCAAGTCGTTGACCCATTATACAAAAGGTACGCCGTCACCCCGCAAGGGGGCTCCGACTGCTTGTAGGCGTCCGGTTTCAGAAACTGTTTCACTCCCCTCGTCGGGGTGCTTTTCACCTTTCCCTCACGGTACTGGTTCGCTATCGGTCAGCAAGGAGTACTTAGCCTTCGAGGGTGGTCCCCCGATCTTCAGACAGGATTTCACGTGTCCCGCCCTACTTAATGCGTCCGATCAACCTTCCCATACGGGGCTGTCACCCGCTCTGGCTGGCCTTTCCAGGCCATTCTGGTCAGTCTCACGGCTCGGCTGGTCCCCGTTCGCTCGCCGCTACTGGGGGAGTATCTGTTGATTTCCTTTCCTCCGGGTACTTAGATGT
>NZ_CANMEH010000047.1 GCF_947496875.1 uncultured Paracoccus sp. | reverse complement strand
TCAGCATGGCAGGGGTCACGACAAGGGTCAGGATCGTGGCGATCACGAGGCCGCCGGCAATCGCCGCCGACAGCTCCGTCCAGTATTGGGTCGACGGCGCGCCAAGGACGATCTGTCGGCCGAAGAAGTCGATGTTCATGCCCAGGACCATCGGCATCAGACCGAGAGCGGTGGTAATCGATGTCAGGAGCACCGGGCGCAGGCGCTGCGCTCCTGTCCGCAGCGCCGCCTCGTGCGCGGTAGCGCCGGAGCGGCGCAGCTCGTTGAAGGTGTCGATCAGCACGATGTTGTTGTTCACGACAATGCCCGCGAGGGCGATCACCCCGACGCCACCCATGACGATGCCGAATGGCCGGCCCGTGATGATCAATCCGAGCAGCACGCCGGCGATCGAGAAGACGATGGCGCTCATGACCACGACGGCCTGGTAGAAGCTGTTGAACTGGAGGACCAGGATCATGAACATCAGCATCACGGCGGCCACGAAGGCCCCGCCGAGGAACGCCATGGCTTCCGTCTGGTCCTGCGCCTCGCCGGCGAAGTCGACCGTGGCGCCCTGGTCGAGCGCGCCGCCATCGAGCGCCGCGCGAAGGGCCGAGATCTGATCGCTCACCAGGATGCCTGGCGCGACGTTTGCCTCGATCGTGGTGACGCGGGTCTCGTCGGTCCGCCGGATGATCCCGACCCGCTCCGTCGGCTCGAAAGAGACGAAGTTCGAGATCGGGACGAGTCCGGCAGAGGTCGGCACCCTCAGCTTCCCGAGCTCGCCCAAGGATCGGTCATCGGCCGGAAACCGCACCCGGACATCCATCTCGCCGTCGACATCGCCGGGACGGTAGCTGGTCACGGTGATGCCCTGGGTCAGGAGCTGGATCGCCTGCCCCAGCAGGGCGACGTCGGCGCCGTAGCGGGCTGCCTGCGCCCGGTCGACGTTGATCGCCACCTCGACACCCGGAAGGGCTCGCGTATCCGTCACATCGACGAACCCGCCGATCCGTTCCATCGCCGCAAGGACGGCTTCGACGGCGTCCTGCTGGCCGGCGGGGGTGGCCGCGGATACCTGCAGATTGATCGGCTTGCCGCCGCCCGGACCACCGCTTTCCGATTCCACCTGGACATCGATCCCGGCGATGTCCGCGAGATCACGACGGAGATCGGCGCCGATCTCGTCCGCCGTGCGTCGTTGATCCCACTCGACGAGATCGAGCTGGATGGTCCCGATGATGTCCTCGTCCCCCGTCCCGGAACTCAGGACGGAGCGGGAGTAGATGCTTTCCACGCCCGCGGTGCCGACAAGGCGGCGTTCGACCTGCCGGACGAGATCGTCGCGCTCGTAGATGGACAGATTGTCCCGGGCCCGGATCTGCACCTGCATTGCGTCCGGCTCGACGGAGGGAAAGAAACTCACGCCGCGTCCGAACTCGCCGTAGAGGGCGAAGGTGCCAAGCAGCAGTGACAGCGCAAGGACGACGGTCGTCCCGGGTCGGAGAACGGCCTGCTCCAGAACGCGGATATAGGCGCCGGTGAGGCCGCCGATCCGGCGCGGATCGCCGTGCTCGGCTTCACGCAAGGCCTGCTTGGCCGCCGCGGTCTGGGGCTGGGCCCGGCCAATCACGCCACCAGCCACCGGAATGAAGATCAGCGCCATGAAAAGCGACGCGGACAGCGTCAGGATGACGGTGATCGGCAGATACTTCATGAACTGGCCGATCAGCCCCGTCCAGAACAGGAGGGGAAAGAACACGCTCAGCGTGGTCGCGGTCGAGGCGATGATGGGCCAGGTCATGCGCTTGGCAGCGGCCGCATAGGCCTCGGCCGGGGTATCGCCCTCCTGCAGGCGCCGGTCCGCCAGCTCGACCGTCACGATGGCGCCATCCACCAGCATGCCGACCACGAGGATCAGCGCGAAGAGGACGACAATATTCATGGTCAGGCCCATAGCCCAGATCGCGGCCACGCCGGCGAGAAACGCGCCCGGGATCGCAAGTCCGACCAGGATCGCGGACCGCAGGCCAAGGGCGAAGACCACCACCACCATGACGAGCAGCACTGCGGCGAGCACGTTGGACTCCAGATCCGACAGCAGTGTCTTCACGTCCTCGGACTGGTCCCGCAGGTAGGTCACCCGAAGGCTCTCCGGCCAGTCCCGCCCGATCTCCTCGATGGTCGCCCGGACCTCGGCTACGGTGTCGATGACGTTCGCGCCCGAGCGCTTGACGACCTCGAGCGAGAGCGCCGGCTGGCCGTCGATCCGGGCGAAACCGGTGGGGTCCTCGAACGTTCGGCGGACCGTGGCCACGTCGGCGAAGGTGACGACGGTGTCGCCTTCGACCTTGACCGGCATCGCCAGGATGTCGCCCATGTCCTGAACCAGCCCGGGCACCTTCAGCACCACCCGGCCGCCGCCGGTGTCGATGGCCCCCGCCGCGATCAGCTGGTTGTTCCGGTTGAGCTGGCTCGTCAGCGCCTCGAGGTTCAGGTCGTAGGTCTGGAAGATCGTGGGATCGATCAGCACCTCGAGGAATTCCTCCCGGGCGCCGCCGATATCGACTTCCAGGACGCCGGGGAGCGCCTCGACCTCGCGCCGCACCTCCTCCGCCAGGTCGTTGAGCGTCCGCTCGGGCACCGGGCCCGACAAGGTGACGGTGATGACCGGGAAGAGGGCGGTATTGACCTCGGTGACGTTGAGGACGCGGGCGTCCTCGGGCAGTTCGGTCTGCACGTCGTCCGCCGCCTCGCGGACCTTGCGCAGTGCCTCCTCGATGTCGCCTCCGGCCTGGAACTCGAGCTGGATGCTCGCGAAGCCCTCGGCGGCCTCGCTCGACATCTTCTGGAGACCCTCGATGGCGCCGAACTCGGCTTCCATCGGCTCAAGAAGGAGACGCTCGGCGTCCGTGGGGCTGATGCCGTCAATCCCTGTCGATACATAGACCAGCGGCAGCGGAACCTCGGGGTTCGCTTCCTTCGGGATCGCGATGTAGGCAACCGCCCCGAGCGCCAGGAGCATCACGAAGGCCATGAGGACGACGCGCGTCCGGGAGAAGGCGGCATCGATGAGCGCGCTCATCGGGTCGCCTCGACCTCGGGCGGCGCCGCGGAGGCTTGTTGCGGTTGCCGGGCTTCCTCGGCCTGGGGGCGCACGGTCTCGCCCTCGCGCACGAAGCCCTGGCCTACGGTGATGATCCGCGCCGTCTGCGGCAGGCCGGAGACCCAGACGCCGCCCACTTCGGCCCTGACGACCTCGACCTCGTGGAAGTGCACGATGTCATCCTCGACCGCCTTGACGCCGATCGCCCCCTCGGAACTGAGCGAGATGACAGATGCCTCGACGAAATGCGCCGTTTCCTCTCTCGTCGGAATGGTCACTTCCGCGGACACGCCGGATCGAATGGCGCCGTCCGCATTGTCGATGGTGATCTCGGCGAGGAACGTCCGGGTTTCCGGGGAGGCGGCTTCCGCGACGAAGTTGACGACTCCCTCGCGGCTTTGTCCGGTGATGAAGTCGACCTGCGCAGCCTGCCGGGGTGCGATCCACTCTCGCGATTGCTGGGGGATCTGGATCGCGACGGTGACCGGATCGCTGTCCACGATCCGCGCGACGGACGTCCCCGCGGCGGCATATTCCCCGTCATTGAGCAGCAGGTCCTCGATGCTGCCGGCGAAGGGGGCGACGATGGTGAAGTTCGACAGCGTCTCCTGGGCAGAGGAGACCTGCGCCTCTGCCGCTGCCAGCGAGGCGCGTGCCTGCGCGACCCGGTCCGCGGTGCCCGCGCCGCGGTCGAGCAGGGTCGTGGCATTGTCGAGCTCGCGCTGAGCACGGCTTCGTTCCTCCTCCGCCTGTGCCAGGGCCGCTTCGGCCCGGCGCGCGTCGAGCCGGGCGATGACGTCGCCGCGCTCGATGACCTGCCCCTTGCGCACGGGCAGGGAGACGACGGTCCCCGCGGCCTCGGTCACGATCTCGCTGTCTCGCTCCGGCAAGGCCTGTCCCTGCGCGCTGAAGCTGAGCTGGACGGTCGTGGCCGCCGACTGGCGCACGACGACCGACGGCGGCTGTGGCGCCTCGGCCGCGACCTGCCCGACGTCCGTCTCCCGATCGATGATGAACCCGCTACCCATCCAGGCGACGATCCCCGCGAGGAGTGCGGAGGCAACCCAGAACGACCGCGATGCCCCGCGATCGGTTTCCAGGGCGGCCCTTGGGCTTTCGACGGCCGGCGAGGCCACGCGATGTTCGGACATGAGATCTTCCAGGCAGAGAGTTGGCGCGATGGGGCCGGAGGGATTACATACCGACTGACGGTATGTAGCGCAGGAGAGCGGTCTTGCAACCTGACGAGAAAACGGGGGCGCGGCGCGAGCGGATGGCGGCAGACCAGCGCCAGCACGCCATCCTCGATGCTGCCGCGCAGATCCTTGCAACGCATGGATGGGACGAGATCACGGTCAACGAGATCCTTGCCGCCGCGGGTATCTCGAAGGGCGGCTTCTATCATCACTTCTCGTCGAAGGACGACATTCTCGCGGCCCTGGTCCTCCGTTTCGCGGATGCAGCCACGGCAGCTGCCACGGCGGGGCAGGGGAGTTCGGGCGCAGGTTTCGTGGACCGGCTCTCCGCCTACCTGTGCGGCTCCCTCGAATGGGAACTCGATCACGCCGGCGAGGTCATTAGCATCGTGCGCCTTGCGCAGCGCGCGGGAAATGGCGCCCTGTTCCTGGAGCTCGCCCGGGAAACCGAGCGCCGAACCCTGCCCGCACTGAAAGAGATCCTCTCCGAGGGCCTGAAAAGCGGTGCGTTCGAGATCGAGGACGTGGACATGACCGCCGATCTCATCCTTCGCATTTCCCGCACCAGGTGGCTCCGGTTCATCGAGCTGCAGGATGCGGCGCGCGCCGGCGACAGGGCGGCGGCGCTGGCTGACCTGCATCGGCGACGGCGCGCCGAACAGCAGGCTTACGAACGGCTTCTCGACTTCCCTTCCGGCAGCATCCAGCTGCCGCCGGAAAGCGCCTTCGAAAGAATCCTCCGATAAACTTCACGCGGCGAAGCGAACGCGGCCGGCGCGCGCGCTCCGGAAGAACTCATGCAAGAAGGCACTCCGTCCAATCCAGATGAGCGGCCATTCCGGCGGGCCTCCTGTGGGCGAGATCGGCGGCTTCCTCGGTCGTGATGTCGAGCAGCCTGCGCGCAGGACGCCCGGGAAGCGGAGAAGCTCTTGCCACCAGGCGCTTCCGGCGCATGCTCTACGCCGGCTCGCGGGCCACCACTGGTTTGAAGAGGGGCGAGGGTCCGGGGGGCGGTCTGACATACGACCTCAGGCCGCGCCCTTCATCTGCATCAGTGTCTTGCCCCGCAAGCCCGATAATCTACCGGCACTCCCAAGGTCATCGTTTCCGGCGGCGGAGCACTTCGGACCGCCGCCGGCCGCTCAGAACGTTATGGCTTCACCGTCGCCCGGGGTCAGCAGTTTTTCTGTGAACCCCTCATCGGCCGCAAACGCCCGAAGCTCCGCACGGGGCAGGACGCAATGGTTGATTGCTCCATGTGCGAGCCAATCAGAACCGCCCCTAGCGCGGCCCGGTGAACCTTCAGAACATCTTGGGCCCCCCTGATGATGAATTCGGTGTTGTCGGTGAGGACACGGACATCTCTGAAGCCCTGACCTCGAACAACGTCGGCGTCAGCCTCGTTC
>NZ_CANMEH010000046.1 GCF_947496875.1 uncultured Paracoccus sp. | reverse complement strand
CGTAAGCAACCACACCTAACCGAACATCGCCGGTGACCAACTCTCCCAGAATCTACACCACGCTCAGGGACAGCATCTTTCGCCCCGTTCGCTCTCATCCTGGGGGAGGTACGACTACGCATGGTCCCTCGACGGCGGCACACCCCTCCCCGCGCTACCACCGTCCGAGTTCCGCGATCCCCCCATGGCATCTTCCGAACCACCCCAGCCAGTCATATTCACGGGGGGACTGGTTGCCCGGCCTGTATCTCCAGCATCTATGCGCGACGCGTGCGCTACTGGCTCGAAGCAGCGGCGATCGACTTCGAGGGCGAGTGGCGACACGAGACTTGCCGGAACGTGAAACCGCTGCCCTTCGACTTCTACGTCGGGGATCTGAATCTTCTCATCGAAGTCGATGGCATTCACCACTTCGAGCCGGTGCTGTGGCGCGGCAGCGGTACTCCGGAGGAGGCCGAGATCAGGCTGAAAGAGGTGCAGCGGCGCGATCGGATCAAGAACCTGCGGGCCAAGGAGCAGGGTTTCGCGTTGCTGCGCTTGCGCTACGACACGGACATGGAAACGCTTCTTGAGCAGCGCCTCGTGCAGCTGGGGTGGACACCTCCCGCAGCGCCCATCCCCCGCTTGGCTGACGCGGACGGAGAGGTTGGCGGTAAGGTAGGAATCGACGCAAGATCCTGATGCCTGCGTCTGCCCGGGTCAGCGAAAACCAGCCCTGACCCCCGATCCCTTTCGATCCCGCCCGGATGGCCAGTATCGCGCTCTGCGGCGACGAACGACGCCAAAAGTGGGGCCGCACACGCACCAAGGTCCAGCGCTACCGATGCTCGGGCTGCAAGAAGACGTATTCGGGCCGGACCGGGAGCGCCATAGGCCGCATCCATGGTCCTGCCTGTTCATGGATGCTGGTCTTCTCGTTCATCGGTAGTGCACTGCGGCGGCCTTCTCCGGGATAACCGAGGCAGATGAGACCTACCAGCGAGAGTCGCGCAAGGCCTCGCGGCCGCCACCCCGAGTGGGGCCGCCGAGCTTGGGGTCGACACATCGCCGACCCGGCACAGCCGGAACCGTCCGCGAGCCCGGCCCCGGCCGCGTGCGGTTCAAGACCGGCTGCAGAGGCAAAGGAGGGCGGACATCACCTCCTGATCCGAATGCGCGCACGGGCATCGCAGTGCCGTTGCCCGGCTGAACCCGGGGCCGGTCTGTTGTCGTGGATCTGACGGAGTCGCGCTCTTTTCATGAGAGCGCGATCCGTCCGACCACGACGGTGATCTGGAAAGGACAAAGAAGGAATACGCCTCTGGCGGGGCGAGCCGGAAGGAAGGGTCGAGATCCAAGCCAACCAGCGCGGAAGCAGAAAAACGAACCACACGAGAGCGTCTTGACGCGGTCCATTTCGGACCGCGCATCCCCAGGAAAGTATCGGCGGATGCACCACCCTTCTCTCAGTGGACGACACATCACCGCGGCTCGCCGCGTCGATGAATTCATCGCCTGGCTCACCGGCTCCGCGACGACCTCGTGGATGCGGCCCTGCTGCTCGGCGGCCCGAGATGGGGCCGCGTCGCGTTAAGCGTCGTCGCCCGGGCAAGCCAGGGCCGCGACCCTTCCGACCTGCTGCCGCAGCTGCGCCGGCTGCGCCGTCTGCTGCATCTCGACCTCGTCGCGGATCTCGCAAGCGAAGAAGCCGAGGGTTTCATGGCGCTCGATCCGGATGATCCCCTAGCCGACAGCGCCCGCATTTGTGCGGAAGCACTCGATCGCGGCATTCGCGCGCTCGAGTTGGTGCGGCCGGTGGTTGGTCAGGAGGCGGCATGATGAGCGATCACGACCGTAAGAAGCGCCATCTCGCGCATGCGCGCGCCGATACCGTCGAAGCGGCACGTCTGCTTCGGCTGCTCGGCTTTCAGACCCACCCCCGAGCACCGGTCTTCATGCCCGGCATCTCGACTTACGCCGACATGCTCGACCCCGACGCGCCGGATGAGCGGCGACTCGCTGCATGTCACCGCTACCTCGAGCCGGTGCAGCGCGCCGCGGAATTGGAACAGCTCAGCATCCCCCCGGAACCGCCGTCGGAGTTCCGCAATCCCTATGGACTGGAACTCCGCACGACACAGCGCGGCTACCTCCTCGAGCTGTGCCACAGTCACCTCGGCAAGGCTGTTGTCGCCTTCCTGGCCGCGGACGTGGCGCTGCGGTAGCCAGACCGTGAACGATCTGGCGGCCCACCTGCGGGCCCGCCAACGCTGTCTGGGGATCCCAAGGTGCAACAAGGACGCCACATGGCCCCAGGCCAAAGCCGACGGAGAGCTCCCGAGGGCCGTGCCTGTGAAGCTGCTCCCGCAGCAACCCAGCCGTGTGATGAGATCGGAACACGAACGATCGTTAGGGAGGGTGGGCGGGTTGCACCCCTGATGTCACCAGCATCGACCAGGAAAAAGCTGCCTCCGATGTCGCGTGACGGTTCCCCGTTGTAGTATCCCCCCCGACCGGTGTTCGGCAGTTCCGTGGCGGACCCCACCGTTTCAGATGGTTTTACCAGTTTCAAAGAGTTTCTCTGGTTTTCGCCCGATCTTATGTCTTTCCTACAGACGCTTGGCACCGCTGACCTGATGCGCGGGCGGGGACGCGCGACAGGCTGGCGGGCAGTTGCTCGCGGGAAACGGGGCGCGCCGCGGCGCTGCCGGCGATGGCCGCTGTGCCGACGGCGCCGTTTGACTTCGCTGGCGCTAGTTTCCGAAGCCCGGCAGTTGATCCCACGTCCTCTGCATCAGGGGGGGATCGAGGACAATCCAGCCCAATGGGGACATTGAGATCGGAGGCAGGCCCGACGTTCTGATCTCACCTGGGCAAGTCAGGGGAGTTTGCGCAACATTGTTGTCATGTAACGATTGTATCTGATGAGGGCTTCGCTGGTTCGGAAGTTACCTCGAAGCCGGGCATCCAGCCGGGCACTGTAGATCAGCGGCAGTTCGACACTGTCCAGTGCCGAGGTGCGCAACTTGCCTTACCTAATGACACGCGCCGGTTCGCTTGCAATGCGAAAGGGCGGAGGTGTACCCTTCGAGGGTCGTTGCGCGTAGTCGCGAGCGCATGCATCCACCAGGCCGGCCTGCAGGAGCGCCTTGAATGCGGATCGCAGTCTTCAGCACCCAGCCCTACGATGCGAAGTTCCTTGAACAGGCAAGCGCCGGCGCCCATGACCTCATGTTTTTCGGCGCCCGCCTCACGCCAGAGACGGCGTTGCTTGCCGCCGGATCCGACGCCGTTTGCGCCTTCGTGAACGACGACCTGGGAGAAAAGGTGATCTCGGTCCTGTCGGATGCGGGGGTAAAGCTGATCGCGCTGCGCTCGGCGGGGTTCAACCACGTCGATCTGCTTGCGGCCGAGGCCGCCGGAATCTCCGTGGCGCGGGTGCCAGCCTATTCCCCGCATGCGGTAGCCGAGCACACGCTTGCCCTGATCATGACGCTGAACCGCAAGACCCACCGCGCTTACAACCGCGTGCGCGAGGGCAACTTCGCGCTGGACGGCCTCCTTGGCTTCGACCTGCATGGAAAGGTCGTGGGTGTCGTCGGGACGGGCCAGATCGGCGAGGTCGTGGTCCGCATCCTGACGGGCTTCGGCTGCCATGTGCTCGCACACGATCCGAACGAGAACCCGGCTTGCATAGCAAACGGGGCGCGCTATGTTTCTCTCGACGAGTTGTTCACCTCAAGCGACGTCATCACACTGCAATGCCCGCTGACCCCTGCGACGCATCACCTGATCAATGCGACCGCCGTGGCAAGGATGAAGCGCGGGGTCATCCTGATCAACACCAGCCGCGGCGCGGTGGTCGATACCAGGGCACTGATCGGTGGTCTGAAGAGCGGTGCGATCGGCAGCGTCGGGCTGGACGTCTACGAAGAGGAAGCCGACCTCTTTTTCCAGGATCTTTCCGGCAGTGGCATCCCCGATGACGTATTCGCGCGCCTCCTGACCTTCCCGAACGTGCTGATCACCGGGCACCAGGGCTTCTTCACCGAGGAAGCCCTGACCGCCATCGCCGAAACGACCATCGCCAACATCTCGACGTTCGAGCGCGATGGTACGCCGCTTCACCCCGTGCGGTCCGCGCCGGACGCCTGAGCGATGCCCGCGCTTCTTGCCGCAGCGCCGCTGGCCGTGATCCTTGTGGGGATGGGGGTGCTGCGGCGATTTGCGGCGTTGGCGGGGTCGGCAGGGCTTGTCGTGGCGCTGGTTCTCGTCGCCACGACATTCGGCATGGCGGGGGGCCCGCGGGCCGGCCTCTGCGTCTTTGTCGAGGCGCTCCATTCCACCGCGACGATCCTGTGGATCATCCTTCCCGCCCTGTCGCTCTTCGAGTTTCAGAGACGGACCGGCACGATCCGACGGATACGCGATACTCTGGCGGCGCTGACCGACCAGCGCCGCATCCAGGCGCTGCTGATCGCCTGGTTCTTCCGCCTGTTCATGGAGGGCGCGGCCGGCTTCGGAACGCCGGTCGCCCTTGCCGCGCCGCTTCTGGTTGGACTTGGATACGGCCCGGTCATGGCGGTGGTTCTGGCGCTGCTGGGCCATGCGGCGGGCGTGTCCTTCGGCGCGGTCGGGACACCGGTTCTTGCGCAGATCGAACTGTCGAACATGGACCCGACCGGGATCGCGGTCAGCACCGGCCGCCGCGGGATGGTCGCCGAGGTCATGGGGTGGCGCTACGTCCGCTGATGAGCGTGGGTGTGGCGCTGCTCGTGATGCTGGCGCTCTCTCGGCTCATGGTCCATTCGGGCATGACAGCGGTGCTGGCCGCGGCGTTCACGTCCGTCTGGCCGGTGCTGGCGCCGGCGGTCGGCGCACTCGGCACCTTCATCACTGGCTCGGCGACTGCATCCAACATCCTCGTCACCGAGCTTCAGCTAACCACACCGGCCGGCCTCTCGCTGCCGCCACTGCTAATGGCTGCGGCAAAAGGCTTCGGCGCGGCGATCGGGAACATCGTCACACCCCACAACATCATAGCGGGCAGCGCAACAGTTGGCCTCATCGGGCGCGAAGGCGACATCCTCGCGCAGACCGCGCGACCGATCGTTTTTTACCTGGGCATCGGTAGCGTCGTAATCGGCTTCATTGCCTGCGGATCACCGCCAAGAGCGCCTTCTCGGCCGTTCGCTGCGGCTCCAGAAACTTCGGGAAGTAGCTGTCCTTGGGTTCGCACCGCGCTACGCCGCGCCGGTCCGGGGAGCCCTCGCCGCTGAACAGTTGTCGCATGGCGTCCGGAGCATGGTGTGATTGTAGATGTTGCACACGAGATCATCCTTGACACGCTCACGGCCGAACGGCAGCCCAAGCCATATCAACTGGGCAGTTAGTTTCGTCGGATAGTTCCAGTTCCAAATCCCGGCCGGCGGCCGGCGCGCCATAGGTGTCGGCTGACGAGGCAAAAGGGAAGGCGGCGATGAACTGGGACGATCTGAGGATTGTCGCAACGATCAACCGCACGGGGTCGTTCACCCGTGCGGCCCGCCTGCTGGACGTGGATGAGACCACGATTGCCCGCAGGCTCGCGCGAATCGAGGCGCGCTCGGCGTCAGCCTGTTCGTGGCCGTCCAGGGACACGGCGAGCCGACCGAAGATTGTCGCCGCATCCTGCGCCATCTGGCTGCGATGGAGGAGGCCACAGAGGCGATCGGCGCCATACTGACCGCGCCGCACGCAACCTCCCGCCGGCTGCGCCTGTCGACCATCGGGATGATTGCCAATTTCTACCTCGCACCGGCGCTGCCGGACCTCCTTGAGAGAGAGCCGGAGCTTACCCTGGCTATCGACATCTCGGACCACAACGTCGTCATGTCGAGGTGGGAGGCCGACTTCGCGCTGCGACTCGGACGTCCGAGTCGCGGGGATTTCACCGTACGCCGCGTGGGAACGCTGCGATTCGCACTGGTGCGACCAAGCGACTCCGCTGCTGTTCCCTTTGTCACCGCTGCTGGCAACTGGTGGCCTATCACCGTCAGTCGAACCGCATCTACATGCTGGTCGACCAGCGCGCGGAGTGGACCCACAAGACGCCCAGCCGCTATGTCGTCGTCCTGGACGCGGACACCGGCGAGCGCATCGCGCGTCATGAAATGGGCCACGACATCGACTCGGTTGCGGTCAGCCAGGACGCCGAGCCGCTGCTCTATGGTCTCTCGCTCGGGGCAAAGACGCTCTACATCTATGATGCTGAGACCGGAGAAGAGCTGCGGTCGGTGAACCAGCTGGGCCACGGTCCGACGGTCATCAGCGTCGCGGACATGGGTAGTGTCCGAGCACGTGGTGTAATTTCAGCGCCGTCGACGGTGTGATCCCGGGTGGTCACCGAGGTGTATGG
>NZ_CANMEH010000045.1 GCF_947496875.1 uncultured Paracoccus sp. | reverse complement strand
TCTGAAAGGGCCCAGGATGGGCAAGATCAAACGCGTTCCGCATTGCAGCCACTGGGGGGCCTACACGATCCTCGTGGAGGACGGCCGCATTGTGGGCGTCGAGCCATTCGAGCATGACCCGGCCCCCTCGCCGATCATCGCCTCAATCGTGGAATGGGCGCGCCCGCAGGGGCGGGTGCTGCAGCCTTTGGTGCGGGAAGGCTGGCTGAGCGCGCGGGAGAAGAGCGACCGCCGCGGCCGCGGCAGCGAGCGCTTCGTGCCTGTCAGCTGGGACGAGGCCACCGATCTGGTCGCGGGCGAGATCCTCCGCGTCAGTCAGAACCATGGTAATGCATCTATTTTTGCGGGCTCCTATGGCTGGACGCATTGCGGACGGTTTCATCATTCCTCATCCCTCCTCAAGCGGATGATGAACCTTGCCGGCGGCTATACCGGTCATGTGGACACCTATTCCATTGCCGCGGGGCCGGTGATCCTGCGACACACGCTGGGCGACGACCGGGCCTGCGGCGGTCAGGCCAATACGCTCGATACCATCGCGGAGCATAGCGAGACGCTCGTGGTCTTCGGTGCAATGAGCCCGCGCACTGCACAGGTCGAGGCCGGAGGTATAGGCCATCACAGGATCGAGGCCTATCTTCGTCAGGTTGCAGCCAAGGGGATAAAGGTCGTCCTGGTATCCCCCTTTCGCGAGGACCTGCCGGACTGGGTCGATGCTGACTGGTGGCCTGTCCGTCCCAACACGGACACGGCACTCATGCTCGGTCTTGCGGGCGAGATCGTGAAGGCGGGGCGTCAGGACAGGACCTTTCTTTCGCGCTGCACGAGCGGCTCTGAGAGGCTGCTTGACTATCTGCTCGGACGGACCGACGGACAGGTCAAGGATGCCGATTGGGCAGCCTCGATCACCGGCCTAGAGCCGGAAGGCATTCGCGCGCTGGCGCGCCGTCTGGTCGAGACTCGCAGCATGCTGTCCGTCAGCTGGAGCCTGCAGCGCGCGCATCACGGCGAGCAGCCCTTCTGGGCGGCACTCGGCCTTGCCGCAGTCATCGGGCAGATCGGTATGCCCGGGGGCGGCGTCGGTTACGGCTATGGCTCGCTCGGCGGGGTCGGGTCGCCCATCAACATCGGCAAGTCCCCCGCGATCCCGCAGCTGTCCAGACCCATCAACAGCTTCATCCCGGTGGCGCGGATCAGCGACATGCTGCTGAACCCTAGCGGACCTTACACCTATGAGGGCGAGGCCCGCAGCTATCCCGACATCCGCCTGGTCTATTGGGCCGGCGGCAACCCGTTCCATCACCATCAGGACCTGAACCGGCTGTCAGAGGCCTGGACCCGCCCCGAAACGATCATCGTGCAGGATCCGATGATGACAGCATCCGCGCGGCGGGCTGACATCGTGCTGCCGGCGACAACCTCGATCGAGCGCAACGACCTCGCAGGTAACAAACGATCGGACCTGATCCTCGCCATGCACAAGGCGATCGAACCTCTGGGCGAGGCGCGCTCGGACTTCGACATCTTCAATGCCATTTCCGAAAAGCTCGGCGTCGGCGACGCCTTCAACGAGGGCCGGGACGAGATGGGCTGGTTGCGGCATATCTACAACGAAAGCCGCGATCATGCGCTGCGCAGCTACGGCTTCGCCATGCCGGAGTTCGGGACGTTCTGGGAACAGGGCTACGCCCGTTGCCCGGTGCAGGAACATCACACATACCTGTCCGACTTCCGCGAGGACCCGGAGGCCCATCCGCTCAATACCGAAAGCGGCCGCATCGTGTTGGGTAGCGAAACGCTGGCGCGGCTGAACTACGATGACTGCCGCGACCATCCGGCGTGGATCGAACCGGCGGAGTGGCTGGGCAGCGCCACGGCAGAGCAACTGCACCTGATCTCGCATCAGCCGGCGGGGCGTCTGCACAGCCAGCTGGAAACCGGCGCCGCGAGTTTGGCCGAGAAGCGCGGCGGCCGGGAACAGGTGCGGATCAACCCCGCTGATGCCGCATGCTACGACATTGCAGATGGCGCAACCGTGCGGCTGTGGAACGCGCGCGGGGCGTGTCTCGCTACAGCACTGGTGACCGAGACGGTGCGCCCGGGGGTCGCTGTGCTGCCGACGGGCGCGTGGTTCACCCCGGCAGGCAACAGTGGCATCGACATCTCTGGAAATCCGAACGTGCTAACCTTGGATGTTGGCACATCGCGGTTCGGCCAAGGCTGCTCGGCCCATACCTGCCTTGTCCGGATCGAGCCTTACGCAGGTGACGTCCCCGACGCCATCGAGACCTATCAATCGCAGTTGGCCGAGATCCTGGCCACCTAGAAAGGAAGCTCCATGACCGAAGCCGCCATCAGCCGCTTTCCCGTGCCATCCATCGAAAATTTGCCCGAGGACATCCGTGACCGCATCCTGGCAGTGCAGGAAAAATCGGGCTTCGTGCCGAACGTTTTCCTGGTGCTGGCACGTCGGCCCGATGAGTTCCGCGCGTTCTTCGCCTATCATGACACGCTGATGGACAAGCCCGGCGACATCACCAAGGCGGAACGCGAGATGATCGTGGTGGCGACCTCGAACGCGAACCAGTGCCAGTATTGCGTGGTGGCGCATGGGGCCATTCTTCGCATCCGCGCCAAGAACCCGCTGATCGCGGACCAGGTGGCGGTCAACTATCGCAAGGCAGACATCTCGTCGCGCCAGAAAGCAATGCTCGACTTCGCGATGAAGGTCTCGGCCAGCGCCTACGAGGTCAGCGAAGAGGATTTCTCGCTGCTGAGGTCGCACGGCTTCTCGGAGGAGGACGTCTGGGACATCGCCGCCATCTCGGCCTTCTTCGGCATGTCGAACCGGATGGCGAACGTCACCAGCATGCGGCCGAACGACGAGTTCTACACCCTGGGGCGCTGAACCGGATCCGCCGGCGCTGGCCGCCTGCCTGGAGTCGGGCAGCGCCGCATGCTGGTTGCAGCGGCCCCGACCCCGTTGCTTCACCCGGCGATGTCGATCACGACGCGACCGCGGATCCGGCCCGCCACGATGTCGTCGGCAAGCGCGGGCAGGGCGGACAGCGGCTCGGTCCCGGCGATGCGGGCCAGGCGCGCCTTGTCCAGGTGCTGCGCCAAGGTGGCCCAAGCCCGGTTCCGCTTGGCCACAGGCGCGAACACGCGCGTCACCTCGAGCTCGCCGCCATCGAGCTTGATGAAGCGCCCCTCACACGACATCTGCGTGCGTGTCCGTGCCGTGCTAAGCTGGTGATGATGAGGGCTGACTCATGTCGGTCTGCGTCCTTCAAGATTACCGGATTTGACACCGCAGGGAGGTCACCATGTCGGATTTCAAGGTCGGCTACTTCGTCGGAAGCCTTGCAAGGGACTCGATCAACCGGAAGCTGGCTAAGGCACTCGTCCGCCTGGCCCCCCCGGACCTTCAGATGCAGGAGATCCCCTTCCGGGATCTGCCTCTTTACAGCTACGACTTCGATGCAGATTTCCCCAAGGTTGCGCAGGACTTCAAGGCGGCCATTGCCGAAGTCGATGCCGTTCTTTTCGTCACCCCGGAATACAACCGCTCGATCCCTGGCGCACTGAAGAACGCGATCGACTGGGCAAGCCGGCCCTACGGCCAGAACTCGTTTACCCGGAAACCGTCCGCGATCATCGGAACCTCGCCAGGAGCGATCGGGACCGCGGTCGGACAGCAGCATCTCAAGAGCATTCTCGGGTTCTGCAACTCGCCGATGATGAATGCGGTCGAAGCCTACATCCAGTTCACGCCCGACCTGATCTCCGACAGTGGCGAAGTCAGTGTCGAGTCGACCGAGACCTTTCTGCGCAACTACATGAACGAGTTCAGCAGCTTCATCGGGCGTGTCCTGACGGTCTATCCACGCGCGTCCTGACCGGCTCGCTGGCGCCGTGAATCTGGTTCGTGCCGCTCGCGGAGCTCGGCGCAAGGGGAGCCGAGCTGCCGATCATTGCCGCAGCCTCGCAACCTGGCGCCGCTGGCGGCATGCCCCGCCTGCGGGTAGGGCGTGCGTCGCGCTTACCGCGCATCGGGCTGCGGCTGGCGCAGGCAGTCCGGCAGGTCCGGCCCGACCGGGACGATGCCGGTGGGGTTCAGTGCCTTGATCGAGTAATAGCCGCGCTTGATGTGGTCGATGCTGACCGTCTCGCGCAGGCCGGGGATCGCCAGCATCCGCGTCACGTAGGCGCTGAGCCCCGGATAATCCGCGAGCCGGCGCAGGTTGCACTTGAAGAGCCCGTGATAGGCCGGGTCGAAGCGGACCAGCGTCACGAACAGGCGGATGTCGGCCTCGGTCAGGCGGTCACCCAGCAGGAACTGTCGCCCGTCGGACAACCGCGCCTCCAGGGTGTCGAGCATGCCGAAGACCTCGTGGAACGCCTCCTCATAGGCCTCCTGGGTGGTGGCGAAGCCGGCGCGATAGACGCCGTTGTTCAGCCGGGGATAGATCTCGTCGTTCAGCGCCTCGATGTCGCCGCGCAGGTCCTCGGGGCAGAGGTCGTAGGTCGGATCGGCCAGGTCGCCGAAGCCGCTGTTCATCATCCGCAGGATGTCGGCGGATTCGTTGTTCACGATGGTCTTGCGCTGCCTGTCCCAGAGGACCGGCACCGTGGCCCGGCCCGTGAAGGTCGGATCGGCGCGGCTGTAGAGTTCGTGCAGCCAGGCGGCGCCGTTCACCGTGTCGCGGTCTGCGCCCGGATAGTCGCCGAAGCGCCAGCCCTGGTCGGTCAGCGCCGGCTCGACCACCGCGACCGAGATCACGTCGTCCAGCTTCTTCAGCTTGCGGCCGATCAGCGTGCGCGACGCCCAGGGGCAGATCAGCGCCACGTAGAGGTGATAGCGGCCCGGTTCGGCCGCGAAGCCGCCCTCGCCGGTCGGGCCGGGCGCGCCGTCGGGCGTCACCCAGTTGCGGAAGCTGGAGGTCTGGCGGACGAAGCCGCCCTTGGCGTCGCTGGACTGCACCGGGTGCCAGTCGGACATCCATTCACCGTTCACGAGCATGTCGGTCTCCTCACTGGCGCAGGGTGATCCGCGTCCCCCAGGGGTCGCGGAGGGTCAGGGCGGTGTCAGTCGTCTCGACGGCAATGCCGGCATCGTTCGCCCGGGAGGTGATAGCATCCGCGGTGCCGGGGTCGCGCAGCACCAGCTCGACCGCATCGAGGCCTGCCATGCCCTCGGGACGGACGCCCGCACCGCGGCTGCTCCAGACATTGCCGGCCAGCTGGTGGTGATAGCCGCCGCTGCCATAGAAGCTGGCGCCGGGATAGCGCGCGGCGATGTCGAGGCCGAGGATGCCGCCGTAGAAGCGGTCGGCCTCGGCCGTGTCGCCCACCTGCAGGTGGACATGGCCGATCACCCCGTCATCTGGATACCCTGCCCATGGCGTCGTCCCCGCCGCCTTCAGCAGGTCCTGCAGGTCGAGGGGCTCGGTCGTCATGTGGACCTCGCCTGCCTCATCGCGCCAGCGCTGCGGCGGCCGGTCGGCATAGACCTCGATGCCGTTGCCCTCGGGATCGGCCAGATAGATCGCCTCGCTGACGCTGTGGTCCGAGGCGCCTTGCAGGGCCACCCGCGCCTCGGCCGCATGGGCCAGCCAGCGGGCCAGCTCGGCGCGCGACGGCAGCAGGAAGGCGGTGTGGAACAGCCCCGCCTGACGGCGGTCCGCGGCGTCGGCATCGGGCGCGGCGTCAAGATGGAGGAGGCGCAGGGTCCCGGTGCCCAGCGTCACGCCGGGGCCGTCGGCCGGCAGCGGCGTCAGGCCCATGACGGTCTGGTAGAAGCGCGACACGGCGTCGAGGTCGCGGACCTTCAGCCGCACCGTGCCGATCCGCATCGGTGCGGCCTTCATGTCGAATTGGTCGGTCTGCGTGGTCATGGCGGTTCCTTTCGGGATCGGCTGCGGCCGCGGGGCGCGCCCGCGGCCGGTGGACGCGGGTATCGTTCAGGCGCGGCGCTTCACGGCGAAGGCGCCGTCGCCCAGCAGCGCCTGCACGACCAGGGTCACCGCCCAGAAGGCCGGGAATTCCCAGCCGCCGCCGGTGTTCGAGAAGAAGAACCCGGCCGCGCCATGGGGCACGTAGATCGAGCCGAGCAGCACCGGCACCAGCGCCAGCGACACCCAGCGGGTGGCGACGCCGAGGATCAGCGCGAGGCCGCCGAAGAGTTCGGCCGCGATGACCAGATAGGCGAGGGCGCCGGGCAGGCCGAGGCTCTCGAAATAGGTGGCGGTGCCGGCCGGGGTGAAGATCACCAGCTTCAGCCAGGCATGGGCGAGAAACAGCACACCCGTGGATATCCGCAGGATGGTGGCAGCGAGGTCTGCATTGGTGACATCCGCAGGTCACGTCCGTCAAGCTGGTGTAATTTCCCGGATGGCCTGAGGGCATGATCAGGCGGCTTTCGTTGTGATGCTGA
>NZ_CANMEH010000044.1 GCF_947496875.1 uncultured Paracoccus sp. | reverse complement strand
GCGGGCCGAGGTCGCTGGCCCGGCAATCGCGGGCGGAGATCGAAGGCAATCTCCGGTCGAAGCGCAGGCGATCGCCGCAAACAAAGACTGCCCACTTGGAGTGGCTTGAACGCCCTCTCCAGGGCGGGGGCTGCATTCGTACTCAGCGTGGAAGCACCTTGGAAGCAAGAAGGCGCGAGATTCTGGCAACACGGCGCAGCCAAAGACGGCGCAACCCGGCCCCGAGCCGACCATCAGCCGATGGTTATGCTACAATGCGCCTGTCCAACCGGCCATTCACTGTCGGCGATCACTGGGCATCTTCAACCACGGCAGGGCCAATGGGCTGGGCGTCGGTGAAAAGCGTAGTCCCTTCGGAAGCCGCTTGGCTCGGTTTGAGCGTCGATCAATCATAATCCTGAACTTGACATAAGTGAGAGACACCACCAGAAGTCTTTAAGGCTGTCCAATTAGAATAGGTGGAATCAATGAAGATTTTAGTCCTTCCGGCGTTAACTGCAGCGGTTCTCATGAGTGTTTCCGTCGGTGCGTATGCCGACGAAGAATTGACGCCGTATGGGACAGCCACCGTGGATATGCACGAGTACCCGGAAGTCAATCAAGTTTACGATGTGAATTATGATGACCCGAAAAGCCTCAAAACTCTGTACGCCTTCGTCAAGAATACGAGCAAGGTTGTTCCCGGGGATGTAGTGGTTGTCACCCACGGCCCGGAACTGCGGGCATTCGCCAAGGAAAATTACGACAAGTATTACGGTCTGATGGATCAAATGGCCGAGCTTGCCGAGCAAGGCGTAGAGTTTCGTATGTGCAACAATGCCCTGCGAGCAGCGGGCTATGAGCCCGAAGATATGCATGGCTTTGTGACCGTTGTTCCAGCCGGGTTCGCCGAAATTGTTATGCTACAGTCCCAAGGTTACGAGTACATAAATCCAATCCCACTACCCGTTGGCGGCGTTCGGGAGCTGGAGAAATCCAGCGAATGAACTAAAGCGATCTGATCATTCGGCTGCTTGTGCTTTGATATTGCAGTCCATACCCACCGAACGGGATTGTTCCTGCACCCACGTAGCTGCCAGCAGTCCGACCTTCTGCAGCAGGTCGGACCAGCGCTTTCCACGCAGTCCGTAGCTGTCGCGGCGAATAGTGATGATCTGGCTGTGGTGCAGCAAGCGGTCGAGGATTGCCGTCTCCACCACGAGATCGCCGAAGATGGAGCCCCCCTCGCGGACGGAGCGCTTCGCAGTAGTTATAATGCTGCCGCGCCCTTAGCTGCGCGAGACGAGCTGGAAGAACAGGTGCGCCCGCGTCACGATCGAACGGGAGATGGCCGAACTCGTCGATGATCAGGAGCTTCGATTTAGCTGAGACGGTGAGCCGCTCCTGAAGCCGCCGTCCGCCTGGGCATCGGCGGGCACCGCGACGAAAAGGACTGAGTAGTTTTGCCGGATCCGCCTCGCGGCCGAGCGCGATCGCCAGATGGGGTTTGTCGACGCCGGCGGACGGAGCAGCAGAAGCGCGTCGCCGCCCGCTGAGGACTGCTCAAGGCCGGGCCTGGCAACGGGACCACCCGGTCCGTCGAGGAAACGCGGAGGAGGGCAGGGTGCTCGCCTGGTTTGACTGCAGCTTTGGCACGCACCTGCCCGCGGGTCGGTTCCTCCGCAACACGCTGCTGCTCAGCCTTGCGGGCCTGCTGCCGGTGCTTGGCCTCTACATCGCGCGTACGCCCGGCTTCGCTGGGCATCTCGTTGGGACGGAGGGGGCGCTCAGACCGTTCCTCCGCCAGATACTGACGAACGGGTTGCCTGCGGTGTTGGTCGTCAACTGGGCGGCCCTGATCCTGTTCGCGCGCACGCGGGCAGGGATTATTCGCCCCGGGGTGGCGCTGGCACTCGACTTTGCCGCCCGCATCGGCGTGTTCGCCGTGTTGAATGGGACGGTCTTTGTCGCGTCTGCCCTCGTCTTCGACTACTTCGGCGGCGATCCGGCGCAGGCGCTAGGCGCGCTCGGGCCTACGCTGGCGCGCGCTGCCATCTTCGGCAACCTGGCCGGCGTCTACTTCTACGCGACGCTGGTCGGCTCCTTGCCGCTGCACATGACGCTGATCGCGACCCTGCTGGCCGAGCGCGGTTACAGGGAGGTCCCGCTGGTTTGGCTAGTCCTGCCCGCCGCCGGCATCGTTACCGTCCAGCTCATGTTGCTGACCGGGCTGGGATGGGTGCTGTCGAGCCTGATCTGAAGTGGCGCTGCGGCGCTTGGTGGTGCGTGTGCTCGACGTTGGGTGACCGCGCCGGCCGCTCTACGGCGCCTGTCCCGGGTTGCACAGCGCCGGAGCGGCCAGAATGAGCAGGACGATCGGCGCCACCACTCGCAGGACACGAGGCCAAGTGGCGCTCCCGACCTTCCACAGCGCCTAGGCCAAGGTAAACGCGCCGACCAACAGGGCCCAGACGCCCGCCCGCCGCCGAAGACCACGAGCCGCCTGCCACGACGAGCCCCAAGCCCGGGCAGGAGGTAGTACCGGGAGCTGCCTACGGAGACGAGCCATGCCCTCCGGTGGCCAGGAGCCCGCCGATCGCCACCAGCAGGCTCCGATGCCGGCTGCGTACTAGCGGCCGAGCCTCCCACTCGCAGCTTGGACGCGTTTAGGGCCATGGCGCGCAGCGGCGACGAAAAGACGGCGCTGATCTGCCATCGTCCCCCCTGGGGGGGGGGCGAGCCTGCCTTTGTACCGGATTGCTCTGGAAGCCGCGCTGCAAGCGCAAGCAACTCGCCCGACGGACCCACAACCATGTAGACACCAGCGTTCGTCTCAGATAGCCCCTTCAGGATTGTCGCGTCCGGAACGGTTGGACGCCTTTCACTTCAGGGTGTTCGGCGTGGGTATTCGCTGCGTCAGTGCTAGTCGTCTGGCCTTCGCCGGGACTTGACGCGCCGACGCTCTCCTCGGACGTGGGGCTGTTTCGTCACAGCCGTTGGACTGGTGGTGGCACTGCCGCTGCTCGGGGCTTCACTGCTCTGCGAACCTTCCGACTGGTCCTCGATCGGGCGGCCTGTCGGGTCGTGGCCGCCGTCGTCCCGTTAGCGGGCGAACACCCTGGCGCAACTACAGCCGATGCAGGGGCGGGGCACGGGTCAGCGCCACCACCGCCGGCGGGAGACGGAGAAATCCTGCGCAACGCTCGTGAGGTCGGCCAGATCGCGCTCGAGCTGGCGCAGGGCGAACTTGATTCCGAACAGGCGCGCGAGATCGGGCGTTGGCATGGTGCGCGTCAGGCCTGCCTGGCGCATCCCGTCCAGCGCGGCGCGGTAATCGCGCACAATCGGTTCTAGCGGAACGGCCGGACCCGAGATGGGCCGGCCTCCCAACAGCCCCTCGACATGGGCGAGCGTCCCGGCCGCGCCGGTGGCGGCACGCCGCCACGGCTCCGCGAGCGCGCCCGGCAGCGCGTCGACGCCCGCGCCCCGCGCGGCGCGGCGCAGCATGTCGACGTCGTGACGCACGCGGCGCAGCGCGTGCAGCGCGCGCTCTGGGTCGGGCCCGCGGCCAAAGGAGAGACGCCGCTCGCGCGCCGCATCCCTGACATCGGTCGCAAGCTCGCTCAGGCCCCGGCGGATCTCGCCCGCGCGGGCGGCGAGCGCGTCCTCGCCGGTGCCGTCCCCTGGCGCGATCGCGTGCAGCTGTGCGGCGAGTAGTCCGGCCACCCGCGCCGCCGCCTCGACTGCCGAGCGCGAGGCTCGCGCCGGCAGCACCAGCAGGCCCGTCAGGAGCCCGACGCCGCTGCCCAAGGCCACGCCCAGCAGACGCTCGGCGGCCAGCACGTCCGGGCCGACCTCGAGCCCCGGCCCGCCCAGCAGCACCACGGCAGCGGTGATCGGCGCGATCTGGAAACCGACCGAGAACGCCGCCAGCACCGACAGCGGCGCCAATGCGAGCGCCAAGGCGAGGACGGTCGAGGCGGGATCGTCCGGCCTGAGCGCGAGGGCTACGATCGCTGCGACGACGGCGCCGAGGAACGACCCCACTCCCTGCTCGAACGCCTTCCCGAGCGAGCCACCGATGTTGCTCTGCGTAACGGCGATGGCGCTGATGACGGCCGAGAGCTCCACCGTTAGTTCGAGCGCGTAGACGGCCGCGAGCGTGGTGACGCCGGCAACGATCATGCGGATCGCGTGAACCGCCCACCATTTCTGACGTTCGATCAGGTGCTTAATCATTGTGGCCATTCGCTTTGGTGCTCGCCGCCGGCGGGATATCCTGGCTATTCCTAGATCCGCCAACCTCGCCAGCTCCTCGGGTTCGTTCCCGTCGCTGCCTCGGCTGATGCGGTCCTCACGATCACTTTTCGACATGGAGGACGGCGGCACCCAGAAAACACGGGCGGAAACCGGCGTTGAAGATCGCAGGTCCGCTCTGGGCCTGCATCTGTTCGGCTGTGACTGCTCTCATTATTTCCTGATATACTGCGGGCCTGCTTCGGTCACGATCGCGTCCATCAGGATGTCATGCCAGCCTGCAGGATGGGCACGTAGCGGCCAAGAAAAAGCACAGCGGGGGGAGCGCGCGATACAAGCCATCTGTCATGCTGCGTCCTCCCCCGTGCGTCTCGCGCGCAGATAATCCCGCAGCACCACGGCCTGGTTGTGGTTGCGGTCCTTTGCGCCGTACAGCAAGACGACGGGACCTTGCCGGCACCAGTCGAGGCAGCGCACCACGGCCTCTTCGTTGTCGTCCAGTTCGGCCCGATAGCGGCGCCGGAACTCATCCCACCGGTCGGGGTCGTGGCCGAACCACTTGCGCAGTTCGTTGCTAGGGGCGACCTCCTTTATCCAGGCATCGAGTTCGAGATCGCCCTTGCTGATCCCGCGCGGCCAGACACGATCGACCAGCAACCGTGCGCCCTGCGTCCCTACGTGATCGTCATGGACCCGTGAGAGGTTGATGTCGGGCGCGTTCGTCACTTCGAGGCGTCGTCATCCATGACGTCCAGCGCCTTGAGCGAATGGGCGAAGGCCGCGCCCGCTCGCATCTCGGCCGCAACCCAGATCGCCTCCATGATCTCCTCTGGCGTCGCACCTGCACGCTGGGCACCCTTCACATGGTTCTCGATGCACCAGGGGCATTGCGTGACGTGGGCGACGGCAACAGCAATGATCTGCTTGGTGCGCGAATCGAGCGCGCCCTCGGCGAAGACTGTTTTGGAGAATGCGCGGAACGCGTCATCGGCCTCCGGAGCGAGGGCGTGGCGCCGCTCGGCATGGGCGCGGGTTGCCCGTGGGAAGTGAAGATCAGCCATGTGCCATGCCTCCTGACTCGAATTGCGGAAAAAGCACGTCGTTCTCCAGTCGCATGTGTTCCTGGAGATCGGCGGTAAATTCATCGAGTCGGGCATAGAAAGTTGCCCAGCTCGTGCATGCAGCTTTCGGCAGCACGAAATCCCCCGTGATCTCGCTGATCCGCAGGCAATCGCTGTTCAGACGGTCGTGGTTGCCACGCAGCATGTCGATCAGAGGTCCGAGGCCGGATGCAGCATCCGCGCGTATCGCCGGGAAGACGACGCGTTCGGTCATGCGCAGATGTGCATCGAGCACTTCGGCAACTCGACAAAGGACTCCGGGGATGCCGGCGGGGACGCCCTCATCGCCTTCGTGGAGGTCTTCGACCATTTCAGCTAGTTTCTGCAGTTCAACGAGTCTCCGACGATGACGGGGATGGAAACGCTCTTCGATGTGGCGTGTCAAAGCGGCTGACCGGTTGCCCATCGCGGCTTCTGACGGGTCAGTTCTGGATGTTTCGCCAGACTGTCCCTCGCCGTAATCGCGCGTGGCTTCGAGATGCGGCGCGACCGTTGTCCGCGTGCGCAACAGAACGTCGCCCGTGTCGTTGATGGTCAGCCGGACGCGAGTGTCCCCGTATCGGAACGTGATCCGATGGCGGCCCTGATCCTCGCCTTGGCCTGCTTCGCACAGGCTGGCGATGCGGCCCTCGAGCATCAGGGACTGCACCTCTTCCGTCGGCACGCCAAACAGCGGTCCGAGGTCAACGGCATCGATCTGGAACCCGTCATGGATAAGCTCGAGACGCATCTTGCCTCTCCTTTGGTGGTTTGCCCTGCACCTCGCGGTCAATGCCGATCAGCATCCCGGTGATCAGGCTGGCCAGCAGCGGCAGACCGATTTTGATGGACAGAACCGTGGCCAGATAGTCGGGCAAGGCAGGCTCCTGAGCGCGGCGGGCCTCGCCCGCTCGTGTGATGCCAAAGCCTGCGCCGCGCCTGATGGTTCCCGCAAGCTCGAGGTCAGCTCTTCCGGTGATCTTCTCCAGTGCGCCGGAGCGCGACGGGCTGCAATCCAAGCTCGCCCGAGCCTCTCAAGGGACCGGGGCCAGCTTGCACCCTGCTGCGGATCCGACCTATGGAAGCAGGCATGCAGAGGACTTCCCGCATACTCGGCCTGATTGCCGGCAGCCTTGCGATGTCATCGCCCCTTCATGGGCGGGCCGACACTGTTCTGTCAAAGGACGCCACGGCCGAGCATATCTACCAGCATTTCCGGCACCAGCACCCATCGCAAGTCGAGGGCTGCTTTCCGGAGCTTGACCTAGTCGATGGTCCTGGGGCCTTGGCGCAGGGGCCGGAGGACGAGGAACCCGGTTGGCTGCGCGCGGTGGTCGCGCTCGATGCCTCCGGCTCGATGGCGGGTCAGGCCGGTGGCGAGATCAAGAT
>NZ_CANMEH010000043.1 GCF_947496875.1 uncultured Paracoccus sp. | reverse complement strand
TTCGACGTGCCGGTCCGCTTCGACACCGACGAGCTCGACGTGACGCTCGACCTCGAGCGGCTCGGTTCGATCACCTCCATTCCGCTTCTGGAGATCCGGCGATGAACGACGAATCCCGCTTCATAGCTGCGGTTCTGAAAGAACTCGCCACGTCCACCGCAGTGATCCTCGCTGCCTGGGGCGCGCTCGGCGGCGCGACCAACGCGCTGACCACGAAGATGCGGCTGCGCGATGCGCTGCGGCACATTCTGCTCGGCGGGCTGATCGCAGCCGGGATGGGCAGCCTCTCCATGGCCGTGATCACCGCCTGGCTCAGCCTGCCGCCCGAGGCAATCCCGGCAGGCGGTGCTGCAGGGTCCGCCGCCTATCTCGTCGGCGTCTTCGGGCCGGCCTTCATCGAGATGCTGCTCGCCCGCCTGCGCCGTGCCAACGAAGGCGGCGGCGATGAATGAACTCATCCGCCTCGCGCGCTCCCTCCGCTGCGATCCCACGGATGCCCGACAGGCCTTTGCCCACCGTCTGCGCATCGGCCTCGCCGTCGCCGCGCTGATCCTGGTCCTCTCGCTTCTCCGGTAATCCCATGCACATGACCGACCGGGGCCTCCTGGCCCTCGTCCGGCACGAAGGCATCGTGCCCGGACCCTATCTCGATGTGAAACAGGTCTGGACCTTCGGCATCGGCCACACGGCCGCGGCCGGGCCGCCCGATCCGGCGACCATGGCCCGCGGCATGCCCGGCGATCTCGATGCCGGGATCCGTGAGGTGTTCCGGGTCTTCCGGGCCGACCTCGCGCGCTACGAGGCCGCCGTGATGCGCGCGGTGAAGGTGCCGCTCAAGCCGCACGAGTTCGATGCGCTGGTCAGCTTCCACTACAACACCGTCGGCATCGCCAAGGCAGCGCTGACCCGCCACCTCAATGCCGGCAATCGCGTTGCAGCCGGCAACGCGTTTCTGAACTGGCGGCGACCGGCCTCCATCGTCCCCCGCCGGGAGGCCGAGAGCGATCTGTTCCGGCATGGCCGCTATCCCGGCGGCACGATCCCGGTCTGGTCCGTGGATCGCACGGGCCGGGTGGACTTCTCGCGACCGGTCCGTCGCCTGACCGAGGATGAGGCTCTGGCCTTGGCTCGCGGGCCGTCGCCGACGCCTCCGGTCCTCAAGCCTGCACCAAACGCACCGACCGGCTGGCTCGCCCGGCTGGCCGCCTTCTTCTCCACCCTGATCCGGAGGGCCTGATCCCCATGCGCTACGTTCGTCCCAACTCGCTCACCTGGTGGGCGGGACTGCTCGCCATTCTCACCGGCATCGCCTCCCTCGCGCTGCCCGCGACTGGGCCGCTGAGCGAGCTTTCCCGCCTCGTCGCGCTGCTCGCCGGCTCTGGCGATGCCTCGCCCGCAGGGCTCATGTTCCTCGGTCTGGGCCTGATCGGCCTGCGCGACCGGATCGAGCGCGGGTTCCACGGCGATGCTTGAGTTCCTCGCCGGTCTGGTCGTGGGCGGCTGCCTCGGGGTCTTCGTCGTCGCCCTTTGCGTGGCCGCAGCCCGCGGGGAGCGGGACGATGGCTGATCTCCTGATCTGGCTGGTCGCAGCTTTCGGCGCGGTCGGGGGCGTCGTCCTCGGCCGGGTCTGGGGCCGAGTGGAAGGGGAACGAGCGGGCAAACTGGAGGCCGAACGCGATGCGATGGAAGACAGGAACAAGCGTATCGGGCGCGGGCGGGATGCGGTTCGCGACGGTCGCGGCGCTGGCGATCCCGCTGACCGGCTGCGCCGCAACGATGGGCGCTGGTGATGCCGGGTGCGCCTCCTACGCCGAGGCGCGGCTAGGCCGACCTGCTGCCCAGACTGTCGGGACGGTGCCACAGGCGTGGGCCGACTGGATCGCAGATCTCGACGACCGCATGACGGGAACCTGCCGATGAAGACCCTCGCTCCCGCCCTGCAGGCCCATCTCGACGAGGGCACGACCACGCTCGCCTGGTGCTGGCGCATCACGCGCGCCGATGGCGTCACCTTCGGCTTCACCGATCACGACCGGACGCTGAGCTTCGACTGGACGGATTTCGAGCCGGCGAGTGGGCTCACGGCGTCCGAGGTCCGCTCGGGCTCGGACCTCTCGGTCGATGCGCAGGATGCCGAGGGCGTGCTGACATCGGACCGGATCACCGAGACCGACATCCTCGACGGTCGTTGGGACAACGCCGAGGTCGAGGTCTGGCGTGTGAACTGGGCCGATCCGAGCCAGCGCGTCCTCATGCGCCGGGGCGCCATCGGGCAGATCCGGCGCGGGCGGCTGGCCTTCGTCGCCGAAGTCCGCTCGCTCGCCCATGTGCTGGGCCAGACAGTCGGGCGGACCTTCCAGGCGACCTGTGACGCCGCGCTTGGCGATGCGCGCTGCGGCGTCGATGTGAATGACCCCGTCTTCAAGGGGGCGGGCGCCGTCATCGATCTCCTGCGTGACCGTGCCTTCACCGCCTCGGGGCTCGGCGGGTTCGAGGCCGGCTGGTTCACTTTCGGCACGCTGGACTGGACGAGCGGCGCGAACGCGGGGCGGCGCACCGAGGTGCTGGGCCACGACGTCACGGACGGCATCGCTGTGCTGACCCTGCTCGAGGCGCCGGTCCGTGCCATCGCCGAGGACGACGGCTTCACCATCCGTGCGGGCTGCGACAAACGGATGGAAACCTGCGGGGCGAAGTTCGCGAACACCGCCAACTTTCGCGGCTTCCCGCACATCCCTGGTCAGGACGCCGTACTTCGCTACGCCACCAAGGACGGTGGGCACGAGGGAGGCGTGCTGTGACCTCCGCCGATCCCACGCGCGTCATCGCCATTGCGCAGGCCTGGCTCGGCACGCCCTACCACGATCAGGCTAGCCTTCGGGGTGTCGGCTGCGACTGCCTTGGGCTGGCCCGGGGCGTCTGGCGCGAAGTCGTCGGCCCCGAGCCGTTCCCGATCCCGGCCTACAGCCGCGACTGGGGCGAGACCGGGCCGCGCGAGGTGTTGGCCGAGGGCGCGCGGCGCATGATGCCGGAAATTGCACCTGCTAACGCCGATCCCGGCGCGCTGGTCCTCTTCCGCATGAAGCCGCGCGCCATCGCCAAGCATGTCGGGATCCTCACCGGTCCCGACACCTTCCTCCACGCCTACGAGCGGCTCGGCGTGATCGAGGAACCGCTCACGCAACCCTGGCGGCGGCGCATCGCCTTCGCCTTCCTGTTCCCGCAACGCTGAGTTTCACACATGGCCACCCTCGTTCTCGGCGCGGCCGGCGCCGCCATTGGCGGCAGCATCGGCGGCGCGATCCTCGGCGTCAGCGCCGCGACCATCGGCGGCTTCATCGGTTCCACCATCGGCTCGGTGGTCGACAGCTGGATCATCTCGTCGCTGGCGCCGACGCAGCGCATCGAGGGTGCGCGGCTCGACACGCTGCGCATCACCTCGGCCACCGAAGGCGCGGTGATCCCGCGGCTCTACGGTCGTATGCGCATGGGTGGCAACATCATCTGGGCGACCGATTTCCGCGAGGAGACCAAAACCACCACCCAAGGCGGCGGCAAGGGCGGCGGGGGCGGCAAGGTCAAGACCACCGAGTATCTCTACTACGCCAGCTTCGCGGTCGCATTGTGCGAGGGCCCGATCACCGGCATCGGGCGCATCTGGGCCGACGGCAAACCGATGGACCTCTCCGGCGTCACCTGGCGCTGGTATCCGGGCGACGAGACGCAGACCGCCGATCCGTTCATCGCCGCGAAGATGGGCGCGGCCAACACCCCCGCCTATCGCGGGACGGCCTATGTCGTCTTCGAGGAACTGGCGCTCTCCACCTACGGCAACCGCCTGCCGCAGCTGTCCTTCGAGGTGTTCCGCCCGCTGGCCGACCCCGACACCGCTGAGGGGCTGACACGCGCCGTCACCATGATCCCGGCCTCAGGCGAGTTCACCTACGCGACGCAGGCCATCCGCAAGACCCACGGCGGCGCGCAGATCCCTGAGAACCTGAACGCGCTGGCAGACTCCACCGACATGGTGGAGGCGCTCGACCGGCTGCAGGCCATGGCGCCTGCGGTCGAGAGCGTCAGCCTCGTCGTCGCCTGGTTCGGAGACGATCTGCGCGCGGGATCGTGCAAGGTGCGGCCGGGCGTCGAGGTGTCGGCCAAGTCGACCACGCCCGCCAGCTGGTCGGTGAATGGCGTGAGCCGCGCCAGTGCCTTCCTCGTCAGCCGCGACGACCAGGATCGGCCGGTCTATGGCGGCACGCCGTCCGACTTCGCCGTGGTGCAGGCGATCCAGGAGATGAAGGCGCGCGGACTGCGGGTCACCTTCTATCCGTTCATCCTGATGGACGTGCCGCCCGGCAACAGCCTGCCGAACCCGTATTCCGACAATGCCGCGGAGACCGGTCAGCCCGCGTTCCCCTGGCGTGGGCGGATCACCTGTTCTCCGGCGGCGGGGTTCGCAGGATCGGTGGACAAGACTGCCACGGCGGCTGCGCAGGTCGCGGCGCTGTTCGGCGCGGGGACGCCCGCCAGTTTCAGCGTCTCGGGTCAGTCGGTTTCGTGGACCGGCACGCCTGGCGACTGGGGCCTCCGCCGCATGGTGCTGCACTACGCCCATCTCTGCGCGGCGGCGGGCGGCGTCGATGCCTTCCTGATCGGCACGGAGATGCCGGGGCTGACGACGATCCGCTCGGACGCCAGCACCTATCCGGCGGTGCAGGCCTATCGGGACCTGCTCGCGGATGTTCGCTCGATCCTCGGGTCCGGGACGAAGATCGGATACGCGGCGGACTGGTCGGAGTATTTCGGGCATCAGCCCAACGACGGCAGCGGCGACGTGTTCTTCCACCTCGATCCGCTCTGGGCCGATCCGGAGACCGACTTCGTCGGCATCGACAACTACATGCCGCTCTCCGACTGGCGGGATGGCTTCGAGCATGCCGACGCGGCCGAGGGCTGGCCCGCGATCTATGACCGCGCCTATCTGCAGGAAAACATCGCGGGCGGCGAAGGCTTCGACTGGTTCTACGCCAGCGCAGCGGACCGCTCCGCGCAGGTGCGCACCCCGATCACCGACGGTACCGCCAGCAAGCCGTGGGTCTTCCGCTACAAGGATCTGCGCGCCTGGTGGTCGAACCCGCATTACGACCGCCCCGATGGAGTGGAGAGCGGCACACCGACGGCGTGGGTGCCGCAGTCCAAGCCGATCTGGTTCACCGAGCTTGGCTGTCCCGCCATCGACCGAGGGACGAACCAGCCCAACGTCTTCTTCGACCCGAAGTCGTCGGAGAGCTTCACGCCGCATTTCTCGCGGGGCTGGCGCGATGACGCGATCCAGCGCGCCTATCTCGAGGCCACGTATCTCTGGTGGGGCGTCCCGGCGAACAACCCGGTCTCCTCGGTCTACGGCGGTCGGATGGTGCACGTCCCTGAATGCGCCGCCTGGACCTGGGACGCGCGGCCGTATCCGTTCTTCCCGGCGCTGACCGACGTCTGGACTGACGGCGCGAACTGGCGGCTCGGGCATTGGCTGACGGGACGGCTGGGTGCGGTGTCGCTGGCCGCGCTCGTGCGGCACCTCTGCCTGCGCGCCGGCCTGCCCGAGGCGCGGATCGACGTCACCGGGCTTTGGGGCGCGGTCGAGGGCTACGCGATCACGGCGCTCGAAAGCCCGCGCGCCTCGATCACCACGCTGTCGCGCCACTTCGGCTTCGACGCGGTCGAGACCGAAGGCGTGATCCGCTTCGTCATGCGCGGCCGGGCCTCCGTCGCCACGCTTGCGCCCGACGATCTGGTCGCCCCCCGCGAGGGCGACCTGCTGGAACTGACCCGCGGCCAGGAGACCGAGCTGCCGCAGGCGCTGAAGTGGCAGATCGCCCGTGCCGACGAGGATTATGACGCCGCCCTCGTAGAGGCGCGGCGCATCACCGTGGACACGACGCGGATCGCATCCGAGTCCTTCCCCATGGCGGTCCCGCCCGAGGAGGCCGAGCGGCGCTGCCGCCGCGCGTTGATGGAGGCGTGGGTGGGGCGCGAGACGGCGGCGTTCCGTCTGCCGCCCTCGCGGCTCGCGCTCGATTCGGCCGACGCGATCCGGCTCGCCCATGACGGGCGGCTGGTCGATCTGCGGCTCGTCTCCATCGCCGACGCCGAGGCGCGCGGCATCGACGCGGTCCGCCAGGACCGGGCGACCTACGATCTGCCGCCCGGCAATCCTCGCGCGGCGTCGCTGACGCGGGCGGTGGTGTTCGGCGCGCCGGATGCGGTGCTGATGGACCTGCCGCAGCTGACCGAGGACCAGCCCGCACATCGGCCGTTTGTCGCGGCGCATGCCATGCCGTGGCCGGGCGAGATCGCGGTGTTCCGCGGCCCCGCGACCGATGGCTTCGAGCTGCTGACGACCTTCGGCAGCCGCGCCCGGATCGGTACACTGGTCTCGGATTTCTACGCGGGGCCCACCTCGCGCTTCGACCTCGGCAATGCGTTGGTGGTCGACCTGCTGACCGGCACGCTGGAAAGCGTCACCGACCTGACCCTGTTCGGAGGGGCCAATGCGCTTGCGTTGGAAACCGCACCGGGCACTTGGGAGATCGTGCAGGCGGGCGCGGCCGAGCTGCTGGCGCCGGGTCGATATCGTCTGACCCGGCTCCTGCGTGGCCAGCGCGGCACTGAGGGCGCCATGGGCAATCCGGTGCCCGCTGGCGCGCGGGTCGTCGTGCTGGACACCGCACTTGCGTCACTGCCCATCGCCGAGGCCGATCTCGGCATCCCATGGAACTGGCGCATCGGTCCGGCGAGCCGCCCGGTCAACGACGAGACCTATGTGGCGCAGGCCTTCACGCCGGTGGGCGTCGGGCTGCGGCCGTTCTCGGTCGCCCACGTCGAGCAGCCGTGGCGCAGGCCGCGCACTGCCGGGGGCCTGACCATCCGCTGGACGCGCCGGTCGCGCGCGCTCGCCGCCGACAGCTAGAGCGGGCTGGAGGTGCCACTCGGCGAGGAGATCGAGGCCTACGAGGTCGAGATTCTCGACGGCGCCACCGTGAAGCGGGTGCTGAGCACCGCCACCCCCAGCGCGGTCTACACCGCCGCCCAGCAGACTGCCGACTGGGGCGCGCCGCTCGGCCCGGGCGACAGCGTCACCATCCGCATCTACCAGCTCTCCGCCCTCGTCGGGCGGGGCGCGCCCAAGACCGTCACGCTGACATTCTGAAGGCCATCCCATGTCCGACGCCACGACCCATCTCCTGCTTCCCTACATCCTGGCGGCGCAGGCCCAGAAGCACGTCACCCACAACGAGGCGCTGCGGCTCCTCGACGGGCTCGTCCAACTTTCCGTGCTCGACCGCGATCTGACAGCGCCGCCCGGTTCTCCTGGCGAAGGC
>NZ_CANMEH010000042.1 GCF_947496875.1 uncultured Paracoccus sp. | reverse complement strand
GCCATTCCTGCGGGGAACCTGCTCGACATCTCGATGGACACCTGGCGCAAAGCCTGGGAGCTGAAGGTCTTCGGCTACATCGCCCTCGCTAGGCACTTCCTCAAGGCCATGTCCGACGCCGGCGGCGGGGTCATCGTCAATGTCATCGGCAGCGCGGGGGAGAGCCCGGATTTCGATTACGTGTGCGGCTCGACGGGGAACGCGGCGCTGATGGCCTTCACCCGTGCGGTCGGCGGACGAAGCCTGGACCTGGGGGTGCGCGTCATCGGCATCAACCCGGGCGCCGTCGAGACCGAGCGGCTGCGCAACCTGCTCGGGGCCCGCGCAGAGGAAACCTATGGTGCGGCCAGCGAGTACCGCCGGTTCTTCGACCGCTACCCGGCGGGGCGCCCGGCGCAGGCCGGCGAGGTGGCCGACCTGATCGCCTTCGTTGCGTCGGGGAAAGCGGCCTACCTGTCCGGCACGATCGTCACCGTCGACGGCGGCATGGCCTCGCGCCGTTCGCTCTGAGCCGGATCGCGCTGAACGTCTGCACCCCCCTGCCCAGCAGCTTCCCTAGCTCTTCGTCCGAGAAGCCGACCGATAACGAGGCAGCGACTGCGCCTCGGTCAGATGTGCGCGCAGTATCCATGGCAACTGGGTGGGCCCGAACGGCGGTGCCGCTCGCTCGCACCGGTGCGGTTCCGGCCATGCCGGCGACGATCTTTGCGGTCGGATCCGCTTCACGCGTCGGCGGGATCAAAGGGGGGTGAACATCGGCTCGCACGGGATCAGGCCAAAAAAGCATAAACATGTTGACACATACCTGCCCCCTGTCTAGGGTGGAGAGGTATTGGGTCGTCCGACTCAAGCACGGGAATGCGGTTGCATCGGGGAGGATGTGAATTGCCTGCGAGAACTGGAAATATGGTGTTTGTGGCTGGTGTTCTGCTCGGGGCCACCCCGAGTCTGGCACAGGATATCAGCGTCAAGATCGGGGTGCTGAACGATCAATCCGGAATCTATTCTGATCTTTCCGGCGTCGGGTCTGTCGTTGCGGCGCAGCTTGCGGTCGAGGATTTCGACGGCGCATCGAAGGGGATCAGCGTCGAGATCCTGTCGGCTGACCATCAGAATAAGCCCGACGTGGGCAGCAGCATCGCACGGTCGTGGATCGACCAGGAGGATGTCGATGTCATCGCGGATGTTCCCGGGTCGGCCATCGCCCTGGCGGTCAGCGACATCGTCGAGGACAAGGGCAGGATCCATCTCAATTCAGGGGCAGGCACGGCGGAGCTGACCGGCGCCGAATGCTCCCCCAACGCCATCCACTGGACCTATGACACCTGGGCGCTCGCCAACGGCACGGGACGTGCCATGGTGCAGCAGGGCGGCGACACCTGGTTCTTCATCTCGGCCGACTATGCGTTCGGCCACGCGATGGAGCAGGATACATCGGCGGTCGTCGAGGCGACCGGCGGCCAGGTGCTCGGCTCGGCCAGGCACCCGCTCGGGACCAACGACTTCGCATCCTTCCTGCTGCAGGCGCAGTCGTCCGGCGCCAAGGTGATCGGGCTGGCAAATGGCGGCGGCGACATGATCAATGCCGTCAAACAGGCGTCGGAGTTCGGGATCACGCAGAGCGGACAGTCGCTGGCGGCCCTGGTCGCGTTCATCTCCGACGTCCATTCGCTCGGTCTCCAGACTGCACAGGGGCTGGTTCTGACGGAAGCCTTCTACTGGGATCAGAACGACGAGAGCCGGGCCTGGTCCGAGCGCTTCGGTGCGCTCCATGAAGGCAAGATGCCGACACAGGTCCATGCGGGGGTCTATTCCTCGATCATGCATTACCTGAAGGCCGTCGAAGCTGCCGGCACCAAGGACGCGGACGCGGTCATGGCCAAGATGAAGGAAATGCCCATCGACGATCCCCTGTTCGGCCAGGGCGAGGTCCGCGTCGACGGGCGCGCCGTGCACGACATGTACCTGTTCCGCGTGAAATCGCCGGAAGACTCGACCGGCGAATGGGACGTCTACGAGACGCTTGCGACAATCCCCGCGAGCGAGGCTTTCCGCCCGCTGGCCGACAGCGACTGCCCCCTGGTGCAGTAGAATCGCCCCAGTTCCCCGGCGCACGTCGCGCCGGGGGATTGCAGGCCAGCGTTTTGGGGAGACGATTGATGCAGACCCTTGGGATGATGCTCGAGACGACCGCGCGGTGGTTTCCGGACAAGCCGTTCATCATCTTCGAAGGGAAGACCACCACCTATGCGGAGTTCAATCGCCGGGCCGCGCGGCTGGCCGCCCTGCTGAGCAGCCTCGGCGTTCGGAAGGGAACGCCCGTGGGCCTCTATGTGCACAGCACGCCCGACGTCGCGGTCGGCTATCACGCCTGTCAGAAGATCGGAGCCATCGCCGTGCCGATCAGCGCCGCCTACAAGTCGTCGGAGTTCGAGCGGCTGGGGCAAAGCACCCGGATGCCGGTGCTGGTCTGCCTGGCCGAGACCCTCGGGGTTGTCGATGCGGTCCGCGGGTCCCTGCCTGACCTGAACCATATTCTCGTCATCGGGAACGAGGCGCCGGAATGGGCGACCGCCCTCGAGGCCGAGTTGCCCAAGTGGCCGGATGTGTTCGAGCCGGTGCCGGTCGACCCCGAAGACGTGGCCGCGATCTTCTTCACCTCGGGCACCACGGGATTGCCCAAGGGAGCCATGCAGACGCATCGCGCCATCTATCATGCGATCCGTGATACGCATTCGCACCAGAAGCTGCGCTGGCAGCAGGAACGCTTCATGTGCGTGGTGCCGATGTTCAACAACTTCGGTGCCACGGTGATGCTCAACGGGTGCCTCTATGCCGCCGGAACCCTGATCCTCATCAAGAAATGGGATGCCGCCGAGGTGCTGTCGCTGATGACCGAGCATCGCGCGACGTTTTTCGCCGGCACGCCCACCATGTTCGCCTATCTCCTGGACAGCCACGATCCGGAGCGGCATCGGCTGGATGATCTGAAGCTGTGCATGGCAGGCGGCGCGCCGCTTCCGCCCGAGCTGCTGACGCGATTCGAGGCGACGTTCGGGGTGCCGCTGGTGAACGGCTATGGCGCCAGCGAACTGTGCGGCATCTGCACGACAGAGGCGCCGACCGGGCCACGAAAGATGGGCTCTGTCGGTACGGCGATCGGCAGCGCGACGATCTCGATCCTGGACGACGACGGCAATCCGGTGCCTGCCGGAAGCCTTGGCGAGATCTGCGTGTCAGGCGATCTGGTCGGTGCCGGCTACTGGCAGGATCCCGAGGCGACCGCCGCCGCCTTCACGCCCGAAGGATGGCGAAGCGGGGATATCGGACGGCTGGACGAGGACGGGTTCCTGTTCGTCGTCGATCGCAAGAAGGACGTCATCATAACGGGCGGCTCGAACATCTTCCCGGCAGAGGTCGAGGCTGTTCTTGCGTCCCATCCCGCGGTCAGTCTTGCCTCGGTGATCGGCGTGCCGGACGAGACGAAGGGTGAGCTCGCCGTGGCGTGCATCACTCTCCGGCCGGAGTCCGAGGTCTCCGAGCACATGCTGATGGCCTTCTGCAAGGAGCGGCTGTCATCCTACAAGGTGCCGCGCCGGGTGCAGTTCTTCGACAGCTTCCCGCTGGGGCCGACCGGCAAGATCCTCAAGAAGGGTCTCCTCGAACTGGTGACATCTTCACCGTCCCGCCAGAACTGAAAGGTCTGCGTAGTCTGATGGAGCCCGACGCGGAAGCCTATCGCTACATCTACCACATGGGTTTTGGCGACTGCGATCCGCACGGGATCGCCTACACCGGGGCGCTTCTGAATGCGGCGCTGCGAGCGCTTGACCGGTTCATGTCCGACGTGACCGGCGGGCGAGGCTGGTTCGCCATGAGCGCCGAGATGGGCATGGGCATGCCCTTCGTCCATCTCGAGGCCGATTTCGCGTCGCCCGTGCGGGGCGGCGCGGATCTTCACTTCACGATCCAGGTGTCGCGGGTCGGCCGCACGTCGGTCGGGCTCCGTACGATCGGGTGGCAGGGGGACCGGCGCTGTTTCACGGTCGACAGCGTGAGTGTCATCACGTCCCGAGAGGGAGAAAAGCAGCCGCTGCCCGACTGGCTGCGGGCGGCGCTTCAGCCCCATCTCCGCCTGCATGGCTGAGGAGGCGACAGTCCGGTGCACCGACCGGGTGAGCCCGGCCGACAACCTGCCCCCGAGGCGACAATGCACGCGCCATATCTCAGCGGTTGCGGAAATTGGGCTTCCGCTTTTCACCGAACGCGGTCATGCCTTCGCGTCGGTCATCCACTGCGAAGGTCGAATAGAGCAGCCGTCGTTCGAGGTGGATGCCTTCGGCGAGATGGGTTTCGAAGGCTTTGTTGACGGCCTCCTTCGCGATCATCACGATCGGACGCGATGACTGGGCGATCTCATGCGCGATCGCAAGCGCGGTGCTAAGATGTTCCCCGTCCGGCACCACCCTGCTGATTAACCCATTAGCGCGGGCCTCGTCGGCGGTCAGGCGGCGGCCGGTCAGGATCATGTCCATCGCGAGCGCCTTGCCCGCCACCCGTGTCAGCCGCTGCGTGCCGCCCGCCCCGGGGATGATGCCGATCTTCGTTTCGGGCAGGGCAAAGCGCGCGCATTCCGCCGCGACGATGATGTCGCACATCAGGGCGAGTTCAAACCCGCCGCCGATCGCGTAACCGGAGACCGCGGCGATCGTCGGCTTGCGGCACTGGGCGATGCGTTCCCATGTCGCGGTGATGAACTGCTCGTCGAAGACATCGATGAAGCTCTTGTCGCGAATCTCGTTGATGTCGGCGCCTGCGGCAAACGCCTTGTCCGATCCCGTCAGGACGATGACATTGATCTCGCCATCCCGCTCCATCTCGTCGACCGCCTGCGACAGCTCGGTGGTGATCTGCCGGTTCAAGGCATTCAGCGCCTCGGGCCGGTTCAGGGTGATGATCCCGACGGCGCCGTCGCGCCGGGAAAGGATGCTCTGGGCGGTCATGCGGCTGCCTCGGTGCGCTGTGGTTCGGCGATGGTGATGACGATCTTGCCCAGGCGATCGGCGTCGTCCAGCCGCGCAAACGCGGCAGGGGTCTCCTGCAGCGGATAGACGCTGTCGATGGGCGGGACGAAGCCACCGGATTCGAAGGCCTGGACCAGGCGGCGGAACTCCTCGAGGCTGCCCATCGTCGAGCCGTGCACCGACAGCTGACGCACGAACAGCCGCTGGATGTCCGCCGATGGATGCGCGCCGGTCGTGGCGCCGCAGGTGGTCAGATGCCCGCCTCGCGCCATTACGCGCAGCGAACTGGGCCAGGTCTTTTCACCCACATTGTCGACAACCAGATCGGCACCGCCATCCGTCAGCTCCAGCACCGTCCGGACCAGGTCGCGGTCACGGTAATCCACCACCTCCACCCCGAGGCTGCGGAAATGCGCCAGCTTCTCCTCGCCCGAGGTGGAGACGATCACCCGCGCCCCGGCCATCCGGGCCAGCTGCATCGCGGCATAGGCCACGCCACCCCCGGCGCCCTGGATGAACACGGTCTGCCCCGGGCCGGTCGGCGCCTTGCCCAGCACCATCCGCCATGCCGTCAGATAGGCCACGCCAAGGGTAGCTGCCTGCCGGACGTCGGCTGCGGCGGACAGGCGCACCAGCGCCCGGTCCGGCACCGACATGAACTCGGCAAAGGTGCCATCCACATGTTCGCCGAAGATCCGCGCCCGCAGGCAGAGCGGCTGGTCGCCGGCGAGACAGTAGCGGCAGTGGCCGCAGAAATTATAGGGATAGAGGATGACGCGATCGCCAGGCTGCAGCCGCGACGACTCATCTGCCTCCAGCACCTCGCCCACGCCGTCGACACCCATGATCAGCGGCAATTCGTGGGAGATGCCCGCCCCCGAGTCGCGCATGTAGAGATCGACGCGGTTCACCGAGGCGGCCAGCATCCGGACCAGGACGTTGCCCGCCGCCCGGGTCGGCACATCGACTTGCATGAGCCGCGGTCCCGCGATCCCCCGCTGGTGCAGCATGACGGCCTTCATCTGGTCTCCTCCGTCGAATATAAAGCAATGTATTTACGTAATCATACTACGCGCGAGCCGCGGGCCTGTCGACTGTTTTGACCATCGGTATGGTTTGGCCAAATGCCTGAGCGGCCGAGATGCAGCCCCGTCATCCGGGCACCCTCTCAAAGCACCATCGTACCCAGCACGATCCCGGCGATCGTGGCCAGGACCGGAATGGCGACTGGCGACTGCCACCACGAAGATGTTGGGATAGCTTTTCTTGTGGTTGAGGCCGGTGATTGCCAGCAGGGTGATGACCGCGCCGTTATGGGGGAGCGTATCCAATCCGCCCGACGCGAGCGTCGCGACCCTGTGCATCAGTTCCAGGCTGATGCCCTGGTCGCGTCCAATTGCGGCGAACTGCTCGCCGAGTGTGGCGAGGGCAATCGACAGCCCGCCGGAGGCCGAACCTGTGATCCCCGCCAGAGCGTTGGCCGCCAGCGCCAGAGACGCCAGCGGGTTGGTGGGAAACGCGTCCAGCACAGCGTCTCGGACCAAGGCAAAGGCCGGCAGCGATGCAATGAAGGGGCCATAGCCGACCTCCGAGCCGGCATTGAAGATCGGCAGCAGTGAGCCCATCGTCCCCGAGTTGAAGGTTTCCACAGGGTTGGAGAAGCGGCGCCAGTTCAAGGCGAGCGTCAGCAGAATCGAGATCACCAGCGAAACGATGATCGCCCAGATACCCGCCACCTTCTCGATCGAGGTTCCGCCGTAAGCCTCCTCCGCAAGGTAGGACGTGTCGAGGCCCGGCAGGATGACATAGGTGAACAGCACGTTCAGAACGATCACCGCCACGATCGGCAGGATGGCGATGGAGAACGGCGGCAGTTCGTGCCCCTCGTGGCGCATCGCCTCATCGCTGGTCATCGGGTGATTGCCATACCCATTGGCGGCCGCCGCGGCCGCCCGGCGGTTCAGCCACAACATCCCAGTCCAAGCATGAGACCGGCCGAGAACAGCCCCAGCAGCGGTGCCGCGAAGACGTTGGTCCCGAAATAGGGGATCGGAATGGCGTTCTGGATCTGCGGGTTTCCGGGAAGCGCCGTCATCGCGTAGGTAACCCCCCCAACGCGATCGCCCCGGGGAGCAGGCGCTTCGGGATATCCGCCTTGTGGAACAGGGCGTTCGCGATCGGGTAAATCGCGAAAGCAACGACGAAGACCGACACGCCCCCATAAGCCAGCACAGTGCAGGCCAGCACCACGGAAAGCATGGCGCGCTTCGCGCCGAGCGACAACACGATGCGTTCGGCGATGATGCGAGCCGACCCGCTGTCGGCCATCACCTTCCCGAAGATTGCGCCCAGCAGGAACAGCGGAAAGAACACGGTGACGAAGTTTCCGAGGGACTTCATGAAGACCTGGGTATAGGTCGCCAGAACCGGCAGCTCCCCCGACATCAGCACCGCCAGCATTGCCAGAGCGGGGGCCAGGAGCAGCACGGTTATGCCGCGATAGGCGAGATACATCAGAAGGCCGAGAGGGAGAGCAGGATGCCGAAAAGGCCCATGTGTTTTCACCTCTGGTTATTGCGACAGAATGCCTGCAAGCGGGCTGTACGCGCTGCGAACGGGGTTGATCGGCTACAGGCGGATCGCGGCACGCTCGGGTCGCGAACGAGCGCGGCATGAGCGCCGCCGGGTGGCGTGCCCATGCCGGAATAAGGTGCCTCAGATCTTCTCGGTGAGTTCCGGCAGGACGGTGAAGATGTCGCCGACCAGGCCGTAATCGGCGACCTGGAAGATCGGCGCCTC
>NZ_CANMEH010000041.1 GCF_947496875.1 uncultured Paracoccus sp. | reverse complement strand
CGGAATCCGGACCGGGTTCCACCTGGGGTCCAAGGCCCGCTCCGGGACTTTCTGGTTCCTTTCCGGGCACTTGCGTAGGCTGGCGGGCGAAGCGCGACGCATCGCCAGCGACAGGGCCGATTTTTTGGGAAGCCACCCGGAAGCCAGCGCCGCCTGAACCCGCCTGAAACACCGCAAAATCAAGCCTTTGAAGCTGGACACCCTTGGTGGCCGCTGGACCCCGCGTGGAGTCCAGTCTGGACCCCGGAGACCGGAAGCCAAGGGAATCCACCCTGATCCGAAGGACCGACCTGCCGATGACGCTGAGCTTCGCCCCGGACGCGATCGAGACGTGGCCGCTGTCGCGCCTTCAGCCCTACGCGAAGAACGCGAAGGCGCATGGCGCGGACCAGGTCGCGAAGATTGCCGCAAGCATGGCCGAGTTCGGCTGGACGGTGCCTTGCCTCGTCGCCGAGGACGGCGAGCTGATCGCGGGGCACGGGCGCGTGCGGGCCGCGACACAGCTTGGCCTGACCGAAGCGCCCGTCATCGTGCTCGGGCATCTGACCGAGGCGCAGCGCCGGGCCTATCGTCTGGCCGACAATAAATTGACTGAACTCGGGACATGGGACGAAGCGCTGCTGTCGGCCGAGTTGAACGAGTTGCTGGCCGAAGACTTCGACCTGTCGCTGGTGGGGTTCTCCGATGGCGAGCTCGACAAGCTGCTGGCCTACGTGCCCGAGGGGGGCGGTGAAGAGGGTGGCGCAGGGGGCTCTGTGCCGCCGGTGACCATCCCCGAGCCGCCGCGCAACCCGGCGTCACGGACCGGCGACCTGTGGATCCTCGGCGATCACCGGCTGCTGTGCGGCGACAGCACCAGCCACGACGATGTCCGCCGCCTGATGAACGGCGAGCGTGCCGTGCTGTTCGCGACGGACCCGCCGTATCTCGTCGATTACGACGGCTCGAACCATCCGACCCGCAACAAGGACTGGTCGGCGTCCTACGGCACGACCTGGGACGACAGCTCGCAGGGCGCCGAGCTCTACGACGGCTTCATCGCGGCGGCCGTGGCCGAGGCGATCACCGAGGACGCCGCCTGGTACTGCTGGCACGCCTCGCGGCGCCAGGCGATGCTGGAGGCCTGCTGGGAAAAGGCGGGAGCCTTCGTGCACCAGCAGATCATCTGGGTGAAGGACCGCGGCGTTCTGACCCGGTCGCATTACCTCTGGAAGCACGAGCCCTGCTTCATGGGCTGGCGCCGCCCGAACCGGCCGCCGAAGGTGGCCGAGGAAACGCTCCCATCGACATGGGCGCTGCCCAGCTTCGCCAAGGACGAGCGGCCCGACCACCCGACGCCGAAACCGCTCGACGCGTTCGGGATCCCGATGCGCCAGCATGTGGCGCGGGGCCGGCTCTGCTACGAGCCCTTCTCGGGGTCCGGTTCGCAGATCATGGCAGGCGAGGCCAACGGTCGGCGGGTCTTTGCGATGGAGATCAGCCCGGCCTATGTCGATGTCACCGTGGCGCGCTGGCAGGCCGAGACCGGCAAGGACGCGATCCTCGACGGCGAGGGCCGGAGCTTCGCTCAGGTGAAGGCCGAGCGGCTGGGCGACAAGGCCGACGCCGCCGCGTGATGTCCGTCTACTACAACGATGCCGATCCCGCCGCCTGCGCCTGGTTGCGGGAGCTGATCGCCGCTGGGCTCCTGCCCAGGGGCGAGGTGGACGGGCGCTCCATCATGGACGTGGAGCCGGCCGATCTGCGCGGCTTCATGCAATGCCATTTCTTCGCCGGGATCGGCGGCTGGCCCTACGCGCTGCGCCTCGCCGGCGTGGCCGAGGATCTGTCCGTCTGGACCGGCTCGCCGCCGTGCCAGCCGTTCAGCGTCGCCGGACAGCGCAAGGGACAGGACGATGACCGCCATCTCGCCCCCGCTTTCCTGCAACTCGTCGCAGCCTGCCGGCCGAACATCGTCTTCGGCGAGCAGGTCGCGAGCGCGGCAGTGCTCGGACCGGTTTGCGGCGCGGCTCGCGCAGCGGCTGAGGGTCCGGCTGGCTGGGCGTGGTTCGACGCTCTGGCGGATGCGCTGGAAGCAGCATCTTACGCCGTCGCGGCGGCCGATCTGCCGGCTGCGGGTATCGGCGCCCCGCATATCCGCCAGCGACTGTTCTTCGGCGCCGTCGCCATGGAGGGAGGCGGGCTGGGCCACGGCTTCTGCGCGGGATCACAAGGACGGATCGGAATGCCCGGCGGTGCCGATCAACGCGCTGCTCGGCCGACAGGTCTGGCTGGCGGGCTGGTCGACCACGACGCCGACCTGGCCGGCGCCAGCGCGACGGACGGCGTCTGGCGAGATCCGGATTGGCTCCTCTGCCGCGACGACCGCTGGCGGCCCGTTGAGCCCGGAACATTCCCGCTGGCTGATGGGATACCCCGCCGCATGGGGCTGCTGCGGGGCTACGGCAATGCGATCGTGCCGCCGCTCGCGGCGGAGTTCGTGAGGGCGTTTCTGGAAAGCCTGCCGGAGAGGCTGAGATGAAGCAGAGCCGGATCATGTCTATGGTCGAGGCCGTGACGAATGTCGTGGTCGGCTATGTGCTGGCCATCGCCACGCAGATCATCGTGTTCCCGTGGTTCGGCATCGAGACCGGGCTCGCGGAGCATCTGACCATCGGCCTCGCCTTCGTCGGTGTCTCGCTGGCGCGCGGCTACCTGCTGCGGCGACTGTTCGAGGCGATCCGGATCCGGAGTGCAGAATGAGACACCGCCGCCCGAGGGTGGACGGCGGCCTTCAGTCCGTTTCGGTGCGGAGCGTCAGTCGCGGATGGTGTAGACGCGGCCCCTTCCGTCAACCTTCTCGGAGGTGATGGTCAGGCCGAGCTTTTGCTTGAGCGCGCCGGCAAGCGCACCCCTCACCGTGTGCGGCCGCCAGTCCAAGGCGGTGACGATCTCGTCGATGGTGGCGCCGCCCTCGGCGCGGAGCATCTCGATCAGCTTGGCCTGCTTCGTGCCCGTGCGCGGTTTGCGCGCCTCGGGCCCGGCGTCGGCCTCGCCGGGAGCGTCCTGCGCGGCTACGGCGCTCGGCGCCGCGTCGGCGCCCGCGGGCGCGCTGTCGCCGCCCTCCGGCTCGACGCCGATGGCGGCGAGCCCTGCGTCGTTGATGTGCAGGAGGATGGCACGGCCGTCCTCGTCGTTGCGCCAGATCCGATTGAGCGCGGCGTCGGCCTTGCTCTGGCTGTCGGTCGTCGTCTCGGCGATCAGCCCGCGCGAGAGCAGCGCGCCCACCACCTTGGTTGCGGCGCCACCGCGGAGCGAGCCGGGGAGCGGCAGGACGTTGCGGTCCTCGCGCTCCGCGGCGGCGCTGAGGATCACGAGCTGGGTATCGGAAAGTTTGGTCATCGTCGTCTCCGTCGTATCGGGGCGCGCGGAATGCGGGCCCTTCTACGAGGTCGAGCCCGCCAGTTGGCGGGCGGGACCGGGAGTTGGTCATGTCATTCGGCGTGTTCGCCTTCCCTGAAGGCCATGTCGGTGATCTCGCGTAGCTTGGCGCGGTAGTGGTTCACGGTGCCGACATCGCCCCAGTTGATCTCGTCCGGGCTGGTCTCGAAATGGTCCGCGCTGAGGACGGCCAGGCGTTCCAGCATCGCGTCGATCTCGGTCTTCGCGGCGAGGAAGGCGTCGAGGGCTTTCGTGTTGTCGGTCGCGCGGCGGGTCATTGTGGTGGCTCCGGGTGAGTTTCATCGTCCTTTCAGGATGGACGTTCGCTCCGCCGCCGAGGCTTATCAACTCGATAACCACCTGTTTGTGAATGATAATCGGAGCTGTCGATGCAGGGCATGAGCGAGCGCCAGTACGCCGCGCATGTCGGGCTGTCGCGGGGCGCGATCCAGAAGGCGAAGACGGCCGAGCGGCTGGTCCTCTATCCCGATGGAACCATCAATGCCGCGGCAAGCGATGCTCGGCGCGCCGAGACGACGGACCCGTCGAAGACCCGGAAGCCACCCGCGCCGAAGCTGAAGCCGGTCCCCGAGGCGGCGGTTGCCGCTGTCGGCGACACGCTGCGCGAACAGGGACTGGCGGTCCCGGCCGTCGGGGGCGGCACGACCTTCCTGCAGGCCAAGACGGCGAACGAGGTGCTGAAGGCGCAGGAGCGGCGCATCCGGCTGCAGAAGCTGAAGGGGGAGCTGATCGAGCGCGCCCGCGCGCTGGCGCTGGTCTTCCGCCTGGCGCGGGAGGAACGGGACGCCTGGGTCAACTGGCCCGCGCGCGCCGCGGCGCTGATGGCGGCCGAGCTCTCTGCCTCGTGCAGCGACGCGACGGGCCAGCAGATCACCGTGGAGCCCGCCGCGATGCAGAAGGTCCTGGAGAGACATGTACGCGCCCACCTCGACGAACTCGCCGAGGTCCGGCCCGACTTCCGGTGAAGATGACGCGCTGACGGATTTCGACGGTGCGGGCGAGATCCTGCGCGCCTGGGGCAACGGGCTGCGGCCCGACCCGGACCTGACGGTCTCGCAATGGGCGGACCGGCACCGGATGCTGTCGGGCCGCGCCTCGGCCGAACCGGGGCGGTATCGCACGACCCGCACGCCCTACATGCGCGAGATCATGGATCTGCTCAGCCCCGGCGATCCGACGCAGCGGGTGGTGTTCATGAAGGCGGCGCAGGTCGGCGCGACCGAAGCGGGCAACAACTGGATCGGCTTCGCCATTCACCAGGCGCCGGGGCCGATGCTGGCGGTCCAGCCGACCGTGGAACTGGCGAAACGGAACTCGCGCCAGCGCATCGATCCGCTGATCGACGAGAGCCCGGAATTGCGTGAGCGGGTCAAACCGGCGCGCTCGCGCGATGCGGGCAACACCATGCTCTCGAAGGAGTTCGCGGGCGGCATCCTGATCATGACCGGGGCGAACTCCGCCGTCGGGCTGCGCTCGACGCCGGCGCGCTACATCTTCCTCGATGAGGTCGACGCCTATCCGGCCTCGGCCGACGAGGAAGGCGATCCGGTGACGCTGGCCGAGGCGCGGTCGCTGACCTTCGCCCATCGGCGCAAGGTGCTGCTGGTCTCGACCCCGACCATCCGGGGGCTGAGTCGGATCGAACGCGAGTATGAGGCCTCCGATCAGCGCCGGTTCTTCGTGCCGTGCCCGCATTGCGGGGCGATGCAATGGCTGAAGTTCGATCGGCTGCGGTGGCAGAAGGGCAAGCCGGAAACGGCGGAATATCACTGCGAGGGCTGCGAAACGGCCATCGCGGAGCACCACAAGACGGCGATGCTGGAGGGTGGCGAATGGCGGGCGACCGCCACGGCGGCCGATCCGACGACGGTCGGCTATCACCTCTCGGCGCTCTATTCGCCGATTGGCTGGCTGAGTTGGCAACGCATTGCACGGAGCTGGGAGGCGGCCCAAGGGTCGGATGAGGCGATCAAGGCGTTTCGGAACACGATCCTTGGCGAAACATGGGTCGAGAGCGGCGAAGCGCCTGACTGGCAACGTCTCTACGACCGGCGCGAGGCGTGGAAGCCCGGCACCGTTCCCGCGGGCGGGCTGTTCCTGACCGCTGGGGCCGACGTCCAGAAGGACCGCATCGAGGTCGATGTCTGGGCCTGGGGTCGTGGCCTGGAAAGTTGGCTTGTCGATCACCTCGTGCTCGAGGGAGGCCCTGGTGATCCCGCCTGCTGGCAGCAGCTGACCGGCCTGCTCGACCGGACATGGGTCCACGCCTTCGGCCAGAGAATAACGCTGGCGCGGCTTGCGATCGACTCTGGGTACGAGACCAGCGCCGTCTATGCCTGGTCGCGGCATGTGGGCTTCGCACAGGCGGCGCCGGTGAAGGGCGTCGAGGGGTTTAACCGCGCGAGCCCGGTGACGGGGCCGACCTATGTGGATGCAACCGTCGCGGGCAAGCGGCTCCGGCGCGGGGCGCGTCTCTGGACGGTCGCAACATCGACCTTCAAGGCCGAAACCTACCGCTTCCTTCGGCAGGAGCGGCCAGCGGCAGAGGAACGGGCCGAGGGTGCGGTCTTCCCGCCCGGCACGATCCACCTGCCGGACTGGGCGGACAGCGAGTGGCTCAAGCAGTTGACCGCCGAGCAACTGGTGACGGTGCGCACGAGACGCGGCTTCGCCAGGCTCGAATGGCAGAAGCTGCGCGAGCGGAACGAGGCGCTCGACACCCGCGTCTACGCCCGTGCCGCCGCGTGGATCCTCGGGGCTGACCGCTGGCCCGAGGCACGCTGGGCCGATCTGGAAGCGCAACTCGGCGTGGCGGCGCAGGACATGACCGAGGCCGCGCCGGGAAACACACCGCCCGCTCAGAGGCGGACGGCGCACCGCCGGCGCACCGTGCACTCCAGCTACATGAGGTGACCCGAATGGCCACGCCCGCAGAGCTCCGCGCCCGCCGCGAGGCATTGGCCGCGCAGCGCGCCTCGGGCGTGGCGCGGGTCAGCTACGACGGCAAGACCGTGGACTATCGCAGCGTCGCCGAGATCGACCGGGCCATCGAGGCGCTGGATCGCGAGATCGCGGCGGCAGAGGGACGTCGCATAGTGCGGCAGATTCGCGTGACAACGGCAAAGGGGCTCTGACGCCACCATGGGCCTCTTCGATCGCTTCCGGCGCCAGTCCGCGGGCGGCCCGGCCGCCATTCGCGCCCGCCTCGAAGGCTCGATGGCGCAACGCCGCCTGCGCGGCTGGAACCCGCCGCTCGAGAACATCAACACGCTGGTCGCCTCGGGCGGACCGCGACTGCTGGCACGTGCCCGCGAGCTGGTCGTCAGCAACGGCTATGCCGCCAACGCCTGCGAGGCCTTCGCTTCGAACCTCGTCGGCGATGGGATCAAGCCCTCGTCACTGATCGGGGACGCGAGCCTTCGCGACCGTGTCCAGCGGCTCTGGCTCGCCTGGACCGACGAGGCGGATGCCGACGGGCTGACCGATTTCTACGGCCTGCAGGCCATGGTGGCGCGGGAAATGTTCGTGGCCGGCGAGTGCTTCGTGCGGCTGCGGCCGCGCCGCGCCGAGGACGGGTTGCTGGTGCCGCTGCAACTCCAGCTCCTCCAATCGGAGATGCTGCCCTTCGAGAAGTTGGAGGTGCTGGCGTCCGGCAACCGCATCCGCTGCGGGATCGAGTTCGATGGAATCGGCCGGCGCGTCGCTTATCACTTCCGCCGCCGCCATCCGGGCGACAGCACCGATCAGGGGATGGCCATTCCCGAGACGGTGCGCGTGCCGGCTGCGGATGTGCTGCACATCTACCGGCCGATCGACGCGGGCCAGATCCGGGGATTGCCGCATATCGCGCCGGCGATGGTGCGGCTGTTCCTCTTGGACCAGTACGACGACGCCGAGCTCGACCGGAAGAAGACCGCCGCCATGTTCGCGGGCTTCATCACCAAGACCGCGCCGGAAGAGCCGATGATGGGCGAGGCCGAGGCGGAACTGGACGGAACGGCCATCGCCAGCCTCGAGCCCGGGACCATGCAGGTGCTGCTGCCGGGTGAGGATGTGAAATTCTCGTCGCCCGCCGACGTGGGCGGCGGCTACGAGGCGTTCCAGTACCGCACGCTGCTCGCAGTCTCGGCCTCCTTGGGGTTGCCCTATCACCTCGTCACCGGCGATGTCCGGCAGGCCAACTACTCGAGCCTGCGGGCCGAACTGGTCGAGTTCCGGCGGCGCATCGGCCAGCTGCAGCATGGTGTCCTCGTGCACCAGCTCTGCCGCGCGGTCTGGCAACGCTGGCTGGATACGGCCGTGCTCTCGGGCGCGCTCGATCTGGGCGATCCGGTCGCTGCGAGACCGGTGCAGTGGATCCCGCCGCGCTGGGAATGGGTCGATCCGCTGAAGGACATTCAGGCGCAGGTGCTGGCGATGGAGGCGGGCATCACCTCGCGGCGCAAGGTGGTCGAGGCCACCGGCTACGACGTCGAAGACGTGGACCGTGAAAACGCGGCCGATGCCGAGCGCACGAAGCGTCTCGGCCTCAGCTATCGCACCAGCCCCGGCGAGACGCAGGGAGCGCGGGCTACGCCGGC
>NZ_CANMEH010000040.1 GCF_947496875.1 uncultured Paracoccus sp. | reverse complement strand
ACAATGTCCACTATCAATGGTGGACACTATCCCGCACTCTCACACCGCGGCAGAGCGGTTAGACCGGACGGTTACCCGAAGGCGGCAGTTTCCATCAAGCTGCCCCACAGCCGGTGACCGTCAATCGTCGGGTTCGACATCCTGCGTTCCTCATCGGATCTGCAGAGGCCAAGGTCTCCCCGCTGCCCCTGCTCTTGTGATCAGCGCATTCTCGGCATGAAGTTGTGGAGCCACTCAGCGGGCCTCGAGAGATCGACTCTCGGTTTCGAACTCATCAGTACAGCATGTTGGGCAGCACCATGCTGATTGCCGGGATGTAGGACAGCAGCATCAGCGCGATAAGCATCAGCAGAATAGTCGGCAGCGTGGCGCGGAACACTTGCCCGAGGCTCATCTTGGCGACACCCATCGCCACGAAAAGGTTGAGGCCAACCGGCGGTGTCAACATTCCCACCGACAGGTTCACCAGCATGATGATCCCGAAATGGATTGGATCCACACCGAATTGCTCTGCGATCGGCATCATCAATGGGCCCAGGATGATGATCGCGGACGCGCTGTCGAGAAAGCACCCCGCCACCAGAAGGATCAGGTTGAAGGCGGCTATGACCAGAAATGGGTTGTCCGTACCCGACAAGACGTAGGCAGCCAGATCCGAGGGTGTTCCTGTGCTGGCCAGCAACCACGAAAAGACCGATGCCCCTGCGGTGATCAGCAAAAGCGGCCCGGAGATGAGGCCGGTGCTTCGCAGCACCACCAAGGTTTCCCGGAACGAGATGCTGCGATAGATGACCGCGCCGACCAACCAGCCATAAAGGCAGGCGGCGGCGGCTGATTCTGTCGGTGTGAAGATCCCGGAGTAGATCCCCCCGAGAAGGATCACTGGCAGCCCAAGCCCCCAGGCTGAACGGCGAAAGGCCTCGGAGATGCTGCGAAAAGATGGCAGTGCGTCGCGGGGATACCCTTTGCGTGCAGAATACCACGTCGCATATCCGATCAACAGCGCTCCAATCAGCAGCGCCGGGAGAAGCCCTGCTGCAAACAGATTGCCCACGGACGTGCCGGTGACCGATCCATAGATGATCAACGCAATCGATGGCGGCACGATCGGCCCCAAAGTGCCGGCCGTGGTGATCAAGCCGATCGAAAAGTATTTGTCGTATCCCGCGTTGACCATAGCAGGATAGAGGATGGAGCCGATGGCGATCACCGTCGCCGGACTGGATCCGGAGATCGAACCGAACATGAGGCAGGCCATTACCGCGGCCGCCGCCAAGCCTCCGGGTAGCCAGCCTATCAGCGCCCGTGCCAGACCGATCAGCCGGTCGGACAAGCCGCCAATCCGCATCAATTCGGCGGCGAGGATGAAGAACGGGATCGACATGAGCGAAAAGTTGTTCATGCCGGAGAACATCCGCATCGGCACGAGCAGGGGATCCATTCCGCCCACAAAGTAGAATACGGCCGCGACCGACAAGGCCAGCGAAGCGAAGATCGGAAGGCCGAAGATCAGAAGGCCAAAGAATACCGGTACGAGTGCGCCAACCATATCCTGTCCTCAGCTCGTCTTGATATCGACTTCGGGGGGCTCGTAGCCCTGCCCTACGAGAAGATCTCGCAGCACCAGCAGGTAGCGCAGGATCATGAAGACACCGGCGAGGGGAATGACTGCGTAGATATATCCGACAGGTATGCGCATCGCCGGCGACAACTGGCCCATGCGCGAGGTGTTCAAGACAAGCCTGCTGCCATACCAAACCAGCACGGCAGCAAAGATCAGACCGAGGCATGCAGCCCCGATCTGAAGAATCTTGGCGGTCCGGGGCGACGCGAAAGCATAAACCGCGTCGACGCTGATATGCGAAGCATAACGCACCCCCATTCCCATGGTCAGAAAACTCATGGTGATAAGCGAGTAGAGAATTAGCTCCTCCGACCAGAAGAGCGAGTTGTTGAAGACGTAGCGCGCGATGACCTGCAAGATCGCCACGAGCGTCGCGATCAGAACAAGAGAGGTCACCAAGACGTTCTCGATCCAGTCAACGACCCGGTTCAGCCAGGCGATCATGTTCTCAGAGCTCCGAAAGCCTCACTCACCTTTCGCGGCGGCAAGGGCCTTGTCCATGAGTTCAGGCGTAACCTTCGGACGAAACTCTTCATAGATCGGCTGCGAAGCCTCGATGAAGGCGGCGCGACCTTCCGGGGTCAGTTCTTGGATCTCGATCTCATCTGCAATTTCATCCAGAACCTCGGCTTCGAACTCAGCAGTGAACTCCCGCGCGGCGTCCCGGCCGACAATCATCGCGTCCTCAACGACCTTCTTGAGATCATCAGGAAGGCCGTCCCACGCTTGCTTGTTCATGATCGCGGCATAGGTGTGATACGCATGACCCGTCAGAGTCATGTAGTCCTGCACCTCGTAGAATTTCATCGAAGCGATGTTGGCGAGCGGATTCTCCTGCCCCTCAACCACCCCTTGCTGCAGGCCGTTGTACACCTCGACATAGGCCATCGCGGTCGGATTGGCCCCATAGGCGCGATAAGTTGCCAGGATTGTCGGCGCCTGCAACGTGCGCATCTTGATACCCTTGAGGTCATCCGGGCCGTTGATCGGGCGGATGTTGTTTGTCATGTGGCGGAACCCTGCCCCCCACATGGCGATGCCGTGAAGGTTGTTTGCCTCCAGGGTGGCCAGCAGTTCCGTGCCGACCTCACCGTCGAGCACGCGTTTCATTGCCTCTTCGTCTTCCATCAGGAAGGGCAGATCAAAGAGATACATCTGCTCGTTGAAGTTCGCGAGATTTCCGGTCGGCGGGATAGCGATATGGATCAAACCCATCTGCGTCTGTTCGATGATCTCGACATCGCCCCCGAGCTGCGCTGCCGGGCGGATATTGATCTCGACCCGACCGTCCGAGTTCTTCTCGACCTCTTCCTTGAAGACCACGGCTGCGCGAGCGTTGGGCGTATCCTCGGTCAACACGTGGGCGAATGTGAACTCGAAATCAGCAGCGCCGGCCATGGTGCCGAACACAGTGCCAAGTGCGAGGGTGACGTAGGTGCTGAACTTGCGGTGGAACATCGTTTTCTCCTGTTGGTAGCTTCTTGTTGCTGTTGATGATGGAGACGTCAAATCGGCGGCGGACCCAGCAGAACGGGACCCGCGCCCAGCACCGCCTCGATCCCGAGAGTAGCAGCCAGGAGCCGCTCCTCTTGATGAGGTGGGGCGATGATCTGAAGACCAGAGGGTATGCCATTGGCGTCCAAGCCGGTCGGCACCGTTGTGGCGCACCACCCCAGGAGATTCACGATCGCCGTGTTGCGGAGTGCCAGCATATTGGCGCTACGGTAAGCGTCCGGATCTCGGAGGTCTGCGAGCAAGGGGGCTGAGATGGCGACCGTGGGCGAAACCAGAAGGTCGATATCCTCGAAGACCCGCGCCGCAGATCGTCCGCTGGCCGCGAGGAGCGCACGGCGCTGAATGTAGTCCGACGCGCTGATCTGATCCGCGTCAACCACCCGCGCCATGACAGCCGGATCGAGACGTTCGATGCGTTCCGGATAATTTGCATCAAGAAACCCGCGCAGTTCCGGGGCAGCCAACCCTCCGCGCCGGAACAGATCAAGTACCCTGTTGGCATTGGGAAGATGGATCGGCTGTAGTCTGGCACCTGCTGCCTCGAGCTGCGAAAGAGCGGCTTGCGTGTTGTCTGCTATCCTTGGCTCGACTGACTCCCACACCACGTTCTCTATGACACCGATGCGAAGCCCGCTCATGTCCCGCGCTGCGACGGGAGCGCAGTCGTCAATCGCTGCGAACAGAAACGCCAGGTCGGCGGCGGTGCGTGCAAGTATCCCCGGGGTATCCAGCGACGGAGACAGCGGCACGATCCCGTCTAACGACCAGCGTCCATGCGTGATCTTCAAGGCGGTTTGTCCATTGAAGGAAGCGGGGATCCTGACCGATCCCGCCGTATCGGTTCCCAAGGCAGCCAGTGCGCTGCCTGTCGCGAGAGAAACCCCTGCACCCGAGCTGGACCCGCCGGGGGCACGCTCCGCGCCCCGTGAGGACCAGGGGTTCACTGGTGTGCCCCAGTGTGGGTTGGTCCCCAATCCACCAAAGGCGAACTCCACCGTGTGCGTCTTGCCAGTAACGATTCCAGTCTGGGACAGGATGCGGTCCACGACGGGACCCCGACGCTGCCACCCCTCACCAAAATCGGCGTCCGTTCCTGCATAGACGGGCAGTCCCGGAACCCCGTAGAGATCCTTGACCGAGACAGGCAGCCCCATCAGCGGCCCCAGGTCGATTCCCGTTTTCAACAAAGCATCGACGGCTTCCGCCTGAACGATGGCGCGTGGTCCCGCCCAAGTCTTGTACGCGTGATGGCGATCTTCTGTTGCCTCATAGCGGGCCACCGCCTCACCGACGATCTCCGCAGCGCGAACGGTTCCGGCTCGAAGATCGGCGGCGAGTTCTTCAAGCGAGGCTTGGGGCACGTGCTGTCACTTTCTGCTATGGCGAGTTCCTTCATCCTTATGCAGTTAGAGTTCACGATCCACTCCCTTATGTCAGACGGACGCGTCTGGGCGTGCATCCTGCCTCACGCGTTATGGGAGAAGTGATTGATACAAAAGAAAAAAGCGGTCTTTACTCTTTTGGCGCCTGCTGTGTTACTGTTGCGGCAATACAGCGTTGCCTGATCAGGCCAACTTTACCACACGGAAATTGGCTACCCCCTGGAGCCGACTGACAGCTTCGAACTTGGGAGACATCATCATGCCCCACACGACCGAAATTCGGTTGAAGAACATGGGTATCGTCCTGCCGCGCCGCCCCAAGGCGATAGGGAATTACCTTCCCGGGGTGGTCGTCGGCAACATCCTCTACACGTCGGGGACGCTCGGAACGCGGCCCGATGAGGACGACAACGACGTGCTGCCGTATGTAGGCAAGATCGGTTCTGATCTGACAATCGAGGAGGGCTATGCATCGGCCCGTCTCATGGCGATCAATCACCTCTCGATGATGAAAGCAGTCCTGGGTGATCTGGATCGCGTGAAACGCATCGTGAAGATGATCGGCTATGTCACCTGTTCGCCCGGGTTTACCGAGCCGCACCTGGTGCTGAATGGCGCCTCCGACCTGTTTGTGGAGCTATGGGGCGAAGAGAACGGAAAACACGCCCGCGCGGCGCTGACTCAACATGAGCTCGGGTTGAACGCGCCCGTCGAGGCGGACCTGACGGTTGAAATTCATGCCTGACGCGCGCGGAGGCGTGCAAGAAGCGCCGCATCGCCTCTTTCTCCCTCCGGGAGCATTGATAGAACCGAGGTAGTGAATGCCTCGCTCGCCGGCGCAAGCGGATGGCCACTTCGCACAGCGGCGTAAATGAACCGGTGCTCGAAATCCGCGCACTGCAGGTTCACCGGAATCAATTTGCGTTGTTACGGCTGGCGTGGCTGAGGAGAAAGCGGAACTCATCGGCGACAACGATGGGTTCAGGTTGCCTGTTGATCCTTCCGAACGCACGGTTCGGGAGGTGATGCATGCCGAAGCTGTCATGACGGAACACATAAGGTTTATCCACCAAATCCTTCAACAAGAGCGTGCGACTATCAGCGAAGTCGTGGCTTGGCGGGACGAATGCAAGGAGCGGCGGCCTTTAGCGGCCGATCGTCTCTAGAGCAGGATGGGACAAGTGGTCATAGACGAAGCCCACGTCGCACAGATGCTGCTCCACGGCCTCCAGCACGTTTACTAATCGAAGCGCATCAAAAACTTCAGCCGCACTAGAGATGTCGGCGCGAGCGGAAACAGGTATGGTGAGAACTCCAAAAAACAGAGTGTTCATTGCCAGCATTTTGTTGTCAAATGGAACAGAGCGACGATCCTGGATAGCCGCCACAGCATCAGCTTCTGCCGCCCCAAGCCGCTGAACAGCGCGCATCTCCATTTCTTGAAATTCGGCATCGGCTCGTTGCGCGGCCGGTCCGGTATTCCTTGGGAACTGGTTCACTCGATCTTCGAGCTTCTCAATCTCGCGGAAGTCGGGATAGTCGGACGTAAGCTTTGCCCACCGAGACAGCTTTTGTACAAGCGCATCTACGTCCTGCTCCAACCGCTCTCGCTGTGCTTTCGCTTCGTTTATCGCCGTTACGGCAGCCTTCTGTGCGACAACGAGTTTCGATGATTCCGGGAGATTGCGCACGCGCTCGTTGACAAGATCATGATTTCTAGAAAATCCGCTCGAAGCGCTGCTTCGTGGCCCCAACGAGAGGCGGAAGGAACTTGACCGACAGCAGTACGACCTTCGAAAGATAGATTTATTATTAAACGATCCTATTCAGGATCGAGCCAACCACTTACAGAGCTCACTTGGCCACCTCTGCCACGGGCGAAGGATGCAAATCATCATTGTACTGGACAATGCTGACCAACGTGATTTCGAAACGCAGCAGACGGCTTTTATAATCGCTCAAGAGCTAGCGGCAGGTGCGTCATCCGCACCGCCGAGCCGATCATCGCGCCGGCACCTCGGATGTCGAGGTCCCGAACGACAGTGGCGGGATCAGTTGCGGCCTCCAGTCCACCGACGAGGCGAAGCTCTGGAGCGCCGTGAGCGATCGCGCCCGCGCGCTCGACGAGGCGATGAACCGCCTAGCGGTGCTGCGCGAGGCGGAGCGCATGCGCGCCGACGACTAACCCCATTCCGGCGCGACGCCACCCGCGCGCCGGGCTCACCTAACCAGCAGAGACACAGATGACCGATCCCATACACGGGGCCGCAACCGCGCGCCCCGGCGACATCGCCATGTTTCGATTTCCGCTCAACGGAAGCGACGCGATTGCAAAGGCGCGGCATTGCCTTATCATCGCCCGTCAGAATGGCGCGTTCGGGCCGCGCCTGACGCTTGCCTACGGCACCAGTGCTGACACGAGCGCCAATCGCGGGCTCGATCTCGAAGTCGCAACTGCAGGCGACTGGCCGCACGCCGGGCTGCACCGCCCCAGCCGCTTTGTTCTCTCGAGGCGGCTCACCGTCAGCGCGCACGATACTCGTTTCGACCGGGGGTCGTGCAGCGATCCGACGATCGGCAGACTCCCAAGGCACCTGGAGCCGTCGATGGAGGCCCTGATCCACTCCCTGGGGAAGGAGATCACCCGGGATTACCAGGCGGGGCCCCCGCCGACCTGCGGGAGCACCCGGAGCCAGCGGCGCACGATTTGGCGACGGGGCCGGTTTGGACAGCGGGCGGAGGTGGTGATCATCGAGAGGAGCGCAGGAACTCGTCTCCTCTTGGCGATCCGGCGTCACAGGGAAGGGAACCAGATCCCATCCCGCGGTTCCCACCTTGGCAGTAGATCAGGATAGTGATGCGCCGGGGCCTTAGCCCCGGCGCACTCCGGGTCATGACTTTTCGGTCCGGATGCTCTCTGTCGCGGTCGGGTTGTTCAAATGTCCTGACCCGAGAGAGAAGCTCATGAACCTCAAGAAGATCATCGACCTCATCGCCGAGCAAGCTGCAAGGGAAGCCGGAAAGGCGCCCGAAGACCCGCCTGGTGGAGTGATCCTGATGCTAATGAGATGCTTCGCCCGGGCAAGAAGAGGATCCCGAGAGTTTTACGCGTCCCCTGCCCTGTTCTCTTTCGCATCAAGACCCAAGCGGCCGACCCGCCGGATTGTCTGCAAAATCATCTTGGGCGGCAGACTGGCGCGAGGCTAACTTGCCACGCCGACGAAGGACACGAGATTGATGACCGAACCCCTGCGCGTGGCGATCTACGCCCGCTATTCGATCGACCTGCAGAATCCGAATTCAGTGCGCGACCAGATCGCGTCCTGCCGCGCCTTGGCCAGGCGCAAGGGATGGCGGGTGGTGGGGGAATATGCCGATGAGAAGATCTCGGGCAGCCGCTCCGATCGCGCCGACTTTGTGCGACTGCAGTCCGATCTGCCAAAGAGCCTCTTCGATCTCGTCCTGGCCGAGAGCCTCGACCACGTGAGCCGCACGAAAAAGGACACTGCCAGCTTCTTCCAAGTCGCCTCGTTCCACGACGTGGGCCTACATACAGTGGGCGAGGGCGAGATCGGCAAGATGCAGATGGCCATCACATCGACGATGGCCGAGATGTTCCTCGACAACCTGCGCATTGAAAACCCACCGCGGCGTGAAGGCGCAGGTGGAAGCTGGCGGATCCGGCGGTGGACGCTGCTATGGCTACGCGCTGCAAAGGCGCGAGGACGGAGAGGTGGTCAAGGGGCAGCTGGTCATCCAGCCTGCGGAGGCCGAGGTGATCCGCCGCATCTTCCGCGAGTATGCGAACGGAATATCGCCCCAGAAGATCGCAGCTTCTCTCAATAGTGAGGGTGTCCCTGCTCCGCGGGCCCGGGCTGGTTCCGGCCACTGGAAGCAGAACACCATCAACGGAAACCGCGACCGCGGCACCGGGATCCTGAACAACGACCTCTATATCGGCCAGCGGGTGTGGAACCGGCGACCGGGAAACGCGTCTCGCGGCTTCGCCCGCAAGATGAATGGGTGCGCCACGAGGCGCCTGAGTTGCGGATTGTCGACGCCGCTCTCTGGGCCGAGGTGAAGGCGCGCCAGGGCACGCAGGCCAAAGCAATACGGACCCGCCGAAGAATCGCGACGCCAGGGCTTGGGCGCGCGCGTGGCGGCGCGCCGGCGCAAATACCTCCCCTCCGGGCTGCTGGAATGTGGGCAGTGCGGCGGCTCGTTGATTATCGCGGGCCAGGGCAGATACAAGCGCTACTATTGCGCCAACGCCAAGGAGAAGGGTCCTGCTGTTTGCAGTGGAATGCTTGGCGTTTCACGGGGGGGCGCCGAGGCGTTGATCCTCGCCGAGCTGCGCAACGCGCTGATGACCGATGCGGCGATGGCGCAGTTTCGCAAGGAGTTCGCGCGGCACCTGGCCGAGCAGTCGAAAGGCGCAGACACGCGCGCCAGGAGCCGGAACGCAGCAGTCCGTCGGCTGGAGGAGGCCCGGGCGAACTTCAAGACGGCCATCAGCCAGGGCCACATCAACCCGACCATCCTGGAAGGCCTTACCGAGACCGAGACCCGCCTTGCCGCACTGATCGCCGAGTCCGAGCAGGACAGCAGCAACATCATCAACATTCCGGCCGACCTGGGCGCGCTGTATCGCGCGCATGTCGATGACCTGGCCAGAACGCTGTCCGCCGGTGAGGTCGTGGGCCGCGCGTCGGACGAGCTGCACCGGCTGATTGATCGCGTGGTGGTGTCCTGGGACGAGGCGACGCAGGCTCACCATGTCGATCTGTCCGGCGACCTGGTGGCGCTGATGTGTGCTGCGGACAAAGAAAAAGCCGCCTCGTATGAGGCGGTTGGATCTTCGCTAAGACTGGTTGCGGGGGCTCGCATGCACTTGGACCGAACAACCGCATACCTCGATGAAGCGATGCAACGGTACATCGAGACCGGGCCCCATGATCGTATCAGCACCCATGCCTAATGCGTTAGCGAGCTTGCATCTGGCTAGACGCGATGATCGCTGTGTGAGTTGTCGGGGTCGGTGGGTCTCAGGCGATGCGAGGCGCAGCATCTACGGAGCTCCTTCTGGTCCTAGTCCGACCAGACACGCGTGCCCTCCACATAAACGGGCAAACCGAGGTCACACGCGGGCTGAGCGGCAGTCCGCAATGGCGCAGGTGGGCGTACAGCAGCTCGACATTGGAATCTGTGGCGAGGTCCTCCAGGATGCCGCAGATCAGGTTCTTCTGCTCTTCACTGGACAGCTTCTTCACGTG
>NZ_CANMEH010000039.1 GCF_947496875.1 uncultured Paracoccus sp. | reverse complement strand
CGCGGGGTAGAGCAGCCCGGTAGCTCGTCAGGCTCATAACCTGAAGGTCGTAGGTTCAAATCCTACCCCCGCAACCATCTTTACTTGCGACCCCGTAGCGCCCGCTGCGGGGTTTTTGCTTTGCGTGGAAATCGTAAGGATTCCAGCAAGATCGCCCTGCACGTCGATCTCCACCTTGCCCTCGACCGGGGTCAACACGATCTGGTCAACGAGCGAGCGCAGCGTGTCGGCGGCCTCGATCCGTTTCCCCTCGTCTTCGTCCTGCAGGGCGTCGTAGAGCTGTTGGACCCGCTTGCGGTATTGCAGTGCCATACTCGGGTGCAGCAGGGGTGGCGGCTCGTCCGCTTCGGCCAGGAACAGTTCAAGTTCCTTCTTGCGTTTCTCAATCGTCACCATCTTTGCGTTGAGCGCGTCAGCGGCCCCACCCTTCAGAATCAGATTGAGGAGGGTCTCGAGTTCCCGATCGATCCTCGCAATCTCTGCCTCGGCCGACGCGATCTCGGCGCGGCCTTCCATGCGCAGCCGGTTCATCTCCTGCGTGAAGACTTCACAGAAATGGGCGAAGAGCTCCGGATCGACGAGTTTGTTGCGCAGCGCGTTCAGCACACGCGATTCCAGTTCATCCCGGCGGATGTTGACCCGGTTGTCGCAGGTCCCCTTATTGCGCGCCGTCGCACATCCAATCAGCGTCGCCGAAATCGCGGAATAGCCGCCACCACAGCAGGAACATTTGGTCAGCCCCGAGAAGAGGTACTTGGGGCGGCGGCGGGTATTGATCCGCGAGAGATCGGCCTCGCCGTTCTCCTTCCGCGCGAGCTTGTTCTTCTCCTGTCGCGCCTTCACCGCGTTCCAGAGTTCGTCATCGAGGATGCGCAGCTCGGGCGCTTCCTGGATGACCCATTCCTCTTCCGGATTGGGGCGGGCCTGCCGCTTGCCGGTGTTCGGATCCTTGACGAAGCGCTGCCGGTTCCAGACGATCTTGCCGATATACATCTCGTTGTTGAGGATGCCGTTGCCGCGCTTCGGGTTCCCGTTGATCGTGCTGAAACCCCAGTCTCCGCCTGACGGAGCGGGAATGCCTTCCTTGTTCAGGGCGAAGGCGATGGTCTTGGCCGATTTGCCGGCGGCATAGTCGCGGAAGATGCGGCGCACGACTTCGGCCTGGAATTCGTTGATGGTGCGATCGCCGCGGATCGGCTCGCCGTTCGCATCGAACTTCTTGACCACATCGTAGCCATAGGCATTGCCGCCACCCGATTTGCCCGCCTCGACTCGGCCGCGCTGCCCGCGCCGAGTCTTGTCGGCCAGATCCTTCAGGAAGAGCGCATTCATCGTGCCCTTGAGGCCAACATGCAAATGCGTCACCTCGCCTTCCGAGAGGGTGAACATTTTCACGTCGGCATAGGACATGCGCTTGAAGATGCCCGCGATGTCTTCCTGGTCGCGGGAGAGGCGGTCCATCGCTTCGGCCAGGATCAGATCGAAGCGGCCGCCCATAGCGTCGGCCATGAGCGCCTGAATGCCCGGCCGGATCAGCGAGGCGCCGGAGATCGCGTGGTCCGAATACTCCTCGACGATATGCCAGCCCTGCTTCTCGGCATGGAGGCGGCACATGCGGAACTGGTCGGCGATGGAAGCGTCGCGTTGATTGTCGGAAGAATAGCGGGCGTAGATCGCGACTTTCAAAACTTGGCTCCCATCCGTGTCAGGAGGAGCGCTTCCTCCTTTGCCGTGACATCTTCACTTCCTCTGCATAGCACTCCTGCGCCGCCTGCCTCGCCAGGATGCCGACCAGTCGCAGAAGGCGTGGGTCGGGATTGCCGCGTGGCGTAAACGTCAGCTCCGGCTTGTCCAGCAGCAAGGATTCGAGCAGCGCTTCGCGCTCTCCTCCTGTCATCTTTGCCGGGTTTCCTGGGGCTCGCAAGGTCATAACTTGCAGCATTCGCCGCAGGGGAAGCATAAGCAACGGAAATTGAAGGCGAATATTCGGCGACAATTGGCGCGGGTGTGCGGGCTGTGGCGTAGCCCAGCGTGTCCTGGCGAGCCATGGCGTAGCAAAATAACCTATCGGAATCCCACGTTGGCCCGGTCATCATTGGCCTCGTCGCTCGTCCTCATGAGGTCATTGACTGTTGAGGCAACCTCATCGTATTGTAATTCGCGATACAAGGCGCTATATGTCGACCAAGGAGACTCGCCATGGCCACGACCGCCGAACGCAAGGAATACCCGATCTCGATGCGCCTGCCCGAGGCGGATGTCGCAATGATCGATCGCGCCGCAAACCTGCGCGGCCGCTCGCGCACCGACTTCGTGCGCGACGCCGCAGTGCGCGCGGCCGAGGAGGTCGTCATGGAACAAGGCCTGATCCGGATGAGCCCGGAAGGCTTCGCCGAGTTCATGGATGTGCTGGCGCGTCCTGCCGCTCCCGTTCCGGAGATGGTCGAAGTCCTGAAGCGTCCCGCGCCGTGGGAGCCCGGCTACGTGGCGAAGCGGTAAGCCCTTGCTCCTTTCGGGTCCCGAACCGCTTACCGCCGCTCACGATGTGTCCGAGTTCTCCTGTGGCAAGCAGACTCTTGCCCACTGGCTGAAGACGCGCGCCCTTTCCAATCAGCAGAAGGGCTTCACTGCCGTTCTCGTCGTTCATGAGGCCGGGCGCGTGGTCGGCTACTACGGCCTTGCGCCGACCGGTGTGTTGCCTTCGGTTCTGCCGCGCTCGATCAGGACGGGGCAGCCGCCGAATCCGGTCCCGTGCATGCTGCTCGGCCAGCTCGCGACCGACACCGGATGGGCAGGGTTGGGCATCGGGACCGGCCTTGTGAAGCATGCCCTCCAACGCTGCGTTCAGGCCGCTTCGCTGATCGGCGGGCGGGCGTTGATGGTCAACGCCGTTGACGGAGATGCTGCCGAGTTTTGGCGGCGGCGCGGCTTCGAACCGTCCAGGGACGATCCCCTGGTTCTGCTTCGCTCGATCAGCGACATCGCGGCGTCGCTCGGTGAGAGCGGCGGGTAAAATCTTGGCTGGAGAGGCGGCTGGATGGATCAACCTAGGCATATGAACCAATGAACAATGGTGAGCCCATCGTGATCAACCCCAAGCGTTCCCTAGCCGAGATAGCTTGCTTCGCTTCTTTCTTTCTGGCGGAGCGTTTGTAGCGCGACCTTGTTGGATGTTTCCGCGAACCCTTTGATAAAGGCGTCGCGATCTTTTAGCTCAAGCATCTGGCAACTTGGTGCTTCATTACAGAGAAACTGTCGGAGCGACTCTCGCACGACTGCGTCCTCGTGTTGGCGGCGGCGGTTGCAAAGAATGTCGCGCGCTAACGCCGATTGCGTTTGCTCTGCGAGCCGATGAGGCGCAAAGACCGGATCGCGCTGTTCGGCGCCACGGGCGATCAGGATCGTGCGGATGCACCAGAGCGCTCGCTTTCCCAGCAGATTGGAATTCAACTCGTCGCCGAACCTGACGAGGTACCAGCCCAAGTCAACCGCCCAGCTCACTTCATCTTGGTAGGTCGATCGAAATTTAAACGCGGTTCGAAGTTTGTCCAAATAGTTGTCCGGATCTACGATTGGTTTGGCCTCACGAACGAGATGACAAACGAATAGGTCACCGTCGCGTGCGTCCTGTTCAAGCTGCCTCCAAGGATAGAGGAATAGCGACAGTTTGCCGATCGAGATGTGACGCGTCTCGTCGTCCAAATTGATCATTAGTAGATCCGTGTCAGAGCCTTCGGACTGATCGTTCCGCGCGAGACTCCCGAACAACAAGGTCGCTGCCACCGACATCACGAAGTACCATGCCAGCGTCGGCGCGACTGCTCGGTAGGCGGCGCGCTCATCATGCGGGCGAGCCAGTCCGCGAGGCGCGATCCAAGGCTTCCTTCGACATCTTGCGAGCGAGCACGCGCGCTTGCGTCACCTCGTCCCGATTTTCGAGGACGATTTGCTGCTTCTCTGGCTTCAACACCCCCGGTTCGACGTCTAGGTTGTACTCACTCATCAGATAGAAGCTTAGGCTCAATCGACATGGTCGAATGAGGCGTCCATCGGTCATCGCGTGCTCCGCTGCCACGGCCGCTTGCCGCTCAGCCGACAAGGCCGCGTTGGGCACAATGACAAGGTTGATCTTGTGTACCCACTCGAAATCGAGTTCAGGATCGACCGATGCTAGGCGCTGACCCTTAACCGCACCGATCCGGTTAAGATTATAGTCCCGGAAGTCGTTGTGCTCGCGTGACCAAGACCGGACATACCAACGGCCCGCGCTGTGGGAGAGAGCGTGCGGCGCGATCGACCGCGAGAGCTGCTCGGAACCTGTCAGCGAAGAATACTCAATGTCGATCTCGAGGTGATTGCGGACGGCGTCGAGCACGCGCAGCAAGACCGTTGGGTCAGTAGGCCGTCGTCCAAGCGTTAGCACCTCGACAGGCGGGATCGCGTCGAACCACGTGTCCTCGGGCCGCATCCATCGGTTCTCGATCGCGACCAGCTGAAGGAGGTAGCGGTCAATGGTCTCTCCGATGAAGATCGGCGCGAACGTGTTCGCGCGTCTGTAGGCCTTCTCGGCCCGGTCATAGCGAAGGTTTTGTGGGGCGAGCTTCTCATATTGAGCGATGTCAGCGGACGCCTGCTGCGCGGAGATCCCGAAAGTCTGCGCAATATCGCTGCGGTTGAAGCGACCGTCCCAGAATAGGCGAAAGTCAATGAATTCAAGCCTTCGGCGGACACCCCACCGGAGCTGTTCGCCATCTCCTACCATGTCATTACCTCCAAAAACACGATTCTTGCCGAGTTGTCACGTCCAGTAACTTGACGTATGTTTGCCCCGTTGCCATATCTTATGGACGGACGCGGGCGCGAAGGCAACCTCGTCGTGATCGAAACGGGGGCGCCTAGATGGAAACAGACGAAGAACATCAACAGCCTGAACGTCCTTACCGCGTGCTCAGCCTCGACGGTGGAGGCATGCGGGGCATCTACACTGCAGCTTTCCTGGCTCGGCTGACCAACCAGTTCGCTCGAATAAGGGGCGAGACGGCGTTGGATCTCGGCCGCGGCTTCGATCTGATCACTGGGACCAGCACTGGCGCGATCGTCGGCTGTGCGCTCGCTGTCGGTCGGCCGATGCCGGAAGTCGTCGCGCTGTATCGCGAGCATGGGCCCAAAATCTTCCCCCATAGGATCAAGGGCAAGCGGAGCGCGATCTATCGGGCCACGCAGGGTGATCGCTTTGTTCGCGCGGGCGACAACGCCCTGCGCGCGGCGCTGGAGGACGTGCTCGGAGACGTCACCATGTTCGACGTCTACAGCGGTCGCGGCGTCTCGTTATCGATCCCGTCCGTGTTGATGAGCGAGCATCGCGCCTGGGTCTTCAAGAAAACACCGAGGAGCGGAGTTCGCGACGATAAGTATCCGCTCGTCGATGTGTGCATGGCGACCAGTGCGGCACCGATCTATCGGTCGCTCGCAGCGATCAACGACCCGAACACGCCGGGCGGCCCGAAGCAGGTGTTCGCCGACGGCGGACTATGGGCCAACAACCCGATTATGGTCGGCCTGATTGACGCGCTCACTATCGCCGCGCCCGACCGCCCCATTGAGATCTTTTCGCTGGGAACGTGCCCGCGGCCCGACGGCGATCACCTCGACGCGGAGACCGCCCATCGGTCGATGCTCGACTGGTCGCTCGGTGCTGACGTGGCGCCGCTGAGCATCTCGGCTCAGGAGTTTGCCTTCGATCACATGGCGCGGCTTCTCGCAAACGCCATCAGCAACTGCGGTCGCCCGATCCGACGTGTCCGGTTTCCCAACAAGCCTGTCCCGGCCAGCATGATGCCTTACCTAGCTCTCGACGACACCCGGCGGGAGGCGATGGATCGCCTAATCGCCCAGGCCAACACCGACGCCGACCTGACCAAGAGCGTCTGCGACGATCCCAACAGCGAGGACGGACGCATGATCCGGTCCCTCATGAATGAACTGCCGGCGATGCCGGCCACCGGCGCGGTGTGGGACCGCGTATCCCCCCGTGATCGAAAAGGATGAGCAATGTTCGACTGTGCTAAGGATATCCGGGCTTACCATGACCAAGACGTGACCCTGCCCAAGACAGAGCAGGATGCGATGCGCGACCGCCGCAACTCGAACCGTTCGCGCCTTCGGAACGGCCTCGCGGCGGCAGGCAAGCCAGCGCCACTCGAGTTCGTGAAGCAGGGCAGCTACGCCATGAAGACAATGGTCCGCGACCCGGACAATGATTACGACATCGACGACGGTGTCTATTTCCGAAAAGAGGAACTGGTCGGCGAGCGCGGTGCCGAGATGACGTCGCTCCAAGCGCGCCAGATGGTGCGCGACGCCGTCGACGACGGCAAGTTCAAGAGGGCGCCGGAGGTTCGCCGCAACTGCGTGCGGGTCTTTTACGAGAAGGGATATCACGTTGACTTGCCGGTTTATCGGCGCGTCGTGACCTCGACCGTCTTCGGCGACGAGATTCACTATGAACTGGCGGCGAGCAGTGGCTGGAAACGGTCCGACGCTCGCGACGTGTCCGACTGGTACGAGGACGAGCGGGCACGATCAGCAGACGGTGTGCAGCTTCGCCGCATCAACCGCGACCTGAAGAAATACGCCCGGAGCCGCTATAGCTGGCGAGGCGGTATCTTGAGCGGGTTCGGCATCTCGGTGCTGTTGACCGAGCGGTACCGGCAGAATGAACGCGAAGATCGCGCCCTCTACGACACGATGGTCGCCATTCGCGACCGGCTGAACTGGAACCTTCAAGTTGCGCATCCCGTCACGCCGGGAGACTACATCACGAGCGGCGATGACGATGCTCGAGCTCGGAGCTTCCGCGACAAGCTGACGGAGGCGATCGACACGTTGCAACCGCTCTTCGAGGTTGATTGCACTCGCGAGCGCGCGTTGAAATGCTGGGACAAGGTGTTTGCCACGACGTTCTTCAGTGAGCGGCTAGAGGAGGAGCGGCGTGCCGCGGTAGCGGCGCCTGCAATCATCAGTTCGGCAGCGCTGTTGGGCTCGACGGCGGCCGCAGCGGCGGCAGTCAGCAGCGCCGGCGGCGGGCGCCATGCTTGAGAGGCCGTTACCTCTCTGTTGGAGGCAGGCGGCACTTCAACTTGAAGCGAGACTCCGCGAGGTGACGGGGCAGGCACCCGAGCGTTTGGATGAAGGGACGATCAGGAGTTGCTACCCCACGCGCCGCTGGGTCGCCGCTTGGCGGATCAGCGTAACTTTTCCTGACGGCGTCATGCGTCGCATCGACGTGGTGGTCACGGCGGGGTTTCCGACCGTCCCGGTGCGGACTGCGCTGGTCGACCATCCTGAATTCATGACTTGGCCGCACGTCGAGAGCGATGGCGTCCTGTGTCTTCTGCCGAACTTGGCGGAGTGTGACCCCGATGATCCGTCGGATGTGGCCGCCAATCTGCTCAACCGGTCGGTGCGGTTGATCGAGGAGTTGCTCGACGGGTCAATCATCGAGAGGGATTTTCGTGAAGAGTTCCTGACGTACTGGGCCTACAAGGCGCATTCCGATGGCGCTCATCTTTTCAGTCTGCTGACCCCTGCGCCGCCGTCGCGCGCCGTTCGGGTCTGGCGAGGTGAGGGTTTGGAGGTTGTGGGTGAAGATGCGGAATCGCTGCTCGATTGGATCCGCAACCGCTTTGGCGACTGCGCCAAAACCAAGATCGAGGACGCGGCATTCATCTGGCTGGGCGAGCCGTTGCTCCCTTCGGCGTATCCCGAAACCGCGTCAGACCTTCGCGCTCTGGCGGCCGCAACCGGGACCGATGCGGTTCAAGTTCTCGATCAAGCGGCTGTCGGCGAACCGGATCATCTCGTCACGGTTATCGGGGCAGAGGGGCGCGGGGGCGCCGGGCTGATCGGTGTCAAGATTTTAAACCCGAAGCGGCTCAAGTCTCATCCCCGCTCGGCATTGGAGCCTCTGTCCAAAGGTTTCCGACCGGGCCGCACGCCGAAGTCTGTGCTGGTCGACAGGTTCTTCGGCGCCAATCCTGTCATTCGAAGTTCCGTTCAACGAGCCGATGCGACTTGGATACATGGTCGCGGCCGAGATCCCCGGGCCGCACGGCTCCTCGCAGCGACTGCCGTCCTGATCGGATGCGGGTCCGTTGGCGCGCCAGTGGCCTGTGCCCTCGCGCAAGCCGGCGTCGGGCGGATCATTCTTCTCGATCATGACACGCTGAGCTGGCCGAATGTCGGCCGGCATCCATTGGGTGCCACTGCGGTCGGCCGCAACAAGGCCGAGGCATTGGCGGAGCGCCTGCAGACCGATTACCCCCATCTGCAGATCGAGGGCCGGCCATGCGGGCTACATGAGCTCCTTCTGACTGACCCCAATCTCCTAGAGGCAACTGATCTGATTATCGCGGCGACGGGAAGCTGGGCCGCGGAGAACGCCCTCAATCGTTGGCACGTCGATCATGGTCGACAGAAGCCGGTTCTCTATGCCTGGACCGAAGCGCATGCCTGTGCGGGGCACGGTGTCGTGATCGCGGGTGAGGGTGGGTGCCTTCAATGCCACATCGGTCGCACGGGAAAGCCCGCCTTCCAGGTCGTGGAGTGGGCGGACGGTGGCGGCGCCAATCAAGAGGAACCGGCTTGCGGCGCGCACTACCAGCCCTATGGTCCGGTTGAACTCAGCTATGTGACCGCTATGGTCGGTGAGCTCGCGTTGGACTGCCTGCTGGATCCGCCTTCGCAATCGTTCAGCCGGGTAGTTGTCGCATCGCCCGATCGGATCGCGAAGCTCGGTGGGCGCATGAGCGAGGCGTGGTTGTCTGCCCACGAGCAGATCGACTCCGGGTTGCGTACGGTTGGTCGACCTTGGCCGGCCGCTGCTTGCGTGGCGTGCGGCAGCGCTCAGTCGGAAAAGGTGGCCTGACTGGCGGCCTTTCAAAGGCCTTCAGCGAAGTCTTGCTTCCTGCACCGCCAGCCCATATCGGCGCAACCAATCTTCCTGCGGTTTTCATTTGCGGATTGCCATGAGTCAGCTCAGGGTCGGCCATTCTGCTGCGTTCCTACATCCCATTCAGCAAGCGGTCGAGTTGCGACACCAATCGTTCGCTGATGGGAAGGCTATTGTCGGGAAGACCGTCCTGCGAGACGCTCATCGAGGACCGGCTCGTCCCAGTTACGCGCCACACCGAGCCATTTGTCGATCACGGCCTGAAACTGTGGCTCGGCGAAGCAGGTCTGGAACGTGTAGAGGCGGTTGACCACCTGGCGCATCAGGTCGCGCATCTCGTCGTCGTCGATCCGCGACACGGTTACCCAGGAGATGCGATTGCCGTCCGCGTCGATGACGAAGACATCGGAATAGTCGCCGGTCTTCGTGACCGGGACCGGCCCCGCATGCAGGTCCTCCAGCATGCTGTTGCGAACGCAGATCATCGCCATCGCCTTGGCGAGCGTGGCCGCTAACTGTTCATCTTCCTTCCGGCCCATTTCGTCCTCCGGATCATTGTTCAGATGCCCGGCAGCATGCCAGTGGCAGCTGCGCTGGCTGGCGTCTCCGCGGTCACCAACCGATCATCGGGCAGTGGCCGTTGCAGCGCCTTGGCGTCCTTCCAATCAGCCCCGAGCCAGATCTCGACTTCTTCGCGGCTCGTCAGGATGGCGGGCATGGCCTTCGGATGGATCGGCTTCACCACGCTGTTGGCATCGGTTGTCAGGAAGGCGAACAGCTGATGATCGCCCGGGCGCGGGGTGCGGTTCGATCCGCGGGTTCCGCGCCAAGGCGTCCAGATTCCCGCAAAGAAGAACAGGGGCTGGGTCTCGTCGAGGGCGAACCAGTGCAGCGGTTTGCGCTTTGTGATCGGATCGGGCTTCTGCCCGTATTCGGAGAACGCGGTGGCCGGAACCACGCAGCGATGCTCGACCCCGAGCCATTTGCGCCAGTGGGGGCTGCCCGTGTTGCGGATATTGGTGACGCCCGTGTCCGGCACGTCGCGGGATTTCAGATATTCGATGGGCGTCGGCATGCCCCAGGTCAGCGAAGCTAGTTCCCGCCCGCCGTCGGTGTTGCGCACCACATGCGCCGGCCGGTCGGGATAGACGTCGATCGATGGTTCCAGATTGCCGATACTGTCATGGGTGGCGGCCACGAAATCCCGGATCGCCTGCTGATTGGTCGTAATGCGATAGAGATTGCACATCGCCCCGCCAGGCTTTGTTGCACAAAGCCTCTGATGTCCGAGGTTCCCCTTTCCCCGGACGGATTTATCCCGCGGTTTCTGTGACAG
>NZ_CANMEH010000038.1 GCF_947496875.1 uncultured Paracoccus sp. | reverse complement strand
TACTACGGCCACGACAATGTGGCGCTGCTGGATGGCGGCACCGACCGCTGGATTGCCGAGGACCGCGAGTTCTGGGGCGAAGAGGAAGAGCCGGAGCCCGGAACGGCAGATGGACGATAAGCGGCGGGACGTCACGACGGCGGCAGTCGTTGTCGTTCTCTTTGGTCTTCTGACGGTGTTTTCGGGAGCGCGCGCGCTTTTCGGCGGGCTCCAGGCACGCGCCGCGGTCGGCGACGCCGTCCCTTTCGTACTCTGGTTCAACTTTCTGGCCGGCTTGCCTATGTGGCGGCCGGTATCGGGTTGTTCCAACGGAAGTCCTGGGCGGTGCGGCTTTCGATCGCGATCCTTGTCGCGACGGTCCTGGTGCTGATCGCCTTCGGAGCGCATGTGCTGCTCGGTGGCGCCTACGAGATGCGGACGGCGTTGGCGATGAGCCTTCGGACGATCGTCTGGGCTGTCGTCGTCGGCGTGGCGCTCCGCAAGACGACGGACTTCTCTCCCGAGGGCGGAGGCGAACTCCCCTGAACCGGATGGAGGCGACACGAGCGGGGGCAGCCTGAATTATGCAGCGCACCGAGGGATGAAGTCGAAGAGCCTCCTCCTCGCCGCTGGCCGGTGCGGATCGAACTCCGGCGAAAGCGCAGGACGCTGATCCGGTTCGCAAGCGTTTCGCCTGATCGCTGCCGGCTCTGACCCCAAGGCCGCAGTTCGTTGACCTTGGTCATCCCGTAGTCCGGGACAAGCGCGATGGCGCGCGTTGCCCGCTCGGCAGTGCTGTTATCCGAGCGTCCTCGCCTTCCGCGTTTGGCGCGGAGCTTTGGCGGGACTCCTTCGGCGAAATGTTCTTCGATCGCGAAGTCAGCGAGCAGGTGTCCGAGTTCGCCCGCAAGAAGATGCATATAAATCAGACGGAGATGGCAGACGCCGTCCCCGACCTCACCTGCGCCTCGAGCTTCAGGTATCTACCAACGATGATGGCCGCCGGATAAAGCACCTCCTCCTCGGTCTGCGCGTGCAGCATCAACTTCTCGGCGAACTCCACCACCTCCGGGTGGTTTTCCTCCTGCGCAGCCGCAATCAGCAAGTGGAGGGCGGCCACGATCTCCTGATGTTCGGCCAACATGTGCGGCAGTTCGTCTGCCAGCCGGTCGGCCATGGTGATGGCCTTCTTGGTCTCGTCAGGAGAAATCTCAGGTCCGCTGCTGCTCCCGGTCACGGCCGCCAGCAGCCCGAGCGGCGGCATCGCAAACTCCTCCTCACGCTCGAAATGCGCATGCAGCCGGTCAGCTACCACTCGCGCGGCGTCTCCGGTACGGCCGCCCTGGGTGGTGGCTAACTTGAGATCCTTGTGAAGATGATCGTGCTCAGTCTTGAGCGACTTGGGGATAGCGAAGCTCATCCCAACCTCCCTGATGACAAGCCCTTCTTTCGACGTCCACAAACGGATCATCGCACAGAGCTCGGACCGCAGGCTTGACGAGGATCAACAAGAGCGAATCCTTCCTTCGCGTTGCCCGTACAGATGATCGGAGCACGGCGCACGCGACAGTCTGCGGCGATGCGAGGGCGACCGGCTTGCAATCCCAGCCGGGTCTGCAGGCTTCGCGGCAGCCTCACGGCCTGCCCAGTCGATAGCCCATGCCGCGCTCGGTCTCGATGAACTGCGCCCCGAGTTTCTTGCGCAGGCGGCTGACATGCACCTCGATCGTGTTGCTCTCCACCTCGGTGTCGAAGGCATAGAGCTTTTCTTCCAGCTGCGCCTTGGACAGAAGCTGACCGGGACGTGACAGGAACGCCTCGAACAGGGCCCACTCGCGGGCGGTCAGGTGGACCGGCTTGCCGTCGCGGCGGATGCTGCGTGCGGCAAGGTCGATCTCAAGCGCGCCATGGGTGACGATCGGGTTCGGGTTGCCGGCATAGCGCCGGGCGACCGAGCCGATGCGCGCCGTCAGTTCCGACAGGTCGAACGGTTTCACGAGGTAGTCGTCGGCGCCGACGTTCAGCCCCTCGATCCGATCCGACACCTGGTCGAGCGCGGTCACGATGATCACCGGCGTCACGTCGCCCTGGGCGCGCAGATCCTTCAGAAACCCGATCCCACGACCGTCCGGCAGCATCAGGTCGAGCAGGACCAAGTCGTAAGCGGCGCCCGCCATCGCATCTCTGGCCGCATCCAGCCGCATCACCCAGTCGACCGACTGGCCATCGCCCGCGATCTGATCGCGCACCGCGGCGCCCAGCACGGTGTCGTCCTCGATCAGCAGGATGCGCATGGTCGACCCGGTCCCTTTCCCACCACCCTCCATGATCCGTGTGGCTGACGCAAAGCTGACACGGCCGGATGCAGGACTTAAGGCTCCTGTCAGCTTCGCCGCGCAGGAGTTGCTCATGGTGGCCGCACCCGAGGAGTCTGGCTCATGCAGCGGATGGTGACAATGCTGGGCTTTCTCGCAGCCCTTCCCGGTGTGGCCTGGGCCGACGATGACTGCTTCGTGCCGATGGCGGGCTGGCAGCCGCGGGATGCGGTTCAGCGTCTGGCCGAAGAGAACGGCTGGACGGTCCGCCGCATCAAGATCGACGACGGCTGCTACGAGATCGACGGTCGCGACACCGAGGGGCGCCGTATCGAGGTGACCGTCCATCCCGCCACGCTGGACGTGATCGAGTTGGAATACGAAGACGACGACGAATACGAAGGGGACCATCCCTCCCGCAAGGACCGCGAAGAGCGGGGCAGGGATTGACCCGGTGGAGTTCGCAGGGCGCGTGAGTCCGGCGCCGCCGCGGCTGTCCATCCACTGGTCCACAGCTGCTGGCAACGTTCTGAATCTGTCTGGCCCATTGCTGGTCGCCCTGCTGTGCGCTCTGGCGGGGCTGCTCGGATTGACCACGTATGCGTCCTATGGCTCGGATGCAGCCGTCGGCATCGCTGTCGGGGCCGCGGCCGTCGTCGCCATGAGTCAGACCCTCATCCTCGCCGCACGCCCGCGTCTGCTGGAGCCGTTGTTCGGCGGGCTAGACCGCATGTACCGGGTCCACAAGTGGCTGGGCATCTCGGCATTGGTCCTCATGATCCTGCACCAACAGGTCGAACCCGATTTCGAGCGAACGGTTCGTGAAACCGGGCTGGGTGAGCTGGCTGAAGAGGCAGGCGAGTTTGCCTTCAACGCGCTGCTCGTGTTGATCACGATCAGCTGGTTCCGCCGGCTGCCGTTCATCGGGCTGGAGCTTCCCTATCAGATCTGGCGGTTCAGCCATCGGTTCATGGGCGTCCTGTTCGCGATCATCGTGTTTCACCAGTTCTTCGTCGACATGCCGACCGGGGTTGATCCGTCACTCTCGGTGCTCCTGAACACCTTCGGTCTCGCCGGAGTGATTGCCTGGGTGCACACCGAACTTGTCGCCCCCCGCCTGCGGCGCAGGGAGTTCACGGTCAGCGAGATAAGCCGACACGGGGACACCACCACGGTGACGCTCAGCCCCAAGGGGCGGGCCATGCGCTGGCGACCGGGGCAGTTCGCCTTTTTTCGCGCACCGGAGGCGGGATTGTCCGAACCGCACCCCTTCACGATCGCCAGCGCCCCCCGCCCGGACGGCGCGCTGACCCTGTCGATCAAGGGGCTCGGTGGCTGGACCCGGCGCCTGCCTGACGTCCTTCGGACCGGAATGAGCGTGCAGGTTGAGGGCCCCTACGGTCGGTTCGACTTCCGCAAGGGTGGTGCGCGCCAGATCTGGCTTGCGGGGGGGATTGGCATCACGCCGTTCCTCGCATGGGCAGAGAGCCTGACCGAGGCGGAGCGGCGGAACATTCATCTCGTCCATTGTGTGCGCACGCCCGAAGACGCGATCGGGCTGGAGACCCTGCGAGCGGCAGCGGCCCGCAATCCGCGGTTCAGCTATCGGCTGGTCGCAACTGCACGCGATGGTCGCCTGACGGCCGAGCGGCTGGCCGAGATGGCGCCCTTCGAAATCCGGGATGCCGATCTGTGGTTCTGTGGCCCGAGAGGCCTGAAAGACGGGCTACTGAAAGGGCTGAAGGCACTAGGACGGACACCGCGACGGGTCCGCTTCGAGCATTTCGAGTTCGCCTGAGGCGGAGCCCATCGGTTCCGCAGGGGCGTCATGCGGCGCCCGTGCCCAGTTCCCCTCCCGCCCGTCAGCGGGGCGTCTTTCTTCCTGACAGGAAGCTGAAGCAGGAAGCGCTGCGCGGTCAGCTGTTCGATGCGGGCTACACCCTGCACATTGACGCCGCCGTCGAGGAGATGCGGGATAGCCCGAACGAGGTCGCGGTGCCGCTGACCAGGCTCTGGCGCTCGTGACGGTGCGGACGCTCAGCGGCGCTGCGTTGTCGGTCTTCCCTGCGGCCGAGCGCCTGACCGCGCCCGAGGCAGCGACGGGCAAGAACATGTGCCGAGGCTGACGCCTGGGCGACGGCCTGCATGGTGAAAGGAAGCTTGGAGGGGGGGAAATTGGCGCGTAGAAGTAAATTGAGTGCGCTCTTCATTGACCGTGAGGGATATCATCTTCGCGAAACCCGAGTGGGACGGCTGTTCGAGATCCGTCTCGACCCCGAGCGCGTGGTTGACGACGGGATACGCACCAGATGACATCTTTGTTTCAGAATCGCCTGAATGTCGCCCTGTTGGGCGTCGCATTGCTTGGTCTGGTGGCAGGCCTTGTACTTTGGCTGATGGGGCAGCCGGATTTTGCCATGGTCGCGTGGACGGCAGGTGTCGTCCCGGTCCTTGCGGCGCTCTGTGTCGAGATCGTCCGCAGTCTCGGCCAAGGCGAGGTCGGGCTGGACATCGTGGCGGCGCTGTCGATGTCGGCAGCACTTCTGTTCGGCGAAACACTTGCGGCGGCGGTGGTCGCGCTGATGTATTCGGGAGGTACCTTCCTCGAGAGTTTCGCGCAGGGTCGTGCCCGGCGTGAGATGAGCGATCTTCTGTCCCGCGTGCCGCGGACCGCCACTCGCCACCGCAACGGCGCGCTCGATGAGGTGCCTCTGGACGACATCGCGCCGGGCGATCTGCTTCTGATCCGCCAGGGCGACGTTGCCCCCGTGGACGGGACAGTTCAGAGCGCGCGCGCGATGCTCGACCAGTCGGCACTGACCGGCGAGTCGATGCCCGCCAGGCTGGAGCACGGGCAGGACGTCATGAGCGGCTCGACGAACGCGGGCGACGCTTTCGATCTCCGGGTCACGAGACGAGCTGCCGACAGCACCTATGCCGGGATCGTCAGGCTGGTCGAGGAGGCGCAGAAGTCCAAGGCGCCGATGGCGCGGCTGGCCGACCAGTATTCTCTGCTGTTCTTGATCGTTACGGTCGCGCTGGCGACAGCCGCCTGGTGGTTCACCGGAGATCCGATCCGCGCGGTTGCGGTCCTGGTGGTCGCGACACCCTGTCCGCTGATCCTCGCGGTGCCCGTAGCATTGGTGGCCGGGCTTTCGCGGGCGGCCCATTTCGGGGTTCTGATCAAGGGGGCGAAGCCGCTCGAGGCGCTGGCCCGGATTAGGACGCTGATTCTGGACAAGACCGGGACGCTGACAGACGGGCGACCACAGATCGTGTCGATCGACAGGCATGGCGACATGTCCGAGGATGACATTCTGTATTTCGCGGCCGCGCTCGATCAGGCCTCGAAACACCCGATCGCCCAGGCGATTGTCGCGGCGGCGCGGGCGCGCGGGCTTGCCCTACCTATTCCCGAGAAAGTCGTCGAGGCGCCGGGCGAAGGCGTCGCGGGAACCGTCGATGGACGAAGGGTCGTCGTGGGGGGCGCAGGTTTCGTTGCCTCGCAGTCAGGCGTCGCCGAACCTGAAGGCGCGGTCGTCGAGGCGGGGTCTGTGGTCGTGTCGCTTGCCGTGGACAGCAAATTGATGGGTCATCTGGTGATGGCCGACGCGCTGCGCGCTGGGACCGCCGACCTGCTCGCAGGACTGCGCGGGTTGGGGATCGCCCGCATCCTGCTGGCGACGGGCGACCGTCGGGCCGTGGCCGAGGCAGTGACGGAGGGACTGCGGCTCGACGCCGTGCGCGCCGATCTGACGCCAGATCAGAAGGTGATGCTGGTTCTGGCAGAGCACAAGAACGGCCCGGTGATGATGGTGGGCGATGGTGTCAACGATGCGCCCGCGCTGGCCGCCGCCGACATCGGCGTCGCAATGGGCGCGCGCGGGGCTGCGGCCTCGGCCGAGGCGGCGGATGTCGTGCTGCTGGTGGATCACCTGGATCGCCTGTTACCGGGGATCGAGGTCGCTCAGCGTTCGAGACGGATCGCCCTTGAGAGCGTCGCGGCCGGGATCGGTCTCTCGGTCCTGGGCATGATCGCCGCAGCTTTCGGATACCTTACACCCGTGCAGGGCGCGCTCTTGCAGGAGATGATCGACGTGGCGGTCATCCTGAACGCACTGCGGGCGCTCAGGATTGTGCCGGGACCGATAGGTCAGGTCGCGGGCAGCCCTGCCGATGCAACTGCCAGCCGCCGGCCGCGGCCCGCATCTACCGCCGCATAGTCCGAAAGGCTCTTTCAGATGAGCAGGTTCTCCCATTCCGAAGTCCACATGGTGCATCGCAGCGGCTGACTGCGCGCCGCTGTTCTGGGCGCGAATGACGGCCTCGTCTCAACGGCCAGCCTCGTGGTCGGCGTCGCGGCGGCAGGTTCGGGGCGTCCCGAGATCGTGATCGCCGGACTTGCCGGTCTCGTCGCCGGAGCGATGTCGACCGGCGAATACGTCTCCGTCAGTTCGCAGACCGATGCGGAGCAGGCCGACATCGCGCGCGAGACCCACGAGCTGAAGGAAACGCCCGAGGCGGAACTCGAAGAACGGTCACGCATCTATGTCGGGCGGGGGCTCGACGCGGATTGGAGCCGTGCGCGTGACGAGCTCGGCATTTCGGAGACAGTGACCGCGCATCCCATTCAGGCAGCGTTGGTGTCAGGGAAGATCGGCTTGACCGCATTCTTCGGTGACAGTCTTCCGTATGTCTGCAAGCTAAAGCAAACACACCGACCTCCGCGATAAGCCGAAGAATGATGACAGTTCACCAAGCTTACACCTGCCACTCTTGAGCTTGCAACTCGGGCTTGCCGGACAGCACGCCCGAGTCGCGACAAACGAGCTTTCTTCTCCCATCCGCGCCGGTTCGGCAGGGAAGGCCCGCCTTGGGCGTGGCGTCACACCAGTCCCCAGATATCCGCCTCCTGGTACCACGTCTCTCCGGTTAGCGTCGCAAGACCGGCACGTCCCTCGATGACCCGGACCTCCTCGACGCCCTGAATCCTGAGACCGAGCGTGGCCAAGGCCGCCTGCGGGTCGGATCCCGTCAGTTCGTCGCCAAGCTCGCTTGCGGTGTCGGTGTCGATGACCAGCCAAAGCGTGTCGGTGCCGCTGCCGCCCACAAAGAGGTCGGAGTCGGTCCCCGTTATCCCGCCGATCAGCTCAGCCTGGGTGAAGATGAACTGGTCCGCTCCACTGCCGCCCCAGCAGCGGTCGCTGCCCAACCCGTCGATCAGAACGTCCTGTCCCTGGTTGCCGAAGACCCAATCCGAGCCTTCGCCGCCGCTCAGGACGTCACGGCCGTGCTGGCCGATCAGAAGGTCGCTGCCGGACCCACCCGAGACGAGATCGTTGCCCTTTCCCGCCAGGATGCTGTCGCGGCCGCTTCCGCCGAAGGCGAGGTCGTTCCCCCGCCCGAGACTGATGACGTCGTCACCTTGCAGCCCCAACACCAGATCGGCGCCTCTTCCGGTCGCCACGACGTCCGAACCGTTCGTCAGTTCGGTTGGGGCATGCTCGAGAGCGAAGGCCGTGTAGGCACCCAGGATGCCGTGGGTGGCCGTGGTCGGATGCAGCGGGTTCCAGAACGCCACCTGATCGTCATCGTACCCGGCCAGCGCGTCGGGCGCACCGGTCTCGAGCGTGAGACTCCAGGGCGCGATGAGACCGAAACCGGAGGGATCCTCCAACAGGGCCCGTGTGATCGGCTGGATGTCAAGAAGCCGCACGTCCTGTCCCTGTGCCTGCAGCGCCTCGACCCCTTGTCGCAGGCCAACGGTGTGGGCGGCCGAGAGGGCGATTGACTGTGCCGCCTGCGTGGGGTCGAGCGCACCCAGAGCGGGAAAGAAAAGTGGAACCGGCAGGGTGGAAATGACGACTTCGCCCATGCCAAGGCCGAGCAGATCAGTCGCGGCCGACAACGTGGCCTGCACTGCCGCGGCCAGGACGACCGGCGCGTCGGAGGGGCTCGTGATGGTGAGGAAATCGTTGCTGCCGGCCAGGATAAAGCCTGTCGCGTCCCCCAGCGGGGTTCCGGACATGTCGGCGGCGAAGCGATCCACCTGGGCGCCGAGATTGGTGTCCAGATCCAGCCGCGGATCGGTTTCGGGAACGAGCAGCGCGTTCGTGAACCCCAGTTCCGTGAAGAAATCTCCCAGACGCTGGGTGCCCACCGCCTCGGCCCCAGCCAAGGCATAGTTCCCGCCCTGGGGCACGCCAAGCAGATCGTCGACGTACTCAGCATAGGTGCGCCCGTTGCTGAGCCGGCCGTCTGTCCCGACATAGGAGAGGAGGGCCGGTTCGGCGACAAGACCCTGAGCCAGTTCGAACAGGTTGCCATCTTCGGTGAGGCTGTTGCCGAAGAAATGGATGGGACCAGTCACGCTTGAAGACGCTGAAGCATTCATTGCGGTTGTTTCCTGCGGTGAAGTTGCCTGACCGAAGCGCGGTATGCGGGAACTGTTGCCAGGGCTCGCTGGGTCAATCTGTCACTCCGGCAGAGGAAAGGACGCATGACTGGTGCTCAACTTGCCCGGAGCAGGAACAAAGATACCGCGGAATGCTTCGACTCCCAAGCTTGAACATTCCGCGGGTATGCGAAGGCAGGCTGCTCACGACCAATCACTCCAGACCACGACCTGTTTCGGGGGCGGGAGGTGTTCGCGAGCGCCTGCAAGCTTGACAGCTGCTCGACAACCGTCCGTGCCAGGAGGACACGGCGCGTGATGCGCTCCGACCTCAGGCGCCAAAGACCAGGCGGCGGGAAGGTATCTGAAGCCGGTCTATCAAGAACACGACGTAGGCCGACACCACTGCCGCGAGGTAGCACCAGATCGAGGTGAAGGCGTAAGTGGCGAACAGGAAGGCCAGCAGCACCGAAAGGGTCACCAGAACGCCGAAAAGCCGAACGCCGGGGGCTGTGGAGAGGAGCAGAGGCAGGCAGATTACGCCTGCATAGGTCACGCGCAGCACCATCTTCGACACCACGCCGTCATAGATCAGGCGGGTGTCGTAAAGGATCGAGCCCCGGGCAGTTTCAACGGCCAGCCAGTCCGGATTGACCACGAGCGGCGCGAACAGCGACAGGCCATACGCCCCACCGAATATTGTGATGCCGAGGAACACCCGCCTCAGCCAGGTCCGTTCCTCCACGAGGATTACGGCAAGGGGCGTCAGTACCAGCCAGAGCAAATAGGCAAAGAGCAAGAGTACCATTGCGGCGGCGCGAGACGCGGGCGGCACCGGACCATCGAGGCTTTGCCAGACGAAACCCTCGAAGATCTGCTGCACGCCGAAGAGAACGGGAAAGGCCGCAAGCGTCAGATAGCGGCGATCCGTCTTCCCCGCCCGCGCCAGCGCGACGCCGCCAAGCGGGATCAGGACAACCCCCGCCCCAAAACTCGCCGTCGCGAAACACATGGCCGAACCTCGCTGACGCCGCCATGCCACGATGCGACCGGCCCGGGCGCGATGCCTTGACGTGGATCAACGGCGGGTGGTCCCACTCGACCACCATGCGGAACGTCAATGTCAGCGCGTCGTGCGGCTTGCCGCCTGCGCCATCACGAACCTCATCGACCGTTTCCTCGGCACGCTCTTTCCGTTCAGCCGCCACACGATGACCGCAAGGCGCACCGCCAGTGTCGGTTCGCGTTGGCGCGGCTGATGCCCAACTCCCGGCAAGTGGGCTTCCACGGCGTGCGGTTCGCGCGCAAGCCAGGCGATCCGCGCGTCGTCCTTCAGGAGCCAGCGCAGCCAGAGCAGTGCCTCCTCGGCCTCTGTGATCTGTCGTGGGCTCATCAACGGCGAAACCATGATTCCGAAGTCGTCCGCGGAAGCCCGCAGAACTCTGCTCCAGCCTGCGCAACGGCCGCCGTCTCGCCGGATCGCTGGACGGTAGCCCGGCAACAAATGCGTAGGGCCGGCAACCCCTTCTGAGCCGTCGCCTGCCCGCCGCCCTGCGGCCCCAGTCGGCGCCGCGCATTCCACACCGGGCACGATCCGGCCGGATCCCCTCAGAGAAGGTCCACCCAGATGATCAAGCCACCGGGGATCTCGTCGTCGCCTTCGATCTTTCCACGCGCGAGGCGTTCAGCATGGGGTTGACCTGCCCACCCTCACCTATGTCGCCCGCTGTGACGCCCTTCGGCCAGACCCCTGCGGAAGGCGTCGCCGGTGTCGCGCAGGGTGACGTCGTCGTGGCGTTCGGTCTACGGCGGCGGGTCACCTATTTCGGATCGCTGCTCGAGGCGCTGACCGCCAATGGAGCGCAGATCCTCCTGGTCGCCGACCAGAACACCGCCCTGCCCCACAGCGGCTCTAGATTCAGCATCTCGCGCGATTTGCCGTCGGCCTGCTGGTGAGGTTGATCACAATTCCCTGCCGCTCCAGCGTGATGTGGATGCGTCGGTAGCCGAACCGCCGGCGTTCCGCTGCGACGGTCTTCATCGCTGCCCGCGCCTCGGCATCGTCGGGGGGTAAGCTCCGGTAGCGCAGGTTCGACCGGTCCATCGCCAGCACCTGACACGCCCGGCGCTGGCTCCGTCGCAACGACGTGGTCCACCACCTCCGGCCTGATGCCGGGCGCTACCGGAGCACCCCGCTCGGGGTGCGCCTGAGCCCGGCCACTCGGCACGATAGATTGATGCTGGCGCCCACTCTGGATGCCGTGCCAGGCGTCCGCCACGGCCGTGCCTGTCCCGTAAGCGCTCCGGCAAGTTCCACTCCGACAAGGCTTACCACCATCACCGCTGCCGGAGCGAGTCCCGGAAGCACAGGATCACGCCTCATATCGCCCGGCGCGGAGGCTTTCGTCCTCCTCAGTTGCGTCCTCATCGGCCTCAACCAGATCAGAAGGTTTTGTTAGCTTCTACGAGCCCGCATCGAAAGATCATGTGAACTCACAGTGCCCGCGCCATGAGCCGGATGTTTGCGGTCAGCGTAAAGGGCCTTGAGATTCTCAGCGATACCATGGCCCCCGCGATCAGGCCGTCGATGGTCCGCCTTCAACCCGGCCCCGCGCCGTCGACCGTGTATTCGTCCGTGTCCGCACCGTCCCGCCGAAATCAATACACATCGATCCCGGGTGGTGTAAGTTTGTGTCTGGGTGAGGAGCAGAGAAAGGTAGAGGTTCATGAAACAGGCATCTGTGGGCGCGGCAGTGGCGATCGCCGCGCTGGTGGGGGGCGCGGAGATGGCGTCCGCTCAAGCGTTTTCGCTGGGAGAAGTCTACGTCAAGGGCTTCGGGGGCGCGACTTGGCCGTCGAGCCTCGACTCCACCCTCACGGAGAACGGGACGCAGATCGCCCTCCCCAGTTTCGACCATGACACCGGGTATACCTTGGGCGCCGCGGTTGGCGCGGCCGTCACGCCGAACCTCTCGACGGAGATCGAATACGCCTACCGCAACGCCGACTTCACCGTCACAGACCGTGGCGAAGGCGACCAGGCCGACGGCGACACTTCTGCCAGGGCCTTCATGTTCAATGCGCTTTACATGTTCGACGGCATGGGCGCGACCGGGGTGGTCCAGCCCTATCTCGGCGGCGGCATCGGCGGGGCCAACGTGGAGATGAGCGCCGGCGGCCAGGATTTCGACGCCGAGACGTTGCTTGCCTACCAGCTGATCGGCGGCGTTGACTACGAGTTGAACCCCAAGGTGAGCCTCTACGCCGAGGGACGCTGGTTCCAGACGAAGTCGGGTGACTTCGACGGCCCCGACGACGAGAGCTTCGACGGGAAGTTCGAGACCTTCGACCTGCTCGTCGGCATGCGCTATGCCTTCTGACGCAAACTGACGGACGGGCGCGCGGCCCGCTTGAGAGCCTGAGTTCATGCGAAATCGCAGTATGTTGCGAGATGCGGTGTCATAAGCCTGATGCCCGCGATCAGGGTCCAGGCCGTTGAGCTTTCCAACGATCGCTCCTCGTCCTTTGCCAATCTGTGGCACTGCCTGAGCCACGCGAATGTTCGCTCGACGACCCGTCGACGCGGCAGAACCTCGACCCACTCGCGGTGTCGGAACGCTCGATGATCTCG
>NZ_CANMEH010000037.1 GCF_947496875.1 uncultured Paracoccus sp. | reverse complement strand
TCAGCATGGCAGGGGTCACGACAAGGGTCAGGATCGTGGCGATCACGAGGCCGCCGGCAATCGCCGCCGACAGCTCCAGCCAAATCGACCGGCGCACGCGAACCCGCCTCTTGCCTCAAGCTTGGTGCGCTTTGGTAGCGTACAGACCCGCTATCGCCTCTTCAGTGGACATCACGTCTGCGTACTTTGCATCCATATCCGAAAGAGCCTGCTCGTGCGCAGCGGACCAGCGATCGCATACGGTCTCACGCGGAACCATAGGTCGAAAACCGTATTGGATGGCGTCGACCGCTGTCGCACGAACGCAGCCGCTCGTCGAGCATCCTGTCAGGATCAGCGTGTCTATCCGTGACTCCGGCGCCGTTGCCGGAAAATACGCCCGACTTGACGCAACGGCACTGCCCGCGCCGGCCCTGCCGGCCGGTGCTGTCGCCTCGCAGCCAACCCCCGGCGATCGCGCGATCTTCGGTCTGCCTGTCATGCCGCCCGGACGGAGCGAGCGCGCCACAAGGCCGGGCCGGCCAGCATCCTTGGGGGGGTGCGGCTTGCGCCACGTCCCCGCCTGCATCGGAGGAAGGTGATCTGCGATGAGCCCGTGCCCGCGCACTCGCGTCCGAGCGCCTGACGGCCCTGGACGCCAGGAGTGCGGAGCTCAAGCGTGCGCGCGATGCGCTTTCACGTCTGGCCGATGAGTGCAGTGCCAGATCAACGGGCCCCTGTCCGATCATTTCATCCTTTGAAAGCGTGTGACCGGCCGGACTCAAATCAAGTTCAACCGCGACACAAAGGGTCCGGGTGATTGATCGACGGTGATTTCCGGCCCCCGGGCCGGGTATGAGAGCGACATGCCGTCTCGCGATCCGGCCAATGGCTGACGCAGTCACTGCGCCAACTCCGCTGTCGCTTCCTGGGTGGAGCCACAGGGGCATGACCGCCATGCCCCTGCAGGTCACTCAGCACGTTACTCAGCTGGAATGGCGATGGGCTTGTCCTCGACTGCCGGAAACCGCTCGATCTGGGGCGAGGTCTTGTAGTGCGTGGTGTAGATCACCGCACCGACAAAGGTCAGCCCACCGACCAGATTGCCCAGCACCGTCGGGATCTCGTTCCAGACCATATAGTCGGTGATGGTGAAGTTGCCGCCGAGCAGCAAACCGGCCGGGAACAGGAACATGTTCACGATCGAATGCTCGAAGCCCATGTAGAAGAAGACCAGGATGGGCATCCACATCGCCATGATCTTGCCCGACACGCTGGTCGACATCATTGCCGCGACCACCCCGGTCGAAACCATCCAGTTGCACATCACCGCGCGGACAAACAGCGTCAGCATTCCGGCGGCCCCATGCGCGGCATAGCCCAGGGTGCGACCCTCGCCGATATGGCCGATCTGCTCGCCGACCGCGTTGGGCGCCTCGGAAAAGCCGAAGGTCACGATGATCGCCATGAACACCGCGACCGTGAAGGCACCGGCGAAGTTGCCGCAAAAGACCAGGCCCCAGTTCCGCAGCATTCCCCGCATCGTGACGCCGGGCCGCCGGTCGAGCAGCGCCAGCGGCACCAGCGTGAACACGCCCGTCAGCAGGTCGAACCCGAGCAGATAGAGCATGCAGAACCCGACCGGGAACAGCAGCGCCCCGATCAGGGGATTGCCGGTGTTGACCGACACGGTCACGGCAAAGGCCGCCGCCAGCGCCAGGATCGCCCCGGCCATGAAGGCCCGGATCAGCGTGTCCCTGGTGGACATGAAGACCTTGGCCTCGCCGGCATCGATCATCTTTTTCGCAAAGTCGCGCGGGTTGACGTAGGACATTCGCAGTTCCTTCCTGTTTGGTGTGTCCCCCGGTGGGGGTGCAGGCATGCCTGGCGTGATCACCAGTTCGAATAGCTCAGGTACTTGCCGGACATCGTCAGCCTGACCCGGTCGCCCCTGGGATCCGGCTCCCGGTCGATGTGCATCGAGAAATCGATCGCCGACATGATGCCGTTGCCGAACTCCTCGTTGATCAGGGCCTTGATCGTGGGCCCGTAGACGCCGACGATCTCGACAGGCGATACACGCAGGGATCGGTGGGCACGGACTGGTCCCAGACCTTCAGCGGACTGTCGGTCAGCAGATCGACCGCGCTGTCAGGCAGCCCCAGCAGATCGGCGAAGGCCCGCGCCGTCTCAGGCGGAAAGGCGTTCATGCCGCTCGCGGCGGAATGGGTCCAGACCGGAGACATGCCGATCGCCTCCGCGATCTGCGTCCAGCTCAGTCCCACGCGCCTCTTGGCGCGCAGGATCATCGCGGTCAGGTCGTCCCGGGTCAGTTCGTCGACGATCATCTTGTTCATCGCGTGGCTCCTTTCATGCGGCGGTGCTGCGGGCGATCAGGTCGGCACTGACCTGGATGCGCCCGTTTTGGATGCGGACGGGATAGGTCCGGACCAGGCCCTCGTCCGCGCCCTGCGCCTGACCCGAGGTCATGTCGAAGACCCAGTTGTGCAGGGGGCAGGTGACCGAGGTGCCATGCACGAGTCCCTCGGACAGGGGGCCGCCCTTGTGCGGGCAGCGGTCCTGCAGCGCAAAGACACGGTCGTCCGCGGTGCGGAACACCGCCACACACCCCTCCCGCGTGCGGACCACCCTCGCGCCCTGCCGCGGGATGTCATCCAGCGCACCCACATCGACAAACATCGTCATTCGGCTGCCTCCAGTGTGAGATCGGCCATGGGCGCCCAGTTCGGCGTCTCGGCGGGTGTAGACAGTTCCGCCCAGGGGTCCTTGCGATAGACCGACTGGCTCAGCTCGAACCGGGCGACGAGCGCGCGGCGGGCCGCGATGTCGTCCACCACCTGGGACTTGACCCAGTCCAGCCCGACCTTGGCCACCCACTTGTAGGGCCGATCCAGATAGCGGGCGTGTTCGCGGTACAACTGGACGAAGGCGGTGACGAGCTCGACCGCCTCGTCCTCGGACGGGGTCGAGGCAAGATGCTCGGTCTCCTTGACCTCCATCCCTGCAGCGCCCGCGACGCTGATGACAAAGCCGGACTCAACGCAGATCACGCCGATGTCCTTGCAGGTCGCCTCGGCGCAGTTCCGGGGACAGCCCGAGATGCCCAGCTTGACCTTGTGCGGTGTCCAGGACCCCCACAGCAGCTTCTCGAGCCGGATGCCGAGACCTGTCGAATCCTGCGTGCCGAAGCGACAGAACTGCTTGCCGACGCAGGTCTTGACCGTCCGCAATCCCTTCGAATAGGCGTGTCCCGACACCAGGCCGGCGCGGTTCAGGTCGGCCCACATGTGCGGCAGGTCTTCCTTCCGCACGCCGAGCAGGTCGATGCGCTGACCGCCGGTCACCTTGACCATCGGCACGCCGTAGCGATCGGCGGCGTCGGCGATGGCGCGCAGTTCCTGCGGTGTGGTGACGCCGCCCCACATGCGCGGCACGACCGAGTAGGTGCCGTCCTTCTGGATATTGGCGTGGTTTCGTTCGTTGACGAACCGGCTCTGCCGGTCATCGCGATATTCCAGCGGCCACTCCGCCAGCAGGTAATAGTTCAGGGCCGGGCGGCAGGAATGGCAGCCGCCAACAGACCTCCATCCCAGTTCCTGCATGACAGCCGGAATGGATTTGAGACCGACCGAGCGGATCAGGCGGCGCACGTCCTCGTGGCTGTGGTCGGTGCATCTGCACATTCCGGCGGGCGCCGCGGCCGCGAAGCGGTCGCCCAGCGTCGCCTTCATGACCTGCTCGACCAGGCCGGTGCAGGTTCCGCAGCTCGACGAGGCTTTTGTGACCCTGCGCACCGCGTCCAGCGTGGTGGCGCCGGCCTGCACCGCGTCGACGATCGTGCCCTTGCAGACGCCATTGCACCCGCAGATCTCGGCCGCGGGCGGCAGGGCTGCGACCGCCGCGATCGGATCGACGGGTGCCCCTTGCTGGAACGCCGGGCCAAGGATCAATGTGTCCCGCATCGCGGTGATGTCGGCGCGGTCCCGGATCAGACCGTGAAACCAGGCGCCGTCGGCGGTGTCGCCATACATCACGACCCCGACGAGGCGATCGTCCTGCAGGACGGCCCGCTTGTAGATGCCACGACCCGGATCGCGGAACACGATGTCCTCGCGGCCCTCGGCTTCGGCGAAATCGCCCGCGCTGAACAGGTTGCAGCCGGTGACCTTCAGTCGGGTCGCGGTCTGGACCGGAGCAAATACGGCTGGCTCGCCCAACAGGCTTCGGGCCAGCACGGATGCCTGCTCGTAGAGCGGCGCGACCAGGCCGAACAGCTGCCCGCGATGCTCGACGCACTCGCCCAGGGCAAAGACATGCGGGTCGCTGGTCCGCATCGCGTCGTCCACGACGATGCCGCGCTCGACCTCCAGATGGGCATCGGTGGCCAGCCGGGTCTCGGGGCGGATCCCGATGGCCATGCAGACCAGATCGGCCGAATGGACAGTTCCGTCCTCGAGCAGAACCGCCTCGACCCGGTCGCGTCCAAGAATGGCCTTGGTGGCACCCTTGCAGTGCACCTTGATTCCGCGCCGTTCAAGATCGCGCTGCAGCAGGTACCCGGCGGCGGGATCCAGCTGGCGTTCCATCAGGTGACCCATCAGGTGGATCACCGTGACATTGGCCCCCCGGGCGGCCATGCCGGCTGCGGCCTCCAGGCCCAGCAGGCCGCCGCCGATGACCACCGCATCCTTGCCGGCGATCCCGGCGGCAATCATCGCGTTCGTGTCCTCGAGGTCGCGATAGGTGACGACGCCCGGCAGATCCCTGCCCGGGACCGACAGGATGAACGGGGCTGACCCGGTGGCGATGACGAGGGTGTCGTACTCGACGCTGCTCTGTGCGCTGTGGACGATGCGATTGGCACGATCGATCCGGACCACCGGCTGGCCGAAACGGCAGTCGATGCCGCGTGCGGCATACCAGGCGTCGTCATGAGTGACGATGTCGGCAAAGATCTTTTCGCCCGACAGCACCGGCGACAGCATCAGGCGGTCGTAGTTGCCGCGCGGCTCGGCATTGAAGAGCGTAATCTGGAAGGCGTCGTGCGCCGCATCTGTGAGATGCTCCAGCAGGCGGCCCGAGGCCATGCCGGCGCCGATGACGACCAGTCTGCGTTTCCTCGGCAAGTGGAGAGATGATCGGTTCCGGGCCGCAGGGGTACCCGTAGCGGGGAAGGGGACGCTCATGGGAAAATCCTGGTGAATCTGGGCATGGCTGCTCCGGTGGCAAGGATCGATGGCGATCGGAGAGCGCAGGGGTGCAGCGAGGACCACGGAGGTGTGCTCGGCTGCGCCCCGGGGCGCGCTATCCGGGTGGGGTCCGCATCGTTGCGAGCGTGCCGGAGCGCGCCATTGCGCCTGGCCATGACCTCAGCATCGGCACCGGCCGAACGATGGGCAAGGACGGTGGCCTGCAGGATGGGATTTTCAGCTGCGTGGAATGCTGCACTGCACAAAAATGATGCGCCTGCAGCAATCGCGATCAGTCGTTGTTCAGTTCGTGGACGAAAGCACCAGGGCGGGGTCGAACGTGAAGCCGTCGAAGAACCGGTCGGCCCGCAGAATCATCTGGCCTTTTTCGGCAGGCACGGTCCTGTCCTCGTCCAGTGTCCCTTCAACCCGCATGGAGGCGCCGGGCAGCGGGATGCCGGCAGGACGAAGATGCTGGCGATAGAGATCGGTGCGGAAATGCCCCATGGCGCGCGCCATGGCCAGTTGAGGATCGAGGCCGTGCAAGCGCGCCATGCGAACCGCGAACAGCGCGGCGATGCTTTTCCAGGGGAAGCTGGCCGCGCCCGCATGGAAAGTCAGGAACCCCGGCAGGCTCCGCCGCTCGCCCCGTCCCGAGACGCTCAGTTCGCCCGTCATTCCCGGCTCGATCAGGTCCCACGGCAGGTCCAGATAGTCGGGGTGCACGATGAGTTCGACGGCGGTGCCGCGATGGTCCTCCGCGTCCAGCCAGCGGCCGGCCCGCGCTACGGCGCGCATCAGCGCGCCGGTTTCGTCGGGCCTTTCTTCAGCGAAGTCGCGGCGCACCGTCAGACCCTTTTCCGGCGGCGCAGCCCAGATCGCCGTCCCCGCCAGCAGCAGCGCCGCGACCCCGCGGTCGGCCGCAACCGAACCCCATGGCTCGCCCACGCAGAAGGCATCGATCTCGCCCGCGACCAGTGCATCGGCCATCATGGGCGGTGGCGTGGTGAGCAACGCCAGCGAGTCGGGTTCGAATCCGCACGCCGACAGCCAGTGCTCCGTCAGTTCCAGCTGCGTCGAGAAACGGAAGGGAACGCCGACGCGCAGCCGCCCGGTCACTACCCGGCGCAACGCCTGACCCGCCGCCCACGCATCGGTCAGATCGAATCCGTGACCCTCGACCCGCAGGCGCGCCTCCAGCGTCGTATTCACGGCAAAGACCTGTCCGCCCTGTGCCAGAAACATCACCAGATCGACGTCCGGTTGCGGTGGACCCAGTCCGAGCGCCTGACCGACCGGCATCGGCACCAGCATGTGTGCCGCGTCGATCAGGCCTGCGCCGAGCATATCGCGGCTTTGCGCCCAGGACCTCAGCCGGACAAGGTCAAGCTCCAGCCCCTCTTCGCGTGCAAAGCCCAGTTCAGCCGCGACGATCAGCGGGCTTGCGTCCAGCAGAGGGAGATAGCCCAGCCGCAGCCGTCTCAGCGACATAGAAGCCCCGATGCCATCACGAGCTGCTGCGCTATGTCGGAAACCCGCTTGCCCTGATCCATGGCAGTCTTGCGAAGCAGCGCGTACGCCTCCTCCTCCTCGATGCCACGGGCCTTCATCAGCACGATCTTGGCACGGTCGATGATCTTGCGTTCCTCGAGCGCGGCACGGGTTGCGGCGAGCTCGGCACGCATTCTCCGGGCCATGTGGAACCGCGTGACGGCGGCATCCAGAATCGGCTTGATCCGGTCAGGCCGCAGCCCGTCCACGACATAGGCTGAAAGCCCCGCCTCGATTGCGGATCGGGTCAGATGTTCGTCGGTGCGATCCACAAACATCGCGACCGCGCGTTCGTTCGGCCCGGCGGCCACCGCCAGTTCCTCGACGATGTCGCGCGAGGGATTGGTCAGGTCGATCAGAACCACGTCCGGGCGCAACTCGGTGACCTGGCGTGCGAGACCCGCCTGTTCCGAAATGACGCGGATATCGTGGTCGCCGACCTGGCGCAGACCGTCGACGATCAGCTGCGCCCGCTCGGGATCCGGCTCGACGACGAGGATCGACAAGCGCTTCTGCATGCATGCCCCCTGCGCGACGACACTGCGTCGCACGGGCCGCACGGCAGGGCAAGCCTGCGGCTTGATGCTCTCGACGTCCGAACTCACCCCCCGGTTGAGCCATAACTTTTGGAGGTGTCCGCAAAGCGTGTTGGCCCGCTATGCGGACTAAGCGGACTCTCGAACCGGTGAGCATTCACCAACCGTCTCAGAGCGCAAGAACGCCCAATCCACCAGTGCCTCGATGGAGGGTCCGAGCGCCTTCCCCATGTCGGTCAAGGCATATTCGACACGCGGGGGCACCTCCGGATAAGCGGTCCGGATCACAATGCCGTCTTTTTCCAGACCTTTGAGCTGCTGAATGAGCATCTTCTGATTCACGCCGTTCATGCGGCGCTCCAGTTCAGAGAACCGCAGGGGGGCTTTGGACGCGAAGAGCTGGACGATGATGACGATCTTCCACTTGCCTTCCAGCACCCGCAGCGTCTCGCTGGTCGCTGCCGCCCAGACGAGCTGCTGTTTCGGATCGTCGCATCGCCAATCGCGTTCCATCACCATCCTCCGGGTCAGTTACTCACCTTTTGGTGGGTTCTTGCCGATTTACTACCTGCTCCTCAGATAGCGACGACAACGCGGCGCTGTAAGGCCGCTCCACCATCGCAAAGGACATGACATGAAAATCGGCATCCTCGGCACCGGCCATATCGGCAAGACTCTGGTCAAGGAACTGAGCGCGGCAGGACATGACGTCAAAGTGGCAAATTCTCGCGGGCCGGAGACGATCGACCCCGAACTGCTGACCTTTGGAGCGCGGGCGGTAACGACCGAAGACGCACTGCGCGACGTCGAGGCGGTTATCCTCTCCATCCCCCTCAACGCCATTCCGAAGATCGGATCCCTCGTCGGTGCGGTTCCGGAAGACACGGTGGTGATCGACACGTCGAACTATTACCCGTTCCGCGACAGCACGAACGACGCAATCGAGGCGGGTCAGGTGGAAAGCCTGTGGGTCGCGGAACAGCTCCGCCGACCGATTGCCAAGGCATGGAATGCGATCGGATCGGCTTCGCTGGCACGCAAGGGAAAGCCGAAGGGGGACCCGGGGCGCCTCGCCATTCCCGTGGCGGCTGACCGCGATCACGACCGAGATGTGGCGATGGCATTGGTCGAGGATACAGGTCTGGACGCCGTCTATTCGGGAACGCTTGCGGAGTCGTGGCGCCAGCAGCCGGGCGCTCCGGTCTACTGCACTGATCTTGCGCGCGAAGAGATCGAGCCAGAGCGGACAGCGTGCTTGATCTCCCCGCCCTCTTCATAGCCACGGAGGTCGTCCTCTAAGGAGGGCATGTTCGATTTCTGCGCAGTGAAGGTCGACTGCTGTGTCCTTGGTCCCTCTACCTCCAAGCTCGCTTAGAGCTCCCTGCAACTCGTTCATTACGCGGCCCGCACATAGCAGAGCGGCTTGTCAGCGGAGCTGCGTGCGCACCGTCTTAGCGGTGAGGCAACCTCCTTGATGCTCACCGTTCAGCTTCCAACGCGGGTTCCGACGCGTTTATTCGCTCTCTACCGAAACAGGATCTGATCGTATGGCGTCGATGGCTGCCCCGTCTTTGCCGACCGCCCGACTTTCCGCATTCGACGGCCTGCGGGGGGTCGCGGCGGCCATCGTCGTTCTGTACCATTATCTCTGCCTGCTGCACCCTTCCCTGACCCCCGGGATGAGCCAACAGGTTCACTGGCTGGCCGACACGCCGCTCAACATCCTCTGGAACGGCCGCTTCTCCGTTGCGGTCTTCTTCGTGCTGTCGGGGTTTGTCATGGCGGCCGCCGCGGAGCGCCGCCGGGACGCGCTGGTCGCAAATTCCCTCACGTGGTATCTGCGACTGGCCCTGCCGGTGACGGCCAGTTCGCTGCTCGCCTGGGGCTGGTTGGCCGCCTTCCCGGACAGCGCCCAGGCCATGAAGGACACGCTTGCGGCGCCCTCCCGTTGGCTCGATTTCACCTATCAGGAGCCGATTCTGCCGGTCTGGTACGCCGTGGCCGACGGCATGGTCGCCAACTTTGTCCGAGGCTATTCACGTTTCAACAATGTGCTCTGGACGATGCAGATCGAGCTTGTCGGATCACTCGCCATCTTTGTGCTCTATGCCCTGACCCAGGGCCGGGCCCGGCTGCTGAGCCTGGTCGCGGCAGGAGCGGCGGTCCTGCTGTGGTTCTCGGACGCGTATATGGGGTTCATCTTCGGTGCGGCGCTGTACGAGGCGCATCGCCGCGACCTCTTGCGGTCGGTTCCCGCCGTGGTGCCGGTTGCGGCCTTTGCAGCAGCGGTGGTCCTGGGCGGACCCGGCGAAGGGGCGCATCTGCGGATGGACCTGCCGGACATGCCCGAACAATGGCACCTGGGTCCAGAAAGGGGGGTGGTGGCGGGGGTGGCCGCGGCGTTGCTGATCTTTTCGGCACTGACACTGCCGGCGCTGGCCCGGGTTTTTGCCCGTCCGATGCCGCTGTTCCTGGGCCGGATTTCCTTCGGGCTCTATCTGGTCCACGTGCCACCGCTCTACACGATCGTTGCCTGGTCGCATCTGCGGGGGGTGCCCGAAATCGTGCTGGGACTGATCTACGCAGTGAGCGTGCTCGCTCTCGCCTGGATCTTCACCCTGACCGTGGACGAGCCGTCGCTGCGGTGGCTGTCGGCCCTGCGCACCGGATCGATCCCCGCCGGTCCGTCCGCGTGCTCTCGCGGCGCGCCGCGGAAGTGACGCGCCGATCCTGACAGAACGAGTGCGCATGGCCGGGGCGAGACTGGTCGGCGCAGCAGAGCCTCAGGAAGCTGCAGTCCTCGCTTCGCAAGCTTGCACCCGCGCTCACGGGGCTGCTGACCGGACCACGCGCGATCCTCGCTGATGGCGGCGCTGTCAGTCAGGTCCGGCGCAGGTACGCGCGCCGCGGCAGGTCAGTGGTCAGGCGCGATCAGTCGGGGATCAGTCAGGTGGGATCATGATCGTGACCCGGGCGCCCCCGCTCACTGGAATAGGACGCAGTCCTCTCCGGTTCCTCGAGGAGAGAGGTGACGATCCTCAGCCCTAGTGTCGCTCTGCCCGGATCGAAGTTGGCGGGCAGGCCGGGCCTGGCGTCCGGAAATGTCAGCTGCAGCTGTCCGTCGCATCCGTCGCCAACCAAATCCGGGCGACGCCGCCGGCCGACCCGCCGTATCCGTGTTTCAGCGCGTCCAGCGCGAGTTCGTTGACGATGACCGACATCCTGGTGGCAAGCCGCGCCGACACCATGATCGGCGCGGTCCACTCGTGGTCGGAGAGCAGCGGATCCCGAGTGCCGCATCGGTCTCGGGCAGGGTCTCACGAAGGAAATCACCCAAATCGATGCGCTCCGCTGAATGGTGCTTGTGCAAATAGCTCACATTGCTTGAGCCGCGCCGATCGGCAGGCCGAAGGCGACGAGCGCCATCCACACCGCCATGGCGATCATCATCAGGTTCTCGGTCAGCGAGACGAAGCCCAGGGGCACGTTGCTCGACCCACCGACGCAGGCGCACTTCAGTTCCCGCTTGTCGATGTAGACGGCCTTGAAGACCGAGATCGCGCCCACAGTCCCGATGAATAGCGCCAGCGGCACCGAAAGCCAGGTGAGCACGCCGGCGATCATCAGCACCCCGGCCAGGCCCTCGGCGAACGGGTAGATGTAGGAGTAAGGCACCCAGCGCTTCGCCAGGAGGTCGTAGTTCAGGAACATGGTGGCGAAGCTCTCGACGTTCTGCAGCTTCAGGAGCGCCAAGACAGCCATGCTGAAGGCGATGAACCACTCGACAGCGCGCAGGGTGAACGGTGTGCCGTAGGCGGCGACGCTGGCCGCCAAGGCCATCAGGGCCGTCATGGCGAAGAGCGCGATGACAGGCTTGTAGCTTGTTGCATCCGGCTCGGCGACAGACTTCCCGAAATGGCGGCGCAGGTCATCAAAGCCACCGATCCGCTCTCCAGCTATGAAGACCTGCGGTGTCGTCTTCACATCCTGCTCGGCCTTGAAGGCGTCGACTTCCTCGCGCGAGGTCAGCCATCTGTCGTCGACCTCGAAACCCTCGCGCTGGAGCAGGTCCTTCGCCTTGAGGCCGTAAGGGCAGAGGTGGTCCTGCATGACCATGCGGTAGAGCGTGGCGGTGCGAGGCTGATGCCGGTTCATGATGTCCATTGGGCAGCTCCCTTTTCAAGCTTGATTGTGGGCCTGCACCGGATATAGCGTCTGTACCATGGTACGGAGTCAACCTGACAACATGACGATTTCCGTCCTCGCCAGGGCAGGGGAGGTCGGCGTCGAAACCGTCAGGTACTATCAGCGCCGGGGGCTGCTCGACACGCCGGACCGCCCTCCAGGCTACGGTTCGGGTGGCGGCGTGCGGCGCTATGGCGAGGAGGATGTCCGAAAGCTCCGGTTCATCCGCTCGGCACAGGCCGCCGGCTTCACGCTCGAGCAGATCGCCGAGCTGATCGCCCTGGACTCCACGGCGGACCGATCCCGCGCCCGCGCACTCGCGTCCGAGCGCCTGACTGCCCTGGACGGCAGGATTGCGGAGCTCAAGCGTGCGCGCGACGCGCTTTCCCGTCTGGCGGATGAGTGCAGTGCCGGATCGACGGGCCCCTGTCCGATCATTTCATCCTTTGAAAGCGTGTGAGCCGGCGACACCCGATCCCAAGTTTAGCCGCGACGCGAATGGCCCGGGTGGTTGATCGACGGTGATCTCCGGCGCAAGGCTACGAAAGAACGGAACGGCCTCAAGTCCTAAGACTCGATCGCCAGATGCGGACGGCGAGCCGGTGGCGGCAGGCACAAGATCAGACCGCGCAGATCAGCTTGCCGGATCAGCTCCGTCCCGCGACCAGCGCCGCGTCATCTGCAGAAGTCATCTAATCGCCGGGGGGTATGAGAATAACATGCCAAGGTTTGCCGATGTCTTCAGGGCCGAGATCCGCGCTGTCCTTGCTTCACTAGGAATACCCGGCAAGAGCGCCAGCGACCTGCCCGACTGCCCGTGCGGCTGGCAACTCAATTTCACGAGGTCCGCACAGTGAACGTTGAGGCTGCCCGACAAGGCGGCATTTTCGGACCGGACTGACGGCGAACCTCTTGGGAGCGACGGTCATGCGGTATCGGTTGATCGCGATGCTGGGGGTGAGACACTGCGCGAGCGCGATGGGCTGCGGGCGCGGTGTGCGGAGGTTGGATCAGCGCGGCCGCTCAGATATGCAGCGCCTGGCCCAGAGCGCGCAGGCAGGCCTCGTGCAGGGCTTCGCCGCGGGTCGGATGGGCGTGGATCGTGCCGGCGATGTCCTCGAGCCGGGCGCCCATTTCCAGCGCCAGGGC
>NZ_CANMEH010000036.1 GCF_947496875.1 uncultured Paracoccus sp. | reverse complement strand
ACCATACACCTCGGTGACCACCCGGGATCACACCGTCGACGGCGCTGAAATTACACCACGTGCTCGGACACTACCCAGGTGTGTGGCGCCTAGGTGGTCGCCGTGCATGATCGCCAAGGGTCTGCTGCAGGACGTGATGCCGATCTGCGCAGGTGCGAGTCCCTATAGCGCGCGACCGGCAGCGGCCAAGCGTAACGCTGGTCACACCGAAGCGGCACTCGCCGACATCGAGGTTAATCCGGAGAGACGCGATCCCCGCGCCTGCGGGCACGCTGGACATATCCGGCCCCGAATGGAATGAGGACCGTTTGTGCCGAGGCCGTTGGCATTTGGATCATCAGTTCATCCCTTTTCGCTGGGACGAGCCCGAGGCCGCTTTTCGAGCTAGAGAAGCGGCCACAGGGCCATCTGTGCGCCCAGGAGAAGCAGAAACGAGAGGAACACGCGTCGGAAGGTTGCGGGACTGATCCGGTCGCGAAGTCGCTGTCCCGCCCACATTCCGGCCAAGGCGGGAGCAAGGGCCAGAACTGACAGACCCATCGTCTCGGGGGCAAAGGCACCACGCGCGCCCAGCCCGGCGGCCAAGGCAACAGTCGAGACAGTGAACGACAGCCCCAGCGCCTGCACCAGATCGTCCCGCGACAGTCCAAGCGCCTGCAGGTAAGGCACTGCCGGGAAAACGAAGACGCCAGTGCCGCCGGTCACGATGCCAGTCACTGCGCCGATCAGGGGCGACAGCCACGGCTCGTCTCTGGGAGGAACGCGAAGCTGCCGCGCGAACAGCGTGTAGCCAGCATAGACCACGAGCGCGATCCCAAGCGCCGTAGTCGTTGCACCGCTGTCGCCTCCGGCCAGCCATCGCGAACCCAGCATCGTGCCCGCACAGATCGCCAGCATCATCGGCCACAACCTGCGCACAAGCGGCCTGAAGGCCCGGCCGGCCAGCAGCTGCCAGATGTTGGTGACGAGAGAAGGCACGATCAGGAGGCTCGCGGCCGCCAGCGGCGAGACGAGTGCGCCAAGCACGCCCATTGCGACCGTTGGCAGGCCCATGCCCGTGACACCCTTGACCGCGCCGGCCGCGAAGAAGGTCATTGTGGCGGCAAGAAGGAAGGGGATGGAAAGATCACTCATACAGCGCGTGATAGTCGACCGCTGCGGGTGCACAATCGAGAAAACCCGAAGCCGTGCTCGGCTGTACCGAGTACATTCACCCCGGTGGTCCGTCTGCTTGCCCTTGACGCCAACCACCCTGTCGCTGCCTCACCTGGATCAGAGTTGCGATGTAGGATCATCCCTGCGATGACTAGGAGCGATGGATCTCCTCTCTGAGTTGTATGACGGTCTCCTGAACTTGTCCCGCGAAACTCTGGGGGCTGCTCTGGCAGTTGTCTCGGTTCTTCTCTTTGCCGTCTGGGCCCGAAGCGGGCCTCGAGCGGCTCACCATCGGCGAGCGGTCAGATCACACGGGAATGTCTTGGCGTACGAAAAGAGACGCCGGCGCCGACCGCGCAAGCCGTAAGCTTCCAAGTCGGGATCTGCTCGCCTGGTGCCCCTAGGCTTCCTGGCCTTGGCTGCTGGTGCTGCAATATGGTTCGATTTCGAACTTGACCTGTCGACCAGTAACCATCCACCGCTACGTGGCTGGGCAGCTCGCTCAAACCCCGGCTATACTGGCCAACCGTCGGTGCAGATCGTCGCGGGCGAGACTGCGGCGTTCGCCTTCCAGCACGACCTGTCCGCGCTCCATCAGGGCGAAGCGATCCCCGAGGTTCCAGGCAAAGTCGAAATATTGCTCGACCAGCACGATCGCCATCTCGCCCGCATCGCGCAGGTCGGCGATCACGCGACCGATCTGGGCGATGATATTGGGCTGGATGCCCTCGGTCGGCTCGTCCATGAGCAACACGCGCGGGCGGATCACCAGCGCGCGGGCGATCGCGAGCTGTTGCTGCTGGCCGCCCGACAGGTCTCCGCCCCGGCGGTGGGCCATCTCGGCCAGCACCGGGAAGCTGTCGTAGATCTCGTCAGGGATTCGGCGTACGGCGCGCGGCAGGCAGGCGAGGCCGGTCTGCAGGTTCTCGCGCACCGTCAGCATCGGAAAGATCGCGCGGCCTTGGGGGACGTAGGCCACGCCACGCCGCGCCATCTCCTGCGCGGTGACGCGGCCAATCCGTTCGCCCATTAGCCGCAACTCGCCGCCCGAACGCGGGTGGCGCCCGGCCAGCACGCTTATCAGCGAGGTCTTGCCCGCGCCGTTGTTGCCCATGACGCAGGCGACCTCGCCGGCCGGGGCGCTCAGCGACACGCCGTGAAGGATCTGCGAGCCGCCGTAGTGCAGGGTGATGTTCTCGGCCTCGATCATCTCAGCGCCCCAGATACACGTCGATCACTTCCGGATTGGCCGACACATGGTCCAGCGATCCCTCGGCCAGAACCGCGCCCTGGTGCAGCACTGTCACCTTGCAGTTCAGCCGCCGCACGAAGTCCATGTCATGTTCGACCACCACGACGGCCCGCGTCTCGGCCAGCCGCCGCAGCAGGGTCGTGGTCTGCTCGCGTTCGGCCAGCGTCATTCCGGCGGCGGGCTCGTCCACCAGCAGCAGGCGCGGGGCCGAGGCCAGCAGCATCCCGATCTCCAGCCACTGCTTCTGGCCGTGGCTCAGCTCGCCCGCCTTGCGGGCCAGTCGATCGGCAAGGCCGACCTCTCCGGCCAGTGCCGTCACGCGATTGGCGCTTTTGGCCGAGGGCTTCCAGCGCAGCACGGCGAAGGGGCCGCGCGGGGCCTTCAGCGCCATGGTCAGATTGTCGGCCACCGTCTGGTCCTCGAACACGGTGGGCCGCTGGAACTTGCGGCCAATGCCGGCGCGGGCGATCTGCGCCTCGGACATCTTCAGCAGCGAGACCGAGCGTTCGCCCCACAGCACCTGTCCCCTGTCAGGCCGGGTCTTGCCGGTAACGATGTCCATGAAGGTCGTCTTGCCCGCCCCGTTCGGCCCGATCACGGCGCGCAACTCCGCCGGACCGATGTTGAAGGACAGGTCGTTGATCGCCTTGAACCCGTCGAAGGACTTGGTGACACCGGATACTTCCAGAAGCGCGGTCATGCCTCGGCCTCCCTTTCGCGCAGCGCGCTGAAATCGGGGCCGAGGTCGGTCCCCATCCGCCGCGGCGGCCGCAGCCGGGCCACCACGTCGATCAGCGAGGACAGCCCGCGCGGCGCGAACAGCGTGACGGCGACGAAGCCGAAGCCCAGCAGCACCTGCCACCAGTCCACCCACTCGATCCTGGCAAAGCCGAGGTCCAGCGCCGGCGCCCGGCCGCCGGTGAACCAGCTGGACAGCAGCGAGACGACGATTGCGCCGATGACCGCGCCGTAAAGCCGCCCCCGGCCGCCGATGGCAACCCAGACCGCCAGGTAGACCGAAGCGATGGGCGCAAGCTCCGCCGGATTGATGATCCCCGCCTGCGGATAATAGAGCGCCCCCGCCGCCGCGCAGATCATGGCGCTGATGGTGAAGACGGTCAGCTTGTAGGCCTCGACCGGATAGCCGAGAAAGCGCACCCGTGTCTCGTCGTCGCGGATCGCGCGGATGACGCTGCCGAACTTGCCGGCGGTCAGCCAGGTGGCGAGCAGGTAGCCACCCGCCATCAGCAGCGCCGAGGCCCACAGGAACCAGATCGAGATCACCGCCTGCGGTACCTCCGCCAGGCCGGGGATGTTCTGCAGCCCCGACAGCCCGTTGTTGCCGCGAAAGCCGTTGTCGTTCTGGAACAGCCACAGCGACAGCGCCAGGGTCATCGCCTGCGTGAGGATGGACAGGTAGACGCCGTTCACGCGGCTGCGAAACGCCAGCCAGCCGAACAGGAAGGCCAGCAGTCCGGGTACGGCCAGCACCAGCAGCAGTTGCATGGGCAGGCTGCCCGCAAAGGTCCACGTCAGCGGCAGGTCGGCCGAGCCCACGACGCCGAAGATCTGGCCGGTGATGCCCTGCTGCAGCTCCTCGGGCGTAGGCGGGATAGGGGCGGTGGCCAGCGTGGCCGCGACGATCTCGCCCGTGCGGGCGTACATCAGCCACATCCCGATCATGTAGCCGCCAAGGGCGAAGAACGCCATGTGGCCCAGCGACAGGATCCCCGCGTAGCCCCAGACGAGGTCCATCGCCACGGCCGCAAGCGCGAGGCACAGCGTCTTGCCCAGAGTCTTGACGGTCGACGTCGCTATCACGCCCGAGCCGTAGGCCTCGGACATCAGCGTGACGGCCACGGTAAAGATCGCCAGCAGGGACAGGAAGACCAGGACGGAAGGATGCTTGCGGATCAGCATGGGTCAGGCCTCCGCCGCGCGGCCGCGGGTCGGCATGATGCCGCGGGGCCGGAACTGGATGAAGATGATGATGAGCAGAATCATCCAGGTTTGCGCGGCCAGGGTGTTGGCCGGGTTCATGACCTCGATGCCCTTCTGCAGGAAACCAATCAGCGCGGCGCCCGCGAGCGTGCCCCAAATATTGCCGACGCCGCCCACGACCACGGTCATGAAACTTTGCACGATATAGTCGCTGCCCAGTTCCGACGTGACCTTGGCGAACAGCCCGATGGCGACGCCGGCAATCCCGGCGATGCCCGAGCCCAGCCCGAAGGTCAGCATGGCGATGCGGTCGGGGTTGATTCCCATGCTGGCCGCCATGCCGGGGTTCTGGGTCACCGCGCGGACCTCCAGCCCCAGCCGGCTGCGGTTCATGATCCACAGGAACAGGCAAAGGAACAGCAGCGCCAGCCCGAAGATGGCGATGCGGATGGTCGAGATCGAGACGATCTCGCCCCAGCCCACCGAGCCCTCCAGCCAGGCGGGCGCGGTCAGCGGACGGGCCTGCGTGCCGAAGATGTTCTTGGCGATCTGCTGCAGGGCGATGGACACGCCGAAGGTCGCCAACAGCGTTTCGAGCGGGCGGCTGGCGAGGTGGCGGATCACCAGTCGGTACAGGACCACGCCCGCCAGGAAGGTGACGGCGAACGCCGAGGGCAGCGCCACGACCAGCGACAGGGTGCGCCCGCCGATCAGTGTCTGGACGACATAGCCGGTATAGGCGCCCATCATGATGAACTCGCCATGCGCCATGTTGATGACGCCCATGACGCCGAAGGTGATTGCAAGGCCGATGGCCGCGAGGAAATAGATCGACGCCAGCGACAGCGCGTCCAGTGTCAGGTCGGCGGCCTGCATGACGCCTTGCCGCAGGGCCATGGCCCTTAGCGCGCCCCGGGCGGCGTCGGTAACCCCCGAGTCGGGCTCGGTATAGATGTCGGCGAAGCGGTGGGCTGAAACGGCGCGCTCGACCTGCGCCGCGGTGGCGGCGGGCGGGACCAGCCCGGCGGCGGCGAGCGCATCATAAGCGGCGTCGCGGCGGTCCGGACGTGAAAGCTCCGCGACGGGGACGCCACCGACCGCGCCATTCACGACATGGGCCGCCAGCGCCAGCTTCTGCGCCTCCGGCGCAAGCCGCGCCGGGGCAAGGCCGGCATCGACCAGCAGGCGATAGGCCTCGTCCTCGGGCATGTATTCGCCGGGGGTCAGGTCCGCCGCGACATTGGCACCCTCAGGAAACTTCGGGGCGACGATGCGGGTGGTCGCCAGAAGCGGGTTCAGCACTGCCTGCAGGTCAGCGCCGGTGTCGTCGGAGAACGTGTCGATGGCGGCGATGCGGGCCTGCGGGTCGCGGTCGAAGCGGATGGTCAGCAGCCGTTCCAGCCGTGCCCTGCGAGCGGCGAGCGTCGGATCGGGTTCATCCCCGGCGGCACGCAGCGCGGCAAGGTGGGTGTCGTCCGGCGCGCGCGCGATGGCATCCAGCGCGGCGGCGCGGCGGGCGGGATCGGAATCGGCCAGCTGAAACTGCACCAGCGCCGCGCCGATCAGGCCGCGCACGCCCGAGTTCGGCTTCAGCAACCGGGCCTCCTCCAGCACCGGGGTGCCGGTTACCGCATCGGTGGCGCGGTCGCCCTCCACGATCACGAAGCGTTCGCCCGAAAGGCCCAGCCGGCGGTCGGCCCATGCTTCCAGCACCGGGCCGGCCTGCGGACCCGCGCCCGCCAGCGCCTCGATCACCGGCGCGATGGTCCGGCGCGACGGCTTCTCGATCTGGTCGCGGTGGGTTTGCAGGACCGATGCGAGGTCCTGGGCGAAGGCTGGCGGAGCCAGCAGCATCAGCAGCGTCAGAAGAAGATGGCGCATGATCCCTCGGCCGGAAGGAGGGGCGGCATCGCCGCCCCGGTAAGGTCAGTAGTTCGACTGCTTCTGCACGCAGCTGTTTGTCTGCGTGTTCCACATCCCGCAGTCCTTGCCGGGCCAGTCGGCCTCCAGCACGGCCGAGGCGGCCAGGTGGTCGGTCCAGGCGTCGCCGGGCACCGGCTCGGTCTCGCTGACGATGTCGAACTGGCCGTCCTCGCGGATCTCGCCGATCAGCACGGGCTTGGTCAGGTGATGGTTCGGCAGAACCTTGGCCGTGCCGCCGGTCAGGTTCGGCACTTTCAGTCCGGCGATGGCCGCCAGCACCGCGTCGGTGTCGGTGGACCCCGCCTTCTCGACCGCTTGGACCCACAGGTTAAAGCCCAGCATCGTGGCCTCCATCGGGTCATTGGTCACGCGGTCCTCGCCCATCCGGGCCTTCCATTCCGTGACGAAGGCCTCGTTGGCGGGCGACTCGGCAGTCTGGAAGTAGTTCCAAGCGGCCAGATGCCCGACGAGGTTCGCGGTATCCAGGCCTGACAACTCCTCCTCGCCGACCGAGAAGGCCATGACCGGGATGTCGTCGGCCGAGATGCCGGCTGCCGCGAGTTCCTTGTAGAAGCCCACGTTGGCGTCGCCGTTGATGGTCGAGACGACGCCGACCTTCTTGCCGTCGGTGCCGAGCGCCGTCACGTCCGCCACGATCTTGGACCAGTCCGAATGACCGAAGGGCGTGTAGTTGACGAAGATGTCGCCCGTGGCCACGTTCTTTTCGTTCAGATATGCCTCAAGGATCGTGTTCGTCGTGCGCGGATAGACATAGTCCGTCCCGAGCAGCGCCCATTTCTCGACGCCCAGTTCCTCCATCATGTAGTCCACCGCCGGGATCGCCTGCTGGTTCGGCGCGGCGCCGGTGTAGATGACGTTCTTGCTGGACTCCTCACCCTCGTACTGCACCGGGTAGAACAGCAAGCCGTTCAGCTCCTCGACCACCGGCAGGACCGACTTGCGGCTGACGGAGGTCCAGCATCCAAAGATCGCGTCCACCCCCTGGACCGAGATCAGCTCGCGCGCCTTTTCGGCGAACAGCGGCCAGTCCGAGGCGGGATCGACGACCACGGCCTCGATCTTCTTGCCCAGCACGCCGCCCTTTGCGTTCTGCTGGTCCACCAGCATCAGCACGGTGTCCTTGAGCGTGGTTTCCGAGATCGCCATCGTGCCGGACAGCGAATGCAGCACGCCGATCTTGATCGTGTCCTGCTGCGCCCATGCCGCGCCCGTCAGCGCGAGCGTCAGGCCCGCGCTGCAAAGGATCGTCCTTGCCCTCATCTTCCGTTCCCCAGTCAGGGCCGCAGTCACCCGGCCGCTTCCCCGCAGGCGGGGGCGGTGATAGGCTCGTGCGGCAACATCGTTGCAAACGTGCGGCGGCCCTTGTTGTCCAGACGCTGGCTGCCGCACACTCCCGGCCCTTCGTGCCGTTCGCATCTACAGAAAATCAGCGGCGCGGGAGTGCGGCAATGCCAGGACGCGGGTTTAACCCGTGACAGGCCGCGTCTGGCGAAAACCGCGCCACCTGCATCGGCCGCTGCCCGCAGATTGGGCGCGCCGCTTACGGGCGAAGCGTCAGGCCGCCTTCGCGCAGGATGAACGCGACCACCTCGCCCACGCCCCTGCCCTGTCGCAGCGCGGCCATGACCACCGGCCGGGTGCCGCGCGCGGCACGCGCATCCGCCTCCAGCAGCACCGCATCGACGCCGACGTGGGGTGCGAGGTCGGTCTTGTTCACCACCAGCAGGTCCGACCGGGCGAGTCCCGGCCCCTTCTTGCGAGGGATGTCCTGCCCGGCCGCCGTGTCGATGACATAGATCGTCAGGTCGGCCAGTTCCGGCGAGAAGGTGGCCGCGAGGTTGTCGCCCCCGGATTCGATCAGGATCAGGTCGAGGTCGGGAAAGGCCACGTTCAGCTCGGCGATGGCGGCCAGATTGATGCTCGCATCCTCGCGGATGGCGGTATGGGGGCAGCCGCCGGTCTCGACGCCCCGGATGCGCTCGGACGGCAGCACCTGCGCGCGCATCAGCGCCTCGGCGTCCTCGCGGGTGTAGATGTCGTTGGTGACGACGGCCATGGACAGGCCCGGGCCGAGCGCGGCCGCCAGCTTTTCCGTCAGGGTGGTCTTGCCCGCGCCCACGGGGCCGCCGATGCCGACGCGAAGGGGGCCGTTGCTCATGTCCTGAAGATCCTCGTCTGCATGGTTTCGTGTCGTGCCTGCGCGATGTCGGCGCCGATGGCGCAGCCGCCCAGATCGGCCTCGGTGGCATGGGCCGCCCGTGCCGCCAGCTGCAGGATTACCGGCGACAGGTCCGCCAGAACCCGCTGTCCCTCGGTCTGTCCCAGCGGCAGGAAGCGCACCGCCGCCTGAACGAGGTTCAGCGCCTGCCCATGCAGGTAAAGCCCGATGACCCGTTCCCTGGGTTGCCCAAGCGGCACACAGGCCCGCCCCACCGCGACAGGCAGCGCCGCGGGACTGGCCACGGTCCCGGTCAGGGCCGTGGCGGTCCGCGCGAAGGCGGCGCCCTGTTCCAGCGTCTCGGTCAGCCGCTCGGCCGTCAGGCACAGCGCCCGGGCGAGGTCGTCCAGGTCCGCGTGATCAGCCCCCGGCCGCAGCGCGAGCGACAGAAGCACCGCGTCGGACCAGCCGCTGCCATGTTCCAGCACATCGCGCAGCCATTCGGCCAGCGAGGCCGCGCCATGCACGGCGTCGCTGTCCATCGCCCATTCCAGCCCCTGCGCATAGGCGAAGGCTCCGGTCGGAAAGGCCGGGGACAGAAGCTGCACCAGCAGCAGGGCGCCGCTTTCGGTGGCGATGTCAGTGGTTGTGTCCAAAGGTCCGCCCGTGCCCATAGGCCCCGCCCAGCGGCCGGAAGGGCGCGAGGCTGCGCGTCACCCTGGCGCCGAGTTGCAGCAGCATCGCCTCCAGCACCGGATCGGCGCGGATCACGAGGTGGTCGGCCGCGATTTCGCACGGGCAGTGGCGGTTGCCGATGTGCCAGGCGAGCACGGGCAGGTCCCCCTGGATTCGCAGGACGGGTTCGCGCGCCTCGACCACCTCGACGGCGCGGCCGTCCGCCAGCGCGAAACCCGCGCCGGGCGCAAGGCTGACCGTCTGCGGCAGGTCCACCATGAAGGTGGCGCCCTCGGCCGTGTCCAGCCGCTTGCGGCGCAGGCAGCGCGCCTCGTAGTCCAGCACCACGCGACCCGCGACGGGCCGCCCGTGGCCGGGCACCAGGACCGCATCAGCAGTGCCGAGATCAGGGTGTGCGGGCATGTCCATCAGACACCTCAGAACAGGAAATAGCGCTGGGCGAGCGGCAGTTCGGTCGCGGGCTCGCAGGTCAGAATCTGGCCATCCGCGCGGACCTCGTAGGTCTCGGGATCGACCTCGATCACGGGCGTCGCATCGTTCAGCCGCATGTCCGCCTTGCCGATGCCGCGCGTGCCCGCGACGGCGACCGCCTGCTTGCCCAGGCCCTCGCAGCAGCCCGCCTCCAGTCCCGCGCGGCTCACGAAGCTGACCGAGGCCGCGTGCCGCGCCCGACCCAGAGCCCCGAACATCGGACGCGAATACATTGGCTGCGGCGTCGGGATGGAGGCGTTCGGATCGCCCATCTGCGCCATGGCGATCTGGCCGCCGACCAGCACCATCTCGGGCTTGGCGCCGAAGAAGGCGGGGTGCCAGAGCACCAGGTCGGCGCGCTTGCCCGCCTCGACGCTGCCGACATGGGCCGAGATGCCATGCGCGACCGCCGGGTTGATCGTGTATTTGGCAATGTAGCGGCGGGCGCGCAGGTTGTCGTTCTCGCCCGTCTCGCCCTCCAGCCGCCCGCGCTGCACCCGCATCTTGTGGGCGGTCTGCCAGGCGCGCGTGATGACCTCGCCCACCCGGCCCATCGCCTGGCTGTCCGACGAGATGATGCTGAAGGCGCCAAGGTCGTGCAGGATGTCCTCGGCGGCGATGGTTTCCCGCCGGATGCGGCTTTCGGCAAAGGCCACGTCCTCGGGGATGGACCGGTCCAGGTGGTGGCACACCATCAGCATGTCGAGATGTTCCTCGATGGTGTTGCGCGTATAGGGCCGCGTGGGGTTGGTGGACGACGGGATCACGTTCTGCGAGCCGACCACGCGGATGATGTCGGGCGCATGGCCGCCGCCCGCGCCCTCGGTGTGGTAGGCGTGGATGGTGCGGCCGCCGATGGCGGCCAGCGTGTTTTCCACGAAGCCGGATTCGTTCAGCGTGTCGGTGTGGATCATCACCTGCACATCCTCGGCCTCGGCCACGGTCAGGCAGCAGTCGATGGCGGCGGGCGTGGTGCCCCAGTCCTCGTGCAGCTTGAGGCAGCAAGCCCCGGCGCGGACCTGCTCCACCAGCGCCTCGGGCCGCGACGCGTTGCCTTTGCCTGCCAGCCCGATGTTCACGGGCAGGCTGTCGGCGGCCTCCAGCATCCGGCGGATGTGCCAGGGGCCGGGCGTGCAGGTGGTGGCCAGCGTCCCGTGCGCCGGTCCGGTCCCGCCGCCGATCATGGTGGTGACGCCGGAATGCAGCGCGTCGTCCACCTGCTGCGGGCAGATGAAGTGGATGTGGCAGTCGATGCCGCCCGCGGTCAGGATCCGGCCCTCGCCCGCGATGATCTCGGTCCCCGGGCCGATGACGATGCTGACGCCGGGCTGCACGTCAGGATTGCCCGCCTTGCCGATAGCGGCGATGCGGCCGTCTCGCAGGCCGACATCGGCCTTGGTGATGCCCGTCCAGTCGAGGATCAGCGCATTGGTGATGACCGTGTCCATTGCGCCCTCGGCGCGGGTCAGTTGCGATTGGCCCATGCCGTCGCGGATGACCTTGCCGCCCCCGAACTTCACCTCCTCGCCGTGGATCGTCAGGTCGCGCTCGACCTCGATGACCAGCGCGGTATCGCCCAGTCGCACCCGGTCGCCCGTGGTGGGCCCGAACATGTCGGCATAGGCCGCGCGCGACATCTCAACCGGCATCGAGCGCCCCCATGACCTGGCCGTTGAAGCCCCAGACCGCGCGGGCGCCCGCGAAGGGGACCAGCCGCACCTCGCGCCGCTGCCCCGGCTCGAAGCGGGCGGCGGTGCCCGCCGGGATGTCGAGGCGCATCCCCCGCGCGGATCCGCGGTCGAAGTCGAGGCCCGAGTTGGTTTCAGCGAAGTGGTAGTGGCTGCCCACCTGTACCGGGCGGTCACCGGTATTCGCGACCATCAGGGTGATGGCGGGGCGGCCTTCGTTCAGGGTGATCGGGCCCGGACCGGGGATGATCTCTCCGGGGATCATCTCAGCCCCACACGACGAGCGCGAGGCCCCAGAAGGCCGTCATCCCGCCTGCCGCCCTCGGCACGGGCCCCGCGGCGGCGCGCCCGGTCAGGATGCCCGCACCATGCAGCAGCGCCGTCGCCACCGCAAACCCCAGGCCATGGGACGGCAGCCCCTGCGCCGGTCCTTCCGCCCCATGTGCCCAGCCATGCGCAAAGCCGAAGGCTGCCGCCATCGCGGCCATCGCGTCCAGCGGCAGGCGCGCCGCCATCGCCACCAGAGCGCCCAGCACGATCATCGAGGCAAGGATCACCGGCTCGACCGCTCCGAATGGCATGCCGGACCATCCCGCGGCGCCGCCCGCCAGCATCGCGGCGACGAAGGCGGCAGGCAGAAGCCAGAGCGCCCGCCCGCCCGCCTGCGCGGCCAGCAGTCCCAGGGCCACCATCGCCAGCACGTGGTCGGCGCCGCCCAGGGGATGCGCGAAGCCGCTGCCGAAACTGCCGGGGTCAAAGCCTGCATGCGCCAGAGCGGCCCCGGGCAACGTGAGAAACAGCGTGAGAGGAAGCAACCGCTTCATCGATATCTCCTATCTGATCGGGTGATGGACGGTGACCAGCTTGGTCCCGTCCGGAAAAGTTGCCTCGACCTGCACGGTCTCGATCATGGCGGGGATGCCCTCCATGCAGTCTTCGGCGCGGATAACCTGCCCACCGGCCTCCATCAGGTCCGCCACGCTGCGACCGTCACGCGCGCCCTCGACGACGAAATCGGAAATCAGCGCCACTGCCTCGGGGTGGTTCAGCTTGACGCCGCGAGCGCGCCGCCCCCGCGCGACCATCGCGGCGACCGAAACCAACAGCTTGTCTCTTTCTCGGGGGGTAAGATACATGTGCGCCCTCTAGTTCTGCCAGCATCTTGGGGTTGCGCCGGGGCTCAGACGCTCGATAAGCCGCAGCATCTGCCGCCGCAGTGGCCAGGCATCTGGCGCGAGGCAGCGCAACAAGAGTCGCCCCTCCAGGGCCGAGGCCGCTCCGTCCACCCCCGGTTCGGTCAGTTCGGTGCGGAGAGCCGGAAGCGCAGCCTCGGCGTCGCGCCCGACAAGGATCAGCGTGGCCACCGCCCGGGCGCCACGTAGCAGCGCGCCGCCGCCCGCGCGCGCCACGGAGGCATCGGTCAGCTGGAACGGGTCCACCAGCAGCAGCCTGCCATTCAACCGGATCGTCCGCCTGTCATTGAAGACCAGCCGTGCGACCGTCTCTCCCATCGCGGCGCGGCCCAACACCACTGTCTCGATCCCGAGGTAGCGGGCGCCCCCTGCCATCTCGACCCGGGTCTCGCGCTGCAACGCCGCGCCCTCGAACAGGATCGTTTCCTGTGGCAGCCAGTCGAGCGCGGCTCCTGCCCCCAGTTCCAGCGTCACGCTGGCCTCGGCAGGCCTGCCCTCGGCGCGATAGGCGCGTTCGGCAGTCTGCGTCGTCCCCCGTGCACTCATCCCGGCGCCGAGCCTCAAAGAATAATCCAGCCGATCGCCGCTCGTCAGTCCGCCAGAGGTGTTGAGAAAGACGATTTCCGGAACGCCCGAATGCGTGCGCGGCAGCAGGACCTTGGCCGAGCCGGATTGTCGCAACGCGGCGATCCGGCCACGCTCGATGGCGATGCAAGCCTTGCCGGTGCTACGTTGTAGTGGGGTGTAGTCAAACATGCCCCAACTTTACCGAGGGGCTCGGAGCAGCCAGCCATGTTCCGGCTAAATCTGCTGAAACTCGCGAGGCTTCGCTCGCCGTGCCGATCTGCTGAGCAATTTGGCGAACGAGTAAGCACGCGGCAAAACATATTGTGGGAAATGGAGGTACGCGGCGTCGCGAGGCCGAGCGGCGACGCGATAACGAAACTCTCCCGCTTTCGAGCCGCGCGAGCTGCCGAGAGGGCATCCGACAGCAAGGCGATGCATCGCACCGCAAGCATGTACTAGTGATTGGCGGGAGGGCACAGAGAGTTGGTCGCACAGGGCTCAAGCGGCAAGGGCGCTGGCAACCAAGGCACGGCCAGCCGAGCACGGCGGCGGCGTGCGAAGAAGCGCGGCCTTGCTGCGCGCAGCGGGCGGTTCGGCCTGTGCCTCCGCTAAATCTGGTAGCGACGAGGCTCCCTGCACGGCAATGACCTTCGCACGGCCGGCGACCTGGAACGCCCCGGCAGCCTTCAACGCCAGGCATCAAACCTCGGCCGCTCCGGGCGCAGCCCCATACCTACGATCCGTCCAGGGATGTCCCGCAGGAGCGGAACGGCTGTGATTATCCGCAGGGCAAGCGGCGCCCGGAAAGCAGATCCACTGCGAAGGACGTTCAGCAGGACCCTGTGCTGGATCAGGACCTGAAGTCGCTGGGTTGCCCATGTGGGCCGCTCGCGGCGGTGCTGCACGGCTTTCAGATGACGATCGGCCAACTTGTTCTGGAGCAGCGGACGGGCCAGGATGTTGGCGGCCGCGACGGCGTCCTGCACGGCAAGGTTTACCCCCACCCCGCCCACCGGCGACATCGCATGAGCGGCATCGCCGATGCAGAGAAGGCCGGCGCGCCACCATGTTTCGAGGCGGTTCACTTGAACGCTCAGAAGCTTGATCTGCTCCCAGCTGTTCAACTCCTCCGCGCGCTCGGACCCGAAGGGCAGCATTCTCGAGAGTTCATCCCGGAATGTGGCGATGCCAGCCGCTTTCTTGTCATCAAAGCCGCCTTTCGGCACGGCATAGGCGCATTGCCAGTAAGCGCCGCGGTTCAGCGTGATGAGGATCTGGCCCGCTTCGAACCGGCCCTGTGTTTCATCGGTGTCGGACGATCTGCGCGACAGCCGGAACCAGAGCACATCGATCGGGGCGCCGAGGTCGCGCACCCTCAAGCCAGCCACTTCCCGCATGCGCGACGACCGGCCGTCGGCGGCCACCGTCAAGGGTGCGCTGATCTCCAGAGCACCGTCGACGGTTTGCGCAGCGACGCCGGTGATCCGTCCCCGCTGCCTCAGCAACTCACGGGCTTCGGTCTGCATAATCAGGCGGAAGCCGGGCAATGCCTTCGCTTTCTCTGCAAGGAAATTGAGGAAGTCCCATTGCGGCATCATCGCAATGAATGGCGCATGGACCCTCAGGCGCGAGAAATCGGCCACCAGCAACCGCTCCGGTCCGAACTGCGCGAAGAGTCTGGGCACAGGCTGGTGCGGCAGTTTCAGGAACTCGGCAAGAATGCCGAGGTCATGCATCACCTCCATGGTGGAGGGATGAATCGTGTCGCCACGAAAGTCCCGAAGGAAGTCGGCGTGCCTCTCCAGGGTAGTGTCCGAGCACGTGGTGTAATTTCAGCGCCGTCGACGGTGTGATCCCGGGTGGTCACCGAGGTGTATGGTC
>NZ_CANMEH010000035.1 GCF_947496875.1 uncultured Paracoccus sp. | reverse complement strand
TGAAAGACGATCGTTGGCAGCTGTGGCGTCAGCTTGCCGGTCGGCTGCGGCCCCTGTCGCCCCCGCATGGCTGACACTGCCGAACGCAACGAGCGGACATTTCCGAGCACCAGCCCGGAGTGAACGCCCACCGCTGCAAACACATCGGGATAGGCGGCGCCGATGATGGCCGCTGCGGTCCCCCCGGCCGAGATCCCCGCGATGTAGACGCGCGCGGGATTGGCACGGCCGAGGGAAATCGCGTGACGGGTCAATTCCGCAACGACGGCGGGCTCGCCCCTGCCCCGCGCCTGGTTTTTCGGATCATGCCAGTTCCAGCATCGCCCGACATTCGCCTTGGGCGACTGCTGCGGATAGAGCACCAGGACACCCAGTTCGTCCGCCAGCCTGTTCATGTCGGTGCCCGCCGCAAAGTCGGGTGCGGACTGGGAGCACCCGTGCAGCATGACGACCAGCGGCATGCGCCGGCGTGCCGAACCTTTCGGCGTATAGAACCGGTAGTCGAGCGTGCCGTGCGGACAGGTGAAGCTGTCGGCCAGAAACGTGCCCGGCGCCGGCCGCGGCGGCACAGTGGCTCTCTTCGGTTTTCTTTGTGGCGACGCTGCCGCGCGGCGCTTGCGCTTGGGTTTGGGGGTTGATGGCACCAGCAGACCCGGAAGCGCCAGGACGACGGACAAGGGCCGCTTTCGGGCCCGCCGTGCCGCGCCGACCATTGTCTTCAGAAGATCGGCCATGAGATGTCCTGCGCGTGCGTGATGTGGATAAGGTCGGAACTGCGCCCTGCGTCGCCCAAGAGAGGCGCCGGGTCAATTCAAAGCCGCTCGGCCCGATTAACCTGACCTGTTATCGGAGATACTCGCCTGTCCAAGAGGCGATGCAGTGAAGCGTCGGGCAGGTGGCGTGATCCGCGGCAGCAGCCGTGTCAGCACGATCGGAGACGTACTTCTTCTCCGCTGATCTGCTGCCCTCGCGGGACCCGGCAGCTCTGGGCTGCGCACGGTCCCGTCGCGGTGAACAGTGTCAGAATCCTGCCGTACAGCAGAAGCAACGCCCAGGAGACCGCCCTCTCCCGAAACAAGCGCTACGGCTTCACGAAGTCCTCGGTGTCGGTGATGGTCGCATAGGCAAAGCCGAGCGCCGCCATCATCGCGGCATGGACAGAGGCCGCGGGCACACTCACCCCGCCATATTCCAGATCGCGTGTCGCACAGGCGTCCTGCACCACGGTGGTCTTGTAGCCGTGGTCGCTGGCGGCGCGAACGGTCGCGTCGATGCACATGTGGCTCATGGCACCGACCACCACCACGTCCTGGATGCCGTCGGAGTCCAGTATGTCTTTCAGCTCGGTATTCAGAAACGCATTCGGGGCGTTCTTGACCACCAGGGTTTCGCCGTCCCGAGGCGCGACCACTGGGTTGATCTCAGAGCCGGCCGAGCCCGGCGTGAAGAACGGCGCATCTTCGCTGGCAAAGATGTGCTGGACATGGATGACTCGGTCACCCTTCTCGCGGGCGGCCTCGATCACCTTCGCGGCGTTGGCGGCGGCGCTCTCGATGCCGACAAGTGCGTATTTCCCCGTGGGAAAGTAATCGTTCTGCAGGTCGACGACGACGACGGCTCGTTTGCTCATGTGTTCACTTAGCCTCGCTGTCGGATCCCAGAGGCGGAACGGTAGGCGAAGCTCCGCTGTAAGTGAAGTGGCGAAGCCTCGTTCCTTCCGCTCCCGACGGGCATGACGACAGCAGGAACTCCTCGTGTTGTTAGCGAAGTGAGACGGAACCTCGCCGGAGCAAGGGCGAGGGGAATCCGCCGGCAGCTTTACGCCCGATCGCGTCGGCCGTATTCTCCCTCAGCGAGGTGCGCGGTGCGGGTGGTCGTGATCGGGGCAGGTGCGGCGGGGTTGGCGGCTGCAGCCGCCCTGTCCCGCCACGGGATCGCCGCTGACGTTCTGGATCGCAACTCCGGTATCGGTGAAAGCTGGCGGCGCCGTTACGACGGCCTGCACCTCCATACCCCACGGTCGCACTCGAGCCTGCCGTTCCGGTCGATCCCGCGGGACTGGCCAACCTATTTGCGCCGCGACGAGGTCGCTGCCTATCTCGAGGACTATGCCGCCTCCTTCGATATCCAGCCGCGGTTCGGCGTCGACGTCCGGGAGGTCGCGCCTGAGGGAGTGGGCTGGCGAGTGGTCACCGGCGACGGAATTGAGCGAGCCGACGCGGTCATTGTCGCCGCGGGGCAGAACGCCCGCCCGAATACGCCTCATTGGTCCGGTCTGGAGGACTTCCCCGGCGCGGTGCTCCATTCCTCCGAGTACCGGAACCCAGGGGATCTCGACGGCCGTGTCCTCGTCATCGGGTTTGGCAACTCGGGGGCAGACATCGCGCTCGAGCTCTGCGAAGCGGGGCGCCAGGTCGAACTGGCAGTTCGGTCGCCGGTCAACATCGTGCCACGGGACCTCCTCGGCCTACCGACGGTCAAGCTGCAGCTCCTGCAGAAAATACTGGGCGCCCGGGTAGCCGACAGGATCACCGGACCGGTCCTGCGGCTGACCATCGGAGACATCAGCCGGCTAGGATTGCGCCGCGCCGCGATCGGGCCGGCCACTCAGATCATCGAGACAGGGCGTGTCCCGGTCCTCGACCACGGGGTAATGGCTCGGATCCGTGACGGCTCGATCCGGGTTCGGCCCGGGGTCGAACGATCCGTTGGCGACGAGATGTTTTTCGAGGATGGCACCCGGGCCGAGTTCGATCATCTCGTTCTGGCGACCGGGTTTCGGAGCGGGCTTGCGGATCTGCTCCCGTCGGCCCTGCACGTCCTGGCGCCGAACGGATTGCCACGCGCGCATGGCGCGCCGGGGCTAATGCCCGGCCTCTACTTCTGTGGGTACGCAACCCGCCCTTCCGGGCAGTTCCGCAGCAGCGGCGAGGATGCGCAACGGATCGCCCGCCACATCGCACGCGGTTAGTGCCGCGCGTTACGTGCGAACGGCTGCGGGGGAGCCGATGTTGCCGGCATCCCCACGGAACAGGATCAGGGTCTATGCCCACGGGTGCGGGGGAGCCCGCTGAGGGGCTGACACGCTCGATCCTGCCCGGGGTCTATCCCCGCGGGAGCGGGGGAGCCTTGCCGCCCGGGCGGGTCGGGCGGTTCTCGTCGGGTCTATCCCCGCGGGTGCGGGGGAGCCGCGCAGGCGACGGCGCATTACTGGGCCGCGGTGGGTCTATCCCCGCGGGTGCGGGGGAGCCGATCCCGAGGCGGTCTACAAGCTGACCTGCAAGGGTCTATCCCCGCGGGTGCGGGGGAGCCGTAAGCCAGGCGTTCGCAACCGACGTCGCGACGGGTCTATCCCCGCGGGTGCGGGGGAGCCAGCCGCCATTCTTGCGATGCCGTCTTGGTATCGGGTCTATCCCCGCGGGTGCGGGGGAGCCAGATCCACGGCGAGTCCTTTCAGGTGGTAGCTGGGTCTATCCCCGCGGGTGCGGGGGAGCCGGCCTCCATCAGATCCGCAAGCGCAAGGTGCTGGGTCTATCCCCGCGGGTGCGGGGGAGCCCCGCGGGGCAGAGTTTGCCGCCGGGGCGCGCGGGGTCTATCCCCGCGGGTGCGGGGGAGCCCCAGCAGGTCGCCGGCGCGCATCGCTTCGTGGGGGGTCTATCCCCGCGGGTGCGGGGGAGCCTGCGGCGCGTCGAATTGCTGGATGGATGGAGCGGGTCTATCCCCGCGGGTGCGGGGGAGCCGGCCAGGCGCTCAAGGCCGCGGCCGAGGCGCAGGGTCTATCCCCGCGGGTGCGGGGGAGCCCGGGGCACCGGCGTCCAGTTCGCCGGGTCGGTGGGTCTATCCCCGCGGGTGCGGGGGAGCCCGCAACGTGCTGCCGTTGAGCACCTACACCCAGGGTCTATCCCCGCGGGTGCGGGGGAGCCGGTACTTCATGTCATTCAGTCCTCAAAGGCGGGGGTCTATCCCCGCGGGTGCGGGGGAGCCCCCACGGAACCGCCACCCAAGCGCAAGCTTCGGGGTCTATCCCCGCGGGTGCGGGGGAGCCGCGGTCAGTGCCGCGCTGGTGGGGCTTTCCCAGGGTCTATCCCCGCGGGTGCGGGGGAGCCAACAGGCGGAACTGGAGTACCTTGTTGGTGTCGGGTCTATCCCCGCGGGTGCGGGGGAGCCTCTCAGGCTCAGTGCCTTGGATTTCCAGCGATGTCAAAAAGCAGTGGGCGAGTGTCCACGGGACTACTTTCGTTTCACGAGCAGCACACCATCCGCGTCAACAATCATCTTTGCCGGTTCGCCCAAGTTATCCATTCGCAGATTACCGGCCGCTCTTGTGTCACGCCACACTATGGTGAGAGAGCCGCGGCCATGTGGGCACGCCTCGTCAGCCAGGGTGGTCCTCTCGACGAGCGCGGCGGACTGGCGCATGTCCGGACGACCACGCTCCTGTCGTTGCGAACGCACTACCGGCACTGGCTTCGCTGGCTGCAGATAGCCGATCCCGAGGCGCTCCAGGCCGCGCCGGAGGCACGCCCCACCGTGGCCCGCCTGACGGCATGGCTCGACGATCTCGCTCACACCCGGCCCATGACCCGCCTGTCCTATGTCCAGGCCCTCCTCCGCGTGGTGAGTGCGCACGCGCCCGAGCAGGACTGGTCCGGGCAGTACCGCTTGTGCGCCTGGCTCAAGCATGAGGCCGGTCGTGGCGACCCGTCCCGCAAGTCGGGGCGGATCCTCGCCAGCGAGCAGCTTCTCTCCGCCGGCCTGACGCATGCCGGCACTTACGCCGACGCCGGGACAACGGAGCTCGAGCGCATGAAGCGGCGACGCGATGGCACGATCGTGGCCCTGCTCGCGATCATGCCGATCCGGGCGCGCAGCCTCGCAGGGTTGCGGCTGGACCGATCGATCATCTTCAGCGCCGATGCGGTGATCATCGCGCTTGACGAAGCACTGACCAAGACGGGCAGTGTCTGGGAAAGCGCGGTCGGCGCTCCGGTCGACGCGCTGCTGCGCGCCTATGCGGAGCAGGTCCGCCCATGGCTGCTCGCACGCGGGGGACAACAGCACGACGCTTTCTGGGTGGGAAAGCAAGGCCAGCCTCTCACCCAGGGAGGGGTTGCACACCGCATCAGAACAGTCACGCAGGCGCGGATCGGCACCGCGATCCCGCCGCATTTCTTCCGCGATGCGGCCGCGACAACCCTGGCCCGGACGTCACCCGACAGCGCCAGGCTCATCCGCTCGGTCCTCGGCCATTCCGGGTTTCGGACGGCGGAGCGCCACTACAACCACGCGCAGACCATCGATGCCGGCCGGAACCATGCTAGTCTGATCGAGACGCTGAAGGGGGGCCGCAGATGAACAGGACGGCGATCTACGCCCGCTACTCCACGCAGATGCAGCGCCAGGCCTCGATCGAGGATCAGGTGCGACTCTGTCAGGAACGGGCGGAGCGAGAAGGGTGGACAGTCGGCGAGGTGTTTTCCGACATGGCAATCTCGGGCGCCACGATGCTGCGCCCGGGCCTGCAGGCGCTCCTCGAGCGCGCGGCGCGGGGCGAGGTCGACCGGGTCCTCGCCGAAGCCCTCGACCGGCTGAGCCGGGACCAGGCTGATACGGCCACGCTCTTCAAGAAGCTGAGCTTTCACGGGGTGCAGATCGTCACGCTTGCCGAAGGCGAGATCACCGAACTGCATGTCGGCCTCAAGGGAACGATGAACCAGCTGTTCCTGAAGGACCTTGCGGCCAAGACGCGGCGCGGTCTGCGCGGCCGGGTCGAGGCCGGCCGCTCCGGGGGAGGCAACAGCTACGGCTACGATGTCGTCCGCCGTCTTGATTCACATGGAGAGGTCGTGACCGGCGAACGGGTCATCAACCCCGACCAGGCTGCAATCATCCGGCGTATCTTTCACGAGTTCGCCGATGGACTCTCACCAAAGATGATCGCGCGGCGGCTGAACGCCGAATGCATCCCCGGTCCACGTGGCATCGCGTGGCGCGACACCGCCATCCGCGGGCACCGCGCCCGGGGCACCGGGTTCCTCAACAACGAGCTCTATATCGGGCGGCTGGTCTGGAACCGCATGCGCTACGTGAAGGATCCCGAGACCGGACGACGGGTGTCGCGGCAGAACCCTCGCGAGGAATGGATCACCACCGATGTGCCCGACCTGCGCATCGTCGACGATGGACTCTGGGATCGGGTGAAGCGGCGGCAGGGCGAGATCGACGACACGCCGCGGGTGCAGGCGATCAGGGCCAGCCGGTTCTGGGACAGGAAGCGCCAGGTCCATCTCCTGACCGGGCTGCTGCGCTGCGGATCCTGCGGCGGCGGCTTCGCGGCGGTGGGCAAGGATTACCTGGCCTGTTCCGCCGCGCGCAAGCTCGGGACCTGCGATCAGGGCAGAGGCTACCGTCGGAGCGAGCTCGAGGAGACCGTCCTGACCCTGCTCCGCGAACGCCTGATGCAACCCGACGCCGTCGCGCAGTTCATCGCAGAGTACAGCACAGCCGTGAATGCCGGTCGGGCCTCAGCGGCCGCGTCCCGGGCGCGGCTCGAGCAGGAGCGCACGCAGATCGTCCGCCGGCTGGACGGGCTCTACGACGCGATTGCCGATGGCCTGAGGACGTCCGGGTTGAAGGAGAAGCTCGAAGAGCTGGAAGGCAGGCGTGCGACGCTGGACGAGCAACTGGCGGCGCCCCCACCGGCTCCGGTGCGCTTGCACCCCAATCTGAGCGCCATTTACCGGCGCAAGGTCGAGGAGCTTGGCAAGACGCTGGCGGACCCGGAGATCCGCCCGATGGCGATCGAGGCAATCCGCGGGCTGATCCGGTCAGCGACGATCGAGGAGCGGGAGGGCCACGTGCGGATCACGCTGGACGGCGCGATCACGGCGCTGGTGGGGCTTGCGCAGCCTGAGGCTGGCAAGTCGTTGTGTGTTGGTTCGGTTCAGGTGGTTGCGGGGGCACGCAACTACCGATACCGACATTCGCTCCAAATTGCCGTCTAATCTGGGTGTAGTGGAGCGGACAAGGCCGTGTGGTTACTCCGCGCGGCTTCGTAAAAGAAGTTCAGGGATGACCATGAACATCGGCACACATCGACCAGAAAGGAAAAGCCGTCACACTTCGCAGCGTGACGGCTTCCTGAACCTGACCAGCCGATACCTGATCGTGAGGCTTTTTCCCCTTACAGGATGGCCACCTCGGGCGCCGCTCGGACCTGCACGTTGCCGTGCTTGATGTTTTGAGACCGTGAGGCATAGGCACGGTCTGTCTTGATGGGTGGAGAGATAGCGTAACAAGCCTCAAATGTCAATCATCAGGAAGCGCGGACCGCGTTCAGGTCGCTCAACAGACACACCCCACGCTCGACGATCGCACCCTGCTCTCGCAGACATTCCGCCACAGAGATAATAGATGTTCCCGACGACACAAGGTCGTCGATCAGCGCAATCCGCTGCCCTTCCAGGACGGGCACTTCTCCGCTTATGGTAAACGGCTGAAAGAAACGCCGCATCGGTTTGGCGACTTCCTTCATCTGGAAATCCGTGTCCCGCTTTGCCCTTCTCAGTTGGCCGAGTGCAGCTTTGAAGGCTCTTTCATCACGATCTTTCGCGAACTGCGGAAAGCCGGCATCGATAGCGTCCAGAACCTCACCGACCATCCGCTTGCGTAGAAAGCTCGATTCTACGAGCGGCAATCCCGACGCCTTCGACACTTGCTTCGCAAACGAACGACACAAGGGCTTACTCGACGGAACATCGACAAGGACATCTACGTCCAAATCGCCGACGAATGCTGTCAGGATCTCATCGGCGCGCTTGTAGAGCATCTGATGGTACATTGGCTGCATACGGTAGCCGTTCATCTCCTTGAGAGCATAGACTAGCGGATTTCCATCACGGTCATGCCCCTTCTTAGTCTTGCGGCGGAAGACATATTGAAGCCGTAGCCCGTCTATCGCGCCCTCTGTCGGATTTCCTTCGGTGGAGGTATCCACGAGTTCCTGATGGGAGTGATCGATAATCACCGTCTTATTGGCGTAAACGTTTATCCCCAAGAACCCTCAGCCCCCAGCCCTACTTAGGTAAACAAAACAGCACATCTGCCGCATGTGAATTCTTCGTTTATATGACCTCGCTCAGAGAAGCACATGCAAATGGTGCCTTGCGCGGCATCGCAGCGAATTAGCTCCCCAGACGACGCGCCTTTGCGAACCCCCGATCTGTGGCGATGAAACGCTCCAGCATCGGCACGATGAGCCGGACGGGATCGGCTGCGGTCTGGCCGCTTTCGCGGGCCAGCACCTCGGCATACGCGATAAGATCACGGTGGAGCGCGCCCGACAGTTCCACCGTCACTTTGACGGGTTTGTCCTCAACAAGCGGTCCGAGTTTCAGCTTCGTCATGGTCAGTTCCTGTAAGGTTCGAGTATGAGATCTCGGGTGACGATGACCCTGACCGGATAGCCCGGCCGGATGGTCAACGTTGGCGCGACCTGCAACTGGCGCTGGACGATCTGCTGTCCGGCCTGATTGATAGTGTCCTGCGCCCCGTCGCGGATGGCGCGGATCAGGCGATCCTCGTCGTCGGTCGCCAGTTCCGTGCCGATGCCGAGCAGAGTGGACAGGCCCGCCGCCTTCATCAGATCCCACCAGTGGTAATCGACGCCATCCTCCAGACCGGCATAGCCGGAAGCGTCAGCACCGGGCTGGCGCTCCAGAACGATGGAGCGGCCATTGGGCAGGATCAGGCGATTCCAGACGAGCAGCACGCGGCGCTGGCCGAACTGCACGCCGGCATCATATTGGCCGATGATGCGCGTGCCCTGCGGGATAAGCAGAAGCGAGCCGGTCGGGCTGTCATAGACATTTTCCGTGACCTGCGCGGTGATCTGGCCAGGCAGATCGGAACGGATGCCGGTAATCATAGCAGCCGGGATTACGGCCCCAGCCTGAAGGATATAAGGCGAGGCTGGCGCCATGATCCGATCCATGGCAACGGTCTGGCGATCCACCGGACCATTCAGAAATGCCGTGTGCCGGTCCTGCGTGGCGGGCTGACCGCCAAGGTCAAGGCCAGCGAGGCCCGGCATATTGGAGCCAGGTATCGTTGCTGATCGCTGCCCCGACTGGAAGAACACGGTGCTAAGACGTGCCGCTTCTTCCTCGGCAAGACGGCGCTCCTCGGCGAGATCGCGGGTTGGTGTTGCCATAGCGGGCGGCGTAACGGGTTGCCCCCTGTTCTGGACGTCGAGGATTGGGCCGCCGAGGTCGCCCGGCAAAGCTGGTCCCAGGACGGGGCCGGTATAATCACGTGGCAGACCGGCCAGCCCGTCCGCTGTGGGGCGGTTCTCGGTTGAATAGAGTTCTTCGCCGCTGCCGCTCATGTCGCGGGTCTGGAGCGCATAGATCAGTGCGCCACCAATGCCGAGGAGCGCGACGGCGCCAACACCAGCCAGCATCTTGCGCGACAGGCGGGTGACACGCGGCGGCTCGGCGCGCAGGCGCATAGGAGGCGCGTTGGTGGTCGTCTCTTCGCTCATGACGGAGTCTCCCCGGTCTTTGCGGGCTGGGCCGCCTGCCTTTGTTCGACGCGGACGATCCTGACGGTCTGCTGGCGATCACCGCTGCCAAGGCGCAGTTCGGCAACACCGAACAGGCGATCCACGATCAGGATGTTCTGGTGGATGCGGCTGTTGACGATCTGCGTTTCACCCTCGGAACCGATGACGAAGATTGGCGGCATCTCGCCCTGCACGATGCCGCGCGGGAAGACGACATAGACACGGCGGCCATCGTCGAAGACGGAGATGGGCCGCCACGGTGGCGTGTCTCCAGTCAGTCCGTAACGATAGTTACGGGCCGTCTCGACAGGGATGATGGGCGCGGCGGGAACGGCTACACGCTGACCAGCAGGTAGCGCGGGATAGGCCCAGGCCACAGCGGGCATATAGAGCGCCGCGCGGGCGCGAAGCTCAATGAGATAGACACGGCGATCCGTGCTGATGACAAGATTGGTGGAAATATCCTCACGGGTCGGTTTGACGAAGATATGGACGCGGCGGCTTGTACCCGATCCGCTTTCGGTATCGCCAATGATCCAGCGGGCGGTGTCGCCTGCCGCAATCGGTCCCGCGCCGGTCAGGCTTTCGCCCGGCTCCAGCGCGATTGTCGTGATCTGCCCCGGTGCGGTATAGACCTGAAACAGCGCCCCTTCCGACCAGGGGTAGATCTGGATGGCATTATAGTAGCCCTCACGCCGCGGCTCGACCCGGGCGGCGGCATTGGCGTTCTCGACGCGGCCAGTCGGCGTCGTGGCAACGGTCCCGCCGCGCGCCACAGTCCATGCCGGCGGCGTGTGCAAAGGCCGGGGCCGGTCATCGGCAACGGCTGCCGGCACGACGGGAAGCGCTGGCACATCGGCATCATAGCTGAACTGCGGGGTGCGGTTGGTTGCGCAGCCGGCGAGCATGGTGGCGGACAGCAACAAAGCAGCCAAAGCGGGTTTACGGAAAGCCGGGAACGCGGCTTTACGGATCATCGTGCGGGTCATTGGCTCATCTCCCGCGACCATGAGATTGCGTTGACGTAGATGCCGAGCGGATTGGCGCGCAGGCGATCCGCGTCGCGCGGGGTCTGAATCACGATGGTCAGGATCGCGGTCCAGCGTTCGGTCGTGGAGAGCTGGCCGTTCTCATAATGACGCTCCGTCCAGGCGACACGGAAGCTGTGATTCGAGGCGCGGATCACCGACGACACTTCAACCGCAATCTGCTGCCTGCCGACCTTGGTGAACGGATCATTGGCGCGGGCGTAATCATTGAGTGTTGCCGCACCTCGATCCGTGGTGAACTCGTAGGCGCGGAGCCAGTTCTGCCGCACGATGATGGCGTCGGACGGGATAGAGCGTGTCTGCTCGATGAAGCGGCCGAGATGAAACGCAATCTGGGGATCGGTCGGACGGTATTCAGCCACGGCGGGCGCAACGGCCTGCGACTGGCCGAGATTATCGACCTGCACTACCCAGGGCACCACAGTCCCACGCGCCGATTGCCAGACAAGGGCAGAGGCGAAACCGGCTGAGAGGATCAGCGAACCAAAGGCCATGATGCGCCAGTTCTTTGCCTGTACGCGAGCCGAGCCGATGCGTTCATCCCACGCTTGAGCAGCCTTCTGGTAAGGCGTCTCGGGTTCGGGCGATTTGCCGTAATGGTCCGATGGACGTTTGAAGATGTTCATGAGCGGTCACTTTCAGAAAGATTGATGGAGGTGCCGCCGCCATGGCTGTCGCCGGAGCGCACGGCATGGGCGGCCATCGACGTGCCGTGACTGAGTGTCTGCTTGCGGTGCATCTGCTTTGCCCATGCCGGAGAGCCGCCAGCCTGCGCGGAGGGCGATGGGGCAGCGCTGGCGGCCTCGCTGGCGCCTCCGACGGCTCCAGCCGTGGAAGAGCCGCCAGTGACGCCGAAGCCGGCACGCGCTCCATCGGAAAAGCTGGACTTGACGCTTTCAGATGCCTTCGAGGCAGCACGTTTCAGGGGCGATGCGGCGGCGGAGCCTGCGGCACGGGCAACACCAACCAGACCCGAGGCAACACCGGCAGCGCCGGACTGGCCAAGCGAACCGACACTATAGGCGGCGCTCGCCGCACCTGCGGCGGCAGCACCACCCCGCACGGCAGCCGCTCCCCCAGAGAGCGCAGCTGCTCCTCCCTTCGCGGCCATGCCTGCGGCGGCACCCCCGGCAAGCATCATGCCGCCTGCGGCAAGGCCGGTTCCAACGGCAGCACCTGCGCCAAGCTGCGGGCCGCCTGAGACGAGACCGGAAGCGATACCGGGACCGAATATGCCGAGACCAAGAAGGGAGAGCGCGGCTAGCACGATCGCCATGGCATCATCGATAGTCGGCGTCACACCGCCGAAGCCTGCCGTGAACTGTGAAAACAGCGTCGATCCGATGCCGATGATGACGGCCAGGACCAGCACCTTGATGCCGGAGGAAACGACATTGCCCAGAACGCGCTCAGCCATGAAGGCGGTCTTGCCGAAGAGGCCGAAGGGGATCAGCACAAAACCGGCCAGCGTGGTCAGCTTGAACTCGATCAGCGTGACGAAGAGCTGCACGGCCAGAATGAAGAAGGCGAGCAGCACCAACACCCAGGCAAACATCAGACAGGCGATCTGGATGAAGTTCTCGAAGAACGACCAGTAGCCCATCATGTCGGAGATGGATTCGAGCAACGGGCGACCAGCATCAAGGCCGGTCTGCGCCACCTTGCCGGGACGCAGCAGATCGGCGGCGGAAAAGCCGGTGCCCGATCCCTTGAGGCCCAGACCGGCAAAACTGTTGAAGATGATCTGGGCGAGATTGTTCCAGTTGCCGATCAGATAGGCGAAGACACCAACGAAGAGCGTTTTCTTGACCAGCCGGGCGATGATGTCGTCATCCGCACCCCAAGACCAGAACAGTGCGGCCAGCGTCACGTCGATGACGATCAACGTGGTGGCGATGAAGGCGACTTCCCCGCCAAGCAGACCGAAGCCGCTGTCAATATAGGAGGTGAATACGCCTAGAAACGAGTCGATGACGCCGGTGCCGCCCATGGTTCACTCTCCCCCGTTCTGATGCGGGGCGGCGGGCACCGGCGTCCGGCCGAGAAAGCGGTCGCGGTTCTCGGCCCAGGTGGCGAGGCAGCCAGGATCGTTCACAGCGGCCTCGCCTAGCTGCTGGCAACGGCGCAGGCTCTGTCGCAACGGATCGGCAGAGGGCTGAAGCGATGGCACCGTGCGGTTCTGCGCCGGTTCATCCTCGCGGGTCATTTCGATCACCGTGGCGGTGATGGCGATGACCACGAATATGATCGCGCCCAGCCGTGCCAGCATCTTGCCATCCATGTCGCGACCCTCCTGTCCGGTCAGTTGTTGCCGTTGCCGAACATCCGGGCATTGCCAGGCTGGTAGCCCGATCCCGGCGTCAGGAAGCGTTCGCGCTGGACGCGGCCCTGTTCGGCGGCGGTGGCGCGTTCGGCTTCGATCAGCGCTTCCGAGCGGCCATTGGCCGACATCAGGGCGATCAGGTCGGAAAGCTGCTGCGACTGGAGGGCGAGAAGCTGATTGCCCGCCTGCGTTGCCTGCAAGGCGCCAGTGGCGTTCTGGCTCTGGCCGACCAAGGCGGACATCTCGGCGCGGTTGGTGTCGATATTACCGACCACACCGGCCTGCACGCGCATGGCATCCTGCAAACCGCCAACTGTGTTCTGCCAGCGCGAACGGGCATCTTCGACAAGCTGGGTATCGGTGGCCGACAGCGAGACGTTGCCGTATTTTTGGGCGAACATCTGATCGACGTTCTGCACGTCGAAGGCGATGTTCTGAGCCTGGGCCAGAAGCTGCTGCGTGCGCTGCACATTCTGCTGCAAGGTCTGGAGCGAGGAATATGGCAGGCTGGTAAGATTGCGAGCCTGATTGATGAGCATCTGCGCTTCGTTCTGAAGCGAGGTGATCTGGTTGTTGATCTGCTCCAGCGTTCGCGCGGCCGTGAGCAGGTTCTGGGCATAGTTGGTCGGGTCATAGACAATGCGGCCGAAGCCGAACTGCGCATGGGCCGGACTGATCAGCATGGGCGAGAGCGCAAGCGGTGCGACAAGCATGGTTGCCGCCATGAGCATGGCCCGCGAACGGGAAAGACGGATCGTCATAGTCAGGACTCCTTTTCGGTCTGGGGGATGAGATTGGTGAGATCGGGGATCAGCTCCGCCGCCCATTCGACGCCGCGATCGCGCAGCCAGGCGGCGAGGAAGCCGTCCTGCCCATGCTCGGCGACAAGATCGGCGATGCGGGTCTGATCGGTTTTGGATGATGCGGCGCAGAGCGCGAGGCCGACTTCGGACAGGCCCAGCTCGAATAACCGATTGCCGCGCCGCGACTGGCAGTAATAATCCCGCTTGGGCGTGGCCCGTGCGAGGATCTCGATCTGCCGGTCATTGAGACCGAAGCGCCGATAGATCGTAGTGATCTGTGGCTCGATCGCGCGTTCGTTCGGCAGAAGCAGCCGTGTCGGGCAGCTTTCGATGATGGCGGGCGCGATGTTGCTCCCGTCAATGTCCGAGAGCGACTGCGTGGCGAAGATGACGGAAGCGTTCTTCTTCCTGAGCGTCTTCAACCACTCGCGGAGCTGGTTGGCGAACCCCTCGTCATCCAGCGCCAGCCAACCTTCGTCGATGATGAGGAGGGTTGGCCGACCATCGAGCCGGTCGCCGATGCGATGAAACAGATAGGCCAGAACAGCCGGCGCAGCGCCTGTGCCCACCAGTCCTTCGATCTCGAAGGCTTGCACATCGGCGTGGCCGAGATGTTCCGCCTCCGCGTCGAGCAACCGGCCATAGGCGCCGCCGATGCAATAGGGTCGCAGCGCTTGCTTGAGGTCATTGGATTGCAGCAGGACCGCAAGGCCGGTGATGGTGCGCTCGCTGACGGGTGCGGACGCCAGCGAGTTCAGCGCCGTCCAGATATGCTCCTTCACTTCCGGCGTGATGGTCATGCCTTCACGCATCAGAATGGCGGCGATCCAGTCAGCGGCCCATGATCGCTCATAAGCGTCATCGATCCTCGCTAATGGTTGCAGGGAGACGGAAACTTCTGATCCCTCGGTCAACTCGCCGCCGAGATCATGCCAGTCGCCACCCATGGCGAGCGCGGATGCCCGGATCGAGCCCCCGAAATCGAAGGCGAAGATCTGGCTGCGTTCATAGCGGCGGAATTGCAGCGCCATCAGCGCCAGCAGCACGGACTTGCCCGCGCCGGTCGGGCCAACGACGAGGGTATGGCCCACGTCGCCGACATGAAGAGAAAGCCGGAACGGCGTCGAACCTTCGGTCTTGCCATATAGCAAGGGGGGCGCTCCGAGGTGTTCGTTCCGTTCCGGCCCCGCCCACACGGCCGATAGCGGGATCATGTGGGCAAGGTTGAGCGTCGAGATCGGTGGCTGCCGGACATTGGCGTAAGCGTGTCCGGGGATCGAGCCGAGCCAGGCATCGACGGCATTGACGGTTTCCGGCATGGCCGTGAAGTCGCGGCCCTGAATGATTTTCTCGACCAGACGCAGCTTCTCATCAGCGATCCGGGGATCGGCGTCCCAGACCGTGACAGTGGCTGTGACATAGGCCATGCCCGCGACGTCAGCGCCGAGTTCCTGCAAGGCCATGTCGGCATCGAGCGCCTTGTTGGACGCATCGGTGTCCACCAGCACCGATTGTTCGTTGGTCATCACCTCCTTGAGGATCGCGGCGATGCTCTTCCGCTTGGCGAACCACTGGCGTAACCGTCCGGTCTAACCGCTCTGCCGCGGTGTGAGAGTGCGGGATAGTGTCCACCATTGATAGTGGACATTGT
>NZ_CANMEH010000034.1 GCF_947496875.1 uncultured Paracoccus sp. | reverse complement strand
CCGACTACAAGATCACCAAGGTCGATGACCTGATGCCGTGGCGCTGGAACGGATAGCGGTCACGCCGGACGGTTACCAGCATGTCGTGCAGTCGACCGATCCCACCCATAGGCTGAGGGTGCGGGGATCGGCTGTGCCGTCCCGCCCGCAGGGCCCGGAAGTGACGAGACCGCTGTTGTCATGCTGACTTGGTTTGTCCTCCCCAAACCGCGTTCATGAGCGCCTCAGCATATCTTCCACGTCTCTTCGAGCCGGATTTTACCAAAATCCTGGGCCGCGCAGCCTCGACCTGATGCTCCTCATAGCCTCACTTTCCCGCACCCATTGAGAAAAGGAAGCCCATAGCCGTATTGGGCGACCTCCTTCGAAAGGGCAGGTGGCAGCGGGGAAGGGGTTGGGCCGGACCTTCACTGGGTTGATCCGCTTCTGCCCGCCAGCGTGTCACAGGAGCACTACGCCAAGGGCGGTTTCGTTGACCTGGGTCAAAGACAAGTAGCAGAATCGGCGGCATAGCGCATCTTGCTACTGCTCCAAAGCGACGTTCCGGATCGCTGTTACGAAGCGAGACAATGACAATATGGCGGGTCTCACGTAACGAAGGCATAACGGTCCTCGGCCGACTGCTGGACCGTGCCCGCCTTGTTGCCGTGCTAGCCGTCTTGTTGGTCCTGCTCGCGCCCGACCTCGCCACTTCCGGTGTTCCGACGTCCGCCCCGCAATCTCATTGTCACGAGGTTGCCATCAACATGCCCTTGGCTGCAGTTGTGAACGGCGACTTGACCCCGTGCGGCGATCCTCCAGACGCTGCATGCAGCGCCGCCGCTTGTGCCATGTCCACCTGCATGGCGGTGCCTCTGCCCGCTCTGTTCGCCGTGCTGGGCCACAATGACATCATCCTGGCGGTAAGTTTCGGCGGCGATCAACCTGCTGCCGGCATCGACGCTGTGCCGGATCTTCGCCCCCCCATTCGCGCCCTCGCGGCCTGAGCGCCGCCGACGGGCGCTGCGGTGCAGTGCCTGAGGATTTCGCGACACCGACGCCCCCTTGCTGCCTCAACCGCAGCGCGCGGCAGTCGGCCGCGGTCACGTGGACACGTGGACACGTGGACACGTGGACACGTCACAAACCCGATGTCGTGCGCAACGACTGCACCTTCATCGGAAGGAACCAGAAAGACCTGATATGAGCAGTTTATCACATCTGACCACCCGGCGCGGTTTCGTGGCGGCTCTGGGGTTCGGCGGGGTCAGCCTTTACGGCCTCTGGGTTGGCTATGGCGCCGCACCCGGACCGGCGGCCCTGTTCCGCTCTGCAGAGGGCGCCGATGATCAGCTTGCCGCACACGGCGGGGGCGGCCACGGCGCTGTGACCGCCGGCCCCGACGCGGAGGCATTCCGCACCGAAGTCGAGAATTTCATTGCGCGCTTCGGTCAGGCTGACGGCAGCGTTTATCCACGACACGAAGCACTGGCGGCGATGGAAACGGCGGCGCCCGCCACGATCATGGCCGCGCACGCTCCTGACCCAGCGGCGGCGGCGGGCCACGGCCACGATGACGGCCATGCCGGACAATCCGAAGCCACACCGTCCGACGATCACGCGGAACCACTCAACATCCCGATGATCGCCGAACGCTGGTTCTACGAGCCGGCCCATCTGCGGCTGGATGCGCGAACGCCTTACCGGTTCCGCCTGATGGCCACCGATATTCCACACGGCGCTTCGATCCAGTTCGGGCGCGGATCGCGGATGATCCGCCTGCGCCCGGGTACCGTGACCGAGGTCGATCTGACCTTTGAGAAGCCCGGCAGCTATCTGGTTTATTGCACCGCCTATTGCGGGACCGGTCATGACGCCATGCAGGCGCGCGTCGATGTCGTCTGAGAGGGAAAGCATCATGTCACAAACTCTCACCACGCGTTTCGTCGCGCTGCCGTCGCGCGACCGCGTCCTGCTGCTGACAGTTGCGGCAGTCGCGCTGGCAGCGCTGGCGCTCGGCATTCTCGGCGGTGTGCTGACCGCCTTGGCCCGTGCCGGCTTCATCGAGGTGGAGTCCGACTCCGGCTACCGCTTTCTGACGCTCCACGGCGTCAGCGTCTTCTTCTACTGGCTCTATCTGGCACAGGTCGCGCTCCTTCTGGGCTTTGCGGCGGTCGAGGACAGGGGCGGTCTGGCCTGGCGTGGTGGCGCTACGGCCGGAGGGCTTCTAATGCTGCTCGGCTTCGGCTTCAGCCTGACTGGCGCCTACATGGGCATACCGCCGCTCTACGACGGCGCACCCGCGCTGCTGGAAGAAGAGCCGGGCACCCTCCTGGTGTTCAATCTCGGCTACATCCTGCTGGGGCTCGGTCTGATGCTGACCCCGGCGGCCGCGATCGCGACCCTCTTGCGCTCCCTCCGGAAAGGTGGGCGCGACCGACTGAGCGCGGTCGGCTTCGCGCTACTGGCTTGGGCAGGATTCCTGATCGTGACAGGATTCGCGGCGCTGCATGCCTTCCTGCCCGGTGCGTTCTGGGCGTTGGGCATCGGGACATTCCCCGTCGCCCAGGCGACCAACTGGCACATCCTGTTTCACAACCTGCATTATCTGCCGCTGATGGCCACTGTTCTGATGTGGTACGTGCTGATGCAGGCCCTGACCGGGGTACAGTCGGTGTTCGGGGCTCGGTTCTCGAAGATCGTCTTCGCCATGTATCTGGTCTTCGTGCCACCGACGTCACTCTATCACATGTTCCTCGAACCCAGCCTGCCCGGAGCGGTGAAGGTGACGGGGTCGCTGCTGTCGCTGTTCGTCTCGGTACCGACGCTGACTGCGTTTCTCATCATTGTCGCCTCGCTCGAAGTGCACGCCCGGTCCCGGGGCGCCCGAGGACTTTTTGGCTGGATCAGGATGCTGCCCTGGCGACAGCCGGCGATGGCAGCCGCAGGAGTAGCGGTGATCAGCATGGCGTTCGGGATCGTGCTGGCCTTCGTCCTCATCCAGGAAAAGCTGGCGCCTCTCCTCTCGGATACGTTCTTCGTTCCGGGCTATTTCCACTTTTTCACTGTCGGCACCGTCAGCATGACCTTGCTGGCGGCGTTCTCGGTGATGCTGCCCGCGCTCAGCGGAAGGGCGCTGGCGTGGCCGGGTCTGATGCGGCTGATGCCGTGGCTTGCCATGGCCGGGCTCCTGCTCTTTGGCGGCGCAGGGGTGGCGGCAGGCTATCTCGGCGTGCCGCGGCGGGTGATCGAGGTGAGCTACGGCGGCGAGGCCCCGGTACTGTGGCAAACCCTGATGGCCATCATGGGCGTGGGGGGCAGTCTGATGGCATTGGCACTTCTGGTGTTCACGGCCGGCGTTGCCGCCGCCATCGTGCCGAAGCGCAGCGCAACCGCGCCGCACCTGGCCCTGCCGGTGCCTGAATTGGGATCGGTGCCGCTGCGCGCAGGGGTGGCCGCCTGGACCGGACCCATCGCGATGCTGGTGATCGTGCTGGCCATGTATGGCTTCACGACACTGGGCTTCGAACTGATGCAGAGCCTGCCTGTGACCGCCGTCGGCGGGTCCGGGCATTGAAGGAGAAAAGGCGATGAATGAAGATATCTGGCTTGTTGCAGGCGTGGCGGTGGTCTGGGCACTGCTGGCGCTGGTCTATGCTCTGGCACCCTGGGGCGACATGATCGGCTACGCCCGCGTCTGGGGCTTCGGCGCGATGCTGTTTTTGGGCCTTGCCGTCCTGCTGCAGCGCTCTGTCCGCGGTTCCCGGGCACTTGGAATGGTCACGGACGTTGACCGCCGTCCCTGAGGCTCGGCCGAGTCGGCTTCAGGCCGTTCTTGTTCGGGGCCGCGTGTGAAGAATGGTGCTCGTCTGCTGGCTCGGGTCGCCAGCAGACGAGACGGTCGAGCGCTGTTGCAGGATGCCAAGGTCAGGGTGAACCAGGTGCGGACGCGCGGGATACCCCTACCTTGACCCGACGCAGAAAGACAGGCTGCGGACCCTAGTTGCGGCAATCCCGTGGAGGGAGAATCGACGGAAGTGGATAAGAGCCAGTCCAGGAGAGGAGGCTCGGCAGCAAGCGTGATCGGTCTCGGCCTGCTGACCATCTGTGCCGTTTTTCAGGTCGGAATGGGAGTATACTTTATTGGCTTGCGGCCAACTCTTCTCCCGGAAGATGAGCGCTTCATTGGCGGCACGTTGGCCGAGGTCTCCCGCTCCGCGCCGGAACTGGCCACCTGGCTCAATCACGTGTTTGTTGTTTTAGGCGGACACGCAGTGGCAACCGGGCTACTGGCTTTCCTGACAGTCTACCTCGTCTCTCGTGGGGGACGACCTTCGAGGATCACCTTGCTGCTTCTCGCCGGCGCCGGGCTGTTCTCGGTCGTTCTCATGAGCGGAATCAATTTCGTGATCGCCTCGGACTTCCGATGGGTGCTTCTTGTCCCCGCTCGCCTGGATTGCCGGCGTGATCACCCTCGACCTCCAAGCCTTCTCGCTCCGGCGTGGCGGAGATCCCTCTGTGGAAGTCCGGCCCAAGAATAAAAGCGAGCCGTGAGACTGCGGGTCACATTCCGGATGAAGCATGGTGCTTCTTGGCGAGCGCTTCACCGAACAGATACTGATGACAACGCCCGGCACACCGACGTCTGCCCTCTCTCGATCCTCCTGCTCCAGTACCAACGACAGAGTGCGATCCGCGCCTTATCCGTTGCTCTGGCTCGGCGGGGTGATCACGTTCTGCGGCTGCCCGCGGGTATAGGCCTCGATGTTGGCAAGTGTTGTGTCGATGATCCGGTGGACGGCGCTTTCGGTATTGTAGGCGATATGCGGTGTAACGATCACGTTTGGAAAGCGCAGGAGCACGTGGTTTGCGACCAGGGCCTTGAGGTCATGCCCCTCGGACCAAGCACCGCGGAAGATCTGCGCTTCCTCACGGATCAGCGGTTCCTGCGGCAACACATCGAGCCCTGCGGCGCGGAGCCGACCGTCGGCCAGCGCCCGAACCAGAGCCGGAACGTCGACGATATTGCCACGAGCGGTGTTGATCAGTACCGCGCCTGGCTGCATCAATGCGAATTCACGGTTGCCGATCAGGCCGGCAGTGGTGGGCGTCACCGGCACATGCAGCGTCAGCACATCCGCCGCCCTCAGAACCGCGTCGAGATCGTCGTAGCGGAACTTGAGCCGCGCCGCCGCGTCCGCATCGGGGTGGAGGTCGTGGGCCAGGACATTCATGCCGAAGCCGCCTGCGATCTCGATTACCTTCAGACCGATCCGCCCGGTGCCAACGACGCCGAGCATCTTGCCCCGCAGCTCGAAGCCGCGCAGCCCGGACTGCGAGAAACTCCCGCGGCGGGTGCGCTCGACCGCCTCGATCAGGTTGCGTGCCACGGCGAGTAGCAGGGCAAAGGCATGCTCGGCCACGGTCGCGTCACCGTAATCGGGTACGTTGACGATCGTCACGCCATGCGCGGCGCACCAATCGCGGTCAATATGATCGTAGCCGGTCGAGCGGGTGGCGATCAGCTTCAGATCGGGAAACTTCGCCAGCACGTCACTGCCAAGCCGCGAATTCACGAAGGTGCTGACGATCTCCGCATCGCCGTGCGTCTCGGCGCTGCCTGCGTCCAAGGCTTCGGCGGTGCAACTCACAACATGCGCCGGCCGCAGCCGCTGGCAGGCCCGCCGCTCCCATTCCTCGGCCTCAAAAATGGTAATCTTCATTCGCTGCTCCAGGAACGCGCCCCTCTGGACAGTCGGGGCTGCAATCACGCCAAGGGAGAGGAGGCCCGGCCGCTTCATGCCGCCGGGCCCTTGACCGCCGTGGTAGGACGGGGATGGCTACCGAGCCTGCGGAGCCGCCGTCGCGTCGCCCTGCATGAAGCCTTGGATCTCCTCCATGGTTATCTGACCGTTGCCATCGCCGTCGGCCATGTTGAACATTCGCGCGTGCACGGCCTGGACCTCTTCGAGCGATAGTGCCCCGTCGTTGTTCGTGTCCGCCAGCGCCACCATCATCTTGAGCATCATGGCATGGCTCATGCCACCTCGGCCCATCATGCCGCCTTGGCCCATCATGCCACCCGGCTGCCCGCCGCCATCTGCCATCACGCCGGACTGATCTTGGTCGTGCTGCGCGGCATTGGCGCCAACGGCCGCGAGTGCGAAACTCGAGGCAACGAGGATTGCAAGGGATCTCTTCATCGTGGTTTTCCATTTCTGTTCTTGGCCCAGAGGCTCCGGGCCGGAGCTCGAGCCCATGCAAGCAGCAGGCCGGCTTGGCCGGCTGCTTGGGCCGCAACCGTTGCGGTCTTTCTAAAGACGCAAACGGTCATCGCTTCTTACACTGCCATAGAAGGCTCAACCCCCTCGATCGAGGGGGCGGGTTACACTGCCATAGAAGGCTCAACCCCCTCGATCGAGGGGGCGGGGAAGTATGGAATGGGAACCTGCCCTACGGCGGCGCTCACGAAGTGCAGTGAGGAACGAAGCTGATCGCCCTGCCACCGCCGCCGGCAGGCGCAAGATGCCGAACAGGCGCAGAATCGAGAGCAAGGGAGGCAGTTCAGTTACAATCATTAGGCTGCCGGCTGGTCAGCCCTTGTGCCTCTCAGGTTCCACTCGACCCGGCTTACACCCGAGCGCAACGGCCAACGGGAGAAACACGACGTCACACTTGCTACTGCGGATGCACGCCGCGCCCGACGTTAAGTGGGCGGGGCGCCACATAGGGAACTCAGCTACGGTGGCCGGCGATCACGCGCGGTAAGGCAGCGCGAGGCGATGCGTCTGTCCCATAGGCGCATCGACCAGCGTACCATATTCGCAGGTTCGCGACACCTTTTGAGGGAGCCAAATGAAATCCATCGTCACGCTCACCCTCAACCCGTCGATCGACGGGTCCGCGCAAGCTGAGACCGTCCGACCCATTCACAAGGTACGGACCGTGGACGAGCGCTACGATCCCGGCGGAGGCGGGATCAACGTGGCGCGCGTGGTGCGCGAGCTGGGTGGATCGACACTCGCGCTCTATCTCGCCGGCGGTGCGACCGGGGCCGTCCTCGACGATCTTCTCGCCGCCGCGGCGATCCCCCGGCGGCGCTTCCCGATCGCCGATCACACCCGGATCAGTCATGCAGTCTTCGAGCAGTCGAGCGGTCTGGAATACCGCTTCGTGCCCGAAGGGCCCTTGGTCGCGGAGGCCGAGTGGCGCGCTTGCCTGGCGGCACTGGACGAGATCGACTGCGACTACCTGGTAGCGAGCGGCAGCCTGCCACGCGGCGTACCCGCGAATTTTTATGCCTTGGTTCGGGAGATCACGCAGCAGAAGGGGATCAAGCTGGTGCTCGACACCTCCGGCGCCGCGCTGCGGGCCGGCATTGGCGGCGGCGTGCACCTGATCAAGCCAAGCCTAGGCGAGCTCGAGGCGCTTGTCGGGCGCAAGCTTCCCCTGGCAGCCGAACAGGAGACAGCGGCTCGCGATCTCGTAGCGTCGGGCGCGGCCGAGATCGTTGCGTTGACGCTGGGGCGAGACGGTGCGTTGCTGGTCACACCTGGACGATCTCTGCGCCTGACGCCGCCCCAGGTTCCGGTGAAGAGCGCAACCGGCGCCGGTGACAGCTTCCTTGCCGCAATGACGCTTGGGCTGGCCGAGGGGCGCTCCGTCGAAGATGCCTTCGCCTACGGCATGGCGGCAGGCACCGCTGCGGTACTTTCAGCCGGGACAGGGCTCTGCCAACGGGAGGATGTCGAGCGCCTGTACAAAGAGATCCAAGAGCGCAGATAAGTCGGGCAGGACCCGCGCCTCGAGACCGGCGGCAGGCTTGCAGTTTTGCAGCGAGTTGAGCACAATCAATACATGCCGTCGGCCGAAGGTGCTTCACGGTAACGCGATGCTCATGCGTGCAAGCCTTGGACAGAGATCAAACCGCAACGGCCCTGCGTGGGCGCGGGCCGTTCTGCTATTCTTGCTGTTCGTCATCAGCGGCGTGTTCGATCTTCAGCCCGACACGTCCACCCACGCGCACACGATGCAGGGGATGGAGATCGCGCAGTCCCTGGAGGAACGGAGTGATATCGATGCGGGGCGGCTCTCATCCTGCCACGCTATCGGCGCCTGCGTCTTTCTTGCTGTGCCTGTCTTGGCGTTGCCCGCACCCCTCAAGAAATCCGGTGAGCGTCAAATCGAACCTACGCTGCCCAAAATATCGCAATCAATCGGCGGCATCTTCCGCCCGCCTCGTCTCCCAGCGAACGCCTGAGCGGTGATCTTCGGCGCATCCCGCGCCGGCGGCACCACCAGACCTACTGATTCCAGTCGCTTGGAGCCACTTACGATGTCCATACTCTTCCGTCACCCACCCCACCCGAAGAACCTAGCCGCCCGCAATAGCGTGGTCGAACGTCAGCTGATTGAATGCCGGAGCGAGTTCCTCCGCTATTTTCGCCACCGCCTTGCGTGCCCCGAGGACGCCGAGGACGCGCTGCAGGAGTTCTCGCTCAAGGTGATCCGCGCGGCGGATACCTTGCAGGACGACGAGAGGATCGACGCCTGGTTTGGCCGCATCCTGCGCAATACACTGACCGACCAGTATCGCCGTCGCGCCACGCGGCAGCGGGCCGAGGCGGGCTACGCGCTCGAGCCGAGAGAAGCGGCGGTCGATCCGGAGCTGGCCGCGACACCTTGCACTTGCGTCCACGACGTCCTGCCGGCGCTGAAGCTTGACTACGCCGAGATCATCCGCCGCGCCGATCTCGACGAAGCGCCGCGCGAGCGGATCGCGGCGGACCTGGGCCTGACGGCCAACAATGTCGGCGTGCGGCTGCATCGCGCCCGGCGGGCGCTGAAGACGAAGCTGGAGGAGCGGTGCGCGGGATGCTGCGACGGCGGCTTCCGAAGCTGCGACTGTGCAGGCACGGGGGAGCCCCGACGAGTGTAAGAATGCCGCCGCCGCCGCGTCTGATGGTGCGGAGGTGACAATGAAGGCTCCCGATCACGATGCGGAGGCCGGCCAGAGCGTCAAGCCGGCCTCGGATGCCGCCGTACGCCAGACGCTGGTCGAAAGCCGCTGGCAGCTTCTGGCATACTTGTGGCGGCGGCTCGGCAGCGCCGACGAGGCCGAGGACGTACTTCAGACCTTTGTGCTCCGGGCGCTCTCGCGGTCGGGGGATCTGCGCGATGTCCGGACCGTCCGCGGCTGGTTGAGCCGGATCCTCGCCACCAGCATCGCAGACCATCAGCGGCAGGCCGCGCGGCAGCGAGAACGGGAGACGGCCATGAGTCCGGAGCAGCTCGACGGCTTGTCCACCGTGCCCGATCCCGAACTGGAGGAGGCGGTCTGCAACTGCCTCTACAAGCTCCTGCCGACTCTGAAACCCGAACACGCCGAAGTGATCTGGCGCGTTGACCTGATGGAGGAGACGCGGGAGGCGGTGGCGGCGCATCTCGACATTACGCTCAACGCGCTCGGCGTACGGCTGCACCGCGCCCGGCAGGCGCTGAAGCGGCGGCTTGAGGAAATGTGCCTGACCTGTCCGGTGCACGGCTATCTCGACTGCGGCTGCGAGGAAGCCGTACGTGGCCGGCGCCGGTATGCAAATGCCCGCGAGGGCGAAGAGCTGTAATGCGCGCGGCTCCTCCGCGTCTTTTTAAGTGAACCAAGAACCAGGCGCATCGCGCCAGCCGAGGAGAACGACGATGACCCCCAAAGTGAAATCAAGCGGCGATCAGACGACTGGATGCTGTTGCGGCGGAGGCAAGGCCGCCTCCGCCCACCCGGCGCAGTCTGAGAAGGTGGCGGCACCGGCCCCAGCTGAAGCGCCGAAAGCGGAGCCAGCAACCAGTAGCGGGTCGAAGGGCTGCTGCGGCGGCTGATCCCGGTTGAACGCGAGCCCTGGAAAACAGGCTTTGAAGCGACTGGCGGAGGTCGGCCCATGAGCACGGTGACATTGGAGGTCGGTGGCCTCTTCGAGGAACTCGACCATCTCGGGGTCGAGAAGCAGCTGCGACAGGAGCCGGGCGTGCGCCGGGCGGTGGCCAATCCTGCCTCCGGCAGCGTCACGGTCGACTTTGACCCGGACGCCACCAGCGTCGAACGGCTACAATGGATCATCGGTTCGTGCGGTTTTCGCTGTCGTGGCGAGGTCACGCCGCGTCACGTCTGCACCCCGGATGCCGCGCCAGCGCGCGCGGCGCACGAAGGACATAGCGCCGCGCCGGCACGGGACCAGATGGCCCACGAGATGGGCCACGGCGCCGGCATGGATATGGCGGTGATGGTCCGCGACATGCGCAACCGCTTCTGGATCGCGCTCGCCTTTACCGTGCCGCTCTTCATCTACTCGCCGATGGGCGGGATGTTCACGCCGCCGGCGCCGCCCTTCGGACTCGAGCTCGACCTGTGGCTGTTCTTCCTGGGAACCGCGGCGATCATCTATCCGAGCTGGCCATTCTTCACCGCTGCCTGGCGGGCGCTGAGGAACGGCGTGCTCAACATGGCGGTGCTGGTGGTGCTGTCGGTTGGCACCGGCTACCTGTTCAGCGTCGGTGCGACGTTCTTCTTCAACGGTGTACAGTTCTACGAAGCGGTTGCCGTGCTGCTCGTCTTCATCCTGCTCGGCCACTGGCTGGAGATGCGGGCGCGCGCCGGCGCCTCGGCGGCAATCCGGGCACTGCTCGACCTCGCCCCGCCGATGGCGACGATCCTGCGCGACGGAAGCGAAGTCGAGGTGCCGACGGCCGAGGTCCAGGCTGGCGAAACCGTGGTGATCCGGCCTGGCAACAAGATCCCTGTCGACGGCGAGGTCCTGGAGGGCGAGTCGCTGGTCGATGAATCCATGCTCACAGGCGAGTCCATGCCGGTGCAGAAGGCGCCCGGCGACCTGGTGATCGGCGCCACCATCAACAAGAGCGGCAGCTTCCGCTACCGCGCGACCAAGGTCGGGGCCGATACTGCACTCGCCCAGATCGTCAAGCTGGTGCAGGAGGCGCAGAACTCCAAAGCCCCCGCGCAGCTCCTCGCCGACCGCGCTTCACAATGGCTGGTAGTGATCGCCATCGTGATCGGGCTTGCGACCTTCGCGGTCTGGTTCTGGTGGATCGGCCAGCCGCTGCTGTTCGCGCTGACGCTGACGATCACCGTGTTCGTGATCGCCTGCCCCGATGCGCTGGGGCTCGCCACGCCGATGGCGGTGATGGTCGGTACCGGGCTCGGGGCGACGCATGGCATCCTGTTCAAGAACGCAGGTGCCCTGGAGAACGCCACCAAGCTCGACGTGATTGTCTTCGACAAGACCGGCACGCTGACGATGGGCGCGCCCCGGGTGGTGGGGGTCGTCGCGGCCGAGGGGTACTCGGAGGATGACGCGCTCCGCGCCGCGGCGGCGGTCGATCGCGGCTCGGACCACCCGCTGGCGCTGGCGATCGTTGAACGCGCCAAGGGACTCGACGTGCCGCAGACCAGCGGCTTTCTCAACCGCGAAGGCATGGGAGCCCAAGCCGAGATCGAGGGCGAGACCGTTTTCGTTGGCAATCGCCGTCTGATGGATGCGGAGGGCATTGATCTCGCGGCGCTCGCCGCCGACGCTGAACGGCTGAAAGGCGAGGGGCGCACCGTGGTGCATGTGGCGCGGGGCGGCCGTCTGTTGGGCCTGATCGCCATCGCCGATGCGCCGCGGCCGAGCGCCAAGGCCACCGTCGCGCGCCTGCGCGAGCGCGGTGTCGAGGTGGCGATGCTGACCGGTGACAACGAGGGTACCGCCCGTCGGATCGCCGGCGAGCTCGGCATCTCAATGGTGCTCGCTGACGTGCTGCCGGGCCAGAAGGCCGACAAGATCAGGGAGCTGCAGGCCCAGGGCAAGCGCGTCGGCATGGTCGGCGACGGGATCAACGACGCGCCGGCGCTGACCCAGGCCGATGTCGGCTTCGCCATCGGGGCCGGCACCGACGTGGCGATGGAGAGCGCCGACGTGGTCCTGATGAAGAGCGACCCCTACGATGTGGTCGGCGCCATCGAGCTGTCGCGGGCCACCTTGCGGAAGATGCATCAGAATCTGTTCTGGGCAGTCGCCTACAATGTCGTGGCATTCCCGATGGCAGCGGGCGTGTTTTATCCCTTGGTCATCAGCCCGGAGGTAGCGGCCTTGGCCATGTCGGGCAGTTCGGCTTTGGTGGCAGCCAACGCGCTCCTCCTCAAGCGGACCCGGCTGGACGGGGTAGACAACGGCCGGATTCCGGTCGCCGAGACGGGTCAGTCGTTAGCCGTTGGATGAGCTGGCGGATTCAAAACAAAGGATACGGATCATGGACAGCAATCAACGCGTGGGTCTGCGCCGCTTTTTCGCCTCCCCTACCAACCTGGTGCTCCTGGGCTTTCTTGGCGTCGGCGGCTTTTTCCTGATTTCCGAGCACTGGGCGCATCTTGTCGGGACGGGACCTCTGCTGCTGCTATTGCTGCTCTGCGGAGGCATGCACTTCTTCATGCATGGCGCTCATGGAGGCCATGGCGGGCACCACGGGAATGGGGGCTCGGGCGATCGGACGGAGGGCGACGGTGCGCGGCGCGACTCCGGCATCAACCGGTCCGGTGATCAGTGATGACGGACACTGCGCCTGCCTACGGGCTCTGGCTGCTGGTTGTGATCAACTCGGCCATCTTCATTCTTTTCGCCTTTAGCTTCTTCAAGCCGCAGACTGCGCGCGACTGGCGCTCGTTCGGGGCGTTCAGTGCCTTCCTAGTCGCGCTTTTCACCGAGATGTACGGCTTCCCGCTGACGATCTATCTTCTCTCGGGCTGGCTGCAGAGTCGCTATCCTGGGGTCGACTGGCTGTCGCACGATGCCGGCCATCTGCTAGAAATGCTGTTCGGCTGGAAGGCCAACCCTCATTTCGGGCCGTTCCATCTCTTGAGCTTCGTTTTCATCGGCGGCGGCTTCCTCATGATCTCGGCCGCCTGGAGGGTTCTCTATGAGGCGCAGCGCCGGCACGCGCTCGCGACCACCGGCCCTTACGCCTATGTGCGACATCCCCAGTATATCGGCTTCATTCTCGTCCTTTTCGGCTTCCTGCTGCAATGGCCGACCCTGCTTACCATCCTGATGTTTCCGGTGCTTGTCGTCATGTATTCGCGCCTCGCCCGCGCCGAGGAACGCGAAGCCTTGGCTGAGTTCGGGGAAGCCTATTCACGCTACATGGCCGAGGTGCCGGCTTTCGTCCCGAAGCTCCCGCCCGTGGCCGGTCGATGGCCCGGCGGCGGGCGGCAATATCCCTAGCTCCTCGCCGCCCTGACCCGTGACCCGTGACCCGTGACAACAGAATCTGGTGAGGACTCAATGAACCCAAATGGAAAAACCCGCGTCGCCGTTAATGGCTATGGTGTCATTGGCAAGCGCGTAGCCGAGGCCGTGGCTCGGCAGGACGATATGGAGATCGCCGGTGTCGCCGATATTGCAACCGACTGGCGCCCGCGCATCGCCATGCGGAAGGGCTTCCGCCTCTTCACCGGCTCTACCGAACACATGCAGGCCATGCGGAATGCGGGCCTTGCAGTCGAAGGAACTCTCGAGGATCTGCTGGATGCGGCAGATCTGGTCGTCGACTGCACACCGAAGCGGGTCGCGGCCAGAAACGTCGAGCTATACCGGCAGCGTGGCATCAAGTTCATCCTTCAAGGCGGCGAGAAGCACGGGCTGACAGGCCACTCCTTCGTGGCCGAGGTGAACTATGCCAGCGCCCTCGACCGCAACAGCACCCGTGTCGTTTCCTGCAACACCACTGCGACGGTTCGAACCTTGGCCGCGCTCAAACGCGCGGGCCTGCTGCGTCGCGCGCGGGGAACGCTGCTCCGGCGTGCCACCGACCCTTGGGAAAGCCATGAGGGTGGGATCATGAACACGCTGGTGCCCGAGCCGGAGATCCCGAGCCATCAGGGTCCCGACGCACAGAGCGTCGATCCCGATCTCGACGTCGTCACCATGGCCGTCAAGGTTCCGGAAACCCTCGCCCACCTGCATTACTGGTCGGTCCAGATGAACCGTCACGCCAGCAAGGAAGAGGTGCTGGATGCTTTTCGGTCCTCCTCTCGCATCGCCCTGATCCGTCTCGAGGCCGGACTGACGGCGCTCAATACGGTCAAGGAGTTGATGGCCGATCTCGGTCGGTCGCACGACAATCTTTATGAGGTCGCGCTCTGGGCCGACATGCTGAAGGTGGAGGGCGACGAGCTCTTCTATGCCTACATGGTGGACAATCAGGCAATCGTGATCCCGGAGACGATCGACGCCATTCGGGCGATCACCGGATCCATCCGCGAGCCCGGCGCCTCCATCGCCAAGACCGACGCGGCGCTCGGCATTGGTCTGATCGCTGATGCGCTCGGCAAGTGAGAAGCCAGCATACCGATTTCGTGGCAGCCGATTCTGCCCGCGGACTGAAGCTGATCCAAAACTCAAGCACGTCCGCTGGCGCCGACGGCTGCAGCATCGGCTATCAGGGGCGGTCAATCATGCGTGAGGCGAGGCTTCTTTCTGATATTCAACACGTGTCCTGCGTTTCGTAGTGGAGTATCGCTTCCAAGAGGAATTTTCACGATCCATCGGGAGCGGGATATGAGTATCCGATGGGCAGGGCCATTTGCGGCATCGCTCCTCTTGGGAGCATGCGGCGCGACCGTCGAACGCGCGAACGACGGCCCCGAGACGGTGCCAGAAGCCGTGATTGCACTTGCCGCGCCTCATCAGGACGTGCAGACCGCACGGCTGCGGCCTGAGGACGGCTGTTACTGGTATCGGCATGCGGGTCCCGTCGAGACAACGCTTCTGCCACTTCGCGCGGTCGATGGCCGCCCGATCTGCACTGCATCCGAGCCGCCGACGACCTCCTAGCGAAGGGGCGCCGTTTCAGCGAGGCTCGGAAAGGTCTCGGCAGCGCTACGCTTGCTGGCCGAGTGTCAGCTTCTTGTGCCAAGCGCGTCTTCGGCCGGATACAGCCGCGCCATTACCCCCAGTTCGACCTTATCGTATAGCCCGTTGATGTGCGCCATGACCATGCGGACGCACCCGGAACTGGCCCGGCTTCCGATCGAGCGGGGATAGGGCGTTCCGTGGATCCGGAGATAGGTGTCGCGATCCCCAACGTAGAGATAGAGTGCCCGCGAACCGAGCGCGTTCTGCGGCCCGGGGTCCATCCCGTCCCCATACCGTGCGTACACTTCCGGCTCACGCTCGATCATGCTCTGAGTGGGTGTCCAGTGCGGCCAACGCACCTTACGCCGGATCGTGTAGGTGCCCGGCTCGTAAAGACCCCCGCGACCGATGGCAACGCCGTAGCGCATCGCCGTCCCACCCTCTTCGATGTGGTAGAGATAGCGGGCGACCGCATCCACATGGACGTCGCCTGGGGTGAGATCGTCATTGGCAATCACCCGTTGGGGCAGGAAGCGCGAGTGGAGGCCCCAGGGATTTGATGTGGCCGGATCGTAGTTCGCCGGCGTCACCTGCGCGTCCCACTCCGCCTTACGGGTCTCAGTCGGCCAACTGCTCGCCAGGAGCGGTCCCGAAAGAGGTGGCGAGAACAAGGCGGCAGTGGTCACGATGAAGTGGCGTCTCGTCAGCATCTTTCCTCACTGGCTGTGGCTGCAAACATGATCGCACTTTCTGATCGGTGCCGGATTTCTCTTTCCCCGGCTCAAGTACTTCCAATCTATGAAGTACTCAGCAACCGCGTGGCAGACGCGAAGGGCCTCCTGCAATGGACAATGCCGTGAGCAATGCCCATCTCCGGCGGGTGTTCACCCTGTCGTGACCATGCTCTGGAGTGCGCCCCTGCCGTTGGACAGGCTCATGCGGCAGTTTTGACAGGGGTGCGGGCGGTTTGGGCCTCGAACTGGTTGGGGCTGAGACAGCCCAAGGCGGAATGTAGCCGTTTCGCGTTGTAGACCTCGTCGATGAAACGGGGAAGGTCGGCAGCGACATCCTCATAGCTGTCATATTCGGCGAGGTAGACGGCTTCGACCTTGAGGGTCTTCAGGATTGATCTGTTGGTTACGGATAGATCAGGACCGGAACACCCGGCCGCAGCATGGCATAAATGTCTTCGATCTCACCATCCCGAACGGCGATGCATCCCGCGGTCCAGTCTCGATTCTCGCGAGCCAACTTGTTCCCTTCGGGTCCGCGACCATGAAACATGATATCGCTCCCGGCGCTGAGATTGAATTGCGCTGCATATTCCCGATCACGCTCGTTCGGATAGGAAATCCCGACCGAAAGATGATAGCGACTTTGAGGATTGAAGCGGTCAACAAAATAAACCCCCTCCGGTGTCTTGCCGTCACCTTCGAATTGCTTATGGCCAAGGGGTTGAAAGCCCAGTCCGAAGTCATAAGATTTCAATACAGTGTTCCCGCTCAGCAAATACATGTGGCGCCGCCCCTTATAGACAACGACCTGCGTGACTGGGGGGCCAGAATATCGCTTGATCTGCGGCTTTCGGACGCCACACGCTGCCAACGCAGCAAAGGCCATCAGCGAAAACCCACGTCGGCTCAGTTTCATCATTCAGAGGATGCTCCAAATTGGGCGGAAAGGGTGTAACTTGCGGGACTTGATCAAAGGTCAGCGGCAGGGTAGCGAGTGAAAATCTTGCTGCTGCCGTCGTTGCTAACCAGCAGGACCTCTAAGCCCCACGCTTATCTTCTGGACCCATGCCCGGACTGCCATATGGCACGCCCGGCACCGCAAGACCTGCCGCATCTGGCCGCTTCTGCAGCAATCTGCGGAGGCTCTGTTGCGCAAATCGCGTGTTGGCCGAGGTTCCCCTTTCCCCGGACAGACTTATCCCACGGCTTCCGTGACAG
>NZ_CANMEH010000033.1 GCF_947496875.1 uncultured Paracoccus sp. | reverse complement strand
GCGGCCCCGGCTCCGTGACCCTCAGCGCCTTGCAGAGCCGTTCCCGCGCGGCGATCAGATCGGCCGTGGCGCCGACATCCATCTTGCCCGTGCCGGTGTAGCATGTGAGCGAGGTGCGGCCGGGCTCCAGCCCGTCCTGTGTCAGCGTCGCCTTGCCGTCGAGACCGCGCAGGCCCGACTGCCAGAAGGCCTCGTCGATCACGAGCAGCCCGACCTCGCCGATGGCCTGCGGCTTCATGTGGAACAGGCTGTCATGGGCGCAGACGATGACCTGCGCCGCCTTTGCCAGCGGCTTCTGGCGCTGGTAGCCGCACTCGTGGAACCAGGGGCAGAGCAGCAGTTCGGCCCCGTTCTTGACCTTGCAGCAGCTCTGCTCGACCGGATGTTCGATCTCGAGCGCGTCGAAGGTGGCCTCCGTGTCGAGGCACATCAGCCGTTCGGGATTGTCGTCGGTGGGATCGGGCGCCGTGCGGCCCTTCCAGAGCATGGCACTCAGAGCCAATGCCTCGAAGGCGGCAACCTGCTCGGCGCCGAGATCGTGGCGCGGGACGGCATAGACGACCTTGCGTTGCCCAAGCCCGCCTTCGGCGATCAGCTCCGCGATGGCGGCACGCGCGCTCGAGGTCTTGCCGAGGCCCACGTCGACCGGCAGGCCCAGGAGCGGCGGCAGGGCGGCCCGCGCCACGATGTTGAAATCCAGCGGATCGCGATTGGCGTCTGTACTTTTGGCCTTCTTCTGTGCGGCCTCGACGGCCGCCCAGTAGTCCGGGATCGCGGCCATGAAACCGGCGATGGCGTCGGCCAGGCTGGCGCGGGCCTCGTCGGGCTTGAGGACCGGTGCGGGATATGTCGGCGGCGGCCGCGGTATCCGGGCGGCACCGGCGACGAGCGCGGAGACGGCGTCCCGACCTTCGGCACAGAACAGATCGTTGGCGTCGCCCGGGCTGTCCGGCACGGCCAGACGACCGTCGACCGCGAGTGCGACCTTGCGGGCCGCCTCAACGCCGGGATTGCCCTCGCGGTCGGGCTTCGCGTCGTTGTCGGCCACGAGGACGAGATCGGCCTCGGGGAACCTCGCCCGCAGCGCTTCGGCGACCGGCATCAGGTTGCCCACGTCCATCGCCGCGACGACCCTGTGCCCCGTGGCGATGTGCAGGCTGGCACCGGTGGCCCAGCCCTCGCAGATCAGGACCGGGCCTGCGGGTTCGGTAATAGCCCCGGGCTCCGCGCCCACCACCGCGAAGTGACCCTTCTTGGCCCCACCAGCCAGGAAGCGTTTGGCCCCGTCGGCCGCGATGGTCTCGAGGCTGTGGATCCGGCCGCCGACATCCTGCAGCGGCACGACGAGCCGGCGGCTCGCATCCATGCGCAGGGCGAGCGGCGCGGCCTGCTTGGCAACGAGATAGCGATGGTCCTTCGGCGCCGGACGCGAGCTGTACCAGATCCGGGCCGCGCGCGCGGCAGCTTCGTCCGCGCGGGATTGCGCGGGCGCGGCATCGTCATCGGGGTTGCTCTCGGGCGGCGGCGCAGCGGCCAGCGCCGTTGGTGGCTCGCCCGGATCGTTTGCGGGCGTTGCGCCTGGTGTCGATCGCTGGCGGGCTGGCCTAGGCAGCGCCGCCATGCCGATCCGGTCGGCGATCCAGTCGGTCGCATCCTCGCGCGCCATGCCGAGATCACGGCCGACGAGATCCGAGAACCAGCCGCCCCGGCCTTCCTCGTGGTCGAACCACATCCCCGCCTGCGCGCCGGAAATTACGACCGAAAGGCTGCCCTTGCGGCCCCAGCGCCATTCCTGGCCCGCCCGAAAGGTCGGCTTGCCCAGAAGCGCCACCGCCAACTCCGGCACGCGGGCGCGCAGCTCGGCGTCGAAGGCCCGCCAATCCCGCCCGCTCATCGCCGCCCCCGCGGAACAGGCGCATACGCGCCGGTCGGCAAAGGAGCCGCGGCGGCACGGCGGGAGAGTTGGCGAAGACGGGCGGACACGGGTGCTGCGGAACCGGATAGGGGCGTCGTTGCCCCCGGTTCTGCCGCGCATCAGACCACCCTCGCGACGTCGGAACCGGTCCGCCCGGCCACTGGCCATCGCTCCGGAAAGGGGTGACCCCTTCCGGCGGTGCTTTGAAATCAAGTCATTTTATGGGTTGAGCCCAACAGGCCCAACAACCCCTGTGGAGCGCCCTCAGCGGCCGCGGCCGATCAGAGGGGCGACCCCTCGTCCGCGCGAACAGGGTGAACGGTTCACCCCTTCATCGGGGCGGCCAGCGTCCGGGGGCCGCATCTATACCAGGCGTATTGAGGGCAAGGCTAACCTTCAGCCGCCGTCATAATCGCGTTGTCCTCGTCAACGCGTTTGCCGGCGCCCTCGCCGATCCTATCCGGTCTGGCGCAGATCGGGGCCCAACACCCTCTTGGCGCCGCCGCGCTGCGCTGAGGGCAACCGTATCAGTGTGGCCATCGCGTCGGCGAGGTTCTTGGAGACCGGTTCACCCTCGATACGCTGCGTCCTGAACCAGTCCGAGAGGACCTCCTTCTTCTCCTGGTGCAGGGCCGTCACCCCGAAATGCCGGATCGCCTCCTGCATCAGCTCGAGATAGGGGGTGGTGTAGCCCGGTGCGTCGAAGTGAGGCACGGCAGGCACTGCATCGCCTTCCGGCCAATCGGGCCAGATCGCCCTGACCATGAAATCCGGCACCTGAATGTGGATGTACTGCCAGGACGGTCCCGTCAGCACCAGTTCATCCGCGTCGAATTCTCCCGCACGCCATTCGTCCGTGGTGATCAGCATGGGGTCCGTAGCGTGCAGTCGCCAGCCGTTGTGCCCGTCCGGGCAACCATTGCTCCTGAACGTGGAACGCCGGCCCGTTGCACGCACATATCCATCGCGCAACGCGATCAGCAGACCGTCGACCGACCGCTGCGAGGGATATCGCCGAGGCTCTTCGGCAGGCGGCCGCGCAGCGATCTGCAAGGTCTCGTCGCCGAGGAGAGCACGGTAGAGTTCCTGTTCGAGCTCGTACCCTTCGATGCGGTGGACGTGCTCGATCGCCGTGGCCAGAGACCAGACCGCTCCAAGGGCCTCCCCTTCGGACATGCCGCAACCCCACCGATTCAACTGATGCATGTGGAGAACATAACCAAAACATTCTGACCCCTCAACCGGGTTGGCTGAAGGGTTGAACCGTTCTGCCCATGTCAGTCGTGCTCAGGTTGACCGGTTCCGAGGTCGCGGATACCGGCGCATTCCTGCACCGATGGATCATGATGTTCGATCCCGGTCCCATTCGTCGCCCCAACCCGCTCGCCCCTTCGGCGATGACCCCCGCAGAGCGCCGCACTGAGTTGTGCGGTCTGCTGGCGCTCGGGCTGGTTCGGTTGCGGCTGCGGGAAATGGGCAGAGTATCTGACGAGACTGGAGAACGTTGCCTACACTATCCGCCCGACCAATGCCGTCATGCAACTCCAACTCACCGGAGAAATGCATGAACAAGCCCGATCCCATCCCCGCGCGCCTGGCCGCGCTGAAGACCACGCCGACGCCCGACCTGAAGAAACAGTGGCGCGACCTGTTCGACAGCGAGCCGCCGCCGTTCAACCGCCGCTACCTCGAGTCCCGCCTGGCCTACCGCATCCAGGAACTTGCCTACGGCGGGCTGAAGCCCGAAACGATCCGGCGCTTGGAGCGGCTGGGCGAGGAACTGGACGGCGGCGACAAGAGGAAGCGCGGCATCCGCGCCGACCGTGACCGCCCCATCACCGGCACGCGGCTGCTGCGCGAGTGGCAGGGCGTCGAACAGGTCGTCACCGTCACCGCCGACGGCTTCGAATGGCAGGGGCGGCCCTACAAGTCGCTCTCCGCCATCGCGCGGGCAATCACCGGCACGCGCTGGAACGGCTGGGTGTTCTTCGGCCTCAAGAACCACAGGGGGCGGACATGACGAAGCCGCCCGAAAAATCGAAGGTCGTCCGCAAGCTGCGGTGTGCCGTCTACACCCGGAAATCCTCCGAGGAAGGGCTGGAGCAGGAGTTCAACTCGCTCCACGCCCAACGCGAGGCCTGCGAGGCTTACATCGCCAGCCAGCGTTCCGAGGGCTGGGTACTGGTCCGCGACCAGTATGACGACGGCGGGATCTCCGGCGGCACACTGGAACGGCCCGGCCTGAAACGGCTGCTGGAGGACATCGAGGACGGGCTGGTCGACGTGGTGGTGGTCTACAAGATCGACCGCCTGTCGCGCTCGCTGGCCGACTTCGCCAAGCTGGTCGAGGTGTTCGACCGGAACGCCGTGACCTTCGTCTCGGTCACGCAATCGTTCAACACGACCACGTCGATGGGGCGGCTGACCCTGAACATCCTGCTGTCCTTCGCCCAGTTCGAGCGCGAGGTGACGGCCGAGCGCATCCGCGACAAGGTCGCAGCCAGCCGCAGGAAGGGCATGTGGATGGGCGGGGTGCCGCCCTACGGCTACCGGGTGGAGAACCGGAAGCTGCTGGTGGACGAGGAAGCCGCCGCGCACGTCCGCTGGATCTTCGCCCACTTCCTCGAGATCGGGTCGGGCACGGAGCTGGCGAGAGAGATCACGAAACGCGGCATCCGGACGCCGCGCGGCAACCGCATCGACAAGAAATACATCTACCGGATACTGAGCAACCGCGCCTACATCGGCGAGGCGGTGCACAAAGGCGACAGCTACCCCGGCGAGCACGACGCCATCATCGACCGCGAGACGTGGGACCGCGTCCACGCCATCCTGCAGGAGAGCCCGCGCAAGCGTGCCGCGCGCACCCGCGCCGACACGCCCGCGCTGCTGAAGGGACTACTCTTCGGTCCCGATGGCGCCGCGTTCTCGCCGACCCATACCCGCAAGGGCGACAGGCTCTACCGCTACTACGTCAGCCAGACAGTGCTGAAGCACGGTGCCGGGTCATGCCCCGTGGGCCGCGTGCCAGCAGGGGAGATCGAGGCCGCGGTCATCGACCAACTCCGTGCCGTATTCCGCCAGCCGGAGATCGTGGCGGGGACGTGGAAAGCTGCACGCGTCCACGCCGACGACGTCTCCGAAGCCGACGCCCGCGCAGCCCTGCAGCATCTCGATCCGCTGTGGGACGAACTGTTCCCCGCCGAGCAGGCACGCATCGTGACATTGCTGGTTGAGCGCGTCGACATGCGCACAGACGGGTTAAACGTCCGGCTGCGCGTCGATGGGCTGAGCGGCCTCGCGCGCGAGATGCTGTCCGGCGGGATCGGAGAAGCCGCATGACACGCGGCATGCCGATCCCCGAGACTGTCACGCTCCACATCCCGTTCCGCGTCGTGAAACGCGGCGGGCGGAAGGAGATGCAATTGCCGGACAGCGCCGCGCAACCGCGTCGAACGGATAACACGCTGGTCAAGGCGCTGGCCCGCGCGTTTCGTTGGAAGCGCATGCTGGATTCGGGTGAGTTTGCTACCATCGCCGAACTGGCCAAACGGGAGAGGATTGCGACGTCTTATATGACCCGTGTCCTCCGGCTCACATTGCTCGCACCCGACATCGTCGAGGCGATTCTCGACGGAAAGCAGGGGCCGGAGGTGACGCTGGCGCGGGCGCTCGAGCCATTCCCAAACAGTTGGCAGGAGCAAGGTCAGCTATACTCAGGATTGACCGGACCCTAGCAGCAACTCTGAAGACGACCATCAAGATAGTTGTAAGGCGAAGCTTGACGCTATACGGTCTCCCGCGATAGGTCCTCAAGGGAATTCTACAGGTTTTTCGTTGGGTTAGAGGTAAAACGTACATGGAGCAGGCTGCACATCCTGGAGGATTCCTGAAGACCGAGTTGATAGAGCCGCTCGGTCTTTCAGTGACTTCTGCTGCCGAAATTCTAGGCGTTACCCGTGCCGCATTGTCAGCCTTACTCAATGAGCGGGCTGACCTGTCGCCGGAAATGGCAATCCGCATCGAGAAAGCGTTCGGGGTTTCGATGGAAACCCTAATGCGCATGCAGAACAACTTCGACATCGCAGAGGCTCGAAAGAAAGCGGATGTGGTCAAAGTGGAACGCTATTCGGGCAAGCAACCGCAACTAAAGCTCCGCTTATGAACCGTTCATTTTCAGCATTATCCGGGGCATCGGCTCGCGCAGACGATAGAAAGCCGTCCACCACATGAAGCTCGAAGAAATCAAGTCCGGACAGAGTCTATCTGGGATTGAGCCGTCCCAGGTGGTGACAGTCGTTGCCGTCATCCCTCTCGGAGAGGGACCTGTTCAACTCATCTATCGGACACCTGACGGCGACATGAAGGAACGGCTTCTTGGCAGGGGCGACGAGCTTTCCGTTGATATTGCCACCGCGGAGCGGCCGTTTTCCTTCGACGGGGACGGCGCGGCGTTCCAGCTTGCTTGCGAAGCCAAGCGGATCGACCTTGCCTTCCTGTTCGATCCGATGATGGCGGTCCATAGCTCAAATGTGGAGCCGTTGCCGCACCAGATCACCGCCGTCTATGAATCGCTCTTGCCCCGGCAGCCGTTGCGGTTCGTCCTCGCGGACGACCCCGGTGCCGGAAAAACCATAATGGCCGGCCTCTACATCCGCGAACTCATCATGCGCGGGGATTCGCACCGCATCCTGATCGTCGCCCCCGGTAGCCTTGTCGAGCAGTGGAGGGACGAGCTTTTCGAGAAATTCGGATTGGAGTTTCACGTCTATTCATCGCTTCTGGAGCAGACCTCGCCGAGCGGGAATCCGTTCGACGACTATCCCCGGCTCATCGTCAGACTCGACCAGCTCTCCCGCAATGAAGAGCTTCAGGACAAGCTGTGCGCGCCCGGATGGGACTTGGCCGTCTTCGACGAAGCACATAAGCTATCTGCACATTATTTCGGTTCCAAGTTGGAGAAGACGGGTCGCTTCCGTTTCGCCGAGAAGCTGGGTGCGCATGTTCGGCACCTGCTGTTGATGACGGCGACGCCGCACAACGGCAAGGAAGGGGATTTCCAACTTTTCCTATCGTTGCTCGATTCCGATCGCTTCTATGGCAAGTTCCGCGATGGCGTTCACAAGGTCGATGCCTCCGACCTCATGCGTCGCATGGTCAAGGAGGAATTGGTCAAGTTTGACGGCACGCCGCTCTTCCCGGAGCGCAAGGCATACACGGTCAACTACGAACTCTCGCAGATCGAGGCTGCCTTGTACGAGGCTGTCACGAACTATGTGCAGACCGAGATGGGCAAGGCCGATCAGCTCGAAGGCGCGCGGAAGGGTTCGGTCGGCTTTGCCCTTACCGCGCTGCAGCGGCGGCTCGCCTCAAGCCCCGAAGCGATCTTCCAATCGCTCAAGCGCCGGCGCGAGCGGCTTGAGAACCGGCTACGCGACGAAAAACTCGGGATCAAGGGGCGTCACGCCCTCGCCGAGACCTATACCGGTGCGCCGGAAGATGACGACGACCTGAACGCCGAAGAGCACGAAACTCTTGAGGAAAACCTGATCGACGACGCAACGGCCGCCAAGACCGTGGTCGAGCTTGAAGCCGAGATTGTCATCCTGAAAGGGCTGGAGGAGCAAGCCAAGGCAGTCGTAGCCTCCGGGCAGGATCGCAAATGGGATGAGCTGTCAAGAATCCTGCAAGACCATCCTGAGACCCGCGACGCCACTGGTCGGCAGCGCAAGATCATCATCTTCTCCGAACACCGCGATACGCTGAACTACCTTCAGGCGCGTATTTCCGGCGTTCTTGGCAATCCCGACGCCATCGTGACTATCCACGGCGGCACGCACCGGGACGAGCGTCGTCGTCTGCAGGCGCTCTTCCGCTCCGATCCTGATGTCCGCGTCCTGGTGGCGACCGATGCCGCAGGCGAAGGCGTGAACCTTCAGAACGCGAGTCTCATGGTCAACTACGACCTGCCTTGGAACCCGAACCGCCTGGAGCAGCGGTTCGGCCGCATCCACCGCATCGGGCAGACCGAGGTTTGCCACCTGTGGAATTTGGTCGCCAAGGAAACCCGCGAAGGCGACGTATATCATCGCTTACTCGTGAAGCTGGAGGTCGAGAGCCAAGCCCTTCATGGCCGCGTCTTCGACATTCTCGGTGAGGTCTTTGAGGAAACCAGCCTCAAGGACCTGCTGGTCGAGGCCATCCGCTACGGCGACCGGCCCGAAGTCCGCGCCCGCCTGACTCAAAAAATTGACAAGGCGCTCGACCACGACCACCTGAAATCCCTCCTGAACCGCAATGCGCTTGCGCAGGAAACGATGAGCGCTGATCGGCTATTCGCCGTGAAGGAGGAGATGGAGAAGGCAGAGGCCCGGCGGCTTCAGCCTTATTTTGTCCGGGCCTTCTTCACCAAGGCGCTCGATGCGCTTGGCGGCACTGCGCATCCGCGTGAGGCCGAGCGCTATGAGATCAGCCATATTCCGGCGGCGATCCGCGAGCGCGACCGCCGTCTAACTGGCCGGAACCGGCGCGAGCATGAGCCGGTGCTCCGGCGTTACAGCCGCATTTGCTTCGAGCCCCAGGCCATCCAGCCACTCGACAAAGCCGGGTTGGAACGCGCGGTTCTGATGCACCCCGGTCATCCGCTCATGCTCACAATGTCGGATATGATCCTTGAGCAGCATACCAACCTTCTCAGGCAAGGTTCCGTTCTGATCGACCCGGCCGACGAAGGTGTCGATCCCGCACTGCTGTTCCTGCTGACGCATGAGATCAAGTCCGGCGACGGCACCGTGCTGTCCAAGCGCCTACAATTCGTCCGGGTCGGGCCTGAAGGGCAGGCGACCTTCGCCGGATGGGCGCCGCATCTCGACCTTGAGCCTTTGCCCAAAGCCGAACGCACCTTGCTTAAGGACGTATTCGACGCGCCTTGGCTGTCTTCCGGTCAAGAAGTCCGCGCCCTGTCCCTCGCCGCGACGACGCTGGTGCCGGAGCACTATGGCGAAGTCGCGCAGCGACGCATCGACCATGTGGAGAAGACGCTGAACGCCGTCCATGAGCGGCTGAGCAAGGAAATCGCCTTCTGGCAGGATCGTTGGCTGAAACTCAAGGACGACGCAGAGGTCGGCAAGGACGTGCGGCTTAACCTTCAGAACGTCGAGCGCACGCTTGGTGACCTTCAAGACCGCCTCGACGGCCGCAAGAAGGAGCTTCAGGCAATGCGCCATGTCGTGAACTGCACGCCGGTCGTGCTGGGGGCGGCGCTGATCGTGCCGGTCGGCTTGATGAACAAGCTGCGCGGCGACGAGCCGGTCGATCCAGTGGCGGCGACCTTCGCTGCCGACGCTGCCGCTCGCTCGCGCATTGAACAACTCGCCATGACGGCCGTCCGGCAGGCGGAGGAAGCGCGCGGTTGCCGAGTCGTCGATGTTTCGGCCGCAAAATGCGGCTGGGATTTGACTTCTTATCCGCCTGCCGTTGACGGAAGGCAGCCCGATCCCAAGCACATAGAGGTGAAGGGCCGGGTGAAGGGCGCGAGCACCATCACGATCACCCGCAACGAAATGCTCTACGCCTTCAATCAGGGTGACAAGTTCCAGCTGGCGATCGCCATCGTCGGTGAAGACGATGCCATTGACGGCCCGTACTACATTTCCAGCCCGTTCGACAGGGAACCAGGCTGGGGCGTCGCGTCCATCAACTTCAGTTTGGGCGATCTGCTCGCCAAGGCAGAGGCCCGATGACAGCGCTGCGCCTCGAAAAGCTGTCGCTGACGAATTTCCGGTGCTTCGCTCATTGCGAAGTCGCGTTTCATCCTGTCCTGACCGTTCTGGTTGCAGAGAACGGCAGCGGAAAGACCGCCGTGCTCGACGCCGCCGGAGCTGCGCTCTCGGTCTTCGTCAACGCGCTCTATCCGCCAGAGAAGGTCCGGCGCATCGAGCGGAGCGACGTGCGCCTGATCCCCGGTCCAGAGCGCAGGATGTCTCCCTGCCTTCCAACCGAATACGGAACGCAGGCCACCGTTCTGGGCGAGATCGTGACGTGGCAGAGCGCCGTCAGAACCTACGGCGACAAGGTGCGACCGAGCACCCGGCACTTCGGCCCACTGAAAAAGGCAGCGCAGCCCTTCCTTACCGATAAGGCGGTTCTCCCGCTCATCGCCTATTACGGAACGGGCCGCCTTTGGAGCGAGCAGCGCCAAACAGAATATCGTCGTTCTTCCGTCACCAATGTCGGTGAGCGCGTGGCCGGCTATGCCGAATGCCTCACCTCGTCATCCTCTTTCAAGGGCATTTCGGCGTGGTTCGAGCACCGCTTCAGGCAGACGGCATCGCCTTCATTCCGGGAAAGCCTGCAAGCCAATCTTGCGATGATCGAAGGCGTGAAGTCCGCCACCGACAAGGTTCTTCAGCCGACCGGCTGGTCAAGTCTTCGCTGGGATGACGAGCTTCATACCCTGACGGCCAAGCACGAGACGCGGGGCGAACTGCCATTGTCTATGCTGAGCGACGGCGTGCGCACCATGCTTGCGCTTGTCGCCGATGTTGCGCGCCGCTGCGCCAGCCTCAATCCGCAACTGAGTGATCGGGCTGCCATCGAGACCCCCGGCGTTCTCATCGTCGATGAAGTGGACATGCACTTGCATCCCCGCTGGCAGCAGCAGGTGCTCGGCTTGCTGCAGGCCGCTTTCCCAGCCCTACAGATCATTGTCAGTACGCATAGTCCGCATGTTCTGTCCACCGTCGAAAGGTCGTCGATCCGCGTTCTCCATATCAGCAATGGCGACTTGGTAATCGAGACACCCCTGATCCAGACCAGAGGCGTCGAGAGCGCCGATGTCTTGGCGACAGTGATGGACGTGGACCCAGTTCCGCAGGTCGAGGAAGCAACTGCCCTCAGCGCCTATCGCAAGCTCATCGAGGCGGGAGAGGCCGAAGGACCGGAAGCCTCCGACTTGCGGAAACGCCTGATCGCGCACTACGGCGAGAGCCATCAGGTCATGCTGGAGGCCGACCGCCTCATACGCTTCCAGCGGTTCCGGCTCGCCAAGAGTCGGCCGGAGGGCGCATGACATGCGGAAACTCGATCGTACCATCTGCCCCGCGCCGACTTGCCTTGGCAGTTACACCCAAGGCATCCACACATGGGACAATGTGTCACCCACCCACAAGGTGCAGATCAGAACGCAGCTTGAAGCCATGCAGGGCCGCCGTTGCGCATATTGCGAAGGCAGCATCGACAGTCTTGGCCAGCATATCGAGCACTTCCGGCGCAAAAAGAACCATCCTGCCCTGAAGTTCGATTGGAACAATCTATTCTGGTCATGCGATCAGACGGATTCATGTGGCCACTTCAAGGATCACGGCGCGGGGCCGTACAATGTCGATGACCTGGTAAATCCTTGCAGCGACGATCCAGATGCCTTCTTCATCTTTCAGGCAGACGGAACCATCAGCATTCGGAACGGTCTGTCCGCAGTCGATCAACGAAGAGCGACCGAGACGCTGCGCGTTTTCTCGCTCGATGCTAACTGGGGCCGCCTACGCGCTATGCGAAGGGCTGCCGTATCCGGGTACGTAGAAGACGCAAATGCCGCGTTCAACGAAGGTTGGCCGCCCGATGATATTCGTGCTCTTTTCCAGGCGGAGCTTGAGATCGCGCGAAACTTGCCATTTTACACGGCCATCCGGCATGTGCTTACGGAAAGACAATAAGAATGAACGTAACCGTGAAAACTCCAAAGAAGCTGATAGAAGTTGCGCTGCCGCTAGATGCGATCAATGAAGAATCTTCTAAACGGAAAAGAAAAGCACCTGGTGGATATCCAACGACATTTCATAAGTGGTTTGCTCAACGACCGGTAGCTGCAACCCGAGCAGTCGTCTTTGCTCAATTAGTGAATGACCCGTCATGGAAATGGGAAATTGAGAATCCTGCTGAGATTCCACCAAACAACATGAAGGCGAGTTGGGCGAAAAGCCGCAACCGACTATTCTCCATAATCAAGGAACTTGTTCTTTGGGAGAACACAGCCAATGAAGAGATATTGGAGAGAGCTCGCGCAGAAATTCGTAAGTCCTGGAGAGAGACCTGCGAATTAAACAAGGATCACCCGCATGCAGCGGAACTGTTCAATCCCCAAGCCCTTCCTCCATTGTGTGACCCCTTCGCCGGAAGTGGTGCAATCCCAATGGAAGCTCAGCGGTTGGGCATTGATGTTCGCGCGAGTGACTTGAATCCTGTTGCCGTCTTGATCAACAAAGCAACTCTAGAGGTGCCCGGCCAGTTCATTGGACTTTCCCCGGTCAATCCAAGGACAAGGGAAAGCCAAGATTTCTGGAGCCGCCAGTGGACAGCCGGTCAAAGTCTCGCGGATGACCTGTTGTATTATGGTCAATGGATGTATGAGCGGGCGCAAGAGCGCCTCGAACATCTTTATCCGCCCGTCAAGATAACCGCGGAAACGGCTATCGGACGTGCCGACCTCGCACCTCTCGTTGGACAAGAGTTTCCGGTCATCGCTTGGATTTGGACTAGGACAGTCAAGAGTCCAAATCCGGCGTTCCGACATGTGCAAGTGCCCTTAGCGTCGACATTCTTATTGTCAACTAAGGACGGTAGAGAAGCGTACATTCAGCCAATAATTGACGGAGATTACTATCGGTTCACCGTAAGAGTTGGAAAGGCGCCAGCAGAGGCTAGAGCGGGAACCGCAGCAGGAAAGCGCGCTGCATTTCGCTGTCTGCTGTCGGGCGTGCCAATTGATTACGACCACATTCGATCAGAGGGTCAGGCTGGCCGACTTTCGGTGCGTCTGATGGCGATGGTGATCGACGGCCCGCGTGGGCGAGTTTATCTTCCTTCTACGGAAGAGGCTGAAATAGCGGCTCTAGCTGCGGAAGCCGGCAGGAAGCCAGATGTTCCGTTGAGCGGAAAGTGCCGGGTGAATGTCGCCAACTATGGCTTCGAGACGTTCGGCGATTTGTTTACCGAGCGTCAAAACGCTGCATTGTCGATTCTATGTGAACTTGTTTCAGAAGCGGGCCAAAAGGCTCAAGCTGACGCCAAGATCGATGAGCGAGACGCCGCCGCCTTCGGTCGCGCTATCCAGCTGTATCTGGCGTGCGCGGTTAGCAGGGTGGCCGACTATGGCTCTGCCTTCGCTACTTGGCGTCCGAAGGACAGTGCAATGCGATCAACACTTGCGAGTCAAGCAATTCCGATGGCTTGGGATTTCGCCGAGGGTTCCCCTCTCGCGTCTTCAAGCTCGGGTTTTCTTGAAAGTGTCAAAGTAGTTGCCAAGGCGCTTAGTTTTTTTAGCACTGCCGCAAATGGCGTTGCCATTCAAGCTGCAGCCCAGAACGAGTCTATATGCGATGGCTGCGTGATCTCTACTGATCCACCATACTATGACAACATTTCATATGCCGATCTATCCGACTTCTTTTACGGATGGCTTCGTCAATCTCTTCGTGGGATGTTTCCCGAACTACTTTCCACCATCGCAGTTCCAAAGGCTGAGGAACTGATAGCAGCTCCGCAAAGGCATGGGGGCGTTGAAGGCGCAGAGAAGTTCTTCTTGACCGGAATGACGGAGGTGATGCGTCGACTCTCAACGCAAGCCCATCCTGCGCTGCCGGTAACCATATACTATGCCTACAAGCAGTCAGAAAGCGACAGCGGAAAGGGAACAAGTTCGACCGGGTGGGAGACATTCTTGGAGGCTGTCAATAAGGCTGGCTTGGCTGTTACCGGTACGTGGCCGATGCGAACAGAGGGGGACAATCGCCAAATAGGTCTTTCCGCGAACGCGTTAGCTTCTAGCATCGTGCTCGTTTGTCGTCCTCGTCCGGCAACCGCACCAACCATCTCTCGTCGTATATTCCTGCGTGAACTCAATCAGGTGCTGCCGGAGGCGCTGGATGAGATGACGCGTGGTTCTGGCGATGATCGTTCGCCTGTCGCCCCCGTTGATCTGTCGCAGGCCATTATCGGTCCTGGCATGGCTACGTTCTCAAAGTATGCGGCTGTGTTAGAGGCGGATGGCACACCAATGACCGTACAGACCGCGTTGCGGCTCATCAATCGCTTCCTCGCCGAGGACGACTTCGACAACGACACGCAATTCTGCCTGCACTGGTTCGAGCAACACGGCTGGAAAGAGGGCCGCTTCGGCGAGGCCGACACGTTAGCGCGCGCCAAGGGAACGAGCGTTGACGGCGTCAAGAGGTCGGGCGTTCTCTTTGCTGACGGTGGCATCGTCAGACTGTTGAAGTGGGCCGAATACCCGTCCGACTGGGATCCGCTTGGCGACGAACGCCTGCCGGTGTGGGAAGCCCTGCATCACCTCATCCGCATCTTCAAAGCCGAGGGTGAGAGCGGTGCAGGTGAGGTGCTAGCGGCCGTTGCGGCCAAGGCCGAGGCGACGCGGCAACTTGCTTATCGGCTCTATACCCTTTGCGAACGAGCGGGCTGGGCCGAGGACGCCCGCGCCTATAATGAGATCATAACGAGCTGGAGCGCCATCGAATCCGCTGCCGAAGCAGCACCGAAGGCGCATCAAGGCGACCTGTTTGGCTGAAGGGGGAGCCGACGATGAAACCTTGGAGAGAAGTGGCTGTACCCCATCAGGACGTGCTTGAAGGCACGTTCCAGCAATCGGAGTTCGCGGCCGACATCACGGCGGTCAACACCGGGAAGGCCAGCCGTGAATATCAGGATGCTGGCGCGTTCTTCGACCGCACCTTCATCACCGAGGGCATGGCGCTGCTGCTGACGCAGGTTGCGCAGCGGCTCGCCGGCCGGGGCGGCGAGCCGGTCGTGCAGCTTCAGACAGCCTTCGGCGGCGGCAAGACGCATACCATGCTCGCCGTCTATCACCTTGCCACCCGCAAATGCGCCCTGTCCGACCTAGCCGGCATCCCTGCGCTTGTTGACCAGGCTGGCTTGATGGACGTGCCGCAGGCCCGCGTCGCGGTTCTGGACGGCACCGCGCACGCACCGGGCCAGCCGTGGAAGCGTGGGAGCCAGACGATCAAGACCCTTTGGGGAGAGATCGCTTGGCAGCTTGGCGGCGCTGAAGCCTTCGCGCTTGTCGCCGAGGCGGACGCCACTGGCACCTCCCCGGGCAAGGACGTTCTGCGCGACCTTCTGGAGCGCCACTCCCCATGCGTCGTGCTGATCGATGAGCTGGTTGCCTACATCCGCCAGTTCCCCGAATCGCAGGCGATCAGCGGGGGAAGTTACGATTCAAACCTTTCCTTCATGCAGGCTCTCACCGAAGCCGTGAAGCTGGTGCCGCGCGCCATCGTGCTCGCATCGTTGCCGGAATCCGACCTTGAAGCGGGTAGTCAACGCGGCGTCACGGCGCTGCGCGCCCTCGAAAAGACCTTCGGGCGCGTGCAGGCGCTTTGGAAGCCGGTGGCGACGGAGGAAGCCTTCGAGATCGTGCGTCGCCGCCTGTTCGAGCCGGTGCGTGACGAGAAGACCCGCGAAGCCGTATGCCGCGCCTTCGCCGACACCTATATCGCCGAGGGCGTGAAGCTGCCGGCCGACACGCAGGATCGCCGCTACTACGAACGGCTCGTGCACGCCTATCCGATCCATCCGGAAGTGTTCGACCGCCTCTATGAGGACTGGACGACCATCGACGGCTTTCAGCGCACGCGCGGCGTCCTCAAGCTCATGGCGAAGGTCATCTTCCGGCTGTGGAAGGACGACAACAAAGACCTGCTCATCATGCCCGGCAGCCTGCCGCTTCATGATGGCAGCAGCCGCAACGAGCTTACCTATTACCTGCCCGCCGGCTGGGATGCCGTGATCGAACGCGACATCGACGGCGACCGAGCCGAAACGACCGCCTTGGAGAACAAGGAGCCGCGCTTCGGTCAGGTGGGCGCTGCCCGGCGCATTGCGCGCACGGTCTTCCTCGGCAGCGCCCCGTCTTCGGTAGCGTCCAAGGTCGCCGCGCGCGGCCTCGACCGAGCGCACATCATTCTCGGTTGCCTTCAGCCGGGACAGGCAGCATCTGTCTATGCGGATGCCCTCGGCCGGCTCGCCGATCGGCTACACTACCTCAACGCATCCGGCGACAAGAGTCAGGACTCGACCCGATTCTGGTTCGACACCCGTGCCAATCTGCGGCGGGAAATGGAGGATCGGAAGCGCCGGTTCGATGATCGGACCGAGGTGCGAGGCAAGATCGCCGAGGCTTTGAAGAAGACGGTTGGTAACGCCACGTCCTTCGACGGCGTGCATATCTTCACGCCGCATGGAGACGTGCCGGACGATACCGCCCTGCGCTTGCTCGTCCTGCCGCCGGAGACTTGGTACGCCCGCGAGGAAAACCGCCTCGCCTTTGAAGCGGTGCTGGAGATCATCGGTAAGAATGGCTCAAAGCCGCGCTATCGCAGCAATCGGCTGCTCTTCCTTGCCCCGGATCACGGCGCGCTTTCCCGTCTCAATGACGCAACCCGCATAGCGCTCGCATGGGGTTCGATTGTTGAGGACGTGAAGGAAGGCCGCCTGAACATCGACCTCCTGCAGAAGAATCAGGCCGAGAAGGAGCTGAAGAGCGCCGAGGACGCCCTACCGCGCGTGGTCCGCGAGTGCTACAAATGGCTGCTCTGCCCGATGCAGGACACGCCGACCGATCCGAAGCCCGGTATCGAGGCGTTCGCCATAAACACGACCGGCGGCTCTATTGGCGGCGAGATCGAGCGGGTTTGCACTGACAATGAGTTGGTGATTTCCACCTGGTCGCCGATCCATCTGCGCACAAAGCTCAAGGAGCTATATTGGAAGAACGGGCAAAGCGCAGCGAACGCGGCCGGGTTCTTCGAGGACACATTGCGCTATCTCTACATGCCGCGCCTGAAGACGCGGGATGTCTTGGCGCAGGCGATCCGTACCGGCGCGACCAGCACGGACTTTTTTGGCACCGCCTACGGCGAGGCCAATGGCAAGTTCGAGGGCTTCTCCTTCGGCTGCGGCAATGTCGTCTTCGACGACACGCTGCTGCTGATCGAGCCTCAAGCAGCCCAAGTCTATGAGGACGCGAACCGGCCGGCACCGACTCCCGCTGCGCCGGCTGTTGCCGTGACCGCGACCACAAGCGGCGTGGCCGAGGGGCCGAGCGTCTATCTTCCCAACGGCGGGAGCACGTCACCGGGGCCGGTGACGACCGCGCTCGCCTCGGCCGCCACAAAGCCGAAAACCTTCTATGGTTCAGCCGAGGTGCCGCCAGCGACAGCGAAAATGCGCCTTGTCCAGATCGCCGAAGAGATCGTGTCGGTGCTTACGTCCGACCCGAACGCGACGGTTCGGCTGGTGGTGGAAATCTCGGCCGAGTTTCCAGACGGGGCAGGCGATGGTGTGAGACGCGCGGTTTCGGAGAACGCCCGCAGCCTTGGCCTCAAATCGGCCGATTGGGAATGAGGCCAAGAAAATGTATGCCAAGCTTGTAAGGACTGATCCGGCAAAGTCGGCGTGGTTTCATTGATTGCCGCTAGGAATAGTCAGATGCGAGGTTCGATTTCTGTTCCATCTCTGCGAGTGCCACCGGCGTCGAAGTGCTCAGGTTGGCGGACTGAAAAGTGCGGAATTCCAATAGGCTACAAGCGCTGCACCAAATCGGCGCAGTCATGAGGTCCGGAGAATATCGGCGCTGAGAGACCGCTTCGGGGCCTCGCGGCGGCAGGGCCGGTGCTCAGCCCCTCCCGCATAACCCTCGAAAACAACTGAAAAATCCGGCCGCAGCCGGATCGAGAGAACGCTCTTGAGAGGGCAAGTGGCGGAGGGGATGGGTCTGACGTCCAACGTTCTCCACCTTAAGGGATTGATTTCATTATACAAGATCCC
>NZ_CANMEH010000032.1 GCF_947496875.1 uncultured Paracoccus sp. | reverse complement strand
GAGGTGATCGAACCGAGCCGCTCGAGGTCGAGCGTCACGTCGAGCTCGTCGGTGTCGAAGCGGACCGGCACGTCGAACTCGAAGCCCGCGGTGATCGCGACGCCAGCACCCGGCGCAGCGCTGAAGGTGACGACGCCTGTGGCGGTGTCGACCGACCAGCCGGAGGGCTGCTCGACCCCGCCGAGCGCGATGCGCACGGTGCCCGCCACCGGCTTGGCGATGGGGCGTGACCAGGATTGCGCGCCCGAGGCGTAGCGCTTCACCAGCTGGAAGGCGGTCGTCGCACCGTCGCCTGCGCCGATCGCCTGGTCGGTGGGCGATGGCATTCCCGAGGGCAGGCAGGACTTGTGGTCGCCCCAGTCCTTGAACCGGAAGCCATGAAGGCGACCGTTGCGCGCCTCGAAGAAGGCGACGACCGCCGCCAGATCGTCGGCACGGCGGATGCCGTACGCGACATCGTAGCGGCGGCGCGAGTTGGCCCAGCTCGCGTTGCGCTCCTCGTCGCCCGAGGCGAGCTCGACGATCTGGGTGCGCCGTTCCGGCCCGCCGCGTGCGCCCCGGCTGATATCGTCGGGAAACCGGACCTCGTGAAACGCCATCACATGCCTCTCCGCCCGAGCGACACGGCGCGGGCGATATCCGCCGCGACCTGTGTGCGGGACTGCCGGAAGCTCTCGGCGTCGCGGGCCATGATGGTGACGTTGACGCCACCGTCCGCGCCGTAGCTCTGCGCCTCACGCCGCGACAGCACGCGCTCGCCGCGTTGCAGGATCGCGGGCACCTCATCATGCCGAAGCCCGGCCATGCCGCCGGAATGCATCCGGGGGGCAGCGGCGAAGGCCATGGCGGGCACCATGCGCGAGGGCCCCGCGGCCCCGACCATCCCGCCCGCATGCAGGACGTTGGCGAAAATGCCGTCCGCACCGGAGAATACACCCGAGAGAGCATTCGCGATCGGCCCGAGGATGAAACGCCGCGCCGCCAGCTGGGCGAGATCGGCCAGCAGCGAGGTGACGAGGTCGCGGAAGTTCAGCTTGCCGGTCCGCACGAACTGGCCGACCGCGTTCTCCGCCGCCTGGAAGGCGCGGACGAGGCTCTGACCGATGTCGCCGCCAATGTCGCGCGCCTTGCTGGCGTAATCCGACAGCGCCGCAGTGACCGCCTGCCAGCCGCTGACGGCGGCCTCGGTCGCGGGCTCCGCTGTAGCGGCGGCGGCTCCGGCCGCCGCGCCTGCACCTGTTGCGGCGCGTCCGGCATCGCCGAGCGCCGTCTCCAGCCGCTCCGCCGCGCCGGTGGCCTCGGTCAGCGCGTTCGCGCTCGCCTCGTCAGTTCCACGCACCGCGTCGCGCAGCGCCTGCCAGCTTTCGATGGGCGCACGTGCCCCTTCCGCCAGATCGCGTGCCGCACCGCGATAGAGGTTTGCGGACTCAAGCGCTCGGTTTGCCGCCTCGGTCAGGCCGAGATCGGGCGCGGTCAGCGGGTTGTCCTCGAAGGCCCGGTCGAAGGCTGCCTGCGCCGCTGTCGTGGCAGCACTGGCCGCGCCCTCGAAGCGGTTCTCGATATCGCCAAGGTCGAGGTCCGGCACCAGCGAGATGCGCCGCTCGGAACCGAGCGCTTCCAGCCCCTGGTTGATCCCGCCGATGAAGCCATTGATGCGCGAGACCACTCCGTTCAGCATCGCCTCGACGCCGTCGACCAGGCTGTTGGCCGCCTGGAACGCCAGATCGCCGATGGCGGCGGGCAGCAGGCCCCAGATCGCCTTGATCGCCTCGTAGGCGCCTTCGAAGGTGTTCGCGGCCGTGTTGCCGAAACCGACGACGCTCTCGATGGCGCTCTGCATGCCCGACGCGGCATCGGCCTTCAGGTCGAAGAACATCGCCGTGGCGGCCGCGCCCGCCGCGGTAGCGCCTATCCTGATCCGCTCCCAGACCTCGACCGCGACGTCCTTCAGGAGCGACATCGCCTCGGCACCGCGGTATTCCTGCTGATCCTTGCGCATAACGGGTTCAACCGGCGCTGGTATGGCCGCCTTGACAGGACCGGCCGCGAGCCGCCCGGCAGGGTGACGATCGCGCTCAATCTGGCATTGATGCTGGCGATGATCGGCTTGCTCATCACTAGTGTGGTGGTGTTGCGGGTCGTGTTCGGTTTCTTGCCATTCGACGCCGGGATGACCGCCCGCGATCTGCACCTACTGTCTGCCTATTGGGGTGTGGTTCTGGTCGGCCTGCACGTCGGCCTGAACTGGCAGATCGTGATGAACGTTGCTCGCAGCCGGTTCGGCGTATTGCTCCCCCGCGGGCTATGGGAGCCAATTGGCTGGGTCGCTGTGCTGTGCCTCTCGGCGGCCGGACTTCATAGCGCCTTTACAATGGATCTGGGCGCCAAGCTTCTGAGCCGACCCACGCTGGACATGTGGGACTTCAACGCAGCCACACCGCGGTTCTTTCTGCACTGGCTGTCGATCATGGGCCTGTGTGCCGTGTTGGGGCACCACGGCGCCCGGTTGCTGCGCCGTCCGCTCACTCTTGCAAGAGGATAACTCCGATGGAAATCTTTCGCGCGGCAAGCAGGCCGTCCGCCACAGGACCGGCTGACTGGTTCACCGGAAAAGTCCGCGTGGACCCGCTGTCCCAGCCGCCCCGGATCGGGTGCAGGGGGCTCATGTCACCTTCGACCCGGGTGCCCGCACGGCATGGCATACGCATCCGCTTGGCCAGACGCTGATCGTGACCTTCGGGCGCGGCCTGGTCCAGCGCGACAGCGGCCCGGTCGAGGAAATCCACAGCCGCGGGTCACCCTACATGACGCCCGCGGAGATGACGGCGACCGCGCTTGATCGCGCCTCGAAGGGCTGGCAGCTCGCGCTTCACGCCAATGGCGATGCGGGCATCGACATGGTGCTCGATGCCTGCGCGGCGGTGCGCGACGCCGGCATCGACATGCGAGCGGTCCGGGCCCGGATCGAGCACTGCTCGATGCTGCACGACGACCAGATCGCGCGCATGAAGGACCTCGGGGTCTCGGCGAGCTTTCTCATCGGCCATGTGCATTTCTGGGGCGTGTGGATGCGTGACAGGGTGTTCAGTCCCGAACGGGTGCAGCACCTGGCCCGCCTGCACAGCGTCGAGGAGGCCGGTGTCGGCTACACCTTGCACTCGGATTTCATGGTGACCGAACCCGAGCCCCTGAACATGATCCAGATGGCGGTCACCCGCAGCACCTGGAAGGAACCCGGCTTCGTGCTCAACCCGGCCGAGCGCGTCTCGGTCGTCTCCGCGATACGGGCCCTGACCTCCGAGGCGGCGTGGCAGCTCCATTCGGAGCACGAGATCGGAAGCCTCGAGGCTGGGAAGTTCGCGGACCTCGTGATCCTTGACCAGGACCCGCGCGAGGTGCAGCCGGAAGCGATCGGTGGCATCAGGGTCAGCGAGACCTGGATGGACGGCCGCAAGGTCCACGCTGCCTAACAGGTGCTGGAGAGCCCGGCCTGCACCCTGTCTGCGGGACCAGATCCCTATCGCGTTGGTCGGCGGCACAACGGTGCGCGGACCGCATGTCGACCGTGCACTGCTCAAGCAAACAGACGGGGCTTACAGGTCGCTGCTGTCCCGGACCATGATGACATGCAGGAAGCCCGGGCCGTGCGCGCCACGGACGTAGCTGCCCTCGATGTCTGTCGTGCCGCTGGGGCCGGTGATGAGGATCGCGTTGCGGGGCTGGGGGTTATCCTGCACGGCAAGGGCGTAGTCCTCCAGATGCGGCAGCAGCCGGTCCTCGCGGAGGACGAGGACATGGTGCAGCGTCAGGAAGGCGAGCAGGACGGGGTTGTCGGGTCCCGAATGGATGACCAGCGACCCGCCTTCGGCGATGCCCCATTCCGCGAGGCCGACGCCCACCGCCTCGTCAGGGGCGATGTCGGGATGCGTGGCGATGCCGCCCCAGTCGAGGCCCGCCAGCGCGGCGGCGGGTTGAAGCGCGACGGCGGCCGGCAGCCCCTGGGCGTCGAGGTAGCGGCGCACGGCCGCCGGGACCTCGGCCATCCGGTCCAGGTGGTCGATCGTGGTGCCCACCGCCGCCGCCTTCAGGGCGAAGGCCTCCCGCAGCTCGGGCGCGGCGAGGCCCGGGCGCGCCACCTCGGGCCGTCCGAGCAGGGCCGCAGCCTCGGCGGCGATGACCGCGACCGGGCGCTGCGCGCCGGTGCTGCCTCGGATGGCCGTCAGGATGCGTTGACGGGCGTTCATCGGCGCGCACCCTTGGCGGCCTGGTTCGCGCGGTACTGCTCCATGAAGGTGCGGCCGGCGGGGCGGGGCAGGTCGCGATAGGCGGTCCAGCCCCCAGCCAGCGGCAGGCTCCGGATCCAGCCGCGCCGCCCGAACAGCCGCAGCGCGCGCACGCCCACCCTGCTGGCCAGACGGTAGAGCCGCGGCCGCCGCGCCGCCATCGCCCAGACGCCGATGGCAAGGCGCGGAACGCCATTCTCCAGGCCCGCGCGCCAACTCCGCCGGCGCCAGGCCCGCAGCAGCGTCGGGATCGGGATGCCCACCGGGCAGACCTCGGCGCAGCGGCCGTTCATGGTGCAGGCATGGGGCAGGTCCCGCGAGGCGGCAAGTCCGTCCAGCACGGGTGTCAGGACCGCGCCCATGGGACCGGGATAGGTGCCGCCGTAGGCGTGACCGCCGATCTGGCGGTACACGACGCAGTGGTTCATGCAGGCGCCGCAGCGGATGCAGCGCAGCATCTCGCGGAACTCGTCGCCCAGCATGCGCGTGCGGCCGTTATCCACGAGGACGATGTGCATCTCCTCCGGCCCGTCGGCGTCGCCGGGGCGTTTCGGGCCACAATGGAAGGTGGTGTACTGCGTCAGTTCGCCCCCCGTCGCCGATCGCACCAGCAACCGCAGCAGGGCAAAGGCATGCGCGGTCGAGGGGACGATCTTCTCGATCCCCGCGGTGACGATGTGGATGCGCGGCGGTGTCGTGGTCAGCTCGGCGTTGCCTTCGTTGGTGACGGTGCAGGTCGCCCCCGTGTCCGCGACAAGGAAGTTCGCGCCGGAGATGCCCACATCGGCGCCCAGGAACTTGGCGCGCAACTCGCGCCGTGCGCTCTGCACCATGGTCCCGGGATCGTCGGCTGCGGGCGGGGGATGGTGACCCGCCTTGAACAGGTCCGCCACCTGCTCGCGCGTGCGGTGCATCGCCGGCCAGACGATATGCGAGGGCCGCTCGCCCGCGAGCTGGATGATGTGCTCGGCGAGGTCGGTCTCCACCCGCTCGATTCCGGCATCCGCCAGCGCGTGGGGCAGGCCGATCTCCTCGCCCAGCATGGACTTGGCGCGGGTGACCAGCCTTGCGTCCGCGTCGAGGCAGATGCGTGTGACGATCGCCCGAGCCTCGGCGTCGTCGGAAGCCCAGTGGACCTTTGCGCCGGCGGCGGTGGCATTCCGTTCGAACATTTCGAGGTAGTGGTCGAGATGGGCGATGACGTGGTCCTTGATCGCCCGGCCGCGCTCGCGTGCGGCGTCGAACTCGGGAAAGGCGGCGACGGCCGCGGCCCGCTTTCGTTCGGCGTTGCCCGTCGTCCGCTCGATGGCCACCTTGAGCGCCGCGTTGGAGAGTTCGGCGGCGGCGCGCGCCTTGAAGCCTGGCTGCGCTGCAGCAGACATGGTCAGCCCTCCTCGCCAATCGCCGGGCCGTCGGCGCGGCCCGCCAGAACCTCGATCGTGTGGAAGCAGCGCGTTCTTGCGCCACGCCGGTGCAGCTTGCCCGCCATGTTCATCAGGCAACCCAGATCGCCCGCCAGCAGCAGGTCGGCACCCGTACGCTCGATCGCCTCGGCCTTCTCGGTGACGATGGCATTGGAGATCGTGGAATACTTCACGCAGAAGGTGCCGCCGAAGCCGCAGCAGACGTCATTGCCCTCCAGCCCACGCATCGCCAGGCCCTCGACATGCGACAGCAACGCGCGGGGCTGGGCGGCGATGTTCAACTCCCGCAGGCCGGCGCAACTGTCGTGGTAGGTGGCCGTCGCATCCAGACGGCGGCCCCGGGGGCGGTAGTCCATGACATCCACAAGAAAACTGGTGATCTCGTGTGTCTTTGCCGCGAAGGCGGCTGCGCGCGCGGCCCACTTCGGGTCGCGCGCCAGCAGGTCGGGATAGGCGTGCACCATCGTCCCCGCGCAGGAGCCCGAGGGCAGCACGACATAGTCGCAGTCCTCGAAGGCGGCGATCGTCTGGCGCGCCAGGCGTGCCGTGTCCTCGTCATCGCCGCTGTTCAGCGCCGGCTGGCCGCAGCAGGTCTGACCCTGCGGCACCTCCACCCGGCAGCCTGCTTCCTCGAGCAACTGGATGGCGGCAAAGCCGATCCCCGGCCGGATGGCATCCACCAGACAGGTCACGAACAGACCGACGCGGGGATTCGGCTTTGCAGGCATGGCGACCTCAGGTTCCGACCGCAACCGGGTGCCGGCCGCGGTTCCGCGACATGGTGAACAGCACCGCCGCGGGCCAGATCAGTGCCGCGATCCACCACATGCTGAACCCCCCGGAAAGCAGCGCGAGACCGATGAAGCCCCCCTGGACGATATAGTATCCCGTGGGGATCAGCGTCATGCGGATGATCTCGCCCTCGCGGTCCACCAGCCCGACGGTCGCGGAGGCGGCGACCACGTTGTGGACGCAGATCATGTTGCCTGCCGCCCCGCCGATGGCCTGCAGCGCCACCACGGTGCCCGCGCCCGCCGCGCCCAGACCGATCTGCTCGGCGGTCGAGAACTGGAACAGCGAGAACATCATGTTGCTGATCGTGTTCGACCCCGCCACGAAGGCGCCCATCGCCCCGATCAGCGGCGCGAACATCGGCCAGGCCTGGCCCACCGCGGCCGAGACGCCCTCGGCAAGCACGATCGGCATGCTGGCCATGGTTTCGGAGGCCGAGTTGATGAACACCTGCACCATCGGTACCGCCAGCAGCAGGGCAGGGGCGGCGGCGATCATGGTCGATCCCGACGACCTAAGGGCCTTGGCATAGTCGCGCCCGCTCATCCCGTGGAGGAAGAAGGTGATGAGCGAGGCGAGGATCAGGACCGTGCCCGGCAGGTACAGGACCTGCACGCGCGCATTGATCCCCGAGTTGAACATGTTGTCGAGGGCGAGCGTCACATCGGGCGAGGTCAGCCAGGCCTTCACCGGCCCGACGGCCCGCGTCAGCACCAGCAGGACGACAACGATGACGTAGGGCGTCCAGGCCTTCAGCAGCGGCATCAGCGGTCGCCCGCCGTGGTGATCCTCCAGGTCGTCGAGCTTGCCGATCCAGGCATCGTTCCATTGCGCGCGCGGCGGGAAGTCAAAGACCTCCTTCGGCACCAGGAAGCCCGCCCGCGCCGCCGGGACGACGATCAGCAGGCCGATGATGCCGCCCAGCAACGACGGGAACTCCGGCCCCAGCAGGTTGGCAATGATGTTGTAGGGGATGGTGAAGGCGAGGCCGGCGAACAGCGCGAACTTCCAGACCCGGAAGCCTTCGCGGAAGGACCGGTTCGCGCCGAAGAATCGCGTCAGCATCCCCACGAGGATCAGCGGGATCAGGAACCCCACCAGGCCGTGGATCATCGCCACCTTGACCGCGATCTGCAGCAGGTATTCGAAGAACGGGAGGGGCGCGATGGTCGCGTCGACGATCTCCTGCCCCGAGAGGCCGGTGTTCACACCGACAAGGATGGGCGTGCCGACGGCCCCGAAGGACACCGGCGTGCTCTGGATGATCATGGTCACGACGACGGCGGCCATCGCCGGGAAGCCGATGGCGACCAGCAGCGGGGCGGCGATCGCCGCCGGCGTGCCGAAGCCCGAGGCGCCCTCGATCAGCGAGCCGAAGAGCCAGGCGATGATGATGGCCTGCACCCGCCGGTCGGGCGAGATGCTGGTGAAGCCGCTGCGGATCGACCGGATGCCGCCGCTCTCCTCCAGCGTGTAGAGCATCAGGATGGCGCCGAAGATGATGTAGAGCAGGCTGATCGCCGTGATGGCGCCGTTGGCGGTGGCCCCAAGCACCTTGCTCAGGTCCGTGCCCCAGACCAGCAGGGCAGTCGCCGCCGTGACAAGGTACGCGACGAGCATTGACAGCTTGGCCGACCACTCCAGAACCACCAGCAGCAGGAAAACCGTGGCTATTGGCAGCAGGGCCAGCAGGAAGATAACCAGACCGCTCATCGTGCCTCCTTGTTTGTGCCGGGCAGCAGCCCCGCTGATTGTCCCGCGACTGCCCGCGGTTCGGCCTTGCCGCCTCCGCCGGGGAGGCGGGAGGCTGTTCTTGTTGGCACGCGCGCAGGACTGACTTCGTCCCTCCGCGCGCGGGCCTTCTTTTTCCGCACGCCGCGCGAAGGCGGCGGCCGCTGCCTCAGTGCCGCTTCTTGGGCGGCACCAGGTCGGTGATCGTTCCCTCAAACATTTCGGCGGCGAAGTTCACCGTTTCGCTGAGGGTCGGGTGCGGGTGAATCGTGCGGCCGAGATCGACCGCGTCGGCGCCCATCTCGATGGCCAGCGCCACCTCGGCGATCAGGTCGCCGGCGTTCGGCCCGACGATGGCCGCGCCGATCACCCGGTCATCGGCCTCGTCGAAAATGACCTTGGTGATCCCCTCCGACCGGCCCAGCGACAGCGAGCGTCCCGAGGCAGCCCAGGGGAACACGCCCTTGCCGACCTTGCGCCCCTCGGCCTTGGCGCTTGTCTCGGTGACGCCGACCCAGGCGACCTCGGGATCGGTGTAGGCGACCGAGGGGATCACGCGGGCATCGAAGTGGCGGTTCTGCCCCGCCGCAGCCTCGGCCGCGACCTTGCCCTCGTGCACCGCCTTGTGGGCGAGCATCGGCTGACCCACCACGTCGCCGATGGCGTAGATGTGCGGCACGTTCGTCCGCTGCTGGCTGTCCACGGCGATGAAGCCGCGATCATCCACCGCGACGCCCGCGGCCTCGGCGCCGATGAGCTTGCCGTTCGGCTTGCGGCCCACGGCGACGAGGATCCTGTCGAACGTGTCCGTTGTCGTGCCGCCCTTCTCGTCCTCGAAGGTGACGGTCAGGCCGCCGTCGCCCGCCTCGACGGCGGTGACCTTGGTCTTGAGCAGGATCTTTTCGTAGCGTCCCTCGATGCGCTTGTGCAGCGGGCGGACGATGTCCTTGTCGCAGCCGGGGATGATCTGGTCCATCAACTCGACCACCGTGATGCGCGACCCAAGCGCGTCGTAGACGCAGGCCATCTCCAGCCCGATGATGCCCCCGCCCAGCACAAGCATCCGCTCGGGGATGCCCTCCAGTTCAAGCGCGCCGGTCGAGTCGACCACCCGTGGGTCGTCATGGGGGATGAAGGGCAGCGTCACCGGCTCGGAGCCCGCTGCGATGACGCATTGATCGAAGCTGACGGTTGTCCTGGAGCCGTCCTGCTCGACCTCGATCATGTTCGGGCCGACGAAGCGGCCGTGGCCGGTCACCACCTGAACCTTGCGCGCCTTGGCCAGCCCCGACAGACCGCCCGTGAGCTGCTTCACGACCGAATCCTTCCAGCCGCGAAGTCGGTCCACGTCCACCGATGGCTCGGCGAAGCTGATGCCGTGGCCCGCCATCTCCTCGGCCTCGGTGATGACCTTTGCTGCGTGCAGCAGCGCCTTCGACGGGATGCAGCCGACGTTCAGGCAGACACCGCCGAGGCTCGGGTTGCGCTCGATCAGGACGACGGCCTTCCCCAGGTCGGCCGCTCGGAATGCGGCGGTATATCCGCCCGGGCCGGAGCCCAGCACCGCCACCTCGGCGTGGATGTCGCCTTTGGCGACGGCGCCGGTCGCCGCTGGGGCCGGCTGGGACGGGGCGGAGACCTCTGCCGGGCCGCCGCGCCCGCCATAGCCGCTGTCCTTGCTGCGCGGCTCGACGGCGCCGGCACCCTCCAGCGTCAGGATCAGCGAGCCCTCCGAGACCCTGTCGCCCTCCTTCACCGCGATGGAGGCGATCCGGCCGGCTGCGGGCGAGGGCACCTCCATCGTCGCCTTGTCGGACTCGAGCTCGATCAAGGGCGCTTCCTGCGCCACCTCGTCGCCAACCGCGACCAGGATGCTGATGACAGGAACGTCCTTGAAATCGCCGATGTCGGGAACCTTGACTTCCATGACCCGGGCCCCCTTACAGCATGATCCGGCGCACGTCGCCGAGCAGGTGTTTCAGCGTCGCGGCGAACCGTGCGGCAAGGGCCCCGTCGATGGCGCGATGGTCGTAGCTGAGCGACATCGGCAGCATGTTGCGGGGGACGAACTGCTGGCCGTCCCAGACCGGCGCCATCCGCGACCGCGTCAAGCCGAGGATCGCCACCTCCGGCGCGTTGACGATGGGGGTAAAGGCCGTGCCGCCGATCCCGCCCAGAGACGAGATCGTGAAGGTCGCCCCCTGCATGTCCGCCGACTTCAGCTCGCCCGCACGCGCCTTGCCGCTCAACTCGCCCAGCTCCTTCGAGATCTCGACGATGCCCTTGCGGTCGGCGTCCTTGATGACCGGCACCACAAGCCCGTTGGGCGTGTCGGCGGCAAAGCCGATGTTGTAGTAGGACTTGCGGATCAGCTTGTCGCCATCGGGGTGGATGGACGAGTTGAATTCCCAGTGTTTCTTCAGCGCCGACACGCTGGCCTTGATGACGAAGGACAGCAGCGTCACCCGGTAGCCGTCCTTTTTCGCCTCGTCGTCCAGTTCCTTGCGGTACTGGTCGATGTCGGTGATGTCGGCTTCCTCCTGGTGCGTCACGTGAGGAACGTTCAGCCAGGATCGGTGCAGGGCAGGGCCGGACAGCTTCTTGATCCGGGCCATCTCGACGTCTTCCACCGGCCCGAACTTCGAGAAGTCGACCACCGGCACCGGCGGGATGCCCATTCCCCCCGAGACGCCGCCCGCTGCGGCGGCGGGCGCCGCGACGCTCTTCAGGGCGGCGGTAACGTCCTCGCGCAGGATGCGGCCCTTGCGCCCCGTCCCGTTGACCCGGGCGAGGTCGATGCCGAGCTGGCGGGCGAAGGCACGGACGGACGGTGAGGCATGGGCCTTGCCGAAGCCGCGGTCGGTGATCGCGCCGCCTGCCGGGGCAGCGCCGCCGCCCGAGGTCGCGGCCGGGGCCGGCGCAGCGGCAGGGGCGGGCGCTGCCGCGGAGGGTGTCTTCCCCGGCGCATCCATGGCCGGCGCGTCCGCGGCCGTCACTCCGTCCGCCTCGACCGTAAGGATGGTGGAGCCCTCGGAGACCTTGTCGCCCTCGCTGACCGAGATCGCGGCGACCTTGCCGGCGACGGGGCTGGGCACCTCCATCGTGGCCTTGTCGGACTCGAGTTCGATGAGCGGGTCTTCCTTGGCGACGGTGTCGCCGACCTTCACCAGGATGCTGATCACCGGCACGTTCGAGAAATCGCCGATGTCCGGAACCTTAACTTCTACTGCCATCTTCTGTTCTCCTCGCGCCCCGGATCACACCAGCCTGGGATTCGGCTTGTCGCCGTTGATTTCGTACTTGCCGAGGGCAGCCCGCAGCGTGGCCTCGTCGATCGCGCCTTCCCGGTGAAGATCCACCATCGCCGCGGCGGCGATGTGGTTGGCGTCGACCTCGAAGAAGCGCCGCAGGTTGACCCGGCTGTCCGACCGGCCGAAGCCGTCGGTCCCCAGAACCGTGTAGCGCCCCGGAACAAAGGCGCGGATCTGTTCGGCATAGTTCTTCATGTAGTCGGTGGCGACGATCACCGGACCCTTCGCCTTCGCAAGCTCCTGCGTGACGAAGGGCACGCGCGGTTCGTCGAAGGGGTTCAGCCGGTTCCAGCGGGCCGCGTCCTGCCCGTCCCGCGCGAGTTCGTTGAAGCTGGTCGCCGACCAGATGTCCGCGGTCACGCCGAAGTCGGCCTGCAGCATCTCTGCCGCTTTCAACGCCTGCACGAGGATCGTGCCCGAGCCCATGAGGTTGACGTGCTTCTCGCCCGGGTTCCTGGTTTCCCGGAAGCGGTACAGCCCGCGGATGATCCCGTCCTCCGCGCCGGGTGGCATGTCCGGGTGGCTGTAGTTCTCGTTCATCAGCGTGATGTAGAAGTAGACGTCCTCCTGATCCTCGAACATGCGCTTCAGCCCGTGGTGCACGATCACCGCGACCTCGTGCTGGAAGGTCGGATCGTAGCTGATGCAGTTGGGGATGGTTCCGGCCAGGATATGGCTATGCCCGTCCTCGTGCTGCAGCCCCTCGCCGTTCAGCGTGGTGCGGCCGGCCGTGCCGCCCAGCATGAAGCCGCGGGCGCGGCTGTCGCCGGCCGCCCAGGCGAGATCGCCGATCCGCTGGAAGCCGAACATCGAGTAGTAGATGAAGAACGGGATCATCGGCACGCCGTGGTTGGAATACGACGTGGCCGCCGCGATCCAGTCGGCCATGGCGCCGGCCTCGTTGATGCCCTCCTGCAGGACCTGGCCGTTCTCGGCTTCCCGGTAATAGGACATCTGCTCGCGGTCTTCGGGCGTGTATTTCTGCCCCGCGGGATTGTAGATCCCGATCGAGCGGAAAAGCCCCTCCATGCCGAAGGTCCGGCTTTCGTCCGGCACGATCGGTACGACGTTCTGGCCGATGTTCTTGTCCCGGATCAGCGTCGTCAGGATCCGCACGAAGGCCATGGTGGTGGAGATTTCGCGCTCGCCGGTGCCGACGAGTTGCGTCTTGAACGCTTCCAGCGGCGGGATCTCGAGCTTCGGCGACTTGGATGCGCGCTGCGGGAAAGCGCCGCCGAGGGCCTTCCGGCGGTCGGCGAGATAGGCCTTCTGCGCGTTGTTGAGCGAAACGAACGGCGCCTTCGGCAGGTCCTCGTCGGCAACCGGGATCTTGAAGCGGTCGCGGAATTCGCGCAACTGCTCCTCGGCCAGCTTCTTCTGCTGGTGGGTGATGTTCTGGCCTTCGCCGGCCGACCCCATGCCATAGCCCTTGATCGTCTTGATCAGAAGGCAGGACGGCTGATCCGTGGTTTCGGTCGCCCTGCGGAAGGCCGTGTAAACCTTCTCAGGGTCGTGGCCGCCGCGGTTCAGGCTCCAGATCTGGTCGTCGGTCCAGTCCTCGACCAGTGCCGCCGTTTCCGGGTACTTGCCGAAAAAATGCTTGCGGATATAGGCGCCATCCTTCGACTTGAAGGTCTGGTAGTCGCCGTCCACCGTTTCGTCCATCAACTGCCGCAGGCGCCCGGTGGTGTCGTTCTCGAGCAGTTGGTCCCAGCCCTTGCCCCAGAGCAGCTTGAGGACGTTCCAGCCCGCACCGCGGAAATTGCCCTCGAGTTCCTGGACGATCTTGCCGTTGCCGCGCACTGGTCCGTCAAGGCGCTGCAGGTTGCAGTTGATGACGAAGATCAGGTTGTCGAGCTTTTCGCGCGCAGCCAGGTCGATCGCGCCGCGGCTTTCGGGCTCGTCCATCTCGCCGTCGCCGAGGAAGCACCAGACCTTGCGGTCGCCCATGTCGATCAGGCCGCGGTTGTGCATGTATTTCATGAACCGGGCCTGGTAGATCGCCATCAGCGGCCCGAGGCCCATCGAGACGGTCGGAAACTGCCAGTAATCCGGCATGAGCCAGGGATGCGGGTAGGAGGACAGCCCGTTTCCGCCCACTTCGGAACGGAAGTTCAGCATCTGCTCCTCGCTGATCCGCCCTTCCATGAAGGATCGCGCGTAGATGCCGGGAACCACATGGCCCTGGAAGAACACGAGGTCGCCGCCGTGGATCGGCGAGCGGGCGCGCCAGAAATGGTTCAGCCCGACGTCATACATCACCGCCGACGATGCGAACGAGGCGATGTGGCCCCCGTATTCGCTCGACTCCTTGTTGCGCCGCACCACCATCGCCATCGCGTTCCAGCGGTTGATGGTACGGATGCGCCATTCCATCTCGAGGTCGCCCGGGAACTCGTACTGGTCATCGACCGGGATCGTGTTCTGATAGGGGGTCGTGGCCGAGAACGGCAGGGTCGCGCCGGCGGCGCGGGCCTGCTGCACCGCCTTGTCCAGCAGGTAATGGGCGCGGTTCGGACCATCCCGTTCGATGACGTCGGCAATCGCGTCCTGCCATTCCTGGGACTCGGTCGGGTCGATGTCGGGGATGTCGTCTCTCATCGTTGGCTTTCCCTTGGCTTGTGGATTGCCTGCAACTGGCGGGCGTCAGGGTTTCTCGGGGCTGCAGGCGCGGCGGTGGCGGTGGCGGGATGATCCGGTTCAGCGTTCCAGGCACATGGCAACGCCCATGCCGCCCCCGATGCAAAGGGTGGCGAGGCCCTTGCGGGCGTCCCGCCGCACCATCTCGTGCAGCAGCGTGTTGAGGATGCGCGCCCCTGACGCGCCGATCGGGTGGCCGATGGCGATGGCGCCGCCGTTGACGTTCACGACCTCGGGGTTCCAGCCCATGTCGCGGTTGACCGCGCAGGCCTGGGCGGCGAAGGCCTCGTTCGCCTCCACCAGGTCGAGGTCCGCGGCCTTCCAGCCGGCCTTTTCCAGCGCCTTGCGGCTGGCGGGAATCGGGCCGGTGCCCATGATCGCGGGATCGAGGCCGGCCGTCGCATAGGAGGCGATGCGGGCCAGCGGCGTCAGGCCGCGACGGCCTGCCTCGTCCTCGGACATCACCATCACCACTGCGGCGCCGTCGTTCAGCCCCGAGGCGTTGCCCGCCGTCACCGTGCCGTTGCTGGTGAAGGCAGGGCGCAGCTTCTGCATCATCTCCAGCGTCGCGCCGTGGCGGATGAACTCGTCCTCCTCGACCACGACCTCGCCCTTGCGGGTCTTGACCGTGAACGGGACGATCTCGTCGCGGAAGCGCCCTTCCTTCTGCGCCGCCTCCGCCTTGTTCTGGCTGGCGACGGCAAACTCGTCCTGCTGGTCGCGGCTCACCTGCCACTGCTGCGCCACGTTCTCGGCGGTCTGGCCCATGTGGTAGCCGTGGAAGGCGTCCCACAGCCCGTCGCGAATCATCGTGTCAACGATCTGCGTGTCGCCCATCTTCTTGCCGGCGCGCAGGTAGGTGGCGTGTGGCGCAAGCGACATCGACTCCTGTCCGCCCGCCAGGACGATGCCGGCGTCGCCGAGTTGAACCTGCTGGGCTGCGAGGGCCACCGTGCGCAAGCCCGAGCCGCAGACCTGATTGATGCTCCAGGCTGCCGATTCCTGCGGCAGACCGGCGTGAATATGCGCCTGTCGTGCCGGGTTCTGGCCTTGGCCTGCGGTCAGGACCTGACCAAGTATCGTCTCGCTGACCTCTGCCGGGTCCACGCCGGCGCGTTCCACCACCGCCTTGAGGACAGCCGCGCCAAGGTCGTGCGCGGGCGTGTTGGCGAAGGATCCCATGAAACTGCCGACTGGGGTCCTTGCAGCAGAGACGATCACGGCCTTGCTCATTCCTGGGATCCTTCTGCACGAGATGCGGGCTTCTCCCAACCTGCCCGGACGACCGTCCCGCGGAAAGCATTTTTTACTGGTCTGTTTTCTTGCTCTCTGCGCCTCGCGCGCTCCCTCTGCTGCTCTCCGTTGCAGCAGAGGGAGCAGGGCTCCGTGACGCGCCGACGCTCGCTGCTCGCGGGAGCTTGTCCCACGTAGGGGTAAAAGTAGTTTACCACTACCCAAGAGCAGAAATTGTGTTTACCAGTGTTGAGGCCCACGTGGGCCGGCAAGGTGTCCAGAGCAGGAGGCAGAGGTTGACGAGGCTGACGACAGGAGCCTTTCGGACGCGAACCGCCTCGCGCCCCGCACGGGGAGGGGCGAGGCGATGATCGCAGCGGATGTTTTCGAGCCGATCAATCACGAGTCAGTCGTGCAGGTGGTCGTCGACAAGATCGAGACGATGATCGTGGATGGCGTTCTGAAGGGGGGCGCACGCCTTCCATCGGAGCGGGAGATGGCCGAGGTCTTCCGCGTCTCGCGGCCCAAGCTGCGCGAGGCGATCGAGGTTCTCGAGAGCAGGAACCTGGTCACGGTCCGGCACGGTGACGGGACCTATGTCGCCGAACTGACGGGCAGGGCGATGTCGCCGGCCATGCTGGCGCTCTACGCCCGCCACGGAGAGGCGTTCTACGACTATCTCGAGTACCGCCGCGAACAGGAGGCCTTCGCGGCCCGCCTCGCCGCGGGGCGGGCAACGGCCGCCGACAAGGAGCGCCTTGCCGCCATACGCGAGGACCTGCAGGCGGCCTGGGCGGCGGGCGACGCTGAGGCCGAGCAGGACGCGGATTTCCGCCTCCACAGCGCGGTCGTGGACGCCAGCCACAACACGACGCTGATCCACATGATGGCGTCGGTCTTCGACCTGACGCGGCGCGGGATATTCTACAACCGCGACCTTCTGCGCAGCATCGACGGGACGGGCAAGAGGCTGCTGGATCAGCATCTGGAGATCATCGCGGCAATCGAGGCCGGCGACGCCGACAGCGCCGAGAAAGCCGCCCGCGAGCACCTGGACTTCGTCGAGCAGTCGATGCGCCTCGGTAGGGAGGTGCAGCGTCGCGAACGGCGCGCGCGCATGCGATCGAAGACGGTGGGTTGAGTTGCCCGGCGCCGATCTCGATGGCGGCGCCGAGCGCGATCGGCTGTGATCTCTGATATGGCACGCCCTTGCGGAGGATGCCGTCCATACGCGGTTCAGCAAGTTCGGGCGAAAGGGTCAGTTCGCCGTCTTCACCGACGAGGCACGGCACCGTCCAGCCGAACTCGGCCATGCTGGCGGCGATCTTGGCAACCTGGTCCGCGCCATGCGCCTTCGCGTTCTTCGCGTAGGGCTGGAGCTTGGCCAGCGGCCAGGTTTCGATCCGCTCGGGGGCGAAGCTCAGCGTCATGGGCGGGCGGTTTCCGATGTTCAGGTGGATGCTGGCCGGACTCCGGACACTGGATGCCGCGCTGGACTCCACGCAGGGTCCAGCGGCATCCGGGGTATCCGGCTCGAGGGCCAGCGTTCATTGGGGTTAGTACGGGAGGCGGGTGGATCCGGATTCTGGCTGGCTTCCCAAAAATCCGGCCCTGACGCTGGCGATGTCCCGCGCTTCGCCCGCCAGCATACGCAAGTGCCCGGAAAGGAACCAGAAAGTCCCGGAGCGGGCCTTGGACCCCAGGTGGAACCCGGTCCGGATTCCGGAGTCCACGAGGAATCCGATCACAGGTCGGGCGCCTCGGGTTGGCGGTGTCGCGGCCCATACAGCTTCTCGCCCAGCTGTCGGACCAGCTCCCGTTCTGGCCAGTTGAGGCGCTCATCGTCAATTGAGATGGCGAGCAAGCCCTGATCGCGCCAACCGTCCCTTTTCACGCGGTCCGGGTCGCGGCGCACGCCATCATAGCCCGGAGGATGCCAGCGCATCGTTTTCATCCGCGCCCCTCCTGCCGCTCTCTTTCCATGGCAGCGCGGGCTTGTTGGGCCCGGCGACGATCCCGGTCGTTGTCGAGATCGATCCGGCTGAGGCCGGTCTCGCGATCGACATGACTGCCTTCGCCATGGCGCGCCCAGGCGATGAATGCGTTGCCGATTTTGGCATGCAGCGCGATCATGACGCTCTGGTTGGAGATGGCGATAAGCGGCGCGAGGTATCTCGAGAGGAACGGCAGCCATTCGGTCGGGTTCAGAATGACGACCTGCTCGACTAGGCCGAGGGGGTCCTCGATGAGGACGAGGATGCCGTTCATCTCGCTCGGCCAGAAGCGGATTTCGAGGCCGGTACTGGCCGTGCCGTCCTCCGTCAGCAGCGTGTATTCGCAATCGAGCACGCGCTCCAGGGCGCAATGCCAATCGATGCGCTCCGTC
>NZ_CANMEH010000031.1 GCF_947496875.1 uncultured Paracoccus sp. | reverse complement strand
GCTCGCCGCGAGGGCCGAAGCGGACATGGCGAGCATTTGCCGACGCGTGGTCATGTGTTTTCTCTCTTTGCCGGTTCAGCGCTTAACGAAGTCATCGGTGGTGATGACCTCGCCGTAGGCGAAGTCGAAAGCGGCCATCATCGCCGCATGGACATGCGCTGCCGGGACGGTGGTCCCGTTGAACTCCACATCGCGCGTGGCGCAGGCGTCGTGAATCGTCACGGTGCGGTAGCCAAGGTCGTTGGCCGCACGGACCGTCGCGTCGATGCACATGTGGCTCATTGCGCCGACGACGACCACTTCCTCGATCCCCTTTTCGTCGAGCAGGTCCTTGAGGTCGGTCCCGCGGAAGGAGTTGGGATAGGTCTTGGTGATGACCGGCTCGCCCTCAGCAGGTGCGATGACCTTGTTGATCTCGGCCCCCTCCGATCCGGAAACGAAAACCGGCCCGCCGGGCATCTCATGTCGAACATTCACGACAAGATTGCCGGCCTCGCGCCCGCGGGGGATGACGCGGGCGGCATTGAGAGCGGCTCTCTCGATGTTCTTGAGCGGAAGGCCCCGTTCGGCCAGTATTCATTCTGGAGGTCGACGACAACGACTGCACGCGCCTCCGGGTCGCGAAGGCCCGGAAACTGCTGCAATTCGGCCGCCTGCCGGTGGAGCGCATCTCTTGGGAGGTCGGTTATTCCGACGCCGGAGCCGCCCGCAAGATATTCCACCGGATCGTCGGCCTGACCCCCGGGGAGTACCGGCGGCGCTTCCATTCCTGACTGCGTGGGCCAACGGCGCTCAGGCCTCGCGTTCATGCCGGGGGTCGGTCACAATTGGACTCTCTTGGGCGCGCCTGCGCTGGCTGATCAGACCGCCGCCTGACACGACTCCGGCCTCCTAGCCTTCGAGATACGGGATTGCGGCGGGGGCCTTCGACCCTTTCTGGCGTCCTGCGCGGCAAGTACCCTGCGCCCACGTCCGCCGTCGCTCACAGGGAGCCCACGCGCCTCCTTGCCGGGAATGGGCGGCACGGAGGCGCATCGCCCTGGCGGCGTTTCAGCCCTTGTCAGTCTGGCTGTCGACGTAATCCCTGACGAACTTCTCAAGCTCGGGCGTGTTGCACTTGAAGCCGATCTCTTCCGCCTTCTCGATGGCCTCTTCGCCGCTCATCCCCGGTTGCCAAGAGCGTGTTCGGGGCCTCGCTGGCCGAGCCACTCGGGCCAGCTGCCGATTGCGGCGACTCTTCCTGGACCTGTTGTTGCCCCATGTCCTGAGAGGCACCCGTCCGCGAAGACTGCTCTGCGTCCTTTGAAGTATTCTCTCCGTTCTGAGTTGAGGCAGTGTCCTGAGACTGAGCTGTCGCCTCGCCTGCCTGGTGATTCTCCTGTGACTGCTGGGCCCAGACGGGGCCGAGCGCCAGTGGAAGGCTCAGAACCGCGGCACCCGCCGTGCTGCACATCGTTCTGTTCGTCATCGTAATGTCGTTTTCCTCGATTTTCCTCCGATGAGCCTGGCATGGCCCACAACAGGAGAGGGCCAGTGCAGGCCCTCTCCTGTTGTGGCCACGCAGCTCCCATTTCCTGAGCCATTGCGGCTGCCGCCGTCAAAGCGACGAGGATGGCAGCCATGCCGGTGAGTTTCTTGATCTCGCTCGTCATGTGCTCCTCCGTTCATATTCATCGGTAGATCTTTGCCTCCTGATCAACGAATAGGAAATTTCGACGTTCCGAAAACTCTTGCCGATGTGAGGGAAACTGCTGACGCCTCTACAAACTTTCCGATCATCGCATTCGGCGGTTTTGCGCCGAGCCGAGCGGACATTATGAGCTTGTCCGGATTGGATGAATGCAGCGGCAGTCATTCACAATCCGAACCGGGACGATCGAGGCCTGCTGCCTGTGCCGCCATGCCAGGCGCGATTGGGCCGGCCACCGCGGGTGCAGCCATGCTCTCCAGCGCTAGTGTGGGCGTCCCAGCACCACGAGGGCGATTTTCCGACCCTTGCCATTCGTCTGAAGAGCAAAACCCAGATGCGTTGCCTCCGGATCGAGCAGGCTTGCGCGGTACTGCGGATCGTTGTGCCAACCTCTCACGAATTCGCGAATGTCGGCCGCTGCGACGACGGTCCCGCACCCCCCGCAGGCGCCGGCGAGCACTGACAAAGAGGCCCATTCGGTCCGCTCACCTCCGGGCAATGCAGAGGGCAGGTCCTGGCTGGCGGAAAGGACGAACTCCTCCTGTTCCGGCGGGGGCAGGAGGTTCGCGGCCGCCTGGCTCAGCGCCTGGTGGAGCTTGAGAGCGGGGAGGCTTTCTCGATCCCGCGCCCCGTTGACGTGGTCAAGCGCCCTCTCGCCCTGCTCGGCTGCGGTCAAGGCGATCGGCTCCTCATCCGGTTCAAGACCCCGCGGCACGCCTGGGCCGGCAAAGGTCTGGACGGCGTAGAGGCCTTGATCCGCGCCAATGGTCAGGCCGAAGCCGAATGTGGAGAGGCCCGGCGCGAGGATGTTCTTGCGGTGACCCGGGCTGTCCATCCAGCCGTCGTGCAGATCCTGGACAGTGGTCCCGGTCGCGGGCGGGGAACAGTCAGAGCATCGCGCGATGTTCTCGGCCGCGAGTTGCCAGCGGCTGCCGCCCGCATCGATGTAGCGGTCCTGCACCGTCTCACCTTCCGGCGATACATGGGCGTAGTAGTCGCGCTCGAACATGTCATCGGCATGGGCCTGTGCGGCCTCGACCGCGTCATCGCCGAGCGTGAGAGGATCAAGCTCCTCCGCTTGCCGCGACTCGTTGACGAGATCAAGCGCCCGCTGACGCAGTGCTTCGATATCATCCGGCTCCTGGCCTGCAGCCATCAACGGGAACATCGGGGCGAGAAGCAGCCACCAGAAACCAACGGTGTTGCCCCAGCCGGCGCGACGCCGATGCATGGGAGGAAGCGCGATACCGGTCGCAAGGTGACTGCGCCCTTCAGTAGAGTCCATGCCGTTTACCTCCGCCTCGTCCAGCAACGCGCACGCGATGAGTGGGTTGCGACGGAGTTCTCGAGATTCCTGCGCTTTCAGAAGAGGCCGCAGGCGGTGTCCGGCGGATTTGAGAGCATTCGGACTGAAGCTGGAAACGCGCCTCGATTGCGAGAGCTTCACTCTGGTCTACCTGCCTAACGCCGCGGCCGATTTCGAGCTGGAGTTGACCACCAACAAGGACCGCACGAAGCCCTATGATTCCGCCGTCCCGAACCGAGCGCTCCATCGTAACGCCCCGGCGATCAACGAGTGTCTGTTTCTGTTTCTTTCTGGGTTTCGGGGCGACGGCGCCCCAAACTGTGAGCCTACTGTGATCTGCGCCTCGGGGGGGCAGGTCAGTACCGCCCGAGCGGTCCTTCGCCTTCAGCCCTTAAGGGCAGAGATGGTCGGGCGTGACCGTCCGGCAGAGGATCGCGGACTTGCCGCGTTGCCGCCTCGGCCCGACGCCATTTGCGCCCTGCCGGAACTTGTTTCTCCTTCGCGTCAGCCCGCGTCGCAGTCGTAGAATCCACGGTAGCCTGCGCGCAGCCCCTCCTCGAGTTCGAACACGAGTTCTGCATCTTGCCGCCAATCGGCCTCGTCACCGAGCGGCCGCACGAGGATTGTGGCGCCGGGCGCCGAGAACGTCGCCGCGCCACCCTGCGGGTCGCCCTCCGCCTGCAGGGCGACAAGGACACCGTTCAGCTTCATCGCGGCCGCGCCGCCCTCGTTTGCCCAGAGGATCGGGTCGGCTTCCGGGCTGCGGTGGAACGTGCAGGGGGCCGGGGTCCCGAGCACCCGGTCGGCCTCGGCTTGCGGCATCGGCGCGAGGTCAAGCTGGCTGATGAGGGTGTTCGACAGCGCGTCCTCGACGCTGCCGGGTTCGGCTGGCGGATCCTGGTAGATGCTCTCCACGACATTGCCGGCGGACACGTCCGCGATCAGGTAGCGCATCTCGGCGATCTCGCGCCGCTGCGCCTCAATGATCTCGTCGGCGAGGTGGCGCACGCGGGGATCCCGGATCTGCGACCGTTCCGAGGTCATGATCGCGATCGAGTGGTGCGGGATCATCGCCCGCATGTAGCTTGGCCCCGACACGGTGGCCTGGCTGCGGACCAGCCAGAGCGTCAGCGCGAACACGATGATCGCGCCCGCAAAGATCACGATGTTCAGGCGCATGTTCGAGTACATGCCGAGCATGTAGGCGAGCATGATGACGGCCATCGTCGCGCCCATCATGATCGCCATGTAGGTGCGGGTCTCCGAGAAGAACACATGCTCCCAGGCATAGGTGTTCAGGTACATCAGGATGAACATCACCACCGTCGAGGTGAGGATCATCAGGCCAAAGCGGATGTAGGACATGTCGCGCGTGATCCCTCGTTCCAGTTATTCACTCGTGGTGCGGCCGCTTGGCCGTCCGGTTTTCCTGAAGCGGTCAGAGCCGCATAGTCGTCGGGTGTCAGACCCGGCAGTGCGCTCACGAACGCGGTAAGAGCCGCGATCTCGTCGGGGGCGTGGTCGGGGCCGAAGGCGGGCATGCCCGACATCCTGATGCCGTTGCTGACAATCCAGTAGATTTCCTCGGCGCTCCATTCGGTGGCGGCCTCGGTCAGGTGCGGCGGCTCGGGACGCATTCCGCGGGACCAGCCTGCCGGGTCCGCCCCGGGCGCGCCATGGCAGTGGGCGCAACTTTCCGCGTAACGCCCGGCGCCCTCGGCAATGAGCTCGTCGGAAGGCTCCTCGGGCATCTGGATGCCCTCAGCCCGGCTGGCCACGGATCGGCGCATGGTGGTGTCGAGCGTCCATCGAACCGCATCCGTGTGCTGGTCCGATGCCGCGACGTTGTAGGCGCCCGTGTAGACGACGGTCAGCCAGACGGCGACTGCCACCAGCAGCGTCCCGACGATTCCACCGAGGATGCCGATCGCGAATGGATGCTTCTGCATGAGCTATCTCCCGTATTGGCCGCTGCGGCGATCGAGACCTGTTGCAGATCGATCGCCCCGGTACCCCTCCGAGGTGTGCTCTGCTCAACCTGCGACGGCCGTTGTTGTTCCACGGAAATTTTTCAGGTCGAGGTGGTTCATGGCGCAGGAACTGGCCTGCGGTCTGCAGCGCCGGGGGTTTGCGAGCTGGTCGATGGAGCTGCCGGCCGGCGGTCCGATGCCGAAGCCCCGTCTGTCACGGAACCATGCTCCGCCGCAGTATGTTCTGCGAACTCCTGGCAACTGCAAGGAGACAGAGATGCAAGTTCGAGAGATGATCAGCACCCACCCGCACGTCCAGGGGAGCACGGCCGACAAGCTGCTGCGGTGCATCGAGGAATGCTACAGCTGCGCTCAGACCTGCACCGCCTGCGCGGATGCGTGCCTGGCCGAGCCGATGGTCGACCAACTGCGGCAGTGCATCCGGCTGAACCTCGACTGTGCCGATATCTGCGCGGCGACCGGCGCGATGGCCTCGCGGCGCACGGGATCGAATGTCGAGGTGCTCCGCGCTGCAATCCAGGCCTGCGCGAAGGCCTGTCAGGAATGCGGGCGGGAGTGCGAGCGGCATGCGAGCGAGCACGAGCACTGCCGTGTCTGCGCCGATTCCTGCCAGCGCTGCGCCGATGCCTGTCAGGCCGCCCTCGACGACGTCCACTGAACCGCAATCGAGGGCCGGCGGAGCGCGTTCCGCCGGCCGACGCCCAAGCTCTCGGCATCCGTTGAAGAGGGAGAAATCATGACGATCGAACATGCCAATGCGCGTTGGCTGGGTCTGGCGACACTCGCTCTGGTGGTCTGCGCCTCTGCAGCATCAGCGCAGGATCTGCAGAAGGCCTTCGCGCGACTCGACGAGAACGGTGACGATCTGATCGAATGGAGCGAGGCCTATCCGGTGCGCGTTTCCGAGTTCGTCGAGATGGACGCCGACCGCAACGGAGCAGTGGATCCGTCGGAGTTCGGCGGCCGCGCAAGACCCTTCAGCGCGTTCGACACGGACGGAGACGAGGAGCTTCAGCTCGCGGAATATCTCCAGGGGCACAGATCGATGTTCATGAAGTTCGATGCAGACGAGGATGGGGCGATCAATCTGGAAGAGTTTGAGCAAGCGCAGGCCGCCGTGGGTAAGGAGTGATGCTCTCCTGCCGGGCTGATCCCCACAGCGACGGCGCGGAAAACGCGCTCTCCCGATCTGCCATGGACGCGATGTGGAAGTGAACAGGGAGACGGGCGGCACCGCGAAGGGCAGGGGCGATGCGGGCACATCCGGTGCTCTGAACGCGGCACTTGTCGGCCTGGGGCGCGGCTTCGGCGGTGCGCTGATCTTTTCGCTGCCGATGCTGATGACCATGGAGATGTGGTGGCTCGGCTTCTACGTCGACCGCTTCCGCCTCGGGCTGTTGCTGGTCCTCGCCGTGCCGCTGCTGATCCTGCTGTCGTACCACGCCGGTTTCGAACGGACGTTCAGGTGGCGAGAGGACGTCCGGGACGCCCTGATCGCCTACGGTGTCGGCATCGTCTGCAGCGCCGTCGTGCTGACCCTTTTCGGGGTGATCACTTGGGGAATGCCGGCTGACGAGATCATCGGCAAGATCGCCATCCAGTCGGTGCCGGCGAGCATCGGGGCCCTGCTCGCACGCAGCCAGCTGGGCGGCGAAGAGACGGAGCCGGATCAGCAATCCGAGACCGAAAGCTATTTCGGCAACCTGTCCCTCATGGTCATCGGGGCGCTTTTCCTTGGCCTGAACGTGGCGCCGACCGAGGAAATGATCCTGATCTCCTACAAGATGACGGAGTGGCACGCGGTCGCGTTGATCCTGATCTCACTGCTGCTGATGCACGGCTTTGTCTACGCGGTGGAGTTCAAGGGCGGCGTGCCCGCGTCGCCGGAGACCCCGTGGTGGAGCACCTTCCTTCGCTTCACGGTTGTGGGTTACGCGATGGCGGCGATCGTCAGCCTGTACGTGCTGTGGACCTTCGGGCGGACTGATGGCACCTCGGGCATGCAGATCCTGATGTCGGTCACGGTGCTGGGGTTTCCTGCCTCGATCGGCGCGGCTGCCGCGCGGCTGATCCTCTGAAGGAAGAAACGGATGCCACGGGACGAACATCAGAGCGATGACGATCAGACGCGCCAGGACCCAGGCAAGATCGAATGGGTGATCGGCGGCATCTCGGGCGTGCTGGTCGCCGGGATGATTGCGTTCCTTGTCTACCAGGCGCTCGACGCGACCCCATCGAAGCCGCTGATCAACGTGACGGTCCAGAACATCGAGCAGACGCCCGTGGGCTATCGGATCGAGTTCCGCGCGGAAAACAGCGGCGGTGCAACGGCAGCCGACGTGACAATAGAGGGCACGCTGGAAAGAGACGGCCAGACCGTCGAGACCCTCGACACGACGCTTGACTACGTCCCGGCGAACTCGACACGCAGCGGCGGATTGAACTTCGCGCGCGACCCGGAACAGCATCAGCTTGAGCTGCGGTCGACCGGGTACAACGATCCTTAGTGCCTTCGGGCCGAGTTCACCAAGCAACTGCGTTGTCGCCCCAGAACTCGCGGCAACAGAGAGCGCCGTTGCAGCTGCGCCATCATCAGTCCCGCGAATGCCCGTCGAACTCCGGGAGGCGATCGCTCTTCAGAACGAACCGGACCACGCTGTCGCCCACATGCCGCCTGAGGCGGGCCTGACCTTTCGCCTCGAACAGCTCTCCCCCGAAGATCTTCGAGAAGGTCGCACGGTTCGAGACGTTGAAGTAGCTGAGCGCCGAGATGTGCCAGTGGAGTTCCAGTGCGGACAGCCCGGTCCGGAACAGGCCCGCTTCGCAACCGCGGGAGTAGATGTCCTCCAGCAGCCGGATGGCCGAGACATTCTGGCCCGACATCTCCTCGGTGTCGGGCATATGGGCACCTGCGTGCACGTTCTCGATCATCACGAGACGGATGAAGTCCTGCTGCGCGGCATGGTTCTCGAACGTGAACTCCGCGATCTGGCGGAGGGCGGCGACGGGGTCGAGATGCTCGAGGTCCAGCGCCTCCTCTGCCCGGCGGATGCGGCGGTAGGCCTCGGCGAGGACCTCGCGGTAGAGGCCCTCCTTGTCGCCGAAGTAGTAGTAGATCATCCGCTTGGAGGTCGACATGCGGGCTGCGATCTCCTCGATGCGCGTGCCCGACAGGCCCTTGCGGGCGAAGGCGGCGCGCGCGACCCCGATGATCTCGGCCCTGACGCGGTCCGGATCCTGCTTCCAGCTGCGTCTCGGCAGGTCCTTTGCTTTCATGTCCTCGACGTCGGCCATCGTCTCTCCCTGCTGCGCCGGGCCCCGTGTTCATCGGACGCGCGCCGCCCTGTCGCGCGTCCACGCGCGGCACGCCGGATTTAACCGTCCCGAACATTGTTGACAAGTTTAACTGCCGCGAACATTCTCATCTCGGGCCGGCAGAGATCGGCAAGGGAGGGGAGATATTTGGCCGACAGCACGTTGTCATTGTCGATCCCTGCGCCCGGACAGGCGCGAGGTTCCGTGCTCGTCGGGCTGATCGGAGAAGGAATCGGCGCCTCACGGACACCGCGGATGCATGTCGAGGAAGGTCGGCGACAGGGCCTCGTCTACGACTACCGTCTGATCGACACGGCAAACGGACCGCCGGCCCGGTTCGACGCGCTCCTGAGCCGCCTTGAGCGCGAAGGCTACACCGGCGTCAACGTCACCTATCCGTTCAAGCGCGCCGCCGTTCCGTATCTGCACGAACTCTCGCGCAACGCCGAGGCGCTCGGCTCCGTCAACACGATCGTCATGCGGGACGGGCGCCGCCTCGGGCACAACACCGACTACTGGGGGTTCGCGGAGAGCTTCCGGCACGGACTTCCGGACGTCCCGCGCAGCGCAGTCCTGCTCCTCGGCGCCGGCGGGGCAGGGGCGGCAGTCGCCCATGCTCTTCTCGATGCCGGGACAGGGTGCCTGATGATCCTCGATCCCGATGCGGGCGCCGCCGAACGCCTCGCCGTTTCGCTCCTCGCACGCTACGGCGCCGGGCGGGCGGTCGTCGCGCAGGCGGTAGAGGCGGCGCGGGATGCCGACGGGATCGTGAACGCGAGCCCTGTCGGCATGGCGAAGCTGCCCGGTACGCCGATCCCGCCGGAGCTTGTCGAGCCCCGCCACTGGGTGGCCGACGTGGTCTACTTCCCGCTCGAGACGCCGCTTCTCGCCATTGCGCGGGCCAAAGGCTGCGCGACCCTGCCGGGCTCAGGCATGGCCATCTTCCAGGCGGTGCGGGCCTTCGAACTCTTCGCCGGGCGCCCCGCCGATGCGAAGGCGATGCGGGCGACCTTCGAACGCTTCGATGAGGCGCGCGGAGCGACATGAAGACGTCCATCGCCACCGTCAGCCTCGCCGGGGACATGCGCGAGAAACTGGCCGCGATCTCGGCCGCGGGCTTCGACGGCATCGAGATCTTCGAACAGGACTTCATCGCCTTCGATGGCTCGCCCCGGGACGTCGGACGCATGGTGCGCGATCACGGGCTCGAGATCATGCTGTTCCAGCCGTTCCGGGACTTCGAAGGCCTGCCTGAACCGCTTCGAGCTCGCGCCTTCGACCGGGCGGAGCGCAAGTTCGAAGTGATGCAGGAGCTCGGCACCGATCTCATCCTGGTCTGCTCGTCGGTACACCCCGAGGCGCTCGGCGGCATCGACCGGATGGCCGAGGACTTCGCGGAACTCGGCGATCGTGCCGCCGCGCGCGGGCTCCGCGTCGGGTTCGAGGCACTGGCCTGGGGCCGGCACGTCTACGACCACCGCGACGCTTGGGAGGTCGTGCGCCGCGCCGACCGGACGAACGTGGGCGTCATCCTGGACAGCTTTCACACGCTCGCTCGCCGCATCGACCCCGAGACCATCCGGCGCATCCCGGGGGACCGGATTGCCTTCGTGCAACTCGCCGACGCGCCCCTCATCGAGATGGACCTGCTCTACTGGTCGCGGCACTTCCGGAACATGCCGGGAGAAGGCGACCTGGATGTCACGAGCTTCATGCGTGCGGTCGCGGCCACCGGCTACGCCGGGCCGCTGAGCCTCGAGGTCTTCAACGACCAGTTCCGGGGCGGCAGTCCCCGCACCATCGCGGTGGACGGCCGCAGGTCCCTTCTCAACCTCATGGACCGTGTCGTTCGCGCCGAACCCGGCATCGCCATCCAGGTGCCTGCGATGCCCCCGCCGGTCGTCGGTCGGGGCGTGGCCTTCGTCGAGTTCGCGGCGGACGACCGCGAGGCCTCCGAGCTCGGATCGCTCCTGCACAGGATGGGCTTCCATCGGGCAGGCCGTCACATTTCGAAAGCGGTGGAGCTTTGGCAGCAGGGCGGCATTCGGATCGTCCTGAACACCGACCCGGAGGGTTTCGCGCACAGCTCCCACACTGTGCATGGCCTCAACATCTGCGACGTGGGACTGAGCGTCGCGGACGCGGCGGCGACCGCCGAGCGAGCGCGCGTCCTCGGCGCGAGCATGTTCCGCCAGCCAGCCGGTCCCGGCGAACTCGACATTCCTGCCATCCGGGGCGTGGGCGGCGGAATCCTCCGCTTCATCGACGACAGCAGCGACCTGGCAAAGGTCTGGGAGACGGAGTTCCGACCCGTAGAGGACGAAACCGCCGCGGAAGCCGCGGGGCTCAGGCGGATCGATCACGTCGCGCAGACGATGAACTACGAGGAGATGCTCACCTGGGCGCTCTTCTACGTGTCGCTCTTCGACGTGCGGAAGCAGCCGATGGTTGACGTGGTCGATCCCGGCGGGCTGGTCCGGTCGCAGGCGATCGAGTCGCCCGATGGCGCACTCCGCATCACGCTCAACGGGGCGGAGACGCACCGCACCTTCGCTGGCCGGTTCATCGCGGACAGCTTCGGCTCCGCGGTCCAGCACGTGGCCTTCACGACGGGCGATCTCCTCGCCACCGCCGAGATTCTGGCCCGCAACGGGTTCGAGCCGCTGCCGATCCCCGACAACTACTACGCCGACCTTGCCGCGCGCTTTCCGCTCGACGAGGATTACGTTGACCGCCTGCGCGCGGCCCGGATCCTCTATGACCAGGACGCCGACGGGCACTTCCTTCAGCTCTACTCGCGACCGTTCGGCGACGGGATCTTCTTCGAGATCGTCGAGCGCGCGGGTGCCTATGCTGGCTACGGCGGACCGAACGCGCCCTACCGCGTGGCCGCGCAGGCCCGCCTCATGCGACCGGTCGCGATTCCCAAGACCTGATCACACGCACGGACCAACAGAGGAGGAACCCATGATCTCGACCACGCGCAGAACAGCCTTCGCGCTCCTTGCCGCGGGCGCCATGGCGCTGTCCGCGGGCCTTCCGGCCCTCGCGCAGGACAAGCCCAAGCTCCGCTTCTCGGCAGTGTTCTCGGAACAGGACATCCGCGCCGAGATGATGCAGCGGCTGCAGGAGAGCACCTCGGACCTCGTCGAGTTCGAGCTCTACTACGGCGGCAACCTGTTCAAGCAGGGCACCGAACTCGTCGCGCTCCAGCGTGGCAACCTGGAGATGGGCAACATCGCCCCGCAGGACATAGCCAACCAGGTCCCCGCCTGGTCGATCCTGACCTCGGCCTACCTGTTCCGGGACGCCGACCACCTCAAGGCGTTCTTCAACTCGGACGCGGGCGCCGAGATGAAGCAGATGGCGGAAGACCAGCTCGGCATCCATATCCTCGGCCCGACCTACTTCGGAACGCGGCAGGTGGGCCTCCGGATCGACAAGAAGATCGACACGCCCGCTGACATGGCCGGCGTGAAGCTCCGCATGCCCGGCGGCGACGCATGGCAGTTCCTGGGCGAGGCACTCGGCGCGAACCCCACGCCGATGGCCTATGCCGAGGTCTACACCGGTCTCCAGACCGGCGCGATCGACGGACAGGACAACCCGCTGCCGAACGTCGAGAACATGAAGTTCTACGAGGTGATGTCGCAGATCGCACTGACCTCGCACCTCGTGGGCTACGACCTTCTCGTCATCTCGAAATCCGCCTGGGACGCCATGTCGGCCGAACAGCAAGAGGCCTTCCAGGCTGCGGCGGACGAGGCCATCGCCTGGAGCACGGCCGAGCACCTCAAGCAGGAGGAGGAACTCGTGGGCTCGTTCCGCGAGAGGGGGCTCGAGATCTACGAGCCGGACGTGGACGCATTCCGTGCCCATGCGCAGCAGATGTATCTCGACTCGGAGCTCTCCAAGGACTGGCCCGAGGGAATGCTCGACCGGATCAACGCGATCTGATCGGGTAGCGACTGCTCGGGGGTCTCTCTCCCGGGCGGCGACAAGCAGGAAGGATGGGACTTGCTGGAGGCGCTGAGATCGGCGGGCCGCTGGCTCTGCAGACGGGCCGAGAATTTGGCCGTTGCGATGCTGGCCGTGATGTTCACGGCCTTCATCGTGCAGGTCCTGTTCCGCTACGTGCTGAACTGGCCGGTGGGCTGGGCATCCGAGCTGACGATCGTCATGTGGCTCTGGCTCGTGCTCTGGGGCGCGGCCTTCGTCGTGCGGGAGGAAGAGGAGATCCGCTTCGACATCGTCTGGTCCTCGGCCGGGCGCCGCGCACGTCGGGTCATGGCGATCCTCTCCGCGGTCGCCATCCTCTTCCTCTACGGCTGGTCGCTTCCGGCGGTGTGGGACTACGTGACCTTCATGAAGGTGCAGTCGACGTCCTACCTCGACATCCGCTACGACCTCCTGTTCTCGATCTACATCCTCTTCGCCGTTGCGACGCTGGGACGCTACGCCTGGCTCCTCGTCCGCGCTATCCGCTATCGCGCCGCCAATGCCGCCGGGGGCGATGGCACCCCATGACCGACCCATTCACGCTTTCGGTCGTCTCGATCATCGTGCTGGCGCTTCTCGGCCTGCCTATCGGGCACGCCATGATCGCCTCCTCGATCCTCTACCTCATGCTCGCGGGCCTCGATATGGGAACGGCGGCCGAACAGCTCCTCAACGGGCTCTTCAGCAGCTACATCCTGCTGGCCGTCCCGCTCTTCATCCTCGCTGCCGAACTAATGAACTCCGGGAGCATGACGATCCGGCTCCTCGCCTTCTGCAATGCCTTCGTGGGCCGGTTTCGGGGCGGCCTTGCGCTCGTCAACGTGGTGCAGAGCATCATCTTCGCCGGCATGTCCGGCTCGGCAATCGCCGACGCGGCGGGCACGGGCCGCATGATGCAGCGCATGATGACCGAGGGCGGCAAGTACCCGCCGCAGTTCGCGGCGGCGCTGACGGCCTCCTCGGCGGTCATCGGCCCGATCATCCCGCCCTCGATCCCCGTCGTGGTCTACGCGCTCGTCTCGGACGCCTCGATCGGCTACCTCTTTCTCGCGGGCGTGATCCCCGGGCTGCTCATGGGGCTCTTCATGGCCGCCCTCATCGTTGCAACCGCCAGGCGCCGCGGCTTCCCTGTGGAGAGGCCCGTTCCGATCCGCGAGCTGCCGGGCGTCACCTTCCGCGCGCTCCCTGCGCTGATGATGCCGGTCGTGCTCCTCGGCGGGATCTACGGCGGGGCCACGACGCCGACGGAGGCGGCGGCGGTTGCTGCACTCTACGCGCTCCTCATCTCGGCGCTGCTCTACCGCAGCATCACCTGGGCCTCGCTCTACGCCTCTCTCGCGACGAGCGCGCGCACGACCGCCTCCATCGGGATGCTGATCGCAGGCGCCATCGTCTACAACTACGTCATCACGGTGGAGAACATCCCCGCGACGCTCAGCACCTGGCTTGCCGGGTACGAGCTCTCTGCGCTCGCGTTCCTCATTCTGGTCAACGTGATCCTCCTGGCGCTCGGCTGCCTGCTGGAGGGCACCACGATTCTTCTCGTCGTCGTGCCGGTGTTCATCCCGACGGCCGAGGCGCTCGGGATCGACCTCGTCCATTTCGGCATTGTCTGCGTTGTTAACATCATGCTCGGTCTCATCACGCCGCCGTACGGCCTCCTGCTCTTCGTGATGACGACGATCTCGGGCCAGTCGCTGAGGGCGATCGTCGGCGAGGTGCTACCCTTCCTCGGGATGCTCCTGGCAGCGCTGCTCCTGATCACGCTGGTGCCGGATCTCGTGCTCTGGCTACCGCGCAAGTTCGGCTACCAAGGTTGAGGCTCCCATGCGACCCATCTACATTCTGAACGGCCCGAACCTGAACCGGCTCGGCCGGCGCGAGCCCGAGATCTACGGGACGACGACTCTCGCCGAGATGGAAGCCGCGTGTCGCGCGGCAGCGGGCGACTGGCCAGTCGAGTTCCGGCAGAGCAACTCGGAAGCCGAGCTCATCGACTGGATCCACGAGGCGACGGATCAAGGCGCGGGGATGATCATCAACCCGGCCGCCTTCACCTTCACCTCGATGGCGATCATGGACGCGCTGAAGATGTTCGAGGGACCACTCATCGAGTTTCACATCAGCAACATCCACAGACGCGAGGCCATGTACCGCAATTCGCTCGTCTCCGGCGTCGCCACGGTGGTCATGGCAGGGCTCGGGGCGAAGGGCTATCCCCACGCGGTTCGGGCGCTGCTCGATCTCGTCCAGCATTGAGCCACTCGCCAAGCGCCTTGTTCAAGAGCGTCGCGCGCTGCCGCCATGGCGTCTCGTTCATTTCGGCCGTCTCGGGGAGAAACTGCTTCGTTGATCTCTGCAGTGCTTCCGCAGACTCGCAACAAGCCGCTATGGATTGGCCCCCGTTCGGATTGGTGACTTGTCGTTTGACCCGTCGCTCAATCGTGCGCAGCGGGAGCGGAGTTGCCGGCTTGTGCCGCTTGGCGAAGATCGAAGTGTCTCCTGTCAGGGATGGACATATCGAGAGCTGGGACGACCTGACTCTGGCTGTGGCTCAGGCGGGCACGCTGTCGGGCGCGGCACTGACGCTGGGGTGAACTGGGGTTCTTGACGACAGGGTGTTCGCCGACAATCTGGTGCCGTCAGCTGTGGCTCGGCCCATGAGTCAAAACTCGAGCAGCGTCCCGGTGTCTGCCGACGCCAACACGTAGGGATGAGGAATGTCGGCCTGGGCCGAGACGGCAGGCCCAAGCCCTCATCGTAACGACTATCCATGCCGGCGACCTGTATGTTCGACCATCCAGACGAACAACGACCCCGCGCGCCGGGCACCGCCGGCGCGCTGCAAAGCTTCAGAGCGGATTGAGATATTCGAGCACCTGCCGGCGCTGCTGGGCGCTCAGGTCGTCGCCGTAGTTGTGACCGCCGTTACCATAGCCGGGCAGGGTGGTATCGTAGATCTGATCCCGCTCCGCCGGTCCGGCTGCGGCATTCTTGCCCGGCTCCAACACCTCGTGACGCCAGCCTATCTGCTTCGCGTCACACGCCGGACCCACCGCATGGCGCCAGTAACGGGGGCAAGCGGCTGTCGAGCACGCCCGCGAGGCTCGGCACCGAGCCGTTATGTTGGTCGGGTGCTGCCGACCAGATCCCGTCCAGACGCGACGCAGTGGATCCGAACCCGACAACCTTCCCAACATTTCCTAAGCCCCGCCGGGCAGCGCGCCCCCCCCCGGTCCTCGCGAACCGGGGATGACAACTATGCAACGGTTCCTCCGGGAACCGCTCGCGAGTCGGGGGTGATGTTCGCGAAATGACGAACATCGTGCATACTGTATTGCATGCACGCGAAGACAAGCCGCAGTGGGCGGAGAACGCGTACGGGACCTGACCGACCGGGATATGATACCAAGGACCGGCTGCTGCCGGGTTAGTCCCGGCGCCCGGCCCGGAAGTTCTTGACCACCGCGTAGAGAAACGCAGCACTCCGGCGCTTCATCTTGAACGAAACCAGCCCCGGCCAGTTCAACGGGAGAGCCTTCAGTTGGTCGAGATCAGCGCGGCCGAAGATCCTGCCGATGAGCCTGCGCCGGCCGGCGCAGAGGTCCACCCCTTTGCCCAGCACGCGACGGCCCGCGTCACGGTTCCCGCGGGAACCAGCAGGTCGACCGACAGCATGCGGGGCATGTAGCCATGCGCCTTGGCCTGCCGGAAAGGCCGCAGCGGCATAGGCCAGCCGCGTCGAGCAGCATGCCACGGCCTTGCGTGACGGTTTCCGCCCGTGAAACTGCCCAGGCGTATGTGTCGGGTTCGCTTACACGCCGGACCGCTCATCTGGGCGCCATTCGGCGTGTTCGATGCGAGAAAGAGCATCTGTTTGCACCCATACGGTGGGGGTGAGCGCGCCGAAAGCCGTAGGGCCTTTCGCGTATCGGGGGAGCGCCCGGCCCTCGTGCGAGGCCAGCACCTCGGCCCAGCGCCGACGTTTCGCGCGAGCGTCCTTGCGGCCGTTCGAGGGCCACGGGGACGGTGGCGTCCCGGCCGGCGTATCATTCGGCGGGGAAGCAGGAGTTATCCGAAAGTTACTATTGGTATCGACGTGCGCTCGAGTGAGCGAACCCAACGCTAAATACAAGTTGGCGATGTTTCACATGAATGAAGACTCCGCCTTTTTTGACGTTCCACGTGCGTTGGATCTAATGCTGGATCATCATCAAACGGATTGTAATTCGGCAACTCTCTACCATCTCGGAATCCTGTATTCCAAGCAATCACCGCGGCAGAATTACGTTGTTTCAGCGCAGTACTTCTACGAGGGACGTCATCTATCAGCCAGCGGCGCAGAAAGAGCTTGGGGGGATCTATGCGACCGGTAGAGGCGTGCCGAAGGATTACATTACAGCCTACATGTGGCTCAACGTTGCCGCACAAAAACTTTCCTGCCTTGCTCCCCTCATCAACGACCTCGAGAGCAAGATGACGCCAGAAGATCTTTCCAGAGCTCAAGAAAAAACCCGGGCCTGCATCGCATCAGAGGGGATCGAGAGTGTCAATGAGGGCGCGCTATTTCATAGGTGCGGTTGCGATCTTGTTCATCTGCGGTTCTCATCCGAGTTTTGGTCAGGAAAGACACTCGGTTCGTATCGGTAACACGCTAATGCTTGCTTCCTATATGGGAACAGCATCTTTCTGCGTTGCTTACGGTGTGGATTACATCGAGCTGGATGGACGTCTCTCAAATGCCATAAATAGTGATGAATACCTGACGCGTGGTGAGGTAGCGGCGTTCCAGGAGGGACGAAGGCAAGGTAATATGGGTCCACTGTATTCCCCTAAAGCTGCGAGATATATTAACCTTTTGTGCGAAACAGCCCAGGTCAGTTGGGCGTGCTCCATTGCTCGTCGACAGGTGATTAAACTGTCGCAATTGAAGTAGGATGCATTCTCGCGAAAGCGGACGTTTTGGCGGTGTTGAGAACTGCGTAGAATAGTTGCAGCAGCAGAGAGCGGACCTCGGCCGCGGTCAATAGATGCCGCTATATACAAATCGGTCGACACTCTTAGCACCGCGAGTGACCTTATGTGCTGTTAGCTGCCAATTCGACAATCAGGATTGGAGCGCGTCGCCCGAGTTGGCCGGTCTGAAGTAGCCGCACCGCGGCGCCGGCCAGCCATTGAATGGCAGCTATAGCGGTCTATGCTCTCTGCGTCGCGCAGGAGTTCAGTCGCCGGCTCGTCGGCCTCGTACGCATGAGTTGTCTTCCCCGCCCGTTGAAAAGCGCGCCCCGGCGAGAAGTAGTAGGCGGTTTCTGTGTCCGAGCGAACCTCCACTGGCAACTCGGTTAAAGACCCGTTGTAGAACCGCTGCCGCTCGCGCCAGAAACGGAGCTGGGCATCGCAGAAATAAAGCTTCGCAAATGCCGTGATAGTGGTGCAGACAGTCCTCAACATCGGTGTTGACCCGCGCCCCGGGTCGTCTCTCGTTCATAACGAGAGGCTTAGGTTTGATATACGTCGGCTTCACTTATCCCAATGCACGATCGGCAAGCCCGCGACCGGCGCGTCAAACCAGGGGATATCGGTGCCGCGCAGCGACCCGATGTAGACCCGGCGCAGGTCCGGCCCGCCGAAGGTCACCGAGGCGAACCAGGGGGTGAGCGTGCCGCCGGCCGCCAGCATCAGTTCGGGCGTTGCCTCGTCGCGCTGGAACGCGGCGTAGAGTGCGGCCGACGCCTCGGCGTCGTGGTCCTCGAGGATCACGCGCATGTCGCCTTCAGGGGTCAGCGCAAAGATCCGGTCCGACATGACATGCGTGCCCCACAGATTGCCGTGGACGTCGAAGGCGATCCCGTCGATGAAACCGCCGGCGTCCGACGGACCGAATACCTCGCGCTCCTCGACTTCCGCGTTCGCGCCGATCCGCAGGCGGGTGATCCGCCGTCCGCTTGTCTCGATAACGTAGAGCCAGCGCTCCTCGGCATCGAAGCGGATCTCGTTCGTGAAGGCGAAGCCGTCTGCGACAATCCGCGCCCCTCGCTCGTCCAGCACCGCGACATAGCCATCGGCGACGTTCGGACTGATCGCCGACATCCAGTTGCGGATCCGCATCGAGACGGGTATCCAGGTGCGGCCACGGCGATCCCGAAGAACGAAGTTCACCTTGCCAGCGGGCTGTCCGTCGATCCGGTCCAGCAAGACCTCGGTCCGCGATCCGTCGCGTGACATCCGCTCGAGCCGGTCGGTGCCGAAGTTCGAGATCAGGAAGTTCCCGGTTGCATCGAAAGCCAGGCCGTTGGGCCGCGTGGTTGTCGGCGTGAACCGCGAGGCGTCGTCGGACGCCACGCCGAAACTCTCGTCCATTGCCTGCACGACCAGCGACTGGCTGCCGTCTGGGGAGATCCGCATGACTCCTCCCGCGCATCCGCTGACCACAAGGTCCGTCTCGCTCGGCCAGGATGCACTCGGGGCGTTGCAGGTCGCGCCCGACATGGCGGACGCTCGCCGCATCGACCTGAAAGCCGTCAATCGGGTTGCCGGTCATCAGAAGCCCACCTGATCGCCGCCCTTCAGGGCAAGGATCTCGCGCGCCTCGGCGGGGGTCGCGATCTCCAGCCCCAACTCTTCGAGGATGCGACGGATCTTGGCGACCTGCTCGGCGTTGGACCGGGCCAGCTTGCCGGGGGGGCCGATATACAGGCTTTCTTCCAGCCCCACGCGCACGTTGCCGCCCATCATCGCGGCTTGGGTGATCAGCGGCATCTGGTGCCGACCTGCGCCGAGGACCGACCAGCGATAGGCATCGCCGAACAGCTTGTCGGCGGTTTCCTTCATGGCCCCCAGCATCCGACAAGGGCATGAATGACGCGCTGGTCGAGCAGTTCCGGGCACTGGATCTCGCCGGCAAAGCGGATGCCTGAATGGAGGATCAGCGGTGGCCGACGCCATCTCGAAAGACAGACAGATCACATAGCGGGCTGCCCGGCGGCACGGCGCCCCGATGACCTCCTCACGCGCATGCCTCCATCCCCTGATTGGACAGACACGGAACACCAGATGCGCAGCAGGTCCAGACAATATGTCGCCCGGCATATTCCGGAACTGACCTCGCGACTGGCCTCGAGCCAGATCGCGGTGGCAGATCCTGCCGCAGGCCGGCGGCGCTATCGAGATACTCGACAACGGCCGGACCGTGGATCGCGTACCCTGACTTCAGTCCTGCGGCAGTGTAGACTTGCGCCTGATGCCACTCGCCATCGAACCAGATCTGGCGGCTGCCATTTTCTGCCGGTACGGTCTCGGCCCTGCGGGCGAATACGGGTGGCTGGCTGATCTTGCCAGTGGCGGCGATGCTGAGCGAGACGAAGGCGATGGGGAAATCGTCGGTGCTGGTGCCGTATTCTCGTCGGTGCGCTTCATGGAACGCTTGGGCGATCCTGTGCCGATGGGCGTCCTCCAGCACCCCGTCGGGGATCGCGTTTCCACTTCGTAGGTCTGACCTACATAGCGCATCTGCGCCGTGCGCTCGAAAACCATTGCCGCCGTCTCCATCCCATCGCGCGCAAGAAGATCGCAAGCGCGGGCCTCCAGCTCGTCATAGACCCGATTGACCGGCTCCATATCGCCCGGCATCAGGTCGCCATAGTGGAAGGCCTCGACGTCGTGGCGGATTTCCATCGCGGTCGCTCCGAAGGCGGAGGCTACCCCTGCCTCGTTTGGGATAAGCACTGTCGGAACGTTCATCGAGCGGGCGACAAAACAGGCATGCATTGGACCTGCGCCGCCGAAGCTCGCCAGCACAAAAACCCGCGGGTCGCGTGATCGTTCCTCGTTCCCGCGAGCCGCCGTTGACCTGAATGAGGGGGGCAGAACGGCGCGAAATCAACCCTCGGTTTCTGCCGGGTCTCGTCACCCGATGGCGCTCGACAGCCCGTGCCTGACAACTGGTGTTGAGCCGGATGTGGCACTCGACCAATATCACGCGGACACTGCCTGCCACCGCCATTCTCAAGGACCCGCCGACATGAACGACATGAACAACTTCGGGAACACGCCCGAGGCGCGCGACATAGCCAACCACTTCCACGGCTACACCGACGCGAGGCGCCACGAGGAAGTCGGCCCGCTCATCATCGTGGAGGGTGAGGGAATCTACGTCACCGACAACAGTGGCACGCGCTATATCGAGGGTCTCGCCGGATTGTGGAGTGTCAGCGTCGGGTTCCGCGAGCGGCGGCTGATCGACGCGGCGATGCGGCAGATGGAAAAGCTGCCGTTCTATCACAATTTTGGCCACAAGAGCCACGGCCCCGCCATCGACCTGGCAGAGCAACTCGTGGCGCTCGCGCCGGTACCGATGAGCAAGGTGTTCTCACCAACTCGGGGTCAGAGGCAAACGACACCGTGCTGAAAATGGTCTGGTACCGCTCGAACGCGCGGCAAGCCGGAAAAGAAGAAGGTCATCGCCCGCAACCGCGGCTATCACGGCGTTACCATCGCCGCGGCCAGCCTGACGGGATTGCCCAACAACCACCGCTCGTTCGACCTGCCGCTGGACCGCGTACTCCACACGACCTACTGGAAGGAGGGGCGCGGCGGCGAAACGGAGGAGGAGTTCGCGACCCGTTGCGCCGAGGACCTCGATGCGCTGATCCAGCGCGAGGGATCTGACACCATCGCCGCCTTCTGGGCTGAGCCGGTGATGGGAGCGGGCGGCGTGGTGGTGCCGCCCAAGGGTTATTTCGACAAGATCCAGGCGGTTCTCGCCAGGTACGACATTCTCTTTGTCGCCGACGAGGTGATCTGCGGCTTCGGCCGCACTGGCGAGATGTTCGGCTCGATCACCTACGGGATCCGGCCCGACGTGATGGTGCTCTCGAAGCAGATCACTTCAAGCTACGTGCCCTTCTCCGCCATCGTCATGAATGACCGCTTCTACGCCCCGATCGCCGATGAAAGCGGCCGGAGGTCACGTCCGTCAAGCTGGTGTAATTTCCCGGATGGCCTGAGGGCATGATCAGGCGGCTTTCGTTGTGATGCT
>NZ_CANMEH010000030.1 GCF_947496875.1 uncultured Paracoccus sp. | reverse complement strand
AGGAACAACGGCATGATCGACAAGACCGCGCGCGAGGCCCGTGCGATCCGCGATGCGCGGACGCTCTTCGCCGAAGCGCTTAACGACCTCGGGCTCATGGAGCCCTTCTTTCACCGCAGCGCCGAAGACATCGACCGCCTGATCGAGGCGGCGGTCACCGGCTACATCGACAGTATGCAGGACCTGGCCGCGCGCAAGGAGCGCACCGGCACGGCCTTCGACGACCCCATTCCGTTCTGAGGGGGCGCGCGATGATCGACCTGAACGACGACACCGCGTCCTGCAGCTGGAAGCCTCTGCTCGAGGCGGCCACCGAGAACGCCGTCACTGACTTCGAGATCGAGTTCTGCGACAGCCTCCGCGAGAAGCTCGCGCGGTTCGGCGAAAGCGCCCGGCTGACGGACGCGCAGTTCCACAAACTGACCTGCATCGCGCAGGCCGGCGGGTTCTGGGAGCGCGAGCGATGATCGACCTGAACCATGGTTCGGGCTTCCTCTATGGCGCAGTCGCGCCGCGCCCGCCCATTGCCGAAGCCGTCTCCGCCGCCATCGACACGGCGCTGTCCGCGCGCCACCGAGCGGAGCGTCCGCGCACCTATGTCAGTTCCTCGGGTCTCGGCCGCGACTGCCTGCGCCAGATCCAGTACGACTTCTTCGCGGTCCCAAAAGACGAGGGCCAGGAGTTCGCGCCGCGCACGCTGCGGATCTTCGAGGCGGGCCATAGGGCCGAGGACATCGTCGCGGGCTGGTTCCGCATCGCCGGCTTCGACCTGCGCACCGAACGCCCGGACGGTCGCCAGTTCGGGTTTGAGGCTCTCGGCGGCCGCTTCAAGGGCCATATCGACGGCTGCATCGTCTCGGGACCCGTCGCGATGGACTATCCCGCGCTCTGGGAGAACAAGGCGCTCGGGGCGGCCAGCTGGAAGGACGTGGTCAAGCGCGGCGTCAGCCTCGCGCGGCCGGTCTACGCCGCCCAGATCGCGCTCTATCAGGCCTATATGGACCTGCTCGCCCCGGCGCTCTTCACCGCGCTGAACCGCGACACGATGGAATTGCACGCGGAGCTCGTGCCCTTCGACGCGCATCTCGCGCAGGAGATGTCGGATCGCGCCGTCGCCGTGGTGCGGGCCACCGAGGCCGGGGAATGGCTGCCGCGGGCCGTAGCCGAGCCGACCGCAGTCCTCTGCCGCGGCGGCATGGCGGCCGGCAAGTGGCACGCGCCCTGCGCTTGGGCGAAACGGTGCTGGGGTGAGCGGCGTCCCGGAAACGCTCCAGTGGAGCGTTTCAGCCGCGAACGGGCGGAGCCCAGGCCATGATCCCCGACGCCTATGAGCTCAAGCGGATCGTGCGCGCGCATCGCGAGCGGTTCTGGTGCTCCGACCTGCTCGCAGCGGCGGAGTTCGCGCCGATCTATTTCTTCGACGATCAGGCCGCCTTCGATGGCGATATCGTCGACCGCGCGATGACCCGGGTCTTTACCGGTCCACTTCGGCTGCCGCATCCGTCCGTGATCTTCGAGGTGCGCGAGCAGCGCGCGTCTCCTTCTGGCCTCATCGTCTGCGCTCGCGCCGACGGCGACATAGTCGAGGCCACGTTTCTCATGCGCAAGCGGGCGCCGCGCGGCTGGACGGATTGCCTGGTGCGGATCTGGATGCATCCGGACGGCAAGGCGGAGATCGAGGGCAACCCGGCGGAGCGACACGACGAGACGGTCCGTGGTCACGGCGAAGTCGCCGCCGGCATCGTCTGGCGCGCCCTGACCATCCTCGGCGCGTCCCCGGAAATCCGCGACCGAAAGGTGTCGCTCGCAAAACGGTCCCGCCTGGCCCGCGAGGGCGTGCGCGGATGGGTCTGGCGCCAGGTCGCCATCGATCCGGCGCGCCTTTGTGCAGCGATACCGCCGCAAGGAGGCAGTCACGCCAGCCCGCGCTGGCATATCCGCCGCGGTCACTGGCGGCAGCTCGCCGACGGGCGCCGGGTCTTCGTCCGGCCGTGCGAGGTGGGCGATCCGACCCGCGGCGGGATCGTCAAGGATTACGCAGTGGAGGCACGCCAGCCATGACAGAGTTCACCCCATCCGCCACGCAGGCCGCCGCGATCCGCGAGATCAGGGACTGGTTCGAGACCCGGACCGAAGAGCAGCAGGTATTCCGCCTGTTCGGCTATGCCGGGTCGGGCAAGACCACCGTGCTGAAGTTCGCGCTCGACGAACTCGGCCTCTCCCCCCACCGCAGCGCGCGGGACGGCCGGTGCGTGCCCGGCGTCGTCACCGCCACCTTCACCGGCAAGGCCGCGCTGGTGCTGACCCGCAAGGGCACGCCGGCGCGCACCATCCACAGCCTGATCTACTCGGTGATCGAGGCGACCGAGGAGGAGATCGAGGAAGCCGCCCGGAAGATCGCGCTGGCGGAACGCGACGCGCGCCGTCTCACCGGGTTCGCGCGCACCACGGCCGACGCCGCGATCGAGGCGATGCGCCAGGGGCTCTCGGCGATGAAGCACCCGCGCTTCGCGCTGAACCCGCAGAGCGATGCCTCCGACGCCCGGCTGATCGTGCTCGACGAGGTGTCGATGGTCGGCGAGGAGATGGCGCGCGATCTGATGAGCTTCGGCAAGCCGATCCTCGTCCTCGGCGATCCCGGCCAGCTGCCGCCGATCCGGGGCGAAGGCGCCTTCACCCGCGACGAGCCCGACGTGATGCTGACCGAGATCCACCGCCAGGCGGCCGAGAGCGCGATCATCCGTCTCGCCACCATGGCGCGCGAGGGCCGGCCGATCGGCTTCGGCGTCTACGACGATCATGTCGCCAAGCTCCGCAAGGGCGACATCACGCCGGAACAGGCACTTCGCGGCGGCCAGCTGATCTGCGGGCTCAACGCCACGCGGCTGCAGATCAACAACGCCATGCGCGCGGCGGCCGGTCTCGGCGGGACCTGGCTGCCCACGGGGCCAGCCGAGAAGATCATCTGCCTGAAGAACCAGAACGATCTGGGGCTGATCAACGGGATGTTCGTGACGCTCGAGGACATCGTCGACGAGGGCAGCCTCTACTTCTCGGCCGTCGTCCATGACGAGGACGGGCGCCACATCGGCGAGCCGTATGAGGACGGGCGTCCGGGCCGGCTGCGCATCTACAAGGGGCATTTCGAGGACCATGTCGCCTATGACGACAAGCGCCACGACCGCGACTACAAGGAGAAGCGCCTGCTGACCGAGGCCACCTTCGGCTGGGCGATCACCGCCCACAAGGCGCAGGGCTCGCAGTGGGAGAACGTGATCGTCTGGGACGACGGGCTGGGCCGCAGCGAGATTGATCGGCGTCGCTGGCTCTACACGGCGATCACCCGGGCCGAGCGCGGGCTCGTCCTTCTGGCCTGAGGGGTGCGATGATCGACCTCAACGACATCGCGGTCCCGAAGACCCGGCACGATCTGGCGGCGGTGAAGGAGCGGCTCGCCTGCACGGCCGCCGACTGGTTGCCTGCGCTCTTTCCCGAGGCCCGGCTCGCGCGGGACCGCCGATCCTTGCGCTGCGCGGACCTCTCCGGGCGCCCGCCGCGCAAGGAGGGCTCGTGCACGATCCATCTCGACGGGCCCTTTGCCGGCTGGGGTTTCGACTACGCCACCGGCGAGCGGGCCGGTCCAATCGACCTGATCGCGCAGGCGACAGGGCTCTGCGACGGCGCGCTCTTCGACGAGGCGGCGCGGCTCGCAGGGATGGACCATCCGGCGCCACGGCCCACGCCGGGGTCACCCACGCGCGCACGCCCCGACCATACCGCCGAGATCGCGCGGCTGGTCGGCGGGGCCGTTCCGCTCGCGGATACGCCTGGCGAGACCTATCTGCGCGCCCGCGGAGTCTCGGATCCCGGATCGCCCGACCTGCTGTTCCATCCCGATCTTCCGGACTTCGACAGCTGCCGCGGCTGGCCCGGGCTGATCGCGATCCTGCGGCTGCCGGACGGGGAGCGCGCGCCGGGCATCCACCGCACTTTCCTGCTCGACGACGGCAGCGCCAAGGCGCCCCCGGGCAAGAAGATGCTTGGCAGCGTGAAGGATGCCGTGGTCCGGCTGTCCCCGATGCCCGAGGACGGGCATATCGGCATCGCCGAGGGGATCGAGACGGCGCTCGCTGCCCATGCGCTCTTCGGCACTCCGGTCTGGGCGGCGCTGTCGGCCCACGGTCTGGCGCGGTTCCAGTGGCCCAAGGGCACCCGGCGCGTCACCATCTACGCCGATGCCGGGGACGCAGGCCGCCAGGCGGCCGCGACGTTGTCGGACCGTCTGAACCGTGCCGACATCGCGAACGAGATCGTCGCGCCGCTCCATGGCGACGACTTCAACGACGATCTGCAGCGCGGCGCCCGCGCCGAGGATTACGCGCGCGACGCGGACACTACAGTGGAGCCGCAGGCCACGGATCCGGTAGAGCCCGAGACGGTCACGCCCGTTGTCGCCTCCGCCGACGATCCCGCAACGCTGATCGCCGCGGCCGAGGCGCTGACCAACCCGCCCGAGTTCGAAGCCCTGTCCACGCTGCTCGGGCGCATCGCGCTGGCGAAGCTCGATCCGCTGCCCGAACGGCAGGTCATCGCGCGCATCAAGTCCGCGACCGGCATCGGCATGTCGGTCCTGACCCAGCAGCTGGCCGAGCTCCGCCGCCGCGTCAACGCCACCGGCGATCCGCACGCGCCGATCCCGAAGCCCGCCTGGTTCAGGCGCCTCCGGCTCGATCTCGCTAGCGCGCCCGAGCGTAACGAGGCCAACGTCATCGTGGCGCTGACCTCCGATCCGGCCTTCGCCGGCGTTCTCGCTTTCGACGAGTTCGGGCAGGAGATCGTGGTGCGTCAGCCGCTGCCGTGGGACAGCGTCACCACGTTGCTCCCGCGCCCCTGGGAAGACGCCGACGACATCCGCACCGCCGAGTGGCTTCAGCTGCGCGGGATCAACGTGGCGCCGGTGGTCGTGAGCCGCGCCGTCGGCGCCGTCGCCCGCGAGCTACGCATCCATCCTGTCCGCGACTGGCTCGACACCCTGACATGGGACGGCACGCCCCGGATCGAGACCTGGACCAGCGCCTATCTCGGCGCCGAGCCCATCGCATTCCACCACACCATCGGCGCGCTCTGGCTGATCTCGGCCGTCGCCCGCATCTACCGCCCTGGCGTGAAGGCCGACCACATGCTGATCCTGGAGGGGCCGCAGGGTGCGCGCAAGTCCACCGCGATCAAGGTGCTGGCCGGTGAGGAATGGTTCACCGACGAACTGCCGGAACTTGGCTCCAAGGACGCGGCACTGCACATGCAGGGGGTCTGGATCGTCGAGATCGCCGAACTCGACGCCATAGGCCGCGCCGAGGTCTCGCGCATCAAGGCGTTCCTGACGCGCACCACCGACCGCTTCCGCCCGCCCTATGGCCGCTACACCGTAGAGGTGCCGCGCCAGTGCGTGTTCGCCGGCACCGTGAACCCCGACACCTATCTGCGCGACGAGACCGGCAACCGCCGCTTCTGGCCGCTCCGCTGCGGGACCATAGACATCGCGGCGCTCGCCCGCGACCGGGACCAGCTCTGGGCCGAGGCCGTCCACCGCTTCCGCGCCGGCGCGATCTGGTGGATCGACGACCCCGCACTGCTGGCCGAAGCCCGCGAGGAGCAGGACCGCCGTTACCAGTCCGACGCCTGGGACGACCTGATCGAACACTGGCTGACGCACGAGATCCGCACCGTCTCCGATGGCTTCCCCGATTACGGCAACTCCCGCACCGAGAGCGTGTCGCGCCCCGAGCCGCTGAGGGACGTTTCGGTCGGCGAGATCCTCGAGGAGGCGATCGGGCTCGAACCCGCCCGCTGGACCCGCGGCGACCAGATGCGCGTCTCGGCCTACCTCAAGGCGAACGGCTGGGAGCGGTACCGGCGGCGCGACGAGGGCGGGCGCGAGGCGGCGCGGGAATGGCGGTATCGGCGAGGTACGGGATAGGCCTCAGAAAGGTGGCAACCGGCCCTTACCGACCGCGTGGTCGCAGCCTCGTTACCGTTCGAACATCCTGTGCTACCGCAGTGCTCGCTTGGAGCCACTGCCGCATTTCTTGGAAAACCGGGTGGCTGCCGTCTGGGTCTGCCAGGGTCAAGAGTACTGCAAAAGGCACTCCTTCCGCGGGGAACTGCGCCTCAGCACGAACGAGGCTAGTAACCTCCAGACGCCATTGCGACGAGCTTCCTTTCTCAACAAATGTGCTCTCATACTGCTTGGCGGGCCACCATTTGAGGCCGTGGTCTATGAGCGCCTTCTCGGGTATCGCGAGATTGGTTGACTTGGGTAGGTAGTGGGCCGCGATCTGGTTCGTGAAGCGGACACTGCCATCGGAAGCAGGCTCCGGCTGACGCTGCTTCAGCGATGCCTCAAGATTGACGCGGACGAACTCGGCACCGAAGGCTGGATCAAGCGGTGGTGCGTAAACGAGCGTGATTTTGGCGAGGCCTGAGCAGCGTCCGTCTGTAACAAGGCTTTGTGGCCAACTGAACGGGAACCGGAGTATGACCGGCTTCTTCTCGCCAATGCTAAGGCGGCTTTGGAAAAGCAGCGTGATCTGGTGGTCGTCCGTTTCCAGCATCGTGGCGACGGCTCGCGGCCTGCCGAAACCCGCGAATTGCCGGCCAATGTCCTTGAGACCACGCTTCGTCAGTGGCTCGGGCATCGCCGTGTGATGCAGCAACATTGCCCGAAGCGCTTCGACAGACAAGCCGCCCTCGGTAGCGGTGTCGAGGCCTGCCAACGTACGCGCAACCAGCGGCGCGGCGAAACTCGTGCCGACGACGCTCTGCCTGCCGCCCGAAGGAGACAATGACGCAAGCCCGGTGGGCTTTCCGGGCCCACTCCCTCCTGTTCCGCCATAGCACGCGACATCGGGCTTGACACCAACTTGGAGACCGGGCCCGCGCGTCGTGTAAACGGTCGGCGCGTCGGCAATCTGATTGGTGTTTGGAGGATTGAGTGCGCCGACCGAGATCGACCTGACGCTCTCGGCGGGCTTGAAGATCGTGTCGGGTGAGGTTCGTGACGCGAAATAGTTGATGACGTCGACTGGACGCTTCTGCCAGGCGGAACGCGCCTGAGCGGGTGGCAGGTTCCCGGCAGAATTCACGAAGACCACGCCGTAGGTATCTGCGATCTGGTCGAGGCGAGAAGCGTAGATACTGTACCGGTGCCGCTCGACCGGCGCGACCGCGTTTATGGAGAGATTAAACACTCTGACGCCATGTTCGTTCTTCGCCTCTGCGACGGCCTGCTCGATCTCCTCTAGGAAGTCGGAGAAACCTCGACGATAACGAGCCATGAACGGACCGTTAGGGTACAGGGGTATGTCGTAGAGACGGCAGCCATTCGCCTCGGGCGCAACGTCAACGCTATTGAGCGTTTGCCCAATGGTCAGGAGTCCGGCGACGTTCGTGCCGTGGACCGCGTCATATTCTCCTGACGATAGATAATCGAACCGTCCCGCAACCCAGCCGTCAAGAACCGGCGCCACACCGGAGTCGATGACACCCACGATCGGGTAAGTCGATCGGCCCTCCGGAACGGGGATGGTAACCGGTTCGGCCGCGGCAGTGGCATCAGAACTTGAACGGTCGTCTGTCAGCTCGAGCAGAACAGGTGGCAAGATCGCACGCACCAAAGGATGCTTCTGAAGCGCAGTCAGGGTCGCCTCGTGTCGTTCCGGATTTCGGTCCATCGAAGAGAGGCTGATTTCCTGGCCTGAGTCGCTTCCAGCCACACCTCCTCGATTGTCGATCAGAGCGTCGACAGGCTGTGTGGTCAGCTGAACTTCGAGGACGGGGGTTCGTCCAACCTCAAAGGCGAGATAACTGCGCGCACCCAGGCCGAGAGACAATAACAGCCGCTCAAGTGAGCGCCGTAATGCGATCCGTCCGAGCGGGTCATCGGCGATCACCCGTTCGGCAGGCGTCTCGAAAAGTTCGACCTGATAGCCGGAGACTGCCCGAGGATCCTCGAGCGCCGCAAGAGCTGCTGCGGTAGAAAATGCACGTTTCTGCTCGGGAGGTGCGATTTCGATGGTCTCGATGGCGCCGACTTCTGCTCGCGCGATGGTCGGCGCCTTGTAAGGCTTATTGTCAACCCTCCGATACTTTGTCTCGACGGAGGCTTCAGCCTGCTCGATGCGCTGTCGCAGAGCTTTCAGGTAGATCAACGGAGCTCGAAAATAGAGCGTTCCGACCGCGTCTGCCCCTACACACGGGAATTGGTCGGGCTTGAACAGCCACCATACAGGTCGATAGGATTTCGCCAGTGCTTCGTTACGCATCTGGATTTTCAGATACGCCGCAGGACCATAACGGCTCGCCCGAATCTCGTCGATGATCCGATCGATTGCGGCCAGCAGCGAGTCCTTGTGGGCGACGAATGCCTTGTCCGCGTCCTCGAAAAAATCCTTGTTCCGCGGCGGCTGTCCCGGATCGGGCGCCTGATGAAAATCTCGATCGTTCAGGATGATCTGAACCGGATTATTGGGCATGCGACGCCTCCAGCAGTGGCAGATGGCGCTTCGCCTTCTTGAGGTCGCTCACCCGCGACTGGCCGTACCCCGTCGCCTCACCTATTTCGGTTTGCTTGAGCGAAAGCGTACCATCATTCGCGATCAGGCTGATAAAAGCTTCTTGATCGACGGCGAGGATGCGGGCCGCCACATGATCGTTCTGCGGTGCACGGGCTAGTACAGAACTCAAGGCACGGAACAATCCTGGCCCGTCATGAGATTCGCCGCTGAGCGCCAGCGTCCGTTTCACGGCCGTGCACACTCTTTCGATGTCGGCCCCCGTGCACCCCGCGAGACAATATGAGAATACCCTGAGGGTAGAGGCAGGCGGTTCGAGCGGTTGGAGGAACCGCGCAATCAGGCTTTCGCGGGCGGGCTCGTCCGGCTCGCCGAGTTGAAGATGCGTTTCGAAGCGACGCCAAACGGCTGGGTCCAGGAGCTTGTCATGGTTCGTAATAGCGATCGTGATTCCGAAGTTGCGCCGCTGATCGAGATTCTGCAGCAAGGTGTTGACCACGCGCTTGATCTCGCCGATCTCTTGCGGATCGTCCCGGAGCTTCGCGAGCGCGTCGAACTCGTCCAGCAGCAGAACGCAGGCGTATCGGTTGGCGAAGTCGAACAGGTTCGCAATATTGCGCGCGGTAGTGCCCAGAAACGATGATATCAGGCCGTCGATGCGTGCCACGACCAGAGGTAATCCCAACCGGACGGCGATATAGTGGGCGGTAATGGTCTTACCCGAACCAGGCGGCCCATAAATCAACAGAGAGCGCGTGGGCGACACACCTACCTCCTGCAGCGCGGCCTCGCTGGTCCATTCCCGCAGCAGACCCTCGACCGTTTCTGACACTACTGCCTTATAAACGGGCGCTAGGCCGTCCCGACCCGGAAAATCAACTGTGCACAACCGGGCTCCGGTCTCTCTATCGATCGGCGGGTTAACTCCCTGCTCGAGGACTTCGCCGGAGATATGGCCGCGCGACATCTCTACGCGGCTCGGAGCTAGTTCCTGTGTGTCGCGCGCGGCGGCGCGCAAGCGCTCTAACGTGGCGGCTTCCTTCGTCGCTCCGGCCTTCTCGAGGCGCTCACGAAGACGCAGCACCTGCTTGTCCACAGCCTCCGGATCCCCGGCCAGACCGGCCCGAACGATGCTCTGGATGACCGCGAAGTGCTCCATGTCGAAAATCCACCATCAGGTTTGCTAGTTGCCGATTCATATCGCTGTTATCTCGAACCTACAAGGCAAAATTCAAAAAATTATCTGCGATTACTGAAAAAATATCGACACCACAGCCATCCTGATCGGACTCTGGGCAAGATGGTGAGCGCCTCGCGTTCGGTGACGCTGCCAAGCGGGCGACGACCGCTTTGGCGGGCCCACTGCCAGTTCTCGTACCGCGCTGCCATCAGACCGCTTACTCCGCCCACCCTGTCGTCCTCACTCAGCGTTTCAGTCGCTGCTCGGCTCTCGTCACGGCGCTCTGTCCCAACCTCCCCGGTGGTCCCAACCCTGTCCCAACCTCCCGAGGGGGTTGGGGACACGAAAAGACGTTCAAAAACAACGGTGTCCCCAACCTCACCCTGTGGTCCCAACCTTTTGCTACACATTCATGTGGGAGAACGGAAAAGGTCGGGAACATGTTTTTCTATACGAAAAGAGAAGGACCCCCGTTGGGGACACCGAGGTTGGGACCACATCCGGTCAAGCCATTGGAGTGAAACGATAAAGGGCTGTCCCAACCCCCTCGAAGGTTGGGACCACGCGTTCGGAGGTTGGGACCGGGACGGGCCGAGCGTCGATCACTGCCCGCCGCCGCGGCCATGTTCGTTTTCGCTTTGGCCGTGGACTGCCGGATGCTACATCTTGCGGTGACCGAAGCCGAAGGCCCACAGCTTGTGAGCCTTCACGATGAACACACCCATACCCGCGCAGGACGTCCGCCCCGAGCCGGGCGCGATCAGCCGGTCCTGCATCCTTGGCCTAGATCTCGGCACCACGACCGGCTGGGCGCTCCGCAGCCATGACGGACTGATCACCAGTGGCACGGTTAATTTCAGGCTTGGCCGCTTCGACGGTGGCGGCATGCGCTACCTGCGCTTCACCAACTGGCTGACCGAACTCGACCGGCTGTCCGGGCCCATCGCCGCGATCTGGTTCGAAGAGGTCCGCCGGCACGCCGGCACTGACGCGGCGCATGTGTTTGGAGGTCTCCTCGCGACGCTGACCGCATGGGCTGAACTGCGGGGCATCCCCTACCAGGGCGTTCCGGTCGGCACGATCAAGCGCCACGCCACCGGCAAGGGCAACGCGCCCAAGGAGGCGATGATCGCCGCGGCGCGAGCCAGAGGCTTCTCACCCGCCGACGACAACGAGGCCGACGCCATCGCGATCCTCCATTGGGCGCTCGAGACGAACGGAGGCCTGGGATGAGGTGGTATCCGAAAGGCTACGGCGGCAGGCGCCGGGATCCCGACCAGGTGAAACGCGATGGCTGGCATGACGAGGGTGTGCTCGCCGTCTCCATCGAAGACCACCGACTGACCTGGCCGGAGCGCGAGCTGGTGCGTCAGCTCGGTGAGAAGCTGTATGGGCCACGTGCGGGCGACCGGGAGGCCGCGAATGGCTGAGTGGACGCCTACCATGGTCGAGGACCGGCTCGAGAGCGCGGCCGACGTGTTCCGGTCGCTGCCCGAGGTGAAGCCGCAGGGCTACTTCAACGCCTGGCCCGAGTACTTCCACAGCTTCGCCGACCAGGTCGGCCAGGAGCCTCGGATGCGCCGACCCAAGCCCGGGCCGCGTGACATCACGCAGGCCGAGGATGCTCTGCTCTGGCTGCGCTGGCTCGACCCTGCCGATGCGCGCCTGCTCTGGCTCCGGGCGAACCGAAAGCCGTGGAAGCCGATCTGCTGGGAGCTGGGTATCAGCCGTGCCACCGCAAACCGGCGCTGGCAGTACGGGATCGCGGTCATCGTCTGGCGACTGAACGGGAAGCAGGTGCCGAGGAAGCGGTCGATGGAGTTCGTGGTGGCGCAGGCGGTGCACTGAGTGTGTCAAGGCTCGACAGTCGCGTGAGACAATTTCCTGCGAGACACCGGACGGCGAGACGGATCGCCCCGCTGGCGCTATCCATGGGGATATACTCGGGGTCGTGCGCTCGGGCGAACCGACGCTGATCCCGAGGTGGATACCGGGGCTGGCTTCCGGGGTCCAGCAGGGGTCCAGGCCGCCAACCCGTTGTTTTCCGGTTCCTTTCCGGGCCGAAATGTATGCTGGCGGGCGAAGCGCGGGACATCGCCAGCGACAGGGCCGGATTTTTGGGAAGCCACCCGGAAGCCAGGATGCACTCCTGCGCCGAATAACCGTCGAAAACCAGAGGCTTATGCGAGAGCGGTGTGGATTCCTTTGCCGGACTCCTCGAGCCAGCGGAGTCCGGGCCGCTACGGAATCCACCGGCTCCGGCTGGGAACCCGAAACGATGCCCATCGTGCGTCGTCCGAAGGCGGCAGCTTGCAATCGGTGCGCTGGAACCCCTTCTCCCGGAGATCAGGAGATGGAGGAGCACCGATGATCGATCGACTTGCTGGCCGGCGGGGCGTACTGGCCGTTCTCGGCTTCCTGGGGGTCGCCGGGCGTGCAGCGGCCGCCATTCCGACGCCCGAGCAGACGGCGGGGCCGTTCTATCCCCCGCCGAACCAGCGGCCGCAGGATACCGACTGGGATCTCGTCAAGGTCGAGGGCCGCGTTCGCGAGGCGGGCGGAGAGGTGATGCACCTCTCCGGCAAGGTAATCGGCAGGAACGGCGCGCCGCTTGCGGAAGCGCTCGTCGAGATCTGGCAGTGCGATGCCAACGGGCGCTACCACCATGTGGGCGACCGCTCCTCGGATCGGCCGCTCGACGAGGCCTTCCAGGGATATGGCGCCATCCGCACCGACGCCGAAGGTCGCTACCGATTCCGGACGATCAGGCCCGTTCCCTATCCCGGGCGCACACCGCACATCCATGCGCGTGTCGTGCCACCGGACGGACGCGAGCTGATCACCCAGATCTATCTCGAGGATCACCCGCTGAACCGAAAAGACTGGATCTTCCGCTCGCTGGGCGCGAGGGCGCAGTCGGCGGCGACCGTCGACCCGGAGCGCCGGGAGGACGGCGATCTGCAGGCGAGGTTCGATTTCGTCGTCTGAGGCTGGCGTCCGCCGGCAATCGGCGGGAGCATCTGATCGCATAACCTGACGGGCCGTCGTTCTTGAGGGCGACGGCCTGAGCTTTTGCGGCCGCGCACGCGCGTCGCGACTATTTGAGTTCCCGCCCAGGGAGCTTGCTCACTCTTCCTGACCAGGACCAATCCGCATGACCCTCGCCTTCGCCCCCGAGCGGATCGAGACCTGGCCGCTTTCGCGCCTCCAGCCCTACGCGAAGAACGCAAAGGCGCATGGCGCGGACCAGGTTGCGAAGATCGCCGCCAGCATGGCCGAGTTCGGCTGGACCGTGCCGTGCCTCGTCGGCGAGGACGGAGAGCTGATCGCCGGCCACGGGCGCGTGCTGGCTGCGACGCAGCTGGGGCTGACCGAGGCGCCGGTGATCGTCCTCGGGCACCTGACCGAGGCGCAGCGGCGGGCCTATCGTCTGGCCGACAATAAGCTCACCGAACTCGGAACATGGGACGAGGCGCTGCTGTCGGCTGAACTGAACGACCTGCTAGCCGAGGATTTCGACTTGTCGCTGGTCGGCTTTTCCGACGGCGAGCTCGACAAGCTGCTGGCATACGTCGCGGAAGACGACGGGGAAGAAGGTGGCGCCGGGGGCTCCGTGCCGCCGGTGACCATCCCCGAACCACCGCGCAATCCGGCGTCGCGGACCGGCGATCTGTGGATCCTTGGCGATCATCGCCTTCTCTGCGGTGACAGCACCAGCGCGTCCGATGTGCGCCGCCTGATGAATGGCGAACGCGCCATCCTGTTCGCCACCGACCCGCCGTATCTCGTCGACTACGACGGCTCGAACCACCCAACGCGCAACAAGGACTGGTCCGCATCCTACGGCACGACCTGGGATGACAGCAGCCAAGGTGCCGAACTCTACGACGGCTTCATCTCGGCCGCGGTGGCGGAAGCCATCGCCGAGGATGCGGCCTGGTACTGCTGGCACGCCTCGCGCCGCCAGGCGATGCTCGAGGCCTGCTGGGAGAAGGCCGGGGCCTTTGTGCATCAGCAGATCATCTGGGTGAAGGACCGCGGCGTCCTGACCCGGTCGCACTACCTCTGGAAGCACGAGCCCTGCTTCATGGGCTGGCGTCGCCCGAACCGCCCGCCGAAGGTCGCCGAGCAGACGCTGCCCTCGACCTGGGAGATGCCTTCCTTCGCCAGGGAAGAGCGCCCCGACCATCCGACGCCGAAGCCGCTCGACGCCTTCGGGATCCCGATCCGCCAGCATGTGGCGCGCGGCGGACTTTGCTATGAGCCGTTCTCGGGGTCAGGTTCGCAGATCATGGCGGGCGAGGCCAACGGCCGCCGCGTCTTCGCGATGGAGATCAGCCCGGCCTATGTCGATGTTGCCGTGGAGCGCTGGCAGGCGGACACCGGGCGCGAGGCAATCCTCGACGACGATGGCCGGACCTTTGCCGCCATGAAGGCTGAGCGACTCGGCGACGAGATCGAAACCGGCACCAACGAAGCCGGCGAGGCCTGGAGCGCGGGGCGCGGAAAGAGCAAAGCTGCATGAAGCAGTCGCGCTTCATGTCGCTGGTCGAGTCCATGGCCAACGTGATCGTCGGCTATGGCTTCGCCGTCGGCACGCAGATCCTGATCTTCCCGGTCTTCGGCCTCCACACGACGCTCTCGCAGAACCTGAAGATGGGCGCGGTGTTCACGGTGGTGAGCATCGCGCGCTCCTTCGCCTTGCGGCGGCTGTTCGAGACAGTCCGGATACGAGGCATCTGAAGTCGCGACGATCTGCGAGTTGTCCGGCCGTAAGCTGTGCCGGTTTAGGGTGGTCCGCGCCCTATCGAGCAACTATCAGGTCAGAGTACTCGATGGAGATCCAGATGGGACAGATTTCCTCTCGCGTCACCGAACGATTGGGCATTGCCCACCCGATCATCTCGGCACCGATGGCATTCGCTGCCGGGGGGGCTCTTGCCGCGGCCGTCAGCCGGGCGGGAGGGCTTGGACTCATCGGCGGGGGTTATGGCGACGATACCTGGCTCGAGGATCAGTTTCAGCTTGCCGCTGGCGTACCGGTCGGCGTGGGGTTCATCACCTGGTCGCTTCGAAAGTCCCCCTCGCTGCTCACGGCCGTTCTCAGGCACCGACCTCGGGCCGTGATGCTGTCCTTCGGTGACCCTCGGCCTTTCGCCGACGAGATCCGCGCAGCTGGGGCGGCTCTCATCTGCCAATGCCAGAACGTTGATCATGTCTGGGACGCGATCGACGTCGGCGCCGACATCATTGTTGCCCAAGGGACCGAGGCGGGCGGCCACGGAAGTTCGAGAGGTACACTGACCTTCGTACCCGAAGCAGCCGATCTCATCCGTGAGCAGGACTCGCCCTCAGTGCTGGTCGCGGCGGGTGGCATCGCGGACGGACGGGGCCTTGCCGCCGCGCTGATGCTGGGGGCGGAAGGCGTGCTGGTCGGCACGAGGTTCTGGGCCGCTCGCGAAGCCCTGGTCCCCTCCAGGCATCACGACGCGATCCTGGCCGCGGGGGGCGACGAGACCATTCGCACCAGCGTCGTCGACATTGCCCGGCAGATCCCGTGGCCGGTCGGGTTTTCCGCCAGGGTCCTCCGGAACGCCTTCGTGCAACGGTGGCACGGTCGCGAAGACCAGCTTCGGCAAAACGTGGCAACCGAGGGGCCGCGCTACCGGGAAGCCTTCGCCGCCGGTGACCCCGACGAGACCGGCGTCTGGTTCGGTGAGGCCGCCGGTCTGATCCGGGAGGTCAAGAGCGCCGGTGCCATCGTCGAGGAAATGGTGCAGCAGGCCGCGGAGCTTCTGAACCGCAGGGGTGATGGCTGACGAAGCAGCCGCGAGAGCTGCCGGCTGTCCAGGAGCAAGGCCTTCGGAGGCGCGACACACCTTAAATGCCGAATTCCGTTCTGCGAAGTAATGCCCGGGGGCTGGATCGCGCTGCACAACGAGGGACAATGTCGAGCGACGTTATTACGACCCGCCACGTCTCGGGTCACATCACCTTCCAGGGGACCGCAGAAGATCATGCCCGGTGGGCGGCGCAGCAAGAGGTACTGCGGTCTGCCGCGAAGTCGCCGAATGAGCGGGTCAGGCCCTCCGGTAAGGGTAGCTGAAGCCAGATCAGGATGTCTCGGAGACGTGGCCGGGAATGCCGCCAGCCCTCGGACAGCGGCATCCCCTTTGGCGCGTCATCGTGAGATCAGCTTTGCGAAATGCTGTACACCCGCCCGCGCCCTTCGACTTTCTCCGAGGTGACCTCGAGCCCGAGCTTCTTCTTCAGCGCCCCGGCCATCGCCCCGCGCACCGTGTGCGACTGCCAGTCCGTCGCGGCCATGATCTCCTCGATGGTCGCGCCGTCCGGCGCGCGCAGCATGGCGATCAGCGTGGCCTGCTTGGTGCCCTCGCGCGGCGTGCGCGCCTTTGGCGCGGCCGCGGGTTCAGCGGCGGTGTTCGGCGCGGGCTCCTCTGTCGGCGCATCCGTGGCGCCCGCAGGCGCGGTGTTCGCGTCCTCGGGTTTGATGCCGATGGCGGCGAGGCCTGCGTCGGTGGCGACCAGCGTGACGCCGTGGCCGTCGCCGGTTTCGCGCCAGATGAGCTCGCCCTTGCGCAGGTCCGCGTCCACCTCTTCGAGGCACCCCTTCGCGAGCATCGCGCCGACCACCTTGGCGGCGGCGCCGCCGCGCAGGCTCTCGGGCAGCGGCAGGGCGATGCGCTCGGGCCGCTGTGCGGCGGCGCTCAGGATCAGGGCCTGGGTGTCGGAAAGCTTGGTCATCGTCGTCTCCCGTATCGGGGCGCGCGGAATGCGGGCCCTTCTACGAGGTCGAGCCCGCCAGTCGGCAGGCGGGACCCGGAGAGGGTCGTCTCACTCGGCGTGTTCGCCGTCCCTGGAGGCGCTGTCGGTGATCTCGCGCAGCTTGGCGCGGTAATGGTTCAGGGTGCCGACATGGCCCCAGTTGATCTCGTCGGGGTCGGTCCCGAAATGGTCGGCGCTGAGGGCGGCGAGCCGCTCCAGCATCGCGTCGATCTCGAACTTGGCGGTGAGGAAGGCGTCGAGGGCCTTGGAGTTGGCGGTTGCGTGGCGGGTCATCTTGAAAGCTTCGTGGTGCTCATGGCGTGGTCCCTTCAGGATTGGCTGGCGGCGCGGCGCCCGGCCTCATAGGCCTCCTCGAGCGCGTCGCGGATCGCCCAGGCGGCGACGTCGTGAAAGTCGAGACGATCGGAGTTACGGGTCTCGAGCGTCTCAAGGAAGAAGTGGCGCTGCGCGATCTCCAGGATCAGTGCGTCGGGGGCAGTGGCCGGGTCGGTTTTGCAGGGGGGCATGGCAGGGTTCCTCGGGTGAGTTGCATCGCTTCGTTGGAGTGACGTTCGCTCTCTCCGCCCTGCTTATCAACTCGATAAGCACATGATCTGGAATGATAATCGGAGCCGTCGATGCAGGGCATGAGCGAGCGCCAGTACGCCGCGCATGTCGGGCTGTCGCGCGGCGCGATCCAGAAGGCGAAGACGGCGGAGCGTCTGGTCCTCTATCCCGACGGCAGCATCAACGCGGCGGCCAGCGACGCCCGGCGTGCCGAGACGACGGACCCGTCCAAGACCCGCAAGCCGCCCGCGCCCAAACTGAAGCCTGTCTCCGAGGCGGCCGTGGCCGCCGTCGGCGACACGCTCCGCGAACAGGGGCTTGCGGTCCCGGCCGTCGGGGGCGGCACGACCTTCCTGCAGGCCAAGACGGCGAACGAGGTGCTGAAGGCGCAGGAGCGGCGCCTCCGGCTCCAGAAGCTGAAGGGGGAGCTGATCGAGCGCACCCGGGCGCTCGCGCTGGTGTTCCGTCTGGCGCGGGAGGAACGGGACGCGTGGGTGAACTGGCCCGCGCGGGCTGCGGCGCTGATGGCAGCCGAGCTCTCTGCCTCGTGCCGCGACGCGACGGGTCCGCAGATCACCGTGGAGCCAGCCGCGATGCAGAAGGTCCTGGAGAAGCATGTACGCGCCCACCTCATTGAGCTCGCCGAGGTCCGGCCCGACTTCCGGTGATGATCTGGCTGATGGCGTCGGCCTGACGGACTTCGACGGCGCGGGCGAGATCCTGCGCGCCTGGGGCAACGGGCTGCGGCCCGACCCGGACCTGACCGTGTCGGAATGGGCGGACCGGCACCGGATGCTCTCGGGTCGCGCCTCGGCCGAACCGGGGCGGTATCGCACGGTGCGCACGCCCTACATGCGCGAGATCATGGACCGGCTGTCGCCCGGCGATCCCACGCAGCGCGTCGTGTTCATGAAGGCCGCGCAGGTGGGCGCGACCGAGGCAGGCAACAACTGGATCGGCTTTGCAATCCACCAGGCGCCGGGCCCGATGTTGGCCGTCCAGCCGACGGTCGAATTGGCGAAACGCAACTCGCGGCAGCGGATCGACCCGCTTATCGACGAGAGCCCCGAGCTGCGGGAGCGGGTGAAGCCTGCCCGCTCGCGCGACGCGGGCAACACGATGCTGTCGAAAGAATTCGCGGGCGGCATCCTGATCATGACGGGCGCCAACTCGGCGGTCGGGCTGCGGTCCACCCCGGCGCGCTACATCTTCCTCGACGAGGTTGACGCCTATCCGGCGTCCGCTGACGAGGAAGGCGATCCGGTCACGCTGGCCGAGGCGCGGTCGCTGACCTTCGCCCATCGGCGCAAGGTGCTGCTGGTCTCGACGCCGACGATCCGGGGGCTGAGCCGGATCGAACGGGAGTACGAGGCGTCCGACCAGCGCCGGTTCTTCGTGCCATGCCCGCATTGCGGCCACTCACAATGGCTGAAGTTCGACCGGCTGCGCTGGCAGCAGGGCCGCCCGGAAACGGCGGAATACATCTGCGAGGGCTGCGACACGCCCATCGCGGAGCACCACAAGACGGCCATGCTGGAGGGTGGCGAATGGCGGGCGACCGCCACGGCCGCCGATCCGACGACCGTCGGGTATCACCTCTCCGCGCTCTATTCGCCGATCGGCTGGCTGAGCTGGGAGCGGATCGTGAGGGCCTGGGACGCGGCCCAGGGGTCGATTGATGCGATCAAGGCGTTCCGCAATACCATCCTCGGCGAGACCTGGGTCGAGACCGGGGAAGCGCCCGACTGGCAGAGGCTGGCTGACCGTCGGGAACGGTGGCGGCCCGGCACCGTGCCTGCGCGCGGGCTGTTCCTGACCGCCGGGGCCGACGTCCAGAAGGACCGGATCGAGGTCGATGTCTGGGCCTGGGGCCGAGGGCTGGAGAGCTGGCTGGTCGATCACCTTGTGCTCGAGGGCGGGCCCGGCGATCCCGCCTGCTGGCAGCAGCTGACCGACCTGCTGGGGCGGACATGGGAGCATGTCTCCGGCCAGCCGATGACGCTGGCGCGGCTCGCGATCGACTCGGGGTTCGAGACCAGCGCGGTCTACGCCTGGTCGCGACAGGTGGGCTTTGCGCAGGTGGCGCCGGTGAAGGGCGTCGAGGGATTCAACCGATCGAGCCCTGTTGTCGGCCCGACCTATGTGGACGCGACCATTGCGGGCAAGCGCCTGCGCCGTGGTGCGCGTCTCTGGACGATCGCCACCTCGACCTTCAAGACCGAGACCTACCGCTTCCTGCGGCAGGACCGGCCGACGCGCGAAGAGCACGATGCTGGCGCGGCCTTCCCGCCCGGCACGATCCATCTGCCGGACTGGGCGGACGGCGAGTGGCTGAAGCAGCTGACCGCCGAGCAGCTGGTGACGGTGCGCACCCGACGCGGGTTCTCCCGGCTCGAATGGCAGAAGCTGCGCGAGCGCAACGAGGCGCTCGACACCCGCGTCTATGCCCGCGCCGCCGCGTGGATCCTCGGTGCGGATCGCTGGCCCGAGGCACGCTGGGCCGATCTCGAGCGGCATTTGAGGCCTCAGACCGGTCCGGGCGAGCCTGTACCCGCTCCCAAGGACGGAACAGCGTCAAACCGGCGACGGCGCACGGTGCGGTCGACCTACATGGGATGACCGCGGCGCGGAGGCGCCGTTCCTACTCCGCGGCGAAGCAATAGAGCAGGCCCTCGCCGCCGGTGCCACGGAGCGCTTCGAGACCGCAGCCGCGGGACGGATGCGACGAGTTCCACGACAATGACGGCGGCGTCTCATCCAGCCCCATTCGGTCGTGGTGCCCGACCATCGCCGCGCCCTCGCCGCTGCTGGTCCAGTCCTCGCAGGTCTGCTCGGCGGCCGTACCGTCCGGAAGCGAGCCGGTCAGGATGTCGTGCCGGTTCGGATCGTCGCCGCGGCCGTTGACGACGGCGCCGGTCTCGTCGAGGGCGGTTTCCTTGGTGATGGCGTTCGCCTCGCCGTGCAGTGCGTCGACGCTCGCAGCGATCTCGACGCCCTTCGCGTTGAACCAGGGTCCTGTCCCGATCCGGTCACGGGCGTTCTCGCTGCCGGTGGAGAGGTAGGCGCGCCACGTCCTGTCGGTCGCTCCGGCGGCTGCGGCGAGGCTCGCGCAATGCGCATCGGCCCCCTCGATGCCGCCGAAATCCGCGCCCTGACCCGGATTGGTGCTGGTGACGAAGAAACTCATCGGGCTGTCCTGCGCCGCGGCCGGACCGGCCGGACAGGCCAGGGTGGTGACAGCGGTGAGAGCAAGGCTTGCGAGTTGTCTCATGATGATCCCCCAGATCGATGCCAATTGCCGCCAGCATAGCATGCCGCGGCGGCTGACGGTCCGGGAAACTCCGTCGCCCGTGGCAGCCGAATGAATCCTGACCTGCATGAGGAATGAGCATGGCGACGCCGGTTGAACTCAAGGCCCGCCGCGAGGCGCTCGCGGCGCAGCGGTCCTCGGGCGTGGCGCGGGTCAGCTATGACGGCAAGACGGTCGACTACCGGAGCGTGGCCGAGATCGACCGGGCCATCGAGGCGCTCGACCGGGAGATCGCGGCGGCCGAGGGGCGCCGGATCGTGCGCCAGATCCGCGTGACCACGGCGAAGGGGCTCTGACCCATGGGTCTTCTCGACCGCTTCCGCCGCGCGTCCCCCGGCGGCCCCGCCGCGATGCGCGCCCGGCTCGAAGGCGCCATGGCCCGCCGCCGGCTGCGCGGCTGGAACCCGCCGCTCGAGAACATCAACACGCTGGTCGCCTCGGGCGGCCCGCGGCTGCTGGCGCGCGCCCGCGAGCTGGTCGTCACCAACGGCTATGCCGCGAATGCATGCGAGGCCTTCGCCTCGAACCTCGTCGGCGACGGCATCAAGCCCTCGTCGCTGATCGGGGATGCGGACCTGCGCGACCGCGTCCAGCGGCTCTGGCTCGCCTGGACCGACGAGGCCGATGCGGACGGGCTGACCGACCTCTACGGTCTGCAGGCCATGGTGGCACGCGAGATGTTCGTGGCCGGCGAGTGCTTCGTCCGGCTGCGCCCGCGCCGGGCCGAGGACGGGCTGCTGGTGCCGCTGCAGGCGCAGCTGCTGCAATCCGAGATGCTGCCCTTCGAGAAGACGGAAACGGCGGCGAACGGCCACCGCATCCGCTGCGGGATCGAGTTCGACGGGATCGGCCGGCGCGTGGCCTATCACTTCCGCCGCCGCCATCCCGGTGACAGCACCGACCAGGGCACAGTCATCCCGGAAACGGTGCGTGTGTCGGCCGCTGACGTGCTGCATATCTACCGGCCGATCGACGCGGGCCAGATCCGGGGTCTGCCACATGTCGCACCGGCGATGGTGCGGCTGTTCCTGCTCGACCAGTATGACGACGCCGAGCTCGACCGGAAGAAGACCGCGGCGATGTTCGCGGGCTTCATCACCAGGACCGCGCCCGAAGAGTCGATGCTGGGCGAGGCCGAGGCGGACCTCAATGGGGCTGCCATCGCCAGCCTCGAGCCGGGCACCATGCAGGTGCTGCTGCCCGGCGAGGACGTGAAGTTCTCGTCGCCCGCCGA
>NZ_CANMEH010000029.1 GCF_947496875.1 uncultured Paracoccus sp. | reverse complement strand
TCAGCATCACAACGAAAGCCGCCTGATCATGCCCTCAGGCCATCCGGGAAATTACACCAGCTTGACGGACGTGACCCCTGCCCGCATCGTCATCTATCTGCGCAATGTCGAGGTCGAGGATCTCGGCGGAGATCCGGGGGATCTTCGGGACGTCACCTATGTCGCCAACTCGCAGTTCACGGCCGATCGCTTCAACAGCCTGTTCGGGATCCGTTCGACGGTCGTCTATCCGCTGATCCGGCGCGAGATGTACGAGACCGAGACCTCACGTGAGAACGTGACCTTCATCAATCCGCACCCGCGCAAGGGACTGGAGGTCGCGCTGGCCGTGGCCGAACGCTGTCCCGACATCCCCTTCGCGTTCGTCGAGGCCTGGATGCTGAGCCCGGAAGAAAGAGCGCCGCTGATGCAGCGGCTGGCCCGCCTGCCGAATGTTACCTTGCGGCCCCCGACGCGCGACATGAAGTCGGTCTATGGCAGGGCCCGGATCGTGCTGGCACCCAGCAAGTGGCAGGAGGCGTTCGGGCGGATTGCTGTCGAGGCGCAGTTCAGCGGCATACCGGTCGTGGCATCCGCCTGCGGCGGGCTGCCCGAGGCGGTTGGCCCGGGTGGCATTCTGATCGAGCCGGATGCCTCGCACGACGTCTGGGCCGATGCCGTGCGGCGACTGTGGACCGATCAGGCGTTCTATGAAGAAAAATCCCGCGCAGCCCGCAGCTACTCCCACCGGCCCGAGATGAACCGGGACCGGCAGATCGACCGGCTGCTGGCGATCTTTGCGGGGCAGCAGGGAATCTGATCGGCTGGCGCCGGCCGCGCTGCCTAGCCTACGCACCTCGCCCACATCACGGGCCAGTTTCAGGAGCGGTAGGGGGGGCGGCCTGCTCTGAGACGCAACAGTTCGACATGCGACACGATCATCAGCGCGCCGATCACGCCGACGACCCCGACCTTTGCCAGGTTGCTCCTGTCCGAGCGACGGGTGGCCTTGGCCAGGTTGACGGCTTCGCGGGTGAACCGCCTGAATGCCTTGTAGGCACCTTCCTTGACCATGCCATCGGCATGCCAGCGGCCCCCGACCACCCGGCGACGCTTTCGGATCAGTTCCCGGATCGAGGCCCGGGTCGGATGGCGGACAGTCATCTTAGGCGCATAGACCAGCTTGTGCCCTGCCGCGATCATGCGCCGGGAACATTCCGAGTCCCCTGCGGACAGAAGGTCCGGGTTGAACCCGCCTATCGCCCGCAGGTCGTCGCGTCGGCACAGCCAGTTCGCGGTGAAGCACAGGCCATGCTCGACGTTGCCCTTCTGGTTGAAGGAATGGAGTTCCTCGTACTGGGCCGCCAGCGGCCCGGCGCCTTCCTCGCGAAACACGACCATCCGGCCCGCATACAGGCCCGCATCCGGCATCTCGTCGATGGCAGCAAGGGCCTGTTCCACCCAGTCGGGGTCCGGCACGCAATCGCCATCGGTGAACAGGACATATGTCCCCCTCGCCGCGGCGAGTCCCCGGTTCCGCGCCCGGTACGAGCTGGGGACCGGCTCTGAAAGAACCTGGACGAAATCGAACCGGCGGGCGGCTGCGGCGGTCCCGTCGGTCGATCCGTTGTCGACCACGATCACTTCAAAGCGGTCACGCGGCACGGTCTGGCGCGCGATCGCCTCAAGCGCCATGACGATCCGCCGCTCGCTGTTCCAGACGGGGATGATGATGCTGATCACAGGGTCGTTCTGCTGCATGGTGCACCAGGGTTCCTTCTGCTGAACGAGATCAGGTCCTGGACTGGGGGCGAACCAATCTTTTCAGGGTCCGGTAACCCGATTCCCCCAGGACATTGCGGGCCATGACCTTCCAGCGCTCGCCGGCGCTCTGACCGCGCTGCTTCAACCGGGTCGGCAGGCTGCGCATCTGCTGCCGCAATGCCGCAGGGGACAACGGCTCGGGCAGATGGATCTGGTGTGTCTCGACGCACAACACCGGCTTGCCTGACAGCCGGGCGATGGTTTCGGCCTGGCCTTCCTCGCTTTCGATGAACAGCGTACTGTCCGAGTTGCGATAGAACTCGGCCTTGAACCGGCCATGGGCGCCAAGGCGCTGGCGCTCCTCCTTGCTGGGCAGGTCCAGCATGACCAGCTCGCCATACTCGATCCCCTGGCGCTTCAGCCAGGCTTCGGTCAGGTCGCGGTATTTCTCGAGCCGACTGGTCACCAGCCAGCCGATCCGGCGCGAGGTCGTGTGCAGGGGAACCGCCTCGCTCAGGAAGCGGCGATAGGCCTCGCCGTCATCGTTTTCCTGTTCGGTGGGGTCCAGACACAGCACCCCGTCAATATCGACGCAGGCCTGTTCCAGCAGGATGTGGTGCATGAAGTTCCACTGGAAGATGCGGGGGTGGGCGACCTGCTCGAACACGAAGTCGACCTCGGGGTGACTGGCCTCGGCCCCGTAGACGGCGGCAAAGAGGATCTCGGCCTGCAGCCCCGCGGCGGCGACCCGTTCGCGCGCCTTGCGCATCGCGTCGCCCCTGAAGATGCTGTCGTCCAGGACAAGGATCCGGCGCATGTCGGCCAGACCCCGGTCCAACTGCGCGGTGCGCTTCGTCGTCCCCGATGTATGGATCCGCCCCTCCAGGAATGAATCGAGATCGGTCAGCGGAATGTTGGTGACCAGGCTCAGCAGGTTGGCGGCCAGAAGCCCGCTCCGGGGAATCCCGACCACCAGGTCGATATCAGGGGGCAGGCGGTGCAGATTGGTGATGATGGTGTCGTTCAGATCTGCCAGGGACCGATAGTTCATTGTCTTTCACCCTGATTCAGCAGGTTTGTTTTGTGGCGACGCAGCAGGCTTGGCCATGCTCATGCCCTTCTGCTGCGTACCCGGGCAGGCAGCAGCTTTTGCACCAGGGCACGCGCTTCGGCGAGGGCCTCGCGTCCGGCGGGGAACAGGGCAGCGACCCCCGCAACGATCAGATAGGCGAGCATGGCGGCGGCGATCAGGGCCGGCACCGGTGCTGCCGGCAAATGCGGTCTGAGGAGCCACAGGACGGCCACGGCGATATGGGCGCCCAGCATGAATGGCATTGCCGTGCGCAGGATGTGCCTGGCCTGCACAGGCCCCTTTCGGCCCACAAAGAGCCACAGCAGCGGCGTGCGCAGATACTCGCTGATCGCGTAAGCCAGCGCCACGCCAAAGGCCCCGTAGGGCAGGCCGATCACGAAGGCAGCCGCGGCGGTCAGCGCCCCGAAGATGCCCCAGTTCATGAAATCCAGGGACCGCCCCTGGCTGATGAACAGCCATCCGGAGGGATTGTTGAGCAGCTGCAGCAGCCCCGCAAACCCCAGCGCCTGAAAGATCCGCGCACTGCCGCGCCATTGCTCGCCCAAGGCCAGCGGAACCAGCAGCTCGGCGGTGGCGATCGCGACCGCGATGCCCGGCAAGGCGGCCAGCAGCAGCAATGGCACCACGCGCAGATAGGCTCGGCGATAGCGGTCGGGCTCGTCATTCATCCGCGACAGAGCCGGAACCATGACCTTGGCGAGCGGATTGGTGATCTGCTGCAGCGGGAACAGCAGCAACCTGTAGGCCCGGTCATAGAGCCCCAGCTCCTGGTTGCCCCAGCGGCGGCCGATCAGGATGCTGTCAAGGTTGCGGGCAAAATAGTTGGCAAAGTTGAAGCCGGTGAGGCCGGCGCCGAAGCCGACCATGTCTCTGGTCCCGCTGACCCAGCGCGGCAGACCGGGCCGCCAGTGCGAGCTGATCCAGGTGCCGACGGCCGCGACGATGATGGTGGTCAGGCCGCCGAAGAACAGCGCCCAATAGCTTCCTGTCACATAGGCCCAGATGATGGCCACCCCCAGCCCCAGCAGGGCGGCAAGACTGTCCAGAATGGCAAGGCGGCCGAATGCCATCCTGCGGTTGAGAAGGGCCTGGTGCTGCGCGGTAGCCCCCTGGATGAAAAGCTGCAGGCTCAGGGCGGCAACCAGCGGCTCGACCCGCGGCTCGCCATAGAACTCTGCCACCATGGGCGAGATCACGATCAGGACGGTCGCCAGCAGCAGGCTGACTGCAATGTTGATCCAGAACAGGCTGTTGATCTCGGCGTGGGTGACGGTCTTCTTCTGGACGGTCGCCTGGGTCAGCCCCAGGTCCTGGAACATCGCCGCAAACCCAAGCACCGGCGCGGCCATGGCGATGATGCCGAAATCCTCAGGCCGAAGAAGGCGCGACAGCACGATCACCGAGGCGATCTGGCAGCCCAGCTTGACGGCCTGCGCCGCGCCCGTGACCGCCGCGCCCCGGCCCACTGACCGCCCCAGCGACTGGGCCGGAGGGTCAAACCGTTTGCTGTCCTCGTCTATGATCCCGACTCCCGTTCACGACCTGAATCGGGCCGCCCGTCATCCGTGTGGCCAGACCTGCAGACAAGGTTGCAGGCACACGCCATGCCTATCGTGCGGCGGCGCAGCAAAGACAGCCGGCCGTCCTGCCGGAATAGGCGGGTGCGCGGGTCTGTCCGGCCATTGCGGAGCCCCCTATCCGGATTCCCCGCTGACCGGTAATCAGAACGGCGTGAGCACCCCCGCGCCCGGATAGAGCCAAAGGCAACCCGGTTGCGCGGCAAAGTGGTCAAGGCTGGCCACGCTTCTCGAAGACCTTGCGACAGAACCCGACAAAGGCCGCATCGGGATCGCGGGGCGCTTCAACGATCCAGTCGCGCCATTCCTGTTCCAGCGCGTGAACGTCCCAGCCCGGCGCGACCTCGCGGGCCTGATCGTAGGTCCCGGCCCGCAGCGGGCGGATCCTGCCATCGGCGGGTACCGGGGCCATGGTACCCCGGTTCAGAAAGATCACGATGTCGGTCTCGGCGTCGAAGGTAACCTGGTAATCGGGCAGATGGTCATGCTCGGCCAGCAGCTTGATCATCTGGCGGAACCGCTTTTCGGGGCTCTGCGAACCGGACTTGAGCAGCAGCTTTTCCAGCGAGATACGCCAGCTCTTCTGCTGGCCGCAATGCTTGCGCGCGAGTTCGTAGACACGGCGCTCGATGGGCTTGCGCAGCCGGAAGTAGTCGCGGTGAAGGGTCAGCACCTCCTGGTTCTGGATCGCATTGAAGACCCAGTCCGACAACTTGATCTCGCACCACATGAGCCGCCCGTCCATGCCCTGCTTGCGGCGGATGGACGAGGCGTCGATCAGGCCGAAGCCGTCGATCTGCTCCTCGTCCCCGGTGACGATGTTGGTGCGGATGCGGGTCCCTTCCAGGCGGTCCAACGCGTCGAGCAGCGCCTGGTATTCCCGCCCGCTGGTGCCGCGGTTGGTGAAGATCAGCAGCTCCCGCGAGTTGATCCGCACCCGAGGCGAGAAATCCTCGCCCCGCTTCAGCTTGGCCATGATCTGGCTGATGCAGTAGATCAGGATGTCCTTGTCATAGATCGTGGCCAGTCCCTTGACGCTGGGGGTGACCTCCAGCCAGTGCTCGCCGTTGCGATAGCGCTTGACGGTCGTCTCGGGCTTCTTCGACAGGGAGTAGAACGGATGCTCCATGTGCTGCATCACGTCCTTGAGCACGGCATCGGCGACGTCACAGATGAACAGATCATGCTGCGGATGCCGATCGGGCAGAAGCACCGGCAAGGAGTTCGTGTTTTCAGTCACCGGCACCAAGATTCGTGTTTTCAGTTACCATGTACAGAGATTCGTGGTTTCAGTTACCGGTGTCAAGATTCGTGTTTTCAGTTACCAAAAGGAGGATTTCAGTTACCGAGATTCGTGTTTTCAGTTACCCAGCGTTTATACAAGGTTCTGACATCACAAACTAAAATGGTCCTAAAAATACGCGTAACACATATACTAACACTATTTAACACAGAGGCCCTGTGGGCATATCTGTGGATAAGTAGTTTAGCCTAGTAGAAAGTCAGCCCTGGCGGGCAACCGCCCCAGCCAGCCACGAGACCCAATCAGGGGTCGCCGCAGGCATACGGTCAGGGGCACCTTCGGTGGCGCCAGGTCCACTTCCCATGTGGGTCGGCGCACGCACGGCAATGCGAGCCGCTATCGGAGCCGGAGGACGATCCCATGGCTGGCCCGGTGCTGGCATGGACGGCGGTAACTCGCCCTGGACCTGAAGCGTGATACCAGCAGCTCTGTTTCGCCCCCCCATCACTCGGCGTCTGCGACGATCTGCCATGCTGTCGACCAGACGGCGCAGCATCGCGGGATCAGCCAGCCGGGGCAGAACACCAGCCCAGCGACGCGCCTTGATGTCCGCAACCAGCCGCTCATAGCGCAAGGTGCGCCGCAACTGCCGGCCAACCGCCGCCGCAGCCCGTCGCGCAGCGGGGTCGGAAAGCGGCGGCAGGGCCTCATGCGCGGCGAGCATCGCCTCGACCGTGTCAACGGACAGCCGGTGCGAGATCGATCCGGGATGGCGACGATAGGCATAGAGGGGATCGGGCAGCAGCAGGAACCGGGCCCCATCGATCAGCAGTCTCAGGATCAGGTCGTAATCCTCGCCAATCCGCATGGCCGGATCATAGCGCCGCGCCCCAAGCACATCGCGCCGGATCAGAGGCTTGAGGTAGCCGAACCCCGGCAGACGCGGATCGCCGGAATTGCCCCGCAGATACAGATCCAGCCTGAGCTCCATCGGCGCCACAAGCGACAGGCTCTGCAGCAGGGTGCGGCCCTGCCCATCATCAAGGGCGCCAAAATGCACCAGATCGTCGGCGACGATGGCGGCATCGGCGGCCTCGGCCGCAACCACCAGCCGGGCCAGACGCTGCGGATGGATCAGGTCGTCGCTGTCGACGATGGCGATCCAGTCTCCTCGCGCCGCATCCAGCGCCAGGTTGCGGGTGGCTGCGGGACCCTGGTTCACCGCAGACGCGATGACCCGAACCCGGCGATCGTCTGCGCCGATCCGCCGCGCGATCGCCACGCTGTCGTCATCGGATGCGTCGTCGACCACGATCAGTTCCAGCCGTCGCTCGCTCTGCGCCAGCACCGCATTCATCGCGTCGGCCAGATACGCCGCGCCGCGGAAATTCGCCATCACCACGGACAGCAGTGGTGCGGAACCTGATGCAATCCCGAGGCTTGGAGGTAGATCCTTCAAAGTCATCGGAATGTCCCTGGTCCGGTGCGCAACATGTGAACGCCTTTCCGTTGACCGGCGGATGCCCGGCTTCCATAACCCCGGGCATTGAACACGACAACCGCGCGGCGGATCTGCCGGGTCTGCGCCTCAGGAAACATGCCATGCGGATTATTGCTGCCCTTGCTGCAACGCAGCAGACCCCTTGGGACCTCGCCAAGACTTCCGCCCCAGACCAGGTTCCGTGGGTGCGAAGGCTGAATGGTCTGCCGGTGGAGATCGCCGTGACCGCCGAAATGTCGGGCCGGGAACAGGTGACATGCCAAGCCCGATGACAGTGCCGTATGCCTCTCCCGACGCGGGATCCTATCTCGGGGGGGCGCGTGGAGCCCCGGGCGGAAAACGTCGTTCGCTGCCGCAGAGCCGAGGCGTGAAGATCAGCTACACGCCTGCGGCAGTCGCCGCGTTCCTGGCGATCATGGGCCTGACCTTCCTGCCGACGCTGGGGTCCAAGGGGGCGCTGCTGTTTCTGACGGCGGGCCTGATCCTGGGCCTGACCCGCCCCGGCGAGATGCTGGCGATGCTGCGGCAGGAATGGCTGATCATGGCGATGGCGCTGTGGTGCCTGTTCTCGTTCCTGTGGTCGGACTATCCGGCGATCTCGCTGCGCCATGGAATCCAGCTGGTTCTGACAGTGGTGATCTTCATTGCTATCTGCTTCCGGGTAGCCCCACTGACCTTCGTCAAGATCATCCTGCTCAGCCATTTCTTGGTCGGCCTGGGCAGTCTTGCATCGGGCCGCACCCGTGCCGATGGAGGGGGATTTCTTGGCCTGTTCGGCAGCAAGAATGCACTGGCCGCGGCCAGTGCGATCCTGATCATCGTTGCGCTGGCGGTCACGATCGACAGGCGCCTGAACTGGTACTGGCGATTGCTGGCGCTGCTTGGCCTGGTTCTCGGATCAGTGCTGCTGGTGATGGGCAAGTCGGCCGGCGCGTTGGTGGGGGTGATAGGCGTGATCCTGGCCTTCGGGCTGATCGTCGTCCTGCAGAGACTGGCGCCGATCGTCCGGCTGGTGGCAATCACCCTCGGGCTTGTGTTGATGATGGCCGCAGGGGTTCTCCTGTCCTCGATGTCGGATGAGCTGTCGCAGGCCTTCCTGGATGCCACCGGCAAGGACATGACGCTGACCGGCCGGACTGATCTGTGGATGATAGCGTTCCGCGAGATCGCCGAACGACCCCTGCTGGGGGCTGGGTTTCAGGCGGTCTGGGTCCCAGGCAACCCGCTTGCCGAGCAGATGTGGATGCAGTTCGGCATCAAGAGCCGGGGTGGGTTCAATTTTCACAACTCGCTGATTTCGAACGCTGTGGAGATCGGGCTGATCGGCGCAGCCATGCAGGCAGTGATCTTCTTCACCGCTCTGGTTTCAACCCTCTCCTGGGCGATCCGCAGCCCCTCAGCGGCTTCGATCTTCTTTGCGCTGTTCATGGTGCGGCAAACCATGTCGATGCTGATCGAGGTCGCATTCTTCACGCAGTTCTCGATCGATTCAGGGATAACCGTGGCGGCGGTCTTCTATGCGCATCGCTATCGACGGGCGACGGGGGCCGTGGAGACCCGGCGTCCCCGCGCCGAGCCTCGTCCCCGGGATCCCCGGCTGGCCCTGCCCATCCCGGATAGCTGATCGGGGCTTGTATGACGTGCGCGAAAGACCGGCGGCCTATAGGTAAATCCCTTGCTCCCTATCCGGGAGCATCCCCCGCCCGATAGGACTGGGTGTGAACAGATGGAGAGTTCTTACCTGTGGCTGCGCCATCCGTGTCCGCCCAGCACGGGCAGACACACCGGTATGCCGGTTCAGTGCGCGCCGCGCGACAGGGCAATGGCCGGAATGGTCAACAGGACGATGCGCAGATCACGCAGCAGGCTCCAGTTGATGACGTAGAACCGGTCCAGACGGACGCGTTCGGCATAGGTGGTATCACTGCGACCACTGATCTGCCACAACCCCGTCAGACCGGGGCGGGTGGACAGGTAGTACCGCCCGGACGCGCCGTAGTGGTCAAGTTCGGCAGTAACCACGGGACGCGGACCCACCAGGCTCATCTCGCCCGACAGCACGTTCAGCAGCTGTGGCAGTTCATCCAGGCTAAGCTTGCGCAGGACGGCCCCGATCGGGGTGACGCGGGGATCGTTGACCAGCTTGCGCTGCTGCCTCCAGATCACCTCGTCCGCCGGATGGTCGCGGAAGTGACGTTCCAGCACCTCGTCACCGTTGACCACCATTGTCCGAAACTTCCAGCAGCGGAACGCGCGCCCCTGAAAGCCGATCCGGCGATGGCCGTACAGCAGCGGCCCCGGGTCGGTCAGCTTGAGAAGCAGGGCGATACCCAGCATCAGGGGCACGAGCAGCGGCAGGCTGAGAATCACCAGAAGAATGTCCAGGGCTCGCTTGGCCCAGCCCCCCACCGGTTCGGATGCCGGGCCGACTCGCAGGGTCGGCGAAGTTCCGCCGGTTGCAGAAAGGGTCTTGCCAGCACCCATCGGCGAAAGGTCATTATCGGAAATAAATTCGTGAACGCGAAACATCTGCATTCCAACACCCAAACACCAGAACATCGTCCGCCGCTGCACGAAATGCCCCGGGAGAGAGGTCGTCGCACAGCAGAAACCTTGGGCACTATCTAGATAAAATTTTCCCTATTCAACGCAGACCTTAAACACGAACAAGTCAGCAGGCCGTGCGGGCCATGGTTAACACAATAACTTACTGATTAAGAATAAAATTTAAGAGAAATCCCTGCAGCCTGTATTTTTCGACAGGTCGGAATATGTCTGCGCCAAGGGGCTCGGTGCCCTGAGTATACCATCTCCATCGACGAATGCCGCGGGGACCCCGCCGGAAGCGATAAGCAAAGGCGTAGCTCTTCCCGACCCCTTTCGGACCTGCCGTGCCCGCGTGTTCACCCGCACATCGCTACACTGCGTATGGCCTCGCCATTGCGTCGGACGTGCCTCTGCCGGAACTGACGCCGTGGCCGGACAGGGGCGCGGACACCACTGATCTGCGCATCGCCGAACTGGCGGCAGGGGAGGGCTCCGGCGAGGTCGTTCCGATCGAGGCGCAGGGCGATAGGTCCGACTGCCGATTTTCGTCCCACGGCACCTGGTTCTGGTGGCCGCAGGTCGGGGGGTTCTCTGTCACGGCCGACGGGACGCGGATCGACATCGCACGGGCCCCCGGGGTGTCCGACGACCTGCTGGCCTTTCCGCTGCTAGGTCCGGTCCTGTTCGAGGCGCTGCGCCGGCACGGGCTGTTCGTCCTGCACGCCAGTGCCGTGGTCTATTGTGGGCAGGGAATGGCGTTTCTGGCCGACAAGGGGGTGGGCAAGTCGACCACCGCGGCCGATCTTCTGCGGAACGGCGCACAACTGCTGGCCGACGATCTGGTGGCGATCGACGGACGGGACCGGATGTTGCCCGGGTTCGGCCAGGTCAAGCTTTCGGGGGCGGCGACCCGGTTGTTGCCGAGCGACGCGGTGCTGCGCGGCCATGTCCACGACCGGATCGACAAGGTGCGGGCGATGCTGGCCCCCGACCGGCTTGCCCCTGCCCCCGTTCCGATCCGGCGGCTGTACCTGCTGGAACGCGCCGGGGCCGGGCAGGCGTCCTCCGTGGTATCGATACCCGCATCCGACTGCCTGGGGGCGGTGCTGCGGTTCTCCTATGCGGTGCGGTTCGGCGACGCGCTGCTGAAGGGTCAGGCTGCTGTGGATCATTTCCGGGCCGCGGCCCAGGTGGCGACACAATGCCCGCCCCGCCGGCTGCGGCTGGCCGAGGAGCTTGAGCGGGCCGACGACATCCGTGCCGCAATCGACCGCGATCTGGATGACATCTGATGCACCGCACCGAAGCTGATCGTTTGATCGGCGTCTACCGTAAGGGGTGTCCACTCGGCAACGCACCCCCTACCCTGGGATCCGCAGCTAGGGACGCGTCTATGTGATGGAGGCGGGCCGGATCGTGGAGGTCGAACGTCCGCGAACAGCCGGCCGGTGTAGACAGCTATCTGGGCAGGATGACCAAGTGAGGGTGCGGGTCCGGGCGCCGGGGTCCTTGGGTGCGGACGACTGCCCATGCGATATAAGCCAGAATCACCACCTGCAGCGCCAGTGTGGCCGCCGCCGCCATCCCGATGATCTGCCAGAAGGAATGCTGGGCCCCGACCCCCCAAGCCACAACAGCCCCGTGCAACGCCACGGCGACCATCATATAGCGTATAACGAACATCGCCTCTCCCCGATTCCCGCTTAAGCTTAATGCAGGAAGTAGGCCGGAGGCATTAATGGATCGTTAAATTTTTAAATCTTGCAAGCTGTTCCTATCTACCCCGCAACGAGAGGTATTCCCGCGACCGGCTGAGATAGTTTTCCATCGCCTCCGGCACCAGGAACGATCGCAGGCGGCGCAGGTCGACCCGGTCGTAGACCACCCCCAGACAGCGGGGTTCCAGTTCCGGGTGGTCGATCAGGGCCGTCTCGACCATGCTGCGCGGGGTCCGGCCCCATTCCCCGACGATCGCAAAGCGCGGGATCTCGTTCAGGATCGCCCGGCCCTGCACCACCGGGTAAAGCGGTGGAACGTCCACGACGACGCAGTTGAACATGTCGCAGGCATCCTCGAGCAGTTCGCGCCACATCTGGTTCGTCAGCAGATCGTCCGAAGCGCCTCCCCCCTCGGTTCCACAGGGCAGCACGGTGATGTTGGTGTTGGCGATGCCGACCAGCATGTCCTGCCAGTCGCCCCGATCCGCCGCCGCATCGGTCAGCCCGGGCTTGCGGTCCAGACCCAGCGTCCGGCTGAGGGCACGGCCGCGGCTGTCGGCATCGATCAGCAGGACCGATTGCAACCCCAGCCCCAGCTGGCCGGCCAGGTTCAGCGAGACCTCCGACCGGCCCGGATAGGGGTGGAACGAGGTCAAGCCGGTGACCGGCAGGCCGGTCTCCAGCTTGTCCGCGGCCATGCGGACATGGCGCAGCGTCTCGGCATAGACCGAGTTGGGATAGTGCAGTACCGGCACCGGCACCGAGATGACCGGAATCTCCGGCAGGCGGAGGGCCGGCAGCGTCTGCCTGGGCGATGGCGCGCTGAGTACGGGTTTGGTAGGTGCAGCCTGCTCCGACTGCGTCTTCGTCTGTCCCGGCAGGGCCTTTTCCCCGGACGCCTGTCCCGGAGGAACCTGTCCGGAGCTGCCGCCCGTGAGACCGGCGGCAGCCCGTTTCTCTGCTCGGTCCATCTGTCGTTTCTGCCCCCGCTTCAAGCCACGTTCGGGGGGACGGACCAGCCGGGTGGTCGGCGGCGGGGCGCGGCGCAACCGCGATCGGCGGACCCGCGGCAGCACTGGCAGATGGCCCAGAAAACGCAGGTTGGAATACTCGGTCACGTCGGTCGAGGTCCGCAGGAACCGCTCGCGCGATTCGCGCAAGGCAGCGCGGCCCAGACCGAAGAACAGCCCCAGCAGCGTTGCGGCCAGCGCCGTGCGCAGCGTCGCCGGCCCCGAGGGCGCGGTCGGCACCTGCGCATAGGACAGGATCCGCACGTTGGACACCGGAAAGGATTGCTGCTGCTCGATCTCCTGCGACCGGGTCAGGGTGTCCTGGTACAGCGTGGACAGCGTCTGGGCCTTTTCCTGCAGCGCCCGCAGCCGGACCAGTGTGACGGCCTGGGCGCTGTTGCGCTGACTCGCCTCGTTGACGCTCTTCTGCAGGGCCTCGACCCGGGCCTCGGCGACGCTCAACTCGCTGCGCGCTTCTTCGCGGTGGGCCTGCAGTTCAACGAACAGCCGCTCGGCGGTGGCAGCCAGGGTCTGGCGCATCCCGGCGACCTGGGGATGGTTCGGACCCGATATCTGGATAAGACGCTGCAGCCGGGCACGGACGTCGTTATAGGTATTCAGCCGCGCGACCAGCGTGTCCGACATGGTACCGCCGATTGCGAGCGCGTTGCCTTCGGTCAGTCCCTCGACCCCGCCCTCGACGGCCCGGTCATAGGTTTCCAGAACGGCCCGCGCACGAGCCACCTCGCTGATCGCGGTGGTCAGGCTGGCGTTGAGTTCATTCACCGCCTGTTCGCTCAGCAGCGACCCCGTGGAAGACGCCACAAGCCCGTTTTCGGTGGCAAAGCGCTCGGCCTCGTCCGCGGCGGCCTGGGCCTGGGTCTGCAATTCGTCGAGGCGGGTCCGCATCCAGGCGTTGGTCTGACCGACGGAATCGGCATTGGAGGTCAGGATGTCCTGGATATAGGCATCGGCATAGGCGTTGGCGGCTTCGGCCGCAATGACCGGATCGTGAGAGGTGAACTTCACCGCCACGGCCGTGCTCTGCCCCACCCGGAAGATGTCGACCCCGCCCTGCAACCGCATTGCCGCCAGCCGCTTCGTGGGGTCGACGATGATGGGCGACGTGGGCGCGGCCTCGTCCGACGCGATTGCCTCGGCCGCCGGTTCGGCCGGTACGATCGTTTCTGCCGGGGCGACAAGGGTCATCACCTGGTCGCGCACCCAGGTGAACGGGCGCAGCACGGTGTCGATGGCGCCGTCGATCATCGTCGCAAAGCCCGACTCCGGCGGGTTCATGAAGGTTTCGCTTTCATGCAGCCCCGTGCGGTCCAGCACGTCGACCGCCAGCTTTTCCGAGTACAGCACCACCCGCGCATTCTCGATCATGTCCGCCGCCTGGACCGTGTCGATGCCGCCCGCCTGACGCACCGCACGGTTCATGCTGGCGTCCAGCAGCAGGTTGGCGGCGGCATCGTAGGTCGCGGGTTTGGACAGGGCATAGGTCAGGCCAAGCGCGCCCATCAGCACTGCGGGCAGCAGGATGGTCATGCGCTGTCGGCGCGCAGCGATCATCAGCCGACGCAGATCGATGGTCTGGACCTGCGATCCGGGGCCCACACCGTAGACGCTGGTCGAGGCATAGGATCTCATTTCGCGCGACATCATCTTCCTTTCGGTCCGACGGGACCGTTGGGTTCCGCCTGTTCGGGCGCCGCCCCATAGAGTTCAACCTGCCGGGCGCCGGCCAGATAGGCCGCGGCGCCCACATGCAATGCCGCCCGCATGATCTGGCGATTGCGCCAAGCTGGCCGGATCCCGCCCAACAGCGCCAGACCGCCACAGGCCGCAGCCTTGGCACCCGCCAGCCCCGCCGCCTTGAACCGGCCCGTACGGGATCGGTTCCGCGCGATCAGGCTGGCATGGGTCTGACCCATGCGATAGCGGCGCCGCAGCAGCCAGGCCATGCTGGCCCGGTCGGCCGGAACGGTCTCGTGCACGATTGCGTCAGGCGCAAAGGCGATGCGCCCACCGGCGGCCAGGAAATCGGCGAAGAAGGCGGTGTCCTCGCCCCCCGAGCGTCCGCGCGCCAGATCGAAACGGAGATCCCGGGTGGCGGGATCGGCCAGGTCGATCAGGGTGTTGCAGGTATAGGCCGAGATGATCGTGCCATCGGCCCGGGTGACCGGCAGCGTGTCGTGAACCCGGGCCTGCGCCATCCAGCCGGGTGCGCCGGGCAGGTAGGCCGCCCGGACCGGACCGATCACGGCGCCTGCGCCGGTCTCTTGGTTGGCAGCGTCGCGCCAGCGCCGGACCAGGGCAGCCAGCCAGCCAGGTTCCACGGTCTCGTCATCATCCAGGTAGACCAGCAACCGTGTTCCGGTGCTGCGGGCATGGTCGAGCAGCGCATTACGCGCGATCGAGATGCTGGCCTGGGGTGCATGAAGATAGGTGATCGGCATCGGATGCGCCGCAGCGATGTCCTGAACCCGCGTGCGGGCCGAAGCCACGGCATCGTTGTCGGCGACGGCAATGGTGACCGGCAGCCCGCAGGGGTCCAGTCGCGCCAGCGAATCCAGCGTAACGGCCAACTCCGGCCGGCGGAAGGTACAGATGCCGATCAGCACCGCATCCGGCGGTGTACCGTGATCCAGCGGTGTGTCGTGGGGAGTTGGCGCCGTCATGCCGTCGCTCCCCTTGTGGTTGCGCCCGGGCGCGGGGCCAGCCATTGGCGCCAGAACCCGACCGACCATGCCAGATGCATCAGGCCGGCCACGAAGCCGGAGACCAGTCCTGCAGGCCGGCGCGTCTGCAGCGCGATCGCCCCCCCACCCGCGAGGCAGGCCAGCAGCCAGAGGATCAGCGGCAGGGCAAGAAGGGGGTGCAGCGGGGTCAGCAGCGCCAGCGCCAGTGCCGGCGCCAGCAGGGCCACGACCGCCTGGCGAAGTCCGGGGCGGGCGTCATGCTTGATCAGATTGCGGGCCCGGCCGCGGCCGAAATTGTAGTATTGCCGCATCAGCGGGCGGATCCCGCGACGCGGGAAATAGGTCAGCCGGGTCAGTCCGGTCAGCCAGATCCGGTGACCGGCCGCGATCATGCGGCGATCCAACTCGGCATCCTCGTTGTGGCTGAAGCTTTCGTCATAGCCGCCCACGTTGCGAAACGCACTGGTGCGGATCAGTGCGTGATGGCCGTGCTCGACCCAGGCGCCATCCCCGGCAAGGCGGTGGGCAGACCCGCCATTGCCGATGCGCGAGTTCTGCGCGTCGGCAATGATGCGTTGCATCGGCCCGATGCCTTCGGCCTGCATCGAGACGACCACGCTGTCGGCGCCGGTCCGGTCGGCCTCGACCAGCAGGATGTCCGCGAAATCATCGGGATAGGCGCTATGGGCATCCAGCCGCAGGATCCACTCCATCCTGTCGCCGAACTGCTCGACCGCCAGATTGACCGCCGCCGCCTGCAGTCGGCGGGGATTGTCCAGCAACCGGATGCGCGGATTCGCCATCGCCTTGCGGTGCACGATGGCGCGGGTGGCATCCTGCGATCCGCCATCCGCCACCACGATCAGCCCCGGCGCCCGCTCGGCGAAGCCGGCGATCCCGTCAAGAACCTCGCCGACATGGCGTTCCTCGTTCAGGGTCGGAACGACGATCAGCACCCGAGCCGTGGGATGCGCTGCATCCAGACCATGGGCCGAGCGGGGATCGGACACGGCGTTAACCTCGGGAGTGGACATCGCGGGGGGCATGGCGGCGTTCACCCCGCGACCGTGGCGGCCGGCACCGGTTCGTTCCGCACAGGTGCTGCACTTGGTGCCGGGACAGGGATGGCCGGTTGGCCGCAGATTGCCGCGGTCAGGCGGCGGCATTCCGCATCGTCCATTTCCAGGCGGTCACGCGGGATGGCGGTGGTGGCCGCGCGGCGCGCAGCCAGGGTCGCTGCATCCAGCGCCGACAAGGCCGTGCTGACTGCATGCAGATCGGGCGCGTCCACGGTCACGCCGCAGTTCCAGGACTGCGCCCGGCGTGCCACTTCGGTGTCCTGCAGGGCGACCGGCACGGCTCCGTTCAGGCAGCCTTCGTAGAGCCGGTTCGGCAGCAGCCAGTCCGAGTTCTGGCCTGCCTGGTAGCGGTCGATCAGCCAGGCCACGTCGACCCCGGCGTAGATGCCGGGCAGATCGTCGGGCCAGCTGTAGGGACCAAGAAAGTTCAGGTCGGGGTTGGCGCCGATCACCTGGTGAAAATCGGGCATCACGTCCAAGGCCGGCCGCCCGCGCAGCACCACCCGGAACCGCCCGGGCTGCGCTCGCGTCAGTGCGTCCAGCACCTGCAGGGACCAACGGCAGCGCAGCATGCCGAACCAGCCGATGATCAGCGGGCCGCCGGTCTCCAACCCGCCGGGCGCCGCCCTGACCCTGATGCTGTCGGTCCCGACAGTCGATGCCGGAGGGGCAAAGGGCTTGTTCTCGACCAGCAGGGTCGGCACGTGAGGCTGGCCGTGGTCGCGCAGGTAGCGGCGTTCAAAGGCGGGTGAGGACAGTACCACCAGATCCGTGGCGCGCAGCAGGGCGGCCTCGATCCGGCGCAGGGTTCTCGCGATCGTCCCCTGCCCCAGCATCATTCCGTGGATGTCCAGCAGCTCGTAGACCAGCCGGCCTTTCGGCTTCCGCCCGCCCTGTCCCGCGCGCCGCCGCCGGCGCAGCAGTGCCGCACCAAGCGCCAGCATTTCCAGGTTGCGCGCCAGCACCACCTCGGGGGTCCCTGCCCTGCCCGGTTCCGCCCCCTGCCCCGATGTGTCGGGCTGCGGAATCTGGCGCGCGATGCGCGGAAGCGCGGCCAGGATTGCGCGCACCCGCTGGATCATCCGGCCATTGGCCGTGTGTCCGAGAACCGTCGCCGGCTCAGGCAGGTCCCCCGTTCCGCGGCGGAAACCGGCAACGGTGACCCGCGCGCCTCCGCGGCGCAGCATGTCCACGCGACGCCAGACCGACGGATCGTCGAGGTCATGGGCGAGATAGGTCACACGCAAGGACATTTCTCCGGCTGGGAACACCGTTTCAGCGGGCCAAGCCAACTTCATACGACAAGAATCTTAACGATCAGCAACAACTTGCTGCGTGGCATAACGAAGTCGGACGGTTCAGAAAACCGCTGACTGCCAATGTCTGTACAAACAGACGTAAAAAAACGCGTGATCGAGACGCGCCGACCCTCTCAGGTCCAACCGGTTCCGGTCCTTGTTCTGGCCTAGCAGCCTGGAATGTGCCCGACAAGCCAGGGAAGAGGCGCATGCCATCTATTCTTCTAACACCTGATTATCAAATAAATCCGGTAAATATAAACACCAGATTATGTATCTAATCCGGTTACTTTTCGGCCTCCTCCGCGGCCTTGTAGAGCGCCCAAGCTTCTTCCAGGATCACGCCCTGCTGCACGCCGCGGCGTCGGGCCTCGCCAGCGATCTCGGTTGCAACATGGGGCAACACCTTGGCATGGACCTGGCCGGTCCGGGGGCTGGGCTTGCGACCGCGGCGACGGCCCGGGGCGCGATCGACGAATCCCAGTTCCTCGCCGGCCCGTTCGGCCCGTTCCACGGCGGCGGCGCTGTGGTCCTTTTCGCGCGACCTCAACCGGCCCAGATCGACGCTGAAGGGTTTGCTGGTCATCACGCGTCCTCCGTCATCCGGGCATAGACGGCACGGGCGAAGTCCTCGGCATTGCGGATCGCGGCGTCCATGTTGCCTTGGGGGGGCATGTTGCGCAGATCGCCCCCGAACTCGAACAGCGCCGAGAACGCCGCACGCTCCATCAGCGGCGGTTCCAGGAGAGCGACGCCCTGGTCACGCAACGATGCTTCGATGCCGCTGTGCTGCTTGGAGCGGATCGCCTTGGTCATGGTGAAAACGACCGCATGCGGAATCCGCCGGTCCAGCGCCTCTTCCTCTTCCTGGATCAGCTGCAGCGCCCGTACCCCGACGGTCGCATCCAGCGTGGTGGCCCGCATCGGCGTGATCACCAGATCGGCCTGCGAGATCGCGCGACTCACCAGGCGCGATGCCACGCCCTCCAGATCCACGATGACGATCTGCCCGTCCTGGTCATGGCGCTTGATGGTACGGACGATCTCGGCCTCACCGATATCGGACAGGACCTCGATGCGGTGCGGGACCGCGGCGCGGCCGGCCCACAGTGACAGCGACCGGTTCGGGTCGCAGTCGAGAAGAGTGACCCGGGCTCCCGCATGCGCAAGCTCGGTGGCCAGCACGATGGCCGTCGTGGACTTTCCGGCGCCCCCTTTGGGCGATGCGATGACGATGGTTGGCATGAGCGGACCTTTGGTAGGTATAATAATCAGATATAAAAACAAATCCGGTTATCAGGTAAATCTGGTTTCGGAGCAACATGGGAACTTAACGACAGATCCGACGGGTCGGGCGGGGCAGGGGCTATTCGTCCAATAGGGGATCGCCACCCGGACAGTCTCGCGCCCCAAGGCGTGGGTCGTCCCCTGCGGGGTCGGCCCGTCTCGTTTGAGTGGTCCGCAAGGTTTTGCATTGCCGGTCCCCCTTGCGTTACACCCGGACGATGCCTTCGCTTCTCATCGGCTATGCCCGGTGCTCGACCGACCGCCAGGACCTTGCCGCGCAGCAGGCGCTTCTGCGCGGGCTGGGGGTGGTTGCCGATCGTATCTACACTGATCATGGTCTGACCGGCACCAGCCGGGCGCGCCCGGGTCTGGACCAGGCACTGGCCGCGGTACGCCGCGGCGATACGCTGGTCGTGCCCAAGCTTGATCGGCTGGCACGATCGGTGCCCGATGCCCGCGCCATTGGCGACAGCCTGGCCGAACGCGGCGTCCGTCTGCAGATCGGCACCACGGTGCATGACCCCGACGATCCGATGGGCAGGCTGTTCTTCAACATCCTGGCCACCTTTGCCGAATTCGAGGCCGACCTGATCCGGATGCGCACCCGGGAGGGCATGGCGGTCGCCCGGGCCCGGGGCAGGTTGCGGGGCAAGCAACCCAAGCTGTCGGATCGCCAGCAGACGGAACTGCGCCGGATGCATGCCACCGGCGACTACACGATAAGCGACCTGGCCGAGCTTTTCTCCATCTCTCGACCGACTGTCTACCGCACGCTGGCCCGGCAGGCGGGCCGGGCTCAGGGCTGACCTGAGCCGACGTCCATCGCTGCGCGCTGTTTGAAAAGGGGTCTGGGTCCGGCTCTCCGACCCGGTCCGGCGACCAGCGGTGGCGGGCAGGGCAGGGGGGCCTTTCCCCGGTTGGCCCGATCTATCCCGCGTGCCACAATCCGGCCTCTTGTCGGCACCGCGACCAGCCGCAAAGCGGAGAAGCATCCTGGACAGTTCGTCGGCCCTGTCGATCCTGGACCTCCTGTCCGATCTGGTGATCGGGGTCCTGACCCCCGAGGACGGGTGGAGCGCGCGGTTCGTGCTGCGTGTCGGGCTGAGCACGGTGATGCTCTACTGCTATATCGTGGTGCTGGCCCGCCTGTTCGGGTCCCGCACCTTCGCCTCGTTCACCTCGTATGATTTCCTGACCAACATTGCCGCGGGCTCGCTGGTGGCCAGTGCGATCATGGGTCCCAATGTCGTCGAAGGGGGGCTTGGGCTGCTAGTTCTGGTGCTGCTGCAGGCGATCGTCTCCGGGGCGTCGGCGCGCTGGCGGCCGGCCAGCCGGGCTTTCGACAATGCACCCGTGGTGCTGGTGGCCCGCGGCAGGCTGCAGCGCCAGGCAATCCGGCAGAGCCGGGTGTCCGAGGCGATCATTGCCCAGCATCTGCGTCAGGCAGGAGTGACCGATCTGTCCCGGGTCCGCTTTGCCGTGCTGGAATCCGGCGGCAATCTGAGCATCGTGCAGGGCGATCCGGAAGACTGGCTCGACGACATGGACAGCGGCTTTGCGGATCCACACGTCCCGCCCAACCCTTCAGTTGGGCGGTAAGCGGGGCAGGGGTTTGATCGCATGTGATCTGGCCTACCCATTACAGCCGGCCCGACTATGCGGTCATCCTTGCCCGTGAAGCGAGGATGAAGAGGCCCCCCAATGAAGCGCAAGATCCTGCTGGCCGTGCTGCTGGCGACCCGGGCGATTGTGCCAACCGTCAGGTTGAGCCAGCCGGATCAGACGCCTAGAGTGTGGCCGCCCGGCCATCACGGATCACACCCATTCCAGATCATCCCATCCCCGCCGACCGCTCTGCGATGGTCACGCCGATCGCTCCTGCGGCTGTCGCCCCGCGCCCTGCGAGCGTGTCCGTCCTGGTCACGGCCTACAATGCCGCGGCCACGATCGGCGATGCGGTGCGCACTGCGCTTGCCGAACCCGAGGTGGCCGAGGTGATCGTCGTGGACGATGCATCGCAGGACGCGACCCTTGCTGCGGCCCGCGCCTCCGCCCCCGACGATCCGCGGCTGAAGCTCATCCGCTGCCCGCAGAACGGCGGCCCGGCCGCGGCCCGCAACCGCGCACTGGACGAGGCAACCGGGCGGTTCGTCGCGATCCTCGATGCCGACGATTTCGTCATGGCCGGCCGCTTTGCGCGGCTGCTGGCGGTGCCGGACTGGGACATGGTGGCGGACAACATCCTGTTCGTGCCCGAAAGCGCCGATCCCGATCATCTGCCGCCAGTCCCCGCGGTGTCACACGCCGACGTGATCGACCTCGACCTGGTCGATTTCGTGCGCGCCAACCGCTCGGCGCGCACGGGCCCGCGCGACGAATGGGGTTTTCTCAAGCCGGTGATCCGGCGCGACATGCTGCAGCGCCTCGACCTGCGCTATGACCCCGGCCTGCGGCTAGGCGAGGATTACGACCTGTATGTCCGCCTGTTACAGCAGGGCGCGCGGTTCCGGGTCAGTCCGCAGGTGGGCTATGCCGCCCGCTGGCGCGACAATTCCCTGAGCGCCAGCCACCGGACCGAGGATCTGGCCGCCCTGACCCGCGCCGCCACTGCGCATCTGGCCGCCGCGGGGCTGAGCGGGGCGGCGCGCACCGCCCTGGTCGCGCATCGCCGCGACCTGCAGAACCGCTTTCTGCTGCGCGATTTCCTGGATCGGCGCGGCCGGCGCGGCCGGATCGGGGCGGTGCTGGACACGTTCCGCCGTCCCACCACGCTGCTCCCGATTGCCCGCGGCATCCTGCGGGACAAGCTGGCCGCGCGCCGGTCACATGCTCCGGCGACCCGGATCGGCCATCTGCTGATCGAGAGATAGGCTCGGCGTATCTGCCGTCCGCCAATCGTCACGGGGGCGTTCGCGCAACTTCCAGGTCATATGTCTGTTGATCTGCCCCTGAACCGCCTAAGCCTTGCGTGACACATCCCTGCCAGAGACGCCCGCATGAACATCCTTCTCGCCAGTGCCCATCCCTATATTCCGCAGATGATCGGCGGGGCACAGTCGAGCATGCACGATCTGGCAACCGAGTTCGCCAGGCGCGGCCACAAGGTCGGGGTGCTGTCCGGCCTGACGGGCGAGGGATGGGTGGGCAGGAAAAGCCGTGTGAGGCTGAAACTGGGCCGCCGCAACTACGTCATCGACACCAGTCTGGGATATCCTGTCTATCGTGCCTGGTTCCCCTGGGAGGCCGCGGCCGACGTGGCGCGTCACATGCGGGCCGATGTCGTCGTGCCGCAATCCTGGCACCCCGTCAGGATTGCCAGGGCGCTGAACGGGGGACCTGCCCGGGTAGTGTCCGAGCACGTGGTGTAATTTCAGCGCCGTCGACGGTGTGATCCCGGGTGGTCACCGAGGTGTATGG
>NZ_CANMEH010000028.1 GCF_947496875.1 uncultured Paracoccus sp. | reverse complement strand
AGCATCACAACGAAAGCCGCCTGATCATGCCCTCAGGCCATCCGGGAAATTACACCAGCTTGACGGACGTGACCCGGGTCCAGCCTGATGGCCGCGACTCCCTTGCCCACCATGTCGTTGAGCCAGGTCATCCGCAGGACCTGATCGTTCAGCCACCCGAACACGCTCATGCCGCTCTCTCCTGGGCCGCAAGTTCCCGGTCCAGAGCGGCATCGACCAGCCGGGCCAGGGGCGGTGAAAGATCGGGGTTGAGCCGATAGCGCACCCATTGCGCGTCGCGCCGATCCACCACCAACCCGGCGTGCTTGAGAACCTGCATGTGACGCGACATCCGGCTCTGGGTCGCGCCCAGTTCGCGCATCAACTCGCAGACACAATGCTCCGACCCGTCGGCCAGGAGGCGCATCGCCTCAAGACGGGTGGGCTCGGCCAAGGCGGACAGCACAGCGAGAATCACGAGGTTACCTCTGCTTTTGCGCATCTGCGGATAAGGTGATTGTGAACACTTTGATCTGGATCAAAGAGACGGAGGCAGCCTTTCAGGCGGGAGGGCGCTTGGAGGAAACGCTTCGCCAGGACGGCGGAGCGTTATCCCCGCAAGGACGATCCCGCGCGCCGGGTGGCCCAGGCGCTGCAACCCTTTAGAGCGACTTGGGATAGTCGAGCGCTTGGCGGCGCTTCTGCTCGCTCAAGTCGCGATCCTCGTCGCTGGCTGCGAAGGCGGCGGGGGTGGCGCCAGTCACGACGTCCGTGCTGACGATCCCGGCCGCCTTCCCGGCGCCATGGGCCAGGGTCAAGAGCGAGACAAGGGGGTTGCCGTCGACGTCCACGGCGATCGATCCGTTGTTTGTCTTGACTCCCGTGGCATACGCCGTGGCCGCCGCGGCGGAGTCGGTCACGGGATCGCTGGCTGAGGACGTTCGGACAAGCGCCTGGAAGCCGCCTTCCCAAGCGGGCTTACTGTCCTTGTAGAGTTCATAGGCCTCCGCAGCCATGTCCCCAAAGCCGTCAGGCACCATGAAGATGACGCTTGTCGCAACCTCCCGGGCTCCGGCGTCGACCCCAGCGGGTGGGGCATTCCCAGGATCACTGTACGCGCTCAGCATCGCTCTACCCTCCCAAACTCTCGCAGAACCCACGGGCACAGGATACCATCCGGGGGCCGGTTAATGCATCAACCAACCATGCCTGATAACCGTTGGGCCGGCAGCCGCGGAGGTTGATCTCAGGATGACGCGGGGAAGCCATGCGGCGGCTGCTGAGCTACAGTTCCGATGGCTGAGCAACAGCTACAATGAGCTCTCCGACGCCATGATCAGCCAAATGCTCTCTGGAACAGCAGACAGGAGTATCACTATTGCCGAACTGGATAGAGACGCTGGACGAACTGCACAGCCATTACGGAACCCCTGGTGAGACCTCGCACGTCAAGGTTACCAGCTATCTGACCCCTGCCTATCGCAGCCATGTCCAACAAGCTCGATTCTGCGTGCTGACGACGGTGGGACCCGAAGGAACGGATGGAAGCCCGCGTGGCGACGAGGGGCCGGTCGTCGCGGTCCAGGACGAGCGGACGCTGTTGCTGCCGGACTGGAAAGGGAATGAGCGGATCGACTCGCTTCGCAACATCGTCCGGGATGGTCGGGTCAGCCTCATGTTTCTTGTGCCCGGATCGAACATCGCCATGCGGGTGAATGGCCGCGGCCGAGTGACCGCTGATCCGGACGTTCGCGGATTATTCGAGCGGCACGGCAAGCTGCCGCGTTCGGTTATCCGGATCGATATTCACGAGGTCTATTCGCAGTGCGCTCGTGCCTTGATCCGCTCGCAACTCTGGTCGGATGTCGCCAGCGCCGCAGATTTGCCGACCGTTGGCGACATGCTCGAGGAAATCACTTCAGGGACTTTCGACGGCGCAAGCTACGACGCGGAATGGCCGGAGCGTGCTGCACGGAGCATGTGGTGAGCCAGTGAGCTCAGACCAGCGACGGCAACGTCCGCAAAGCCGTCATTTCCCCGGCCCGAATGCATCAGCAGGCACGAGCCAGCCGATCCGGAGAAGTCGCGCTGCAGCCGCCCGCTTTGATCCAGCGGCGGCAATCTGCCAGCGCCTTGATTGCCTGGTGCGCGAATTGCATGCTGGCGCGGCACTGCGCGAACCGGTGCGAGATAATTTGCCAGGGGAGGCACGTTTCATGAGACATCTGCCGCTGACGAGCGCGATCGCCTTGATCGCCGCATCTGCCGCTTCGGCCGATACCGTAACGGTGGTCACATCGTTCCCACAGGACCTCACCGATCCGTTCAAGGCGGCCTTCGAGGAAGCGCATCCCGAACATGAGCTTGAGGTGGTGAACCGCAATACCAACGCGTCCGTTGCCTTTCTGCAGGAAACGCGCGACTCGAACACGACCGACCTGTTCTGGGCGTCCGCGCCGGACGCCTTCGAGGTCCTGAAGTCGGAAGGCTTGCTGGCGAAGGTGGACATCGCGTCCGAGGGGATCCCCGACGAGATCGGTTCCTACCCGATCAACGATCCCGACGGATTCTACTACGGCTTCGCGGCATCGGGCTACGGCATCATGTACAACACCCGCTACGTCGAGGCGAACGACCTGCCGATCCCCGCCGAATGGGACGATCTGATGGGTGCCGAATACAACGGCCATGTGGCGATGTCCGCGCCCTCGCGCTCCGGCACGACCCACCTGACCGTCGAGACACTGCTGCAGGGCGACGGCTGGGAAGACGGCTGGGCCAAATGGAAGTGGATCGCCGGCAACATGAACACGGTGACCGAGCGCAGCTTCGGCGTGCCGGATGCCGTCAACTCGGGCAGCGCCGGTTACGGCATCGTCATTGACTTCTTCGGTCTTTCGTCCAAGGCGTCGGACTTTCCGGTGGAGCTTGTCTACCCGAGCGTCACCGCGATCGTTCCGGCCAACATCGCGGTCATCGAGAACGCGCCCAACCCGGAAGCGGCCAAGACATTCGTCGAGTTTGTCCTGTCTCCGGAAGGCCAGCAGGTGCTGCTGAACCCGGCTATCATGCGCCTGCCGGTCAATCAGGCCGCCTACGAGAACGCGCCCGAAGGATTCCCACATCCGTTCGACGAGAACTTTGCGCCGGGCGCGATCGAGTTCGACGTGAACAAGTCGGGGACGCGCTACAACCTCGTCAATTCGCTGTTCGACGTGCTCATCACCTATCGTCTCGACGAGCTGCGCGAGGCGGTGGCGGCGGTCCAGCAGGCCGAAGCCGCCCATGCCGACAGTGGCAACGCCGAGGCGCAGGCGCTGATCGAAGAGGCGCGCGACCTGGTCGAGGCGCTGCCGATCACAGAGGAGGAGTCGCTCGACCCGGCCTTCGCGGAAGCGTTCCAGATCTCGCGCGCCGATCCCACGACCGAGGTCGTCGGTCGTCAGGCCGAGATCGAGCAGGAGTGGGATTCCTTCGCCGTCGAGAACTACCGGCGGGCGACTGAGCTGGCGAACGAAGCCGCCGCCATGTGATCCGAGTCCCCGCGCCGCGCCAGCGGAGCGGGGACTCTCCACGGGCACGATCCCCGATACGCAGAAGGACCTTCATGAGCGCCATCGGAACCGACGCTGGCAAGCGCAGCTTCACGCCGTTTCCCCGCCTGTCGGGGGCGGCCGTGGCCGGCATCCTCATTGCGATCATCCTGATGGCGTTCCTGATCCTGCCTGTTGCGCAGGTGATCTATGTCGCCTTCCTCGACGCGCGCACCGGAACGCTGACCCTGCAGAACTTCGAGGACTTCTTCCGCTCGACGCTGTTCCGGCAGAGCTTCTACAACTCGTTCTACGTCTCGGCGATGTCCGTGGTGGTGGCGACCGTCATCGCGCTGCCGCTGGCCTATATCACCACGCGCTTCAACTTCGCCGGCGCCGCGCTGATCCAGAGCCTGGGCTTCATCCCGCTGATCATGCCGCCCTTCGTCGGCGCCGTGGCGATGTCGCTGCTCTTCGGGAGGAACGGCAGCGTCAACCTGCTGCTCGACCAGTATCTCGGCTTCAAGATCCCCTTCATGGAGGGGTTGAACGGCGTGATCCTGGTCCAGTCGATCCACTACTTCCCGTTCATCCTGATCAACCTGTCTGCGGCACTGCGCAACATCGACCGCTCGATGGAGGAGTCGGCGCAGAACCTCGGCGCCTCGGGGCTGCGACTCTTCCGCCGGATCGTGTTCCCGCTGGCGATGCCGGGCTATCTGGCCGGCGCCGCGCTGGTCTTCATCAAGGTCTTCGACGACCTCGGCACGCCGCTGCTCCTGAACGTCAACACCATGCTCGCGCCGCAGGCTTACCTGCGCATCACCGGCGTCGGCATCAACGACCCGATGGGCTACGTGATCTCGTTCATCCTCGTGGCGTTCTCGGTGTTCTCGCTCTGGGCGTCGCTTCTGTTCATGCGCGGCAAGGACTACGCGACGACGCAGAAGGGCGGCGGCGGGCTGGCCAAGCGCGACCTCTCAACGCGCGAGAAAGTGCTGGCCTACGGCGTGATCCTGTTCATCCTGGCGCTGGTGCTGTCGCCGCATCTGGGGCTGACGCTGCTTGCGTTCGGCACGATCTGGTCGTTCAGCCCGCTTCCCGACGGGTTCACGCTGCAGCATTTCGAGACCGTCTTCACCCAGTCCACGCAGTACATCTACAACACGATCCTCTATGCCGGTACGGCGGCGCTCCTCGACGTCATCCTCGGCACGGCGATCGCCTACATCGTCATCCGCACCGGCCTGCCCGGCAGGCGCTGGCTCGACTACATGGCGACCGCGGCTCTGGCCGTGCCTGGGGTGGTTCTGGGGATCGGCTACCTGCGGATGTTCCACGGCATCCAGCTGCCCTTCGGGATGGGGCCGATGGCCAGCTGGTGGGGGATCATCATCGTTGCGCTGATGATCCGGCGACTGCCCTACGCCCTGCGCGCCTGCATGGCGGCGCTGCAGCAGATCTCCCTGTCGCTCGAGGAGGCGGCGGAGAGCCTCGGCGCCAAGCGGTCGAGCACGATCCGGCGGATCACCGTGCCGCTGATGACGGGCGGCATTCTCGCCGGGTTCGTCACCAGCTTCGCCACGGCCGCGGTGGAGCTCTCGGCGACGATCATGCTCGTCTCGCGGTCGAGCGAGGCGCCACTGGCCTACGGCATCTATCTGTACATGCAATCGGCGGCCGGGCGCGGCCCCGGCGCGGCGCTCGGAATCCTGGCCGTCATCATCGTCGGCGTGGGGACATACCTCTCGCAGCGCATCATCGAGCGCGATCGCCGCCGCAGGGCCGCCGCGCCGGGCGCCCAACAGTGACTCCTCGAGGAACGGACGACATGACACGACAGACCGCCGGCATCCGCATCGAGGACGTACACCTCTCGTTCGGCCCGACGAAGGTGCTCGAAGGGATCGACATGGAGATCCGGCCGGGCGAGTTCTTCGCCTTCCTCGGCCCGTCGGGTTCGGGCAAGTCGACGCTGCTGCGGGCAATCGCGGGGTTCGGCCCGCGTCCGCGGGGACGTATCCTGATCGGCGAGCGTGATGTCTTGGACCTGCCACCCTGGAAGCGCGACGTGGGCATGGTCTTCCAGTCCTATGCGCTCTGGCCGCACATGAACGTCCGGGCCAACGTCGCCTTCGGGCTCGAGGAGCGGCGGCTGCCGCGGCGCGAGATCGGCCCCAAGGTGCAGGCCGCGCTGGAGCTCGTGGGCCTTGCCGAACTGGCGGACCGGATGCCGTCGCAGCTCTCGGGCGGGCAGCAGCAGCGGGTGGCGCTTGCGCGGACCATCGCGGTCGAGCCGCGGGTGCTGCTGCTCGACGAGCCGCTCTCGAACCTCGACGCGGCGCTCAGGGTGCAGATGCGCCGCGAGCTTCTTGCCTTGCAGCGCAAGCTGCAGCTGACCACGATCTTCGTCACCCACGACCAGGAGGAGGCGAACACCACCTCGGACCGAATGGCCGTGCTCGACGGCGGCGTGATCCAGCAGATCGGGACGCCGCAGGAACTCTACGACCGTCCGGCCAACGGCTTCGTCGCCGGCTTCCTCGGCACCGCGAACATCCTCAAGGGGCGGATCGAGAACGGCGCCTTCAGGACAGCCAGTGGCCATCTGCTGCACATCGGGGCACCGGTGGCGGGGGCGCAGAGGATCGTCCTGCGGCCGCAGAATATCTCGCTGACGGATGCGGAGGAGGGCGCAGACATCATTCCGGGGACAGTCCGTCATCGCGAGTTCCTGGGCAGCCAGATCCGGTACCTGGTCGAGACGGCCGACGGCACCATCATCGTCGACACGCTGCACGCCACCGGCGGCACCCCACGCGAGCCTGGCTCGGCCGTCGGGCTGCGGGTCGACAGCACCAACGCGCCGCTGCTGGTCTGACCCATGGCCGAGTTCTGGTTCATCCGCCATTTCCGCACGCCCTGGAATGCCGCGGGGCGGCTGCAGGGGCGATGCGACGTGGCGCTCGACGAGCCGATCGGCGACGCGGACCGGCAGACGCTCGCCGCTGGGCGGGCGGCGCTGGCGGGCGTCGCGTTCGGCGCCGTCTGGTCCTCGCCGGCGCTCAGAGCTCGCCAGACGGCGGCGCTCTTCGGGTTCGATGCTCCGACTATCCTGCCGGAGATGGCCGAGCTCGATTTCGGCGGGTTCGAGGGGCAGCTCTGGTCGGATCTCGAGGCCGCTCATCCCGGCCGCTGGCGCGCCGCACCGCAGGACCTGCCGCTGGGGGAACCGTTCTCCGCCTTCGTCGAGCGGGTCGCCGCCGTGCTGGCGCGCGCTGCCACCATCCGGGGCGGGCCGGTTCTCGCTTTCGGGCATGGGGCATGGTCCGGCTGCCTGCGCTGCCTGCACGAAGGTCACGACCCGGCTACGATGGCCGCACGCGGCATCGGCAACGGCGAAATATTGCGCCTGGTCCCGCAGCCCGGCTTGGCGTCCCGTGCCCCTGATCCGAGGACGACATGACGGCGAACCTGATCTCCGACGCCGGCGGCAGCTCCTCGACAGAGCCGCCGACCTGCACACGGCGGCCACGCTGATACTGCGCCACGAAGGCGAGGAGCCGCTTGATGTGCCGGACCATCTGCAGCTCCATCGGCAAGGGCGTCCCGGTCGTCGTTACGCGGATCAGGCGCCACGTTCGCTTGGTATGCCTGAGGCGGCCTTTGACAGGGTGGCCGGGGCGCTTGCTTCCGACCGCGCGCGCGCCCTGATGCTGGATCTGGCAGAGTGGATCGCAGGAGGCGACTGGTTGTCAGACCCCGGGACAGAGGCAGTGCGCCACATGCCCGCACAGGATTTCGCTGGCGAAGCCTTGGGACGGTTGCGGCGCAAGGTGAAAAAAGGCGGTCGGAATCTGACCCACTTGGAAGATGAGACGCGGCACGAATTGCGCAGGGACGCCAAGAAACTGCGCTATGCGACCGATTTCTTCTCCGGGTTGTTCAAGGACGACCGACCAAGAAGGCTTCAGCGATTCGCCGCTCTATTGGGTGACCTGCAGGATCAACTGGGAGCGTTGAACGATCTGTCCGCTGCACCGATGGTATTGCAGCGCCTTGGCGTTGCTGATCACCCCGAAAGCGGATTCCTGACCCCTCCCGGATCGAAAAAGGCGCTGTTGATGGCTGCCGAGCAGGCCTCTCGAAAGCTGCTTCATGCGAAGAAGTTCTGGACCTGAAGAGTCAAAAATGCACGAGATGGAATTCTTCATCCACTCGGGCGTTGGCGATGCTTGACCGCGGATCGAAGTCATGATCGCGGATCATCGCGAGCACGAGGCCAAACCCATTCCACGTTGTCCCTGATCTGGATTGGGGCAGAGTGCTGGCTTGGCTTTACGGCGCCGCGCGGCAGCAGCTTGAACGGCGATTTCCGAAGCAGTATTTCGATGCAGGCGCCGTCGAAGCTGACCATCGGCCAGGAGCCTGAGCATGCGCCTTGTTCCATTTGCCCTGGTGTTCGCTGCGTGGACCAGCCCACTCGCGGCACAGGACTCGCCGGTGACTGCGGTGATCTCTACATTCGAGCCCGAATGGATCGCCCTTCAGGCGGACCTCGAGAATGCTGAGGAAACTGTCCTCAATGGCAACAGGTTCATCTCGGGGACGCTCGAAGGGCAGCACGTGGTGCTCTTCCTCTCAGGCATCTCGATGGTGAATGCCGCGATGACGACACAGCTTGCGCTCGACCATTTCGACATCGACCGGATCGTCTTCTCCGAAATTGCCGGCGGCGTCGACCCCACGCTCCATATCGGCGACGTGGTCGTCCCCGAGCAGTGGGGGCAATATCTCGAAGGCGTCTTTGCGCGCGAGACGGACGGGGAGTTTGCGCTGCCGCCGTGGATGAGCTCGGAGTTCCCGAACTACGGGATGATGTTTACTCGCGCGGTCACCGTCCTGAGCAGCCGCTCCGCCGAGCCCGAGACGAAGTTCTGGTTCGAGGTCGACCCGGCCCTGCTTGAAACGGCGCGGGAGGTTGCGAAGGCGGTAGACCTCGTCGCGTGCAACCCGGAGAACGCGTGCTTGTCGAAAGCGCCGGAGGTTGTTGTCGGCGGCAACGGCGTGTCCGGTATGACCTTCGTCGACAATGCCCCCTTCCGTGAATTCGTCTTCGACACATTTGAGGCTCGCGTCCTCGACATGGAGAGCGCCGCGGTGGCGCACGTCGCCTACGCAAACGAGGTTCCCTTCATCGCCTTCCGCTCGCTTTCGGACCGTGCAGGCGGCGGCGAGGGCGAGAACGAGATGGTGACCTTCCTGAGCCTCGCGTCGAAGAACTCGGCTGAGGTGGTGAAGTCGTTCCTCGCTGCGCTTCCCTGATCTGTCTTCGATGGAAGTCGTCACCGGGCCCATCGGCACCTCTCTCGCTACTTCGCTTTGCTCGACCACGAACTTCCTGCCACGCCGGAGGTGCGGCTCCCGGCCGTTCAGCCGCGGTACGATCACCGCAACCCCGTACCGCCTGCCCCGGTCTGCGGCGCGGTACGGCTGATCCCGCACTGCCAACTGCCTCTTTCCACGTGGCGCCTCAGGCGCGCGCCCCGACCAGGCGGCCGTCCTCGGGCCTGGATCGACGGCTCCGAGCTTCTGCAAGGAGTTGGCGAGTTCGTCCGGCGACGACCCCGACGAGGCTCCGGCCGGTGGGAGAGCCCGACCCCTGACGGGCGGCCTCGCCGATCGAACACCGTCCCGGACAGAGCGCTCCATCCGAACCCCCCGACTGTCAACGAGTGTCTGTCTTTCTGTCTTTCCGGACGACGGTCGCAGCCACATTTCGCCAGGGTGCCTGCCGAGAGCGCCGGACACGACCGCACGCTGCCTCCGAACGCGTCAAAGCCATACCAGTGAGGTCGCCACGCACGGCCTCGTCGCGCGCGAGATCGGGCCGCGGCAGGCGCCCGACCGGATAGCAGACCACCGGAGGGAACAGGTGTCCTGGGGCAGTTTCCCCATGACCAGTCGGGGTTCATCCCCGCGCACGCGGGGAACAGCGCCGCGCGCAGGGCAGCGGGGCGATGTCCCACGGTTCATCCCCGCGCACGCGGGGAACAGGTCGACCCGGCAACCGGCGCGCCCTCCTCGGCTGGTCCATCCCCGCACACGCAGGTAATCGCGGTTAGCAGGAGATCGGCTCGCGAGCGCTCGGGTGGCCTTAGAAGATCGCGCGTTGGGGTGGCCGCGACGTTGTGGGTCGTCGGCACCTTCATCCTCTTCGAGGTCGTCCGGAAGTTCATGTCGGAGCAGGCACCGGGCTTCGGGTGGCTCGGTTGAGCCGACGGCCTGGATGCTCTTCGCTGAGAAATGGGACCAGTTGACGGGGTCGAAAGGAGACTTGGGTTGAATTGACTGATGATGACCCGACCGGGATGGCGGGTGAGGGGCGGGAAATCAGGAGCAGGGCAGGCGTTTCTTCAGGACAGACTCTGCGGTGTCGCGGCGCCGGTCGACCGCGGCGGGGCCTCGACCTTGTTCAGCAGAGAAGCGGCGTCAACTCGCCAATACTTTAGGGGTGCTATCTGGAAGACGCGCAAGCCCAAGGAACTGCCGTCCTCCGATCGGATTGACCAGCCAGAGACCATGCGTGCTGACCTCCAAGGACACCACACCCCCGACGGCATAGCTCTGGAAGTAGTCTCGCAGCGTGTCCACCATGTCGGTGGTGAACTCTGCGACGGCTTCCACTCGGACGTTACCCCCGACCATGCGGACCCCAATCTGAAGTTGCCGCGGAACTCGATTCAACCTTTAGTATGACGGAAATTTGGCCGTCTTGGAAGTTTCGATCCCGGTTGCGCGGGAACCCGCGCAACGTTCGCACTGAAAACGGGATTGGCTTGGCAGGCGGGGGATGTGCAAACGCGCCCGGGTCAGCCAAAGCTCCATAGTTACCCGTGCGCGGCCAAGCGTGAGAAAGTTACAGAACCAATCGTCGCGGAGCGCGGACGCGCTGATGCGGCAGGTCAGCTACTTCCCCGACTTCGGATGACAGGATGTCCAGGAGCCCGGTTTCCGCCCGTTCAGGGTCGACGACCTCTCGGGTACTGCGTGGTGAGGTCCGGCTACGTCCTTGCTCAGGCTTTGGACATCGCCATGTCGAAATAGCTGTTCATCATGCGCGTCAGTGCTGCGCGCGGGTCGCCCGGGTTTCCCCAGAGGCGCGTATGGTCCATATCCTGCAGCACGACGATGCCGAGCGTCAGCGTCCGCATGGTCAGCATCACTTCAGCGATGTCGATGTCGGCCCTGATCATCCCGGTATCGCGGGCCCGCTCCATCATCGCCCGGGCAAGATCATAGATCGCAGTGGAAAACCGGCTCACCTCGTGTTCCGACACGGTCGCCATCGCCGGTGGGGTGACCAGCAGGCGCCCGCCGACCGGATTGTCGAAGAACCATTCGACATAAGCGTGGCTCAATTCGCGAAGCTGGGCGACAACGTCATCCTGTGGCGCGGCGGACGCACGGCGGACCAGGTGGTCCGTCAGAAGTACCATCTGCTGTTCGATGACGGCTGCACTCAGGGCATAAGCATCGGCAAACCAGGCTTGCGCCTCTTCAAGCGGGACCTCGGCGTCCTCTGCCGCGCGCGCGAGATCAGGCTGCGGCGCCGCCGCGGCCATCTGCTCGGCTGCGGACTGCAGCACACGATCGTATGGACGCATGTCCGGAGCCGTTTCCATGCAGTCTCGAGCCTCTCGCTTCGGTGTTTCCGTCAAGCCCGCCACTCCGCGCGCGTGGACCGGGGAAGACACGTTACAAACACCACAATGCATTTGCCCGCAAAAGTTGAAAGTGTTGTAAAAACGGCATTTGGCTCATCCCACGCCGGTCGGAGCTCTGATGGGGCCGAGGCAGGCGCGGTGCCGGCTCAGGGCGCGAAACCTTTCAGGGATTGGAGCACGACGCGTTGAATTGCTCAGCGACGGACTTCAAATCCAAGGGCGCTACGCAACTGAGAAGAGATTTGGTCCCCTGCACAGGATCACGGGCCCGGCCATTGCCACTGTCGCGTGCGCCATTCCTCGCCGCTGATAGGCGGCTGAGAGGTGTCAGTCGCACTCATGAGATGACCTTGTTTCAGGCCCGCCTTGGCGGGGCTGGGGGAGAGTTGCATGAGGTCAGTGGCGGTGCATCCTGCGCATGGTGCCGCGCGGACGTTCGGCAAGAACTCCAAGAATCACGAGCGTTCACCAGGCGGTCGTGTAACTCGGCCCGCCACTTCGGAGCCGTGCCTCGTGCGGGAGCGCTCGGCTGCCAGCCGGGCCGATGCGCCGTCTGACCAGGCGCGAGATGCTGTCGATCGCGGCGGTCAGCAGCCCGGCGGCGACCAGCAGGACCATCGCCCGGTCGAGGCGCAGCTCGGCGACTGCGCTGTCGATGAAAAAGCCGAGTGTGGCGATGCCCAGCAATCCCATCACGGCCGTTTCGCGGACGATGATCTCCCAGCGGTAAAGACACAGTGCCAGAAACGGGCCGAACAGCCGCGGCGCGAGCTCGTAGCCCCAGAGCGTGGCTCCGCGCGGCGCGTCGGCGCGCAGTTGGCCGGTCATGGCCCCGGCCTGGCGGCCGACCAGATGGGCGATGATGGCGCCGTTGTGCAGCGCAAGCGCAAGCACCGCCGGCAGCATCGAGGGGCCGAGGATCTGCAGGAACAGATAGGCCAGCATGTATTCCGGGAATGACCGCAGAATGACCAGGACCAGGTGACCTGCCGCTGCCCCGACGCGGCCTGCGACCCGCGCCACGATCACCCCGAAGGAGAGGAAGGCGAGCATCCCGGTCAGGGCCAGCGCGATCTGGGCGCAGATGAGGGTGGCGGCGATCCCCGGCAGCATCTCGGTCGTGAGAAGCCGCCCCAGCCAGTCCGCGAAGCCGGCCCAGTCGCCGGTCCGCAGCGGCGCGGGCACGATGTCGGTGGTCAGGAAGCGCCAGATCGCGCCCCCACCCATCGGCGGGCTTTTCAGCGTCGCGAGCGACACCACGGCCGCCAGCACCCAGAGGGGCGCCAGCCGCCACCGCATCCACAGCCGGATGGAGGCGATCAGCGCGACATAGATCACCATGACCGCCGAGGCCGCCCCGTAGTCCCCCTGTCGAAAGAAGCTGTCGAGCTGGAAGCCCAGTGTCGGCAGGCCGATGAAGCCCAAAACCGCGCTGGAGCGCAGCGCACATTCCAGCCGGTAGAGCGTGTAGCTGCTCATCGCCTGCCGCGCGAGCGGCGCCCGCGCGTAAAGGAACCGCGACAGCGCATCCGTCCCCGGGGCGAGCATGCGCGAGGGGCGCTGGTCGATCTCGTCGAGCTGTTCGGCGAAGACCTTGGCGAAGATGCCGGCATAGGGAAGGGCGATGGCCAGCACCCCCGTGCCGGCGCCGATCCCCAGCACCTGCATGAGCATCAGCGCCCAGAACAGCTCGTGGACCGAGCGGAGCGCGATGCAGAGCGCCCGGACGCCGCGATGGTCGTAGAAGGGGGCAAGGATCAGCCCGCCGATACCTCCGGCCGCGACGCCGGCGATGGCGAACATGAGGGTCAGCCAGAGCGTCCGTCCGATGTTCTCGACCGCGGCGAAATCCGGGGCGAGAAACCCCATCGCCATCCGCCGCAGCGCGTCCCACGGATCGTGCCCGGCCAGGCTGAGATCGGCAAACGGCAGGGCGGCCGCGGCGAGGATCAGAAACAGCGCCGCGACCTGCCCGCGGGTGATCCGGTCAGCTTGCATAAAGCGCCTCGATCCGCCCGCGGGACAGTTCGGCCGGGGGCGCGTCGAAGATGACCGCGCCGCCTTTCAGCCCGATCACCCGGGTGGCAAAGGACAGCGCCAGCGTCACGTCGTGAAGGGCCAGCACTGCCGAAGGAAAGCGCGCCGCGATCTGCGCCAGCAGCACCGCCGCCTGGCGCTCGTCCACGGCCGAGACCGGCTCGTCCCCGATCAACACCTCGCCCCCGCGGAAGAAGGCGCGGGCCAGCGCGGTGCGCTGCTTCTGCCCGCCCGAGAGCCCCTCGACCGGGCGCTCGGCCTCGGGCTCCAGCCCTACATCCCCCAGGATCGGCAGGATCAACCCGCGATCCGCCTGCCGGACCCGGACCAGATTGGTCAGGTTGTAGAACGCGCCATGGTCATCGAGCCGCCCCATCAGCGTGTTCTTCACCACCGACAACTGAGGCACCAGTGCATGGTCCTGTGGCACCAGTGCGACCCGCGTGCGCGCCGCGACCAGCCGATCGTGGATGGTGCCGAGCAGCGTCGTCTTGCCTGCCCCCGAGCGGCCGAGCAGCACGACCCGCTCGCCGGGGGCCAGCGCAAAGCTGATCCCCGACAGGACTACCGTCGCGCCGTATCCGAGCGACTCCCGGTCGATGAGCGGCAGGGTCATTCGAGCAGGTCGAGGGCCCGGGCCGTGGCCTCGATCGGTGCGTAATCCTCGTTCGTCGCGGGAATGAACTTCTCGCGCGGAAAGCTCGCCAGGAGGTCGGGGTCGCTCATCCCCAGCAGCGCCGCCTGAACGCGGTCGGCGAAGCCGTCACCGAAGCGTTCGTCCACGTCGCCGCGGATCGTCCAGTTGTAGTCGGGGTAGGGCGGTGTGCGCCAGATCACCGTCGTCGTCCGGATCTCGGGCGCGCCGTCCGCCACCGCCTTGTCGTAGACCGCGTAGTTCAGAGCCCCGACCTGCCACGCGCCCGACGCGACCAGCCTCAGCGTCTGCGAGTGGTCGCCCGAGAAACCGACCCGGCCGAAGAACTGCTCGGGAGCCTCGCCGGTCTTCTCGCGGATCCAGTGCTCCGGCATCAGCCGGCCCGAGGTTGACGTCTTGGCGCCGAAGGTGAAGCTCAGGCCCTTGGCCTCGATCGGGAATTCCGCGCCCTCGCCGAGGCCGGTCTCGCTGTTGGCGATGAAGTAGGTCACGAAGGCGGTATCCTCGGCGCCCTGCGCGATCGCCCGCGCCTCCGGCACCAGCAGGCGCGCCTGCACCCCGGAAAGCCCGCCGAACCATGCCAGCTGCACCTGGTCGTTGCGAAACGCGGTCACGGCGGCAGCGTAGCTTTTTACCGGCGTGAACGCGACATCGACGCCCAGTTCGGCCTCGAGATAGTCGGCGACTTTGGAGAAGCGCTCGACCAGCGCGGTCTGGTCCTCGTCCGGAATGGCCGAGAAGTAGAGGGTCTGGGCCTGCGCGGCCGCGGCGCCAAGCCCGAGCGCGCAGGAAAGAATGACAGAGCGAAGCACACCCATGCTGTCCTCACGATTGAAGTGAATGATCGCAGGCGACGAGTGTTCCCGGGACCTCGGGGGCCCACAGACCGCGCATTGCCGGCACTGGCCGGAAGCGGTTCCCGCATGGCAGGGTGTGAGCGCGCACGGCGCATCGGCTCGTCGAAGGAGCAGGATCGCCGAAACCGCGGCCGCTGTCGAGACCAGCGGTGGGCGTTCTGCCGTTCCGTCACGCGGCGGAAAAGTCCGAGACTGCTGCACGTCAGCCCCGCATCGGCGAAGTGCTGATGGGCTCGGCCGGGCGTGATGGGGGTGTAATCCAGCCTCGGCGGTCCGCGCGAGTGAACCTTCAACCTTCGTGCGTCACCGACCCCGAGCCTTGCATGCGGCGTCTCCCTCCATGGAAAGCCGAGAACCGGTATGGATGGGGAACGGGACGCCGAACCATCGTCATCCGGGACTTGATGAGCCGGGTGGCAGAAATGCTGGGCGGGGCAGCTGCGCGAGGGGCGATCTGAAATTCCCGGAATTCAAAGAGCTGCAATTCGACACTTGGCTCGCTTGGGGGTCAACTCTGACGCATTCTGAGTTGCAGAACATGAAGACTCGCAACGGTCGTCGAATAATGAAGTGCGTCGCATCGGTGAATCGACGCGCCGCAGTTGTTTCTGGGGTCCTTCATCTGCTTCGTCGCAGCATTCAGCAAATAGGTGGCAGGCGTGTCATGTGACCGGCTTCACTCTCATGACCTTCACTCTCATGAGCTTCCTGCCCGTGATCCGCCGTATCTGGAATGCCGGCGACCAGTCGGCTGACGCCTCTTCCAGGCAGAAGCGCTGCCAGACCAACTGGTCCGCATCGCCCCTCGTGTGCATCAGGCCTCGGTGCGTTTCGCGTCAATGCTGACCGGGCCTGGGCCGGCAGCCGCGAGATACAGGAAGACGAAGCTGAACAGGATCGCGGCCACGCCGCCGTTCTGGGCCGGATAGAAGCCCTGCGGCGCATGGGCGATGAAGTAGGCGAAGGCCATCAGTCCCGACAGCACGAAGGCCGAGACGCGGGTCCATAGCCCGATCAGGAGGAGGAATCCCAGGGTCAGTTCCAGCACGCCCGCGATCCAGGGCAGCGAACCTGCGGGCGGAACCGCGTCCGCGGCCGGGAAGCCCAGGATCTTCTGGGTGCCGTAGCTGAAGAGGACAAGGCCGGTGACGGCCCGCAGCAGGCTGAGGAGATGAGGCTGGTAAGGTTGGAGCATGGTCATGGGGTCATCCTTCATGATCGGCGCGCGTCGTGCGCAGTCTTCGATGTTGGTAAGGTTGGTGCGTGTCAGTCCCGGCGCAGGTAAGCCGTGAGCTGGTTCAGTTCCGACTGCGTGATCTCGTGGCCGCCGTCTTGCAGCGCGACCTCGAGGCGCGTGCCCTGCGTCCTGAGCCAGTCGATCAGCGCCTCGGTCTGCGGTAGCGGGCAGATCGGGTCGTGGCGGCCGGCGGTCAGCAGCACCTGCTTGCCCTCGAGGCCCGGCTGGTCCGCGGGCGTCCAGGGGATCAGCGGGTGCATCAGGGCCACGCGGTCGAAGAGATCGGGCGCCCCGAACAGGACCGCGGCGAGGATGTTCGCGCCGTTCGAATAGCCCAGTGCGAAGACGGGGCGGCCGGGATTGGCCGCGACGTGGGCGCGCAGGAACGCGGTCATTTGCTGGGTGCGCGCCCCGAGGTCCTCCATGTCGTAGAGGCCCTCGGCCCGGCGGCGGAAGAAGCGGTTGGCGCCGTGTTCGAGGACATCGCCGCGCGGGGCGACGATGCCGGCCTCGGGCAGGATCTGCCCGATCAGCCCGGTGAACTGGTGCTCGTCCCCGCCGGTGCCGTGGAAGGCGAAGACCAGCGGCGCGTTGGTTACGCCGGGCCTGGCGAGATGATAATAGAGATCGATCGACATCGCGGCTCAGTCCCGGATCGCGGGCAGCAGCTGTTCAAGCTGTGCGCGCAGATGGGCGTGCTGCTGGGGCAGCTTCAGCACCTGACCCAGATGCGCGGTGTCCTCGTCGCGATCGAAGCCGGGCTCGTGGGTTGCGATCTCGAACAGCACGCCTCCGGGGGTGCGGAAGTAGATCGCCCAGAAATAGTCGCGGTCGATCACCGGGGTCACGTTGTAGCCCGTGTCCATCAGCGCCTCGCGGACCCGCAGCTGCGCCGCGCGATCCTCGACGGCGAAGGCGACGTGGTGAACGGATCCCGCGCCTTGGCGGGCCGGCTCGGCCACCGAAAGGGTTTCCACATCGATGTAGTCGGCGCCGTTGCCGGCAATGGCAAACCGCGTGGTGGCGCCCTGCGTGTCGGCAGCCTCGTAGCCCATGAACCGCAGCAGTTCGGCCGTGGCGCCAGCATCGCGCAGCCGCAGGTTCACGCCGCGGAAGCCATGCACGCCCGCGTCGGCGGGAACCGTGCCGCGATCCCAAGGGGCACGGGGGTCGTCCTCGACCTCGACCAGCGCGAAGCCGTCGCCATCGGGTCCCTGGAACCGCAGGCGCTTCTCGCCGAACCGCTCGTCTTCCTGGACGCCCGCCACGCGCTCGGCCGCGAACCGGTCCTTCCAGTAGTCCAGGGAGACCCGCGGCACCGCAAACAGGGTCTCGGAGACCTCGCCGGTGCCGGGACGGCCGCGCCGGATGTGGGGGAAGGGGAAATAGGTCATGACAGTGCCGGCCGAGCCGGTCTCGTCCCCGTAATAGAGGTGATACACCTCGGGTGCGTCGAAGTTCACGGTCTTCTTGACCCGCCGCAGGCCGAGCGTCCGGGTAAAGAAGTCGTTGTTCTGCTGGGCATCCGCCGCCATCGAGGTGACGTGATGCAGGCCCTTGATCTCCGTCAGCATGGCTGCCTCGTCGCTGCATTGTTCCGTTGCAGGCAAGATAGAGGCGAAGCAGAACGGGCAGAATGCTCAATCAATGGAATTGATTGTTGCGCTGGTCGCAATTATCGAAAGCAGCCCAGGGTTCCAACGTGTGGTGTGGCAGATCAGAGCGCGCCCTTTCTCCTGACATCATGCGCCTGACGGGTGCGGGGCATATGAGGAACTTTCGAGGGATGAATGACGTTTGGTCATTCGCTCATTGTCGGCTGAACAGCAGGACATCCTGGGGAGGATCCTATGCGCGTATCGACCATACTGACGAGCGTTCCACTGACTCTCGTGCTCATGACACCGCTGCACGCGCAGGAGGTCCTGACGGGCGAGGCCGCCTTCGGCACCGCGGAGGACAACCGTCCCGGCCTCCGGCGCCACATCACAGCCACTGACCTGCCGGCGCCCAGCCATGCCGAGAACGACCCCGAGGCGCCGGACTTCGAGAATGCACCCACGCTGGTGGACCGGCCCGAAGGAACGCTGCCGCAGGTGCCGGAGGGCTTCTCGGTCGAGGTTCTCGCCACCGGCCTGTCCCAGCCCCGCGTCATCCGTATTGCCCCCAACGGCGACATCTTCGTGGCCGAAAGCGAGGCGGGCCGCGTCTCGGTCTTTCCGGCCGATGCTCAGGCTCCGGCCACGCCCGAGGTCTTCGCGGAGGAGCTGGACCGCCCCTTCGGCATTCTGTTCCACCCGCCGGAAAACCCTGAATACATCTATGTTGCGGCGGCCAATCAGGTCGTCCGCTATCCTTACGCCGAAGGCGACCGGACAGCCTCGGGCGAGGCCGAGGTCATCGTCCCCGATATTCCGACGGAGCGACACTGGACACGCGACCTCGCCTCGACCCCGGACGGCTCGAAAATCTTCGTCTCGATCGGCTCGGCCTCGAACGTGGCGGGCGCGATGCCTGACGAGCCGCCCGAGGAGATCGCGGCGTGGGAGGCGAGCCATGGCACCGGCGCGGCGTGGGGCGACGAAGAGAATCGCGCCGTCGTCCGGGTCATGAACCCCGACGGGAGCGAGTTGAGGAACTTCGCAACCGGACTGCGGAATTGCTCGGGCATGGCGGTGCAGCCCGACAGCGGCACGCTGTGGTGCACGGGCAACGAACGCGACCACATCGGCCCGAACCTCGCGCCCGACTACATCACCTCGGTGCAGGACGGCGGCTTCTACGGCTGGCCCTGGTATTACGCGGGCGACAACGAGGACCCGGCCCACGCGGGCGAGCGACCGGGCCTGGCGGAGAAGGCCATTGTGCCCGAAGTGCTGCTGCAGGCCCATTCCTCCACCATGCAGCTCGTCTTCTACGCCGACGATGCCTTCCCCGACGAATATCACGGCATCTTCGCGACCATGCGCGGATCATGGAACCGCGAGGTCCGCACCGGCTACAAGGTCGTCCGTGCGCTGATGGAGAACGGCAAGCCCACCGGCGTCTACGAGGATTTCATGACCGGCTTCACCGTGAACGAGGCTGAGGTCTGGGGCAGGCCCACGGGGATCGCGGTCCTGCCTGACGGAAACCTGCTGGTCAGCGACGACGCGAACGGCACGATCTTCCGGGTGACACACGAAGGTGGACAGTAAACGGTCTGAAACTCGCCTCTGTTCAAGCGCGCGGGGTCAAGCCCGGCATGGCCACCCGCGAGCAGTCCAGCCGTTCGACCTCGGCGCCCGTGTCACGCCGAACCCCCGGCCCGAAGCGCACCCGCAGGGCATGCTGGGACAGGGCGAACTCGTGTTGAAATGACGACATCGGGCTTGTCCTCTGCTTGCTTACAAGGGCTGGGTTTCCGTGACGTAGGTCTCGAAGAAGTCGGAGAAGGTCGCGACCTTCAAGGGCAGCCGCTCGTAGGGCGGATAATAGAGCGTCAGCCAGATCTCGGGCGCGGTCCAGTCGGGCAGGATTTCGGCCAGACGCCCGTCGGCAAGGTCGTCCGCGACGATGAAGCGGGGCAGCAGGGCAATGCCCTCGCCGTTCACAGCCAGCCGCGCCAGCACGTCGCCATTGTTGGCGCTGAACCGACCCGTCGCGCGGTGGCTGCGGCGCGAGGCGCCCTTCGACAGGTCCCACACCTCGTCGCGGGCGTCCGACCGGTAGGCGAGGCAGATGTGCGCCGCCAGGTCCCCCGGGTCTTCGGGCACGCCACGCGCGGTCAGGTAGTCAGGCGCGGCGACCAGCACCCGGGGCACCGGGCTGATCTTGCGCCAGATCGTGGACTTGTCCTCTGGCGGCCCCGAGATGCGGATGGCGAGGTCGTAATCCTCCTCGACGATGTCCACGAAGCTGTCCGACAGGCTGAGCGCAACATGCGTCTGGGGGTAAAGGGTCGCGAACTGTGACAGCACTGCGGGCAGCACCTGCACCCCAAGCGACACCGGCGCGCTGACCCGGATCAGCCCCGAGGTGATGCCCTGCGCCTCGCGCGTCTCCTGCGCGGCCTCGGCCAGCCCCTCCGCCAGTGGCGCGACGCGTGCAGCATAGACCGCCCCGGCCGAGGTCAGCGAGACCTGCCGCGTGGTGCGCACCAGCAACTGCACCCCGAGCCGATCCTCCAGCGCGGCGATGGTCCGGGTCACCGAGGGGGGCGTCAGCCCGAGCTGCCGGGCGGCCCCGGCAAAGCTCTGCTGATCGACCACAGCCAGAAAGACCCGGATGGATTCGAGTTCGCCCATGCAGATATTGTTACGCACCGCGCAACAGTGAATGCAAGAGTGCGCCTGTTCCTGTGAAGTGCGGCGGCGCCTATGTCTGTTTCAACACGCAACACCACCAAAGCAGAGCACCAGACATGACCAACATCCTTCGCGTCGAGTCCTCCATCAAGGGCGATGCCGCCGTCTCGCGCCGGCTGACCGACCGCATTATTGCCCGCCTTGTCGCGGCCAACCCGGACGCTGTCGTCGCCACGCGCGACCTCGCGGCCGGGATCCGGCCCGTCGATGGCCAATGGCTCGGTGCGGTCTACACACCAACCGAGGCGCGGACCGAGAGCCAGCAGGCGACGGCGGCCTATGCCGACGCGCTGCTCGACGAGGTGAAGGCGGCCGACGTCCTTGTCATCGCGCTCCCCGTCTACAACTTCGGCCTGCCCGCGCAACTCAAGGCCTGGATCGACCAGCTTGCCCGCAAGGGGGAGACGTTCCGCTACACCGAAGCCGGCCCGGTCGGCCTGCTGACCGGCAAGCGCGCGATCGTCGCCTACACATCCGACGGCACAAAGATCGGCTCGGACATCGACTTCGCTTCGGGATACCTGCGCCACATGCTCGGCTTCTTCGGCATCACCGATGTCGAGTTCGTCGCGGCCGACGCGATGGCCTTCGGGGCCGAGGACGCCATCGCACGCGGCGAGGCCGCAGTCGACGCGCTCGCCGCCTGACGGTTCTGGAAAACGCCGTTACCGGCACCGCGGCCATGCCTCCAATCGGCGGGCGCGAGGACTGCACCACCAAGGACATGAAGGCCGCCATTCGCCTCATGGCCGCCCGGGTGCTGTCGGCCGAGTGAAGCGCCTGTTATTGTGACCGCGACCGGTTATCGTTCATCAAACCCGTCGCGGCTGCGGAGCAAACCGATGAGCCTGACATGGCCGGACATTCCCTACGAGCCGTGGCGCGAGACCTGCTCGGCACTGCACCTCTATACGCAGATCGTCGGCAAGTACCGACTGGCTCGGACGCCTTGGGTCAATCATTCCTGGCACGCGACGCTCTATGTGAACGCTCGCGGCTTCACCACCGGTGCCGTGCCCGATGGTCCCGGCAGCGTGGAGATTGTCCTTGACCTGCTGGACCATGCGGTGATCGGCGCGGCCAGCGATGGCCGATCCGCGCGGTTCGATCTCGCCCCGATGTCCGTCGCCGCCTTTCACATGCGTTTCGTCGACCTACTGCGCTCGCTTGGCGCCACGGCCGAGTTCCACGGCATCCCGAACGAAGTTCCCGACCCGATCCCGTTCGCCGAGGATCAAGTTGAGCGGCCCTATGATGCGGAAGCGGTGACCCGTTTCTTCCGCGCCTGCGTTTGCGTTGATCGGGTGCTGACCCGCTTTCGCACCTCGTTCGTCGGCAAGGTCAGCCCCGTCCATCTGTTCTGGGGCAGCTTCGACATGGCCGTGACACGGTTTTCGGGGCGATTGGCTCCACTGCATCCCGGCGGAGTACCAGGACTGCCCGATGACGTCACCCGCGAGGCCTACAGTCACGAGGTCTCGTCCGCCGGCTTCTGGCCGGGCGGCGGCGGGGTCGATTTCCCTGCCTTCTACTCCTACGCCTATCCGACGCCGCCGGGCTTCGGCGAGGCCGCCGTGGCGCCCGACGCAGCGTATTTCGACACGACGCTCGGCGAGTTCGTGCTGCCCTACGATGCGGTGCGGCGCGCGCCCGATCCCGACGCCACCCTCATGGCCTTTCTCGAGAGCACCTATCGGGCGGCCGCCGATCGCGGCGGCTGGAACCGCCCGCGTCTCGAGTGCCCCGCCGGCGTTCCCCGCCGGCCGCGACCGATGTGAACGCGCCCGGCCAACTCCAGAGAGACCAGCATGACGACATCAAACCCCCAGGACCTGCAGATCGAGCGCCAGGAAGGCGAAACCAAGGGACGCTACGTCGTCCGGCTGGACGGCGCGCACGCCGAGATGACCTGGTCGCGCGCCGGCGAAACGATGATCATCATCGACCATACCGAAGTGCCCGACGCGATGCGCGGCCGCTCGGTGGGGCAGGCGCTTGTCCGCCGCGCCGTCGAGGATGCGCGCGCCGAAGGTCGTTCCATCCTCCCGCTCTGCCCGTTCGCGAAGGCGCAGTTCTCGCGCCACCCCGAATGGCAGGACGTGCTGAAACGCTGAACAGGAGACAAATGATGAGCTGGAGCCCGTGCCCCGATCCCACTCTCGGCGTACCCACCACGATCGATGCGATCGAAGTGCTGATTATCCCCCGCGCGGTCGACCTCGGCGAGATGGAGGTGCGCCGCGCGCTGCCATCGACCAAGCGGCAGATGGTGGGTCCGTTCATCTTCTTCGACCAGATGGGTCCTGCGGAGTTCCTGACCGACCAGGGGATAGACGTGCGTCCGCATCCGCATATCAACCTGGCGACCGTCACCTATCTCTTCGAAGGGCAGATCCGGCACCGCGACAGCCTTGGGACCGACCTCGCCATCGAGCCGGGGGCGGTGAACTGGATGAAGGCGGCGCGCGGCATCGTTCATTCGGAACGAACAAACGAGGAGCGTCGGCGGACCGGCCAGCGCCTCTTCGGCATCCAGACTTGGGTGGCGCTGCCAGAGGCGCAGGAGGAAAGCGACCCGGGATTTGTCCATCACGGTGCAGAGGCCCTGCCGGTGATCGAAGAGGGAGGCATGACGGCGCGGCTCATCGCCGGGCAGGCCTTCGGAGCTCGGTCGCCGCTCGCGACGGCCTCAGAGACGCTTTGCGCCGATGTCCAGCTCGCTCTCGGCGCCAGCTTCGTCGTCGAACCCTCCGCCACCGAGCGCGCGCTTTACACCATCTCGGGCGAGATCGAGGTGGCGGGGCAGAGCTTCGCGCCCGCCCAACTTCTGGTGCTGCGGCCGGGGGACCAGATCATCGTCCGCGCCGCGACCGCCGCGCGAGTCATGCTGTTCGGCGGCGAGCCGATGGAGGGGCCGCGCTGGATCTGCTGGAACTTCGTCTCGTCGCGCAAGGAGCGGATCGAGCAGGCGCAGGAGGAATGGCGACGCGGGCGCTTCGACACGGTGCCAGGCGATGAGGCCGAATTCATCCCGCTTCCCGAGACGAATACCAAACCACGGCGGGCAATCGGCGGCGTGATCTACCCGTAGGGGCAGCGGCGGCGCTCGGGCAGGACCAGCACTCGCATCCGCAAGCTCCTTGGACAGGACGCAGGAGGCGGCACGCCTGACAGCCCGCGCAACAGCAAGGATCCATTATGACGACCATTCTGGGGCAGTTCGGCAGCCTCGGAAAGGCGTCGTGCAACACAGCGCTCCCGCGCTCAGCGGTCGAACACGCGGGAGTGAGTACCACGCTTGATCCGAGCGGGATTGACGGCGTGCCGCTCTAAAACGGGGACGATGAAGCGGCTTGGTCCCGAAAAACTGGGCGCGTCCGCAGGTCGTGCTTCTCTACTTCGCGGACAAAACCGTCGTGTCCACGGAAGGGTTACGTCAACATCACCACTTTGCCGATTCCATCCGGGGCCGCCGCAGGAAGTCCTTGGGCGAGGCCCTCGCTCTGCATGAAAATGACCGCCTCGGCCCCGCTCGAGCACGGGCTGGCGCAGGTTCTCGGTCAGCACGGTGCAGATCGGGATCGCCCCTGCCGTGCGGGCAATCTGGATTGCAGCCAGCCCTACGGTGCTGTTCGCGGCGGTGATCAGCACCGCTGCCCTTAACGGAGGCGGCAAACCTCGATCAGCGCACCAATGGGTGTTCCGCAGGACATCCACAGCGCGGCTGCGTGGATATCATCCAGCCCGTCGGGGGCAGGGCAGAACCCTCGCGGCCGGGACATTGACCCAGTCTGCACAGGCTCGCATGACCAAAGCGATGTCAGCAGCGTGATCACTCTGCAGCAGATCCAACGCCGACAGGAAAGCGAGGCGGCGGCCCGACACTGGCATGAGGCCGAAGGAATCCGGGCAGCACGCGGCTACCGGCACACAAATCGTATCAACTGGTCGGGGGAGCGCAGTTCTCGGATACATCGCCGCCGCCGTCGACGTCACAAATCACGCGTGACTACCCAATTCGGAATGGCTCGTAAGCTTCGATGCGCTCCGAAGCGCTCATGCCCTTCACATCGCGGCCGATCGCATCAATCAACCAGCCCGGAACACGACCCCGGCCCGACCAGGTCAGTTCAGCCTGTTCCGGATGTCGATACTTCGGAGTCGCGCTTTTCCGGCGGTATCAGCGCCCGATCAGGATCCTCCACGAACCTGAACGGAAGGCATCATGTGCTGAACAAGGCGCAACCGATCGTCAACTTGTTCGCAGGTCTGAACCGCTGAACCGCCGAATGGCGGCAGTGTTGTATTTTCTGTGCCGCAACGTCAGAGAGGTAGAAAGGCAATACAAAGGTAACGAAGCGAGATCCCGGAGAGACTCGATGCAGGGCGTGCCCGAGAATTTCGGAGAAGCCACTATGAGTCTACCGAGGTTTGGTGAAAAGCAATGACCAGCACGCCCAATTCCAGTTGGTTGTCGAAAGGTGCAGCAAGCGGCCGAGTTCTTCAGTAGTATATCAGGTGCACGCGCCGCAGGTGCTGCAGGTACTTGCCTGCACCCTGTGGGATTCGGCGGCGTGCTACGCAACTCCGCCCTCGCGGCAGGCATTGTTACAAGGCGGCGCGGAGGTTCTTGGGGGCTGGAATCTTTACCTTAAGCTGCATCCCGTCCTCCGAGTTAACGAAGACCAGATCCGCGCGGGCAGGCGAAAGGCGATCACGAACTGTCCCGGGCACGAGCGGTGAGATCGAAAAGCAGATCTCCTCGGATCAACTGGTGACAAGGCGGGGACGGGTGAGACCGAGGAACACGGCGACCGCCAGCGTCAGCAGGCCCACAGCGCCGAAGGCAGTCGCAAAGCTTCCGGTCGCCCCGATGATCGCCGCTATCGCGGGCGGGCCCACCACCACGCCGAAGAAGGTGAAGAACAGCGTCCCGCCGGTCATCAT
>NZ_CANMEH010000027.1 GCF_947496875.1 uncultured Paracoccus sp. | reverse complement strand
CGCCAGATCCGGGTGATCTCCGTATGGGTCGCCCGATCGATCGAGTTCATCGCCTCGGGCCTGTCGAAGGTGATCTGTCGGCGCCGGCGGCGAAGGCCTTGTCCGATCCCGTCAGGACGATGGCGTTGATCTCGCCATCCCGCTCCATCTCGTCGACTAAGGGTAGCAGCCTGCCGGACGTCGGCTGCGGGGGACAGCGCACCACGCCCGGTCCGGCACCGACATGAACTCAACAAAGGTGCCATCCACATGTTCGCCGAAGATCCGCGCGCGCAGGCAGAGCGGCTGATCGCCGGCACGGCAGTAGCGGCAGCGGCCGCAGAAATCGTAGGGATAGAGGATGACGCGATCGCCGGGCTGCATCTGCGACCACTCATCTGCCTCCAGCACCTCGCCCACCCCGTCCACACCCATGATCAGCGGCAACTCGTGAGAGATGCCCGCCCCCGAATCGCGCATGTAGAGATCGGCGCGGTTCATCGCGGCGGCCAGCATCCGGACCAGAACGTTGCCCGCCGCCCCGGGTTGGCGCATCGACTTGCGTGAGCCGCGGTCCCGCGATTCCGCGCTGGTGCAGCATGACGGCTTCCATGTGGTTTCCAGCTACTCGAGTTCGGGCAACCGCACCACGAGGCGCGAAGCTTGGCGATCTGGGGATGTAGAGCGCCTGTGCCGGTTAGAGCTCTTGGGGATAAGGTATCGCCGAGCCGCTTCTCCTCATATACAACCGCGCGGGCGTCATTATCGCCATGACCCATGTGCTGCTGCCGTTCATGGTGCTGCCGATCTATTCGGTGCTGCTGGCCGTTCCCGGAAATCTGATGAGCGCCGCCGCCTCGCTTGGCGCCCACCCTGTCCGAGCCTTCCTGCGGGTGCTGTTGCCGTTGTCTCTGCGGGGCGTGATTTCGGGCGCGCTGCTCGTGTTCATGACCTCCATCGGATACTATATCACGCCCGCGCTGGTGGGCGGTGCGCAGGACCAGATGATCTCCTCGGTCATCGCCTTCTACGCCACCCAGTCCGCGAACTGGAGCATGGCCGCTGCGCTTGGCGTGATACTGCTGGCCCTCACATTGATCCTCTACGCGCTGTACAACCGCCTTTCACGCGATCCGCACCAGGCGAGGTGACGCGCGATGAACCACGTCAAGGCCATCTTCGCCGCCCTCGTCGTCTTCTTCCTGGTCGCGCCACTGCTGGTCATCCTGCCGCTCGCCTTTACGTCGAGCGCATTCCTGACCTACCCGATCCCCTCCGTCTCGCTGCGCTGGTTCGAAGAACTGGTGGTAAACAGCGTCTGGAACAGGTCGATCATGAACAGCCTGATAATCGCCGGCAGCACGACCATCCTGGCAACGGTGTTGGGAACACTCGCGGCGCTTGGCTTGAGATCGACCGGGATGGGGCTCAGGGGCAAGATCCAGACCCTGTTCCTACTACCCATGGTCGTGCCGGCCGCGGTGCTGGGGGTGGGGATGCAGTCCATCTTCGTGCGGGTCGGGATGCCGCGATCATGGCCGTCTGAAACAGCGACAGAGCGTAGGATATGTCGGTCTCCCGGAAGCGACGCAGCATTTTCCTAAGGATGCTCCTGCGGGCGCCGATGCGAACACGTCGAGCGAGGTCGGATCAGGAGTCTTGATGGCAAAAAGCTGCATTATCGTGTCCCGCTCCCTCCCGGATCAGCGCCCGCGGTCTTCGTGCGGTCTTGATGCGCACTGTCTGGAGCACATTGCGCTCGGAGGTGATCGAGGCACCGGTCCTCCTGGGAATGTGACGGTCTTTCTGCTCTGTTGCGAGCAGGAGTTCTGTTCGTCGCGCTCTCCTTAGAAACGTGTCCGGCGAGATTTCCGCAGGGTTTCACATCCTCCGCATCCGCCAGACCGAGATGCGCGCGCTCAGTCCGGACGGCTTCTTCCAGAAAATCCTTCTGCAACGAGCCGACCGCGAAAAACCCGGTGAGCCGCTCGTCTACGTGGTTCCCGCTAGCCGGGTCGCAGAAGACTACGCCCCTTCTGACTCCGGCATCGCGCTGATAGACATCCCGCTCAGCGCACACGATGCAAGCGGAGGCGCACCGCTCCACTTCCAGGATCCGGACGCATGGATGCCACCACCGAAGCCACGTCGATCCCGTTTCTAGCGGGAACGACGATCGCAATCCTTCTTCTCTTGATCTGCTCGGCGATCTTCTCGGGGTCCGAGACGGCGCTGACCACCGCAAACCGCGGCCAGCTTCACAAGCGTGCCGAGCGCGGCGATGCGAGCGCGCAACGGGCTCTGCGGCTGACGGACGACAAGGAGCGGCTGATCGGCGCGATCCTGCTCGGCAACAACCTCGTCAACATCCTCGCCGCCTCGCTCGCCACGGTGCTCTTCACTGTCGTCTTCGGCGAGGGCGGCGTCGCGGTCGCGACCTTGGTCATGACAGCGCTCGTGCTCATTTTCTCGGAGGTGTTGCCGAAGACCTACGCGATCACCAACGCCGAGACCATGGCCCGCCGGGTGGCAGGCATCATGACCTTCGTCGTGCGGATCGGGGCACCAGTGGTCACGGTAGTCCAGGTCGTGGTGCAGGCGATCCTGCGCATGGCCGGCGTGCAGGCGGCCGATGCCCATCCGTTCGCCGCGCACGAGGAGATCGCGGGTGCGATCGCCCTCCATCACTACGAGGGTGCGGTGGAGACGGCGGACCGCGATCGCCTGCTGGGGGCGCTCGATCTGGCGCAGCGGAACGTCAACGAGATCATGACCCATCGCCGCGACGTCGAGATGATCGACGTGGACCGTCGGCCGACCGAAATCATCGCCGCAGTCCTGGCATCCACACACACGCGGATTCCGCTGTGGCAGGGATCGCCCGAGAACATCGTCGGCGTCCTGCACACCAAGGATCTCGCGCGGGCCATGCATGCCAGCCTTCGCGAGGACGGCGCGGCGGCGTTGGAGAGGCTCGATGTGGCCTCGGTCGCGATGAAGCCCTTCTTCATTCCGGACGTGAGAAGCCTGGACGATCAGTTGCACGCGTTCATGAAGAGCAAGACGCACCTGGCGGTGGTGATCGACGAATACGGCGCGATGCGGGGCCTGGTGACGCTGGAGGATATCGTCGAGGAGATCGTCGGCGACATCACCGACGAGCATGACCGGGCAGGCAGCGGGATGGTGCTGGCGGAGGGGAATGGCAACGTCACCGTCGCCGGGAACGCGAGCATCCGGGAACTGAACCGCGCCCGCGGATGGGATCTGCCCGAGGACGATGCCGTCACCGTGGCCGGGTTAGTGATCGAGTTCGCCCGCCGCATTCCTGAGCAAGGCGAAGCATTCAAGATCGGCGGCTACGAGATCGAGGTGCTGGAGCGCGATCGCACCCGGGTGACGAAGCTGCTGGTGCGGGCGTCTGCTCGGTAGATTTCCGGTATAACCGGCCGCGGCGTGAGGCATGTTCCGCCACGGGCTGCGCCAAGCGCTCACCTTGGCCGAAGACGACTCCTGCCTAGCGGCCGAATGGGTCCACTTCTATAGCGCCTCCAACGCGGACCACACTTGCCTGACGTCGCGGATAGTTGGTCTGCGCTGGCCGACTCGGTCCTGTGGCCGCTCGATATCTTTGCCGGTCGATCTCACCGGCTGCCGGCATCGCCAAGTTCGAGATCGGCGTCGTGGCTATGTCGTGGTGCTGGACGAACTGGGGCGCAGATCGTCGCCGACGGCTTCGCCTCCACCAACGAGATCCGCTTCGATGCCGAGGAGCGCTGCCGTCATCGACGCTTCGGGGATCGCTGAGGTGGAACGTGCTGGAAAGCTCGACCAGTGCGGCTCCGCGCCCGCTAAACTTCGATCGGAGTATTCATCTTCGACACAAGGAAGCGGGCGAGCGCCTTGACGGCTGACGCAGCTTTTTCGCTCTTCGACTCTGCGGAATCAAAGGGAAGCCCCTTTCAGCATTCCGTTCAAGATCAAGGCGTACTCTGAGCGCGCCGCTCGGCTTTGATCCCCGTGTGGACGTCCATGATCTCACTGGCGGGGTCCGGCGCAGGACGAGCCGGATGTTGCAGCGAGCCCATCCGACGCACCGGCGAGCGAAGGCGATGCCGACGAACCGGAAACCGACGTGGATACGAGCGACCGACGGCAATGAGCAGATCCAAATGAGTCCCGTGGAACGCGAAACTGGTTTAACCTCGTCGCAATACTTGGCTGGACCCCGCTCGGCGATTCGACGGCTTTGGTCTCCGGCCGACCTGACAGACTGAACCGTCATGGTCTGGAGTACCATCTCGCCGCGCGCGCGGCAGGTGAAGGCTGACGGTGATGACGGCGCACCTCTGCGGGATGCTCTTGTGGATCAGACTCTCGGACGCAGCAGGAGGGGACTGACGTGACGCCGCGCGGCTGGGGCGTTGCCGGCGTGGTGATGGCGATTTCCGCAGGGTCCGCAGCATATCTTGTCTCTGCGGCGCGGAACTCCGAAGCGATCCAGTCTGCGCCGCCGCAGGGCTCCGACTGGATCTTGGCTGCGGCGGACGCCGCGGTGGACGGATTCGACCGGCTGTCGGGTCCTTGGGAACTGCAGCTGCCGGCGGATCATGCTACGCACCTCGCGGCACGCACGGAGGTGTGGCAGGTCTCGGCGCATCTCGAGGACGAACAGGACGAACCCGTCGGAGTCCAGTTCCAGCTTTTCCGCATCGGTCTCGCCGGCCCCGATGCGCCGCCACCGACATCGTCCTGGGATGCTCGGGAACTGTTCCGCGGTCATGTCGTGCTGGCGGCGGCGGCTGGCGGGGACATCGAGGCGGAGGAGCGGTTCGGTCGCGGCATGGCAGGGCTTGCCGGATACGATGAGGGCCGGAGGGAACTACGCCTCGACAACTGGTCGCTCCAGTTCCCGGCCGATCTCGATTCGGACCAGTGGACGCTGAACACGGGTCCCGGCAACATCCGGATCGAGCTGAACCTGGTGGCCCAAAAGGATCCCCTTCTGATCGCCGGCGACGCAGCACCGTTCCGGGGCTACGCCTTCACCCGGCTGCGCGCGACAGGCACCGTGGAGACCCAGGCAGGCCCGCAGTCGGTTTCCGGAGTAGCGTGGGTGGAGCAACTCTGGGGCGATCTGCCGATCCCCGGCGCCACGCCGGTGGCATCGGACCGGCTGCAATTGCAGCTTGACGACGGGTCGGAGCTGTCGGTGATCCGGTCGCGCCGAGTGGACGGTTCGGGTGTACCCACCGTGGAGGCGCTCGTGATCGATACGGCCGGCGCGACGCTCGCTTTCAGCGACGACACGGCGCATGTGGAACTGGGGCGTCGCTGGCAAGGCGAGGAAGCCGCCTGGCCGGTCGAATGGCGGCTCCGGTTGGGAGATCTGCAACTCGATGTCACCCCCGTCACGGATGCGCAGGAGCACGCCTTCATGGGCAGGATCTGGTCGGGTCTGGTACGGGCGCAGGGGCGGCGGGGTAATAAGCCGGTGGCCGGTTTGGGTACATTGCAGCTGACGGGATATGCGAACTGATGGAATGGACAGTGCCATGAAGCGCCGGGTCGTCATGGGCGGCGCAGCGGTCGCTCTGCTCGCGGCCGGGCTGGCGATTGCCTGGCTGGGCGGATTCATGCCCTCCTCATCGGGCCTCGACACGGCGGGCTACCGCTCGCCCACCGGCGAGGTTCTGGCGACCCAACAACGGCCTGGCGACCCAGCCGCGGGATATCATGCCCTGGTCAACCAACCCTATGTCAGCTGCGGGATGCCCTATGAGGCCTGGCTCCGGCTTGCGCCCGAGACCGATCCCGCCGACCTGCTTCCCGGCCGTGAAGGCCGCAATGCGGAACTGCCGTACTACCTGACGGCTCACGTCAACGCCGACGGGGTCGAGATCGTATCGAACAACTGCCTAGTGTGTCATGCGGCACGGATCGGTGACGAGGTGGTCGTGGGCCTGGGGAATGCGTTCGCCGATTTCACCGCGGACCCGCGCAGCCTGGTCACCCAGGTGGGCCAATATGTCCGCGGTCCCGCACAGACTGCCGCGTGGCAGCACTGGGCCGACCGGGTCGAGGGCATCGCCCCCTACATTCGGACCTCGACGGTGGGCATGAACCCGGCCACCAATCTGAGCTGGGCGCTGATGGCGCACCGCGACCCAGCGACGATGGCGTGGTCCCCCACCCCGCTCCTCGATCCGCCGCCGGAAACGCCGGTGCCGCTGCGCACGCCACCATGGTGGTGGATGGGCAAGAAGAACGCGATGTTCTACACGACCATCGGCCGCGGCGATCACTCCCGATACATGCTGTTCGCGTCACTTCTTTGCGCCGACACGGTGGAGGAGTTGCGCAGGATCGACAGCTACGCCCCGGACATCCGCGCCTTCCTCGAGAACCTCGAGCCGCCCGCCTTTCCGGGGGACATCGACACCGATCTGGCGGCGGAAGGCCGGACGGTTTTCGAAGAGAACTGCGCGAGGTGTCACGGCACCTATGGTGCGACCCCGGACTATCCCAACCTGGTGATCCCGCTCGACCGGATCGGGACGGACCCGACCTACGCCGAGACGATGACCAACGGCAGCCTCGATCGCTTCTATGAATGGGTGGCGCGCTCGCCCCATGACGGGACTGTTCGCGCAGCACCGGCCCGGGGCTACATTGCGCCGCCGCTGGACGGGATCTGGTCGGCGGCACCCTACCTGCATAACGGCTCGGTCCCGAGCCTCGCGGCGTTGCTCGACAGCCGGCTGCGCCCCCGCTACTGGCGCCACGCCGCGGGCGCGGCCTATGACGCAGAGCAGATGGGCTGGCGTCACGAGGTGCTGGAGGCAGGCAAGAATGCCGCAGCCGGGCCGGCGGAGCGGGTCCAGATCTACGACACCACCCTGCCCGGCTACGGCAACGGCGGTCACAGATACGGCGACGACCTGAGCGCGCAGCAGCGCCGCCAAGTGCTCGAATATCTCAAGTCGCTCTGACGCTTTGTAGCGCGCCCGGATACTCCATGCGCGGGGTCGTTGTTCGAAGAAAACGCTCCGCTGTCCTGGCGAAGCGTTTCCTCGCTGACCGGGGTGAGACGCCATTCGAGCGCGTCTGCGATCCAGGGGCTCGTCACCTATCGGTCAGGGGCTCTGCACGACAGCCGGTCAGTGCACGCCCGCCTCCGGGCCCACCGGGTCGGCAAATGGCGCGTCGGGTTCGCAGACGTAGAACAACGCCATCCGCGCGGGGACATCGCCCTGGTTGCGCCCGGTCATGTTCACGCCGGCCGGCTCGACATAGACCTGTCCCGCCGCGATCACGACCGGGTCCCTGTCCGCCAGCTCGAGCGTGAACGCGCCCTCGAGCATGTAGACCGTGACGGGGAACCGATGTGAATGATGGGGCGTTACATCGCCCGGCAGCAAGGTCGCATGGAGCACCCGCACCTCCTGTTCGGCGCTCGTTGGGAGCCCCGCGACACGTTCCCGGTGCAGCGGGGTCAGCTTGGCCATGCCGCTGTCCTGTGCGCTGCGCGTCACGCCGACGGTCAACCCGGCCGTCATCGTCTGGACGTCAGTTTTCTCGTGCATGTCTGCCTCCCTCTCCTGTGGTCAGACTACCCGCGCGCCCTTCCCCGCGGCAGCAGCAACTCTGTCCAACCGCGTCGCAGAAATGCATAATGGCGCCATGTTCCACTGGGATGACCTGCGCCACCTCATCGCCGTGTCGCGGCAGGGAAGCACGCTCGCCGCAGCAAAGACCCTTGGGGTGAACCAGTCGACGGTCCATCGCCGCCTGCTGGAGCTGGAGACCGCGATCGGCCTGACGCTGATGAAGCGCCACCCCAGCGGCTACCGTCTCACTGAGCTTGGAGAGGCGCTCATCGATCATGTTCTTGCGGTGGAAACGGCGGTCAGGAATCTCGAACAGAAGATCCGGTCAATGAAATGCGATCTGCAGGGCGTCGTTCGTCTCACCTGCCCCGAGCCGACGGTCCCCCGCATCGTTGCGACCGGACTTCTCGACCGTTTCCACGAGCGCTATCCTGGCCTGCAGGTGGAGTTCGTCACCAGTGACCGCTACCTCGACCTGAGCAGCGGCGAAGCGGATGTCGCGTTCCGCTCCGGCGAACCGGTCGACGACAATCTGGTGGGCCGAAAGATCTGCGACTCGGTCTGGGCGATCTACGCCAGCAAGAGCTACGTCCAGCAGCATGGCCGTCCGGCCGACATTGCCGATCTCGCGGACCATGCGTTGATCGGTTTCGACGGCATCATGACGAACCACCGCGTCGCGAAGTGGCTGCCGGTGGCCGTGCCGAATGCCCGCATCGTCAGCCGCAACAACAGCATGCTTGGGACGCTGTCGGCGGTGAAGGCCGGGGTCGGCATCGCGCCGCTGCCGACGACACTCGGGGACGCCGACGAGGACCTGATCCAGGTTCTGCCGCCGGTGGAGGCGCTGACGCGGAGCTGGTACGTCCTGACAGCACCCGATCTGCGAAAGACACCGCGGGTCGCCGCCTTCGTGGATCAGGTCCTCGAAGATGTCCCGGCGCTGCGGAAGGCGCTGATCGGGTAGCAGGCATGTCGCGGATCGAAAGGAACTTTGGGATCGACTACGTCCGACTGCCCTTCCCCAATGAGTCAGATCGTCCGAGACCGAGGGTCGCCTTGGGCGAGATCGGGAAGCATATCGGCCTCGTTCGGGTCGTGCCTTGCCGTGGTTCAGGACTGGGTTCGGCGCCAGCGCGCGACGATGTATCGACCGTCGCGGACCATGGTTCGACCCAGTTCCGGCGCGAGATGGCGATGAAGGAGCGCGACCGGGCGGCGTCCTTGCGTCAGCGGAGCGAACGATATGGTGGACGGAAATCAGCATGGTGGACGGAAATCAGCTCCCCCCGGGTGCGAGGCGGACGACCAGCGCATGGCCAGCGCCGCGATCTCGTGAGGTGGGAGGTAGTAGGCGAGTGCCGCGAAACCAGGATACGCTGCCAGCGGCCGTGCGGAAGGTCCCGGGGAACCCGAGCGAGGCGGAGCTGCACGCGCGGGTTCCGGCCGACAAGGCTGTCGGCCGACGCGAGTGCGGCCTCTGCCCCGTCGGCGGCATCGACCCGGAGCGCCCGGGCCGCCAGCGCGCGCGTGCCCGCCCCGTCGCCGCAGGCCACGTCGAGGGCGCTTCCCACGAGAGGCCGGCCGACACGTGCACGGCGGCGCTTCAGCGCCTCCACATCGGAACTGCGGCAGCGCCGCGGGTCGTCTGCCGCCGCGAACTGCCGTTCGAAGCCGGCGAGATCTTTGCGCGGGTCATGCCTGCACCTCGCAGTAGACCTCGTCGCCATCCGTCAGCCCGCGTTTCGCCCCATCTAGCAGAACGAAGCCGCTAGGGTCCCGCGAGGTCGGCGCCCTGCTCGGCGAGCGCAGCGATCAGCCCGCCGCAGCCGAGCGCTTCGTCATCGAGTACAGCGCGATCACCAGCGCCGACCCCACGTCGAGCAGATCCGCAGTCACGGCTGGGTCGCGGCGAACGCTCGGCGGCAAAGGCGCGGCCCGCCGCTTCGCGCGCGGCGTCCGGATTCGGCTGGCGGACATAGGTCAACACATCGCGGAGCCGGCGCTCGAGCGGGTACGGGGCGAACAGAGCGCCGTGGCGCGCATTCCCAGCGGTCGCCACGCGCTTCGATCCACCTCGAGCCTGTCGTCTATGGGAATGATGAGCAGGAGCCGCTGGTCCCCGTCTGCCGCCGCGAGGGCGAGGGCGGCATCGAGCCCGTCCGCGCGCCGAAGCAGAAAACATTTGCGCCGGTCAGACGGTAGCGCGCACCGTGGCACTCGGCGCGCAGCGGTTCTCCGGCTGACGCGGTGGTGGAGATTGCCGTCACGCGTGACGGGTCGTCCTGGCACTGCACCGTGGCAGATCGAGGGCCCGGGATCGCGCCGGATGATCGCGCGCATGCGTTGAACCGGTTCTATCGCGGCAAGCAGGCGCACCCCGGCGGCAGCGGCCTGGGCCTCGCCATTGTCGCGACCGCGATGGAGCGCCTGGGCGGTGAGCTCCGGCTGGAAGAGCGGCAAGGCGGTGGTGAACTCGCGACGCTTGTGCTTCCTGCGTCGGATTGAAGTCGTGCTCCTCGGGTGTGACCAAGGCGGCCGACGGCGCGAGTTTGTCGTCCAGCCAGCTTGCCTGGCAGAACCCCGCACGGTCGATTCGGATCGACGCCGTCACATCGTCCGTCGACTCACTGGTGGTCCGCACAGGCTTGCGCAGGTCTCATAGGTCATTGCGAGGGCAGGACATCGCTCCCGCCAGCAGTGTAGTCAGGAAGTGTGCGAGTAGACGATCTCGCACTGGCCCTCGGACGACGAATCGCTCTCGGATCCATGCCATCGACGAGCGCGGACGGCGCCCGGTCTTAATTCGGGATCGCCCCGCCTTACCTGTTCAGCGGCCTGCCGATCCTACGATCCGCCGGCCTTCTGTCCCTTTGCATGCGGCAGACCGAAGGTCGTGATGACGTGCTGCTCGAACTCCTTGTCATCCATGCTCCGACGCAAGGGCACGAACGTCTCAGCTTCGGTGCCGACCATCACGGCGATGTCGCTGTCCTCGTTCTCGATGATGGCTTTGACGGCATCGGCGATCGGCTGCGGCGCGGGCCCCTCGTTGATCGCCGCGGCGACGATCGGAACGAAGTGGGACACCAGCTCCCGATAGGGGGAGTCCTCGGCAGTGGTTTGGGCATTGGCGACGAGGCCCTTCTTCACGAAATTCGTGCCGAAGAGGCCGGCGAGGATCGAATGGACCCTGATTCCAAATGGCGCGACCTCGAGGCGGAGCGAATCCGTGATCCCCTCCACCGCGTATTTGCTGGCGTTGTAGTGGGTGAGGAGAGGCAGGCCCATGCGGCCGAGGAACGAGGAAATGTTGATGATAACCCCACTGCCGGCCTGCCGCATGTGGGGCAGAACCTCACGCGTCACCCGGAGCAGGCCGAAGACGTTCACGTCGAACTGACGGATCATCTCCTCGTCGGTGCCGTCCTCGACCGTGGCGAGCAGGCCGAAGCCCGCGTTGTTCACCAGAACGTCGATCCGCCCCGCCGCTGCCATCACCTCGGCCACGGCCGCCCGGACGGATTCGGCGTTCTGGACGTCCAGCCGGACAGTGGTCAGCTCGACACCGCGGGCATCCGCCGCGGCCGTGAGATCCGCCTCGCTGCCGCGGACGCCTGCGAACACGCGATAGCCGCTGCCAGCCAGGTGCAGCGCGGTGGCAAGGCCCATGCCTGAACCCGCGCCCGTGATCAATACGTTCTTGGTCATCATGGTTTCCCTCTCCATGCCATGGTGCGCTGCGGCCTTTGTGAGCGCTGGTAGCCTGACGGCCCGCTGCATCCGCTTAACGCCAATCGGAGAGGGATCGTTCAGTTCAACGATGCAGTGGGTGGCCAAAGCCCGGTAGCGGCTGAGCACCGGCGATGGCGGCGCCGACCTTTGATTGCGCGGGCCGACCGGAGGGGCGAGGTCACGTGGCGCCGGCTCGGTACGGTTAACCGAACGGGCGAAAACAAGGTCTCCGACCTTGTCCCACACCTCGCCGAGGGCTAGGTTTCGGGAAAGAACCAGGACCCGGTGAAAATCCGGGTGGCTCTTCCGGCCGCCGATCCGCCGGACAACCTGCAAGGATCTGCTAACGCGCCGTCGACTCTGCTCAGCAAGCAAATGTCCGGTCTACGTTTTTCCTCGATGCCGCTCGAACGCCCCGTCCCCCTGGCCCTTTGCCGGGTGACGACTCAGCGCCTGAGGAAGTTAGTGGCGACTTTGATCTCTTTGGAAGTAGCGGTGACAATCGGCAGTATCTCATCCAATGAAGTGTGGCCCAGGTTGCGTGAAAGTCGGTCCGAGGGTTGGGCTGAGCACCGTTCTGTGGCAAGCACGCCCCGTCCTCCCCGCGAGCAGTGGATGGACGTGTTGCGTGGTTTGGCCATTGTTCTTGTTCTGGCTCTTCACGCAACTCTTGTCGTCGAACGGCACGGGGTGGAGCCTTGGGCGCGGCTGGTAGCACTCAACCAAGTCCTCGCACCTTATCGGATGCCGATGCTGATGCTGCTTTCCGGCCTTCTGCTCGAACGAGCCATGCGGAAGGGCTGGAGACGCTACTATGAGGGCAAACTCGACAAGTTGGTTTACCCGCTCGTCGTGTGGACGACGATCTCCCTCGCCGTGATCGGCCCTGACCTGGGGTTGGCTGATCCCCGGTCGTACTTGGGCCCTTACCATCTGTGGTTCATCCTGTTTTTGGGAATCTTCTATGCCGTGGCCCCCCTTCTGGAGCGGGTCAACACCGCGGTTGTGGTGCTAGCCTGCCTGGTGGCCTCCGGACTGTCGCCAGACGGCAGCAAATATGGCGAGCGGTTGTTCGTGCTTATGGCCTTTTTCTTTCTTGGTCACGCGCTTGCCAAGCGCCAAGAATTTCTCGGGCACCTCACGACCCTACGAGCGGTGCTGCTAGCGCTGCCCGTGGCCTTGGCCCTGTCGGCCTACGCAGTGATCGAGGGAGGTGCGGTGGTGTACGGTCCCTTATTGTTCCTCCCGGTTGTCTGCGGGATCGTCGTGCTGATCTTTATCGTTCGCGTAGCCATCAAGCACGGTCTCGGACAGACTCTGGCGTTCATGGGGCGCAATTCTCTGGTGTTCTACGTATCGCATTACCCACTGATGTTTTGGGTGATGGGCGCAGCACTGGGTATGGGAGTTTCACTGCCCATAATCTTCGCACTGTCGATGATGACGACACTGGGTGCCGGCACGTTACTTGTGATCCTGGCTGCGAAGTGGGGGGTGGTACGCGCGTTGTTCGAGCGGCCCAGATCATCGCAGATCTCTTTTATCGCCAAGAGGATTTAACCCTGTCGAGACCTCGGAACGATCTCGTCGGGTTGCCTTGCTTGTCCAATTTGATCCAGATTGAGTGCAAACCCTGCACTTCTCCACCACCCCTTTCAGTACCTTGGACAAGGTGGCCCCGAGGGCTCGGCCCTTGAGCCGCCAAGTATCTGTGCAACGGAGCTGCTGCGGTGACCCAACCGTTCAGACGCTCACGGGATGATCCGGGTCAAGCAGCGGCCACGCGGCGTCCTTGGCGGAGACCACCGTCGCCCGCATCGGCCACGCAATCCCGAAAAAGGGATCGTCGTGGCGCAGGCCGCCCTCGGCTGCCGGGGCATAGGCGCTCGAGACGAGATAGGACACCTCGACATCATCCATCAGCGTTTGAAACCCGTGGGCGAAGCCCGGCGGGACATAGAGCTGGTGGCGGTTCTCGGCCGAAAGCTCGAACCCCTGGTGGCGCAGGTAGGTGGGCGAGTCGACGCGCAGGTCGATGATCACGTCGTGGATGGCCCCGCGCAGGCAGCGCACGAGCTTGGCCTCGGTGTGGGGGGCGCGCTGGAAATGCATTCCGCGCACTGTCCCCGCCTTGGCGGACACCGACATGTTCTGCTGGACGTAAACGGAGGCCATGCCGGCCGCGGCGAACTCGTCGCGCGAGAAGGTCCGTGCAAAGGCGCCGCGCTCATCGCCCAGCAGCCTGAGTTCGATCAGGCGGGCATCGCGCAGGTCGGTGTCGTGAAAGATCATGAGACTCCTCAGGCGGCAGACGACAGGCCAGGGAAACGCTGGCGCTGCTCGGCGTACAGGCGGTCGACCAGACGTCCGGGCGGCACGGCCACGTCGTCGAAGGTGAGCGCGCAGTCCTTGCGAACCGGCCGGCGCAGCGTGGCGCCAAGTGCCAGGCCGAGCGGCAGGAGATTGTCGCGGTCGATCAGTTTCTGGTTCTCGGCCACCCCGTAAGCTTCGAAGCCGCCAAACTCCGCGATCAGCGCGCCGGGGGCGAGGTCGGTCTTGGCCACCGCGATCACGCCCACCTCCGGGCCCGCCATGGGTGCCAGCACCGCGTCGCCGAACAGCGCGACGCGCGCGATGGAGGTCGGCACCTCGAAATGGCACAGGTGGTAGGGCGTGGAGAAGCAGTAATAGGGCCCCGGGCCGAGCTTGTAGAGGTTGAGGAAGTGCCGCTGCCGCGGGTCGTCATGGGTGCCCAGCACGAAAACGCCGGGGCCCGGCCGTGCGCCGACCACATAATCCACGACCCCTGGCAGGCCGCTGCTCGCGAGCCCGTCCAGCGTCTCGGCGAAGGCCGAGACCGTTTCCTCCAGCGGCACCAGCGGGGCCGTCGGGTCGCCGCCCGAGAAATCCGGTCCCAGCATCCCGCGCCGCGCGACGCCGAAGCCGGTGCCGTTGGCGACGACCGCCTGCTCGTACGAGATCTTGGTGCCGTCCGCGAACGAGGCCACCATGGCGGGCTTCTGGCCCCATTTCTCGGCAAAGCCCCGCTGCGTCTCGGGATTGCGATAGGGGTCGTGAAGGCCCTTGATGTTGCCGCACAGGACCGGCGTCACGCCCAGGCCCCGGACGAAGCGATAGAGATTCATCTGCACGCCCGGCTGGTCGCCGTCCGAGAAGCTGTAGATGACCCCCGCAGCGTCGGCTCTGGCCTTGAGGATCGGCCCCACAGTGCCGTCGAGTTCGGCGTTCATCTGGACGACGTGCTTGCCAGCCTCGATCGCGGCCAGTACCACGCCCGCCGCGTAGTCGATCGACCCCGTGACCTCCACGACCACGTCCACGCCGTCCGCCTGGACGAGGGCGATGGCGTCTTCAGTGGCGACCGGACGTCCGGCTGCAATGGCCGAGGCAATGGCAGCAGGACCTTCGCAGATGGCCGGCTCGATACCGATGTCCGCCAACGCCCGGCGGGCGGGGTCGAGATGGCGGTTGGCGACGCCTGCCACGCGCATTCCCGGGGTGGCGGTGACGATCTGGCGGACGATGGCGGCGCCCTGGAAGCCCGCGCCCACGATGGCGACGCGGATCGGGTTGTTGTCCGACGCCCGTCTGGCGAGGGCCGTGTCGACGAGGATCATCGCGACTGCCTCACGCCCAGATCTTCCATGGCGCGCCGAGCCGCCACTGCTCTTCCAGGATGTGGCGGTCGCGCAGGCTGTCCATGCTCTGCCAGTAGCCGTCATGCACGAAGCTGGCCAGTTTTCCGCGTTCGATCAGCCGCTCCATCGGCTCCTCTTCCAGGACGGTGCCATCGTCGTCGATCAGGTCCAGCATCTCGGGCTCGCAGACGAAGAACCCGCCATTGATGAGTCCGCCGTCGCGCTGGCCCTTTTCACGGAATCCCTCCACCCGGTTGTTGTCCTCGTTGAGACGGAGCGACCCGTAACGGCCGGGCTGCACGACCGCCGTCAGCGTGCACCATGCCCCCGACGCACGGTGGGCGGCGATCAGTTCGGGCACATCGACGTTGCTGAGGCCGTCCCCGTAGGTCAGGCAGAACGTTCCGTCACCCAGCAGGTGGCGGGCCCGCCGCAGCCGTCCCCCGGTCATCGAGTCGGAGCCGGTGTCGAGCACCGTCACGCGCCAGTCCTCGGCGACGTCGCGGGCCCACTCGATCCCGCCGGTCTTGAGGTCGATGGTGAAGTCGCATTCGTTCGCGCGATAGTTCAGGAAGTAGTCGCGGATGAACTCGACCTTGTAGCCACCCAGCACCACGAAGTCGCGCAGGCCGTGATGGGCATAGAACTTCATGATGTGCCACATGATCGGCCGGCCACCGATCTCCACCATCGGCTTGGGCCGGACCGCCGTCTCCTCGCTGAGACGCGTCCCGAACCCTCCCGCCAGAAGGGCCACCTTCATGCCGCGGCCCTCCGCGGTACGCCGGTCCAGGTCAGCCGCTCGGTCAGCCGCCCGGCGGCCATGTGGTCCTGCAGCACCCGCAGCCGGACCATCGCGGAGTTGCGGAAGTCGGGATCGGCAAAGCCCATGCCCCGCAGCCCCTCGACGAGATTGGCGATCGACTGGTCAAGCGAAACCTGCGGCTGATGATACGGCGCAAGGGCGGCGTAGCGGCCGAAGTCCACCTGGTAGGACCGGCTGTCGGCAGGCGCCTCGGTGTTGATCGACACGTCCGTGCCCGGCAGGGCCCGGGCCACCGCCTGTGCCAGGTCGCGCACCTGATAATTGGCGCCGTTGGTGCCGGCGTTGACCACCAGCGCGCGGCCACCGTCCGACTCGGGCCGCCGGGCCGCCCAGGCGATCGCCCGGGCCATGTCCTCGGTGTCGATGAGCGGGCGCCACGGGGAGCCGTCGCTCAGCACCGTAATCACGCCGGTGGCCAGCGCCCCGGCGACAAAGTCGTTGAGCACGAGGTCCAGCCGCAGCCGCGGCGACATCCCGCAGGCCGTCGCGAAGCGCAGCGAGGTCACGATCATCGACCCGCCAAGCGCGGCCAGGGCATCCTCGGTCCCGACCTTGGACTTGGCATAGGCCGTGATCGGGTTCAGCGGATCGTCCTCCCGCCGCGGCCGGGCGTCGGCGACACCGTACACGCTGCAGCTGGAGGCGAACACGAAATGGCCGACCCCGGCCGCCGCTGCGGCCTTCGCCAGGGCGACCGACGCCTCCTGGTTGATGTCGCGCGTCACTGCGGCAAATCGGTCACCCATGGGATCGTTCGACACGGCGGCGAGATGGATCACGACGTCGATCCCCTGCAGGATCTCCGGATCAAGGGCGCGCACGTCGCCGAAGCTTTGACTGTCGATCTGCCACTCGGGCAGGACCCGGGCACCCGTCAGGCAATGGGCGAAGAACGCGCTGTCGAACCCATGGATCCAGCTGTCCGGAAACTCCGCCCGCAGGTGGCGCACGACGGCAGGACCCACGTAGCCCAGGTTCCCCGTCACCAGAATTCGCAAGCCCATGAGGTCTCCTTGTCTGCCCGAATCGGCCCGGATCACATCTGCAACGCGCGCTGCCGCCCGGTTGTCGCCGGCTGGTCCGCGATGTCTGCAACCCCCGGCACAACGGGGTTGAAGGTCAGGCCGAGGAAGATGCCCTCGGCCACCATGCGGGCCTTGTGCGTCTCGCCTTCGCGCAGGAACCTCAGCGCCAGCCGGCCCATCCTCCGGACGTAGCGCAGGGCCGACCTGCGGCCCTCGTAACGCCGGGTCACATAGATGCGGTTCCGGATATGCAGACGATGCCAGCCGATCCGGGTGGGGTCCTTCTCGGTCCGGATGTCGAGCAGGCCCGCCATCGCACGAACATGCTCCACATGGCTGCGGCCGACGAGATACCCGGGCGCCTCGCGGGTGACGCGCAGGGTGTATTCGGTATCCTCGCCCCAGATGAACATGGCCGCGATCGGCAGGCCGTGCCGCTCCAGCGTTTCGCGACGGAACATCGCCGACACGAAGGTCGACCGTCCCACCGGAACCAGCCCATGCTCCAGCAGCTGCGGCCATTTCTCGTAGCTGAGCGCATTGCGGCGCCGGTCGATGTCGGGAACGTTGGTCACAAGCCCGTCCGGCGCATGGGCACAGGACACCGCGAACGGCGCCTCGATCCCCTGTTCGTCCAGGAGCGAGAAAGCGTTCAGGAGCTCGGCAAGGGCATCAGGCGCGGCGATGACATCATCGTCCATCACCCACACGAAGTCGGAACCGGACTCGTGCCCCAGCCGCATGGCCTCGTGGAAGCCACCGGCGGCCCCCTTGTTGCTGGGCATGCGGTGAACCGTCAGGACGCTTGACACGAAACCGGCGAGGACCGCCGGCGTGTCGTCGGTGCTCGCGTTGTCCACCACGATGATCCGGTCGACCGGACGGGACTGTCCCAGAAGCGCGCGCAGACAGCGCTGCACGAGATCGCGCCGGTTGTAGGTCAGAACCACTGCAGTCACGTCAACCATTTACCAACCCGAACCCGACCCCGCGAACCGGCCGCAACATGCCAAGACGCGCCCCGCTTCACAAGTCTCACTTTTGTTTATCCCGGCGTCGCCGCGATCACCGTTGAACAGCGAACACGGGCGCACCCGAAGGCTGCAACCGCTTACTGGGATGTTGGTTAACATCGCGGTGGACTGCGGGCGCGGCTTGAAGCGACGGCCGCTGCAACCGCCCCCGAGAATCAGAGCGCTTGGATAATACCGGGCCAGCCGCGCCACCTGCCCGACAGGACAGGCAACGATCCCGCGCGGCCCGTCAGCCCTCTCGCCCGGTCCCGCACACGCCGCTCGGCGGCCTGACGACGTCCGCCCCCCCTGGACCCGCCATGATGGCGACGTGACGGACGATGTCGACCTGCCGGCAGCATCCCGTCTTGGCAAAGATGTTCCTGAGCTGCGTCCTGACCGTGTCGGGCGACGTCCGGCGATCCGCTGCGATCCGGTCGAGCGTGAGGCCGTCGACCAGGCCTTTCACGATGCTGATCTCGGCGGCAGAGAGATGATGCATCGCCCCGAACCGGCGCACGCCGTCGTGCAGGGCCGGCGTCGGGTCCTCCAGCCGGATGAAGCAGTCCTGTCCGCCGGCGAGATCGCTGCCCGTGGGACCCGGCCGGTAGATGCAGAGGCGCAGCGGCAGGGCGCCGCCGGCCCGCGGGACGTGACAGTGATGCACCGCGGGTGTTCCTGTCGCCTGACCCGCCGGTGCGAGCATCAGCTGGATGACCTGCAGGAGGTCGGCATCCCTGCAGACAAGCTGGCCCAGCGCGCCGACGGACAGGATCTCGGTCCCGTCCATCAGGGCCAGCGCCGCGCGGTCGGCCGAGACCACCTTCAGCTTGCCGTCGACCCGCAGCGCCCCCGACAGGTGCCCTGCCGAGGCCACACGCGCGCCGAAGGTCCGCGCCAGATGCGGGACGAGCATGGTCAGGGTGCGCTTGGCGCCCCGCATCTGCTCCTCGTCCGTGTCGGCGCAGACGATGCTGAAGAAGATGTGCCGATCCGCCTGGCAGGCGAGAGTCACGCCCAGACCCGTGACGATATCCTGCGGCCGCAGATACTCGTCATAATACTGCGTGCGCAGCAACTCCCGGCGCGGCAGCATTTCGTCCGCCTGCATGACCCGTTTCAGCGGACGAATCAGGGCATGTTCCGTCCACGGGTTTATTGCGAAGTATTCCGAATTGTATTTCTGCACCATGCCGTCATCCAGGCCGGCCGCCATCGAAAAGGCACCGTCCCCGGACGCCTTGTCGTGGAACAGCAGAACGCTGTGCCCATTCGGCAGCAGCGCGGTGCTGCGATCCAGGAACTCCTGCCAGGGCGCCTCGGAAAACAGCGCCGCATAGATGTGGTCGATCAAGGCGCTTGTCTGATGCGGCTCATCCCGAGGGTGCATCTGCGGCTCTCCCTTCGTCAACGTGTGGCCGCCTACCCCATCCGGCGTATTTCGGCGTCATTAACCTTAGCTTATTCTGAAGCTGACGTCTTCCACACTCGGCTTGGTCAAATCGAAAAAGTGGATAGGCCGCCCACGATTGCGGGGGACGCCAACAATGTCGATTTCCGAATATGGAGAGATTCAATGATCGAGTTGTTGATCAGTGCCTGCGCGCTTTCTGCCCAGATGGCGGAGCCGCCGATAGAATGCCGCGACTTCAGCCTGCTGTTCGATGCGCGCGAGGTGAGCGTGATGACCTGCATGATGCACAGCCAGCCTCAGATTGCGCAGTGGCAAGAAACCCATCCGAAGTGGCAGGTCGAGCGCTGGCAATGCCGCTCACGTTTCATCCGGGAAAGCATGATCTGAATTGTTGCATGTGATCTTGGCCCGCGCTGCAACGCGAGGGAGCGAAAGATGATGTATTTCGCGCGGTTTCTCTCTACGCCCGTCTTCGCGGGGCGTCCCCACAGAATTACCTATGCGGACAGGCTGGGGTGACCGGCGCCTGAGCAGTCGGGACTTACTCCGCACCAAAGGAGACCGACGGGTCGCCGCCAGCCTCGTGTCAATCAGCGCCGAACGGCGGCAACGGCGCCAGCGTCACGCCGGGTCATAAGCGCGACTGCGATCTCCATCACCCCAACCAGCAGGTGCGGCCACCAGATCAGGTCGGCAAACCCGAACAGCCAGGGCGACACGGCGAGCAGGATGCCGCTCGCGACGTCCACGCCGAGATGCACACTTAGCGGAATGACCTTCGCGATGCTCAGTTCGTACCGGGTCAGCAGGCTCATGGCGATGATCATGACGCCCAGGATCTGGGGCAGCCACTGCGCGGCGCCGCCCGTCGCGAAACCGAACAGGTAGGGCGCGACAAAGAGCAGCAGGCCGGTGGCATAGTCGATAATTGCGTGCGTTCTCGTGTTGATCATCGAACATCTCCGTTGCGGTTGCGTCGTTATCGGCCAGGGACCTTCCGCGAGCAGGTCCCCGATAGGCCTGCACCGCCGGATAGGTGGACGCGCCTGAGCGGATGGTCGTCAGCCCCGGCATCTCGGTCCCGATCAGGAAGGCGTCGACCCCGCCCGCCGCCGCGCAGAGATGGGCGTAGTGCAGCACCATGCGGCGCAGGCCCCAGTCGCCGGGCGATCCGGTCCAAGTGACGCTCTCGCCCGAGACGCTGAAGGTCGCGAGTGTGGCCGCGCCGAACAGCGCCGCCACCTGCGTGGCGGCCGTGGCGGTCTTGTCCACGGTCCCAGCGAACCCCGCTGCAGGCGAACAGGTGATCCGCCCGCGCCAGGGGAAGGCGGGTTTCGCCGAGCTGGCGGACGAGGTGATCGAAGGCAGCACGCGCAACCTCGATCGTGACCTGCTGCTCCTGCTCAGGACCGAAGGAGACCTGGACGATCCGATCGGTCCGGCATGGATCGAAGAGGTCGTCCGGGACCTGACCGCGATGGGCGGCATCGCCGTCCTGACCCTGACGCTGCTCGCGGTGGCCGGCTTCTTCCTGCTGCAACGGAAGTTTGCGTCGACCCTCTATCTGCTCGCATCCGTCGGGGGAGGTCTCTTGATCTCGGGTGTGGCAAAGGAGTTCTTCGACCGCCCGCGTCCCGACCTCGTTCCCCACGGGTCGCTGGTCCACACCGCAAGTTTCCCTTCCGGCCATACGATGATGGCTGCGGTCACGTATCTTTCTCTGGGGGTTCTGGTCGCCCGAGCCCTGCCGCAAAGACGGCTCAAGGTCTATGTGCTGGCGCTCGCCGCGGTCGCCACCATTCTCGTCGGGGTGAGCCGAGTCTATCTGGGGGTCCACTGGCCCACGGACGTTCTTGCCGGATGGCTCGCGGGCGTGGGCTGGGCTTCTGTCTGCATGGCGGGCGCCCGATATCTCGCGCGGCGCGGAGACGTTGAGCCCGAGGTCTGCGAGGAACCGCTGTGAGCCCCCTCGAACTGCCGGTCGACGCTGGGAGCGCCCCGCATGCCCGAGACATCATCCCGGCTGCGATGCTGGCCCGTTCAGCCTGACAGATCATCCGTCGCCTTGTCGCTCCACGGCCCGTAACGGCAAGCTCAATCTTATCCCTCGGAAAAAAAGGAAGGCCACGCGCCGTCGCCATTCGGCCGTCAGCGGCTCCTCGATCACCCTGAGCCGCTCGTACGCGGGAAGGAAGGCGCCGGGCCCGGTCAGGGTCCCGACATGCCTGGCGATGGCGCGGCCTCATGCGGAAGAGGGCCTGCGCGCCGGGACCGGCCACTGCCGGTTCCACCTCGATCATTATGCGCCGCGCGCCCACGGCCAGAACCTCGCGCGGGCCGGTCTCACTCCAGTCGCGGCTGTAGGACGGGATCGGCAACGGCTCGGGGTCGCGGTGGCGCGCTTTGCGGGTATGCTGACCACATGACCGACCTGCCGCGCGAGAACGTCCAGTTCTACCCCCGCCCGCCGGCGCTTGAGCCGGTGCCGCAGCGCATCACGATTCGCCTCGGCGGTATTCTCGTGGCCGATACGACACGCGCCCTTCGGGTGCTGGAAACCCACCACGCGCCAACATACTACCTGCCGCCTGCGGACATCAGCGCCACACTGCAAGCCGCACCGGGCAGCACCTTCTGCGAGTGGAAGGGCACGGCACGCTATTTCGACGTGATCGCCGGAGCCACCACCCGCCGGCGCGCCGCCTGGACCTATGATCGCCCGAGCGCGCGCTTCGCGCCCATCGCCGGGTACGTGGCTTTCTATGCCGGGCTGATGGACGAGGTCTGGGTCGGCGATCTGCGCGTGCTCCCGCAGCCGGGGGACTTCTACGGCGGCTGGATCACGCCCAATCTGGAGGGGCAGATCAAGGGCGGGCCCGGAGTCAGCCGGGCGAACAGTTCGGACGGGAGGGCGTTGGGACGTGCGGTCCCCCAAAGGGCTTTCCGAAAGGGGAAGCCGCGACCGTGCGGGGTCGTCAGGTCCAGGCATTGTAGATGCTCCGGCTTTATCGCCTAACACAGCACAGATCCCGACCAAGCCGCGCTGGCGCGAATCGGCCGAAGATCATGGTTCAATAGATAAAATCACTTCGCCCCGAAGCGCATTGACCTCCCTCAATTCGGGCGGCCTGAAAACGCCTGTGGACCTCGGCGTCCCTTACTGTACAGGGCAGCGCCCTTCGCTCAGGGACGCCGGGCGCACAAAAAAGCCGCCGTAGGCGCCGGCCCACACATACTGTCGAATTGGACCCGACCTACGCTGGCTTTCGCGCCCTTTTGCTTCCACAGTGCTTCCACGGGTGTTGGAAACGCAAACGGCGCCCCAGAGGGCGGCGCGTACGCGTTTAATATCTTGTCGGAATTTTTGGTTGCGGGGGCTCGCATGCACTTGAACCGAACAACCGCATACCTCGAATAAAGCGATGCAATGGTACTTCGAGACAGGGCCCCATGATCGTATCAGCAGTAATGCCTAACGCGTTAGCGAGCTTGCTTCTGGCCTAGGCGCCTGATCGCTGTGTGAGTTGTCTTGGTCGGTGGGTCTCATGCGAGGCGAGGCGCGGCATCTGCCGAGCTCCTTCTGGTCGTAGTTCGACCAGACACGCGTGCGCTCGACAAAACCGAGCAAACCGAGGTCACACGCGGGCTGAGCGGGAGTCCGCAATGGCGCAATGTTCCTCACCCACTACCGGATCCAGCCCGGCGTCTATAATGTCGATCGCGCCTGGGAGGACCTCAGGTGCTGGCCCCCGATCGCCGCGCGCATTTCCCAGCTCGACGAGGACGCACAGACGCGAACCTAGCCGCACCCGGAGCGAAAGATGATAACGATTAGCGTCGGCCGGCGAACTTCGACATCCGCCGGCGCTGGTGGCCTCACATCGACCTCAACCCAGCAATCTTTCCTCTGATGGCCGGGTCGACGTCGCTTTTATCTCTGGTCACATAACGGACCGTGATGAAGTGGTCGGTCAACTTACTCAGAAGATTGGTCCGGCGTCCCAGCCCCCTTTTCCCCGTCTATCCGGTTGTGCGCCAGGATTCTTGCGTCCAATTCCAAAGCGACCGGTGGCAGTTTGAGCCTGCGCGCCGCCAAGCTGTTCGTGCTGCTGATCTAGGAAGCCGGGGTCAACGTCGCCGAGCCAAGACAACACCGCATCCCCTATGCCGTGTTGAACGCCACGTTTCACCGGTCCCGCGACGAACTAGTCGAGGCGATCAAGGAACTTCACAGCACGGTTTCGCTGAGGCTGGTCAGCCGTGAGTGGCCCGTCTTCGTCAAGACGGGGCCGATCCTGAGCGATTTTGAACGTGCGGCCGAGGATCTCGGCGCCGCCGAAATCCGGTTCGAGTTTTCCCCTACGATGCCCAGGTCATCGCCGATTCAAATTACTGGGCATCCGTATCGCGGCAGGCAGTGCGGGCCTTCGAAAGCAAGTATTCCCTGCGGCTGCGTCTGTTCCTCAGCCTATCTCCTCTGTTGCCTGTTAGGAGCGACAGCCGAGGATAGTTGCCGAAATAGACAAGTCCCACACTAGCTCCTTCAATGTTATTGGTGCACCTATTATGGGCTTGCAGCCACGAACGATATCTCGATCTATTTGAAATTTGTATGCGACTTTATTCAAAAATAAACATTAGGATAGTAGTTTTATGCGTAATCGCATTGCTGGAGACCATCTCAAAGCACTCGACGGGGCACGGGGAATAGCTGCCTTAGCTGTTATGCTCTACCACGTCAGCTCGGCTGCGGGTAGCGGTGCGTGGCTTTCCGGCGCGTTTCTAGCTGTCGATTTCTTTTTCCTCCTGAGTGGCTTCGTCGTTGCGCGGTCCTACGAAGCGCGCCTCCGGGACGGGGGAATGACTCTGCGTTCCTTTGTTTGGACGCGCGTCGTTCGGCTCTACCCACTTTATATCGCCGCATCGGTGATCGGCCTAACCTATTTTTCTACTAAGATAGTGCTGGGCACCCCGGACGCACCAACTATAAGGGAATTAGCAGCTACATTTCCTGGCGCTATAACCCTCCTGCATCAGCCAAATGCCATATCTTGGGGCTTTGTAGAGTTCCCCTTTGCGCCCTCAGCGTGGTCCTTGAGTTTCGAATTTTGGTTCACGATCATCTACGCCGCAATTGTGCCTAAGCTCTCGACACGCGCTTTGTCGGGCATCGCTATTATCGCCTTCGCACTCCTGTCGCAGCAAGCCAATTTAGTCGGTAGCATCGATATGGGGTATGATCGCCGCACCCTAGTAGGTGGGGTCGCCCGGTTTTGGTTTTCGTTTACACTGGGAGTAATAATCCATCGCTTAGGCCATCTGATTCTTCAGCAACGCCCCTTGTCGCTCGTGCTGGGGGTACCGGCCTTTGCCTTTGTGGCCATCCCTCATGACGCAGTCGGACTCGGATTAGCCTGGATCAGCCTAGTCTTTCCAGCCGCACTAATCGTCGGCGCGGCATCAGAGTGCCGAGGCTGGACAGCTCCGACACTCGACCACTTAGGTCGGCTATCCTACGCTATCTACATCCTTCACGCGCCGATAATTCTTTTCACATTTGCTATCTTCAAGGTCGCCTTAGGTGATGCATGGAACTCAAATCCTATTTTGCTTGCCACCTCCACTATCGTTGCCGCACTCGTCGCATCGGCCGTCGCAACGTATTTGTTCGATGAGCCACTCCGCGCATATCTACGAAAGCGGGGATCACATCGAATCCTGGTCAAGGTTGCTAAGAATTAGAGGACAACCAACTCTTCAATGAATCCGGCAAAGGGGGTTTTTGTTTTTGTTCTTATCGGAGAATATCGCACCGCCTAAGTCCGCTGGAAGAGGGGAAAGTTTCGTGTGCCCTCCTCCTTCACAGCCTCCGGCTGAGCCCCCGCCCCTTGGCCTTGCTCCCTATAACACCCGTTTATCAGGCGGAGGACGCCCGGGGGTTGAGCCGGGCTTGCTGCCGGGCAACCCGAAGCGGACGACCGCGTCCGTGAACTGGGAGGCGTGCCTCTCGTAAAGCGAGCGCTAAATCGTGTTGTGCCGATGGGCGCGCAGGGCACCCACGATCAGATCCCATTCTTCGGCAGTGAGACGTAAGCATTAGGCCTGCTGTGCTTGAAGGGACAACCCGGCTTGGGTGGCGCGGCAGCCTCCCGGTTCCACTTGTCGGCGCGGTACTCCCAAGGGGCCTGGCTTTCTCCCGCCCATATGCCCACTCTAGCAACGCGGGCGCTGTCCTCGGCTGAGGCGAACACATCGGAATAGGTATTGAACGCCCATGCCCTGCCGGTCTCGACCAAGGCTTGGCCCAAGTTCATTCCACCTTCTTCGCAGTCCGCGGTGATGCGGCCGTACGCGTCCCAGCCAAAGGCCAGGCACTGGACCTCTCTATCGCTCACTAGCTCAGCCAACCGGGGCAGTTGCGGCAGTGCCGCAGTCCCAGGTGCCGCCCCTGCCATCGGAGCAGGACTGACCCGCCCGCTGCGCATCGATGCCGTTCAGCCGTATCCGCACCGAGCCAATCGAGAATGTGTCGCCGTCATGTGCCGTCGCCATGCCACTGATGCGCACAGGCTAGGCGTATGTTGACGCCGCAGTCAGCAGCAAGCTAGCGGTGCCTAGAAGCGTGAGGCACTGCGCGGCAGTCGTACGCTTCAATGGCAGTGATAGGGCTGGCTGCCGGCGTGACAGCATTGGCCCGGCGACGAATCCCTGCGGCAGCCGCCGCCGTGAGCAACTGCAGATGATGCTGCAAGGACCGAAATGAGCGTAAGAACCGGAGAAAATCCTGAACATATCGACGCCAATAGTTCCGAACCTTAGCCTATGCGCATTTGTGACGCCAGCTAACATAACCTTTTGGACATGTATAAACATGTGCTGCCGGTGGTCTCCTCAGTGTCCGAGGCACCGCGCGAGCATCGCAGTGTTTCGCTGTACTGCCGTCGTGTGATCGGGGATACCTCAGCGACTGTTTGCGCCCCCGTCCGCACCACCCGGACCTGGCGCAACCTGAGCCGCCGCGCTGCGTAGCGCTGCATTGTGGTCACTGCAGGCGCTTTCAGGCATAAAGAATTGGTCACCGAAGCTAACTCCGACAAGCAGAACTTCAGCGACCTGCAAGAAGGTCAAAATTAAGGTCGAATATTGCGAATTGATCTTCGTTGAACTCATTCGAAGCCCTATTTCGAAAGCGCCCCACCCTCACGCTCAACGTGTCCGTAACTCTGGCCGACAGAACGATGCCTTGTAACCTCTCCTTCCGTGCCTCGCCAAGGAATGTTCCACCTCGCCGATTCTCCTGTATGTACCCTATCTCAAATAGCCGCCCCTCAAAAACCTTTGATCCGAATATGCTAAACGACTCTCTGCTTGCAAATGTCCGGTCGACCGACTGGTATATTTTAGCTTGCACGCCTACCAAAGTGGCATTTCCCAAAAGAGTTTCATGCCTGTATGAAACAGAGTTTTGAAAGTATTTAACTCCATCATCTATTTTAGCTCTCTCAATGGAGATCCGGCTACTCTGAAAGTAAGACGAGAAAACATACGCGCTCTCGGCGCCAAATATAATGGACCTCTCGTCTTTCCGAGATAACTCAGCGACAGCCGTCTCCGCCGATGCACATGCAAATGCCCTTTCCGTCCCTGAAAGAAATCGGGTAATACAAGGGCGGATGACGAACGACCATTTGTCAAAGTTGGCATTCCAGGCGTGTACGTAACGCGATGTGTGATCGAAGCTAAAGGACAATTTCCTGCTTAGTCCCCACAGATGGCTACCCGCTAGCGACGCCCCAATCACAGGTGCGGACTGCCGTCTAAACTTCTCGTCAACTACAAAGTCTAATCCACCAAGGTGGATTGCTTCACTTGCAAAACTGTTATTGATATTGATATCGTAATTCAAAATTGGCCTCAGAGCCCAGCGGGAAGGGCGCTTCTCTGGCCTGAAACTACCAAACCCTTCTTGATAAGCTAATCTTCCCGCGGCGCGCCGCACTTCAGGGATATGCATATCAGGATCCAGCATCTCCAACTTCATAAGATTCGGCGCAACTGTGAACTGATCACGCGTCCATGCGTAGACCTCGCTGGGGAATGCCAGTATTGTAGCAACACAGATCGATAGAAAGATAGAACACGCGGTTTTCATTTCACACTAAACTTTTTTCAATGGCCGGCGCCTTCGTGGCGCCGGCCATTTTCTCAGCGTGTCAACACCATCTGGCCGGAGATGTACTCTCTTCCGGCGCTTGAATCGAGCTGGGCATCAATCACTCCATCCACGATTTCGGCGTTTCCGCCGGAAAAATCGCCGTAAACGTCGCCCGAGACCATAGCTCGCTCACCGGCAGCACTAAGTGAGCCTGATAGATCTGCGGAGTAGCTAGCGCCGCGAATCGCACCGTTGTGGATCGCGACATCCCCGGCAACCGGAGTGCCGTTCTGGGCCTGGAAGTTGTGGAGGCGTCCAGAAAGCGTTGCGTTAGAGAAGTTCGCCTGCATTTCAGCAGAGGAGAGAACTTCGCCATCGCCATATTCGGCAACACCGCGGTAGCTCGCGGTACCGCCTGTAGGCATCTGCGCCTCAGTAGTGTAGTCCGTATCCTCCCACTTTTCCAACAGTGGCAGTCCTTGGTCTCTAAGAGCGTTCCAAGACCCGGGCGTACCGCCACCACCGCCACCACCGCCGCACGCGCCAAGCAAAGCCACAGCAGCGAGTGCATGAGCTAAATATTTCATTCTTTGTCTCGCATTTCTATTAGCATAAGCGATATCGTTACACGCCATAGGTTGCGAACTGATGAACGATCGAACCCACGTGCGTGACATTCGATCTTAGGTGTTGGGCAAGTGATCTCATTTCAACTGACACTAAGTTGCGCTACGAGACGTCGTGGCCGGACTCCGGGCGGCGGCTGAAAGGCGGCTCGTGAGGCTCAGTGGAAATCTCACGTGGCTTCCTGGCCTCCGTTCAGGAACTGGATACCTCGGGCCTCCCGCACCCTGATCAGTGCGGAAAACCAGGCGAGGAGCGCTCTATCGATGAGAGGTACCCGGGCCTATTCGTGGTCTTGTGGCCGGTGGCCGGTGGCCGAAATGGTGGCCCCGTCGCTCGACCAAACCTGACGCTGACGGCAGAGCCCGCCATCCGCTATCCGGAGACCTGTCGAATGGCTGGTTCTGCCTTCAATGTGATGGGAAGTTCACCGGGGCGGAGATGGCAAAGAACATGTGGCACTGTCCCGGTTGCAGTGCGACGCCAATCGACATGTTCAGTTCGCCGTACTGGTTGGAAGTGGAGTCCGAGTAGTCGAAGAAGGGCGCCGGTCCGATTAGAGCGGATCGGCCGCCCCCGAATGCGGTTCGCCCCCAGCGGCCGCCGAGCGAGCCTCGTTGATGCGGAGGTGGTGGAGCTTCGGCGCCTCCGCCGTGTCAACGATGTTCAGCGCGATCTCTCCCTCGCCGACGCCGAGGTCGAGATACGGAGCGTCATGCGTACGAAGGCGAGACGGCGCATGTCGTAGGCTAGGTTGTTCAATGCCTGTCTTCGCCTCGCCCGGATCATGCCGATGGTCCGCAATATCGTGCGCCCCATGCCGTTAGCCTGGGGGAGGACGTGCTCGACCCGGGCTCGCATGCACTTGAACCGAACAACCGCATGCGTCGATCTCCGGACACTCTGACCGCGCCGAGGATTACTTGGGAGGCCACTTCCCCGCCTTCCACCAAGCCACCTCCTCACCCGCCGTCTGGTGCCGGACCACAAGGAATTTGGCCTTGCGCTCGTTGATGAGATCAAGTCGCCGCACCACGTCCGGCAGCGGTTCACCGTAGGCTATTACAACCTTAGGTCTAAGCGGTCACATCCGCACCCACGCTGCCGTCCCCCTTGCCTTGCGTTGTGAGCGGCAGCTTTGTCCCGCCTAGTT
>NZ_CANMEH010000026.1 GCF_947496875.1 uncultured Paracoccus sp. | reverse complement strand
CCGCCACCCACGTCTCGCTCGCCACCGCGATCTGGCTGCAGACCATGGTCCCGCTCACCGCGGGCGATACCGTCGAGTTGCAGGGGTATTTCCGCGTCGCGGACGGCTACTTCGCCGCCGACCACACGTCCTTCTGGGGCTGCAAGGTCGGCTGAGCAGCGGAAGGAGGACTCGATGACACCACCCCGATCCGAGGGCTTCGTGCGCATGCCCGACGCCGAGTTCGAGGCGATCCTGACGCGGGCGGCCGAGGAAGGTGCGAAGCGCGCGCTAGCCGATGTCGGGCTCGACGGCGACGAGGCCGCGCTCGACATCCGCGATCTGCGCTCCCTGGTGGACTGCATCCGGCTGGTGCGGCGCACCGCCATGCAGACCGCTGTCCGCATGATCACCACCGGCGTCATGCTGGCGCTGCTCGCTGGCATAGCCATCAAGCTGAAGATCTTCGGCGGCAGCCCATAGCCGCGACCCATCCACATTCATCAGCCCGCAATGACCCGCCCTCGAGGCGGGTTTTTCGTTTTCGGAGGACCCCATGACCACGACCTTCCACCGCCATTGGCGCGACGTGCCTGAGGGCACCTGGCGCTGGCCGAACTTCAGCCCGACCGAGATCGCCTGCCGGGGCACCGGCAAGCTGCTGATCAACGCACCGGCGTTGGACAAGCTGCAGGCGCTGCGCGACCGGCTTGGCAAGCCGCTGATCGTCCGCTCGGCCTATCGAAGCCCCGAGCACAACCGCGCCGTTGGCGGCGCGACCCGCTCCAAGCACCTCGACGGCACCGCCTTCGACATCGCCATGGCGAACCACGACCCGGTAGCCTTCGAGGCGGCGGCACGGGAGGTCGGGTTCCTCGGCTTCGGCTTCTACCCGCGCTCGGGGTTCATCCACGTCGACCTCGGCCCCGCTCGTCAGTGGGGCGAGCCGTTCCCGGTCCTGGCCACGGCATTTGCAGCCGAGACGCCGCCCGCACGCGAAGTGCTGGCCGGGAGCCGCACCATGAAGGGCGGTGGCGCGGCTGGCGTGGCGACCCTGGGTGCCGCGGGTGTCGAGGTGGCGCAGAGCGTCATCGCCGAGACCCAGAGCGCCATCCTGCCGCTCGTGCCGTATCTCGATACGCTCCGCTGGGTGTTCATCGCCGTCGCGCTCGGGGGCATCGCGGTCACGATCTACGCTCGGCTCGACGACTGGAAACGGGGGCGGCGATGATCGGCAGGCTCCTCACCGTGATCGCCACGAGCCCCCTGACGCTTGCGGCCCTGCGCTACTGCGCCATCCCGCTCACGGTGCTCCTGTTCCTGCTCGGATTCCGGCGCCGAGGCGAGCGCACCGGCCGCCTCGCCGAGCGCTTTTGGACCACGGAGAAGATCAATGACATCCAACCCAGGATGCTGGAGGCGGCGGCTCGCACGCACTACCTGTGGCGCGGTCGACCATGAGGGCGAGGTGCCGGTTGGGACGACGACACGGGAACGCCAAGGAACGCTAAAGTTCCCTAGGAGACCGATGCGCAGGTATGGCTCTGCATCGTCCGCGCGACCTGCTGATGCGGCAGCGCACCATGCTGCTCGATGCCGCCCGGACGCAACTGGCCGAGGGAGCCGACCACACTGACGGCCCCCATGGAGGGGCCCTCGCGAGATGGTTGACGAAAATGATCTGATTAACTACCGGAGCTCAACGCCAGCCGAAGCCAGCGATCGACACGTCCGAGATACGCAACCCCGTCTCAGGTTGCTCTGGCTGAGGAGCCTTCATGCCCCGTTTCACGCGCGGACCGCTGTCCGCGATCGTCCGCCCTGTTCCGTGCGCCAGCTGGGGGCTTCAGGTCCCCTCGGTAGCGATTTTCCTTACCGCGAGCGTAGCGCTTCCAGCGTTCGGGCAGGATGTCGTCGTCCTGGATGAGGTTGTTATCGAGGCTGAGAGCGACGAGACGCTGACCCAGTCGGGATATGTCGCCACGGTCTCTCGCCAGGCGACGAAGCTGGACACGCCGATTGCCGAGATCCCGCAGGCCGTGACCGTCGTCACGCAGGACCAGATCGAGGATCAGCGCCCGCGGACGCTGAACGAGACGCTAGCCTACGCCGCGAGCGCGAACCCGAACAATTACGGCCTGGACTCCCGCTTCGACGCCTTCACGCTGCGCGGCTTTCCGGCCTTCTACAACGGCATCTTCCGCGACGGACTTCGCCAGTTCAACGCACCGACCGCGCTCCACAAGATCGAGCCCTATGGGATCGAGGGGCTCGCGTTGCTGAAGGGGCCATCCTCGTCGCTCTACGGCGTCAGCGGCCCGGGCGGGGTCGTCAACATCGTGACCAAGCGCCCAAAGGATGAGCCCTATCGAGAAGTCGAGTTCACGACTGGGGCTAACGACCGTGCCCAGCTTGCCGGCGACTGGTCCGGGCCGCTGAGCGACGATCGTTTTGCCTTCCGGCTCACCGGCCTCCATCGTCAGGCCAACACCGACCTTCCCGGCTATGCCGACGACAAGACGTACTTCGCGCCCGCGCTCAGCTTCGACAACGGCACGACGCGGGCCACACTCTTGGCAGAGGTGTCGCGATCCCTGACCGGCGGAACCGCAGCGTTCTACAATCCCGCTTACGGCGTGGTCTCGGACATTTACGAGGGCGATCCCGATTACAACGATTTCCGCCAGGACCAGTGGCGGCTGGGCTATGAGATCGAGCATCGCCTGACAGATGCCTGGACGCTGCGCCATTCCGCACGGCTGTCGCATGTGGACATCGACCTGGAATACAGCGGCCACTATCCCGCGGGACCGTCGCTGGCGCGGTATTGGGGTCACTACCTCGAATACCTCGACACGGCGACGGCCGACACGGCTCTGCAATGGAACGGGGTCACGGGCGCGATCGAGCACGAGGTGCTGGCCGGGATCGACGTTACCCGCGCGGAATACGATGCCCATAGTCTCGTGGCGTACGTCTCGGCCGAGGACACGGCGGCACAGGACGTGCCGTTCTCGAACGCGCAGGAGACCTGGCAGACCGGGGTCTACCTTCATGACCAGATCCGGTGGGGCAACTGGCATGCTTTCGCCAGCCTACGCTTCGATCGGGTGGAAACGACCTCGACCGCGGCAGACCGCAGCACGAGCGAACAGACGGACACCGGTCGCTCCGGCCGTCTCGGGTTGAGCTATCGCTGGAACTCGGGACTGGTCGCCTACGCGAACGTCTCCACCTCCTTCGCACCCAACCTCGGTGTGGTCTATGACGACGTGACCACCGAGGTCTCACGCCCTGCGCGCCCGACCCAGGCGACCCAGCGCGAGATCGGTCTGAAATACGCGCCCGAGGGAACCAACCTGCTGTTCAGCGCCGCGCTGTTCGACATCGACCAACGGGACGGCGTCGTGCTCGACGCCTCCAGCGGCCGCAACAAGCAGCGCCAGCTCGACATGAACAGCCGCGGGTTCGAGCTGGAGCTGGCCGCCGACTTGGACGACGGCTGGTCCACCGTGGCCAGCTACACCCACCAGCGCGTCAAGATCGAGGAAGGGGCCGCGGGAACCGTCGGAAAGGAACTGTCGGGGACGCCCAACGACGTGCTCTCGATCTGGGCGAAATACGAGGTCGAGCAGGGTCCGATGACCGGTCTCGGCCTGGGCGCCGGGCTGCGCTACGTGGGCGAGAGTTTCGGCGACGACCAGAACACGCTGGAGAACGAGGATCGCGCCTTCGTTGACCTAGAGGTCAGCTACGACCTGCCGCAGGCGCCCGGCGTCCAGATGCAGTTCAACGTCAAGAACGCTCTCGACACGCAGAAGGAGGTCTGCACCGCGGGCTACTGCTATCGGGACGAGGGCCGGATCTGGACGGCCAGCCTGCGCCGGCGGTTCTGAGCGATGGCTGGGCGCGGACAGGTGCCGCTGCTGGCGGGGCTCTGGACAGCCTATGTCGCGCAGAGCGTGATCGGGGGCATGACCTGGGGTGGGCTGCCCGCGGTGCTGCGCGACCGCGGTCTTCCGCTCGACCGCATCGGGCTTCTGTCGCTGCTGATCCTGCCGTGGGCGCTTAAGTTCCTCTGGTCGCCGTGGGTGGAGGCGCGGCGCCTTCCGGCAGGGCGCCCCGTGCGCACGGCATTGATAGTGTTCGCTGGCGGCGCCGTGACAGTCGCGGGCCTGGTGCTGGTCGGGCTTCTGCCGCTGCAGCCGCTGGTGCCGGTGCTCGCTGCACTCATGCTTGTGGCCTTTGCCACGGCCACGGTCGATATCGCCGTGGACGGACACGCCGTGGGCGCGCTGCGCGGCGAAGCCCTCGGCTGGGGCAACGCCGCGCAGGTCGGCGGGGCCTATGTCGGCTCGGCCATCGGCGGCGGGTTGTTCGTGCTTCTGGTGGCGCACTGGGGGTGGACAGCGGGCACGCTTTCAATGGCTGTTCTGGTGGCCCTCCTGCTGGGCGCTTTTGTGGCGGTGTCGCGCGGCCGCCGGCCCACCTCCGCATCCCTTCCCGCGCCCAGCCTCAGACGCGCCTTCGACCGACCCGAGATCCGCCGCGGTCTGATACTGGCTGCTACCGTTGTCATCGCCCAGAAGGCTGCGATGGGGATGATGGGGCCCTATCTCATCGACCTGGGCCTGCCGCTAGGGATGGTCGGCCTGCTGAGTGGTGGGACCAGCCTCGGCCTGGGACTGGCTGGCGCGATCCTCGGCGGCTCCCTGGTTCGGAAATGGGGAATCCGCACGACCCTGCTGGCCGGGCTTTGGCTACAGGTCATGCTGCTGGCAGTCCTTGCCCTCAGCGCGACGGGTCTCGACCTGCCGCGGCCGCTGCTGGTCGGGGCCGCCTTGCTCTCGACTTCGGCGGTCATGGCCATCGGCTTCACGGCCCTCTACGCGCAGTTCATGGCTTGGGCCGACCCCACGCAGGGCGGCGTGGATTTCACCCTCTTCCAGTGCCTCGACGCCACCATCAGCATGGGGCTGGGCGTGACCGCCGGAATGATCGCCGAGGCGGCGGGCTTCGGCGCACTGTTCCTGATCTGCGCCGGACTGGCCGGGGTGATCGCGCTGCTGCTTACCATCACGCAGCAGCGGCCGACGGAGTTTCCTGCATGAGACATGGTGCCCCGCCCCAATTTCAGGCCGAAGCCGCGCTGGCGCTTCCTTTCGAGACGCTGGACGCGATCCTGCGCCATGAGGCGGAAGAGCACGGCCTGACGCTGCGCTCGGGCCATGGACGTTCCACCTGGCTCGAGATCGGCGGCGGCGAGTTCGGGGCGCGTCAGGATGGCACTGGCAGCCTGGTCTACGCCCGCGCCCATTCCCGCGACTGGCTGTTCACGCTGCAGGAAGCGGCCGTTGCACATCTGGATGAACATGTTCCAGGCCATGTCCTGCGATGGACAGGCCCCGAACAGGCCGGGGCCATGCCGCCCAACTTCAGCCTGGCGCGTGTGGCTGGGGTCACGCGCATCGGGGCGCGTTTCCTCCGCTTGCGGCTCGAAGGATCGGGGGTCGAACGGCTTGCCCGCGACATGATCCACTTCCGGATCGTTCTGCCCCGCCCGGACGGTGACACGCGCTGGCCCCACCTGTCGGAGACGGGCCAGACTGTGTGGCCCGACGACCTGCACCGGCCAGCCTACACGGTCAGCGCCATCGATCCGGCCACCGGCTGGATGGAGACGGATGTCTTCGTCCACGAGGGGGGTAGGACCTGCGGCTTCGCCACGGACGCCCTGCCGGGCATACAGGTCGGACTGATCGGTCCCGGAGGCGGAGGCATCCCCAGGACCCCGCATCTGGTGATCGGCGGCGACGAGACCGCCTATCCGGCCTTGTCGCGTATCATCGCCGCGCAGTCGCTGCAGACCCGCATCGAAGTCCATCTGCTCGGTGCCACGGAGGACTATCCCTTCCCCGACCATCCTGGCCGAAGCCTGCACCACGTGCCCGGCGGCGAAGGGCTGCTGGCGGAAGCGCTCGTAGATGCTGATGGTTACTGGTTCGCAACCGAAAAATCGCGCCTCCAGCCGCTGAAGCGCGCTATCCATGGACGGCTCGGCATTGCGAAGCAGAACGCTCATCTCGCGGCCTACTGGTCCGAGGCAAGGACCGGGAGAGAGGTATGACATCCGCTCCCTTCGGGTCAGGCGGACAATACCCCGGGGTTGGCGTGAGCGCGACGACCAGCCTGCCGCTCGCAGGGCGCTTCAAGTCGTGAGGGCCGGTCCCGAGGATTTGGCGCATACGCTTGCCGACTACCGCCGGGTGGCCGAGGCCGGCCTTCCGGCCGGTGTAGCGGCCTATGTGAACGGTGGCGCGGGCGAGGAAGTAACCTTGCGCCGCAACGAGGCCGCGCTCGACGCGCTGCCGCTGATGCCCCGAGTCCTGCGTCACGTCCACCAGTGCGACACCCGGGTGACACTGCTCGGCGCGCAATTGGACCACCCCTTCCTCGTCGCGCCCGTCGCCTGGCAGCGGCTGGTCCATCCTGATGCCGACTGCGCGACAGCCGCGGGGGCGACGGCCCAGGGCGCACGCATGGTGCTGAGCGCCCAGGCCACGACGCCCTTGGCCCAAGCGCGCGCAGCAGGTGCCCTTTGCGACTGGTTCCAGCTGTACTGGCGCGGTCGGGAGGGCACGCTGACCCTTGCCCACCGGGCGGCGGATGCAGGCTACGCCGCGCTGATGCTGACGGTGGACGCGCCCGTCGCCGGACCGCGGCCCCGAGAATTGCGGGCCAGCTTCACGCTCCCCGAAGGGCTGGTCGCGGTCAATCTCGCCGGTCTGCCGCCGACCGACGGAGCCAGCCTCGAGGGGTTGATGGCCGCGGCACCGCGCTGGGACGACCTTGCCTGGCTCTGCGCCGCCGCGCCGCTGCCTGTCATGGTCAAGGGCATCCTGCACCCTGGCGACGCGGCGCAGGCGATCGCGGCGGGCGGGGCTGGCATCGTTGTCTCAAATCACGGCGGCAGGGTGCTGGACGGCTTGCCCGCCAGCATCGAGGCGCTGCCCGGAGTCGCCGCGGCCGTGGCGGGGCGCGTCCCGGTGCTGATGGACGGCGGCATTCGCCGCGGAGCGGATGTCCTGCGCGCCCTCGCGCTCGGAGCCGATGCGGTGATGGTCGGACGTCCCGTAATCTGGGGGCTTGCGGCGGCAGGGGCGACAGGTGTCGCCCACGTGCTGCGGCTGCTGCGCGACGAGCTGCGGATCGCCATGGCCCTGACCGGCTGTTCGACATTGGCTGATGTCGGGCCACAGCTGATCTTCGGCCGTCATTAGACGGAAGGCTGGTTGACGCCACCATTCCGACCAAACTAGTAGGACATCAGCCAGTCCGACGCCCTCCCGGCGCGTGCAAGCCTTCACCACCGCACGAAACCCGAGAGAGAGGCCGCCGATGCCCCCGAATAGTCATGCCATGCTCCGACCGCTTCTTTGTGGGGCGGGGGCCTCGTTCAGCGCCCTGGTCACGACTGGTATTAGCCAGCCTGCGCTGGCGCAGGACGGCGCCAACACCGAGCTCGCACCCGACGGCGTGGTGCAGCTCGACACGGTCGTGCTGACCGCGTCGGATGAGGAATCGATCAACGCCAACGACGCGGAGACCGGCATCGCGCGCCTGCCCGCCACGGTTCGCGAGACGCCGAAGGTGGTCAATGTCGTTCCTGCCGAGATCATCCAGCAGCAGAACGCCACCACCCTGCAGGAAGCGCTGCGCAACGTCCCCGGTATCACTCTGTCCACGGGCGAGGGGCGCGGTGGATCGTCGGGAGACCAGTTCCGCATTCGCGGTCTCGCGGCGCAAGGTGATGTGTATCAGGACGGGCTGCGCGATTTCGGCGCGTATACCCACGACAGCTTCAACACCCAGGGCGTTCAGGTCATCAAAGGCCCGTCCGGCGACAGCTTCGGCGTCGGCAATCTCGGCGGCCTCATCAATCAGCAGCGCAAGAAGGCGGGTCTGGAGGACTTTGGCCAGGTTCAGGGCAGCGTCGGCACGGGCGACACGCAGCGCCTCCAATACGACCAGAACCGCGTCCTCAACGACACCGAGGCGTTCCGCCTGAACGTCATGGCGCAGAATGGCGAGGTGGCCGACCGCGATCGCGTGACCGACGACCGGCTGGGCGTCGCGGTGGATTACGGCCGCGGTCTGGGCAGCGGCACGGAATGGCATCTGGGCTATTCGTACCAGCGCAACCGCGGAGTGCCCGACATGGGCCAACCGATGGCCATGGGCGAGGACGGCATCAGCCGTCCGCTGCTCGAATACGATGTGCCGGGCTACGATCGCGACATCTCGTACGTCCGCAGTACCGATCGCGACGATGCCGACGTGCACATGGTCACTTCGGCAGTGACGCACGAGCTGGAGGGCGGCTGGACGCTTTCGAACGACACCCGCCTGACGCGCTACGAGCGCGACTTCTCGGCCACCAACCCGTCGGGCTGCGACGCGGCGTGTCTGGCGGGGCTGCTCGACGGCATCGATCAGCCGCTGAGCTTCGGTGCCGGCGGCGGCATGACCTATGACCAGGACGGCTGGGGCGTGCAGAACGTGACCACGCTGCAGGGGGAGACGACGACCGCCGGTGTCCGGCACGAGATCACGGCCGGGCTGGACCTGTCCTGGCAGATCGACCACAGGCGCCGGGGTACCTGGGCGGTGCCGCGCCCTGCCGGTTCGACCATTCTCGAGCCGATCTACGACGCGAGCGACGCCGTTTTCGACTGGGACGACGAGCGTGCGACCGCCAAGGCGCGGAACGCGGGGCTGTTCCTGTCCGACCGGATGCACTTCAGCGAGCAGTTTTCGGTGCTCGCTAGTGCACGGGCCGACTGGTTCGAGAGCTCGTTCGACGGCGCGCTGATCGGCGGCACGAAGCGGGTCAGCGGCAGCGCCGACGGCTTCAGGGTGAGCCCGTCGCTGAGCCTGATCTGGGAACCGACGCCCGACAGCATGGCCTACCTGACCTTTGCGCGGACCTACCGGCCGCTCGGCACCGATATCGCCTCGGCGGTTCACGCCTTCGATACCGAGGTTCCGGCCTCCGACCGCGACTTCTCGCCCGAACGTTCTGACCTGATCGAGCTTGGCGGCAAGATGGACGTCATGGACGGCCGGCTCGGCTTGACGGCCGCACTGTTCCAAATCGACAAGCGCAATTCCTTCGACGTGGACCCGACTACCGGGGAGGTGACAACGGGTTTCAGCGCGAGTGGCGAGAGCCGCCGGATCGGCGGACTGGAGCTCGGCGCGACTGGCGAGATTGCATCCGGCGTCGACCTGCTGCTGGCCTACTCTCACCTCCACGGCGAGATCACCGACGGTCGCGGCGCGAACGACGAGGTCGTGGGCAACGACGCACCCGGCGTACCGCGCCACAACCTCAGAGTCTGGGTCAGTCACGAGCGCCAGGTGGGCACGCAGGGTGGCGAGCTCACGGTCGCGGGCGGAGTGCGCTACGCCTCGGAATACTGGGCAGACAGCGCCAACACCGCGCGGATCCCCAAGACGATCTCCCTAGACGCGATGGTGGCTTACGAACAGGACGACTGGCGGCTGGCACTTAACGGCACCAATCTGACTGATCACGAGAACTATTCCTCCGCATTCAGCAGCAGCCGCGCTGTTCCGGAGGGCGGACGCGTGTTCACGCTCAGCCTTTCCAAGCGGTTCTGACGGGATCAGGGCCGCCCTGGCGGCCCAAGCCCCTTGCCGAACGAGATGAGCCGATGCTGATCCAGATTCCGGACGTCCTCTCCGCAGAGCAGGTCGCCGCATTTCGCGACGTGCTGGAGCGTGCCGCCTGGGCCGAGGGCCGCGAGACCGCGGGCGACCAGGCGGCGACCGTCAAACACAACCTGCAGGTCCCGTCGGACTCCGACGTCGCGCGGGATCTGGGAGAGGGTGTGCTGCATGCGCTGGCTCGCAGCCCGACCTACACCGCCGCCGCCCTGCCGCTGCGCGTGCTGCCGCCGATGTTCAACCGCTACGACCCCGGCATGACCTTCGGTGCGCATACCGATAATGCCATCCGAACCGTTCCCGGCTCGGGGGGGATGCGCATGCGCGCGGACGTGTCCACGACGATCTTCCTGACCGCACCCGAGGACTATGACGGCGGCGAGTTGGTGATCGAGGACACCTATGGCAGCCACGCCGTCAAGCTGCCGGCGGGACACATGGTCGTCTATCCGGCTTCGTCCCTGCACCGCGTCAACCCGGTCACGCGCGGCAGCCGCTGGGCCAGCTTCTTCTGGGCGCAGTCCATGGTGCGCGACGACGGCAAGCGGGCCATGCTCTACGACCTGGACGTGGCGATCCGGCAGGCGCGCGCGGCCATGGGCGACGAGGCACCGGCGGTGCTGGGCCTCGTCAGCCACTACCACAACCTGCTGCGCATGTGGGCCGAACTGTGAGCGCCGAGGCCGCCCTTGCCACGGGCCAGTTGCTGCTGGACGCGGGCGAGACCGCACAGGCACTCGAGTCCTTCCGCATGGCGGCGCGCGCCGGCGATGCGCGTGGGCTGACGATGCTGGGCCGCGCGGCCGAGCGCGGCTGGGGCATGCCCCCGGACGCGCGGAAGGCTGGCGCCTGGTATCGTCGCGCCGCGCGGTCGGGCGAGCCATGGGCGATGTTCAACCTGGCTGACCTCCATCTTCGCGGCGAAGGCGTGTCGCTCGACCCTGTCGAGGCCGCGCGCCTCTATGCGGACGCCGCCCGGCACGGACTGCTGCAGGCGCTGAACATGCTCGGGATGATCGCCGAGACCGGTGCTTGCGGGCGCCCTGACCCGACAGCGGCGCAAGCATATTACGCCGCCGCCGCCGAGCGCGGGGATCCTTGGGGCCAGTTCAACCTCGCCCGCCAGTTGCTCGCGGCGAGCCGGATGGCCGAGGCACTGCCGTGGCTCGATCGCGCCCTCGCCTGCCGTTTGCCGGGCTTCCAAGCCGCCGTCGCCCGGGCGCTGTCGTTGTCGCAGCATCCAGAACTGCGCCGGCGTTTTGCGCTGGCGCGGGATCATGCATCCAGCCCTGCCGCTTCCCTATCTTCCCGAACAAGCGAGTTGCCCCGATGATCCGCACCGCCGCCGTTATCCTGCCGCTAACCGCCGCCCCCGCCTTTGCGCAGGTGCCATCCGATGCGCTTCCGCATGACCTGTCCCCTTGGGGGATGTTCATGGCGGCCGATGTGGTCGTGAAGTCGGTGATGATCGGTCTGGCGGTCGCCTCAGTGGTCACCTGGACGGTGGCGCTGTTCAAGCTGGTCGAGTTCGCCTTCGCCATGAGCACGGCCCGCCGTTCGCAGCGGCTGGTCGCAGCCAGCGGCGCGCTCCCGGCCGCTGCGGCCTCGGTCGCGCGCCGGCGCGACCCGGTGGCGCGGATGCTGCGCGCGGCGGGGCGCGAGGTGCAGGCCGCCATCCCGTTCCTCGCCACCGCCGGCAATGTCGGCGTCAAGGAGCGGATCGAGTCGGTGCTGGCCCGGATCGAGGCCGGAACCGTTGCCCGCCTCGCCGCCGGAACCGGGCTGCTGGCCACGATCGGCGCGACGGCGCCATTCGTGGGGCTGTTCGGCACAGTGTGGGGGATCATGAACGCCTTCGTCGGGATCTCGCGCGCGCAGACGACAAACCTCGCAGTGGTCGCGCCCGGAATTGCCGAGGCGCTGCTGGCGACCGCGCTTGGCCTCGTCGCGGCAATCCCGGCAGTGGTGGTCTACAACCTCTGCTCGCGTGCCATTGCCGCCCATCGCCTGACCTTGCGCGACGGCGCGGCGCTGATCGCGCGCATGGCCAGCCGAACGCTCGATGCCCAGGCAGGGAGCCGCTGAGATGGCCGAAGGTTTGCACGATCCCGACGACACCGGCGAGCTGGCCGAGATCAACGTCACGCCCTTCATCGACGTGATGCTGGTGCTGCTCATCATCTTCATGGTGGCGGCGCCCCTGGCGACGGTGGACATCAACGTGGACCTGCCGGCCTCCAGCGCACCGCAGGCTCCTCGGCCGGACGAGCCGGTCTGGGTGACGCTGAAGCCCGACCTTTCGGTCTCCGTCGGCAACGACGACGTCGCCGAAGACGCATTGGCGGACGCGCTGGCCGAGGCCACGGAAGGCGACACCGAGGCGCGTCTCTTCCTGCGCGCTGACGAGAGCGTGGCCTATGGCGACCTGATGGACCTGATGAACCGCCTCCGCGACGCGGGCTACCTGCGCATCGCGCTTGTGGGGCTGGAGGCCGGCGCGTGAGGGCCGCGCGCACCGTGGGCTGGGCGGGGGCCGCGCTGCTGGTCCTCGGCGGCCATGCGGGCGCGGCCCTCTGGGTAATGCAGGCTCGGCCCGAGCCGCCACCACCGCCGGGGCAGCCGATCTTCGTGGACCTCGCCCCGCCGCCGCCTGCACCCGACTTCTCGGTTCCGGAATCCGGCCTTGCGCTGTCTGGCCCCGTGACCGGCTTCCCAACGCCGCCAGCGCCCGACTTCGAGGTGCCGGAGTCGCCGCTGGAGCCACCGGAGCCGCTGCTGACGGAGATCGCCGAACTCTTGCCGCCGGAGATCGAACTGCCACCGATCGAGCCGCTGCCCAGCTTCGACGCCGCGGCTCTGCTCCCACCGCCTGTCCCGGCCGAACGCCCGACCCCGCGCCCGAAACGCATCGAGCGACCGCGGGAGCCGGAACCCGAGAAACCCCCGGAGACCCGCAGGTCCGAGAGGCGCTCGCAGTCTGAACAGCGCGACGCCCCGCCCAAGGGAACGCGGGCGGCTGCCTCGGAACCGTCGTCGCGTCCCGCTGCGCAGGCAAGCGGGTCGGGCGCGGGGGCCGGGGCGAAAGCCCAGGCAAGCTGGCGCGCCACCGCGTCAGCCGCCGTCGCGCGCCACATGCAGCGCGGCCGTTACAGCACGCGCGATGCGGTTTCCGCTACGATCAGCCTGACGGTGGACGGCACGGGGCGCATCACCGGCGCCTCGGCCTCGTCAGGCGGCGGCGCCCTCAACACCGCGCTGACCCGCCAGATCCGCCGCCTCGGCCGGCTACCCCCTCCGCCAGGAGGACAGGGGCTTTCGGTCGTGGTGCCGGTGAGAATCGCGCCCTGAGGCGACAGCCCCCAGTGGCGCGTTCCTGCCCGACACGAATTGAGAGCGGAGCGCCCCTCCGTCCGCGGCGTGGGCCGCCCCACCAGCACGGAGGCGGGCGCCCCCTTCTAGCGTCAACCGGAAATAAAAAAGTATAGGTTGAGCCGTATTTTGGCTGAGATTATGGTTCCGCGGAGCGGCGCCCGTTTCTCCACTGACGAGCCAAGGGAGCACGGCAGGGAAGGGCAAATTCGAGATGCAATCCGACTGAACTGAAACGGCAGTCGGAAGATCCCGAATGCAGCCCTAAGTTTTCCCATGATGATAGCCGGATAACCGTCAGCGGTGAGAGACCTAGACGCTCTTACCTTCGTGGGCCGGCCCCAATCATCCGACTGTTCTTCTCGGATACTGCTTGACACGAATTCCGTCCCACCGCATCTGGTCGAAAACAGCGAGGTTCGATGATGCGTCCCGGGCTCACCCTGGCACTTCTGCTCTGCAGCGCCGCCGCCCCTGCCTTCTCCGCCGTGCAGCCGTTGGAGGTGGTGGATACCTATGCCGACATTGCCGAGGCGGGCTATGCCGACAGCCTCGCCACGGCGAAGACGCTGCGCGAGGCGATCGGTGCGCTCACCGCAAATCCCTCGCCCGAGACCCTGGTGGCGGCGCGGGAGGCCTGGACAGCGGCGCGCGCGCCCTATCAGCAGACGGAGGTCTATCGCTTCGGCAACCCCGTCGTGGACGACTGGGAGGGCCGGGTGAACGCTTGGCCGCTGGACGAGGGATTGATCGACTATGTGGACCAGTCGACCGTCGTTGAGGGTGGCGAGAACGCGCTGGCGACGCTGAACGTTATTGCCAATCCGACGATTGCCCTGTCCGGCGCCCAAGTGGACGCTGCCGAGATCACGCCCGCGCTGATCCAGTCCCTGCATGAGGCCGAAGGCATCGAAGCTAATGTCGCCTCGGGCTATCACGCGATCGAGTTCCTGCTGTGGGGACAGGACCTGAACGGCACCGGCCCCGGCGCAGGCGACCGGCCGCATACCGACTACGTGCAAGGCGAGGGCTGCACCGGCGGCAGCTGCGACCGCCGGGCTGCCTACCTGACGGCGGCGACCGACCTGCTTATCGCCGATCTCGAGGAAATGGTCGCGGCGTGGGGCGAAGGCGGCGAGGCGCGCGCCCATGTGACGGAGGACCCATCCCGCGGCCTGACGGCCATCCTGACCGGCATGGGCAGCCTGTCTTACGGCGAGCAGGCGGGCGAGCGGATGAAGCTGGGCCTGATGCTCAATGATCCGGAAGAAGAGCATGATTGCTTTTCCGATCAGACCCATATGAGCCATTATTACGACGGTCTGGGCGTTCGGAACGTTTACCTGGGCAGCTATACGCGCCCTGACGGCAGCACCGTCGAGGGGCCGGCGCTGGCCGAACTCGTCGCGGAGGCTGACCCTGCCGTGGACGAGGCCCTGCGGGCCTCACTGGACGCGTCGGTCGGCGCGCTCGGCGAGTTGCGCGACAAGGCGGAGGCCGGCATGGCCTACGATCAGATGCTCGCGGCCGGCAATGCGGAGGGCGAGGCAACGATCACCAAGGCCATCGGTGCGCTGGTGGCGCAGACCCGCGATATCGAACGCGCGGTCGCGGCGCTCGGCCTCGGGGGGATCGCCTTCGAGGGCTCGGACAGTCTCGACAACCCGGAAGCCGTGTTCCAGTGATGGCTGGCTCCGCTGATTCGGGTGACGAAACGATGCGCCCAGCCTTGGCAAGACTCTGAATCTGGGGCCATGCGAGTTCTCCCGACCGTTCTTCTGCTGACGACCCTGCTGGGGGGCGCGGGCCCGTCGGCGAACCTGTTGGACGACCCGCATCTGCCAGTGGTAGCGCGCACACCCGAGGAGGCTGCGCGCATCGCCGCTGTCACGGCTCCGCCCGAGAAGTTCGGTGCCCCCGAGGACTTCGAGGGGATGCCCGGTGGGGCCGCGACCGTGCGCGCCCGCACCACCGCCGACGCCTTCTCGCTGTCGAGCGCGAACATGCCGTTCGAGCGCGAGATGGACTTCAAGCTAGGCAACGGGCTGTTCCGCAAGACCTGGGTGGGGGCGCCCGCGTCGACCCGCGCCTCGGACGGTCTCGGGCCGCTCTACAATGCGCGCGCCTGCCAAGACTGCCACCTGAAGGACGGGCGCGGCCATCCGCCCGTGGGGCCGGACGACAGCCGGGTGTCCATGTTCCTGCGGCTGTCGATCCCCGGCGGCGACAAGGACGGGCGACCCGAGATCCGGGACTACCTCGCTACGCGCCCGGAGCCGTCCTACGGGGGTCAGCTGCAGGATCTGGCGCTGCCCGGCCATGCCGCCGAGGGACGCATGACCGTGACCTATGCGGAGGAAGCGGTGACGCTAGCCGACGGCACCATCGTTCACCTGCGCCGCCCTACCTATGCCGTAGAGGCGCCCGCCTATGGGTCGCTGCATCCTGACACGATGCTCTCGCCACGGGTCGCCCCACAGATGATCGGTCTCGGGCTGCTCGGGGCCGTCCCTGCCGGCGACATCCTCGCGCTTGCGGACCGGGACGACGCAGACGGTGACGGCATCTCGGGGCGGCCGAACATTGTCTGGTCGCTTGAGCATCAGCGGCCGATGCTGGGCCGTTTCGGCCACAAAGCGGGCGCCCCTACGGTCCGCGAGCAATCGGCGGGCGCCTTCTCGGGCGACATGGGGCTGTCGAACCCGCTCTTCCCCGACCACTTCGGCGACTGCTCGGCCGCCGAGCCCGCCTGCCGGGCGGCGCCTTCCGGGCAGGAGGATGATGTCCGCGACGGGCTGGAGGTGGATGGGCAGAGCCTCGATCTAGTCGCGTTCTACAGTAGCAACCTCGCGGTGCCTGCCCGGCGCGACCTGAACGATGCCCAGGTGCTGCGCGGCAAGGCGGTTTTCCACGAGCTCGGCTGCGCCGGGTGTCACCATCCCAAGTTCGTGACCCATCGGCTGGACGGCCAGCCGGAGCAGAGCTTTCAGCTGATCTGGCCCATGACCGACCTGCTGCTTCATGACATGGGCGACGGGCTGGCCGATCACCGGCCTGAGGCACGCGCCACCGGCACCGAGTGGCGCACGGCGCCGCTCTGGGGCTTGGGGATGACGCAGACGGTCAGTGGCCACACCCAGCTTCTGCACGACGGCCGCGCGCGCTCGATCATCGAGGCGATCCTGTGGCATGGCGGCGAGGCGCAGGCGTCGCGCGACGGCGTCGTCGGCCTTCCGGCGGATGACCGTGAGGCGCTGCTGCGCTATCTGGAGAGCCTGTGATGCGCTCGGCCGGCTTTGCCCTCGCCCTGTTAGCTCTCGCGGCGCCCGCGCGCGCCGACGTGGCGGAGGCGGTCAACGACGTGATCCTTCCCGCTCATACGCGCTTCGCTGAGCGGGCCGCCGCGCTCGACGCCGCGGCACAGTCGTCCTGCAATCCTAAGGAACTTGAGCCGCTCTTTCATGCCGCCTTCGACGCCTGGATGCGAGTCCAGCACCTGCGAATGGGCCCCGCCGAGGAGGAGGGGCGGGCGCTGGCGGTAAATTTCTGGCCCGACCCGAAGGGCTCCGGCACGCGGGTGCAAAGACAGATGCTGGTAGCGCAGGACCCGGTCGCGGAATATCCGGCAGAGTTCGCGCAGATTTCGGTTGCCGCGCGGGGCTTCCCGGCGCTGGAGCGACTGCTGTTTGGCGATACAACGCCCGAAGGTTATGGCTGCACGCTGGCCCGCGCCACCGCCGCCGACCTGTCGCGGCTGGCGGACGAATTGCACGATGGTTGGCGGGACGAGTTCGCGGCCGTGCTGACGCAGCCCGGCGCCGGCGGCCCCTACCTGAGCGAGGCCGAGGCGCGGCAGGCGCTCTTCACGCAACTCGCAACAGGGCTGGAGGTGCTGGCCGACCAGCGCCTCGGCCGCCCGCTGGGCAGCTTCGATCGGCCCCGCCCGGAGCTGGCTGAGGCGAAGCTCTCCGCGCGCAGCCTGCGCAACATCCGCGAGTCGCTGGCCGGCCTGCAGGCGCTCGCCTTGGCCCTGGTGCCTGACAGTCCACGCACGCAGACCGCTTTCGACCGGGCGATGGCCTTGGCCGAGGGGCTGAACGACCCGGCGCTTGCCGGCGTGGCCGAGCCGCAGGGGCGGCTGAAGGTCGAGATCCTGCAGCAGGCCGTGCGCGCCACGCATGATGCGACGCTGGCCGAGGTCGGGCGGGCGCTGGGGGTCGCGGCCGGATTCAACGCAACGGACGGGGACTGATGGGTACGCGGCGGCACTTCCTTATGGCGGCCGCCGCTCTGGCCGCCCTGCCTCACAGCAGTTGGGCTGCCGCCGGCTCGCCGGCCTACCTCGCCGCCGCAAAGGATGCGGAGGGGGCGTTCGCCATCCACGGGCTCGATGCGCGAGGTGAAAGCCTCTTCGCGCTGTCGCTCCCGGGGCGCGGCCATGCCGCCGCCGCGCATCCGTCGCGTCCCGAGGCCGTCGCCTTCGCCCGCCGCCCCGGCAGCTTCGCGTTGGTTCTCGACTGCGCCGCGGGGCGCGAGGTCGCGCGCCTGATCCCGCCGAATGGACGCCAGTTCAACGGCCACGGCGTCTTCGACGCCAAGGGCGACCTGCTGATGACTTCGGAAGTTGTGGCAGAAAGTTCCGAGGGTCGCGTGGGCCTCTGGGCCGTGGACGAGGGCTATGCCCGCATCGGCGAATGGTCCACCGGCGGCATCGGACCGCACGACATGGAGCGCCTCGCGGACGGCACGCTGGTCGTTGCCAATGGCGGCATCGTCACCGACCCGCAGGACCGGTCCAAGCTGAACCTCGGCGCGATGCGGCCGAGCCTGACCTATCTTTCCGCCAGCGGCGTGGTCGAGGAGGTAGTGACGCTAGGCCCAGAGCTGTCAGCGAACTCGATCCGCCACCTTGCGCTGCTCCCAAGGGGCGGAGTCGCCTTCGCCATGCAGTGGGAGGGCGACCCGGCCGAGCCGGTGCCGCTGCTCGGCCTGCACCGCCGCGGCGCGGCCCCGATCCTTTGCGAAGCGCCGTTGGCCGAGGCCTTCGCCATGCAGGGCTACGCCGGCTCGGTCGCCGCGGCAGGGGGACGCATCGCGATAACCTCCCCCCAGGGTGGGGCAATCATGGTGTTTGACGAAGGAGGCTCGCATCGCGCCACTCACCGCCGCGCCGACGTCTGCGGGGTGGCCCCCGCAGCGGGCGGCCTGCTGCTCACAGACGGGCTGGGCGGCATCGCCCACCTGACTAGCCAAGGCCTTCGCGTAACCCGGACCGCGCCGCTCGCATGGGACAACCACCTCGTCGCGCTCACTGGCGATCAGGTCTTGCCCGCCTGACCCGCGCAGTGAGTGGGCACATACGCCCTTCGCCGTCCTTGCTCCGACCGTAAGGCCGTAAGATGGGCGTCCCTCATCGCCATGCCGCGAGCGCCGATCACTCAGCGCCCAGAAAACCAGACTGGCAGCGAGTAGCAGCAGCCCACCACCCTCGCCGGCAACTTCAGCGCTCGCCCTTTGGGTACTTCAAGATCTCGCCTGAGATCATGCAACTGGCGGTGATGCTCTACGTCCGCTTTCTACTTTGGCTGCGCCACGGGGAAGAACTGCTCCACGAGCGCGGCATCGAGGTCAACCGGGTCGAGCAGTTCGAGCCGGGGCTGATCGCCTACGCGCGTGGCGGCAAGGACATCCGGTTCAACCAGCCCTCGGCCACCGGCGGCTACGGCGAATACAAGCGGGCGAGCCTGCACACGATCTCGGCCGGGTTCCGGGTGCCCTACGAGCTGCTGACGGGGGACCTGAGCCAGGTCAACTATTCCTCGATCCGGGCGGGCCTCGTCGAGTTCCGCCGCCAGATCGACGCAGTGCAGTGGCAGCTCTTCATCCCGATGTTCTGCGCCCCGGTCTGGCGCTGGTTCACGGAAGCCGCGTGGGCGGCGGGCCAGATCCCGTCGCCGACCGTGCCGGTCGAATGGTCCCCGCCGAAGTTCGAGGCCGTCGATCCGCAGAAGGACGCGATGGCGAACCTGCTGTCGATCCGCTCCGGCACCATGACGCTGGCTGAGGTGATCGCGAAACAGGGCCGCAACCCCGACGCCGTGTTGGCCGAGATCGCGGCGACCAATGCGAAACTGGACGCGCTGGGGCTGGTTCTCGACAGCGATCCGCGGCGGGTGACCAAGACCGGCAGCGCGCAGACCAGCGATCCGGTGAATGATCCCGCCGCCGACGAACCAAACACCGACGACCCAGCCGCCGACGCGGACCCCGATCCGGCGCAGACCGACCAACAGGACTGACCTCATGAACACGATGATCGAACTGCCGGCCATGCGCCGGTCGGCGGAGCTTGCGCCGAACAGCGTCGACCCGGAGGCCCGCACCGTCGAGGTGATCTGGTCGGCCGGGGCCCGCGTCCGCCGCGCGAGCTTCTTCGGCGAGCCCTATGACGAGGAGCTGAGCCTCGACCCCGCCCATGTGCGCCTCGACCGGCTGAACGCGGGCGCGCCCTTCCTGAAGGTGCACGAGGTCGACACGCTCGACGCGGTGATCGGCTCGGTCGTGCCCGGCTCCGCCCGCATCGAGAACGGACGCGGCATCGCACAGGTGCGGATCAGCGAGCGCGCCGACGTCGAGCCGATCTGGCGCGACATCCAGGCCGGGCACATCCGCGCGGTCTCGATCGGCTATCAGGTCCATCGGTTCGACATTTCCAAGCCCGATGGCGGCCGCGAGCTCTGGCGGGCGGTCGACTGGACCCCGTTCGAGGTCTCAGCCGTGCCGGTCGGCGCCGACCCCGCCGCCGGTTTCCGCGCCAAGGGCGAACACCACGACTGCGTCCTTCATCGCCGGGACGCCCCCACACCGCAAGGAGCATCCCCGATGACGGACAAGACCCAGACCCCGGCGAGCGACGCCGCAACCCCCGCCACCACCCAGCCGACCGAGCCGGTCGAAACCGAGGACGCCACCATGACCGAGCCGAAAGCGGCTGCGCCCGACCCGAAGGTCGCGGCCAGCGAGCGCAGCCAGCCGAAGACGCAGGCAACTCCCACGCCCGACACCGAAGCCGTCGCCACTCGCGCACGCGAGGCCGAGCGCGATCGCGTCTCCACCATCTACGATCTGGCGGGCCGCCTGAACCTTGAGCGCGGCTTCGCCGAGGATCTAGTGAAGCGCGGCGTCAGTGTTGACGAGTCCCGCCGCCTGATCCTCGATCAGGTCGCAGCCAAGTCCGACGAGACCCGGACCTTCCCGCACGTTTCCGTGCCGCTCGGTGGTCGGGACGAGCGCATCACCCGCCGTGACGCGGTGGCGAACGCGCTCCTGCACCGCTACAGCCCGACGCTGTTCCAGCTGGAGGACGCTGCGCGCCAGTACCGCGGCATGACGCTGCTGGAACTCGCCCGCGAAAGCCTCGGCAATGCCGGGGTCAACACGCGCGGCCTGTCGCGCGACGAGGTGGCGACGCGGGCGCTGCACTCGACCTCGGACTTCCCCGAGATCCTGTCGGCCGTCACCAACAAGACCCTGCGGCAGGCCTACGAGGCCTATCCCCGGACGTTCATGCTGTTCTGCCGCCAGGTGCTCGCCACCGACTTCAAGGCGATGCACCGGGTCCAGCTCGGTGAGGCGCCGCAGCTGCTTGAGGTCGGGGAGAGCGGCGAGTTCAAGCGCGGGACGCTCGGAGAGTCGAAGGAGAGCTACAAGGTCAAGACCTATGGCCGGGTGGTCGCGATCACCCGCCAGACGCTGATCAACGACGATCTCGACGCCTTCACCCGCATCCCGGCGATGTACGGCAACTCCATCGCCCAGCTGGAGTGGGACGTGGTTTGGGGGATCATCACCTCGAACCCGGCGATGGCCGACGGCAACGCGCTGTTCCACACCACCCACAAGAACCTCGCGGGCACCGGCGCGGCGCTCGACGTCAGCAGCGTCGGAGCGGCCCGCGCTGCCATGGCCAAGCAGACGGGTCTCGACAAGAAGACGGTGCTGAACGTCCGCCCCGCCTTCCTGATCGTGCCTGCCTCGCTGGAACTGAAGGCCGAGCAGCTGGTCGCCCAGAACCTCGTGCCCGCCGGGACCTCCAGCGTGGTGCCGCAGTCGATCCGCACGCTCGCGCCGATCAGCGAGCCGCGGCTCGACGCCGCCAGCGAGACCGCCTGGTACCTGGCGGCCAGCCCGAACCAGATCGACACGATCGAGTACGCCTATCTCGAGGGTCAGCAAGGCGCCTACATCGAGACCCGCAACGGCTTCGACGTCGACGGCGTCGAGATCAAGTGCCGCCTCGACTTCGGTGCCAAGGCGATCGACTGGCGCGGTCTCTACAAGAACCCGGGTGCATAACCTGCACCCCAAGCTGAGCCCTGACATGCGGGCGGTCCAATCGGGCCGCCCTTCGTCTTTCCACGAGGATCACCCCCATGAAAAACTACGTCCAGCCCGGCAACACCATCACCCTGACCGCGCCCTATGTCGTCGCCTCCGGCGATGGCCTGCTCGTTGGCTCGATCTTCGGCGTGGCGGCCGGCGATGCCGCGAGCGGCGCGACCGTCGAGGCGGCGCTCAACGGCGTCTTCGACTTCACCAAGATTGGCTCGCAGGCCTGGACCGTTGGCGCCAAGATCTACTGGGACGACACCAATAAGCGCTGCACCACGGTCGCGACCGACAATACCCTCATCGGCGTGGCGGTCGAGGCGGTGGCCGGCGGGGCTGGCGACACCATCGGCAGAGTGCGCCTGAACGGCAGCTTCTGATGACTGCCTTCGCCGCCGCCCTCGACGCGCTCTTCGCGGACGCGCATCTCGCGCGCGACGTCGTCTACACCGCCGAGGGCGGCACGCCGTCACTGGTGCGCGCGATCCTGCGCCGGCCCGACGATGTCACCGGCTTCGGCGAGGCACGCATCTGGTCGGAGACTACCCGGCTGGACCTGCGCCTCGCCGAGGTGGCGAACCCGCGCCCCGGCGACCGCATCGAGATCGACGGCGAGGCCTTCCTCATCCAGGGCGAGCCCGTCCGCGACCGCGAGCGGCTCGTCTGGACCGTGGACCTGCGCCCGGCCTGAAAGTCATGAAGCTGAAGCTCGACATCACGCCCGACCTCGTCGCCGTCATGGCTGCGGAGGTGGCGGCGGGCGAACGGGCGGTGACGGCCGCCATGCGCGAGGCCGGGACCGGGCTGAAGTCGGCCTGGCGCTTGCAGATCACCGGCGCGGGGCTCGGCACACGGCTGGCCAACTCGATCCGCAGCCAGAACTTCCCGAGGTCAGGCGAAAGCTTGGACGCCGCGGCGCTGGTCTGGTCCAAGGCGCCAGTCATCGTGGGCGCGCATGACACGGGGCCGCTGATCCGCTCGAAGAGCGGGTTCTGGCTGGCGATCCCGCTGCCCGCAGCGGGCAAATCCCTGCGCGGCGGCAGGATCACGCCCGGCGAATGGGAGCGGCGACGTGGACTGCGCCTGCGCTTCGTCTATCGCCGCACGGGACCGAGCCTGCTGGTGGCGGAGGGACGGCTGAACACGAAGGGCCAGGCGGTGGTGTCGCGCTCGAAGACCGGGCGCGGCAAGGTGACCGCGCCGATCTTCCTGCTGGTGCCGCAAGTCAAGCTGCCGAAGCGGCTGGACCTCGCGCGGGATGCAGACCGGGCGTTGGACAGCGTGCCGGGGCTGATCGTGACGAACTGGGTGGAGGTAAGGGTTCGATGATCAGGTGCGCGCGTCGACCCCTCGCTCTTCTCGCGCCGCGCGGCGCCGACGACGGGGTTCCTCCGTGTCTCCGAGCCCCTCGAGGGCGACAGGGGCCTTGCCGGGGAACTCGACCATAAGCTTGAGGTTCCCACCCATCGCACGCACGTAGCTCGTAAGCGTCGAGAGGAGCAGATCGCTCTGGCGCTCGTATTTCGCCACCGTCGCCTGCTGGATGCCGAGTGTTTCGGCAAGCTGGACCTGCGTCATCTCCTTGGCTTTCCGCAGCTCCTGCAGCGTCAGGTACTCCATATGCAGACGATCCGCCTCGGCCTCGACGCCTGCACGCCGGGCGGGGTCGAGGGCGGCCAGCTTGTCCTTGAGAGTCCGTGCCATGGTCGTCATCCTTTCCGTCTCTCGAGATGGCGATCGAACCGTTCGTCGGCCCGGGCGATCAGCTGCTTGTAGAAGCGCTTCTCGCTGCCACCTGACTTGTCCCCGCCGACAAGCAGGATCGCCTGCCGGTCGGGATCGAATGCGAAGGCGATGCGCCATACGCCATCAGCGGCGTTGCAGCGCAATTCCTTCATGTTCGCGTGCTTCGACCCTGTCAGGGTGTCGGCATGCGGTCGACCGAGCGATGGCCCCTCGCGTTCCAGCAGGAGCGCGCGTGCGAGGATCGCGTCCTGCACCTCTTGCGGGAGTTCGTCGAACTCCGGTTCGAACTCCTCTGCGAACGAAACGGTCCACGGCATCCGGTCCTCATGTCTTGAAGGCTATATAGCCTTGAAGCACTAATTTTGCAATAACGACTCTCGGAGCGTCCGTATATGCCCACCCCACGCGAAACCATCCTCGCCGCGCTGCATGCGCGGCTCTCGGCGCTGCCAGCAGCCGCCCTGCGCGGTGAGGTGCTGCCCGAGCGTGTCCCGACCGATGGCATGCTGATCCTGCGCGATGGCGAGCCGGGGGAGCCGGAGGTCACGCTGTCGCCGCTGCGCTATCACTACCAGCACCGGGCCGAGATCGAAGCTGTCGTTCAGGGTGCCGCCCGTGACGCCGCCTTTGACACGCTGACCGCCAGCATCGGCACGGCGCTCGCCACCGACCGTACGCTGGGCGGGCTCTGCGACTGGGTCGAGGCGGAGGCGCCGCGCCCCGTGGACCTGCCGGTCGAAGGCGCGGCGAGCCTGAAGGCGGCGGTCATTCCGGTTGTCTTGCATTATTCAACTGACGATCCGCTTGGGTGAACCTGCGGCCAGCCTGAAGGCCGCGTTCGGCGGGACGACAGTCCACTGGACTGTCATCTGATCCGCCTCACTCCCTGTGGTGCTGCACTATTCCACGGCCGATCCGCTCGGCTGATCCCGAAAACCCGAGGAGAACACCATGGCACGAGCCCAGGGGGCGCGGGCGCTGATGGCGCTTGCGTTCGAGACGACCTACGGAACGCCGCCCGCCAGCGGCTTCACCCGCATGCCCTTTGCCAGCACTTCGCTGGGGGCAGAGCAGCCGCTGCTGAACTCCGAGCTTCTCGGCTACGGCCGCGATCCGCTGGCGCCGATCAAGGATGCGGTGACGGCCGATGGCGACGTCGTGGTGCCGCTCGACGCAGAGGCTTTCGGCTTCTGGCTGAAGGCGGCCTTCGGCACGCCGACGACCACGGGCGCGGAGGCCCCGTACACTCACGAATTCCAGTCGGGGTCCTGGACGCTGCCCAGCATGTCGATCGAGACCGGCATGCCGGAGGTGCCGCGCTATGCGATGTATTCGGGCTGCGTGCTCGACCAGCTGACCTGGCAGATGCAGCGCTCGGGACTGCTGACCGCAACCGCCCGGCTGGTTGCGCAAGGCGAGACGGTGGGCACGACGACCAGTGCCGGGACACCCGCCGCGCTCGAGCTGAAGCGCTTCGGCCATTTCAACGGCGCGATCACGCGCAACGGCTCGCCGCTCGGCAATGTGGTCTCGGCCGAGATCACCTATGCCAACAACCTCGACAGGATCGAGACCATCCGCTCAGACGGCCGCATCGACGGCGCGGACCCGTCCATTGCCGCGCTGACGGGCCGGATCGAGGTGCGGTTCGCCGATCAGACGCTGGTGACGCAGGCGATCAACGGCGAGGCCTGCGAGATGGAGTTCGCCTACGTCCTCCCCTCGGGCGAAAGCTTCGCCTTCACCGTGCACGCCGTCTACCTGCCGCGCCCGCGCATCGAGATCTCCGGGCCGCAGGGCGTCCAGGCCACCTTCGACTGGCAGGCCGCCCGCGACAGCGTCGTCGGCCGGATGTGCACCGCCACCCTCGTGAACGATGTGGAGACGTATTGATGCTGACGCTCGACCTGACCAACGCGCCCCGCTGGCATGACCTCGCGCCCGGCGTGCGGGTGCAGCTGCGCCCGCTGACCACGGCGCTGATGGTGGCGACACGCAGCGATCCCGCCGTCGAATCCGTGCCCGAGGAAGCCTCCGACGAGGAGCGCGCGGTTGCCTTCGCCAAGGCGCTGGCGCGGCGGGCGGTGCTCGCCTGGGATGGCATCGGCGATGCCGACGGCAACCCCATCGATCCGAGTCCGGAGGCCATCGACGCTCTGCTCGACGTCTGGCCGATCTTCGAGGCCTTCCAGCTGACCTACGTCTCGAAGGGCCTGCTGCTGGAACAGGAAAAAAACGCCTCCGCGCTCTCGCCGAATGGTCCTTCGGCGGGGGCGAGCGGTACTGCGAAGCCTGCGCGCACGCCTGCCCGGACTGCCCGGCGCGGTTGAACCGTCCGGAAACGCCGGAGGGTTGGCAGGTCTGGGACCTGGTCGGCCGCCTCGGCGGCCAACTTCGCGTGCTGCCAGGCGCTGTGATCGGCTGGGACATGTCGGCGGCGCTGGCGCTCGGTGACGCGCTCGGCGTGCCGCCTCTCGCCATGGCCGAACTGCTGCCCGTCACCGAAGCGGTGATGGTGCGGAAGCTGAACGAGGAGCTGAGCGCGAATGGCGGCCCGGGGGTCAGGCCTTGATCTTCTCGATCAGCGTGACGCCGGGCAGTCCCTCGAAATGTGCGTCGCAGGTCAGGAGCGTCGCGCCCTGCGCGCGGGCGGTTGCGAAGATGATCGCGTCGGCAGTAGCGAGCTTGTGCTCCCGGCACGCCTCCGCCGCCGCCAGCGCGATCTCGGTGTCGAGCGGCACCACATGGCAGACCTGCGTGAAGGCGATGACCTGATCCGCCTTGTCCTCGCCGACCTCGCGCGTCAGCCATTTCGCCAATTCGAGCTGGACCATGGTCGGGACGAGCCACTCGGCCTGTTCGGGCAGATGTTCGGACAGCTTCTCGCCGGTCGGCGAGCCGATGAGCCACTCGATCCAAGCCGACGTGTCGACGAGGATCATCAGAACCGTTCCGTCCGGTCGCGATAATCGGTGGCAGACGCGCCGCGCGCGAGACCTTTCAACGCCTCCCGCTTTGGCACCGGCACCAGCAGAACGCCCGTACCCTTCGGGATGAAGGCGAAGGTCAGCCCGGCTTCCCAGTGCTGCGCGGCCCGGATCGCCTTGGGGATCGAGATCTGGAACTTCGAAGACAACGTGGCGGTCTCGGCCATGGTCATACCCTCATTTTATCGATGGCATAAACGTAAGACGCCGATGCGGCGAAAGCAAGGAACTGACCGATGGCTGAGAAAAGGGTCAGCGTCCGCCTCGCGGCCGTGGGCGGACGGCAGGTGCGCGCCGAACTGGAAGGCGTGGGCGAAGCCGGGTCGCGCGGCTTCGGACGGCTCAGCCGCGAGATGGAAGCGGCGAACGCCCGGCTGGCGGCGTTCTCGCGCCGGGTCAAAGTCGCGGCGGCCGCGGCCGTGGCAGCCGCTGCCGCTGCAGGCGTAGCGATGATCCGGTCCGGCCTGCAAACCGTCGATGCACAGGCGAAGCTGGCTCAATCGCTCGGCACGACCGTTGCCTCGATCCAGACGCTGGAGCGTGCGGGCGAGTTGGCGGGCGTGTCGATGTCCGGCATCGAGCAGGCCACCAAGGATCTGACGCGCCGTCTCAGCCAGGCGGCCGCCGGGAGCGGCCCCGCCGCCGATGCGCTGGACCGGCTGGGGCTTTCCGCCAACGACCTGATCGCTTTGCCGCTGGACCAGCGCGTCGGCGCGATCAACGCCGCCATAGAGAGCTTCGTGCCCGCCGCCGAGCGCGCCGCCGTGGCGGGTCAGCTCTTCGGCGAGGAAGGCTCGATCGCCATGGCGCGGATCGACACCGCGACGCTCCGCCAGGCGACCGAGGACGTCCTCGCCTTCGGCGTTATCGTCTCCGAACAGGATGCCGACCAGATCGAGCGGACGAACGACGCGATCTCCCGGCTCGGGTTGATCTGGCGCGGGCTGTCGAACCAGCTGGCGGTCGCAGCGGCTCCGGCGCTGGAAGCCGTCGCCAACGCCATGGCGGCAGTCGCCAACCGCACCGGGCCGCTCGGCATCGCGATCCGCGGTCTCTTCGACAATATCGGCCGGCTGACCACGTATGCCGCCACCTTCGCAGCCTTCCTCGCGGGACGCTGGGTCGCCGGCATGGCCGCCGCCGCGCTCTCGGTCCGGGGCCTCGCCACAGCGCTGGTCGTCCTGCGCGGCGCGCTGATCCGCACGGGCATCGGGGCGCTCATCGTCGGCGCGGGCGAGCTTATCTATCATTTCACTCGTCTCGTCTCCGGCGCGGGCGGTTTCGGAGAAGCGATGTCGCTCCTGAAGGACCTCGCGGTCGAGGTTTGGGAACGCATCAGGATGGGCGCCGCAGCGGCGGGTGCCGCCGCCACGGCGATGTTCTTCGAGCTGAAGGCCGACGCCGCGTCGGGAATGCAGAGCGCCATCGAGAGCGTCGTGGCTTTCGGCAACACCGCCGCGAACACCTTCGAAGGCGCCTATGAGGCGATCAAGGCGATCTGGGGTCTGCTGCCTGCCGCCATCGGCGATCTTGCGTTTCAGGCGGCCAACAGCCTGATCGACGGCGTCGAGGCGATGCTGAACGGCGTGGTCGCGCGCATCAACGGCTTCATCGGCGGCATCAACGAGGGGCTGGAAGCGCTCGGGTCGGAGCGGCGCATCTCGCGGGTGCCGGACCTCGACCTCGGCGAGATCGAGAACCGCTTCGAGGGTGCGGCCAGTGCCGCCACGACAGCTGCGCAGGCGGCTTTCGACCGGGCCTTCGAGGACAACCCGCTCACCGCGCCCGATCTCGGCTTGACCGACGCGGCGAACAGGGCGCTCGAGTCCGCGAACCTCTATCGTGGTGCGGCGCGCGATCTGGCCGAAGGGGCCCGCGCCCCGCTGGAAAGCTGGCAGGCGCTGCGCGATGCCGTGCGCGGCACCGATGAGGCGAGCGCCGATGCGCTGACCGAGGCCACGGGTGCTGCCGAGCGGCTGGAGACGGCGCTCGGCGACGCCGGACGCGCCGCGACCGGTGCGGGCGCGGCCGCAGGGGCTGCGGCTGCTGCAGCGGAGCCCGCGACCGAGGCAGCCGTCACCGGCTGGCAGGCCGTCACCGCCGCTCTTTCGGACTACGCCAGCAAGGCCCGCGAGATCGGCGGCGACATCGGCCAGAGCCTCGTCGGCGCCTTCCAGTCGGCCGAGAACGCGGTGGGCCAGTTCGTGAAGACCGGCAAGCTGAACTTCCGCGACCTCGTCACCTCGCTGCTGGCCGATCTCGCCCAACTCGCGGCGCGGCGGTTCATCCTCGGGCCGATCGCCAATGCGCTCTCAGGCGTGTTCTCCGGTGCGGGCGGCATCTTCGCCAGTGTCCTGCATGCGGGCGGGATGGTCGGATCGACCGGACCCTCGCGGATGGTCCCGGCCATGGCCTTCGCCGCTGCGCCCCGGATGCATGGCGGCGGCATGGCTGGACTTCGCCATGACGAGGTCTCGGCGATCCTGCAGCGCGGCGAACGGGTGCTGTCGCGGCGCGAGGCGCAGGCATACGGCGCGGGCGGCGGGGTCAACGTCACCATCATGGCCCGCGACGCCGAAAGCTTCCGGCAGTCGCGCACGCAGGTCGCGGCCGACATCGCCCGCGCGGTGTCGCTCGGGCGGAGGGGCATGTGATGGCGTTCCACGAGGTCCGGTTTCCCGACAACATCAGCCGCGGCGCGCGCGGCGGGCCGGAGCGGCGCACCCAGATCGTCGAGCTCGCCTCGGGCGACGAGGAGCGCAACGCAAGCTGGGCCAACTCGCGCCGCCGCTACGATGTCGCCTACGGCATCCGCCGCGCCGACGATCTGGCGGCGGTGGTCGCCTTCTTTGAGGCGCGCAACGGTCGGCTGCACGGCTTCCGGTTCAAGGATTGGGGCGACCACAAGTCCTGTCTGCCTTCGGGCACGCCGTCGCCTAGCGACGAGGCTATCGGCATCGGCGACGGCGCGACGACCGCCTTCCAGCTGGTCAAACGCTACGCCTCGGGCAGCCAGACCTGGAGCCGCACGATCACCAAGCCGGTCGCTGGCACGGTGCGCGTCGCTCTCGATGGCACGGAGCAGCCCACGGGCTGGTCCGTCGACACGACCACCGGCATCGTCACCTTCGACAGCGCGCCCGCCGAGGGAGTCTCGGTCACCGCGGGTTTCGCTTTCGACGTGCCGGTCCGCTTCGACACCGACGAGCTCGACGTGACGCTCGACCTCGAGCGGCTCGGTTCGATCACCTC
>NZ_CANMEH010000025.1 GCF_947496875.1 uncultured Paracoccus sp. | reverse complement strand
CTGTCACGGAAGCCGTGGGATAAGTCTGTCCGGGGAAAGGGGAACCTCGGCCAACACGCGATTTGCGCAACAGAGCCGCGGAACGGCGGCACTGGTGCGCATGGCAGTCGTCCTGGACAGCGGTATGCCGGCGTTCGGTAATGTCCTGACCGGGAGGAACGTCAGCGCCGGGGCCGAAAAGACGTGCCGTGGTCCATTTTTGCGCGGGCGAGAACGGGGAAGGCAAAGAAGGGGGTGACGCGGTTCCAGTTTCGCCGCCAGGCTGGGACGACGGAGCGTTCCGTCGGGCGTAGAGTTCCTTGAGGTGGCCACGGATCGCCCGTGTGATCATGCCGCGCGCGTACATCGAGATGATCTTGTCGTCGAAGTCCGGGAAGCGCCGCTGGTACTTGGCGATCAGTTGCGGGTCGAACGTCCCCGCCCGCCAGGCGCGTCTGTTTTCAAACCTGCTACAACATCTTTATGGCATGTTGATCCCGTCGGGTGGAAGCATCCTCCGCATCAGTTCAGGGGTCCCTGCCATGACTTCGACCAACCCGAGCAACAACGCAAGCCACACATCAGTCTATGGACCACTTGTGCTGCCACGGCAAGTTCCCGGTCTGGGCTGCGCCTTCGATCGACGGGTTCAGGGTGAGAGTGACGACCGGTTTCCTTTGCTCATCATGCCGCCTTGCTGTCGGACGCCGCCCGACGAGCGAGATAGATACGCTCAAAGATGAACACCACAGCAACAGAGATGACTGCTGTGACCACGATGAGCGGATCGGAACGCAGCTTCAAGGCCCCGAACACGCCCAGGACCAGCACGTCGAGCACGATCGCGGTAAGCAGGACCCAGCCTCGCGCACCGATTTCCTGCCGCAGGCTCCGGAAGACGCCCCAATGGATCAGGATGTCCATCACCAGGTAAAAGAAAGCCCCAAGGACCGCGATGCGCGTGAGATCAAAGAACACCGCCAGAACCGCCGCCAGCACGACCGTATAGACCAGCATGTGATCGCGAATTGGACCGGACATGCCGAAGTGGCTATGAGGTATCATCTTCATGCTCGTCAGCATTGCCAGCATGCGCGCCACTGCAAAGACGCTGGCCAACAGCCCCGAGGCCGTCGCCACGACAGCAAGAGCTATGGTGAAGTAGAAGCCGGCAGCCCCGAAGGCCGGTGCCGCCGCCTCAGCCAAGGCATAATCTTTCGCGGCGACGATCTGGTCGAGGGACAGGCTCGCCCCAACGGCGAACGCGACAAGCAGATAGACCAACACACAGATGGTAATCGAAATCATAATCGTACGACCGACGTTACGGTGCGGATCGATGTAGTCGAAGACGTCGGCACGGGCTTCGTCGCGGGTGCGGTAAACCTTTCGGGCCGTGCGCTCGGTCTTCAGCGATGAAAAGAAGCTCTCCATCGCGGAATTATCCCAGACATTGCCGGCCCGGCTCATGGAGCAGGTGATGCCGTTGTCGGCCAGAAGCCTTTGAAACTGCTCGCTTGTGTATTGCGATCCCTGATCCGAGTGGTGCAACAGCGCATCGGCCTTGCCGCGTCGCCAGACCGCCATCATCAGCGCGTCCATGACCAGTGATGCATCCCGATCAGCCTTCATGGACCAACCGACTGCGCGCCGGGAAAACAGGTCCAGCACCACCGCGACATAAAGCCAGCCCTCGGCGGTCCAGATGTAGGTGAAATCGGCCAGCCATTTCTGATTCGGCCGGTCCGCCTGGAAGTCGCGGTCGAGGATGTTGTCCGCGATGACCGACCGTTCCCCATCGTCCTTGGGCTTTCCACGGCGTCTGGGGCGTGCCCGCAAGGCATTGATCCGCATCAGGCGTTCGATCCGGTGAAGCCCGCAGGCTAGCCCGTCTTCCAGAACATCGCGCCAGACGCGGCGGGCGCCATAGGTCCGGTCGCTGGCCTTGAAGCTCGTCTCGATCGCCGTGACGAGCTTGGCATCATGGATCTCGCGGGCGCTGGTCAGGCGATTGAGCCAAGCGTGGAAGCCCGACCGCGAGACCTCCAGCACATCGCACAGCCAGCTGACGGGCCAGATGTGGCGATGCTTGGCGATAAAGGCGAACCTCATGTCGCCTCGCGCGCGGAAAAAGCTGCCGCTTTCTTCAGGATATCACGCTCCGCCCGGAGCCGGGCGACCTCTTTCTTCAAGGCTGCAATCTCGGCGAGGTCTGCCCGCATCTGCCCATTCCCGGGAAACGCTGCAGCAGGTGTCGCGGTCAGTTCCCGCACCCAGCGCCGCAACAAGCTCTCCGCCACATCAAGGTCACGCGCGGCCTGCGCCACCGCAACACCACGGTCCGTCACCAGCCTGACGGCCTCGATCTTGAACTCGCGGCTGAACTTCCGTCTCGTCATATCCACTCTCCAGTTCCTTGGTCACGATCTTATCTTCGTGTCCACGAAACCGGCAGCAGCTCAAGACGCTCAACCTGCCGTGAGATTACAGCTGACCACTGCAATTCCGACTGCGACCGCGCGATGCTCCATCCTCGGCTTCCAGACTGCAGACCCGCATGCACGCTGATAGATGCAGATGGCCTGTTCGGCCGACGTTTTCAAAGTCGGCTTCTTACACTTCAACACCATATACTGGCACCTTCCGCGGCTGAGCGGGCGGTACAACCGATCGGATCAGCTCGGTCTGTAATGCTTCCGGGGTCAATGCGTCTTTAACGAGGGAGTGGCCCCTCTGTGCCGTCCAGAGCGGCGTGGCGTGAGGACGAAATGCAGGAATGAAGGAGGGGAAGATGGAGCGCATGAAGAATAAGGTGGCGATCGTCACCGGCGCAGCCCTAGGGCTTGGGGCCGCTACAGCGCGGATGCTGGCGCGCGAGGGCGCCAAAGTGGTGCTGACCGACATCAAGGATGCCGAGGGCGGCGCCGTGGCGAAGGCCATCGTGGAGAATGGCGGCGAAGCGCTTTATCTCGGGCACGACGTTGCCGATGAAAGTGCCTGGGAACGGGTGATGGCCGTGACGCTGGATCGGTTCGGCCGGCTCGACGTGCTTGTCAACAACGCAGGCGTCGGCTGGGGCGGTCCACCAGAAGAAGAAACACTGGAACGCTGGCGAGCACTGATGAGCATCAACCTCGACGGGGTCTTCCTTGGCACCAAGCATGCGATCCGGACGATGAGCCGCAACGATCCGTCAAGCGGCGCAATCGTGAATATCTCTTCGATCGAGGGGTTGGTGGGCGACCCGAACCTCGGAGCCTACAACGCGTCAAAGGGCGGCGTCCGGCTCTATACCAAGTCCGTCGCGCTTTATTGCGCCAAGACGGGGCTGAACATCCGGGTGAACTCGATCCATCCGGGCTATATCTGGACGCCGATGGTTGAAAACTACCTCGCCGAACATGGCGACGTCGCGGAGGGTCGCAAGGCGCTCGAAGCGCTGCACCCGATTGGCAGAGTCGGCGAACCGGACGACATAGCCTATGGCGTGATCTACCTCGCCTCGGATGAAGCCAGGTTTGTTACCGGCGCGGAACTCGTCATTGACGGCGGGTATACAGCGCAGTAGCGCCGAGACCTGCACGCGGTTTGCAGATGCGGCGACAGAGAGGATCTGCGCCCTGAAACGGGACCTGTGCCAACATCGGGAAACTGCGGGTTTATGATGCAGCGACAGTCACACGCGAGATCGCACGGGTTTGTGGAAACAGGCCTCGATAAATTGCAGCAGCGTGCTTTCGACTATTTTGTGAACGAAACAGATGCTGCAAATGGTCTCGTGGCCGACAAATCGCAGCCGGGCGCTCCCGCGAGCATCGCTGCCGTCGGTTTCGCGCTAGCGGCCTATCCTGTCGGCGTCGAGCGCGCATGGATGTCACGCAGCGGCGCAATTGATCGGACCTTGGCGACATTGCGATTCTTCTGGAACAGCCCGGAGGGTACAGGCTCTGACGTGACGGGATACAAAGGCTTCTATTATCACTTTCTCGACATGACGACAGGAAGGCGTGCAGGCCATTGCGAGCTGTCAACCGTCGATACCGGTTTCCTCCTGGCTGGTATGCTCGCCGCCGCAGGGTATTTCAATCGGGACAGTAAGGACGAGCAGGAAATACGGACGCTGGCCAACGCGCTCTACCTGCGTGCGGACTGGCGATGGGCGTGCAATGGCGGCGCGACGCTCACCCACGGGTGGACTCCCGAGGGCGGATTTCTGCCGTATCGATGGGAAGGTTATGACGAGGCCGCTCTTCTGTACGTCCTCGGCCTGGGCTCACCCACCCATCCGTTGGCTGCGGAGAGCTATGCGGCGTGGACTTCGACCTATGAATGGAAGGAAATATACGACTACGAATTTATCTATGGGGGGCCGCTGTTCATTCATCAGTACTCGCATATCTGGATAGACTTCCGCGGGATCCAGGATGCGTTTGCCCGAGACAAGGGCATCGACTATTTCGAGAACAGCCGCCGCGCAACCTGCGTCCAGCAAGAGTACGCCATCCGCAATCCCCTGGAATTTGAAGGCTATGGAGAGAACTTCTGGGGCTTGACCGCAAGCGACGGGCCCGGCTGGACAACGCGCCGCATCAACGGCATCGAGCGCATTTTTTCCGACTATGTTGCCCGAGGGGTGCCGTATGGCCCTGATGACGGCACGGTCGCACCCTGGGCCGTGGTGGCATCGTTGCCGTTCGCACCGGAGATCGTGTTGCCGACGATCAGGAATTTCCAGGAAGTCTATCCATCAATTACAGGCAAATACTGCTTTCGATGCAGCTTCAATCTGACCTTTCAGAACGGAGCAGATACCGACGCTGGCTGGACATCGCCGTGGCACTTCGGGATCAACCTTGGCCCTGTGGTGCTGATGTGTGAAAATTACCGATCGGGATTATTGTGGCAGCTGATGCGCGCATGTCCTTACGTTATCACAGGGCTGCGACGCGCGGGGTTCACTGGCGGCTGGCTGTAACGGCTGTGGTGGATCAAACTGTCGGATACACGGGCAACTGAAAATGAAGCGTGAAATAAATAGCCCGATAAGGAATATAGTGACTTCAGGGCGCGCGACCCGCGACGCCGGCACATACACGCGATGAGCCTCGCAGACGAAGATCCAGGCGGGTCTGCAGAAGCCGGCACATCGTCTTTCGCCTCGGCAAGCGCCACCATGTGCCTGCCGGACCTCCGCGAGGGCCGGGGCGCGTTCCGGCTTTTCTTCGAGGGCGATGATCTCTTCGATGCGATGATCGCATCTATCGAAGGCGCGAGGCGTGACATTCTTATGGAATCCTACATTTTCGCGGCCGATGAGGTTGGCGCGCGCTTCGTTACGGCGCTCGCGGCGAAGGCTCGCGCCGGGCTTGACGTTCGTCTGCACCTCGACGCCTTCGGCGCCGGACAACGGAAAATTCGGAAGCTCTTGCCCGAGCTTGAACTCAGCGGAGTCCGGTTCCGCTGGTTCCGCCCGTTTCACCTCCTGAATCCGCAACGATACCTCCAGCGCGATCATCGCAAGCTGCTGGTCGTCGATGACCGTGAGGCGTTCCTCGGTGGCTTCAACATCCGTCGACTGAACTCGCACCGGCTTCACGGCGAGATACGTCAGCGCGACACCCATGTGCGCGTCCTTGGACCGCTGGCGTTGCTCGCAGCGGGCCATTTTGACCGGCTTTGGCATGACGCCCACCAGCCACCGGCAAGCGCCATTCCCGAAGATCCCCAAGGCCTGGAGGCCTTGCTGGTGCCGAGCTACTCGCGTCACTGCAGGCGTCGGCTCGCCTGCCTTCATGCCGGCCTGATCGCGCAAGCCCGGGCCTACGTCTATGTCACCTCGCCCTACTTCGGACCGAGGACCATGGTTGACGACGCTCTCCAGCTCGCTGCGAAACGCGGCGTGGACGTAAGGCTATTGGTGCCCCGGAGAAGCGACCCGCTGATTGCGGGATGGGCGACGCGGGCGGCTTATGCACCGCTATTGGCCGCTGGCGTACGGATCTTCGAGTATCTGCCGCGGTACCTGCACGCCAAGACCGCCGTCATCGATTCGGACTGGTCGATCGTCGGGTCGGCAAACCTCGACCACCTCAGCCTGTTTGTGAATCAGGAACTCGTGCTGATTGCGCGCGACCGGGTTTTAGCCGAGCAACTGCGGGACCAGTACCGGGTTGATCTCGCCGACGCAGCGGAAGTGACCCTGGCCGCGTGGCGTCGACGCGGCTGGCGCGACCGCAGTCTGGAAACCATCGGGTGGGCTGCGCGCCGGCTGCTGTGAGCGACCCCCTGTGTGGGGGAGGCGAGCACATTCGCTGCATCTCGACAGGAACTCTTCTCCCACCTGCAAGAAGAGGCGCGCAAAGTGTAAGAAGCGGCCCTGATTGACGTCTACAGAACAGAGGCACCGGTGGCGTGCCAGTAATCGAAAAGGAGAGACCCGATGACCACGAGCCGTATGATACTGGCTGCTTCGGTTTTTGCGCTTGCGGGGGTAAGTGCTCAGGCTGCCCAGCACGATCAGAACGAAACCGGGGCAATGCCGCAGGCCAACACCCCGATGCAGGGAATGATGGACCAAAGCGGCCAAGGCTCGGGGAACATGGCCCAGGGTGGCAGCATGATGAGCCAAGGCGGCACGGACCATCCGATGATGCTGAAGATGATGATGGCAATGATCGACACCGACGGCAGTGGCGGCCTCTCGCTCGAGGAGGTTCAAGCCGTCCATGCGCGCGTGTTCGGAATGGCCGACACCGATGCCGACGGGCAACTCAGCCGGGATGAGATCCGGAGCTTCATGACGGGCAGTGGCATGATGAGCCGGAGCGGCCAGTAAGAGGCGGTCTGCGCATACGGTGAGGGGTCGTTCTGCGCCCGAATTCCGTCTCCGGAAGCTGCGATGAGCGCCTTGTTGCTGTCGGTGGTCCTGAAGGCGCTGCGGCTGCGGAGGCTGGAGATGTGACGAACGAACACCGTCGACGCTTTCGCGGCACCACAGCCTACAGGAAGTTATCATGACATACAGCTTGTTGAAATCCACCGCCGTGGCCGCTCTGACCCTCGGGATGGCGAGCGCAGGTCACGCCGCGACGGTCTATATCCCCGACGGCAGCGCCGATCAGGTGATCGTCGTTGACAGCACAACCGGCAAGGTCATTCGTCGCATCAAGGGGCTGGAGGCAGTCCACGGTCTGGCCGGCTCGCCCGGAAGCCGCTACCTCGTCGCCGGCAGCTACGCCGATGTGACGCCCGACGAGGCCGACGAGGCGCCGAAGCCGGATTCCGTCAGCGAGGACGAGCACGCCGAACATCATGCCGCGCCAGCCAAGGGCGCGATGCCGAGCGATCAGGGCATCAGCATCCTGACTGTGCTCGACGCCGGGACCGGAGAGATCGTCCGCCGTCTCGAAGTCCCCGGTGCCGTACATCACGTCGCAGTCTCGCGCGACGGAGGTATGGCCGCCGCGACCCATCCTGCGGGTGACGGGATCAGCCTCATCGACCTCGATGCCATGGAATACAAGGGTTTCGTTGCAACCGGGCCGCTGCCGAATTACGCCGTTTTCAGCAAAGACGGGACGAACCTCTACGTCAGCAACACCGGCAACGGCACGATCAGCGATGTCGACGTCGACCGGGGGATCGTCGCCCGCAACATTGTGGCCGGCGAGGCACCCGAGCATGTGCTGCTGACTGAAGATGGCTCAACGCTCTATGCAGCCGACGCGGATGCAGGCGTGGTTCATGAAATTTCTCTTCCCGGGGGAGAGGTCGCCCGCAGCTTTGACATCGGCGGTGCGCTGCACGGGTTTGATCTCTCAGACGACGGCTCGACACTCTTCGTCAGCAGCCTTGGCGCGGAGAAGCTGATCGCGGTGGACCTTGCCTCGGGCGAGATGCGCGGCAACGACCTCTCGCCCGCACCCTACCACCTTACGACTATAGTCGGGACCAACACGCTCTTTGTCTCCAGCCAGTCCGAGCCGAAGGTCTGGATCGTCGATCAGGCGACGCTGAGCGCCACGAACGAAATCCCTGTGGGTGATGTCGGGCACCAGATGGTGGTCATGCCCTGACTGGTGCAACACATCGGAACGAGAACGACATGACATCAAATCGACCAAAGGCTGTTGGCCAGTTCGATGGGTGGCGCCAGCTGCGACGGTGATAATCCTGGTTTGCGGCTGGCGAGGCGTCTTCACGAGCGTCAGTCGGAACGAAACGCGACCAACAAGCGTCGAGGCAGTGATGATGCGAACCTTTCGCGCCGTTCTGGGGCTGTTTCTGCTGGCAACGCTGGTTGCCTGCTCCAGCCCGTCCAAGATCAAGACCTATGATGGCCCGCCGGTAACGCAGGTCGTGATCAAGAAAGCCGAGCGGAAGATGTATCTGTTCATCAACGACACGCAGGTGCTGAAGACCTACGATGTCGGCCTTGGCAACGAGCCTGTCGGGCCGAAGAGGTTCGAAGGCGACGGCCGCACGCCCGAGGGCGTCTATTTCGTGGACCGCTTCAATCCCGACAGCCGCTATTACCTGTCGGTTGGCATCTCCTACCCCAATGCGCAGGACAGCGCGAGGGCCGGGGCCCTCGGGATGTCTGCCGGGGGGGACATCTTCATTCACGGGCGCGGGCCGGAAGGCAACGCGCTGGTCAAGCAGCGCCGCGACTGGACCGCAGGCTGCATCGCCGTAAAGGACAAGGAGGTCGAGGACATCTATGCCATGCTGCGGCCGGGAGTTCCGATTGTCATCTATCCCTGATGCCTTGCGGCGGTCGAACGAACAAGGCCCTTGCCACCTGTCGAGGTCATCCCCGCTGCGGCTCCCGAATCGGCAAGCAGCGACGGCCTCTTTTCGGGATGTACGATCTGCGGAATTTTCATGAAGTCACGCAACATTGACGTAACCAGCGCATGAAAAGACCAGTCGCCGAACTTTGCCAATAGCGGTTTTCTCTTGCAACCGCGCCTGTTGCCGAGGCCGGATTTACGCAGCAGGCTTTATGCTGGCGAATGATGGACAAGGAGGCTGGCGCTGCTACATTTGCGACCGGTCAGGCGGTGCTGCCCGGGTTTGTCGCCTTAAAGTTGGCAGCCATCTATGCTTCAGCTCTTGATCGTTGCGCCCCTTGGGCACATCGATGCCATTGAAGGGCACGAACCTCATCAGCGCCTGCCAGGCACCATGTGTCCCTCCGCGGTGCGGCCGCTTCGGATGATGTCCCTGGCCGTTCTCCAATCGCCTTCGTCCGATGCGACGGTACACCACACCAGTTCATCCAGAAAAACAACAGATGTGAGGACATGAGAATGCGAGCCCAATCCGGATGGATCCTGACAGCGGCCTTGATAGTGGGAGCCTGTTCGGCAGCGTTACCTGACAGACCGGTCACCGCGCAGTCGGAGGGTGTACCCGATTCCATTGTAGCCCTTGCAGCGCCCAATCAGGATGTTCAGTCGGCACGTCTGTTACCGGAAGACGGATGTTACTGGTATAGCTACGCCGGACCAGTAGAAACGACTTTGCTGCCACTCAGGACGGTCGACGGTCGACGGATCTGCGTACCTCAGGCCGCGTAGTGCTGCCAAAGTGATCGGCCAGTATGCCCGCTTCTGCAATCGCGGCGGGACCATTCGGCGCGCCCCCGGACTGTTGCGCATCCGAACAACAATCGATTCGGGACGCCTTAACTTCGAGCGCGCGCGTTCGGGGGAGCGGAAGTTGGATTCAGCTCAGTGCGCTGACGTATCCCTCGGGCGGGTAGAGGAAGGCGGTCGATCCGGTCACGACGTTCGAATAGAGGTCGTTGATGTGGGCCATCACCATCCGGACGCATCCGGAACTCGCCCGCGTGCCGATTGACCGCGGATAGGGTGTGCCGTGTATCCGAAGATACGTGTCCCTGTCCCCGACATAAAGATACAGCGCGCGCGAACCCAGCGCATTGTTGGGTCCGGGTTCCATCCCGTCCGCATACTTCGCGTAAACCTCGGGCTCGCGTCTGATCATGGATTGGGTCGGGGTCCAGTGTGGCCATTCCACCTTGCGCTGGATCGTGTAGGTGCCCGGCTCATAAAGATCGTCCCGTCCGATAGCCACGCCATAGCGCATGGCGGTCCCACCCTCCTCAATGTGATAGAGGTAGTGCGCCACCGCATCCACATGGATGTCGCCCGGCGTGAGCCCGGCGTTTGCGATCACCCGTGTTGGCAGAAAACGCGGATGCAGGCCCCATGGATTGGTCGTCGCCGCATCGTAACCCGGCGGTGTAACCTGCGCGTCCCAGGCGGCTCGCTGGGCTTCGTCAGGCCACGAGTTCGCAAACAGCGGACGCGAGATCGCAGGTGAGAAAAGCATAGCTGAAGCCGAGATGAAGTGGCGCCGTGTCAACATTTTTCTGCTCTACTCCCTTGATTTTCATGAACGCCAACGGTCCCGCTAATTTCCTTTATCTTTTTTACTATCGTCCGAGCGCGTGGACGACGGCGCCGATGCCGAGCGCCGCATTGGTTCTGGCTATGGACTCGCGGGCGTCGCACACGTTCCCGATCAGGGCACGGATGGCATCCACCGTCTCGGGGATTACAATTGCCTGATTGTCGACCATGTAGGCGTAGAACGCCTCGTCACCCTCAACCCGCATCATGTCCTCCCACAGTGCCACCTCGTAAAGGCTGTCGTGCGGGCGCCCCATGTCGGCCATCATCTCCGTAACCGCGTTCAGCGCTGTCAGTCCGTCGCCATTGCGGATGAGCGCAATGCGCGATGCGGCACCGAATGCTTCGACCACCTCGGACTTTTCGGCCGGTCGCGTCAGCTGCACAGACCAGTAATGCAGATGCGCCAGTGTTTCAGGCACCTTGACCGCCATTGTGACCACATCGAGATCAGGATCGACGCTCTGCGCGTCCGGGCCCTGATGGCTCGGGATCCCGGGCTCGGGAACAAGGGTGTTCATGATCCCGCCCAGATGGCTCTCCCACGGATCGGTGGCGCGACGCAGAAGCGTGCCGCGGGCACGGCGGAGAAGACCGGCGTTCTTCAACGCGGTAAGTGTGCGCACGATCGATGTCGTGTTGCAGGAAACGACGCGGGTGCTGTCGCGACCAACGGCACTGGCATAGCTTGCCTCGGCGACGAAGGAATGCCCGGTGACCTCATGCTTCTCGCCGCCCTGAACGATGAACTTGAGTTTGCGGTTACGGTAGATACCGACGTTCTGCGCTGCGATCCGTTTTGGGGTGCAGTCGACAACGAGGTCTGCGGTATCGAGCAGCTCGTCGAGCGCGCCCGCTACTGCAAGCCCCGCATCGCGCATCGCTCCGGCATGTTCGGCTGTCGCACCATAAAGGGCATACCCCTTGCGGGTCGCCATGCGCGGACGCCAGTCAGTAGCGACATCCGCCACTCCCGCGAGCTCCATGTCATGCTGCAGCGCCACCGCATCGGCGACGCGTTTGCCGATCACGCCGTAGCCGTTGATCGCCACGCGAACCTTTTCTCGCTCGGCCATATCCTGTTCCTTTCTCCGTCTCGCCTGAGGTCGCCCCCAACAGCGGCTCGTCCGGTCAGCTTTGCCGCCTCCCCGCCAGTCGAAAGCAGTACCAAGGTAAGGCGCCAAAGCTCGTACCTATCGGACCTGTCAAAGCCGATGTTTTATCAGGTTCGTCCATCCTCCCACCCCTTGAAGCGGTGCCGCACCGACAAAATCCGGGGGCAGGTCACTGCCTCGTCCTGTCGCGTTCGCCCCAAAGTCGGGGCACGAATGCCGGCACACGCGCGGCATAGCGACGATAGGTGTCGCCAAACTCCGTCCTGGCCTGTCGTTCCTCGTGTCGGGCAAGGCGGACATACATCCAGACAAGCACCGGAAACATCGCGAGCGTCAGCAGTGTCGGCCATTGCAGCAGGAAACCGAGCATGACCAGCACGAAACCCACATACTGGGGGTGGCGCACCCGCGCATAGGGTCCCGATGTCGCCAGAACCCCCTGCTGCTGCGCAGGGTAGAGTACCGCCCAGGCCACCGAGATCAGGATGAAACCGCCGCCGATGAACGCGAAGCTCAGGATGTGGAACGGTCCGAAATGCGGGTGCGCCTGCCAGCCGAACATCATCTCCGGAATGTGGCCGGCATCGTGCGACAGCCAGTCCACGCCCGGATAGGCGCTCTGCAGCCAGCCCGACAGCAGATAGATTGTGAGGGGAAAGCCGTACATCTCGGTGAAGAGCGCGACGATGAACGCGCTGAACGCACCGAATGAGCGCCAGTCCCGAGCCGTTCTCGGTTTGAAGAAGCTGAAGGCAAAGAGGATAAAGATCGCGGAGTTGAGCACGACCAGCAGCCAGAGCCCGTAGGCGGTTCCGGTCATCCTGGGTCGTCCCGGTCGGGCGCGTCAGCACCCGCTGGACCACGCGGCGCATGGTCCCTTTCGGCGTTATCACCGTTACCGCCATGACCATGTCCGCCGTGCATAAAGAAGTGCATTCCCCCGCAGAGCGCCACGAGCAGGAGCAGCGGCGCATAGCCCACCAGATGCGCCGTGTGCTCGGTGATCAGGTAGAATCCGCCGATCGCCAGAAAAACAGCCAGCACAAGCGCGCTGCGCGAGGCGAGAAAGTCGCGACTCGTGCTGTCATCGTTGTGGTTCATGTCTTCCCTCTCCGTAAGATCTCATCGGGCGAGCTTATGGTCTGCCCGGCACCTGTTTTGCGCGAGGCCGCCGGCCGCTCTTCAGCCTTCCGCCCCACCTCAGTTGCTGCAGCCGCAGCCCTTCGGTTCGTCCGGCGGATCAATCAGCGGGTTTTTCGCCGCAGGTTTCCTATGCCGACCCGTCTGCGTCTTCTGCGGCTGCGCCTCGTTGCTGGCGCTGTCCGCTGTGCCGCAGCAGCATCCGCTGCTCTCATCGGCTCGTGGTTCTGGTTGCACGGTCATCTCGCGTCCTCCATCAGCCTTGGCACCAAGCTCGGCTATCGTTCACGATAGACGCGGCAAGGTCGGAAACCTTACTGTTTTCCCATATCCCGCATCCCCGCCAGTCGTTGGCGGGCCGCTTCCGCCTCGTCGCACGCACAATCCAGATAACCGTGCACCGGACAGGTCAGGCACATGTCCACCAGCCGCTGCTTCAGCGCCCGCCGGGCGCGGTGCAGCCGGACAGTCAGAGCGTTACCGGTGATGCCAAGCCGTAACGCCACCGCCTTTCGTGTCTCTCCTGACAGATCAATGCGCCGGATCAGGTCAGCCTGATCGCGCTTCAGAGTCGGCAGCAACTTGTAAAGACAGTTGCAGATTGCCTCCTCCAGGTCTTCGTCGGGATCAAGAGAGAACGCTTCGAACTGTTCGGGGCTCATCACCGTCTCCTGTTGTCGCTGCCGGACAGCCCGACGCTGGTGGTCCGCAATGCAATTGCCGAGAATCCGGCTCAGCCATCCGCGAACAGCTGCCACGTTGCGCAACTCCGCCGAGTGCTCGATCGCCTGCAGCGTAAAAGCCTGCAGCACCTCCTCGGCCTCCTCTTCGCTGTGAAGCCGGCGGCGCAGAAAGCCCAGAAGCTGTCGGCGGCTTTCCGTCAACGCCTCGCGCACCGCCACATCCGCCGTTGGGGTGTCAAATGCATCAGGATCCGCGCGCGCGACATTGAGCCTGTCTTCAGATTTCATCCCCGCCTCCGGTTGCGCCGGCGCGGCGCCTGAGACACCGCTGTGATTATCGTTTGTCCGCCGTTAGGTGTTGCTGCGCCTTCGGCAACATCTTGCGAGTGAGCGCCGGCACCCGGAGGGTGCCGGAAAGAGCGTTCGCTGGCACTCAGTTTGCCAGGGACCGGAAGGTGATCCCGTTCGGTCCGTCTCCGGTCTCGAAGCTTGCAACCACTTTGCGGGTGGCGTCATCGATGACCGACACGGTGCCCTCAACGATATTGGTCACGAAGATGCGAGAACCATCCTCGCTGACGGCAACGCCGTGTGCGCCCCGGCCAGTGCGGATCGTTTCGATCACCTTGTTTGTCGCCACATCGATTACGGAAACCGTATCGTCCGGCTCATCCTCGCTGCCCTGGTTGGCGACATAGACCCGCGCGCCGTCGGGGGTTGCGTGAACCTGGATGGGGTTGCGTCCGACCTCGATCACGTCAAGCTTCTTGCGGCTCGCCGTGTCAATCACGGCAACGCGGTTCTCGTCGCGCAGTGATACATAGGCGCGGCTTCCGTCGGGCAGGAAGCCCACCTGCACTGGCGCGGCCCCGACGGGTATGCGGGCGACTTCGGTGAGAGTCTCCATATCGACGACCGACACGGCTCCTTCGTCGACGGCGGCGACATAGGCCTCCTTGCCGTCAGGGCTGACTCGGAGCCCGTGCGGATAGCGACCGGTCGCAATCGTGCCGACAAGCTCGTTCCGTGCCAGATCCACCACCGAGATCGAGTCGTCTTCCGAGTTGGTGACAAAGGCACGCGCTCCCGCGGCGTCGGCAACCACGTGGGCCGGATGGTTCCCGACCGAAATGCTGGCGAGCGGCCCGGCGCTGAGCGCCTCTGGGTCAAGCACGACCAACAATCCTGGCTCCCCGCCGGCACCGTGGGCGCCGTCTCCGCCGCCGTGGGCGCCGCCCTCTTCCTGTTTCTCGGCGACCGGGTTTCCGACCGCCAGGAGCTGGCCTTTTTCGGTGATCTGCACATTATGCGCGGAAATCGGCAGGGGCGCCGTCTCGACCGTCCCGTCACGCAGGTCTACTGCACTGACGGAATTTCCATATTCGTTCGCTGAATAGACAAACCCTTCCACCTCCTGGCTTATTGCCGGTGCGGCTGTCGCCAATAGCAAAATAGTCGCCGCGCTCAGCACAGTATACGTGACAGGCTCCCACGTTCTTTGCCTGACCGCTGCAAGCAGTTGCGCAGGCCGCGACCGCCGGTTCCTTGAACGCATCCCATTCTCCATCTCATGTGGGCCGAAGATACCCGGTTTTTTCAGAGCGATCCGGTTTTGGGAACGCTCTGTCTGCTCTGACGCGCGATGTCGGCATACCTTACATTGTCGGCGGCTCCATCTGATCGGAACCGAGCCTGTTCGGGACTGTCGTTGAGGCCACCGCCGCACTGTCGCACTCGCAGGATAGGAACCCGCCGTCGCGACATCCCGAACAACTCTTTTCCAGCCTGGCCCGCAGCGCCTGCCGGGCCCGATGCAAGCGGACGCCGAGATTATTTGGGGTGAGCCCCAGCTCCGCAGCGAGGCAGTCACGCGGCATTTCCTGAAGATCCGCACGCCGGATCACGTCCGCATATTCCGGTTTCAGTGCAGCCAAACCGTTGTGGATGCAGCCACAGGTCCCGATTTGGGGTGGCGGTTCATGAGCCATCTGCTGCAGAGGTTCCCGCGCAAAGGCGGCTTCAGCGTTCTGCCGTGTCGCCCGGCGGCGATAGTGGTCCGTCAGCGTATTACGCAGAATACGGCCAATCCAGGCGTCTATTTTCTCGCCGTCCTGCAGGGTTTCTGCGGCGCGGATTACCTTAAGGACGAAATCCTGTAACGCATCCTCGGCGTCCTCGGGTCGCGCGAGGCGCCGCCGAAAGAAGCGCAGGAACGCCTGTCGGCTTTCGATGAGTTGGCGGTCGATAGCGGGATCGCGATCGTGTGCGGCAGCCGCATCGGGCTGGGGGTGCAGGTCTACAGGCATTAGAGGGACTCCGGGGCACAAAAAATCGTGACTTGGCACCGGCGGGCAGCAAAGCACCGACAGGCACCACTCAGACGTGTGCGGAGAACCGGGGTGGGCGGAATGGACCGTGAGCAAGCGGGAAGGTTCGAAGAAGCTCTGGCTCCCGGCGCGGGGCGCGCGAGCTGTGAGATGGTATGATCTGCGTTGCGGGAAGGGGGGCGACTGCCACGCAAGCGCCTGCTCCGTGGCAGTGCACGACAGCCATGGTCGCGTTCAGACCATGGCCGGCCTGCGGATGTCCGCTGTTCATCGCCTGCTCGGTCACCGATACGGGACCTGCAGCGGCTGACAAGTCAGGGGCGGAATGGAAAAGCGCGCCGATCAGGAATAACAGGCACAGCAGGATCATCTGAACACACGCTCTCGCATGTCCAGATAAACGCTGCATTTGGCGAAAGGGCCTGCGCATGGGACCTGTCCTACCGTATGGGTGCGTGAAGGCCAATAGCCCCGCTCAGACGAAGCAACGATGCAAGCTACGCCTGGTCAGGCGGCGTTTATCGACCGGCTTCCAGACCCATCGCCTTCGAGCAAGAAACCCGCAAGTGAACTGAACGCTCGTCACCAAAGACGGGCGAGTTCCACCGCACGTCGTTCATGCCTGAATGGCTCCCGATGAACGCAGTAAAGGCAGGAATGAGCCCCCCGATGGTCATCCTGATGAGCCGCGACATGGATGCCACAAGCGCCCGCGGCAGTTGTTCAGGGCTGGTCACAGGTCTTGTTGACTACGTGATGATTGCTCGTGCGGGCAGGATTTCCACCTCACTCTGTAACAATTCCTTCCCGGGAACGTCCTTGTATAAAACCGCAACAACGCAGGTTCGCGTTGCTTGTCCGACATGTTTGTCAAGGAGGTGTCGCGATGCCCGCGATCAGAACCGTGCGCGTTGTTCCCGTTGGCATGGCCCTTGGAGTGCTTTTGGCGGTGAGCTTTGCCTTGTGTGTGGGCTTCGGCCTGCTGTTTTCCGGCGCCACCATGTATCAGGCGTGGTTGCCGCTGCTGCCCGGCGTGACTTGGATCAGCTGGACAAGCGCAATCCTGGGCCTGGCTGAGAGCTTTGCCTATGGCTGGTATATCGCCGTGATCTTCGTGCCGATATTCAACTTCTTTTCGCGGAGGACACAAGCATGAACACCCAGACCCAACTCGACAAATTGGCCGCTGCAAACATCGATCCGGAAATCAAATCCGGCAGGGATCATCAAGCCTTACCGGGTCCCGTCGCCTATGGCCGCGATCTGTGGGAACGCTCGGTGCTTTTCATGGACACGCTGCGTGAACGTGCCGACAACATCGTCGCGCATGACCGCGCGGGGATGCCGCCACTGCTGGATTTCAGATACGAGACACTGCTGGATGCGCGGCAGTTTGCGAAACCGGTCAACTATGCCTTGCTCCGGATCACTGAAGTAGACGGTCATTGCTGGGATGACTGCATCGACGCGGCAAAGCCGCCGGTGATGATCGTCGATCCGCGCGCGGGCCACGGCCCCGGCATCGGCGGGTTCAAGCGTGACAGCGAGGTGGGGATGGCAATGGTGGAGGGCCATCCGGTCTATTTTGTCATCTTCTATCCCGAACCGGTCAAAGGCCAGACGCTTGATGATGTGCTCTCCGCCCTGCGCCGTTTTGTCGAAGAGGTTTCTCGCCGTCATGACGGTGCGGCGCCGGTGCTTTATGGCAACTGTCAGGCCGGCTGGGCTGTCACGCTTCTTGCCGCGCATTGCGAAGGTCTCGCAGGTCCGGTGGTGCTGAACGGCTCTCCGCTGTCCTACTGGGCGGGCGAGGAGGGAGTTAACCCGATGCGGGTGACCGGCGGATTGCTGGGCGGATCCTGGCTCGCCCATCTGACCGCCGATCTGGGTGACGGACGTTTTGACGGAGCCTGGCTCGCGCAGAATTTCGAAAATCTGAAACCGGAGAAGGCGATCTGGGAGAAATATGCAAACCTGCTGATGAATATCGATACCGAGCGCGAGCGCTTTCTTGAATTCGAGCGCTGGTGGAATGGGTTCTACACACTGAGTCGTGAAGAAATTCTGGAAATCACGCAGGACCTCTTCATCGGCAACCTGCTCGAAAACGGCGAAATGCGCATTGGCGATCACTGCGTCGCCGACCTGCGCAAGATCAGGAACCCCATAGTCGTATTCGCCTCCTACGGTGATAACATCACGCCTCCGGCGCAGGCGCTTGGCTGGATCCCGGCGGTCTACAAAGACACCGCCGATCTCAAATCTGCCGGGCAGCGGATAATCTACATGACCAACGCCCATGTCGGACATCTCGGCATCTTCGTGTCCGCCTCGGTGGCACGTCTCGAACATCGCGCCATTCTGGAAAGCCTTGAGCGGATCGGAAAACTGGAGCCCGGTCTTTACGAGATGAAAGTTGCAAACCCCTCGGGCGGCGACCCGGATTGCCACGCATCGAACTACACCGTGCGGTTCGAGCCGCGCGACGTCGCCGATCTGCGACACGATGTGCCCATCGAGGCCTTCGAACAAGTCGCCCGCCTGTCGGAGGCGAACGAGGCATTCTATTCCGCTTTTGTCAGCCCCTGGGTTCGGGTGATGGCCTCCCCGGCCAGTGCGGAGATGCTGAAATGGATGCACCCGATGCGGACCAGTCGTCTGGTGTTTTCAGAATCGTTCAATCCATGGATGCGCCTTGTCCGGCAGACGGCGGAAACCATTGCCAGGACGCGTGAACCCCTTGCTCGCGGGGACCCTCTGCTCGCGCACGAGCGGGCCATGATTGCTGCGGTCGGTGACGCAATCGAAAGAGCCCGCATTGCCCGCGACGCTCGCCTTGAGGGCACATTCAGGACGCTCTTTGGCGACGGTGGTGGTGCTCACGGTGACGATACGGACGGCGAAAACAACGCGCGTCTGCCGGTCTGATAAGAAGGGAAGACAGAGATGCAATCGATCGAGGAGACCTGGGCAGTGCTGCTTGTCGGCGACGAGATGATGGCGGCGCCTCAGTGTCGTTACGGGCACAATGAGCGGGGCCACGCTCCACAGCCCGGCGCCGCGAGGTGCGCTGAAACCTCGGGATCAAAGGCCGCGGATCCGGCCAGGGTGAGCGGCGATGGCTGAACGGATCATTCTGACACTCAACGCCGGGTCCTCCTCGCTCAAATTCGCGCTCTTTACCGCGTCCAGCCACCCCAAACGGCTTTGGTCGGGGGCAATCGACCGGATCGGTCTGCCAGGCGCCTGCTTTCAGCTGAGCGATGCACGCAAGACAGTCGTGCTTGATGAAGCGGGCACGCTGGACAATCACAAGGCGGCGCTCACCCGGTTGTTAGACGCTGTCACAAGCCTCCCGGGATCGCTGGAGCTTGTTGCTGTCGGACATCGGGTCGTTCATGGCGGGCCGGCATGTGACTGCCCCAAGCGCGTCACGCCCGCTCTGGTGGCTCGGCTGCGTCGGCTGACGTCACTGGCGCCGCTGCATATTCCACCCAATATCGCCGGCATCGACGCTGTGCAGGCTACCAGGCCCGATCTGCTGCAGGTGGCTTGCTTCGACACCTCGTTTCACCACGATTTGCCGCGCATGGCCCAAATGACGGCCCTGCCGCGCGCCTTCACCGGGTCCGGCGTTCGGCGCTACGGATTTCACGGGCTTTCCTACGAATATATCATGGAGACCTTACAAACGGGTGGCGTGAACACGGGGGCCGAGCGTATCATCATCGCGCACCTTGGAAACGGTGCATCAATGGCCGCGATCCGTGAAGGCCGCCCCGTCGAGACAACAATGGGGTTCTCCACGATCGCAGGCCTGCCAATGGGCACGCGCAGCGGCGATCTTGATCCGGGTATCCTGCTCTATCTGATGCGGGAAGAGGGGATGAGGTCAGACGAGATTTCCGATCTGCTCTACAACCAAAGTGGCCTGTTGGGGATCTCGGGTCTCAGCCGCAATATGCGGGATCTTCTGGACAGTCGGGAAGAAGGCGCCGCGGAGGCAGTCGAATACTTCTGCTATCAGGCTCGGCTGCACCTGGCCCGGCTGACCGGTGCACTGGGCGGACTGGACAGGCTCGTGTTCACCGGCGGCATCGGTGAGAATTCGGTCGGGGTTCGCGGCAGGATTAGTGCGGAACTCGGCTATCTCGGGATCGGGTTGGACAGCGCCGCGAACCGGGCGGGTAAGGGCGTGATTTCGAAACCCGGTGCCGGTGTAACCGTGGAGGTACGCGCGACCGACGAGGAAAAAATGATCGCCTGTCATGTGGCTGCGCAGCTTGCGGCCGATCCGGCGCGGCAATTTGCCCGTATGGAGAACTGAGCGATGTCAGCGTATCCCCAAAAGCTGCAACACCTGATTGAGCGAGCCTGCGATCTGGATCCGGTTCAGGTGGCTGTGGTCGACGCGGCACAATCGGTGGTCCTCGAAACCCTCCGTGACGCTGTGACGCTCGGTCTGGTCGAGCCGCGTCTGGTGGGCGAGCCGGATGCGATCCTTGCCTTGTGCCGCAATATGGGATGGGCCATCGATCCTGCGTGGATCATCCCAAGTGCGTCCGATGTCGAAGCCGCAGCCAGGACCGTGGCTATGGTGCGCGGAGGCGAGGCTGATTTCCTGATGAAGGGAAACCTGCATACCGATGTGCTGCTGCGGGCGGTGCTGGACAAGGACAGTGGCTTGCGCCTGCCCGGGCGCCGGGTCAGCCACCTCTTCCTGGTCGATGTGCCGGGGCATGACCGGCTGATCGGCATTACCGATGCGGCGATCAATATCGAACCAGACCTGTCCGCGAAGGCGGAGATTTGCCAGAATGCTATCGATCTGTTTCACATCCTTGGAATTGCGGAACCAAACGTCGCCGTCCTTTCGGCGGTGGAGACAGTCGCAAGTGGAATTGTTTCTTCGCTTGATGCTGCCTGCCTGACGATGATGGCGCGGCGCGGTCAACTTACCGGTGCGCAGGTCGATGGGCCACTGGCCTTCGATAATGCAATCTCGGCGCTGGCAGCGAAGGAAAAGGGCATCCAGTCAGATGTTGCCGGACATGCTGACATCCTTCTGGTCCCTGATCTTGTTTCAGGCAACATCCTGGCCAAGGCGCTGGAGTATCTCGGTCGGGGGGTCGCCGCCGGTGTTGCGGTTGGACTGTCGGTGCCTGTTGTGCTGACCTCTCGCGCTGACCCTGCCTCCGCCCGGATGGCATCTCTCGCCATAGCGGCGTTGATGCATCATCACAGCAAGTCGGCCACCGCGCCCCAAAACCCGCCCGAGGGCAGCGTTGCCGCTGCGCCGCAACCTGAGCATTCCTGCTGCCCTCCGAGTGCGACGGCCGCCATCAGGGAGGCTGCAGAATGAGAGATTCTCCTCTTGCGACCACGCCCGGCAAGCTGCTCGACATGACGGGCAAGAAGGGTCTGGTCATCGGAATTGCCAATGAGCACAGCCTCGCGTGGGCGGCGGCGCGCAATTTCCACGCTGCCGGGGCCGACCTTGCAGTGACTTATCTCAACGACAAGGCCCGGCCGTACGTGGAGCCGTTGGTCGCGGCCATCGACGCCCCCATTCTGCTGCCCTGCGATGTCGCACAGGACGGTCAACTGGAGGGAGTGTTTGACACCATCACCCGGATCTGGGGGCAGCTGGACTTTGTCCTGCATGCTGTCGCCTGGTCACCGGCTGAAGATCTGCGCGGTCGGTTGACCGACTGTTCAGCCGACGGTTTTGCCCAAGCGATGCTGGTATCCTGCCATTCCTTCATCCGCACGGCGAAACTGGCTGAACTACTGATGGGCGCGGGCGGAAGTCTGATGACCCTCAGCTTCCTTGGGGCCGAAAGAGTGGTGGATCACTACGGAATTATGGGCCCTGTGAAGGCTGCGCTTGAGTCGTCGGTGCGCTATCTTGCGCATGACCTCGGATCCGGGAGCATTCGTGTCAATGCAATTTCGGCGGGTGCGGTAAGAACCCGCGCTGCCTCGGGCATCCAGCATTTCGATGAGCTGATCAGCGAAACCGAGCGGAAATCGCCGCTGCGGCGGACCGTTACCGCTGACGAGATCGGGCGGGCGGCGCTTTTGCTCGCCAGCAACTACACGACCGCCATCACCGGTGAGATTATCCATGTCGACGCCGGCTTTCACGTCAATGGCATGGTGTTTCACTGAATTCCGAACCTGTCGCGGCAAACCCCGGGATGGGAAGAGGACTGGAAAGGAACTGATATGAACGTCACCAAAGGCGAATTTGGCAAGAGGCCGGAAGAGACGAACCTTTTCGATAAGGTTCCGGACGACTATTCCGGGACCGTCTACACCTGCTCCATGCATCCTGAAATACGCAGCACCGAGGAAGGTCGCTGCCCGAAATGCGGCATGAGTCTGACGCCAGAGGGCGAAAGCGGAAAAGGGGAAACACACGACCACAGCCATACCGGCCATGCTCATAGCGGTCACGGCCATGTTCATGGTGCGGCGACCGGAACAGGGAAAGGCGGTCAGTACGATACCGTACCCGTGGATTTCACTGGCACGGTCTATACCTGCCCGATGCACGCCGAAGTGCGCCATCCCGGCCCAGGATCGTGTCCGATCTGCGGCATGGGACTGGAACCGGAAACCGTGAGCCTCGAAGATGACGGCCCGAACCCCGAGTTGGTGGATTTCACCCGCAGGTTCTGGGTTGGTGCCGTGCTGACGGTCCCCCTGTTGGTACTGGCTATGGGTCCGTTCGTCGGGTTCACTTATTTCATGGAACGGTTGGGTGAACGGACTTCGCTCTGGATCGAGTTGGCTCTCGCGACCCCGGTTATCCTCTGGTCGGGCTGGCCGTTTTTCCTCCGCGGTTACAATTCGTTCCGCACGATGAATCTCAACATGTTCAGTCTGATCTCGATGGGGGTCGGTGCGGCCTATCTGTTCAGCATCGTGGCCGTCATCGCACCGGGAATATTCCCGGAGGGATTCCGCGACGCAAACGGTAACGTCGGCGTCTATTTTGAAGCGGCCGCCGTGATCGTGGTCCTGGTCCTGCTGGGCCAAGTGATGGAATTGCGGGCGCGCGAAGGTACCGGCAAGGCAATCCGGGCGCTGCTCGATATGGCCGCCAAGACTGCACTCGTGATACGGCCTGACGGCACCGAAGAAGAAATCGACCTCGATCAGGTACAGCTTGGCGATCACCTGCGCGTGCGTCCCGGAGACAAGGTGCCGGTGGACGGTGTGGTCGTCGAAGGTCGTTCGTCCGTCGACGAATCGATGATCTCGGGCGAACCGGTACCGGTCGAGAAGGTTGCGGGAGAGCCCGTCACGGGGGCCACGATCAACGGGACCGGCAGCCTGGTGATCGAGGCCACGCGGATCGGCAGCGACACCGTGCTCAGCCAGATCGTGCAGATGGTCGCCAACGCGCAACGGAGCCGCGCGCCGATCCAGAAATATGCCGACAAGGTCGCCGGCATGTTCGTACCTGCCGTCATCGGCATCGCGATCCTGTCGTTCATTTCCTGGGCGATCTGGGGGCCGGACCCCGCGCTGGCCTACGGCCTCGTCTCCGCCGTGGCCGTGCTGATCATCGCCTGCCCCTGCGCGCTTGGGCTCGCTACACCGATGTCGATCATGACTGCCACCGGCACCGGTGCGCAGATGGGCGTGCTGATCAAGAACGCCGAAGCATTGGAGCGGTTCGAGAAAATCGACATCCTGATCGTCGACAAGACCGGCACCCTGACCGAAGGAAAACCCAAACTGGTGGCGGTTTTGCCGGAGGCCGGGCACGAGGAGGCAGAAGTGCTGCGCCTTGCGGCCTCGCTGGAGCGCGGATCGGAGCACCCGCTGGCCGAGGCCATCGTGCGCGGTGCCGAGGAACGGGGCGTCGAGTTCGCCAAGGCCGAGGATTTCGAGGCCGTCACCGGAAAGGGCGTCAAGGGCGTTGTGGATGGCAAGTCCGTGGCCCTCGGCAATGCGGCCCTGATCCATGATCTGGGGTTGGATAGTGGCGCGTTGGTGGAAACCGCCAATGCCCGCCGAGATAATGGCGAGACGGTCATGTTCATCGTGCTCGACGGTGCGATCGCAGGACTGGTGAGTGTCGCCGATCCGGTCAAGGAAACCACGCCAGCCGCGCTCAAGGCCCTGCATGAGCAAGGCTTCAGGATCATCATGGCGACCGGCGACAACGAACGCACGGCACAGGCAGTGGCCAGCCGGCTGGGCATCGACGAGATCCGCGCCGACGTGTTGCCCGAAGACAAGGCCCGCATCATCAAAGAATTGCAGGACCAGGGCAAGAAGGTCGCGATGGCAGGCGACGGTGTCAATGACGCGCCTGCCCTTGCGCAGGCCGATGTCGGCATTGCCATGGGGACCGGAGCCGATGTCGCAATCGAAAGCGCCGGGTTCACCCTGGTCAAGGGTAACCTCGATGGCATCGTGCGCGCCCGGAAACTGAGCCACGCGACAATGCGCAACATCCGCCAGAACCTGTTTTTCGCAATGATCTACAACGCCGCCGGTGTCCCCATTGCGGCAGGCGTGCTTTACCCGTTTTTCGGCATCCTGATCGGCCCTATCTTTGCCGCCTTCGCGATGAGTGCGTCATCCCTGTCGGTGGTACTGAACGCTCTGCGGCTGCGACGGCTGAAATTTTGAACGGACATGCCCATCGTCCGTGAGAAGCGTTCGCGTCTTTACCGTCTTCGCGAGGGAGTTGCGCCGCCCCTCGCGGATGAAATCCGGCGCAGCAAATGAGAAAGGTAAACTCCATGAACCATCAATCTGCTGACATGAAGGCCTGCATCGATGCCTGCCTGGACTGCCATCGAAGCTGTCTTGGCATGGCGATGAACCATTGCCTTGAGGCCGGCGGCAAGCATCTTGAGCCGGAGCATTTCCGGCTGATGATCGCCTGCGCCGAAATCTGCCAAGCCTCGGCCAACGTGATGCTGACCGGCAGCGACATTCACCGCCGCCTCTGCGGCGTCTGCGCCGAGGTCTGCGAGCAATGCGCCGCCAGCTGCGAACAGGTGGGCGACATGCAGGACTGCGTGGACGCCTGCCGCCGCTGCGCGGAAAGCTGCCGGAAGATGGCCGCCTGAAACAAACAGGGACGAGTCAACGTCCCCGCCTGCCGGAGCTTTCGGCTCCGGCAGGCAGAAAGTCACGTGATCGGTCCGGCAAGCACCCGCAGGTCACACCGCAAGTGACACGGGCAGGGTGGACGGCAGGACGCGCACCGTCGCCCCGTGCCGCGCGCGCCGATACAGGTCGATGGCGTCCTGATCCAGAAGCCTCACGCAACCCGAGGAGACGGCCTTGCCGAGATATTCCGGCTCGCAGGCGCCGTGAATGCGGTAAAGCGTATCCTCCCCGTTCTGGAACAGATACAGCGCCCGCGCGCCGAGCGGGTTGCCCGGCCCCGGTTCCATGCCACCATTGGCGACCGAATAGGGTTCCAGTTCCGGCTGACGCGCGATCATCTCGTCCGGCACCTTCCACCGCGGCCACTTGCGGCGGAACTGCAGGCGTGCGTCACCCGCCCAGGCGAAGGCATCGCGACCGGTTCCCGCGCCATAACGCATTGCGCGGGTCTTGCTTTCGACAAGATGCAGCATGCCTTCGTCAGGATCGACGATGATCGTACCAGAAGCTTCGTCCGGGAAAGGATTTGCAACCTCCTGACGCCACAGATGCGGCGGCACCACGCCGGGCGGCACGGCAGCGATCGGATAGGGTTCGTCGGTGATGGCGCCGTAGAACTCCGGCACCGGCAGGAAGGGAACGGCCGGTGCGGCAGGCTGCGGCGGTGGGATAACTGGTTCAATGACAGGGCGTGTGCAGGCCGACAGAAGCACTGCGGTCCCCGCCACGGCGAAGTTGCGTCGATTCATCATGATCGCAATCCTTTTTGAAGCTGATCGAGTGCCCGCGGGCGGCGCGGCTCAGCGGGATCGCGGAGGGTGGTAGATGGAAGGTGGGATCAGTCCCGCCCTGATCTGGCGGCGATCAGCCCGAAGATGCTCTCGTGCAAAACCGCGACTGCAGGGTTCGGCCACCATCGGCAGCAGGTGCTCCGGATGGCAGGGTGTGCCGGGCAGCGCCGCATGGCATGTCCCGTCCGCTGACGCGGCGGTCAGCGCAACTTGGGTTCGCAGATGGACATGATCGGATAAGGTCGGAGTTTCCGGTGCGGCTTTCTCGTAGGCTTCGGCCGTGGCCGGCAGCGCCCAAGTGCCCGCATAGGCGCCCGACAGGGGCACTATGAGCACCAGAATAACCATCGCAATGGTTCGAAACATCTGCATGGAGCATGGATGCCAGACCACTGCAGATGCGTCGAGATCGCGCACAGTAGCGATTTTGCATATTGTCGTGAGCCGCCCCGTTCAGCCGTTGCCCGGCAAAAAACGGCGCGACATCATGCTGCGGCACGCTGTCGCCGGTTTGGCGCCCCGGGTTTCATGTCGCGGCACAACGTGGTGTGACACTGACAGCGGCAAAACGAAGGATTCGGAATGGGAACCAGCACCGCGATCGGCCGGCGCGCACTTCTGGCGAGTGCCGGCGCACTCCCCTTGCTGCTCTCGGCCGTGGCAATCGGACAGGCCGAGACCCTGCCCCTGGTGACGGTGACCAAGGATCCGTCCTGCGGCTGCTGCGAGGGCTGGGCCGATCACATCAGGGCGGCGGGCTTTCCGGTCAAGATCGTTGAATCCGCGGATGTGGACAGCCTAAAGCGGCGCCTGGGGGTTCCGGCCGAGTTGGCTTCCTGCCACACCGCCGAAATGGATGGCTATGTCGTCGAGGACCATGTCCCGGCCGCTGCCTTGCGCCGCCTGCTCGCCGAGCGGCCCGCTGCGGCGGGGCTGGCTGTTGCTGGGATGCCTGCCGGCTCGCCGGGCATGGATTTCCCCGGCGTCGATCCCGAGCATTACGACGTCGTGCTGTTCGGACCCGCGGGCCAGACGCGCTTCGCACGTTTCCTGGGCGGGCGAGAGGTCTGAGGCAGAAACCGGTGTCGCAACGCAGAAGCCCCTCATGAATAGGCAGCCGGCGCTAATCGGAAGACTCTGGGCAGACCGGCTGCGGCAGGTAGCGGCTGCGTTTCTGCTTTTCGCCTTTGCGATTTTCATCCTCCAGTCTGCCGCCCATGCCGGTTTTGCGGGGCAAATGACCCATGGCGACCAGTTCGTCGCTGCCACAGGTCAGGATTGCGCCCACTCTCCCATGATGCAGGACGGAACCCGACTGGATGCCGCCGAGCCGTGCAGTTCCGATGATCTCGGATCATCCCTCCGGCATGATTGTTGTATCCAGCTCTGCACCCTCGCCGTCGTTCTGCCGGGTGCCCTGTCCATGGATCCGCCTCAGGAGGATGATGTCCTCTCGGTGATCTGGTCACACCGATCCGGTCGGACACCCTCTCGAATTTTGCGGCCTCCGCGCCTGTTCGCGATTATCTGACGGTGCTCATGACCGGTTGAGGCCCATGCCTCCCGGTCGCCTCGGCCAGAGGCAGAGCGCCGCATCCGCCAATCGACGATCACAATGGAACCGTGCGTCCGGCACGTGACGCCGCTCCCGAATTCTGGATGAACATCAATGAAACGAACTGCGATTGCTTTCTCCGTCAGCCTCATGGCGGCCTTGCCGGCCGCTGCCCTGGCCCAGACCGAACATGATAGCCACCACCCTGCACAAGCTCCGGCAGTGACCGGGCAGGCGCCCGTGTCTCCGCAACCGAAACCCGGAATGTCGGGCATGCCTGAACAGGGCCAGGCCATGATGCAGGCCATGTCCCCCGAGTGCATGAAGGCCATGCAGCAGATGATGCAGGGCGGCATGATGCAGGGGATGATGGTCCTGCCGAACCCGGCCGGCGCAGCATCCGCGGACAAGGACCTTCCCGACTTCACCCAAGCCTATCTGGATGCGATGGACGCGATGCAGGCGCCGATGATGAAGGGGGTCATGGCCGATGATGCAGACACGGCCTTCGTGCAGGGCATGATCCCCCATCATCAAAGCGCGATCGACATGGCAAGGGTCGTGCAGAAATACGGCGACGACCCTGAAACGAAGCAATGGGCCGAACGGATCATCGCAGCACAGGAAGGCGAGATCGCCGAGATGACGGCGTGGCTGAAGGAAAAGGGTGGCTCTGCACCCCTGACCTTCGGCCAGACCCGGGGAACCACCTGGTCCGCGGACGAAGGCGGCAATACCCTTAGTGCCATCGACCTTGCCACGGGCTCGGTGACCACTGTGCCGCTCCCGGTGTCACCCCACAACGTCGACCTGACGCCGGACGGAGGTTCCCTGCTGGCAGTCGGCACGCCTGCTAGCGGCGATCACGCGACGGGTGGGCACGACCATGCCGATACGGCCGCCGCCGCGGGACTTCTGGCGGTGATCGATGTGAATGATCGCTCCAAGCCGGTCGCCACTGTCGAAGTCGGGGCTCATCCGGCCCACGTCGTGGCTGACCGGAAAGGGCGCGCCTTCGTGTCGCTTTCAGGCGACAATGAGGTGGCGGTGGTCGATCTTGCGAGCTTGAAGGTCATCGACCGCATTGAGACCGGCACCGCGCCGCACGGGCTTCGGCTCAGCCCCGAGGGCACCGAGCTTTACGTTGCCAATGTCGATGACGGATCGGTTTCGGTCATCGATACGGCCAGCTTGGCGGAGGCGGCGCGCATTCCCGCGGGTATGGCTCCGGTGCAGGTCGGGTTCACCCCCGATGGGACCAAGGTCTATGTCTCGCTGCGCGACGAAAATCGCGTGGCCGTGATCGACCGCGCATCGCGCAAGGTCGAAGGCAAGATCGACGTCGGACCGGGTCCGATCCAGCTTGTCGTCACTCCGGACGGCAAGCAGGTCTACGTCGCCAACCAGGGACCAGAGGCTACGCCGAACGACACGGTTTCGGTGATCGACACGGCGACCGGAAAGGTGGTCAAGACGCTGAAAACTGGGTTCGGCGCTCATGGCGTATCAGCTTCGGCAGACGGCGCCTTCGTGTTCGTGACCAACACGGCGGATAACAGCGTTTCGGTTATCGATGCCCGTCGCCAGGAGGTGGTCGGAACGGTGCCGGTGGGTGATCGGCCCAACGGCACCGTTTATGGAGCTGCGAACTGATTGGATCGAGAACGGTGGTGCCGGTGCTTTCCGGCTCCACCGAATTGCCGCAACGGCGTTCCTCTGCCGTCGGGCAACGGCACTCTACTGCGCAGACGGCGGCTGAAGCGCTTTCTCCACCGACTCGCTCACCGCAACGTCAGCAGGGCGCAGTGCAGGCAAATCCGGAGCATCGCCAGAAATCGGGTCTGCCTCGAGATCTGCAATCAGCGCCCGCATCTCAGCGATCTCCTGTATCTGCGCCTTGATGATGCCGTCCGCCAGCTCGCGAACCCGGGGATCACGGATATGCGCGCGCGAGCTTGTCAGCACGGCAATCGAGTGGTGCGGGATCATCGCCTCCATGTAGGACACGTCTCCCACAGTTTCCTGGCTGCGCACGAACCACAGCGCACCCGCCGCCACGACCACCGCGGCCGCCATGATGCCCCAGTTACGCCCCTTCTTGTCATACATGCCCCACATGAAGCCCATCATGATGACGGCCATGACTCCGCCCATCATCAGCGCCATCCAGGCGCGTGTCTGGCTCCAGGCGACATGCTCGATCTCGTAGGTGTTCAGATACATCAACCCGAACATGACCACTGTTGAGGTCAAGATGGCTCTGTTGCGCAAATCCCGTGAGGGATTCATCTCGTGAATCCAGCATGGTAGCTGGGGTGCATGAGCAGACCCAC
>NZ_CANMEH010000024.1 GCF_947496875.1 uncultured Paracoccus sp. | reverse complement strand
ATTTTGTCGATATCGATCCTGAGACCTACAACCTGTCGGTCGCGGCATTGGAACAGAAGCTGATCACGGCGGAGAAAAACGGCCGGCTGCCCAAGATCGTGGTACCCGTCCATCTGGCCGGCCAGCCCTGCGAGATGGAGGCCATCCATGCGCTTGGCCAGAAATACGGCTTCCGCATCATCGAGGATGCCTCGCATGCGATCGGCGGGTGCTACAAGGGGGAGCCGATCGGCAACTGCCGCTACAGCGATATCACCGTATTCAGCTTTCACCCGGTGAAGATCATCACCACGGCCGAAGGCGGAATGGCGCTGACCAACAGCAGTGAACTTGCCAGCCGGCTGGGGCTTCTGCGGAGTCACGGTATCACGCGCGATGCCGCCCTGATGACCAAGCCGATGGAGGGCCCATGGTACTACCAGCAGGTAGCGCTTGGCTATAATTATCGCATGACCGATATGCAGGCCGCCCTGGGCGTCACCCAGATGACGCGGCTGACACATTATGTCGCCCGCCGTCACGAACTGGTCGAACGCTATCGCACGCTCCTGGCCGATCTTCCGATCAAACTGCCCTGGCAGCATCCCGACAGCTATTCAGCCTTTCACCTCTATGTAATCCGCCTGCGATTGGATCGGACAAAAGCCACCCATCTCGAAGTGTTCGAGCGGATGCGGGCGCGGGACATCATGGTGAACCTGCATTATATCCCCGTTCATACCCAGCCCTACTATCAGGAAATGGGTTTCCACGAGGGGGACTTCCCGGAGGCCGAACAGTACTATCGCGAGGCAATCAGCATTCCGATGCACCCGACCCTGACGGATGCGGAGCAGGATTTCGTGGCTGATGTGCTGCGCGAGGCGCTCGGCGCATGAGGCTGGTTGTCATTCCCGCACGCGGGGGCAGCAAGCGGATTCCGCGGAAAAACGTGAAGCTGTTTTGCGGCCAGCCAATGATCGGCTGGTCAATCCACGCGGCGCTGGAAAGCGGCTGCTTTGACCGGGTGATCGTCAGCACTGACGATGAGGAAATTTCTGCCGTCGCACGGGAGGCCGGCGCAGATGTCCCCTTTCGCCGGCCGGCCGAGCTTTCGGATGACCACACCGGCACCAATCCCGTGATCGCCCACGCCGTCGCGTGGCAAACCGCAAACGGCGCGGCCCCGTCCGAGGTGTGTTGTCTCTACGCAACTGCGCCGTTCATCCGCCCCGAGGATCTGGCGCGCGGCCTGTCAATCCTTCGCGACAGCGGCACTGATTACGCCTTTTCTGTCACCAGCTATGCCTATCCGATCCAGCGCGCGCTGCGCATTTCCCCTGCGGGCCGGGTCGAGATGTTCCAGCCGGAACATTTTGCCACCCGCTCTCAAGACCTTGAGGAAGCCTGGCACGATGCCGGGCAGTTCTACTGGGGCAAGGCTGCGGCCTGGTTGTCGCAAAAGTCGCTTTTCGGCCCGGACAGCGCAGCCGTCATTCTGCCGCAACATCGGGTTCAGGACATCGACACGCCCGACGACTGGCTACGGGCCGAGTTGATGTTCGCCGCGCTGCGCGTCCATGACACCCTGAAAGAGGGGGATGGTGGCGCGGAGGAAGCCAGCGCGCAAGCGGCCTGCGGCTCGGATACGGTCCGGCCATGAGAGGACGTGACAGTCGCGCCGGCGCTACCGTGACGGTTTGCGGGCGCCGGGAGCGACCTCGTGTGGCGCTGCGCTGCGACGCCTCGTTGAGGATCGGAACCGGGCATGTGATGCGTTGCCTGACCCTTGCCGATGCACTTCGTGCGCAGGGAGCAGAGTGCCTCTTTTTGTGCCGCCCGCATGAGGGCCACCTGATCAGCTTGATCGGAGCCCGGGGCTATCCGGTCACAACGCTGTCTGCGCCGGGAGCGTCCGGAAGGCGAGCCCTTTCCGATGCGGCCCCGCCTCTGCCTGCCCATGCTGAATGGCTGGGCAGGAGTTGGGTGGAAGACGCTGCCGAAACCGCCACGGCGCTCGGGCCTCAGGGTACAGATTGGTTGATCGTCGACCACTACGCATTGAACCGCAGCTGGGAGCAGGCACTACGTCCGCAGGTCCGTCGGCTCATGGTGATCGACGACTTGGCCGACCGGGCGCATGATTGCGACCTGCTTCTGGATCAGAACCTGGGCCGCCGTGCAGCAGATTACGCCCCGCATGTTCCGGCCGCAGCACGGCTATTCATCGGGCCAACCCATGCACTGCTGCGCCCCGAGTTCGCCCGGGCTCGCAACATTAGCCTTGCTCGCCGCACTCAGCCCGCGCTGCGGCATCTGTTGATTACGCTCGGTGGCGTCGACCAGGACAATGTCACTGGGCAGATACTGTCGGTGCTGGCTGACTGCGCCCTGCCTGACCTTCAAAGCATCGAGGTCATCCTGGGGGCCGCTGCCCCTTGGATCGCTGTCGTTCGCCAGATCGCCGCGCAGATGCCCTGGCCTACCACCATCCGCGTCGGCATAACCGACATGGCGGAAACCATGTCTCGGAGCGATCTGGCGATCGGCGCGACAGGGGGCACATCTTGGGAGCGGTGCTGCCTGGGGCTGCCGACAATTCAAATGGTGTTGGCCGAGAACCAGATTGAAGCCGCTCAAGCACTGGAGGTCGCGGGCGCGGCCCTTACCGTAGATGCGGGGAATCTGTCGGATACGCTTCCCAAGGTTCTCGGGGCGCTGGACCCGACCCGCCTTACGGCACTGTCGAGACAAGCAGCGCGGATTACTGACGGGAGCGGTGCGCAGCGCATAACCCGCGAGATAGTGGAGTTGTCATGAGTGGTGAGGCCTGCCGGATTCGCCCGCTCACCGAGGATGAGCTGCCCCTGATACTGACATGGCGCAATGATCCCGCCGTGCGGTCGGTCATGTTCACATCTCATGAAATTAATCTGGATGAACACCGGCACTGGTTTGCACGAGCTAGTCAGGATCCGTTCCGGCGCCTGCTGTTGGTCGAGGACGCCGATGCTCCCATTGGCTATGTTCAGCTGACTAATGTGAAAGAAGGTGGCATTTCTGACTGGGGGTTCTATGTGGCGCCAACCGCTCCCCGCGGGACAGGCCGCCGATTGGGGCAGGCCGCGCTTCATCACGCCTTTGGCACGTTGGGGCTGCACAAGCTGTGCGGTCAGGCGCTATCCACAAACACGCCTTCAATTCGGCTACACGAAGCCCTTGGATTCGTACAGGAAGGTCTCCTGCGGCATCAGCATCGCTCGAGAAATGAGTATCTGGATGTTATCTGCTTCGGATTGCTGGCAAGCGAGTGGTCCCGGCTGACTAAGGAAGAATGACATGAACAGCATCGCCATCGCGGGCCGCCCTATCGGGCCCGACTACCCGCCTTATGTGATTGCTGAACTGTCAGCCAATCATAATGGGAGCCTTGACACTGCGCGGCGCATCATCACCGCCGCTCGTCAGGCCGGCGCCGATGCCGTGAAACTCCAGACCTATACGCCAGATACGATCACCCTGAAGAGCAACGCGCCAGAGTTCCGCATCACTGGCGGGCTATGGGACGGACGTACGCTGTACGATCTCTATGAGCAGGCTCATATGCCTTGGGATTGGCACAAACCTTTGTTTGACCACGCGCGCGACTGCGGCATCACACTCTTCTCCTCCCCCTTCGACTCGACTGCGGTCGATCTGCTCGAAGATCTGGGTGCGCCCGCCTACAAGATCGCTTCCTTCGAGGCAGTGGATCTGCCGTTGATCCGCTATGTCGCAGCAACCGGCAAGCCGATGATCATCTCGACCGGCATGGCCGACGCCGAGGAGATCGCCGAAGCGATAGCGGCGGCCCGCGACGGGGGCTGCACGCAGCTTGCCATCCTGCATTGCGTCAGCGGTTATCCCGCCCCGGCCGGGGACTACAATCTCCGCACCATCCCCGACATGATGCAGCGTTTCGGACTGGTCACGGGGCTTTCAGACCACACGCTGGACAATACCACCGCCACTGCCGCCGTCGCTCTAGGTGCATCGATTATCGAAAAGCACTTTACACTGGATCGCACTGGCGGTGGCCCCGATGATAGCTTCTCGCTAGAACCGGCCGAGATGGCTGCACTGTGCGCTGGGGCCAAAACGGCATGGCGTGCACTTGGCCGCGTGGATTACGGTCGCAAGTCGAGCGAAGAGAACAACGTACAGTTCCGCCGGTCTTTGTATTTCCTGCAGGATCTTAAAGCGGGCGACAAAGTGGCATCCAACGCAGTACGCAGTGTTCGTCCCGGCTTCGGTCTCGCTCCCAAGCACCTGGATCGCGTCATCGGTGCTACACTGACACGTGACGTAGATGCGATGACACCGGTCCGGGTTGAGGATCTGGACGGGCGCGACGAATGACAATCTCCTTGCTGAGATGTGATTTTACAAACGGGATAGAAGATGGAGCCTCTCACAATCCCCTCCGACTGGAGCGTCCAATCCTTGGACACCGCCACCGACTAGGAGTCTACTACCACTCACTATTAGTTGCAGTTAGCCAATTCTCGAAGGCGCGAAGGAAAGTACTTTGCACGACACTAAAAATGAGGAGATTACGTTATACGTCGCAATGCGTTTATAGTTACTAAACCGCTTCAACTGATGATATCGGCCGCCATTATTGAGCAGCTTGCCATACAAGACAGCACCGATATATTTCTTGTTGACTCCTTCTCTGACGCAGGCAGAATTTTCGATAGATATTCTGCAATTAGTGGGGCCGCTCCTTGGAGGGAAATGCGGTTTTTTGAAGATAGCGCTGCAGCCTATCGTGCCGCGGCAAGCCTGCCCAAATCTAGCTCCTTATTCATCGATTCGGATGTCGGGCTGAGAAAATTCATAACGCTTGCGAGACTTAAAATAGGGTCTTCATCTACTAAAATTTGTGTGTATGAAGAAGGTATAGGAACGTATAGATCAGACCTTTACCCGTTTCACAAACGACTAATTTTACGGTCCGTCGGGGCTGGAGCAATATTTGGACAGTCCTCATTAACCGAATGTATCTTTGTTTACGACTGCGAAAAATATAAATCTATATCTGGCCTAAAGGCTGAGCGTGTATGCAAGATTGAAGATGATCTTTCTACATTCATCCGGAGCAACCGTGCGTTTCTCTCATATTTGTTTGACGCTCCTTCGCAGCCCACGTGGGGCGATGAGAAGCACTACAATGTTTATTTAAGCGACTGGGTGATCCACCCCCAGATCGTATGTAGACTCAAGGCACGTCCGGAGAAGTTATTGATCAAACCCCACCCTCATGTAAAAAAGATAGAGACCCCCGAAAGCTACGGACTAGATAGCGATGCATTTTTGCCTGCGGGCGTTCCGGCCGAACTGTTGCTCGAGATGCTGCTTGCAAAGTGTCCCAGCATCAATGTCTACCATCACGGCAGTAGCGCAGCTTACTATCTTTGTACCTCTGGCATTCGGTTCATCAGGCTCTAAGCTCATTCGCGCTCCTTGTGCCCGATTACATGAAAATAAACCAACTCGATCGGATTGATCTAAGTGGGCGGTACGTCCGTAGAGAGCGACTGTAAAATCCGCTCCCCGGCACGTCACTGAGCGGACGAACCCACCGCCGCGTTTCAGGTTGGCAATTCCCCGCGTACTCACTTCAATTTGCTTTCGAGCAATGTAGGTCGGCGCCTCAGGGCACAGACAGTTCGCGCGGTTTACCACTCCCCCTCAAGGTGAGCGCTTTCTGCTCTATCCTCTTCATTTCCATCCTGAAGCGTCGACGGGAATCATCGCAGGGACGTACCTGAACGAATACGAAATCATCCGAAATATTGCGTTAAACTTTCCCGAGCGAGTCCCACTCTACGTGAAAGATCATATAAGCGCGTGGACCGATCCTTCTCTCGAGTTTTACGGAAAGCTGCGATGCCTTCCAAATTTGCGGCTATTGCACTAACCAGCACCGTGGAATACGAGGCACTGCTGCTTGATACGCCAGTAATATAGTTTGGCCGGGTGTTTTATGAACTCCACCTACACAACTTGCGCATCATTTAGCATATGAGGAGGGTCAGTAATTAACACCGTAGTGCGAGTGCAAAGACGCGGATGGGGATCAAAAGCGATTAGGATAAGTCCCTCCCTTCCCTCGCAAAAAGGATCCCTGGCTCTGAAGGCGCACTTCCGGCCGTCACCCTGGTCTCACCACGCAATTACCGTGATGCAGCAGTCGCAAGCTTCTGGATTGATGGGCGATGGGGTTCGACCCTAAGTGCAAGCGCTCATATACGTTTTGTCGAAAACAAAATAACGATATGAACGGTCACTGCAATCCCTACCGAGAAAGCAAAGCTGCTCAAAAGATCTCCCCGCATCATAAAGAACGCCATCCCGATCATAAATTTAGAAAAGACTGCCCAGAATAATGACGGCGTTTGGCTGTAACCCCGCGAATCGATCAGGGCGGATAGATATCCGCCAACAGCAGCGAATGCAATCGCCCCGAGCAGACCAAAATTCACAACTCCCTCGGCAAAGAAATTCATAGAGATGTTGCTAAAGGATAAATTTGCGTGGTCCGCATATTCCGCGCCGGTCCCGATAGGTTTGTCCGGCCAAACACTACGGGGAACCCAAAACAGCACAACTCCCAGCAGTTGGCGTCCCATCGTCAAGGGCATATTGAGAGCCCCCGCAATAGACTGAAAGGAATCAAAATGCCCGGTGGTTACATCATCAATCCCGAGAATATAGATTCTAGGCACCCCGCCCTCGTAAGATCTAAATTGATTTAGCGTCGGAAAGGCCACCAAAATACCAAGAATAAGTCCAGCCGGCAGCAGAATACTGCTTCGACGCAGTGATGAAAACAATGTTACGGCAATTGCAATGTAAATTGCTGCTGCATGAAATCGGGCCATGCCACTTGGCGCATTTCCGATCAACAGCGGAATGAGTAGGAATCCGATAGTTACCGCGTGCCGTCTCCCGGCCGCGAGGTAAGTCACGAAACACGCTCCAGGCAAGGAATATACTGTGATGCCCAGAATTAATCCTACAGCTCCCCCTCCAAAACTAACGGTTTCATCAAGGGCTCCGCCGCGAACTAAGATACTTACTAATGAAAAATTATTCAAAGCGGCAATCGCGAACAATCCCACCCAAGACAACAGTACTAGGCGCCCTTCATTAACTTGAATGCTTGGCAAGCGCTCCTGGGAGGGATGATCATTCATGGGAATGGTTACCATCCCATTGTAAACTATATTGAAAGCAATTGTACACATCGCCGCTACGAATGATGCGTACGGGTATTGGTAGAAAATTATTCCGGATTCGCCCCAGTAAGTTACAGCTGCGCTTCTGCCGAGAAGAGGAACGATGCACAGAAATATAATTGTAAACGTGTTAACCGACGTAGCGATGCCAGCACGGGGCGTCCACGCTAGGCCAATTACAGCTGCCACGCAGGTTGCAAGATTAAAAAGTACGTAAAGTGTATCTGGATAATCGCCGCCCCAAATAGTGGTTAAATATACTGCGACAAGTGCAGAGATGACCGCTGCCCACAGGACTATTTCGATGAAGGTGTTTCGGATATTGAACAAAGCATATAGCTCTATAAACCATCGGGGCCGGTGGAGGATTTTGGGCTAACGTAATTCGTTGCGCGCCGGCGGTATGACTGTGACGTTAGGGCTAGCGCGGTTACGTATACAGCGACTGACAGAAGAGATAGCATGACGATTAGCCGATTTCTTTGCGGGCCGTACGGCTGCGTCGGACGATTCGGCGCATCGATCAAACGTGTACTACCCTTCGCGGCTATGCGCTGCGCTCTAGCTTCTTCAACCTTCTTCATTAATTCTAAATATACTTCCTGAGCAACCTCGATGCGCCGGGTAAGGTTGAAGATACGCTGTTGCGTATCTGGAAGAGCTTCAAGCCGACGGTTGAATTCGGCCTGGTATTCCTCCAGCCGCTTTCGTTCCTCGGGTCTCTGGTCCTGCCGCAGTTTTTGCTCGAGTTCCTGTAATTGTGTGAGGAGGTATTCAGCTTCGAATTCAACGCTCACCGTCCCGGCGGCCTTTCTGAAGGCTGTTAGCTCGTCCTCGGCATCCTTAATAGTTGCGAGGATCGGACCTATTTGCTGCTCGGCATAACTCAAGGTATTTTGGGCGATATCGATGGCGAACGCATTATCTAGTGTTATATAGCTATTCACAATAGCATCGAGCGATGCTTGGGCTTGAGTCGCGGAATGGCCTGTATATATTAGTTCGACAATTCCAGTCTTGCCAAGTTCCTTTGCCGTTAAATTGTCCTGCACTCGTTGTAGTGTTGCATGATGAGTTTCTTTCTTCAAAACATACTTGCGATCGGCCGCGTCAGGAATTGTTGTTACCGTGACAGATGCAGCCGGGATGGGAGATAATGGCTGATCGACGCTCCCTGATAAGGGAGCGTGACCGGGGGCGGCAATAGTAAAGCGGTCGCCCCCTTGTGTGGTGATCAGCAATTCTACGTCGAGGAGTTCGTCCGGAATTGAAACATTTGTTACGGCTATTATGTCCTCGCTTTCGCGATCTGACGTACTTCCGCCGGAAGCGCGCGCGATAATACGCTTCGCTGCTTCAGATAGTGTTCTGGGCGCTGGTTCCAGAATGATATCTAAGCCGGCGGTTTCGATAGCCGTGCTTAACACCGACCGGGAGGTCATGATCGTTGATTCTGTCTCGGCAGACGACGATGGCGACCCAACCAGCGCTCCTAGGCCAAATAGAGCGGGAGTTCGGCTGTTTTCAATTTTAATTGTGGAGGTACTTACATATGTATCGGGCAGCAGCATAATTGGCAGCGCGGACGCCAGCCCAACTATCAGCGCGGTCAACAGGATGTACCACTTATGGCGAAAAATTCTCTGCCCGAGAGTGGTTAGATCTAGCGGTTCATAGTTATCTTTATTGGGCATCTGTATGCGTGTCTTCTGCCGGCCTTTTAGTTGGTGTCTGGGTTACTTTGGCGGAGGTAGCAGAGATTATCTCAACACCTGTACGGTTGCATAGCCGATGCCCGGTCCCACCCACTGGCGGGACACCCCGCCCGACGGCAGATAGCTGTTCTGGAAGCTGATCCCGTGACCCACGCAATCCTCGAGCATGACGCCCTCGTTCGGGCCGGGGCCGATCCGGCAGGTGAACTCGAGCGGCCGTTCCAGCCCGTCGCCGCTGTAATAACGCATGACGCGCCGTGCGCTCCCCGACCGGCCGGCCGCGATGAGGGCGGCGGACTGTTCCGCCTCGGCCACTGACAGATCGTTGCCCAGACCTCGGGTGCCGGTCAGCATGAAGTCGCGCATGATGAGCGACTCTTCGGTCTTTGTCATGTAGGTCCGCATCCCCCGGTTCTCGCCGGTCAAGGCAAGCACCTGGGTGGCGCCGAGCTGTTCCAGCCCCACGAGGATCAGGGGCCCGGGGTTCACCGCCATCGCCTCGGCCGCCATCGCCTGCGGATCAGGCGCTGCCACAGGTTCGGCCCGGGCTTGGCGCTGTGCGTCCACCACGCGGACCAGCGTTCTGCCGATCCCGTTGGTCGAGCCGTCATCGCCTTCTGCCGAGCCACCCGAGCAGCTTGCCAGAAGGGTTAGGGCCAGCGCCGCCGCGGCACGTCGCATATGCCTGTTCATCGCCAGAACCTCCCCCAGCCATCATACATCTTCGTCGAATGGCTATCCCGGACCGCGTCATACAGCCGCCCGTCGACCCGCACCCTCTGCCCACCGTCACGGTTGAGCGAGCTGATCGTGCCGCCCACCGTCCGCTTGGAGGGCGTGCCGACCGCAAAGGACAGCGGCAGACGGATGGTAATGCCCTTATCGAACGAACCCTCGCCAAATTCCTCGGACGAAAGATCGGTCTTGGTAGCGTAGGCTCCCACTGACCAGCCGCTGGCGAACTCGCGCGTGACCGTCACCGTTGCGCCGTCGTCGCCCGCCAGATAGCGGCCCAAGTCCAGTTGGCCCACGAAGCCGCCGCCAAATTCGTAATAGGCCGAGACATGTCCCGTGGTAACCTCGTAATCGAGGAACTCGAAGGCGTCGCGGTAGTCGCGCTTGCGGACCCGGTTGATCTCGGCTCCCAAGGCGAGGCGCGAGTTCACGGGCTTCCACAGCGCCTCGGTCGAGACGCCGCCATACATGTTCTCCAGCAGACCGACAGTCACGCGGGTATAGATTGTCGAGGTCGGTCGGGCGTTCCAGTTCAGCGTCAGCTGCGGCACCCGCGGCTTGTCGTTGCCGGAATACATCCGTCCGTCGGACCGGACGCGATAGACGCCGTTGTTTCCTTCCGCGATCTCTTCGTCAGTGAGAGAGAGATATTCGTCCACTGACAGGCTACCGGGAGCGTCCTGGTCGGCATTGCCGAACAGCCGTTGCCGGACTGTCCCGTTCAGCGTCAGGCCCGGCAAGATCTCGTAGGTGGCGCGGGCGGAAATGCCGACGTCATAGCGCAGCGGCTCGTCGGGATCGAACAGACCGGTGTTAAGCGACGGGCTGATCGACCATTGAAAACGAGGCGCGATGCCTAGGCTTTGCACCAGCCCCGCGGGACGCGGATGGGCATCGGTCATCACCGCGACATTGGCGATGTGGCTGACCTCGGTGTTCTCCAGCCGCTCGACATCTGCGCGGCGGAAGGTCAGCGAGGAGGTGGGCATCCCCTCCTCGACCGAGGTCACCACCAGCGTCTCGACGGATGGCGGCAGCGCCCGGGTCATCAGTCGCACGGTGCGCCCGACGGCCTCGGCCTGCTGGATGTAGCGGTTGTTGCGGATGCGCACCTCGGCGCGATTGCCGGTCAGCACCATCGATTCCAGCGTTTGGCCTTCCTTGGCCAGCGCGTCCCCCAGTGCCGTCTGGATCGCCGGCTGCGCGGTCGGGTCCGCCGACCAGGTGCCTGCCCATCCTTCCGGGTCGGCTGCCGGCGTGGGCCGCAGGCGAACGGGCGCAGGGCCCTTTTCCAGTCCTGAAGGGTAAGGCGCCTGCCGCGGGTTCAGCGCCATGCTGGCCTGGATGCCGACATGCGTGCCGCCCAGCAGATAGGCGCCGATCTGGTAGTTCGGCCCGGCCTGGTAGCTGAGCCCGAGGTTCAGGTTGTTCTTCAGCGGTTTTTCATCGCTTACCCAGGATCCGCTAGCACAGTTTTCGGCGTCGCCGGTCTCGCAGGCGTAGTCGTCACCGGAATACTCAGCCAGCAGCGTTAGCTTGTCGCTAGCCTTCCATTGGATGTTAGCGAAGGGGGCGACCTCTCCCCGGAACCACCTGTCGCTTTGCAGCGTGCCGCCCTCGTCGTCTAGGACCCCACCACGCCCGCCAAAAGGGGCTCCGATCCCCCCGGAACTGGCCAGCCGCCCCCAGCCTAAGCCGGCACTGACGCGCAGGCGCGGCGACAAGGCCTTGGTGGCGACGATGTATTCGGCGCCATAAAAGCTCGTGCCGATGGCATCCTGAATGCCCACTGCCACCGCCGGGCGCCAGCCGTCCTCGGATTCGTCCAGCAGCGACAGACGGAAGTCGAACGAGCGGTCGCGGACATAGCCCCGCGCCGTCCCGGTGCTGTCGAACTTGCCATAGCGCAGCACAACCGTCGCGCGCGGCAGGATCTGGAAGCTGAGGCCTACGCTATTACCGACCTCGGCATAGCTGAGAACCGCGCCTAGCGTGGCGTCGGGCATCATCTCGGCCGTCGGCGTGTCGATGGCGCCGGGCAGACCGTAGCGGTTGGTGACGTTGCCAATCATCGGGTCGGCCATTACCGCGCCTGCCGGGGCCAGCGCCACCGCCGCGGCCAGCAACCGGCGGGTCAGGAGGAACGGACGGGCTTTCGTCATGCAGGCTGTCCTTCTTTGCGGTCGGGACCATGGGGTCGTCTGGAGGCTTCATGCAGTGGTGCGAAAACATCCTTCGTCATTCGCTCCGCCGCAGTTCAGTTGAGGGCCGTAGTAGCCCAAGGTGACCATAGGACACCCCATTTTTTCCAGGGTCCAAGCCTTCTGGCATGAGTAGGAGAATGCCGGCAAGTCTGGAACGTCTGATCAACGCGCCCAACTTCGCAAAAGCAGCAGCTGGATCCTTTTGACGAGCAAAGACGGCGAGAGGATGGTTGCTAACCGAACCATCCAGACCGTCCAAAGCGCCTCTTGAAAACGGTCTTTTTGGGCACTTCGCGCCTAAGAGTGGGCCCCCTTAGGAAGTTTTTGTCGGCCTGGGTAATCTCGGAAGACAATCGTGAGCTCGACCGTTTGGCGCGCTCCCTACCCCCAGCTCATCGATACCGTGGCGCAACTTGAACCCACGGATATCGGGATTTCAGTCGCTGACGAAGATGAACGACACGGCGACTGCGGAGGGGCAAGCTGATCTTCCGCATCTTCGGTACGATGGCTGAATTGAGCGGTTCGTGATCCGTAAGCGTACCCGTGCCGGGCTGAAAGCGGCACGGGAGCGTGGCCGCAGTGCGGTAGACCCCTGCCCTCTCGGCTTCCGATTGGCATCCGCGAAGGCCGTACTGCGTGATCCGGCCATCGCGCACGGTCGCCGCGGCGCAAGACTTAGGGTCTCACCGGCCGTCCTCTATCATCACTTGCCAAGAGAGCGAAGCGTAGGAAGGACACGATCAGTGCACATGTGCAGTGTGGCTCAAAACGTTGCTGCATGATCAGGGGCGGCCGCGCTTCTCGAACCAGCTTTGGCAGAACTTGACAAAGTGCCGTTCCGGGTTCTTGGGCACGATCTCATTTTCGCCCAACCAGTTCCGCCATTCCTTTTCCAGGTAGTGCACATCCCACCCTGGCGCGACGTTGCGAGCATCACCGTAAATGTCCGCGTCGAGATGCCCTGCCCAGGCATCCGCCTCGACCAATGCAGCCTTCATCGTGCCTCGGTTCTGGAACACCACCATGTCGTTTTGACTGTCGAATGCGACATGGTAGTCCGGCAGGTGATCGCTATGCGCCAAAGAGCGCACAGCCCTTCGAAATTCCTTGTCCGACGACTTCGAGCCGGATTTCTTCAGCAAGACTTCCAAAGAGACCTTCCAGGAAACCTGTTGTCCGCAATGCTTGCGGGCCAGCTCATAGATACGCCGCTCGATGGGCTTGCGAAGCCGGAAGTAGTCCCGGTGCAGCGTCAGTACCTCATTGTGCCGGATTGCGTTGAAAACCCAATCCGACAACGTGACCTCACAGGACAGCAAACGCCCGTCGAGCCCATGCTTCCGACGGATCGAAGATGAATCGATCAAACCAAAGGTATCGGTCTGCTCTTCGTCACCGGTACGGATGTTGGTCGAGATGGTTGTCCCGCGAATGCGCTCCAAGGCCTCCTGAAGCGCCATGTAGTCCTTCCCCGCCGTGCCGCGATTGGCGAAGATCAGCAGGTCCCGTGTGTTGATCCGCACCCGCTTCGAGACCTGTTCCCCGTTCTTCAACTTCGCCATGATCTGAGAGATGCAATAGATCAGAATATCCTTATCATAAATCGTCGCCAGCCCCTTCACGCTTGGTGTGACCTGAAGCCACTGGCCATTGTTCTCGTACCGGCGGATGCTTGTCTCCGGCTTTTTCGACAACGAATAGAACGGATGCTCCATCTGAGGCATCACGTCCTTCAACACTGCATCTGCCACATCACAGATGAACAGATCGTGCTGGGGGTGACGATCCGGAAGAAGGGCGCTCTGCGCGCCGGGTAGATTCGGGGTTTCAGACACCATGAGCCGATATTCGGGGTTTCACCTTCCATGTCAAAAAAATTCGGGGTTTCGCACACTGAAGAGCCACGAGAGCCTTGTCGCAGCAAGCCCGAGGAAGAAGATTCGGGGTTTTACACACTGAAGGACGAGATTCGGGGTTTTACACACCAAGATTCGGGGTTTCACACACCGAGATTCGGGGTTTCACACACCAAACTCGCTCAAGAAAGCCTCTTTTATCATTAATCGTCAAAGGCTTGCTGGAAGCCAAAAATCACTTAACACATATCTAACACATATCTAACACACCAGCGAAGCGATTTGCCTGTGGATAAGGTTCGCTGAGAGCCGGCGGCTAACCCACGAGCAGCTCCACCTCTCGGGGTGCGTCATAGCTCACGTCATAGCTTAGCCTCCATCCTTGCAAGCACAGCACCCTGCCCTGCCTCACTGGCTAGTGGCGCCCGCTCGAAGATAGATAGTAGCTATCTAGTAGCTACCCAATACTATCAAGATATGTATAGCTATCGGATAGCTATCTTATATGGTGTCATGAATAAGAATCGACTACGGCCACCCTTTAATCAGCGAGCCTTTTATGCCGACCATTTCGTTTGCCAACCCGAAAGGCGGAGCCGGGAAGACCACCTCTGCACTTCTGCTCGCCTCCGAGCTAGCGAGTCGTGGTGCGCAGATCGCCATCATCGACGCCGACCCCGAAAAGTGGATTTCTCAATGGGGTAAGCTGGATGGCAAACCGGATAATCTCGCCATTATCAGCGATGTGACTGAGGATTCGATCGTTGATCGGATCGAGGCTGCCGCTGCTGAAGCGCAGTTTGTTATCGTGGATCTCGAAGGTACAGCGAGCCTCATGGTCGCCAGTGCGATCGGCATGTCCGATCTGGTCGTGATCCCCTCACAGGGCGCATCGATGGATGCCAAGGGAGCTGCTAAGACCATCCGGCTCATCCGTAACCAGGAGCGGCTGACCCGGCGTCCGATTCCGCACAGCGTGTTACTGACCAGGACCAGCGCTGCGGTCATGTCCCGAGCACTGAAGAACGTCCGCGAACAACTCGACAAAGCGGGCATAGACGTCTTCGAGACGGCGCTGGTGGAGCGAGCAGCTTATCGGGATATATTCGACTACGGTGGCGTGCTTGCTGATCTGACCCCGGACCAGGTAGCCAATGTTGACAAGGCTCGCGCGAATGCCAGTGCCTTCGCCGGCGAGGCGATCTCCAAGCTCAGGGAAATAGTGACGGCACAGCAGGGGCAGGGGGGCTGACATGGTGAAGGAACGTGCCAATCTCGGTTTCTCTGATGCCATTGATCAGTTTGATCCAAGCGAATGGAAGCCCGCGCCGCCAAGAAAGGGTGATCCTGCACTCGAGAGGAAGGCCACTATCCAGGCGGCAACGGCAGCCGGATTCAGCAGCAGGGAGCCAAGACCACAGCCGGTTCGAGACGAGGCGGTTCCTGTTCCTCGCCGCCGCCGCACAGGGCGTAATGCCCAATTCAATCTCAAGGCTCGCCCCGAGACCATAGCCACCTTCTGTGCGATCGCAGATCAGCAAGGCTGGGGCTTGGGAGAAACCCTTGAAAAGGCCGTGGAGCTAATGGCCCGAGAGTTCAACCGCCAGTGAACTGATGCAAGACTACCTGGCATTCCGCTGGCGCTGGAGGGTGCGGTAGACGGTCGGGCGGGACACGGAGAACAGTTCGGCCAGGTCGCTGATTGAGTAATTATCGGTCGCGTGCATGCGAACTAGTTCCTTCTGCTGCCGCTCCGAGAGCTTGGGCTGCTTGCCCCTGAGCCGTCCCTTGGCACGGGCCACAGCCATACCTTCGCGGGTCCTGAGCCGGATCAGATCAGCCTCGAATTCGGCGAAGGTCGCCAGAATGTTGAAGAACATCCGCCCCATCGGGTCATGCGGGTCGTGAGCGCTTGCCCCGAGCTGAAGCGTCACGCCGCGCGCGAGGAGCTGGTCCGCGATGGCGCGGGCATCAGGAACCGAGCGCGCGAGGCGGTCGAGCTTGGGCACGACCAGGGTGTCGCCAGCACGCACCGCCGCAAGCGCTTGGTCGAGACCGGGCCGGGCGCGGCTGGCCCCCGACAGTCCGTGGTCGACATAGACTCGGTCGGCGGTCACGCCGAGGGCCTCGAGCGCCGCCTGTTGCGCGGCGAGATCCTGCTTGTCGGTGGAGCACCGAGCGTAGCCGATGAATGTGCCGGTCACTTTGTCCGCAAAGCCTCCCCTGTCTGAGACAATAATCGTACCATTTATATGAGACAAAACTTCCCGTGCTAGGGCAAGAGTCGGCTCTGCGATCAGGGCCGTACGCTGAACGATCCTCTTGCGGACAAGGATCCAGCGCGGAACGTCAGTGCCGTCGGCGTCGGGGTTACTCACGCATAGGGGATTTCTCATAGCGCACGCACCTTGTCCGGTAGCCGCGCGGACGTATATACGAAATGTATATACACGAGGTTGCCATGCCCCATGTCGCCAAGGTGTTCCAATCTGGAAATTCCCAGGCTGTGCGACTGCCGAAGGACTTCCGCTTCGAGGTCAGCGAGGTGGAGGTCTCACGCGAGGGCGATGCCTTGATCCTGCGGCCTAAACCGGCGGCAGGCCAGCGTTGGGCCTCACTGCGTGCTGCCGTCGAGCGCGGCTTTAGTGAGGATTTCCTTCGCGACGGTCGGGAGCAGCCCGCCGACCAGCAGCGTGCCGATCTCGACCAACTCTTTCCATGATCCAGCGCCTGCTCGATACCAATGCAGTCATCGCTCTGGTCAGTCGTCGTTCCCCCGAACTGCTCAAGCGGGCCGAAGCTTTCGAGCCGACTTCACTCGCCGTCTCCGCCATAGTGGCACATGAACTCTGGTATGGAGCCTATCGCAGCCAGAAGGTCGCGTTCAATCTGGAAACCCTCCGGCTTCTGTTCGCCGACCTCCCCGTTCTCGATTTTCACCGCGAGGATGCGCGCGTCGCAGGCGAGATCCGGGCAGAGCTTGCGAAGAACGGCACTCCCATCGGTCCCTATGACGTGCTGATCGCCGGACAGGCCAGAGCGCGAGGTCTGACTCTGGTGACCAACAACACCGGTGAATTCTCCCGTATTTCCGGACTGAACCTGGAAGACTGGAGCGCCGCATAATTGCCTCACCATGACCCCTCATGTGTGTCGATCAGCCTTCAGGGTGTCTCAGGATAGAAACGGGATTGATTTCAGGATTCAGGCTTTAGCTGGTTTCCATCCGCCAGGCTTCGGGCCTTCTTTAGGTCTGGACTCTGGGTCAAGGTAATCGGCTACTAAACTTCTCCAACTTTTAATGATTGAGGTCATCACGCTCGGCTGGAGCTGGTTGGCCTTTAGAGGTGATACAGGCCGTCGCGGCAACCCGCGCGAGGCGCATACCTTCGCGGCCATCCATGCCGCGGTCTCGACCGGAATGAAGCATGGCGACCCGCTGCAGCGGCAGCTGACGGAAGCCTTCAACCACGTCATCAAGACCCTGAAGGTCGAGCAGATCCTCGAGAGCTGGGGGGTGAGCGAGACGGACGGCACGGCCAGTGCCGGCGACATCGCCCGGGCCAAGCTGATGCACGGCTTCCTGGTCGGGGCGACCGGGATCCGTCGGAGCGCCGACGGACGCAGTGACCTGCTGGCGAGCTTCCTGGCCCTGTCGCTGGTGGATCCCGACCTGCGGGAGGTGCTGGGCCGGATGCCGCCGCCGAAGGTGCTGGCGATGAGCTGGGCCTCGGTCGACGACTGGCTGCGCAGCCTGGCCACCGCGGTGGTCAACCTGCTGACCCGGGCCTCCCTGCACCCGCGCCGGATGGCACCGGACATGCGCCGGGAGATGGACCTGCTCGGCGAGGCGCTGAGCGAGATCCAGGCCGACCGCCGGTTCCTGGCCGCCTTCGACAGGATGGGCGAGCTGACCGACAAGGCCAACGCGGTGGCGGCCGACTGGATCCGGACCGGTGCGGAGAAGACCACGGCGAAGATCGAGACGCTGAAGGCCCTAGGGCCTGTCCCGCAAGAGATTGCTCAATCAGCGCAAGAGGCATAAACACACGTTCAGCTTGTGCTGCCGGAAAACCGACGGTCGACGATGTTGATCGGCTTTCTTCTGAAAGCGCATCAGAAGATCCATGTTGCGAGTAGTATCGAAATGCCCACTCCCATCATGAGCCTGTCCCGCAACGCCAAACGGCGGATCGTCTTTACAGCCGATCTTGTAGTGCTCCTGGCATCGCTGATGTTGGCCTTTGTACTGCGCTACGGCACGCCGGGATGGAGTGGTGCGCTCTCAAAGTCATGGCCGCTTCTTGTAGTGATGGCTGTGTCTGGGGCGGTGCTATTCTTGCTGGTGCGATTACCTCAGGTCAAGCTGAGAGCCTTCGAAAATCGCGCGCTATTACGCTTGGGTGGAGTAGCCATGGCCTTGGCGATATGCGCAATGGTCACCAGCTACCTGCTGGATCTCCCTACTCCGCGCTCCGTCCCGCTGATCTTTGCTGCACTGTTCTTCATGATGGCGACGGGTGTGCGTCTCTTGATGATCCAACTTCTACAGATCAAAGCGAATAAAGAGGGAAGAGAACAGACGCGCGTTGCCATCTATGGCGCAGGCGCCGCAGGGGTACAGCTCGCCGCTGCTTTGCGTCAGTCCCACGAGGCACGACCTTTCATATTCCTGGACGACAACCCAAACCTTCAAGGTTTGGTAATAGGGGGCGTCCCGGTCTACCGCCCCTCCCTTCTGCCGAAATTGATAGCACGCCACAAGATTACCCGCGTTCTCCTCGCCATGCCTTCGGCCCCTCGAGAACGCCAGGAAGAGCTTATTGCCAGCATCCTGGCTTACGGCGTGGAAGTGCAAATTCTACCTTCATTTATTGATCTGATGTCCAACAAGGGGCTTAACGCCCAACTGACGCCGGTTTCTCCATTCCAGCTTCTCGGTCGGAGCAAAGTTGACCTTGATACCCCTGAGATAGCAAAGGCCTATGCCGGTCGCGTGGTAATGGTCACCGGGGCAGGGGGATCGATAGGATCGGAGCTGTGCCGGCAACTGGTCGTTTGCCGACCGGCATGTATCGTCCTGTTTGAGCGGGGGGAATTTGCACTATATTCGATTGACCGAACCCTGCGCCCCCTTGCGGAGGATGCCGGTATACCTGTGGTATCGCGGCTGGGCTCCGTTACAGACCCCGCGCGTGTGGAAGCCGTGGTTAACCAGGAGGGTGTCGAAATCATTTTGCACGCGGCGGCTTACAAGCACGTTCCATTGGTGGAGGAAAATGAACTGGAAGGCGCTCGCAACAATGTGCTGGGGACTAAAATCGTTGCCGACGCAGCACAGAAGGCAGGAGTTGAACGGTTCATTCTTGTGTCGACCGACAAGGCTGTTCGTCCAACCAACATCATGGGGGCAACCAAGCGTTTGGCTGAGATGGTAGTTCAGGATCTCCAAACCAGGAGTCCCTGTACTAAATTCGCGATGGTCCGGTTTGGGAATGTTCTAGGGTCGTCCGGGTCAGTGCTTCCTCTGTTTCAGAAGCAAATCGAAACCGGAGGTCCCGTTACTGTTACTCATCCGGAGGTAACGCGCTTCTTCATGACCATTCCGGAGGCTGCCAGGTTGGTGCTTCTTGCGGGCGCTTATGCTAAAGGCGGTGACGTTTTCGTACTGGATATGGGACAGCCGCAAAAAATTCTTGATATTGCCAAGAAAATGATCGAGCTGTCTGGCAGAAGAGTTAAGGATGCTGCGACCGGGCAAGGTGACATCGCAATCGAAATCACAGGCCTGCGTCCCGGCGAAAAGCTCTATGAGGAGCTATTGCTGGACGATAATAGCCTAACCAAGACGCCTCATCCGAAGATCCTGTGCGCACAAGAGTCTGTGTTGGGCCAGCACGCCGTATCGAGCATGCTGGAAGAAATAGAGACGAGCATCAAGAAAGGGGATGCGGCCCGCCTCCGCCGGCTGATGGGAATCTACGTCGAGGGATATAAGATAGGTCTGCAACAAACTGTTAGCTTGCCCTCTCTTCCTGTTTCGAACGGCGTCGCCGCGTCCTGAGGGAATGTGACTGCTCAGGGTACCTTGTCTCGGACCTCTCATCGACGCTGGCTCTTTACCGGGGGGTCGGGTCGCGTGGGGCGGATGGTTCGTCGTCACTGGAGTCGCTATCCTCCTGACGCCGAGCTGGTCTATCAGTCCCGGCGGGATAAGAGTGACTTGTTGTGGGATCCTCTTACGTCGCCTCTACCGTCCGAGGCTGGGCAGTTTTCTTGCCTCATTGCCTTTGCGGGTATCACGCCTGCCACCGGATCGAGGCTGGAGCTTAATGTAACACTCGCTGAGGCGACGCTTGCAGCAGCACGCGCGGCGAATATCCCTCGCGTCCTGCTCACGTCGTCATCGGCAGTCTATGGTGCGCCTCTCGCGCATGCACCGCTGCGGGAAACAGATCTTCCACACCCGCTAAATACCTATGGTAAAACTAAGGCCGCAATGGAGGAAGTCTGTGTCTGGTGGCGAGCTGATGGGCTCGAGGTATGTTGCCTGCGGATCGGCAATGTCGCGGGCGCGGATGCCCTGCTTCTTAGCGGTGATCGCGCGACGCACCAAGATCCTCTGCACATCGATCAGTTTGCCGATGGTGATGGCCCGAGAAGATCTTACATCGGTCCGTCAACGTTGGCGAAGGTGATGGAAGCGCTGGCTAACACCCAATCTGCGCTGCCAGATGTGCTCAACATTGCCGCTCCCCATCCAGTCGGTATGCGAGATCTCGCAGTTGCTGCGGGTTTTCCATGGACCTGGGTGCGCGCACCGCAAAGTGCAGTTCAAGACATCACTTTGAATTGCACAGCACTCTCACGTTTGTACGAGTTTAGTCCCGCCGATAGCTGTCCTGATGAGATGGTCCGTCAGTGGAAGTGCCAGGATATCCAGCCATGACGATCAGCAAGCGTATCTTTGATGTCGTGGGGGCGCTGATCCTTGGCATCATTCTGATGCCGGCTATGGTGGTCGCTGGCATCTGCATATTGGTCGCCGACGGTACTCCGATTTTCTATTTCTCGGAGCGGATGAAGACTGTGAGCCGAGGTTTTCAGTTGGCCAAGTTTCGTACCATGACGGTAGTTGATGGCGACAGCGGTGTGTCAGGCGGCGATAAGGCATCGCGTATCACCAGGACCGGTCATTTTTTGCGCCGTACAAGGCTGGATGAGGTCCCCCAACTCTGGAATGTGCTCAAGGGTGACATTAGCTTCGTTGGGCCACGCCCCCCATTGCGTCAGTATGTCGAACGTTTTCCCGAGCTCTATCGGCAGGTCCTGCGTTCGCGACCTGGAATCACCGGGCTAGCCTCCGTTTATTTTCATTCACATGAAGAAAATCTGCTGGCCCGCGCCCGCACCCCCGGAGAAACCGACGCAATCTATTCGCGGGCCTGCGTACCGCGCAAGGCGCGGCTGGACCTGATCTATCAGCGCAACCGTACTATCTGCATGGATACGATGATCATGCTAAAGACGGTATTCAAGAGGCTGCGTTGATTGGCGGGCCCTTTCGGCCGGCGTGTGCCGCCTCGGTCAACCAAGAGTCCAGCTGGTCATAGACCACATCCCGCCGGTAATTGGCGTCATAAAAGGCGCGGGCGGCGCGACCCATCTCAGCCCGCGCTTCGGGCTGCATCACCATCAGCGACAGCACGGCGGATTTCAGTGCTTCGACGTTGCCAGGTGCGACTGCGACGCCACCGCCGGAGAGGGTGACAACACGCGCTCCTTCACCCGCCAAGGCCGCCAAGACCGGCTTGCCACAGGCCATGTAGCACTGGACCTTGTAGGGAACGGTCAGGTTGAAGATGTCGTTTTCTTTCAGGCTAACCAGCAGCGCATCAGCATGAGCGAAAAAGTCGGGCATTATTTCTTCGGGGTGACGTCCTAAAAGAAGGAACTGATCCCCTAGTCCCAGTTCGGCCACGCGGGCCTTGACGCGGTCGAAGTCACGGCCGTTGCCCAAGATCACCCAGCGCAGGTCAGCACGCTCGCGCAGCGCCTCGGCCGTGGCAAGAATGGTATCGAAGTTCTGACTTTCCCCAATGTTTCCAGCGAACATCACGGTGAACTGGCCCGGTGCAGGTGGGATGCCGCAGTCGGTGGCTTGATCGGGAGTCAACGGCCGGTACATCGCTGGCGCGGTGTTCGGCAGCACACGAATCCGTTCCGCCGGCACGCCAAAGCGTGTGATCATCGGAGGAAAGGCTGCGCTTTGGACCAGAACCAGATCGGCGCGCCGCATGATCCAGCCCGAAATGAACCCAAGAGGGCAGACGATCAGCGGGGTCTTCAAATTCAGCGTATGGGTCGCGCTTTCAGGCCAGATGTCCTGTACCCAGTAGACCAGCGGGACACGATGACGCCATGCCAAGATGATCGCCGGCAAAGCTTGGAACACCGGCGACAGAAGCGAGGCGAAAATCACGTCTGGCCGGTTGCGCATCTTCCGGAGCGCAGTCCAGCTGCCCGTGACCGGAAAGGTCAGGTAGTTCAGCAGAAGTTGCAGCTTGCGCTTGCCACGTGCGACGGAACGAGCGCGATGTACGTTGGCGCCGCGCCAGATTTCGTCGCGACGTTCGCGGTTGGAATAGCCGTCGAAGAAGGTCTCACGCCCGTAGTTGGGTATACCTGTGATTACGGTCACATCATGACCGCGCTGGACCAGATCCTCGACGATGGCGTTGTTGCTGAACTGTTCGGGAAAAAAATACTGCGACACGAAGGCAACCGACAATCGCCACCTGCCAGGAGGTGCAGTCACGGCGGGGACTGGATCGGTAGCGATGTCGCGCATGATCATGTCAGGTCGTTCTGGCGGATGCCGTCCCAGTCGTTCGAGAGCCGCGCCGTTCCGAGGATCAGACTAAGCACGCGTTCAGAGGTATTGAGGATGGCATAATCGGCAGGCAGGGGGTGGGGAATGCCGGCTGCAATCCGTTCGGCATGCAACTGGGTCGTCATGGCCACAGCCTCGCGGATAGTGTCGCGGTTCAAGCCAGTGACGATGATGCAACCCACGTCCAACCCCTCGGGCCGTTCGATGGCGTCGCGTGGAGTGATCGCGGGAAAGCCCAGGATTGAGCTTTCCTCTGCGATGGTGCCGCTGTCCGAAATGACGCAGAAAGCAGATTTCTGCAAACTGTTGTAATCGATGAACCCAAAGGGCGTCATGTATCGAACCCGCGGATCGATCGCGGCATCCTTCAGCGTTTCCATCCGCTTGCGGGTGCGCGGGTGGGTCGAGACGATCACGGGAATGTCGTATTCCGCCGACAGTGCGTTCAGCGTCTGGATCAGCGTGCGCAAACGTTCTCCGTTGTCCACGTTCTCTTCGCGGTGCAGGGAGACGACGAAATACTTCTGCGACTCCAGATTGAGCCGGGATAATACATCCGACGCGCCGATCGGCGCAGCATAATGCGTGAGCACTTCGCGCATGGGCGACCCGGTCAGGTAGATACGACGATGCTGGATGCCCTCGGAGAGAAGGTGGCGCCGCGCATGTTCGGTATAGACCAAATTAAAATCCGCGATATGGTCCACCAGTTTGCGGTTTGTTTCTTCCGGCACATTGCGGTCGAACGAACGATTACCAGCTTCCATGTGATAGACTGGTATTTTCAGTCGGCGCGCCATAATCGCTGAGATGGCCGAGTTGGTGTCGCCTAGGATCAGCACCGCATCAGGCTTTTCAGCGCGGATCACCTTTTCACTTTCGATCAGGATCTTGCCCAGGGTCTCGCCTAATGTGCCTCCGCCCGTATCGAGAAAATGGTCGGGTCTGCGTACACCCAGTTCGTTGAAGAAGATCTCATTCAGGCTGTGGTCCCAGTTCTGCCCGGTATGGACGATCTTGTGATCGGTGTGGGCGTCAAGTCGGTGCATCACGCGGGACAGACGGATGATCTCGGGACGGGTCCCAAGGATCGTCATGACTTTCAGCTTGTTCACGGCGATTCCTTCAGAACCGGGTCTAAATAAGTGTCAGGGGCGGAAGCGTCGAACAGGTCGTGGGTCCAGAACAGCGTCAGAAGCGGCCGATCCCCGATATTCTCGATCGAATGAGTGTGCAGCGTCGGCATGTCCACTGGTGCGGGGGTCTGCCCGCTGACCCGATATTCCCAGACCTGTCCACCCAGCACGCGGCGGATGCGGATGATTGCCTCTCCATCCAGCACCAGGAAGCGTTCGATCTTGTGCAGGTGAAAATGCTCGCCTCTCGTGATGCCGGGCTCCGTCCAGCTAACGAAGCTCTGGCCGCCGCCGCCCCCCTTGTGGGCCTCGAACAAGGATCCGCGGCGATCCGAATGGATCTTGAGGGGGCGGGGAAAGGCATTTGGATAGAGGGCAACGCGATAGCTGTTGAACAGGTCGCGAAAGAACGGATCAGCCAGGTCAGGCATCAGATTGGCTGCATAGTCGCCGTGCATCGTCTTCAAGGCTTCAAAGAGCCAAGGCACATCGGTTGCCCGGCCCGCCGGCGCCAGATCTCCCTCGTAGCCGCTAAGCAGCGCCTGAATTGCCTGTTCGGCTGCTGCGCCGGCATGCAGCAGATGGACGCGACCGGCCGGGTCGACATTTGGTTGTTTACCCCGGATGATGGCATCCACGAAAGTGGCGGTCACATTGTTATAGTTCGGGCGCGCACATTCGCCGAAAATATGGGGAAGGACCAGGTTGGTGAAGCGGCCTGCGGCCGCCATCAAGATCTCGGCTGCCCGGCGCTTCGAAATGCCGTAGGGCGATTGACCGTTAGCCTGGATCGAGTTGGCGTAGACAATATGGGGTGCGGCCCCCGCCGATGCACATGCGTTGAACAGTCGTTGCGCAATAGCTGGATTGCCTGAGGTGACCTCGCTCTCGGGTCCGCGATTAACCCCGGCGAAATGCAGCAAGCCCGAGGCCCCCTTTATGGCATTCGTGAGCGCCGTGCCATTCTGAAAAGCGGCCCTGTCGAGGCAGACGATCTCGAACGGCTGAGGCTCGTTGCGGTATCGTGCCATGCAGTTGGCGGCATGCAGTCGGGCCGCGGCATGCCAGCCCAGCAGGCCGGCAGCGCCCGTAACCACGATCTTTCTGACCTCACCCGTCATTAAGGCCGTCTCCCTTGATCCGGGGGCCTCTCACTCCTCCGGGGCAACCTGCACACCACGCAGCAGGCCCTGCACGAAGCTTAATTTGCGCAGCAGCGTCTGCATCCCTTCAACATCAAGCTGATTGGTGTTGTGCGAATTATAGTCAACTGCCTGGGAAATCCTGATTTCACCTTGGTCGAAAAACTTGTCATAATTCAGATCGCGCAGATCCGGTGGGATCCGGTAGTAGTCGCCCATATCCTCGGCAGCGGCCATCTCCTCGCGACTGAGCAGCGCCTCGAACAGTTTTTCTCCGTGACGGGTTCCGATCACGTTGATGGGGTGATCGGGCACACCCATCAGGCCAGTCAGTGCCTCGGCCAGCACGCCGATGCTGGCACCCGGGGCCTTCTGCACGAATATTTCGCCCGGTCTGCCATGTTCAAAAGCGTAGAGGACAAGGTCAACAGCGTCATCCAGCGTCATCATGAAGCGGGTCATCGACCTGTCGGTGATGGTGATGGGTTGCCCGGCCCAGATCTGGTTGGCAAACAAGGGGATGACTGAACCCCTTGATGCCATGACATTACCGTAGCGCGTGGCACAAATGACCGTGGTGTTGCTGGACCGTGACTTGGCCACGGTGACCTTTTCCATCATTGCCTTGCTGATGCCCATCGCGTTTATCGGATAAACGGCCTTGTCGGTGCTGAGACAGACGACGCGCGCAACGTTGCAGGCAATCGCTGCCTCCAAGGTGTTCTCGGTGCCTAGAACATTCGTCTTGACTGCTTCCATCGGGTGGAACTCGCAGGAGGGCACCTGCTTCAGCGCCGCAGCATGGTAAACGTAATCAACGCCGCGCATCGCCGTCAGGATGGACTGATAGTCGCGAACATCGCCGATGTAGAACTTCAACTTGGGGCTGTTGAACCTCTTGCGCATGTCGTCCTGCTTTTTCTCGTCACGGCTGAAGATGCGGATCTCGCGCAGGTCGGAGCCAATGAAGCGACGCAGGACGGCATTGCCGAAGGAGCCGGTTCCACCTGTGATGAGGAGGGTATTGTCAGTGAACATGTTCGCTACCTTTAGCCGTCGGCTCTTGATTTATTCGGCGTGCCTTGCTCGCCCAGGACGAGGGCCAGATACCTGTTAGCTCGCTCCGCCGCCGAGGAGAAGGACAGTGCGTGTTCCCGAGCCGCTCGGAGTCGATTAGATAGATCCGCCTCGACACCCCCACAGCGCGTCTCGGCCATAGCCTCGGCATCTGGTAAAGCGTTACGGAAGCACGCAACAGGACCTAGAACCTCCGCAATGCGGGCTGCGGCATCCTCCGCGGACAGCGGATCGAAATAATGCGCATGGGGTCCGCATATCTCCCGATTAAACGGACGGTCCGAGGCAAAAAGCGGCACCTCCATTGCCATGGCCTCAAGCGGCGTAACAGAGAAGGATTCCAGCAAAGATGGGAACACAACTCCATCCAGACCCTTATAGAAGGGGGGACATTGAGTCACGCTTAGAGGCCCCACATTGACGCTGACCGCGCGGAACTCGGACGTGCAATCTTCCCACTCCGCATCGGTAAACGTCACAAAAAAGAGTGAGTCTATACCATAGCGTCTAAGCAATACATCTGCAATATCCGGGAAGATCACTGTATTCTTGTGGAGATAGTTGCTGCCTAAAAATCCGAGGCGTAAGTATTTTCTATCTACACTTTGAATTGGGACAGGTTCCCACAATTTTGGCTGACGGTACAGTTCCGATAGGCTGTTATGAATCACGACAATTCGGTCAGCTGGCATACCGAGCTCCCGGATCAAGCCTTGGCGGACATGCTCCAGTTCGACAATCAGTAAATCGGCGCGCTTGAAAAACTGTGCCTGGATCCAGAACTTTAAGCGTGTTTTGAGTCGCTCAAAGCGGCGCATCCGGGAATAGCATTCATTGTCCGGGTAAATTATCCATGCTTGCGCAAATCCAACAATACTGCGGAACTTCGTGTTCCACCTATAGAGCGGCCCAAAAACTGTAAATACGGTTTGGAACCCGTCCATTTCTCGCTTGAGAGTCCAGTCAAAGAGCGCGAACCCTCGAACATCACGACGCTGTATCGCAAACTTGTTTGCCGAACGGACCCCCATCCGGAGCAGATTGCTCTCGACCTCCGATGAGACCATGATTTCGACGTCAGACATTTCGGCGGATTTGGTCGCAATTTCCGCCAGAAAAGAAGTCGCGACTTGAACACCTCCACCTACGTGTAGATTTGACGCATTGATCAATATTGGCGGCATCGTGGCCCTCGTTGACGTTGTCTGCCTATACATGGGGAACGCGGATGATGCGAGACCGGACGTGCGTGGGCTTGACCCTTTGCTCATTCGCACTTTACAGAAGGCCCAACACGAGCCGTGTCCCACAGCCCGGGCCTATCTACGGGGCGAACAGTATCCTTTCTTGCGCTTTGCGGAGGTTGTCAACGAAGCCGTGTGCCCCCTAGGGGTAGGGGCGCGGCGCGCTTGATTGCTTTGCCAGACGTTACCAGGCCCCGGTAGGACACGGGCAACTTGCATCTATGCGGTGCTGCCGCATGAGGAACACTTATGACAGTCTTAATAACCGGAGGCGCAGGTTACATCGGCTCGCATATGGCATGGCGGTTCGTTGACACTGGTCGCCGATTCGTCGTTCTGGACAATCTCACCACCGGTTTTATCAAAGCCGTGCCCCCTGGCATAGAACTTGTCCAAGCGAATGTTGGAGAGCGAGAAACCGTCAGAAAGATCATCCGTGACCATCGGATCGACTCTGTAATTCACTTCGCAGGATCGGTAGTCGTTCCGGAATCAGTCAGGGACCCTATCAGCTATTATCACAACAATACCGCCGCATCGCTTGCGCTGATAAGTGCGTGCGTGGACGAAGGAGTGGACAAACTCATCTTCTCATCGACTGCAGCGGTCTATGGAGGAGATCACACCTTCGGTGTTGCTGAGGACACGCCCAAAGCGCCCGAGTCGCCATACGGTCGTTCAAAATTGATGACTGAAACCATGTTAAGCGACATTGCGAGCGCGACAAACTTGCGACATGCCGTGCTGCGTTATTTCAATGTAGCTGGTGCAGACCCGAAGGGGCGCGCGGGCCAATCTACACGTCGAGCAACCCATCTGATCAAAATCGCGTGCGAGGTTGCGGTCGGCAAGCGGGATCGTCTCGCTATTTATGGTGGCGATTACAACACGCCTGATGGCACGTGCATTCGCGATTATATTCATGTTACAGATCTGGTCGACGCTCATGCTCTCGCGCTTGACGCGCTGGAACACTACGCTGGCGGACTGACGCTGAACTGCGGTTATGGCGTCGGCTATTCTGTCAAGGAAGTTATTTCGGCAGTAGAAAATGTTTCTGGCAAAAAGCTGAATGTCGTCATGGATAACCGGCGAGCGGGAGATGCCCCGGCTCTCGTCGCAGATCCATCCAATCTAAAGAATACGTTGCCTTGGTCGCCTAAATTTCAGAACCTTGAAGAGATCGTCGCGCATGTTCTTGCGTGGGAAATGTCGGCAAGTTACTGACTGTAGCTTGATCGAGGTCTGGGTGTTCCGCTCGCATTTTCCTGTAAAGGCCTGCTACTAATATTGGGTTTCGAACTGCTGTTAGACGGGAAGACATCAGGCAGTTATGAGTGGGACGCCCCGGAGGTCAGGAAGTGTCAGGAAGATATGGTCGCCTCCTGAACGTTGCCCTGCGGATGACGACCTTGGGCACCCGCTTTCTGCTGGTATTCTTCCTAGCGCGGTTTCTTGAGCCAGAGGCGGTGGGCTACTACGGCCTGTTCACCGCGACCGTAGGCTTCGTGCTCTATTTTTTGGGTCTCGATTTTTACGTCTACACCACCCGCGAACTCTTGAAGCTGCCCGAGCATGAACGAGCCAAGCCGGTAAAGGGGCAGGCTATGCTGTCTCTGGGGCTCTATGCCGTGGTCCTGCCGGCAGCGTTTGTGGTGCTCGCTTATCTCGGCTGGCCGAGGCACCTGATCTGGTGGTTCCTTGGGATTGTCGTCTTGGAACACATCAACCAGGAGATTTTCCGCCTGCTGATTGCCCTGTCACGCCAGATTCATGCCGGGTTTTTGCTGTTTGCGCGCCAAGGGAGCTGGGCTCTGGCCGTCGTTGCCCTGATGGCGGCGCATCCTGGGACCCGGCATCTCGATATGGTCATGGGGTTGTGGGCAGGCTCGGGTCTCGTGACCGTCATGCTTGGCCTGTGGTGCATCCGCAGACAGCCCTTTGGCAGCTGGCGCCAGCAGATCGACTGGCGTTGGGTGCGCAGGGGCGTAAAGGTCAGTGCAGCCTTTCTGATTGCTACGCTGTCCTTACGCGCGATGCAGGCTTCGGATCGCTACCTGATGGAAGCCTTCGTGGGCCTGGAGGGCGTGGCGGCCTATGTGCTGTTCTTGGGGGTGGCCAGCGCGTTGATGACATTCCTGGACGCGGGTATATTCGCCTTCGCCTATCCCGAGTTGATATCGCTTCATCACCAGGAGGACTATGCGGCAACGCGCCGCCGCGTACTGCGGATGCTGTGGCAGACCCTTTGGGTTTGCGGGATTTTCAGTGTCGGCAGCTGGCTGGCGCTGCCTTATCTTCTGGCTTGGATCGGCAACCCGGTCTATAGCCGCTCGATCGGCCTTTATCCGTGGCTGTTGCTGGCCACGATCCTGAATGCGATTGGCATGGTGCCACATTACGCGCTCTACGCCAGCGGTCGTGATCGCCCCATCATCCAAAGTCACTTGGCTGCCCTGCCGGCATTCCTGTTCCTGGGCTGGATCTTGGGGGGAAGCGTGCCGAACTTGGCAGTGCCTATCGCTTTGGCTATGTCTTTTGCGCTGATCCTCGTCTGGAAGACGGTCGCCTATCTGCGGCATGGCTTGGGCGATCCTACGAACCCGCCGATACGGCAATGAACTCAGGCATAGACAGGGTGTTTTCCGCATGATCCGCTACGGCCAACAAGATATCACCCAGCAGGACATCGATGCCGTGGTGGAGGTCTTGAAGTCGGCCAACCTGACCCAAGGGCCCACGATCGCGAGGTTTGAAGAGGCTGTTCTCTCCCATACCGGCGCCCAGCATGCAGTGGCGGTGAACAGCGCTACCTCGGCTCTACACATCGCCTGTCTGGCCCTGGAGCTGGGGCCAGAAGACTGGCTCTGGACCTCGCCCAACACGTTCGTCGCCTCTGCCAACGCCGCGCTCTACTGCGGCGCGCAGGTGGATTTTGTCGATATCGATCCTGAGACCTACAACCTGTCGGTCGCGGCATTGGAACAGAAGCTGATCACGGCGGAGAAA
>NZ_CANMEH010000023.1 GCF_947496875.1 uncultured Paracoccus sp. | reverse complement strand
ACCCTATCTAGCGACCCCGAAGCACATCGTCAAGAACCTTCTCGACAATCACCGCGGAACCTCCAGGGCCCCAGGTCAACCAGCACCGCCGGCTTCCCCAACCTTCCAGCGTCCCCGCCGTCCGGTGAAGCGGTATCTAGAGTCGGTCCAAACGAAGCGCAAGACGGAAAATGCTGCCGTGCGGCAAGTTTCTCTTATCTCTGTGAAATTACTACACTTCTTCTTGGTGGTCAGTCGCACAGACACCCCTCTCCAGGCATCAAACCGATTCCCTCCCGCCTCCGCCGATCCAGTCGAGTCGCGCGCGGCGCCGGGAAAGGACGCCGTGACAGCAAAAAGGGCGCGGCAATGGCCGCGCCCCTCGGAACATCGATGCTGATGCGATCAGCGCTTGGAGAACTGGAACGACCGGCGCGCCTTTGCCTTGCCGTATTTCTTGCGCTCCACCACCCGGCTGTCGCGGGTCAGGAACCCGGCAGCCTTCAGCGCTGCGCGAAGGCTCGGCTCGTGCAGCTGCAGCGCCTTCGAGATCCCATGCTTGACGGCGCCGGCCTGTCCGGACAGGCCGCCACCGGCGACCGTGGCGTAGACGTCGTACTGATTGGCAACTCCGGCGATATCGAACGGTTGCCGCAGGATCATCTGCAGCACGGGACGGGCAAAATATTCGGCCATGTCCTTGCCGTTCACCGTGACACGGCCCGACCCCGGCTTGACCCAAACGCGGGCCACCGCGTCCTTGCGCTTGCCGGTGGCATATGACCTGCCCTGCTCGTCGCGCTGCGGCTCGCGAGGCGCCGCTCCGGGCTGCAGGCTGCGCGCCTCGTCGTCGGTGGACCCCTGAACGGCACCCGCGCTGGCGGTGACGGCGTCGCGAAGCTGGTCGAGGGATTTGATGTCGTCGGCCATGATCAGGCGCTCCGGGTGTTCTTGGGGTTCATTGCTTTGACGTCCAGCGTCTCGGGCTGCTGCGCCTCGTGGGGATGCTGGTCGCCGGCATAGACGCGCAGATTGGTCATCTGCTGCTTGCCCAGCTTGTTGCGGCTGATCATCCGTTCCACGGCCTTGTAGACCACGCGCTCGGGATGCTCGCCCTCCAGGATCTGCCGGGCGGTACGATGCTTGATGCCGCCCGGATAGCCGGTGTGCCAGTAGTACTTCTTGTCGTCCCGCTTGGCGCCGGTCATCTGCACCTTATCGGCATTAATGACGATGACGTTGTCGCCCATGTCCATGTGCGGGGTGAAGGTCGGCTTGTGCTTGCCGCGCAGGCGCGAGGCGACGATCGTCGCGAGGCGACCGAGAACCACGCCCTCGGCGTCGATCAGGATCCACTTCTTGTCGATGTCCGCCGGTGTAGCGGTAAAGGTTTTCATTGTTCCAGCCTATGGTTGAGTTTGGCGCCTTCGCGGCACCGCTATTCCTCTGGAGCGGCTTGTCGTTGATTCCGGGGCGACGGTCAACGTCTCGCCAGGCAAAAAAAAGCTAACCTTTCAGCCAGATGCGGGTGCGGTATTGAAATACCCGGAGAAATCGCGTTCGCAAGCGTCGTGCTGGATACGCTGGAAGGCCGTCTCGAGCGGTCCTGCCGGGCTGATGCTGTGCCTGCGTCACCCCTCAGCGGTCGTGCGTTGCCGGTCGACCCGTGAGCTGGCCGGGCTCCTCCCGAAAGACGAAACGAAGCTCACGGGCTTGAGGCTGTGATCAGCTGGTCGAGGCTCACTTGATCCCGTCCGAGGCTGCGCTGCGCGATCACCGGCGCGGAGGAATCGAATAGGTCAACGAACAGCGCGCCACCGGCTGATCCTGTCCGTCCGAAAAGATCAGCACGTCGCCGACGGCCAAGATGCGCCCAAGCTTCAGAAGCCGCGCTACGGCGACGAGGTCGCGGCCGGCCGCGGGCTTGCGCATGAAGTCGATGCTGGCATTCGTCGTGACCGCCAGGGGCACCTTTCCGATCCGCGACAGGATCGCCCCATACACGGCAACGTCGGCCAGTTCGAACATGGTCGGACCGGAAACCGTGCCCCCGGGGCGCAGGTGACGGTCCGCCACGTTCAGCCGCACGCGCACGGATTCCGCATCGGCCTGTTCGATCCGGTAACCCGACAGCTGCGGAAAGACCTCCTGCAGATATGCGTCCAGCGCCTGCGCTTCCATCGTGACCATGCTTTCCCCTCACCCGCGGCGGCCGTATGGTTTCCGGAAGCAAGGGGGGATGCAAGATGAGTGCACTGCTGAGACGGGAAAGCCAGGGGCCGGTCGCCCGGCTGGTGATGACCAGCCCCGGCAACTACAACGCCCTGTCACGCGAGATGATCGCGGCGCTTGCCGACGCGCTTACAGAAATCGCTGCCGACGACACCGTGCGGGTGGTCGTCCTGTCCGGTGAGGGAAAAGCGTTCTGCGCAGGCCACGACATCCGCCAGATGCAGGCCGCGAGAGCGGAGGCGGACGGCGGTCGGGCCGACTACCAGGCGCTGTTTGCGGCGTGTTCCCGAATGATGCAGATGATCCCCGCCCTGCCCCAGCCGGTCATCGCCCAGGTGCACGGTATCGCAACCGCCGCCGGGTGCCAGCTCGCGGCCAGTTGCGACATGGTGGTGGCGGCGGAAGGAACCCGGTTCGGCGTCAACGGGGTCAATATCGGCCTGTTCTGTTCCACGCCGATGGTGGCACTTTCCCGCGCGATCCCGCCCCGCGCGGCCTTTGAACTGCTGGTCACCGGCGAGTTCATCGACGCGGCCCGGGCGCGGGAACTGGGTCTGGTGAACCGGGTGGTTCCCCACGCGCACCTGCACGAGGCGACGCAGGCCCTTGCCGGCACGATCGCCGCCAAGCTGCCCGCCGCCATCCGGATCGGAAAGCGCGCGTATCACCAGCAGCTGACGCTTGGACTGGCCGAGGCCTACGACCTGACCGGTGCGGCGATCTGCGACAACATGATGCTGCCGGACACGGACGAGGGGCTGAACGCCTTTCTCGACAAGCGCGCCCCGCGTGGGCGACCGGCGGAACCGACTAGCCGATCAGTGCCAGCGCCGGGACGTTTTCCAGCAACCAGTAGCTGATGATCGACAACCAGCCGGTCAGCAGCATCAGCCCGACGACGATCAGCAGGATACCCGACACACGCTCGATCAGACCCAGGTGCCGCTTGATCCGGTTCATCAGGCCCATCGACCGCTCGATGAACAGGGCCGACAGCAGAAACGGAATGCCCAGTCCCAAGGCATAGATGCCCAGCAGTGCCGTCCCGCGCCCGGGTTCGGTCGCCGCGAGCGTCAGGATCATGGACAGCTGTGGTCCGATGCAGGGCGTCCAGCCGAACGCGAATGCCAGACCCAGCAGATAGGCGCCCATGGCCGATCCGCCCTGGTCGCCGCCCGTCTCCAGCCGCGCCTCGCGGTCCAGCAGCGGAATGCGGAACACGTGCAGGAAATGCAGGCCAAGCAGGATGACGAACGCACCCGAGATCTTGATCAGGATCGGCTGGTATTCCAGAAAGGCGCGCCCGAACGCCGAGGCCGCATAGCCCAGGATCAGGAACACCGTGCTCAGCCCCAGGACGAAGAAGAACGCGGGCAGCACGGCGCTGCGTTCATGCGTTTTCAGCGCACTGACCTTAACGCCCGTCATGTAGGCGAGATAGGGCGGCACGATCGGCAGCACGCAGGGCGACAGGAACGACAGCAATCCGGCAAGCACGGCGACAAACGCCGCGGGCAGGATCGAGGCGTCGGCAATTTCGATTCCAAACATGGCGGCACCTTGTCCGAGGGGAAGGAGCCGGTAAACCCCGCCCCTCCCCTCGCATCGTCACGGATGCGTCAGGTCAGCCGCCCAGCGCCCACCAGCCACGCCGCCTGGGGCGCGCGCCGGCATCAGCGTCCACGGGTTCGGAACGATCCTCGGCCTCTCTCGAAGCGGTTCCGGGCAAATCCTGACCGTTGCCTTCAGCCGGCTCGTCCCGGTGCAGGTCCTGCTCCGTCGCTGCCATCTCTGACGGTCGATCGTCCCCAACGGACACCGGTGCCTGGTCCGACAGGGCAGGCTCCTGTTCACGCGGCTCGACCCTCTCCTCGGAGATTGGTGCAGCCTCGCTGATCGCGTCGTCTTGCGCGGAAGCGGCGGCTTCGGAGACGTCCGGTGCGGCAGCCTGGCGCTCCCCGCTCAGATCCTGGCCCTCAGGGTCCTGCCCGTCCGTGCGTGGAACCTCTGGGGGAGCAGACTGCGCCAGTTCGGAAGGCCGGTCGTCACCGGCCTGTGCGACCGGTTGATCATCCGACCTGCGCGTCCGGCTGCGCGAGCGCGAGCGCGAACGACTGCGGGATTTCCGCTCCCCGCTCTCGTCACCCTGCTCCTCGGGAGCATCGGTCGCCTCGTCTGTCACGGGGCTGGCGCCGCTCTCGGGCGCGTCCTGCCCGGCCGCGTCAGACTGCTCCGCCGAGCCCTGGTCGGCATCGCCGTTCTCTCCGCGCGCCCCGCCCCGACGGCGACGCCGCCGGCGACGCTTCGACCGGCCGGACTCGTCGGCCTGATCGCCATCCGAGTCCTGGCCGCGGGTCGCCTGCTCCTCGTCGTCGTCGCGACGATCCGATGCCAGTCCGGCTTCCTCCACCTCCTCCTCGTCGTCCGAGTCGAGGTCTTCATCGTCGATCTGGGCCATCAGGCTGGCGTTGACCGACACCACGTTCGACGCGGCGTCGGGAACGCTGCGCGTCGCCGTCTTGAACTTCTCCAGCGCAAAGTCCGGCGAGATCAACGACGGATCCGCCTCGACCCGGACCGACAGCCCGTAGCGGGCCTCGATCATGCCGATATGTTCGCGCTTCTGGTTCATCAGGAAGTTGGCAACGCCCACCGGCGCGCGCAGCAGGACCTCGCGGGACCGCTTCCGTGTGCCCTCCTCCTCGATCGCCCGCAGGATGGTCAGCGCCATGCTGTCCTCGGACCGGATCAGCCCGGTGCCATGGCAATGCGCGCAAGGCTGGGTGGTGCTTTCCAGCATCCCCGGCCGCAGCCGCTGTCGGCTCATCTCCATCAGGCCGAAGCCCGAGATCCGTCCGACCTGGATGCGCGCCCGATCGGATTTCAGCCTCTCCTTGAACCGCTTCTCGACCGAGGCATTGTTCTTGCGCTCGTCCATGTCGATGAAGTCGATGACGATCAGGCCTGCCAGGTCCCGCAGGCGCAGCTGGCGGGCGATCTCGTCAGCCGCCTCGCAGTTGGTCTTGAACGCGGTGTCCTCGATCGACCCTTCCTTGGTCGCCCGGCCAGAGTTCACATCGATGGCGACCAGCGCCTCGGTGATGCCGATGACGATGTAGCCGCCGGACTTCAACTGCACCACGGGGTTGAACATCGCGGCAAGATAGCCCTCGACCTGATAGCGCGCGAACAGCGGCATCGGGTCGTTGTACAGCTTCACGTTCTTGGCGTGGGACGGCATGATCATCTTCATGAAGTCCTTGGCGGTGCGATAGCCGCGCTCGCCCTCGACCAGGACCTCGTCGATGTCCTTGCTGTAGAGATCCCGGATCGTCCGCTTGATCAGGTCGCCTTCCTCGTAGATCGGCGCCGGTGCGATCGACCGGAAGGTCAGCTCGCGGATCTGCTCCCACAGCCGCATCAGGTATTCGTAATCGCGCCGGATCTCGGTCCGGGTGCGCTGGCTGCCGGCCGTGCGGATGATCAGCCCCGCGCCCTTCGGTACCTCCAGTTCCGATGCGATATCCTTCAGCTTCTTGCGATCGGCAGCGTTGGTGATCTTGCGAGAGATGCCGCCGCCCCGGGCGGTATTGGGCATCAGGACGCAGTAGCGACCGGCGAGCGACAGATAGGTGGTCAGCGCCGCGCCCTTGTTGCCGCGCTCTTCCTTGACCACCTGGACCAGCATGATCTGCCGGACCTTGACGACCTCCTGGATCTTGTACCGGCGCGGCCGCGGCTTCTTGGCGGGCCGGATCTCTTCCGAGACGTCTTCTTCGGCAACGGACTCGATGGTTTCGTCGCGATCCGCCGCGCTCGCCGCGTCGTCCTCATCCTCTTTGGACTCCTCGTACCCGCTGGAGGTGTCCCGTTCGTCCGCTGTGCCACGCGCCTCGCCCGGAACGTCGTCCCCACTCCCGACGGCATCCAGGGCGGCATCAGACCCGCTTTCCTGCCGGTCTTCGTCCGCGCTGCCGGATGCGGCCTCGGACGTGACCGACGGATCATCCGATGCGGCGGCCTGCGCCCGCGATCCACGCCGCTGCCGGGATCCCCGCCTCTCGCGCGCGGTCTCTTCGTCCTCGGCGGCCTCGGCCGCGGCGCGTTCTTCCTCGATCAGCGCCTGCCGATCCGCAGCCGGGATCTGGTAATAGTCGGGGTGAATCTCGGCGAAGGCCAGAAACCCGTGCCGGTTGCCACCGTAATCGACAAAGGCGGCCTGCAGCGAGGGTTCGACCCGCGTCACCTTCGCCAGGTAGATATTGCCTGCAAGCTGGCGCTTGTTCAGCGTTTCAAAGTCGAACTCTTCAACCTTGGTTCCGTCCACGACGACCACGCGGGTTTCTTCCGCATGAGTCGCGTCGATCAGCATCTTGTTTGCCATGTGATGTTCTTTCACGCAGCCGGTCGGGTCCGCCCAGGGGCGGGACAACGGACGGGGTGCGGTTTGATGCGAACGCGAGTTGGCGCGCAGGTCGACCTGCGGTCAGGAACGGGGCGGGCATCACAGGCCGCGGCGGGATCGCTTTGTCCTGCCGTTCCTGTGCACACCCGCCCACGATCCTGCCTGCGTCGTTATCTATCGCGCGATTCATCGCGTCTGTTTACCTCTTGCCCCGTGGCCCGGTTGCGGACAGGGGCGGCGATGACCTGACCGACGGGGGCACGAGACCCTTGCGCGGCCATTTTTTTCGACATGGCGCCCATCGGCCAACCGACCGATCCACAGGCACCATGCTGCGAAACTTGTATGCGTCACACAATCTGTGATTGAACAGATTGCGCGCATGTAGGGCACCATAGGGTGCGAACGGCCTTAAACACAATCATAAACTGCTTTGCGTTCCCGGTTCAGGGCAGCCGCGCTGCCGAACCGGGCCGTCAAAGATAGTCGGAGCGGGTCAGCCCGTACTTGGCCATCTTTTCGTTCAAAGTACGGCGGGGCAGGCACAATTCGTCCATGACCGCGCTGATGCTGCCCTTGTGACGCCGCATGGTGTTGTCGATGAGCATCTTCTCGAACGACTCGACATACTCCTTCAGCGGCTTGCCTTCGGTCGTTGTGGCTTCACGGGTTTCCTCGCCATCCGCCATCAGCAGCGACGTGATCGACCCGCTGCCCCGCCGGTTCTGCAAGACGGCGCGTTCCGCCACGTTGATCAGCTGCCGGACGTTGCCGGGCCAGGGCGCCTGCAGCAGTTGCGCCGCTTCCTGTGCATTCACCTGCGGCGGCTCGCAGCCATACTCGTCGGCAAACTGTTCGGTCATGCGAGTGAACAGGGACAGGATGTCCTCGCCGCGCTGGCGCAGCGGCGGCACGGTGATCTGCAGCGCCGACAATCGATAGAACAGATCCGGCCGCAGACTGTCCTCGGCCCGGCGCCCCTCGCCCCGGGCGTTGGAGATGGCGATGATGCGGGTTTCCGCGGGGGCACCCTGATCGGCGATGAACGCCAGAAGCCGGGCCTGCACGGAATCGCTCAGTGCCTCGATGTCCTCCAGGCACAGCGTCCCACCCCGCGCCTCCTCGACCGCGGGCAGCCCGTCCTCGACTGGCCCGAACAGCCGGGCGGCCAGCGCCTCGTCGGTGTAGGCGGCACAGCCGACGGGAACGAACCTGCGGGATGCGCGCGGGCCCACTGCGTGCAGGGCGTGGGCCACCAGCGTCTTGCCGGTGCCGGTCTCGCCGTCGATCAGGACATGACCGTCGGCCTGGCCGAGATCCAGGATATCCTCGCGCAAGCGGTCCATCACCGGGCTGGTCCCGACCAGCTTGGACATGACCTGCTGGCCTTCGCTGAGATCGCGGCGCAGGGCCCGGTTGTCCAGCGTCATCCGGCGGGCCTGCGCCGCCTTCTTGACCAGTTCGGTCATCCGGTCCGGATTGAACGGCTTTTCCATGAAGTCCATGGCGCCCAGCCGCATCGCCTCGACGGCCATCGGCACGTCGCCATGCCCGGTGATCATGATGACCGGCAGTCCGCTGTCCAGCCCCATCAGGCGCTTCAGGAACGCCATGCCATCCATGCCGGGCATCCGGATGTCCGACACGACGATGCCCGGCCAGTCGGCCCCGATCGTCTTCAGCGCCTCTTCGGCACTGGCAAACACCTCGGTGCGATAGCCCGACAGGCCCAGCCACTGGCTGATCGAATCCCGCATGTCCGGTTCGTCGTCGACGATCGCAACGGTCAGACTTTGCGCCATGGGTTCATCCCTTCTTGTTCATTCGGCAGCTCTTGTTCATTCGGCCGCGGTGCGCTGGCTCGTCAGCCGGGGCTCATGCAGAGGAAGTTCCAGATCGAAGACCGCGCCGCCGTCATCCGCATTGTGAGCGGTCAGCCGTCCGCCGAAGTCCGCCACGATCCCGGATGAAATCGCCAGACCTAGGCCAGTTCCCTCGCCCGGTGCCTTGGTGGTCCAGAAAGGTTCAAACAGCTTTTCCAGATCCGCGACACCCGGCCCATTGTCGCGGACGGACAAATAGGCGTGAGAGCCGCTGTCCACCACGATCTGGATGGACGGGTCGCGCTGGTCGCGGGTGGCATCCATGGCATTGCGGATCAGGTTGATGATCACCTGTTCCAGCCTGATCCGGTCGCAATAGACCATCACCGGGTCGCGCGGCTGGCTGCGCTGCAGGCGCACCCGCCGGTGCCGCAACTGCGATTCCATCATGGTCAGGGCGCTCGACAGGGCCATGCGCAGATCGACCGGCTCGAAGGCCTCGCCCCCCTTGCGCGCATAGGATTTCAGCTGCCGGGTAATGGCGCCCATGCGTTCCAGCAGGTCGTCTACCCGCTGAAAGCTCGACAACGCCTCGTCCGGACGGCCACGCTCCAGCAGCAGGCGGGATCCGGCCAGATAGGTCTTCATCGCCGCGAGTGGCTGATTCAGCTCGTGGCTGATCCCGGCGGACATCTCGCCCAGGGCGGCCAGCTTGCTGCTTTGCTGGACGGTTTGCTCGGCCACGCGCAGTTCGCGCTGCATCCGTTCGCGTTCGGCGATCTCGCGGGTCAGCCGGGCGTTCAGCGCCCGCAAGTCCGCCGACTCGCGCATGTACCGGTCCGTCATCGTGCGGGCGCGCCGCGACAAGATGTAGAACCCGGCGGCCAGCGCGATGGCTAGGCCCATGATCTCCAGCGCCAGATAGGCGTTCACCCGGTCGCGGATGGAATCGTAGGTGGCGAACGAGATCATTCGCCAGCCGCGGAACGGGATGCGTGTTTCCGTCCGCATCACCGCCTTGCCGCGGACATAGGCGTCGATGGGCTGACTCGCCCAGTCGGCCGTGACCTGAAAGGCGCGCGCGATCGCACTGGGGGCGGACCGGACGGCCAGCGCCTCGTCCATCTGCAGCCCGCGCCAGCGCGGCTCGGTCGTCAGGATGATCCGGCCTTCGCTGTCGGTCACGGCCACCGCATCGGCGATCCCGGCCCATGACCGCTCCAGCCGGGTCAGGTCGGCGGCGACCACGATCACCCCCAGCGACCGCCCATCGGCCACCACTGCCCGGGAATAGGTGAATTCATGGCCGCCCGAGGGCGTTGGCGAGACCGTGAACACCGTGTCGTTGGTCCGCAGCGCATCGACATAGAATGGCGCAAGCACATAATTCGTACCCAGCAGCTGCCGGTCCGTCGCCCCCACCGTACGGCCTGACCCGTCGAGAAGCCGGATCGACGCCGCGCCGATCTCCTTCTGGGCCGAGATCAGCCGCGCCGACGTCGTCGAGAAATCCTGCCCGTAGAGCGACGAGATCAGCGCCGGATCACGTGCCAGCAGTAGCGGCACCACCGACGTGCGCTGCAATTCGGACAGCAGGTTGCCGGTATAAAGCGCTGCGCGCAACTCGGCCCGAACTCGTGTGTTTTCTGAGAACCGGTCCGTAAGGAACTGGTTGGTAAAGAAGATCGCCCCGATCGCCGCCGCCAGCAGAACTGCGATCAGCACACGCGGAAACACCCGCGCGCGCAAATCGCCCGGCACCACGGCGTCGGTTTCGTCGGGGTCTGGCATCAGCCGGGTCCGCTGCAGGTACTCCACAGATAGGCGCTGCCGGCCTGCGGCTCAAGCCGTCCCGAAGGACAGGCCCTGTCCGCGTCACGCAGCAGCAAGGGCGCCCACCACCCCCTGGAACAGCCGTGCCCCATCCATGCTGCCATGGACCGCGTCCACCGCACGTTCGGGATGCGGCATGATGCCAAGCACCCGAAGATTCCCCGACAACACCCCGGCGATGTCCGAGACGGAGCCGTTCACCGGGGTCGCATAGCGCAGCGCGATCCGGTTCTCGTCCTGCAACCGCGCCAAGCCATCGGGATCGATCTGATAGTTCCCGTCATGGTGGGCGACGGGCAGGCGAATGGTTTCGCCCACCTGATAGGACGACAGATACGGGCTGGCATTTTCTCCGACCTGAACCGCGACCTCGCGGCACAGGAAGGTCAGCCCGGCGTTGCGCATCAGCGCGCCCGGCAGCAGGCCAAGTTCGGTCAGGACCTGAAACCCGTTGCAGATCCCCAGCACGAACCCGCCCCGCTGCGCATGACGTGTCACGGCCGCGGCGATCGGCGATTGCGCCGCGATTGCCCCGCAGCGCAGATAGTCGCCAAACGAGAACCCGCCCGGGACGGCAACCAGGTCGATGCCCGCCGGGAGGTCGGCATCCTTGTGCCACACGCGTGCGACGGACGCGCCCCCGCGTTCCAAAGCCACGGCCAGATCCCGGTCGCAGTTTGACCCCGGAAAGGTGATGACGGCAGCTTTCATGGTCTGACCCCTGTGTGGACACCGTCGAGATAATGTCCGCGGCGTCGAAGCGGAAGGGGGTTGGAAGCGACGCTGATCCGGGCAAGGCGGAACCTGCCGAGGGCCGCGTCAGTTTCGCCCCTTTCAACAGAGGAGAGCCCGATGAACCCCACCCGACGTCAGACCCTTGTCATGGCTGCGGCGGGCGCTGCCGCCGTTGGCCTGCCGCTGCGCGCCTTTGCCCAGGCGGCGGCGACGACCGGCGGCGCCCCGGCGTTTCTGACGCCGATCGAGCACGCCACGCTGATGCTGACCCTGAATGGCCAGTCGATCCTCGTCGATCCGGTCGGCGGGGCCGACCGCTATGCCGACATGGCCAAGCCCGCGGCAATCCTGATCACGCATGAACATCAGGACCATTTCGACCCGGACACGCTGCAGGGACTGCTGGACGACGCCACAACGCTGATCGTCAACCCCGCCGTGGCGGACAAGCTGCCGGCGGAGATGAAGGATCGCGCCACGGTCATGGCGAACGGCGACACCGGCGAGGTCGCCGGGATGAAGATCGAGGCGGTGCCCGCCTACAACATCACCCCCGAGCGGCAGCAGTATCACCCGCAGGGCCGGGACAACGGCTATGTCCTGACCTCGCCCGATCATGGGCGGATCTATATCGCCGGTGACACCGAGGATACGCCCGAGTTCCGCGCGCAGACCGACATCGACACGGTCCTGCTGCCGATGAACCTGCCCTACACCATGGATGCCGAGCACGCCGCTGCGGGCGTGATCGCGATGAAGCCTCGCCGGGCGATCCCGTATCATCACCGCGGCATCGACCCGGCCGACTTCCAGGCGACCCTGCAGCATGCCGGCAGCGAGACCGAGGTGATCGTACTGGACTGGTACCCGCAGGCGGACAATCCGACCGGCGAGGACAGCTGACGAGAAAGGGCCCCTGCAGGGGCCCTTTCCTGTAGCATCCAACCTTGGGCCGAGTTCAGCCCGCCAGTTCCCTGTTCAGGTATTCGTCGACCTTTTCCAGGTAACCCATTGTGGTCAGCCACTTCTGATCGGGACCGACCAGCAGCGCGAGATCCTTGGTCATGTAGCCGTCCTCGACAGCCTGAACGGTCACACGCTCCAGCGTTTCGGCGAACCGCAGCAGCTGGTCGTTGTCGTCCAGCTTGGCGCGGTGCTTCAGGCCCCCGGTCCAGGCAAAGATCGAAGCGATCGAGTTGGTCGAGGTCTCCTTGCCCTTCTGGTGCTCGCGGAAATGGCGGGTCACGGTGCCATGCGCGGCCTCGGCCTCCACCGTCTTGCCATCCGGCGTCATCAGGACCGAGGTCATCAGGCCCAGGCTGCCGAACCCCTGGGCGACGGTGTCGGACTGCACGTCGCCGTCATAGTTCTTGCAGGCCCAGACATAGCCGCCCGACCATTTCATCGAGGCCGCGACCATGTCGTCGATCAGCCGGTGCTCATAGGTGATCCCGGCCTTCTTGAACTGATCGGCAAACTCCGCGTCGAAGATCTCCTGGAACAGATCCTTGAAGCGGCCATCATAGGCCTTGAGGATCGTGTTCTTGGTGGACAGGTAGACCGGATAGCCGCGCTGCAGACCGTAGTTCAGGGACGCGCGGGCAAAGTCGCGGATCGACTCGTCCAGGTTGTACATGGCCATAGCCACACCGCTGCCGGGCGCCTGGAACACCTCGTGCTCGATCGTCTCGCCATCGTCCCCGACGAACCTGATGGTCAGCTTGCCCTTGCCCGGGAAGCGGAAATCGGTGGCCTTGTACTGGTCGCCGAAGGCGTGACGGCCGACGATGATCGGCTGGTTCCAGTGCGGCACCAGCCGCGGCACGTTCCGGGCGATGATCGGCTCGCGGAAGATGACGCCGCCCAGGATGTTGCGGATGGTGCCATTCGGCGAACGCCACATCTTCTTCAGGCCGAACTCCTCGACCCGCGCCTCGTCAGGGGTGATGGTGGCGCATTTCACACCGACCCCGTATTTCTTGATCGCCTCGGCTGCGTCCACGGTGATCTGGTCGTCGGTGCGGTCGCGCTCCTCGATCCCGAGATCGTAGTATTTCAGGTCGACGTCCAGGTAGGGCAGAATCAGCTTCTGCTTGATGAAGTCCCAGATGATGCGGGTCATCTCGTCGCCGTCCAACTCGACGACAGGATTTTCGACCTTGATTTTTGTCATGGGGATTGCCTCGGCTGCGTTTGGGAACGCGCGACGTGTACCCGACCGACACCCGCTTGAAAAGACGGTATGCGACGGTATGCCGAAATCGACGGGCTAAATCGCTATCCGCCACCATTGCGCCGACGGCAAAGGCCACGCTCGCGCAGGTCAGCCCGGCCAGCAGGGTTTCCGCCATGGCACGCGAAAACCGCACGCCGGTACCGCGCCCAGCCCCATCGCGACCGCATCGGCAAACAGATTGGCCAGTCCGAACAGCAGCACCGCGATGGCACCGACCGACGCGGTGCCATCGGCCCGCGCGCCCGCAAACCCCGCGACGATGGCAAAGGTCGTGACGATCCCGTCATTGCCGCCGTAGACGATCTGGCCCAGGAACTCGCGCAGCGGTCCGATCTGCCGGACGCCGTCCCCGCTCACCGCGTGGTTTCGGTCAGCCGCCGGCGAACGTAGCTCTGCACCGTGTCGATCATCGGCTTCATGTGTGCCTCCTCATCACGGAAGAAGTGGTCGGCACCCTGGATTTCCTCGTGCGTGACGGTGATGCCCTTCTGCTCGCGCAGCTTGGCCACCAGCGCCTGAATGTCCTTGGCCGGGGCGACCCGGTCCGCGGTCCCGTTGATGATCAGCCCCGACGACGGGCAAGGTGCCAGGAAACTGAAATCGTACATGTTCGCGGGCGGTGACACGCTGACGAAGCCGGTGATCTCGGGACGCCGCATCAGCAGCTGCATGCCGATCCAGGCGCCGAAGCTGAAGCCCGCGACCCAGCAATGCTTGGAATTGGGGTTCATCGCCTGCAGGTAATCCAGCGCCGAGGCGGCATCCGACAGTTCCCCGATCCCCTGGTCGAACTCGCCCTGGCTGCGCCCCACCCCGCGGAAATTGAACCGCAGCACCGTGAAGCCCATGCGATAGAACGCGTAGTGCAGGTTGTAGACGACGCGGTTGTTCATCGTGCCGCCATATTGCGGATGCGGATGCAGCACGATGGCCAGCGGGGCATCGGGCTTGGACTGCGCATGGTAGCGGCCCTCCAGACGTCCTTCGGGTCCGGGGAAGATCAGCTCGGGCATAGGGTTCCTTTGCGGACAAGGCGAATGTTGACGCGCGCAGGGGGCAGCCTTATGGACTGGCCCGGAGCGCGTGCACGTCAATCGCACAACGGCTGCCCGGGCTTATCTCAACCCGCGCGGGTCCGTCAATTGCGGCAGCATCGCAACGAGTTGCAGGGGAGGCCGCCATGAAGCTCTCGACCAAGGGTCGTTACGCTATGGTGGCGTTGGTCGACCTGGCGACGGCTGCGGATGGGGAATTGACCACGCTGGCCGAGATTTCCGCGCGCCAGGACGTGTCGCTGCCCTATCTGGAACAGTTGTTCGTCCGCCTGCGCCGGGCTGGGCTGGTCAAGTCGGTGCGCGGACCCGGCGGGGGATACCGGCTGGCCCGATCACCGGAAACGATCCGGGTGTCCGAGGTGCTCGGCGCCGTGGACGAGACCGTTAGCGCGCTGCACGTCGGCGCCGGCGCATCCGGCGGACAAAGCGGCAGTGTGGCCCAGCAGCTCTCGAACCGGCTGTGGGAAAGCCTGTCGGCCCACGTCTACGTGTTCCTGCACAACGCCACGCTGGCGGATGTGGCGGGGAACGCGCTGCTGCCCTGCCCCGCGGTGCCGGGGATCCTGTCCGTCGTCGACGACGCCTGACCTGCCCTTGGCAAGACCCGTCCGGCACCCGGCCCGGTTCGTCAGCGCACGTCCAGCCGGACGAAGTCGCGCAGGTCGCCCTCACCGGGGCGGATATTGGCCCAGCTGTCCGCCGTGAAGTCGACGACCAACGTGGCGGCCGTGGGAAAACGCCGGAAGTCGGGGTCCATCGGCGGGCGTGCGGGCAGCATCGCGGCTAGCGCCCCGATTCCGGGATTATGACCGATCATCATCACCGTGTTCAGCGTGGCGGTCCGCAGCACGGTCAGCATCTGGTCGGCCGATGCCTGGTACAGCCCCCGTTCCAGGCGCAGCACCGGGCGGGTTTCCAGAACGGCGGATTCGATCCCTTCCCAGGTTTCCTGGGTCCGGCGGGACGTCGAACACAGCACTTCTTCGGGATCATAGCCGCGGCTCGCCAGCCAGTCCCCCAGCGCCTTGGCGGCACGCCGGCCGCGGCCGTTCAGCGGACGGTCGTGATCGCCGATCACGGGATCCTCCCACGCGGATTTCGCATGGCGCGTCAGAATCAGCCGTCGTATGCCGCTAGCGGTCATCCCTCACCCTTCCCTCACCCGGTTGGAATGAAGCCTGCCACCCGACCCGCACCGCCGCAAGCGCTTCATTCCCGGGGGCTTGGCCGGGCGCATCTGCCGCTAGAGACCGGTGCCGCCCTGTCGCAAGCCGTGCGGCTTGGTCCGCGGTTCGGTCGACCGGATCAGACTGCCGGCGCCCTGTTCGGTGAACAGCTCCAGCAGCGCGGCGTGCGGAACCCGACCATCCAGGATGACCACCGCGCGGACTCCTTCCTCCAGCGCCTTCAGCGCGGTTTCCGTCTTGGGGATCATGCCGCCGGCGATGGTGCCGTCGGCGATCATCGCCCGCATCTGATCTGGATGCATCTGCGTCACCACCGCGCCCGAGGCATCCTTGACCCCGGGAACGTCGGTCAGCAGCAGCAGCCGGTCGGCCTGCAGGGCACCGGCGATGGCGCCCGCCGCGGTGTCGCCGTTCACGTTGAACGTCTCGTTGTCGGCCATGCCCGTCGCGACCGGCGCGATCACCGGGATCAGCCCGGCGAGATAGAGATCCCGGATGATCTGGACGTTCATCTCGACCGGGCGGCCCACAAAGCCCAGTTCGGGGTCGTCAACCTCGCAGACCATCAGGTCGTCGTCCTTGCCCGATATGCCGATGGCCCGGCCGCCGGCATCGTTGATCGCCTGGACGATGCGCTTGTTCACCAGGCCGGACAGCACCATCTCGACCACCTGCACGGCTTCCTTGGTCGTCACGCGTTTGCCGCGGACGAACCGGCTTTCGATGCCCAGCCGGTTCAGCAGGTCGTTGATCATCGGGCCACCGCCATGCACGACCACCGGGTGGATGCCCACCTGTTTCATCAGCACGATGTCGCGCGCGAACTCGGCCATGGCATCGTCGTCACCCATGGCGTTGCCGCCGAACTTCACGACCACAACCGCGCCCGCGTAGCGCTGCATGTAGGGCAGCGCCTCGGACAATGTGCGTGCAGTTGTGACGAAATCACGGTTCATGTTCTGCTGTCTCATCCCACGGTCCCTGCAATCCGGCAAAGGCTAGGCTGCGAGGGGGGCGAGGTCCAGCCCGTCAGCCCAGCCCGGCGATGATCGTGCGCAGCGTGGCGATGCCCTGCCCCTTTTCGGACGAGGTCACGACAAGCTCGGGGAACGCGGCGGGGTGTTTCTGCAGCTCGGACTCGATCTGCGCCAGCGTGGTGTTCAGCGCCTGCGACCCCACCTTGTCGGCCTTGGTGACCACCACCTGAAAGGGGACCGCGGATCGATCCAGCAGCGACATGATCTCGTGATCGACGGACTTGACGCCATGGCGCGCGTCGATCAGCGCGAAGGCCCGTCGCAAGGTGACGCGCCCGGCCAGATAGGCCTTCAGCAGATCCTGCCACTTCCGGACGACGGGCAGCGGCGCCTTGGCGAAGCCATAGCCCGGAAGGTCGACCAGGTAGCCGTGATCACCGAGCGCGAAGTAGTTGATTTCCTGCGTGCGGCCGGGGGTATTGGATGCGCGCGCGATCGCCTTTCGGCCGGTCAGCGCGTTGATCAGGCTGGACTTGCCCACATTCGACCGGCCCGCAAAGCAGACCTCCGGGCGATCCGCCGGGGGCATGCCGTCCATGGCGACCACGCCCTTGACGAAGTCGACCGGCCCGGCGAACAGCAGCCGCCCGGCCTCGGCCGTGGCGGGATCCGGATCCGGGGCCACGGGGAAGGCGACCTTCATCGGGAAACCGCATCCCCGATGCCGATCGTGCCCCCGTTGACGACCTCGGCATAGATGCCGAAATCCCGGTGTCCGAACAGCGCCTGCAGATCGTGCGGCATGTCGCCGTCGATCCGCCCCGTCGTGGTGTCGGCGCTGGTCGCGGCGCAACGGCCGATGCGCCGGGTGACCCGCAGTTCGACGGGTCCGATCGTCAGGATCTGTCCGATCATGTCCAGTTCCGCGAATGCCGGCCATCCCTCCACCCACAGGTTCGCCCGCCAGCGACGCAGTCCCAGCGGCCGGCCCAGCCGATCCTCGAGCGCGGCAAGGCTGGACAGCGACAGGATCGACATCCACGGGGGCTGGACGTCGGTCCAGATCCCGACACCGCGAACCAGCCGGGTGGGCGCGGCGCGATCAGCCGACCACAGCGGGCGGAGCCAGGCGACAGCCTCGTCACCCTGGGTCTGCGGATCAAAGGTCAGGGTCGGCCGGTCGGGATGGGTCAGGCGCAGCCGACCGTCCTGCCATCCGCCCTCGATCGCCTGCAGCGAGGGTTCTGCAACCCCGCGCACGAAGCACGTCTTTGGCAGCCAGTGATCAGGTTCCCCCCCGCCCCCGGACTGCGCCACCTGATGCTCGCCCGCCTCGGTCAGCACCGCCCATTCCCGATCGCCGGGCAGGCGCCGCGCTGCCGACAAGGTGACATGGTCCAGCCCCTCGCCGCCCACCGACTTGATCGGGTGGCGGCGGATATGGGCCAGACGCGCGGTCATTTCCGGTTGCGTCGCGGTCGTGCCGGCATCGACGACTTGATGTTGCCGAACAGGTCGGGCGGGTGCCCGTGCATCCGCATGATGGTGTATTGCTGGACGATGGTGATCAGGTTGTTCGCGATCCAGTAGAGGACCAGCCCGGAGGCAAAGCCGCCCAGCATGAACATGAAGATCCACGGCATCCAGGCAAAGATCATCTTCTGGGTCGGATCGGTGGGTGCGGGGTTCAGCTTCTGCTGCAGCCACATGGTGATGCCCAGCACGATGGCCAGCAGCGGCAGCGAGAAGGCGTGCAGCATGGTGCCCTGCGCCGGGGCCGCGAACGGCAGCAGCCCGAACAGGTTCAGCAGGCTGGACGGATCCGGCGCCGCAAGGTCGCGGATCCAGCCGAACCACGGGGCGTGCCGCAGCTCGATGGTGACGAAGATCACCTTGTAGAGCGCAAAGAAGATCGGGATCTGCAGCAGCATGGGCAGGCAGCCCGCCGCGGGGTTCACCTTTTCCCGCTTGTAGAGGCCCATCACCTCCTGCTGGAACTTCATCCGGTCGTCGCCGGTGCGTTCCTTGATCGCCTCCATCTCGGGCTGCAACTCGCGCATCCGCGCCATCGAGACGAAGGATTTCCGCGCCAGCGGAAACACCAGCAGCTTGAGCACGAAGGTCAGCGCAATGATCGCCCAGCCCATGTTGCCGATCAGCCCGTGCAACCAGTGCAGCAGATGGAAGATCGGCTTGGTCAGGAAATAGAACCAGCCCCAGTCGATGGAATCCACGAAGCGGTCGATCCCGACGCTGTCCTGATACGACTCCAGCGTCTCGTAGATCTTGGCCCCGGCGAACAGATGGGTCGCGGTGCTCAGCCGTGTTGCCGGGGCAACCGTCTGCATCGGCATGCGGGTCTCGGTCTGGTAGATGTCGGCCCCGGGCGCGTATTTCACCACCGCCGTGAACGGCTGTCCCGGCGCGGGCGCAAGCGTGGTCATCCAGTACTTGTCGGTGAACCCGACCCAGCCGTTCTCGGCCACGCTGACGATCTCGGCCGGCCCCTCGGTCGCGACCGGGTCGAGCTTGGCGATGTTCTTGTATTTCAGTTCGACCAGCTCGCCATCGGTCATGCCGACCGCGCCTTCGTGCAGCACGAAGTAGTTCTGGGTGTCGGGCTGGCCATGCCGGGCGAGGATTCCGTAGGGGGCCGCCGAGAACGGGGTCGCGGCCGTGTTCTCGACGCTTTGCGTCACCGTGAACAGGTACCGGTCGTCGATCTCGAAGATGCGGCGGAAGATCTGGCCGCTGCCATTTTCCCAGCGCAGGGTGACCGGCTGACCGGGGCCCAGCGTCTCGCCGGATTCCACCTGCCAGACAGTCGCCGGGTTTGGGACGGCGGCGGGATCGACACCGGGGCCGGGCATCCACCCATAGACGGCGTAATAGGGTTTCTGCGCGACCAGTTCCGGGTCACCGCCCGGCGCGACCGGCGATCCGTCCTGCGCCACCCGAAGCTGCGTCGTCGGCGACAGCAGCCTGACGAACGGCGCATCGGGGCTCAGCGTCTCGCGATAACCGGTCAGCAGCAGATCGTCGATCCGGCCGCCGGCCAGCGATATGCTGCCCTGAAGCGAGGGTGTAGCGATCGGCACGCGCGGCGCGTCACGCGACGGGTCTCCGGCATCCGCGGCGTCGGCGACGTTCGGTGCGGCCGTGGACGTCGAACTCGCCGTCGGTGCTGCGGGAACGACGGCGGGCCCGCCGGTCGACTGCGTCGCGGCAGGCGGCGTCGCCGTGGGGTCCACGGCCGGCGGTTCGGGCACGAAAAAGGCGTACCATCCGATCATGACCAGCGCCGACAGCACCATGGCCAGGATCAGATTGCGGTTGTTGTCGTCCATCGGGTCACCCGAACTGCCGCGCGTCGGGCCGCTTCAATCGAAGCGTCGGCTGAACGTCAAGCGGAAAGCCCCCGCCGGGCGGGTAGCGGCCCGGGGTACCGATCTCAAGGAATGTGCCTTGATCCGCCGGCGGCGCGGGGCGATGTGAGCCGCCGGTCGCATGGGCCCGGACGGCCGGAGGACGGCCGTGCTCAGTCAGGCCGATGCGTCGCGGGACGGGTCGCGCCGCAGTTCCAGCCGGGGCATGGCCACCTGCACGACACGATGTCGTGTCAGGAACGCCAGGCTCTCCGACAGGGGCATCGGGTCGGCCACGGCGGGGCCACTGACATGGCCGCATCCGATAGCTGTCAGAAAGTTGCGTTCGGCCGGGGTCTGGACCGAGATCGCCGCGGTTGGCAGATCCAGCTGCTCGGCAAGGTATAGCGCCCTCAGCACCTTCTGCTGCACGGCCACGTCCCGGTCGCAGCCATCGGTCAGCCTGCGGCCAAGCAACACCCGTGTCGGGGGCAGCTTGCGCGACAGCATCCGCCCTGCCCCGCCGAGGTCCGACAGATCAATCCCGCAGCCGGTCCGCGCCAGATGCCGCTGCACGGCGCGCGCGCCGGGCGCGGCCGTCGCAATGCTGCCCAGTTCCAGCAGCACCCCCGTTGGGTCCTGGTCTTGCTGGTCAAGCTCCCTCAGGATCGCGCTCGCGAAGTCGCCGGCGCTCAGATCGTTTGTCCTGACCGGCAGCGACACCGTCACCGGCAGCGCGGCGGCTTGGTCCCAGTTGCCCAGCGCCCCACAGGCGGCGCGCAGCAGGACCAGCGTTAGGGCACGCCGGTCCTCTGCCGACGAGCACCTCGCGAACTCGCCCGCGGTCAGGAGCCCGCGGACGGGATGGCGCACCCTGGGGGTGACGCGGAAGCCGCTGACCGCGCCGGTGTCACAGCTGATCTGCGGCTGAAACAGCGGCTCGACCCACGACGGATCGAAGCCGTACCGATCCGCCCGTGCTTGATGAGGAATGGGGGCAAGCCGGATACGGGGTGCGGCCAGCGGATCGCGCGACTGGTCATCAGGCGAAAGCGATGGTTCGGCGCGGAGGCCTGCCACGCGGACCGGGCGGTCGGCGTCGAGCAGCACGACCTGGCCGCGCTGTCCGGGCCTGCAGTCGTCCAGCACCCGCCGCAGACGAGCTAGGCCTGCTTCGGACCGCGCGGCCGACGTCGCGCGCCCAACGATCACGGTGACGACCGGCACCTGTTCGGCCGGCAGATCCTGTCCCAGGGCACAGGCGTCCTGAACCCGCAGCGCCTGGTCCAGCGCCTGCCGATCGGTCATCTTCGGCAAACGCAGCACCAGATCGCCGCCACGGATCCCCTGCAGCAGGATGTTCTCGCCAAGCGCATCGGCGATCCGCTGCGCCATCCGTTCACGGAACAGATCGGCGGGATCGCGACGCCCTGCGCCGCCGACCGGGTGGTCTGGGTGACCCGGATCTTCAACCCTGATCAGCAGCATCGGTCCGTCGAGGGAACGGACCGGAGTCTCGCCCCGTCTCCGGCCCCCGAGACTGGTCAGCAGCCGTTTCCGAGACATGTGATCTCGCCCCCGATTCGCGCGCCCTAGCGCGAACGTAGCCGGGGGGTGTTGCTGAATGGTTAATCGGCCCCGGTCAGGCGCGGTACGGCCGGGCCGTCTGCCGGCGCAGCGGACAGGGCGGCGAAGTCGAACAGCTTCGGGTCGAGCAGATGCGACGGCCGCACGTTCATCAGCGCCCGGAACATCACCTGACGGCGTCCGGGGCTGCGCGCTTCCCAATCGTCCAGCAGCTTCTTGACCTGCATGCGCTGCAGGCCGTCCTGGCTGCCACACAGGTCGCAGGGGATGATCGGATAGTCCATCGCACGCGCGAACCGCTCGCAGTCGGCCTCGGCCACGAAGGCAAGGGGACGCAGCACGGTCAGGTCGCCCTCATCGTTCAGCAGCTTTGGCGGCATCGTCGCGAGCCGCCCACCGTGGAACAGGTTCATGAAGAAGGTTTCCAGCATGTCGTCCCGGTGATGCCCCAGAACGACCGCCGAACAGCCCTCCTCGCGGGCGATCCGGTACAGGTTGCCGCGCCGCAGACGCGAACACAGCGCGCACATGGTCCCGCCGGGGGCGATCTTGTCCACGACGACGGAATAGGTGTCGCGGTATTCGATGCGGTGGGCGACCTGACGGTCGGCCAGGAACGCGGGCAGCACCGTGGAAGGGAAGCCGGGCTGCCCCTGATCGAGGTTGCAGGCCAGCAGATCGACCGGCAGCAGCCCCCGCCATTTCAGTTCGTGCAGGATGGCCAGCAGAGTGTAGCTGTCCTTGCCGCCCGACAGGCAGACCAGCCAGCGGTCGCCCGGCGTCGCCATCTGATAGCTGTCGATCGCTGACCGGACCTCGCGCACCAATCGCTTCCGCAGCTTGCGGAACTCGGTCGACGCCGGCGCACCCCGGAACAGTGGATGGATCTCGTCGCCGATGTCCAGAACCAGATCGTCAGGCATCATCGTTCCAGCACCCTGTCCAGGTCGCGGCGGGCAGCGATGGAACACCTCCGGATCAAGCCCCGAACCTCGAGAACAGGAAGCTCGCCAGGGTCAGGACGCCCAGCGCCGCGACGATGATCAGGGACAGGCCGAGCAGCAGGCGGCGACGGCCAGGCGGACGATCGGTCATGCGGCATCCTTTCGCGACGGCGGAACGGGATCATAGCCGTGCCCGCCCCAGGGGTGACAGCGGGCGATGCGCCGCGCCGCCAGCCAGCTGCCGTGCAGCGCTCCGTGCCGTTCCAGCGCGTCCAGCGCATAGACAGAGCACGTCGGCTGAAAGCGGCAGCCATGGCCGATCCAGGGGCTGAGCAGCAGGCGATACGCCCGCACGGGGACTGCGAGTACATGGGCGAGCGGGGTCACGGCCGTTGCTCCTTCGCCGGCGAACGAGGCGGTTTGCGTGGGCGGGACTGCTGCGCTCCGGGCTGATGGATGCGGATCAGCGCCCCGGCAAGATCCGCGCGCAGTTCGGCAAAGCTGCGCTGCACCGTCGCATCGGGTCGACCGACCAGAACGTAGTCCCAGCCCTGCCGGCCATGCCCGGGCAGCAACTCGGCCGCAAGAGACCGCAGTCGGCGGCGGGCCCGGTTCCGGACAACGGCGTTGCCGACCTTCTTCGAGCAGGTGAACCCGACCCGGATCGGCCCGTCATCCCCCCGCTCGCGGGCCTGCAGCAAGAACCCGGCGGTTCCCTGGCGGCGCGCCGACGCAGCCCTCAGGAAATCGGCGCGCTGTCGCAGTCGGGTCAGCGGGCGCCGCGTTTCGCGGTCCGCTCCACCAGTTTCGATCCGCTGTCCGGGAAGGTCCCGACGCTCGCCGTCCGGCCTGTGGTCGGCAGGCCCACCGCCGTCACGCAGCAGCGGAATCAGGCGGACAGAACCTTGCGGCCCTTCGCGCGACGGGCATTCAGCACCCGGCGCCCACCCTTGGTGGCCATGCGGGCGCGGAACCCGTGACGGCGCGCGCGAACGAGGTTCGACGGCTGAAAAGTACGTTTCATCGTGTCTACTCCGACATCCGGGTGCGCGGCGGATCGTGCTGACCCGTACCACGCAGATATGCAAAGCACGGCTGATAGGGAGGGTGGGCCGGCAAGTCAACTGTTGGCCCATGGGGCCGATCCGTCCGCCCCATCGGAGAAAGTCGTCTCGATTTTACCCATTGCGTGATGGGAACCATTCTCTGATCACGGTAGTTTGAAGTACTGAACTTGTCCAGTAGGGGGGTCTGAGACAAGCCGGCGACGGAAGGTGCGTCAGCATTCGGGACAGATGAACGTCAATACGCTATCAGGACGGTTTGCGGCATTAACGATGCTGTTCGTGGTATTGGCCGAAATTGCCATCCTGATTCCATCCTTGGCCAATTTCCGCCACGACTATCTCGACAGCCGGCTTGAGCGTGCCCAGATCGCCAGCCTGGCGCTGCTGGCGACGGACGAGTCGCTGGCTGCGGATCTGGAATCCGAACTGCTGGGCAACGCCGGCGTCTACAACGTCGTGCTGCGGCGCGACGATATCCGCCGGCTGGTCCTGTCATCGCCCCTGCCCGCCCCCATCGCCGCAACCTATGACCTGCGCGAGCCGCGTTTCTGGACGCTGTGGGCCGATGCGCTGCGGCTGCTGGCGGCGCCCGAGAACCGGATCATCCGGGTGATAGGGGCGCCCGTCAAGCAGGCCGGGCAGCTGATCGAGATCACCATGGACAGCGCACCGATGCGTACCGGCATGATCGATTTCGGGCTGCGGCTGCTGGCCGTCTCGGCCGCCTTCGCGATCATGACCGCGGTGGTGCTGAACCTTGCCGCGCAGCGCCTGATCGTCCGCCCGATCAGCCGGGTCATCAGTCACATGACGGCCTATGCGACGGCCCCCGACGACGTGCGACGGATCATCGAGCCCTCCGCCAGCATGGCCGAGGTCCGTGAGGCCGAGCAGGCGCTGGCTGCGATGCAGCGGACCGTCACCGCATCGCTGAAGCAACGCGAGCGGCTGGCGCAGCTGGGACAGGCCGTCGCCAAGATCAGCCACGACCTGCGCAACGTCCTGTCCACCAGCCAGATTCTGGCCGACCGGCTGGAGGACAGCGACGATCCCGGGGTGCGTCGCACCGCGCCCAAGCTGGTCGGGTCGATCTCGCGCGCCGTGAACCTGTGTGAAACGACGCTCGCCTTCGGCAAGGCCGAGGAGGCGCCGCCGCAGCTGTCGCTGTTCAACCTGTCCGGGCTGGTCGCCGAGGTGATCGATGCCGAGCGTCTCGCCGCCGACAGCGCAGGCGATGCGCCACCGATCACGTTCGTGTCGGACATTCCGGCCAGCCTGACGATCCGCGCCGATCATGACCAGCTTTACCGCGTGCTCGCCAACCTGTCCCGCAACGCCCGCCAGGCGATCGAGGCAACACGCAAGCCGGGCACGATCCGGATCGATGCTGGCGAGGACGAAACCGGCTGGTGGCTGCGGGTCTGCGATACCGGGCCGGGGCTGCCGGAGAAGGCGCAGGCGCACCTGTTCCAGCCCTTCACCGGCGGCATCCGCAAGGGCGGCACTGGACTGGGCCTGGCCATCGCGGCCGATCTGGTGCGCGGACATGGGGGGCGCCTGGAGCTGCAGCGGACCGGCAGCGACGGCACCGAATTCCTGCTGCACCTGCCGCGCAGTCCGCGCCGCGCCGAGGCCGCCTGATCGCTGCCCCTGGCGCGCGGCGCGGTGTTTTTCCGCTTGCATCCCCCGCCGCTCCATCCTACCACCCGCCCCTACAACGGACCCGTAGCTCAGCTGGATAGAGCACCAGACTACGAATCTGGGGGTCGGGCGTTCGAATCGCTCCGGGTCCGCCATCCATCCTATTGATCTCCTTGCGGCTTGTAGTGCAGGTCTTCGGCCCCTTGGGGGCCGGTTTGCAGCCGGTTTGCAAAAGCTGTTGCCGGGCTGTTCTCAAAGGCGAGGATCGCGGCCTTGGACAAGGCGGGCGTCATCGCCAGGTATTTCTCCAAGATCCGGGTTGCCGATTGCAGCGTGTGCCCCGTCACCGCGCAGATTTGCGGGATGCCGTTGCCAGCCTCGGACAGCAGCGTGACCGCCGTCCCGCGCAGATCGCTGAACCGCAGGTGTTCGGCCTTCGCAGACTTGGACAGCTCGGCATAGCCTTCCGGGCGCAGGCCGCAGGCGACCATGTGGGCTGACCATTGCTTGCCCAACTCTTTGTCGTTGCCCTCGGTGAACCACGGACGGCCATCGTCTCGGGTCAGGATGTAAGGGCCGTGCCGGTCCATGCCGTTCAGCATCCGCGCCAGCGCCTGCGATACATGGATCGTCACGCGCGCCTTCACCTCGGCCAGGAGCCGCGCGGTGAAGCTGCGCAGCTCCTCGGGATCTTCCGGCAGGATGGCGGGCTCGTCGAGCATCAGACGAGCTTATCGGGCTGGATTCCGGCTGGGAATCCTCAACGATTGGGACCAGTCGCTTATCCGGCCGCCAAGGGTTGCCAGGTCCGCTGCGGGGTCCGCCAGTCGATCCCTTCCAGCAGCATCGCCAGCTGCGCGGCCGATAGGGCGATCTTGCCCTCGGTGGCGGAAGGCCAGACGAACCGGCCCCGCTCCAGCCGCTTCATGAACATGCAGGCGCCCTGGCCATCCCACCAGATCACCTTGACCAGATCGCCGCGCCGGCCCCGGAAGACAAACAGATGCCCACCGAACGGATCCTGCTTCAGCACCGCCTCGGCCTGCGCCGCCAAGGCCGCAAAGCCCTTGCGCATGTCCGTGACCCCGGCCGCGAGCCACACCCGCGTGTTGGCCGGCACCGGGATCACGCCGTCAGCCCCCGGATCAGCCGCGCCAGAGCCTCGGGATCGTAGCGCCCCGTGATCCGCATCCGCTGCCCGCCGGCGAGCTCGATCTCGATCCGGCCCGCCTCGGTGGCCGGCGCGGCGGGAGCGGCAGGAAGGCCCCTGGTATCCTGCACGATCTCGACCGGCAGAAACTGCGCACCCTCGCCCGAGCACGCCTCAGCCTCGGGCGCAAAACGAGGATCGCGCAGCCATTTGAAGATCAGGTTCGCGTTGACCGCGTAACGTCGCGCGACCTGAGCAACCGAAACGCCCGGAGCCGTTGTCTGAAAGCAGATCGACCGCTTCTCCTCGTCCGTCCAGAGCCGCTTCGTCCGACGCGCCACGTCCGCCCCATAGTGTCCACCATCCATAGTGGACACTATCGATCACTCTCTTACCCTGGCAGAGCAGTCACGCCGGACGGATACCGAGAGAAACCCAGACAGCGCGGAGGTTTCATCGCCCGCGGCGCGCGGGTCCCCCTACGCTGCCTCATGGCATGGGTGGGCGAGCTCGCGAAGACGGCGAGGTCAAAGCGCCGGAGGATCGTTGCTGCCGTGAAGATGGCAGGGCCTCTCCATGACACCGGCACCTGAATCTGATGCGCGACTCCGGTCGACAACAAGATTTGTCTCCAGGGCTTTTCCGAAGCGGTTCGGAACTGTTCCTGCAAGTTCCGGGTTGGAGGGTCATGCAAAAACAACACCTACCCGCAGCCTCTTTGGGCGTCATGGGCGTTTTGCTAGCCCTAAATGCCTATGCAGCGCCGTTTGGAAATACGGGCGTCGACGGCTCTATCGGGGCTCTGCTTGCGGTGATCGGGGCCGGGACAGCCGCGTTAGGCGCGGGTCTTCTTGTTCTAGGCAAGCTGCCACACCGTCTCGTCTGGATCGCCATCCTTGTTATGGTCGCCGTGCTGACGTCTCTTGCCGCTTATTTTCTGATGCAGTTCGTGCTGGCCGGCGTCATGGCCGCGGCGGCACTCGCACTTATTCTTGCATCTCTCTTGGATTTCCGCCGGGGTGCCATATGAGCCGACGCAGACGCCTCGCCGGCATGCTTGCCTCTTCCTTGATGGCTGCGATGGGGGCCGCAGAGGCGCAGCAGCCGGAGTGGACCGCCTTTCACGGGGATGAGGGCTCGACCAAGTTTTCCGCTGTGCAAAGCTTTACGCCGGAAACGGTCGGCGACCTCGAGCGCGCTTGGGAATTTCACACCGGCGACGTTTCCGACGGCTCCGGCGAGCTTCCGGAAACGGTTTGGTCCGCGACCCCGATCTACGCGAACGATACACTCTACCTCGGCACGCCCTTCTATCGGATCATCGCCCTCGATCCCGCGTCGGGTGAGGAGCGCTGGTCTTACAGCAGCGACTCCAGTCTCGATGCGCTTACGCAGCCTGCACTCAAGAACCGGGGCGTGGCCTATTGGGAAAGCGGACAAACGGGCCTTTGCGAGAAGCGGGTCTATCTTGGCACCATGGACGCCGAGCTGCATTCCGTGGACGCCGAGACCGGCGAGCGCTGCGCGGGATTTGCTGATGGGGGCGTCCTCAACGTCAACCAGTGGAACACCGTCAACGACGTTTTCCCCTTCTCGCTGCTGCAGCCGCCGCTTGTGGTAGGAGACACTCTGCTGCTCGGGTGGGCCGGCAAGGACTGGGCATACAGCGTTGCCCCGCCGGGCAGTCTTCTGGCAATCGACGCCCGCACAGGCGAGCTGCTATGGGAAGCCAGCTTCATCCCCGAAGAACTGATCTCGCGCACGGGCACCGCCAATATCTGGACGGCGATGACTGCCGATGCCGAACTCGGACTGGTGTATGCGCCCGTCTCCTCGCCTAGTCCCAACTACTGGGGAGGCGATCGCACCGAGCCCATTCCGATGGCGACATCGGTCACCGCCCTCGATCTCGACACGGGTGAGATCGCTTGGAGTTTCCAACACGTCAATCACGACATCTGGGACTATGACACGCCATCGGCGCCGAGCCTCGTCGACATTGAACGGGACGGGAAAACGATCCCGGCCCTTGTGCAGGCGACCAAGCAGGGCTTCCTGTTCGTCCTCGACCGCCGTACGGGCGAGCCGCTGTTCGAGATCGAAGAACGGCCGACGCCGCAAAGCACTGCCGAGGGCGAGGTGACGGCTCCCACCCAACCTTTCGCCATGACCCCGCGGCCCGTCGGCAACCCCACCGAACTTCCCGATGTGTGGTGGCTCGCCGATATGGTGAGCTTTGGCCAGTGCTCCCGCGATCGCGAACATTATCTCTACGAGGGAATCTACACGCCACCGTCGGAACAAGGGACCCTGTTCTTTCCCGGCACGGCCGGGGCGACCAATTGGGGCGGCGTCGCTGTCGACCCGCGCAGCGCCACGCTCTACGTGAACGCCTCCCGCATCGTGCAGTTGATCCGCCTGATCCCGCGCGAAGAGTACCAGCAGATCCAGGGTCCCGAAGGTGGGAACGAGGAGGGGTACTCACCTCAAGAAGGCGCGCCTTATGGCATATACCTGACCGATTGGAGCAATTGGGCCGGCATGCCGTGCTGGGAACCGCCTTTTGGCACGTTCTCCGCCTACAATCTGAACACCGGCGAACTGCTTTACGAGACGCCCTTCGGACGGGCCCAGCTTGAAGGATTCTATGGTCTCGAATCCTGGGGGTCGCCAACTCTGGGTGGGCCAGTGGTCACGGCAGGGGGCGTCGTTTTTCTCGGAGCGTCCGTGGATGCTCGCGTGCGTGCCCTCGATGCCCGAACGGGACGGGAACTCTGGTCCGATCTCGTTGAAGCCCCCGCGGTGTCCATACCGGCAGTATTCACGCATGAAGGGGTGGACTACGTCGTGTTCGCAATCGGCGGCAATTCGATCCTCAAGCCGGAAGTGTCAGATCAGGTCGTCGCCTATAGGCTTCCCCGGTAACGCGGCAGACACCGATGATTTCCCGACATTCGCGGATCCGCTAGCCTTGTTGTGCGACGATCGGATGAATGCTTTCGCTTAGCGGGGGCATAATCCCGAGAGCAACGCCGATCAGAAGCGCCCTGACCAGAGGCAAAGCGACGAGCAGGGCCGGAGCGGTAGCGACGGCAATCGGGGTAGCAGCGACCCAGGCAGACAGGACCAGCGGTCCGGCGAAAAGCGACGAGGCGGCGCAGCTCGTCCTGGTCCAATAGCTAGACATCGGTAAGCGTTCGCTGGGGACCACGGGTAGGTTATCTTGACGGCGTGAAGTTCCACGGCAGCAGGGCGTCGAGGCGGCTTTGCGGGTGGCCGTTGGCGAGCGCGGTCAGGGTGGCCTTTAGATAGGCGAAGGGCTCGATGCCGTTGATCTTGCAGGTTTCGATCAGTGAGGCGATGCGGCCCCAGGCGATGCCGCCTTCGTCGTGACCGGCAAAGAGTGCGTTTTTGCGATTCAGCGCGATGGGGCGGATCAGGTTTTCAACCCTGTTGGAGTCGATCTCGACACAGCCGTCGGTCAGGAAGGTTTGCAGCCCATCCCAGTGGTTATGGATGTAGGTCAGCTTTTCGCCGAGCCGGGATTTCGCGGAGATCTTGCGGCGATTGGCCTGCAGCCAGTCACCGAATGCGGCCACCAACGGCGCGGTGCGGGCTTGGCGGGCGGACAGGCGCTGACCTGGCGAGACGCCGCGGATGTCGGCCTCGACGGCATAGAACTCAGCTATGCGGCGCAGCCCCTCGGCGGCGATCTCGGAGCCGTCGCGGTCGAAGACTTCCTTGAGTTTGCGCCGGGCATGCGCCCAACAATGCGCCACCCGAATGGGCGCGCCGCCCTTGCGCGAGGGCTTGGTCAGGCGGTTATAGCCGGTGTAACCGTCGATTTGCAGGATGCCATCAAAGCCGGTGAGGAGGTTTCGGCATTCTCGCCCGCGCGGCCGGGGGGCATAGAAGTAGACGATGCCGGGTGGATCCTCGCCACCCCATGGGCGGTCATCGCGGGCCAGCGCCCAGAGATATCCGGTCTTTGTCACGCCGCGCCCCGGGTCAAGCACCGGGGCAGTGGTTTCATCCATGAACAGCTTGGATGACCGCTTCAGGTGTTCGGCCATCCGATCGACGATGGGCTTCAGGTGGAACGCGGCCTTGCCAACCCAGTCGGCCAATACGGCGCGGTGCAGATCCAGCCCCGCCCGCGCGAGAATCTGGCTCTGGCGATACAACGGCAGATGATCGGCATATTTGCTGACCAGCACATGGGCGATGGTCGCCTCGGTCGGCAGGCCGCCCATGATCAGATGAGACGGCGCTGGGGCTTGGGTCACCCCGTCGGTGCAGGTCCGGCAGGCATACTTTGGGCGCACGGTCACGATGACGCGCAGCTGGGCCGGGACGATGTCCAGCCGCTCGCTGCGGTCTTCGCCGATCCTGTGCATGATGCCGCAGCCGCAAGGGCAGATCAGGCTGTCGGGCTCGATGACCTCTTCTATGCGTGGAAGCCCCGCGGGCAGATTGCCGATGGTGCGCTTTGGGGCAGGCTTGGATGTCCCATCGCCCGCCTTGGCGGCCCGCGTTTCCTTTTCTGCCTCAACCTCGGCCAGCGCAATGGACAGATCCTCAAACGCCAACTGCCGTTCATCTTCAGACAGCTTTTCTGACCGCTTGCCATGCAGGGCGTGGTTGAGTTCAGCGATGAGATGCTCTTGCCGACGGGTGATTTCCGTCAGCGCCGCCACCGTTTCCATCAACGCCAGCACCGCCAGCACCGCCGCGCGTTGCGCGGCCGGGATGGCGGAAAGGTCGATGGCGGGTGCGGTTTGCATGGGCTGAAGCTACCATAAAACCCCCGCAGAAACACGCTAAACCAAGCGGTTGGTTCACTCTGCCGCAGCCGGCGGGCGGGTTTCCAGCACCTTCACTTTTCGCCAGTCCAGCCCGGCAAACAGTGCCTCGAACTGGGCATGGTTCAGCGCAATCACCCCATTCTTGATCGCGGGCCAAGTGAACGTTGCATCCTCAAGCCGCTTGTAGGCCATTACCAGACCGGTGCCGTCCCAGTAGAGCAGCTTCAGCCTGTCCGCCCGACGCGAGCGGAACACAAAGACCGTGCCGGTGAACGGATCCTTGCGCAGCACAGATGACACCAGTGCCGCCAAGCCATCATGACCCTTTCTGAAGTCGATGGGTTGCGTGGAGACCAGAAACCGCACCCGGTTGGACGGGAGCATCATGATGACGACGGCCCGATGGCGGCCTTGTTCTTCAGCTGATCATGGAGGCCGACGTAGAAGGCCTGATCGGCGCCGGTCGGCACGAGCGCAGCGGCGAGCGCA
>NZ_CANMEH010000022.1 GCF_947496875.1 uncultured Paracoccus sp. | reverse complement strand
TAGTGTCAGTGCTGCTGCCGGCGGGTCAGACTTGGAGAACGTTGGATTTCGGTCCCGTCCCCTCCGCCACTTGCCCTTGCGAAATCATTCTCCCGATCCGGCCGCGGCCGGATTTTATCGTGTTTTCAAAGGGGTTTGCAGAACAGGCTGAACACTGCCGTGGCAGCTATCGGCCCAAAATTCGTTCTCTCGGCGGGCTTTTCTCTGGACCTCATGACTTCCCCCATTTGGTGAATTTCTTTCAGTGCCTTGAAAATAAACCACTTTCCAGAGTCAGGACCTGAACACTCCTACGTCGGTGGCGTTCGGCAAGAAGGAACAGAAATCGAACGTTCGCTCCTTGCTGACCAGGCGGCGTCGATCAAGTTGCGGAGTTTTTCATACTCCACCGCATCAGAAGGAAGGGCGGTCTTTCGGTTTATCTGAGCAAGCTTGGTCTGGCGCATTTAAGGGGTTCCATAGGGCGTCGGCTTCAGGCCAATGGATGTGACGCAATCCCGGACCAGCCGGGCAAACTGATGCGTCGAGATGTGCAAACGCTGGATGCAGTGGGGCACAGCAGCTCGCATGCCTGTTGGGTCTCAGCGCAGGATCGAGCGGCCGGCATACTGGGCGATCTCGCCCAGCATTTCCTCGATGCGAATCAGCTGGTTGTATTTCGCCAGCCGGTCCGAGCGGGCCAGCGACCCGGTCTTGATCTGGCCGCAATTGGTGGCCACGGCCAGGTCGGCGATGGTCGCATCCTCAGTCTCGCCCGAGCGGTGGCTCATCACCGACGTATAGCCCGCGCGGTCGGCCATGCGCACCGCGTCCAGCGTTTCCGACAGGGTGCCGATCTGGTTCACCTTCACCAGCAGCGAATTGCCGCAGCCGCGACGGATGCCCTCTTCCAGACGGTCGGGGTTGGTCACGAACAGGTCGTCGCCGACCAGTTGCACCGTGCCGCCCAGGCGCTCGGTCAGCAGTTTCCAGCCGTCCCAGTCATCCTCGGCGCAGCCATCCTCGATCGACAGGATCGGGTAATCTGCGCAGAGCGCGGCCAGATAGTTGACATTCTCGCCCGGCGTCAGCGATTTGCCTTCGCCCGCCATCTCGTATTTTCCGCCCTTGAAATACTCGGTCGAGGCGCAATCCAGCGCCAGCATGATGTCATCGCCGGGCGTGTAGCCGGCCTTTTCGACCGCGCGCAGGACGAAATCCAGCGCATCGCGGGTGCTGGAAAGGTTCGGGGCAAAACCGCCCTCGTCGCCGATCCCGGTCGAGAGACCCGCCGCCGACAGTTCCTTCTTCAGCGTGTGGAACACCTCGGACCCCATGCGCACGGCGTCGCGGATGTTCTCCGCGCTGACCGGCATGATCATGAATTCCTGGATGTCGATCGGGTTGTCGGCATGCTCGCCGCCATTGATGATGTTCATCATCGGCACCGGCAGCACATGCGCGCCCGTGCCGCCCACATAGCGGTAGAGCGGCTGGCCGGTCGCCTCGGCGGCGGCCTTGGCCACGGCCAGCGACACGCCGAGGATGGCATTGGCGCCAAGCCGGCCCTTGTTCGGGGTGCCGTCGAGTTCGCACATCATCCGGTCGATCGCCAGCTGCTCGGTCGCGTCCTCGCCGATCAGGTTCTCGGCGATCTCGCCATTCACCGAGGCCACGGCCTCGAGCACGCCCTTGCCCATGTAGCGCGCCTTGTCGCCATCGCGCTTCTCCACCGCCTCATGCGCGCCGGTCGAGGCACCCGAGGGCACGGCGGCGCGGCCGGTGGTGCCGTCCTCCAGCGTCACATCGACCTCGACGGTCGGGTTGCCACGGCTGTCGAGGATTTCGCGGGCGTAGATATTGATGATTGCGGACATGGCGGTTCCTTTCGTCAGCGCTCAGCCGAAGCTGGCGACGCGGATGTTGTTGGTCGTGCCGGACTGGCCGAAGGGAACGCCGGACAGGATGACGATGTGGTCCTGAGCGGCCGGTTTCAGCAGGCTGCGACAGGTCTCAACGGCGGTACAAACCATGCTGTCATAATCCTGCACCGACTCCTCGGTCAGAGAGCGGGCATCCCACAGAAGCGCCATCCGCCGCGAAATCCGGATGTCGCGGGTCAGGACGATCAGAGGAAGGAAGGGGCGACGCGCGGCGATCCGGGCCGCCGTGCTGCCGCTGCGGGAATAGGCGACGATCGCGCGGGCACCAAGGGCTGAGGCCAGAACAGCACCGCTTTCCGCAATCGCATCCGCCGGGGTCGCGGCCGGCTCGCGCGAGGCCGATATTGCCCTGGCATAGAAATCATGGGCTTCGGTGCTGCGGATGATGCGGTCCATGACCGCGACGGTTTCGACCGGATAGGCGCCGGTCGCGCTTTCGGCGGACAGCATCACCGCATCCGCACCGTCATAGATCGCGGTGGCAACATCCGAAGCCTCGGCACGGGTCGGCGCAGGTGCCGAGGTCATCGATTCCAGCATCTGCGTGGCGACGATCACCGGGCGGCTTTCGCGGCGGCACAGCGCGATGATCTCTTTCTGACGGGCGGGAACCTCCTCGGGCGGAATCTCGACGCCCAGATCACCTCGCGCGACCATGATCGCATCGGCCTTGCGGACGATGGCCTCGATATCGGACAGGGCCGAGGGCTTCTCGATCTTGGCGACCAGACCGGCGCGGCCATCGATGATCCGGGTGATCTCATCCAGATCGCTGGCCTTCTGGACGAAGGACAGCGCCACCCAATCGACGCCCTGCGCGAGGCCGAACTCCAGATCGCGGCGGTCCTTTTCGGTCAGGACAGGCAGGTCCAGCACCGTATCGGGCAGGTTGACGCCCTTGCGATCGCTGAGCTTGCCGCCTTCCAGCACCTCGGCCTCGATCCGGTCGGCGCTGTGCGAGACGACCCGCAGCCGCACCCGGCCATCGTCGATGAACAGCCGCCCGCCCGGCCTGATCGCGGCGAAGATTTCGGGATGCGGCAGAGGCAGGTCGTCAGTCCCGGTGCTGTCGGCAGACCGGAAGAACAGCCGCTCGCCGCGGTCCACCATCCGCGCGCCACCCTGAAGCTTGCCAAGGCGGATCTTCGGGCCTTGCAGATCTTGCAGGATGCCGATGGGGGTGCCGGTCTCGGCCTCCAACGCGCGGATGGCGGCGATCACCTCGGCATGGGTGGCGTGTTCGCCATGGCTGAAATTCAGCCGGAAGGTATCGACGCCATTCTCGAACAGCCTGCGCAGCATGTCGGGTGCGGCACTGGCGGGGCCGACGGTGGCCACGATCTTGGCTCGTCTGTCACGGATCATCTTGCTGTCCTTTCGGGGGGGTCAGAGCACCAGAACGGCCCTGAAATCATTCACGTTCGTCAGGGTCGGGCCGGTGCGGATCAAGGCACCGACACCGTCGAACAGGCTGTAGCTGTCATGGTCGTCCAGATAGTCGCGCGGGTTCAGCCCGGCGTTGTGGGCCTTTGCCAGGGTGTCAGGGCCGATCAACGCACCGGCGGCGTCTTCGGTGCCGTCGATGCCATCCGTGTCTGCGGCCAGCGCATGGATGCCGGGATGGCCGTTCAGCGCCATGGCCAGGGCCAACAGGAACTCGGTATTGCGCCCTCCCCTGCCGGGCTTCGTCTCGCCGATGGTCACGGTCGTCTCGCCGCCCGAGAGCAGCACCGCAGGGGCACGGACCGGCGTACCATGGGCCGCGACCGAGCGCGCGATGCCCGCCATGGCGATGCCAAGCTGGGCGGCCTCGCCTTCCAGCGCGTCGCCCAGAAGCAGGGGCGTGACACCCGCCGCGCGGGCGACCCCGGCTGCGGCCTCCAGTGACATCTGCGGCGTGGCGATCATCCGGTAATCGGGGATGAAGTCGGGCTGCGGCGTGGCGGGACGCAGCAGGATGTCGCGGGCCGTCTCGGGCAGGTTCGGACCCAGCCTGGCGACCAGATGCGCGAGATTCTCGCCTGCCGTCGGATCGGGCACGGTCGGTCCCGAGGCGATGGCGGCCGGATCGTCGCCCGGCACGTCCGAGATGGCCAGCGTCACCAATCGCGCCGGTGCCGCCGCCCGTGCCAGCCCGCCGCCCTTGACCAGCGACAGGCGGCGGCGGACGCGGTTCATGTCCTCGATGGTCAGGCCCGATGCCAGCAGCAGCCGATTGACCTGCATCTTCTCCGTCAGCGTCAGCGGCGGCACCGGCAAGGTCATCAGCGCCGAGCCGCCGCCCGAGATCAGCGCCAGCACCAGATCATCGGGGCCGGCCTTCTGAACCGTCTGCAGGATTTCGGCCGCCGCCCTTTGCCCTGCCTCGTCCGGCACCGGATGCGGAAACCTTCCCTCAGCTATGTATGCCTCCTCCGCAGCGGTTGATTGCCGGCCGAGTGCCTTATTGCGGTGCGGGTGGCGCCCGAAGGCCGCGATCACCTTCCGCACCTCATGAGCCTGCGTCACGAGCGACAGGTATATCGGCTGCAGTTCTGCCGGAGCTTGCGTGGCGATGTCCTCGCGGAGCCCGATGAGCAAATCCAGACGCTCCAGATGATCCGGACCTTCGCAGTGACCCAGCGGCAGGCCGAAGACGATCCTGAGCCACGGGCTGGCGAGAGCCGCGTAATGGCCGTTCTCCATGCCATCCATCACCAGCGTCAGCGCTGCACGATCCTGCGCGAAGGCGCGGGGCTCGCCGCGCCAGAGCGAACGGGAAAACTGGTCGAGCACGATGATGAGCGCGAGCCTGCCTTCGGCATTGCTCGCCCAGTGATCGAGATTGCCCTTGGCCCCCTCGGCTGTGAGATCGGAAAATCGGGCGATGATCTCGCTGTCGGCCCCGCCGCGCATTCGCCAGAACCACTGTTCTCGATGAGTGCCGGCGTCAAGGTTGGAGGTGCTCTGCTCTGGAAACCAGAATTCGAGAACTTCCTTCCATGCACGCGCGTCAGATTTCTCGTTCATGTTGGCACCTCGTGGAAAACCTGCTTCGTCCAGATCGAAAAAGGAGTCCGGTAGTCTCGCAGAGACGTGAATCAGCCCCCGCGCGTCAGCGCGGGGACTCGTAGCTTGAACTGTCGCTCAGCTTCGCGCCGCGACGGTCGCTGACCCGGCAGCCGCTCGTCCCGTGCGGCTGGTGCCCGGCCGGTATCTTGCCGGCACCCGCAGCAGCCGCATGCCGTTGGCGATCACGATCAGCACCGAGAGCTGGTGGACGAGCATCCCGCCGGCCATATGGACATGCCCGCTGAAGACTCCGGCGAGCAGCCCGGCCACCGTCAGAAGCGCGATCACCAGGTTCTGGCGCATGTTGCCGAGCGTCGCGCGCGAGATCGCCATCGCCTCGGGGATCTTGCCCAGATCGTCCTGCAGCAGCGCAATGTCGGCGGTCTCGATCGCCACATCGCTGCCGGCGGCGCCCATGGCGATGCTGGTGTCGGCCGCGGCGAGCGCCGGGGCGTCGTTGATGCCGTCGCCGACCATCGCAACATGGGCGCCCCCTGCCTTCATCTCGCGGATCAGCGCCAGCTTGTCCTCCGGCATCAACCCCGCATGGACCTCGTCGATGCCGACCTCGCGGGCTATGGCCTCGGCCGCGCCGTGCTGGTCGCCGGTCAGCATGACCACGCGGCGGATGCCGATCTCGCGCAGGCGGGCGATAGCCTCCGCCGCGCCCTCGCGGGCCATGTCGGACATGCCCAGCAGCCCGATCAGCCGCCCGTCCACCGCCACCAGGATCGGCGTCTGCCCGGCCGAGAGCAGGCGCTTCAGCCCGGCCTCCCCATCGGCGCCCAAGGGGATGCCGAGCTTCTCCATCAGGCGGCGGTTGCCGGCGGCGACCTCGCGCCCGTCGATGCGCGCGCTGATGCCCATGCCGGCGTGCTCGTCCAGCGTCTCGGGCGTGGGCAGCGGCCCCTGCTTGCGACCGGCCTCGACGATGGGGCGGCCGAGCGGGTGGTCCGAGCCGGCCTCGGCGGTCGCGGCAAGCCGCAGCAACTTGTCTTCCGTGCCGTCCAGCGCGATCACGCTTGCCAGACGCGGCTTGCCTTCGGTCAGCGTCCCGGTCTTGTCGAGGGCGATCGTGTCGATCCGGCCCGCGCTTTCCAGGTGCTGGCCGCCCTTGATCAGGATGCCGCTGCGCGCGGCCCGGCCGATCCCGGCGACGATCGACACCGGCGTCGAGATCACCAGCGCGCCAGGGCAGCCGACCACCAGCAGCGTCAGCGCCAGCCGGATGTCCTGCGTGAAGGCGAACGCCACGACTGCGAGCCCGATGATCGCAGGCGTATACCATTGCGCGAAACGCTCGATCATCCGCTGGCTGGGGGCTTTCTCCTCCTGCGCCTCCTCGACGCGCTGGATGATGCGGGCGAGCGTGGTGTCGGCGCCGACATTGGTGGCGCGAATGCGCAGCAACCCGTTCTCGGCGATGGTCCCGGCATGGACGCGCGAACCCGGCGCCTTCTCGGCGGGCATCGGCTCGCCGGTGATGGCGGCCTCGCTGACTGCGGCGGTGCCCTCGGTCACTTCGCCGTCCACCGGGATGCGCTGGCCGGCCTTGACCAGCACGGTTTCACCCAACTGAACCGTGTGGGCCGGGATCTCGATGGGTTCGCCCTCGCGCAGCACCGTCGCGGTGACGGGTGCGGCGTCGAGCAGTTCCTTCAGCGCGCCGCGGGTCTGGCCCATGGTCCGCATCTCCAGCCAGGCACCGAGCATGAAGAGGAAGGTGACGGCGGCCGCCTCCCAGTATTCGCCGATCACCAGCGCACCCGCGGCGGCGATCGTCACCAGCAGCTCGATGCTCAGATGCCTGACCTTCAGCGCGCGCCAGGCCCGAACAGCGATGTCCGAGCCGGCCAGAAGTGCCGCGGCCACCATCAGCCCGGACCACAGGCCGATCATGCCGAAGCCGTAACGCGCGATCAGCCCGGCCGCGATCAGCATGCCGCTGCCGGCGGTCAGCCACAGGCGCCGCCGCGCCGGGTGCGCAAAGGCGGCCTTCATGTTTGCAGATAGTCGTTCCATCTCATTCATCCTTCTCATCCAGACAGCAGACCGCCGCGCCAAGCTATGGTGCGGCGGGGGTCGGGATGCGGTCAGAAGGCCGAGGGGCGCGCCTCGTAGCCGGTGCCGCGGATCGCCTGCACCAGCGCCTCCACGTCCGACTGCGCCGGGTCGTGTTCGACCTCAATCCTGCCGGTGTTGAAGCGCACTTCGGCCTTCTCGACGCCGGGCAGACCACGCAGGGCCTTCTCGATCTTCGGCACGCAGGACGGGCAGGAAAGTTCGTCGCTGCGGAGGATGGTTTTCTGGGTCATGATCGTTTCCTTTCGTCGTCTGGCGGGGATGGTTCCCGCCGTCTGCCAATGACCTATGACTTCCGTCCGAGGTTGCGATTGGGGAAACCCGAAAGCTGCGCTTGCACCAACGCACAGCCGTCGCCTTGGCCATTGCTTCCACCGCCAGCTATGTTGCACGCCACGGCGGAGCGATCCGCCAAATCCGAAAGGCGGCATTGCATGGATGCACGGATCGACAACTGGGACGACCTGCGGCTGTTTCTCGCGGTGGCGCGCGCAGGCACGCTGTCGGGGGCCGCGCGGGAGATCGGCGTGAACCATTCGACCGTCTTCCGCCGCATCGGCGCCTTCGAGGAGACCCTTGGCGTGCGCCTCTTCGACCGGCTGCCGAACGGCTACGCCCTGACTGCCGCGGGCGAGGCGATGCAGGAGAGCGCGTTCCGCGTGGAGGCGGAGATCGCCGCCCTCGACCGCCGGGTTACCGGGCAGGACCTGCGCCTGAGCGGGGTGGTGCGGATCACCACCGTGGACATGCTGGCACAGGGCCTGCTGCCGCGGCACCTGCTGGCCTTTCTCCGCGCCTATCCGGGCATCGAGGTCGAGTTGACCGTCGGCAACGCCACGCTGAACCTGACGCGGCGCGAGGCCGACGTGGCGCTGCGGGTCGGCAATCAGCCGCCCGAGACGCTCGTCGGCCGCCGGGTGGGGCGGCTTGCCTTCGCGGTCTATGGAGCGGCCGCGACCGAGGCGACGGCGCCGCTGGCCGAGCAGCCGTGGATCGGCTTCGACGCCGAGCACGCGCCGCTCGTGCGCGCATTCTCCGAGTTCCTGCCCGGCGTCCGTCCCGCGTTCCGCGTCAACTCGGTGGCCGCCGCCATCGCCGCCGCAAGGGCGGGCCTCGGCCTCGCCACCCTGCCGTGCGGCATCGCGGACCTCGAGCCCGACCTCACGCGGGTCGCGCCGCTGCCCGAGAGCTTCACGCTCGACCTGTGGCTGCTGACCCACGAGGACCTGCGCCGGACCGCGCGCATCCGCGCCTTCCTCGACTTCATGGCCGAGGCGCTGGCGCAGGAGGCGCCGCTGCTCGCAGGCGCCATCTGAAGCGGGGCGTGAGCGACTGCGATGTGCCTGAGCGTTCCGACCTGAGCGGGGTTCCCGTGGTTATCCCGAGCGGACAGAAGTCGCAGCGGCATGCCCGCCGCGCGAAGGAAGCTCTTGAAGCGGAGCACGGCCCGGGACCCTTGGCGCAGGCGCAGTCCGCCGGATCGGGTCCGACAGCAGCCGCAGCCCGTTGAGCACGACCAGCACGGTGCCGCCCTCGTGGCCGATGACGGCGAGGGGCAGCGGCAGGTCGAAGAACAGCCCTCCCGTCACCAGCACGGCCATGGCGCCGATGGCGAAGGTCGGGTTCTGGCGGATGATCCTGGCTGTGCGCCGCGACAGCCGGCGGGCCGCGGCAAGCCGCTCCAGATCCTCGGACAGAAGCGCGACATCTGCGGCCTGCAGTGCCACGTCCGACCCGGCGGCGCCCATGGCGATGCCGACATCGGCGCGGGCCAGCGCCGCGGCATCGTTCACCCCGTCCCCGACGAAGGCCACCCGCCCTTGACCGGCGAGCGCCGCCACGGCCCGCACCTTGCCCTCGGGCAGCATGTCAGCATCGATCTCGTCGGGCGCGAGGCCCAGCTCCGACCCGATCCGCAGCGCGACCGGTCGGCGATCACCGGTCATCATGACGATCCGCTTCACACCGCCGTCGCGCAACGCCGCGAGGGCGGGCGCGGCGCTGGCGCGCGCCTCGTCGGCAACGGCGGCCGCGCCCAGCACCTGCGGCCCGCGGCCCAGATAGATGACGGTTTCGGCGCTCGTATCGAGCGCCGCCAAAGCCGGGTGGCGGAGGTCCGCGCCCATCTCGTCGGCGAGATAGGGGTTGCCGGCCCAGAGCGTGCCCTCGTCGGACCGGCCGATGATCCCCTTGCCCGCACGGCTGGTCACATCCGTGATTGCGGCGCCCTTGATGCCGCGGGCCGCCGCCGAGCGCCGGATGGCGGCGGCGATGTGGTGCTCGGACTGTGCCTCGAGACCCGCAAGAAGCGCGAGGAACCTGTCCGCGTCACCGTCCAGCGCCACGACCTGCGTGACCGTGGCATCGCCCGTGGTGAGGGTGCCGGTCTTGTCGAAGGCGAAGGTCTCGACGGCGGCCAGCGTCTCGAGCGCGGCGCCGCCCTTGAACAGCACGCCCCCGCGTGCCGCCGCCGACAGCGCCGAAAGGATCGCCGCCGGGACCGAGATCACGATGGCGCAGGGGCTCGCCGCGACCAGCAGCGTCGCCGCCTTGTAGAGGGCGCCGTCCCATCCATGCCCCAGCCACCAGAAGGCGGCAAAGGCCAGCACTGCGCCGACCAGCACCGCGATCGTGTAGCGCTGGCCGAACCAGGCGCTGAAACGCTCGGACGGCGCCTTGGCCGCCTGCGCCTCGGTCACCAGCTGGATCATGCGGGCAATGGTGCTGTCGGCGACCCCGCGGATGACGACGACTTCGAGGATGCCTTCTAGGTTGACAGTGCCCTCGAACACCGGATCGCCCGGCGACTTGGAGACCGGCATGGATTCGCCGGTGATATGGGCCTCGTCGATGCCGCCGCGGCCATCGGCGATCTCGCCATCGGACGGCACGCGGGCGCCCGGTCGCAGGATCACCGTGTCGCCCACGGCCAGATCGCATGCCGCGATCTCGGCCACGCTGCCATCGGGTCCCTTGCGCAGAGCGGTTTCCGGGCGCAGCGCCATCAGCGCCTCGATGGCGCGGCGGGCACGGCCGAGCGCGCGGGATTCGAGCGTGCCTGCGACGCTGAACAGCGTCAGCAGCACCGCCCCCTCATAGGGCGCGCCGACCGCCGCCGCGGCAACGGCGGCGACGACCATCAGCAGGTCGATGTCCAGCACCCGCTCGTTCCACAGCGCCCCGAGGGCCCGCCACGCCGCCGGCAGCCCGCCGGTCAGATAGACGAGGACCAGCCCCGGCGTCACCAGAGAGCCCAGCCGCCCGCCGCCCAGCCAGAGCCCCGCCGATGCCAGCGCCAGCCCCAGCACCGCCGCGAGCGACAGAGCCAACGAGAGATCGAACGACGAGAGACGTTTCACACCGGGATCCTTTCAGAGTGCATCTTACTTAGTCTCGATGCGGTTTGTCGCAAACTCGGCTTCGAACCCGTCCGCCCGTCCGGTCGCCGGCGAGATAAGGTCGAGGCGCCCACCCGTGCCCTTGGCGATCGCAGCGACAATGGCAAGCCCCAGCCCGCTGCCCTGCGCATCCGTCGCGCCGCGCTCGAAGGGTCCCGACAGTCGCTCCAGCAGTTCGGGTGCTACCACCGGCCCCGCATTGACCACGCACAGCACGCCGTCTGGCGAAAGCGAAACCCGCACGGTGGCGTCCTGTGCGCCATGCCGCATGGCGTTCTCGATCAGGTTGCGGGCGAGGATCGCGAAGGCGTCCGGGTCGATGGGCGCCATCACCCCTGCGTCCGGCAGCGTCAGTTCGATCCGGTGTCCATCCCCGCGCGCCATGTCGGCCACGAGCATCCGCAGGATCGGAGCGAGATCGACCGGAGCCTCCGCCTGCAGCCTGCTACCCTCGGCACGGGCAAGCTGCATCAGCTTTTCCGACAGCCGCGCCAGCCGCTGCAGGGCGGCCTCGACCTGGCGGGCGCGGCTGCGGGTGTCCTCGTCGGGCGCCTCGACGACCAGCCGCTGCACCTGCGCCAGCGCACCGGCGACGGGGGTTCGCAACTCGTGCGCCGAGTTGGCGGTAAAGCTGCGCTCGGCCTCCAGTGCGCGGCGCAGGCGGTCCAGTAGAAGGTTCACCGCGCGCGCGTTGGGCTGGAACTCCGAGGGGAGGCCCTCGGCCGGAATCGGCGACAGATCGCCCCCGCCGCGGGCTTCGATCCCCGCCCGAAAGCGCCGGATGGGCGCCATGGCGGCGCGGACGGCGGCCCAGACGCCGAACAGGCTGGCCGGGACGATCAATGTCAACGGCAGCGCCAGCCCGATCAGCGCCTCCCGCGCGACGTCCCAGCGATGGGCAAGCGGCTCAGCGACGGAGATGGTGATCGTGCCCCGAAGGGCGGCGTCGGAATAGACGCGATGCGTGGCGGTGTCGGCAAAGCCCATCCCCGAGAAGGGAGGGAAAACCCCCAGATCGGCCCGGTGCGAACGCAGAAGCACCTTGCCCTCCGCGTCTCTCACCACGTAGGTGAAATACTCGTCATGCTCGCGCAGGGTGGCCACGCCCTGGTCGGGGCTGTCATCCTCCTCGCGCCCGATGATGTCGCGCACCGCCAACGGCAGCAGGCGCTGGCCCGCTTCCTCGAGGGCGCTGTCGAAGACCTCGTCCATCTCGTGGCGCAGATGCACCGCGGTCCATGCCGCCGCGACGGCCCAGAGCAGAACCGCTCCAAGGGTGAGCCACAGCGACAGCCGCCCCTGAAGACTGGTCGGTCCTCTCACCGTCCGTCCCCGAGCCGGTAGCCGACCCCGCGCACGGTCTCGACCACGCCTGCGCCCAGCTTCTTGCGCAGGCGGCTGACATGGACCTCGATGGTGTTGCTCTCGACCTCCGAGCCGAAGGCATAGAGGCGATCCTCAAGCTGGGCTTTCGAGATCACCTGTCCGGGCCGCTGCACGAAGGCCTCGAACAGCGCCCATTCACGCGCCGTCAGATCGACGCGGCGGCCGGCGCGCAGCACCGTCCGGGCGGCCAGATCGAACTGCAACTCACCGAGATCGACCAGCGGATTGGGATTGCCGCTGTAGCGCCGCGCCACTGCGGCCAGCCGAGCGGAAAGCTCGGCCAGGTCGAAGGGCTTGGTCAGGTAATCGTCGGCGCCCGCGTTCAGCCCCTCGATCCGGTCCGAGATCTGGTCGAGCGCGGTCAGGATGATCACCGGCGTCACATCCCCCCGCCGGCGCAGGGCGCGCAGGAAGGGGATGCCGCGCCCATCCGGCAGCATCAGGTCGAGCAGGATCAGGTCATACGGGGCGGCATCCAGATGCTCAGCCGCAAGGTCGAGCCGCCCGACCCAGTCGGCCGAATGGCCGTCCCCCGCGATGTGGTCCCTCACCGCCGCGCCCAGGATGGTGTCATCCTCGACCAGAAGGATCCGCATGAAGCCGCTCCTGAAGCCTGCGCCACGGCCAGACCTACCCGCCGAACCTGTCGGCAGTCTGACGGCCGGGCGCCGCCTGCTTAAGCTGACCGTCAGGAACAGATGCCATGAATCAGGGTCAGATAATGCCTGAACAAGGACAAAGGGCAAATGCGATGAAAAAGCACATGCTGCTGGGTGCCCTGCTTGCTGCTTTCGGCATGGCAGGCGCGGCCCATGCCGATGATGATGACTGCCAGGTGCCGATGGAGCGGTGGCAGCCGCGGGAGGCGGTGCAGGACGCAGTCAAGGCGCGCGGCTGGCAGGTCGGTCGGATCAAGATCGACGATGGCTGCTATGAGGTCAGGGGTAACGATGCGCAGGGCGCGGCGTTCAAGGCCAAGCTCGACCCCGCGACCCTCGAGGTCGTCGAGATGAAGCGCAAGGACCGGCGCGGCGAGGGCCGGGATGACGACGATGACGATGACCACGGGCCGCGTCAGGCGCGCGAGCGTAGTCAGGGCGCCCCGCTGACGGCACCACCCGCCAACCTGCCCCCGCCCGGCGGGCTCCTCGGCAACGGCACGCCGCCGGCGGTCGTCGTGAGATGAGCCCGCAATCGCCGCTATGCCCTGCACCTTCCCCTCATGCCGGAGAACTCCCATGTCCGAAGCCATAGCCCGCTATCCGAAGGCGCTGGTCGCCATCCACTGGGTGACGGCCGCCGCCGTACTGGGCGCCTGGGCCACCGCCGAGGGCGGCCGCGAAGTCGTCCAGAACCCTCCGCTTCTGCATTTCACGCTCGGGTTGGCGGTGCTGGCCCTCGTCCTGCCGCGCCTCGTGCTGCGCCTGATGGGCGGCGGCGGCGCGCAGGCTGACCACCGGTCGCGCACCCTTGCGGTGGTCGCAGCTGGGGCGGGGCACGGGCTGCTCTATGCGCTGCTGATCGCGCTGCCGCTGACCGGCTGGTATGCCGCCTCGCAGATCGGGGTGCCGGTGCAGTTCCTGGGCCTCGACCTTCCGGCCTTGGCTGCGCCGGTGCAGGGGCGGCCCGGCGTGATCGCCGAGTTCCACGAAAGCGCCGGCAGCATCATCCTGCTGCTCGCCGGGCTGCACGCGCTTGCGGCGATCTGGCACCAGTTCGTCCTGCGCGACGGAACCCTGCGGCGGATGAGCCTGCGCTGAGTTCACAAAATCTTGAAAGCGCCGGCCCGGCCCCGAAAAGTGACGCATTCTCCGTTGTAGGACACGGAAGAAAGGGCCTGCCAGCAAACGCGCTGGCAGGCCCTTGCATTGCGGCGTTCTCGCGCTGACGACTCGCGCAAAGAATCGGGTTTGTTCCCGCTCCTCGTCATCGCCGTGCGGGGACGAACATCTTCGTCCCATGCTGTCATTTCGGCGGCAAACACCGCCTACCGAGCCGGCACCGATGTCGTGGCGTCGGCGATCGGGCCACTCGCCCCAGCGGTCCGGCCCATCCCACCGCGAGCGACCGCCACGAGGTCCGCTTGGTCGCCGCAGCTACTGAGGTTGATGTCGCCGATGACCCCGGGATAGACTTCTCGAAGCGAGAGTTACGGGATGCTGCTTGCCACGAGGCGCCCGTTTTGTCCTTCGGTTGAGCCGACCTCTCGAACCTGAAAGCGGCGAAGGGGCTTTCGAAGTCGCATCTGTCCTGGCTCTTGCGGACCCCGAGGTCCGCACGGCCGCAAACACGACGCTGCTCCCCCAAGCCTGATCTTCGTTGAAATACAAGGGACCCGCCGAACTCATATTCGGCAGGTCCAACATTGCGTGTCCTGTGGGGAGAATGGGTGAGGCCTCGGGGCGCCCTTCTCGTTGTCGATAACTCGTGGTCCCCGTCCCGGTGGCGCGGCCTACCCCTGCGGCACCGGCGCCGTGATCCGGTCGGCGATCGGAGCGTCCTCGAACCCTTGGCAGTTAGCGAGCAAGGCCGCGATCTCGGGGTCGGTCGAGAGGGCTTCGCCGGCTTCGGGCGCTGCCGCCGTGTCCGTCGCGGTCGAGGGCGAGTCACCAGTCGCTCCGGTGCCGGCGGCGGCCGTGCTGTCGGTGCCTGCAGCGGCCGTGCTGTCGGCCATCCCGCTGTCCGCGGCCGTCGTATCGGTCGCGGCCGTGGCGTCGGTCGTGGCCGTCGTGTTGGCCGCGGATGCGCCCGTAGCATCGCCGTCCGTCGCCGTGGTGGAGGCAGCGTCGGAGGCCATGCCGGCGCTCCGAAGCGCCTCCATCGTCGCCATCTGCTCGTCCGCTGTCAGCGCCATGAACTCGGTGCAGGTCATCGTGGCCGGATCGGCGGCCTGCGCGAGAGCCCCGGTTCCCAAGGCCGCGATGACGCCCGAAAGCGCCAGTGTGCGTGTGAGTTGTCTCATGATCCTCCCCCCTGCGGGCAAACCGGCGGCAAGGCCGACCGCGGACAACGTCAGAACGGGCGGGATGTTCCGGGCAAGACGGCTCGCGCGCGTTTCCGCCGCTCCCACGAACCCCGCCGGGATCGTCCATTATTTTTGAAGCGGAACACTGGCGAAACCGGCGCGTTGCCTCGCCGTGGAGGGAATGCGTCCTGCGCTGCCGGGGAGCCGATGAGCGATCTTCCGCCGCAGCTTGGCGCTGCGCCGCAGCGTCATGCGGAACCTCTTGCAGAGATGCCAAGAGCGCTCCGCGTCTTCAAGGAACCGCCTTAGGCCGTTCTAATGGCGTGCATTCGTGAATTGTTCAGCCGCAAAAGACTTGCGCACGGCGCATCGCGGTCATGCCATGGGGGCAGCCGGCGACCAGCGGCTTGCCGGCCGTCGAAGATATTTCGAGACTTGATTCACCTGACCCTGCGCAGCGACATCGGTCAAGAACGGTCTCGTAAAGGAAAGGTTGGCCGCTTTGCGGCCAACCGACGCACTTTATCAACATCAATCATAGGGAGCTGGCCCGAGGGTCCAGCCCTTCTCACTCTTCAGTGGCGGTGATCTTCTCGAGTGCGGCGGGGTCGGCGATGATGACCTTGCGCCGGCCCCGGCCGAGCACGCCCTGCGCCTCCCAGGACGCCATGATGCGCGAGACGGTGTGCAGCGTGCTGCCACTCATGTCGGCGATGTCTTGGCGGGTCAGGGGATATGGCAGTTCCACCCCGCCATCGGGCGCCGCGGTCGCGTGGTCGCCGGCCTCCACCTGCAGCCGCAGCAGCAGGTGGGCGACGCGGGGGGCGGCTTCCTCGGTCGTCATCTCGCGCAGACGGGTATGCGCCTCGTCGAGCTTGCGGCCGATCGCCTGGACCACAGACTGTGTGACCGAGGGCGCGGCGCTCAGCACCGCCTCCCAGCGGTGGCGCGGCCAGACTAGCGCGGCGCTGTCCACGATCGCCTCGCAGGTGGCGGGGTAGCTTTCGCGCTGAAGCGCCGGGGCGAAGCCGAAGAACTCGCCGGGATTGACGATGCGGACGATCAGGCTCTGGCCCTCGGCCGTGACCTGCGTGACCTTGAGCCGGCCGTCCTTCAGCAGGAAGAAGCGGTCGGCGGGATCGCCCTGCACGAAGAGCGCCTCGCCCGGCGCGAGCGACCCGAGCCGCGTCTCGGCCGCCACGACGCGCCGCTCGGGCCCGGCGAGTCCCGCGAACTGCGGGATATCCGAGAGGATGTCGTCGGGCATGGGCAGGTCCGCGGCCGGGGAGCGGCACACAGGTAATGCCACGGAGCGGGGAATGAAAGCCGGCCGCCGTCAGCGCATCCGCGAGGCGTCCACGGGCGGGCCCCAGGTCAGCGCGACCGCGGCCGCGCGGACCTGCGGAATTGCCAGCAGCGCCTGCTCGACGCCGGCGCGCGGGTCAGCGATTCCCGCGCCGCACCAGAAGGCGATAGCCGCTGCCGTCGGCGGCATGATTGCCGACCCATCGGTGCCCGCGCGCCTGCAGCAGAGGCAGCAGGAACAGGGGCTGGCGGTCGAGGAGCGCGAAGACCACCTCCCCCGGCGCGACGGCCTCCAGAGCGGCGAGGATGCGGGTCATGGGCTCCGGCGGTTCGAGCCCGGTCACGTCGAGCAGCCGCACCGGCACGGGCCAGTCGGCGGCGTCGAGCGAACTTCCCGCTGCCAGGGCTCCGGCCGCGCGGCTGAAATCCACCTGCCAGTCCTCGCCGCCGAGCTGCCGCTCCTCCCACGTGAAGCCGCGCTTCTCCATCACCGCAAGCAGCGGGACCAGGCGGAATGGCGCGATCAAGCGCAGGGTATGCTGTGCGGGGAGACTCTCGGCCGCCTGCATGATGGCGGCGAACGGCTCCTTTCCCGTGGCGAGCATGGGGCGGACATCGATGGTGACGGCGGAGCTCATGGCATCTCGCCCGTCATCGCCGCGCCTCAGCCGAAGACCGTTTCGTGGCCCCGCGCGTCGAGCGCGCGGACCTCGATGCCGGGAAGCCCCGCCAGCGTGGCGCGGATCGCGACTTCCGGGGCGAGCGACAGGCCGGTGGAGAGCGCGTCGGCCAGCCCCGCCTCCGGCGCAATCACCGCGATGCGCTGCCAGTCCGAGCGCGCCGCGCCGCTCGCGGGGTCGATCAGGTGGGGCAGGCGGCCCTTGGGGTCGAAGGTGAAGCCCGCGGCCTCGGTCACTGCGAGGGCGCGGTCGGCCAACTCGATCTCGCCGCCGCGGGCCAGCCCGACGCGCCATGCCTTCGTGGCCGAGCGCCCGCCCAAGGCGCGGATCTCGCCCATGTCCACCAGCGTGCGCTCGGCCCCGGCGGCGCGCAGCATCTCCACGATGCGGTCGGTGATGAACCCCTGCGCGATGCCGTTCAGCGTCAGTTCCTGCCCCGCGTCCATGACGATGCGCCCCTCGCCGACCCGAACCCGGTCGAAGCCGACCAGGTCGCGCGCAACCGCCCGCGCCTCCGCATCGGCGCCGGTCGCATAGGCCCGCCAGAGCGGCTGGACGGTCGGATCGAAGCGCCCGCCGGTGGCGGCGTGGACTTGCCCGGCCAGCCGCAGCGCCTCAACCATCTCGGGGCTCGGCGCGGCGAGAACCCCGGCCCGGTTCAGCCGCGAGAGCTCGGAATCAGCCCGGTAGAGGGTGAAGATGCGCTCCAGCCGCCGCAGTTCCACCTCGACCCGGCTCAGGATCGTCTCCGCCTTCGCCGGGTCGGGGTGGTTCAGGATCAGCGTCGCCTGCGCCCCCATCGACTGGCCGCGCCACACGACCGCCTCGGGCCCGGCGCCGGCGAGGGCGGGCCGGCCCAGCAGCCCCGCGCCGGCCATGGCGGCGGCGATGGTGATGAAGCGGCGGCGGTCAATGCGTGGCATGTTCATGCTCCGCCGGATCGACGTCGGGGAAATCCTCGCCGGCGGTGCCGTCGCCCAGCACCTGCTCGAAGGTCAGGTCGGCGAAGGCGAGGACGGTGCCGCCCTTGTCGGCAGCGAAGGCTTCGGCCGCCTCGGTGGTCGAGAAGGGCACCAGCTCCTGCCCGCCCATGCCGCCCTGCGCCGACGACTCCACGACGTAGAAGGCCTGCGTCGCATCGACCCAGTTGTCGGCGCCCGGATCGTCCCAGCTCTGCGCACGGCCCATGTCCGAGACATAGAGCGCGGCGTAGTCCTTGGGCTCCTCCGGCATCATCGAGAAGGCCACCGTGTCGCGGGCCGAGGAGAACCAGAACGGGTCCAGCCCCTCGGCCAGTATCACCTGGCCCTTCGGTCCCTTGTGCTCGACCAGGTTCATCCCGCAGTACCGGCCGACCGCGTCGGCGGTGAGGGATACCGGCGGGACGGTCGCCACCTGTTCCTCCCGGCAGGCGCCAAGCGGCAGCAACAGGAGCGCGGCGAGAAGGACGCGTTTCATCACAGGTTCCTCCGCGAGAAGACCAGCATGGCCGCCGCCAGCGGCACCAGGCACCATGCCACGAGCGCGGCCACCAGCAGGCCGGGCGTCAGGCCGGAGTTGTCGAAGACCCCGCCCATGCCCGACAGCATCGAGGACGAGCCCTCGCCCAGCGTCAGCAGGCGGTAGGCGTCGGTCGGGTTCAACACCAGCGCCAGGTCCATGATCCAGCCGGAGATGGCATGCCCCCCCTGCGCCACGAGGAAGGCCAGCAGCGCCATGTCGTAGATCGCCACGAACAGCAGCCACAGGCCGATCGAGATCCCGGCGGCGGTCGAGCTTTCCTGCACCGCCGAGGACGCGAGCAGCCCCAGCGACAGGAACACCGCGCCGAGCAGGATCGAGGCCGCGGTCATCACGACGAACGCCTGCCACCCGGCCGAGCCGTTCTGCCAGACGACGAAACCGGCGGCAAAGGAAAAGCCGATCACCGTCGCCAGCGTCAGGATCGCAAGCTGGCCCAGGAACTTGCCCGCGACGATCTGCCAGCGCGCGAGCGGATGGCTGAGGAGCAGAAGCAGCGTGCCCCGCTCGGCCTCGCGGGTGATCGCGTCGTGCGAAATCAGCAACGCGATCAGCGGCACGAGGAAGATGGTGAGGCTCGCGAGCCCCACCACGACCACATCGAGCGCCGCGGTTGAGGTCGAGCCGGTCGGCGCCGAGCCGAGCGCGGCGATGGCCGAGGCCAGCGCGGCCATCAGGATCGTGGTGGACACGACCCAGCGGTTCCGCATCCCCTCGGCGAGTTCGCGGCGGGCGATGGTCAGGACGGCCGGAGTGCGTGCGGCCTCGGCGGCGCGGCGCTTGGCTGCGGGCATGGCGATGGATGTCGCTTCGGTGGTCATGCGGCCTCCCGGCGCAGGAAATGCGCGTAGATGTCGTCGAGGCTGGGATCTTCCAGCGTGATGTCGCGCGCGCCTGCGTCGAGCGCGGCGCGCAGCGCGGCGGGCTTCTCGGCCTCGGACAGCTCCAGTTGCCACATGTCGCCCACGCGGCTCGCGCGTTGCGGCGCCGCCTCGGCGTGGAAGCGCAGCCGCGAGGGCAGCCCGGCCAGCCGGCGCAACTCGGCCATCGTGCCGTCGGCGATCAGCCGGCCGCGGTTCATGACGATGACGCGGGCGGCGTGGTCCTCGAGCTCGGTCAGCGCGTGCGAGGACAGCATCACCGTCGCGCCGTCGCGGGCGAGGTCGGCCACGATGCCGTAAAGCTCGCGCCGGAGAGCCGGGTCGAGGCCCGAGGTCGGCTCGTCCAGCAGCAGCAGCCGCGGCTGCCCGAGGATCGCCTGCGCCAGCCCGAGCCGCTGCCGCATCCCCTTGGAATAGCCGCGCACCGGGAGATCGGCGGCGTCGGCGAGTCCCACGCGCGCGAACAGCGCATCGCAGTCGCCGACCGGAACGCCCTTCAGCCGGGCGTAGAAGGCCAGGGTCTCGCGCCCCGAAAAGCTGAGGTGGAACTGCACGCTCTCGGGCAGATAGCCGAGCGCGCGGCGCGCATGGGTGCCGTGGGCGGGGTCGGCCCCCAGGACCGACAGCCTGCCGCCGTCGGGGCGCGTGAGGCCCAGCATCATCTTGATCTGCGTGGTCTTGCCCGCACCGTTGTGGCCGACCAGCGCCACGACCTCGCCGGGCATCAGGCTGTAGCTCAGGTCGTGCACGACCGCGCGGCCGCCATAGACCTTGCGAACGCCGTCGAGGATCACCGTTTCCAGCGTCATGTCAGAGCGGCCTTTCGGAATTGGGGAACATCAGCGGATGGCTGTCGGTCACGCCGCCGGGGAGGACCGAGGGAAAGCGGCTCTGCGCGAAGCGGATGATCTGCACCGCCGGGCTCGTCATCAGCATCCGCGCCTGCGGGGCCGTCCACATCACCTTGTCGATCATGTCGTTCGGCCGGTAGACCGAATCCGCCAGCCCGTCGCCGTCGAGGTCGAAGGCCGAATTGTCGGACCAGTAGTTGCCCACCCCCTCGTCGGACCATTCCAGCGTGCGGGTCCCGACGTATTTCACCTGGATGCGGTTGTCCACGAAGTCGTTGCGCGACATATGATTGCCTTCCGATCCCGCGGTGAAATGGATGCCCATGCCGCAACCCTCGAAGTGGTTGCCGGTGAAGCTGTTGCGGTTGGCGTTGTAGAGGAACACGCATTTCGTCGGCGCGATGAACTCGCTGCCGGACAGCTCCTCGGGTTCGGGAACGCCCTCCTCTCGGGTCTGGCCGAGGTCACGCCAGCGGGCCGGGTCGGCGGGATGGCCGATCACGCGGTTGCCGCTGAGTTCGGAGTTGTTGGCCGAGTTGAACAGGAAGCCGTAGTCGCGGTCGTTTTCCGAGCTGTTGTTCATGATCTTCAGCCGTTTCGAGAACATGATGGCATAGCCCATCGCGTTCCCGACCGAGACGTTGCCTGACACCTCGCTGTCGTTGGTGTACATATAATGCACGGCGAAGCGGACGCTCTCGAAATGATTGTCGCGGAAGATGTTCTGCTTGGAGGCATTCGAGAAGATGCCGTCGCGGCCGAGGGTGATGTGGTTGCCCTCGATCACCGCGCCCGGCGCGTTCCAGACCGTCACGCCGTTGCCGAGATCCTGCTGCCGCCCGGAGCGGCCGACGATGGTGTTGCCGCGCACGATCGAATCGTCCGAGCCGTGGATGCGGACGCCGTGCAGGTTGTCCTCGAGCCGGTTGCCCTCGACCAGCGCCCGGTTCGAGGTCTTGTCGAGGAAGATGCCCGCGTTCATCTCGGCCCGGTCGTCGCCCGAGCGGATGATCGTCAGGTCGCGTATGGTGACGTCGTCCGCCGTCACTCTGATCACGCTGTCTTCGTTCTGCCCGTCCACCACCGCGCCGGACTCGCCCCTGAGCGTCAGGGCCTTGTCGATGACGAGGGGGCCGCGCCAGCGGCCCTCCCCGAGGATGATCTCGTCCCCTGCCTGCGCCTCGGCCAGCGCGGTGGCCAGTTCGGCATCCGACGCGGGTTGCAAGGTGGCTGCCGAAAGCGGCGCGGCCGAGAAGGCCGCGACGCCGAGCGCCAGCAGGGTGCGGGCGAAGATCATACCGCGCGCGGCTCCACCAGCATGCGGCCTTTCATCTCCATGTGCATCGCATGGCAGAACCACGAGCAATAGTACCAGTAGACGCCCGGCCGGTCGGCCTTGAACGTCACCGACGCGGTGGCCTGCGGCGCGACCTCCATGTTGATGCCGTAGTTGATGATCGAGAAGCCGTGGGTCAGGTCCTCGATCTCGTCCACGTTGGTGACATGGACCGTCACCTCGTCGCCCTGCTGGACGGTGAAGCTGTCCAGCGCGAAGGTCGGCGCGGATGACCACATGTAGACCCGCACCTTGGTCGGGTCGTCGGCGTCGCGGATCACCTCGGCGTCTGAGGTCAGGTCGATGCCGTCGGCCTCGGCCTGCCGCACCGCGTCGGCGAACATCGGGTCGGCGCGGTCCCACAGATTGACGGGGTTGAGGATCGAAGCGTGCACGATCGTCGCATCATGGGGCTCGGCGAAGGTCGGGCCGTCATGGACGATCACCATCTCGTCGCCCGAGATGTCGATCAGCTGGTCGCATTCGGGCTTCAGCGGGCCGACGTTCAGGAAGCGGTCCTTCGAGAACTTGTTGAGCGAGATCAGCCAGCGGCCGTCCGCATCCTTGGTCTGGCCCATCGAGGTGTGGTTGTGGCCCGGCTGGTAGTGCACGTCCAGCTTCTGCCGGATCGGGTCCACCTCCTCGCCGTTATAGGCGCGGATCGCGTCCTCGATGTTCCACTTGCAGATCTGGCTGTCGATGAACAGCGTCGTGTAGGCGTTGCCGCGCCCGTCATAGGCGGTGTGCAGCGGGCCGAGGCCCAGCTCCGGCTCGGCCACCACGGCGTCGCGGGGCTCAATCTTGCCGGCGAACAGATCGTCGAAGCGGCGCACGTCGAACACCGTCACCGTGGGCGCCAGCTTGCCGGCGGCGACGACGTGGATGCCGTCGGGTGCGGTGTTGATGCCGTGCGGGCCGTTGGCCACCGGAATGTAGCGGCAGAAGGGGTTGTTCTCACCCCGGCCGTTGACCACCGGCACGCCGTTGCGGGCCTCGGCCTCGCCCGCGGCGACGGCGGCCTCGATCGCCTGGATGTTGAACACCGTCACCCAGTCCTCGTCCGTCTCCATCATCTCGGGCAGGGTGAAGCCCTTTTCCGAGTTGTAGCAGGTCGCGAAGGCGTATTTGCCCTGATAGTCGGCGTCGATGTTGTCGAGGTTGCCGTCCACCTCGACCTGCCAGGCGACCTCCATCGTGTCGCCGTCGATGGCCGTCATGATCGAGACATAGGCCGCCGGATCATTCATATCCCCGGTGCCGTTATTGGGCTGCGGCACCCCGTCCTCGCCATTGGCGAAGACATAGCCGGTGCGCGGATATTTCTGCAGACGCAGGCCGTGCACGGTGTGCTGGTTCGGGAGCTCGATGATCTTGTCGCACTTCATCACGTCCATGCGGATGCGGGCGACGCGGGTGTTGGCCTTGTCGTTGATGAAGACGTAGCGCCCGTCATAGGTCCCGTCGCTGAAGGACATGTGCGGGTGGTGGGCGTCACCGTTCAGGTAGATGCCGCCCTTGTCGGCGAGATAGGCCCGCGTCTCGGGCGTCAGGCCTTCGGTCAGGATCTTCCGCGACTCGTTGGTCTGACCCCAGCCGGTGGCGCTGTCGCGGTTGAAGACCGGGATGCGGATCAGTTCGCGCATCGAGGGCAGTCCCTGGATGCGGATCTCGCCGGACTGGCCGCCCGAGGTGAAGACGTAGTATTCGTCGAGCTCGCCCGGGCCGACATGCGAGGACTGCGCCCCCGCCGCGCCGCCCGCCGTCTGCGCGGCGGCAGGGCCAGCCAGCCCGACGGCCGCGGCGCCGGCGCTCGCGCCCAGCAGCGCGCGCGAGGCGATCCCGCCCGCGCCCGCACCGGCGGCCGCGACCGCCACCGAGGTGCCCAGCAGCTGCCGGCGGTTGAGGCGCATCTTCTTGTCGTCGTCCATGTCAGGCTCCTTCAGGTTTGGGAGAGGTGGGATCGGCCTTGCGCTGCTGCGCCCGGAAGGCCGGGGGCGCCCTGCCGGCAGAGGCGGCGGAGGTGGCGCTCGAGACGGGGGTGCCTCCGATGGCGCCGGTGGCCGGTTTCAGGGCGGGCGGGGCGCCGCCCGCGCCCGGCATCTTCGGCCCGCCGCTGCGGGCGATCTTCTCGCGCCGCGCCTTGACGGCCATCATGTGCGGGCAGCGCTCGTCGTCGTGGTAGAGCACTTGGCAGTGCATGCAGTAGATGCACTCGTTGACGTTGATGTTGCCCTCGGGGTGGATCGCCTGCACCGGGCATTCGTTGGCGCAACGGTGGCAGGGCGAGCCGCATTCGGGCCAGCGCTTGAGCCATTCGAACATCCGGATCCGACCGGGGATAGCCAGCGCCGCGCCCAGCGGGCAGAGGTAGCGGCAATAGAAGCGCTCGATGAACAGTGTCGGCAGCAGGCAGGCCAGCGCGAACAGCACGAAGGGCCAGGGGCGCATGAAGTTGAGGATGATCGCGGTCTTGAAGGGTTCGACCTCGGCATAGACCTCGGCGCGGGCCAGCGAATAGAGCGAGAGACCGAAGAGGCCGATGAAGATGATGTACTTGACCGGCCACGCCCGCTCGTGGATCGCCCAGGGGACGGCGTACTGGGGGATGCGAAGCTTCTTCGCGACGGTGTTCGTCAACTCCTGCAGCGCGCCGAAGGGGCAGAGCCAGCCGCAGAACGGTCCCCGGCCCCAGAACAGCAGCCCCGCCGCCACCGCGATCCAGAGAATGAAGACCAGCGGCGCAGTCAGGAAATACTCCCACGAGAAGCTGCCGGACAGGAGCGAGTTGAAGAAGGTCAGGACGTTGACGACCGACAGCTGCGCGTTCACCCACCACCCCATCCAGACCAGGATGAAGACCAGGTAGGCGCGGCGGATCCAGGTGAACATCACCGGGCGCCGCACCAGCAGGTCCTGGAAGAAGAAGATCAGCGTCAGGACGCCCAGCGCCAGCACGGTGACGGCGATGTTGATCCGGTTCATGTCCCAGATCGTCTTCCAGAGCGGCGGGCCGAGTGCGTCATCCTCCATCGGATCGCCCACGGTCGCCTGCGCCTGCGCTTCCGAGACGGTCGCGGCCGAGATGGCGGCGGCGTCCGCGACCAACGCCGAGGCGTCCGCGGGCGGCGCCGGCACCGGCTCCGGGGCGGGCAGCATGTAGTGCTCGGGCAGCTGGTAGCCGAGGGCGAAGGGCAGCGTGGCAATGTCGCGCGCGGCGACCGCGCGGTGGACGAGAAGCTGCAACTCGAACGGCTCGGTCACGTCGAGCGTGAAGCTCTCGGGCACCTGGTAGAGTGCGATCTCGCGCAGCCGCGGGGCGCCGGCGGCCGCGAGCGCGGGCAGCCGCGTGTGGTTGCGGTCCTGGAAGCGCACGCCCTGGCCGTCCTGGAGCAGCTCGATCCGGTCGAAGACGCCGCCGCGCACGTAGCCCGAGCCCTTGAATGAATAGGCCCCGTCGCCCGCGACCAGAACCGCGGCCTGCCCGGGCTCCAGCCCTGCCACCATCCGCTCATAGGTCACGTTCCCCAGCAGGCTGCGCCCGATCGCCGGGACCGAGACCGGCGCGATGTAGAGCTGAATGAAGGTATCCTCGGGGTTCGAGGTCTCGGGGTTCGCGGCCGCGACCGGCTCGCCGGCCTCAGTGAAGGCCTCGCTTACCTCGCCCACGCTCAGCACCAGCGAGCGGACCGAGCCGTCGCCCAGCAGCGTCTCCCAGTCCTGCACCTCGGTCACGGCCGGGTCGAGCTCGCGCTGCACCTCCGCGACTGGGGCCGCGGCAGCCTCGGCCCCCGGCCCGCCCAGCCGCCCCGACCGGATCAGCGGCACGGCCGAGCGCACGACGCTGTCGCCCATCACCAGCACGGTGACGGTCGCGCCGGCGACGATATCGACCTGCGGCGGACGCGCCTCGCCCGCCGAGACCCGGCCGAGATCGGCGCCGATGAGGCTATTGACGGCCTTGATCACCCGTTCTTCGGGAATCCCGATCAGCACGATCGGCTCGTGATGCTCGACGAGGTTGATGCCGTGGACGATCCCCTCGGGGTCGATGCCCACCAGGATGTGGATCGGCTTGCCGGAATAGCCGGTCGAGGGCGTGAACTCGCTGTTGAGATAGGCGTAGCCCAGCACCTCCTGCCCGCGCAGCACCGGCACGATCGCCGGGCTGCCCTCGGGCGTGCCGTAGCCGTCGGCGCCCTCGAAGAGCTGCGACGGCTCGGTCATCCCCAGCGCCTCGCCCAGCGTCATTGCCCGCGCGAGCCCGGCCGAGCCCGCTGCCATCAGCACCGCCAGCATCAGCATCCAGAGCAGGCGGGGGAGGCGGGAGAGAATCATGGCGGGTTCCGACTTCAGGAGTGGCGACAGGTTTCGACCATCTCGGGGCGCGGGACTTTGCGCTGACGCAAGCTCCACGAGGATGCGGGCATTTCTTCCGAGAGGCAAGCGCACCGGCTCGAGCGCGGCCGGGCTGCGGTTTTGGCAGGTCGATGACTCTCCCGGACGGCACGATCCCCTTCGGAACCCTGTGACCTTCGTCGCGTGACCAGCACGGATCGCAGCGGCGACCGCCGCGCGCCGGTTGGATGGAGCGGCATCCGCCCGGACGCGGAGCCGACTCCGGCGCCCACGCCCGAAGCGCAGAAGACCACGAAGTCCGTCGCCAACATTTACTCCAGCGCCTCGCAGTCTCTCGTGCAGGGCAGCGACAAGCACGAGAGCCTCTGGGGGACCGGGGGTGTCCAGCAGACGCTTGCCGGCGGTATCCCCACGCGGTTCGGGCGCTGCTCGACCTCGTCGAGGGCTGAGCCACCCTGTCAGGCGCCTTGCTCGGGCGAGCTTGGGGCGCGAAGCGGACCTCCAGACAAGCTGCCGTGAAGGAGGAGTCCCCGCCGTTGGTGCCGTTCCTTCCGCGGCTGCAAGTCTGTCCGAATTTCGTCCAGACCAGGAAATCGGCGTCCCACAGCCTCAGAAGCCGAGCGGCAAAAGGCTCGTTCTCGCCCTTGGGCGCGCTGAGGCCCCACCCCCGAGCAGATGACGTCCGCGCGGCGTCTGTAAGAAGCGTAACCGACCACCAGGTCGGCCCACTGCCGGTTTGCATAGCAGCGTAATGGTCATAGATGCTCCGATGGTCTGCCAGTGACTTGCTGGCAGGCATCCTCCAGGGAGAAAGCAGACGCCATGCCGGACCTCCAGACGATCCCCACACTACTGGTGCGGGCCATCGGGACTCATGCGAGCCTCCCGGCCATGGCGTCCGGCGACGGGAGGAGGCAGCTTTCCTACGGCAATCTGGGCAGCTTCGCCGAACGCATGGCGCCGCATCTGTCCCAGGCATCGGTCGTGGGCATCTTCGGGGCGCCCGGAGTGGCGATGGCGGCGAGTGCCACCGGCTGCGTCATTCATGGCGTGCCCTTCGTGCATCTCGACGCGGCCATGCCGCAGATGGTGTTGCACAACATCGTCGCCGAGCTGGGTGTGACGCTGATCATCACCTGTCAGGCCGCCGCACCCGGGCTTCTGCCCGGCCATTGCGAAACGCTGGATGCAAATGTCCTGCTGACCGATCTCGAGGCCGCGCCCTCGGCTTCGCTGCGTGCTGCCGAGGTTGCCCCTGACTGGCCGATCTACCTAGTGGCGACCTCCGGCACGACGGGGCAGCCCAAGTGCATCCCCGTCGCGCATGATGCGGCCTGCCTCTCCTACGCGTGGCGCGACGCCTACACGCCTTACGGTCCGGGATTTCGAGTCGGCATCTACATCTTCGCCATCTGGGAGATATTTCGCCCGCTGCGAGCAGGTGCCGAACTGTGGTTCCCCGATCCGGGGACGCTGATGGCCCCGCGCGCGCTGGCGGAGTTCCTGATCGGTCACCGGATCGACGAGATGCTGTTCACGCCGTCCTTCTACGACACGTTCCTTGCGGCACTGGATGCGCAGACCGTCGCCGCCCTGCCGCTGCGGCGCATCGTGCTCAACGGCGAGGTGGTGGGCGACGATCTCATCGCGGCATCGCTGAAGAAGGCTCCGGGAGCCGAGCTGTGGAACCTCTACAGCATCTGCGAGACCCATGATGTGAGCATGTCGCGCCTGACGGCGCCTGCGGGGGGCGGCCCGGCCTCGGTCGGCATGCCGATGCAGCACCTGCGCGCCGTCATACTCGACGAGTCCGACACACCGTGCCCGCCCCACACGCCCGGCCGACTGTTTTTCGAGGGGCCTCGCATGCTGGGGTCGGGCTATGTCAACCGGCCCGAAGAAACGCGCCTGCGCTTCCGAAACCTCCGTCTCGAGGGGCTCGAGGTCCGGCTCTACGACACAGGGGACGAAGCGTGGCTCGACGCCGATGGCGCGCTGCACATCGAGGGCCGCATCGCCCACATGCTCAAGCTGCGCGGCCATTCGATCCAGACGCGCGAGTTGACCGAAACGATGCACGCCTCTCTCGCCTTCGGGCAGGCCATTCCCTGGGTCTCCGAGGTGAAAGGGCGGGGGCAGTCGCTGATCTTCTACTATGCCGCCGACGCCGGACAGGCATCCGTCAATGCCGAGCGATGGGGGATCGGACCTGGTACCACGCGGATTCCCCCCGCGCTTGCGGCCGCATTGCGGCAGGTGCTGCCGGCCTACTGCGTGCCCAGCTATCTGGTGCAGATGGACGCGATTCCGCTTCACCCCGTCTCTGGCAAGGCCGATCCGCGCTCACTGCCGCCCGTCCTCGATGAGGCAAGGGGGACAGCTGGAGAGGGCGCCGCAGCCGGGCATGTGGTGCTCGCCGCAGCCGAGGTCCTGCATCTGTCGCCGGACCGGATCGACCCCGCGCTGAGTTTCCATGACCAGGGCGGCGACTCCCTGTCCTGCGTTGCCATGATGCTCCGGCTGGAGAAGGCCTATGGCCGGCCGGTCGACTTCGATCTGGCGATGAACGTGCCATTGCGGCGGCTCGACCAACTTCTGACGCAAGGCGTCGGTCCGCAGCCCGTTCCGCACGGCTTCGATCGGCCGGGGATCCTCCTCACCGGCGCGACGGGCTTTCTCGGCGGGCACGTCCTCGCCCGGGCGGCACAGGACTTGCCGCCGGGGCATCTCGTCTATTGCCTCGTGCGCGACAAGAGGCGCGATGCCCGGGAGCGGCTGGACGAGGCGGCGCGCGCCCATAGCGTCGCCCCGGACCGCTACGCACTGGTGCCCGGCGCGCTGGACGCGCCGCGTTTCGGATTGGACGACGTCGCCCATGATGCGCTGGCCTCATCCGTCAGTTCGGTCGTGCACTGCGCGGCGACCGTCAACATGGCGATCGGCGAGACCGAAATGCTCGACTGGACCATGCGCGGCACAGATGCGGTCCTCGCATTCTGCCACGCGGCCGGGGCGGATCTGCGCTTCACCTCCTCCAGTGCCGTTTTCCCTGCCAGCGGCGGACCCTGGCCCGAGAGTCCGACGCGCCCGTGGGACGGCATCACCGGGTACGGCGCTGCCAAGATCGCGGTTGAAGAGGCCATCGTGACCTCCGGCATTCCCGCGGCCATCGTGCGGCTGCCCTCCCTCTACGATCTCAAGGGCGCGAACGCCCATGACCTCTACGAGAACGTCATTGCCGCCTCGGTGCGGGCGGGCGCATGGCCGCGCGGCCTGTGCTTCCCGATGACCGACGTGACTGCCGCGTCGGCTTTCCTGCTGGGGCCGATCACGGGGCTTGAGGCGCGATTCTACAACCTGATCGGCGGCGGGGTGGTTGCCGATCACTCCGGGGCGATGGCCGTGCCGGACTGGCTTGCTGCCGTGGACCTGTCAGCCGGCATCGCCCGGGTGATCGGCACCTCTCCCGAGACAATGCGCGCCGACGCGCGGTTCGACACCGATGCGGCCCGCTCAGCCTGGGCGTCCCTGTCGAACGCGCCGTTCGAGTCGATCAGCGACGGTGGCGCCCTGCTGGCGCGCCGGGCGGCGGACTACCAGGCCGAGCCGGCGTTGACCTGATAATCCGTCATGGTGATCGCGCGCGCCGCGTCGCTGACGAGAAACGCGGCCAGATCGGCGATCTCCTCCGGCTGGACGAGCTGCCGCTGCGGATTCGAGGCGGCATAGTCGGCCCGCACCTCCGCCCGCGGCTTGCCGGTCGCCTTCACGTCGGCTTCGATGAACTGCACGAGCATCTCGGTCTCGACCCAGGTGGGGCTGATCGACACGCAGGTGATGCCATGCGCCGCGCCCTCCAGGCTGACGCAACGCCCGAGCCCGAGAAGACCCGCCTTGGACGCGCAGTAGGCGGCGTTGTTCTCCATCCCGGCATGCGCCGCCATCGACGCGATATTCACGATACGCCCCCAGCCCGCCGTCTTCATGTGCGGCATCGCCGCGCGGATCATGCGGAACGTGCCGGACAGGTTCGTGTCGATCTGATCGTCCCAGACAGCGTCCGGGTGGCCGATGACCGGCGCCTCCTCGTAAAGGCCGGCAGCATTCACGAGAATGTCCACGCCGCCGCGCCGCGCCGTGACACCCGCTACGAATGCGGCCGCGCTCTCACTGGAGCGCACGTCGAGCGGGGCGACGTGTAGATGACCGTTCTGTGGCCCAAGAATACCGCGGACGAACTCCGCATCGCCGCCCCGCCGCGCGCCGACGGTGACGTCGATCCCGTCGCGGATCAGCCTGCTCGCGATGGCGCGGCCGATGCCCGACAGCCCCCCGGTTACGATTGCCGTCCTGTTGCCTTTGACCATGCCGTCGTCGCCTTCTTCCGCTGGTCCGGGCGGGGTACGTCAAACAGGGCGCGATTGCACCGGAAATTACCATCAGGCATTCTGCTGGAAGAGACCTGAGCGAATGCGTTCACCCGATGTCGCCATCCACTCCAGCCGCAGCCTCCGACATTTCAGGATCAACGCGGATCTGCGGCGCCCATCCTGCGCTATGGTCCGCCCGCCAGTGAGCCGACGATAACGAAAGTAGGAGCGTCGAGGTCTATCTCACCGTTGACAGAGAGCCGGCTACCATCCTGGGAAAACTTGAACTGCATTCGGGATCGTCGGACTGCCGTTTCAGTTCGATCAGGATTGCATCTCGAATTTGCTCTTCAACGAAGTGCTCATTTGACTCGTGAGTGGCGAAACATCCCGGCCCGCAGCGGCTGGGGCTCGTAGAAGGGCTGCGATCGTCGTGGTCCGGCTACGGAGGCGACCGGATGACCAGACTTTCCGACACCCAGCCGATCATCCTTTGCCGCACGGCACGGCACGAACACCGTACCGCTCTGACGCTGCCGAAGATCCGGCGCGGCGGGGCTGCCGCCAAGAAAGGGGATGCCGACCTGCGCAAGTGTGAGCCCGTCTAGCGCGCGACCGGCGACGGCCACGGCATGACGCTGGTCGCCACCGAAGCGGGACTCGCCGGCATCAAGGTAAAGTCGGGGGGACGCGATTCCCGCGCCTGCGGGCGCGCTGGACGAATCCGGTCCCGAATGGGTGACGACCGCCTTCGCCGAGGGCGTTGGCATTGGGATCATCAGTCCATCCTGTTTCGTTGGGAGGAGCCCGAGGCCGACTTTCCCGGCTACAGAAGCGGCCGCAGGGCCATCTGTGCACCCAGGAGGAGCAGAAACGCGAGGAACACGCGCCGGAATGTTCCGGGATTGAGCCGGCCGCGAAGCCTCTGTCCCGCCCACATTCCGGCCAGGGCGGGAGCAAGGGCCAGAACCGACAGACCCATCGTCTCGGGGGCAAAGGCACCATGCGCGCCCAGCCCGGCGGCCAAGGCAACAGTCGAGACAGTGAACGACAGCCCCAGCGCCTGCACCAGATCGTCCGGCGACAGTCCAAGCGCCTGCAGGTAAGGCACTGCCGGAAAAACGAAGACGCCAGTGCCGCCGGTCACGATGCCAGTCAGTGCGCCGGTCAGGGGCGACAGCCACGGCTCGTCTCTGGCAGGAACGCGAAGCTGCCGGGCGAACAGCGTGTAGCTAGCATGCACCACGAGCGCGATCCCAAGCGCCGTAGTCGTTGCACCGCTGTCGCCTCCGGCCAGCCATTGCGAACCCAGCATCTTGCCCGCACAGATCGCCAGCATCATCGGCCAAAGCCTGCGCACAAGCGGCCTGAGGGCGCGGCCGGCCAGCAGCTGCCAGATGTTGGTGACGAGAGAAGGCACGATCAGGAGGCTCGCGGCCGCCAGCGGCGAGATGAGCGCGCCAAGCACGCCCATCGCCACTGTTGGCAGGCCCATGCCCGTGACACCCTTGACCGCGTCGGCCGCGAAGAAGGTCATTGTGGCGGCAAGAAGGAAAGGGATGGAAAGTTCACTCATACCACGCGTGATATTCTGCTGCCGGTGCACAATCGTGAAACCTGGGGCCGTGCTCGGCTGTGCCGCGTGTTCTCTTCTCACTGTATCGTCTGCCGGCGCGTCGGTTCCACCAATCTTCGTCTGTTGCTGGCCGAAGCGGGCAGCATCATCCAGGGGACAGCGGAGGTCGGACTGTCTGTTTAGGCTGCCGGCGGGCCGTTGCTGAATCAAGTTCAGCGGCTCGAATTGCCACGTTGCACGTCTGCTTCATGCCGCATCCTCTTTGTCCGCTGCTGGCCCAGTGGGCCGCCGGGTCTCACCTGCGCGAAAGTTCCGCCGTCACCGTCGAGGAGCGCCTCTTGCCCGTGTCCGCCCGCCAGCCGGTTGCGCTGCAAATGTTTCGCGCCGAATTGGCTCGCGCAGTCGGTGTGACGGCTCAAGCAATCGGATATCATGAGGCAGGTGATCGTCGTCCGGATATGTCGCTCCAATTGCGGCTTGCCGAAGTGCTACAGCAGCCTGTCGGCTTCTTCCTTCGTCGCACTAGCGTATCGCCAAAATACATCGGAGCCCGCTTCTTTCGAAGCGTCGGTCCAAAAAACAATAAGACGAACCACGCGTTAAGCGTGAGGACGTCATGGCTTTTCGAGCTAGTGTGCTTCCTCTCAAGGTTCGTCAGGTTGCCGACAGTAAATCTGCCAGTCGAAATCGCTCCTCCGCAGCATGGACGCTACTCGCTCAGCGAGATTGAAGAGATTGCCACTGGGGTACGACGGCATTGGACCCTTGGTGATGGCCCCATAGCCAACATGGTCGCACTTCTTGAGACGCATGGCGTCATTGGTGCGCGCTTTGAGATTGGCGCTGAAAAGATTGATGCGTTCTCTGCTTGGATTGACGGGCGGCCCTATGTCTTTCTTGGTTCAGACAAGGGCTCATGTGTGCGCTCGCGTTTCGACGCTGCTCATCAGTTAGGTCACCTCATTCTGCATGCTGATATCTCCCAAGAAGATTTGGAGAGTGAAGAAATCAGGGACAGGATCAAGAAAGAAGCTAACTGGTTCATCTAGCACATCTCGCTGGACGGCGTGATCCAGGCACCGGGCGGGCCAAACGACGACGGTGACTATCCTTTCGGAGGATGGGCCGTGCCGCATGCCGATCCCGCTCTGGGCGAGGCCATTGACGCCGCGCATGGCGAGAGCTTCGACCTGCTGCTGGGCCGGCGCACCTACGACATCTTCGCCGGATACTGGCCAAATGCCGGGAAGAGCCCCTTGGCGGACAGTCTGAACGCGGCCACCAAGTTCGTCGCGACCCACCGCCCGGAGAGTCTCGCATGGGGGCCGGTCGAGGACCTGGGTGCGGAGGTCGTCGCAGGCATTCGCCGCATCAAGGACCAGAGCGGGCCGGATCTGATCGTCTGGGGCAGCTCGACACTGACCCCGGTGCTGCTCGGCCATGATCTGGCGGATGAGGTTCTGCTGCTGGTGTTTCCGGTGCTGCTCGGCACGGGCAAACGCTTCTTTTCGTATGTATCGCCGCCCCGCGAACTAGCGCTGGTCAGGTCGCAGGCCGCGTCCTCCGGCGTGGTCATCAGCACCTACAGACCGGCCGGCCCGTTGCGCACCGGATCCTTTGACGAGGATGGGTGAGGCCCTGCGGTCGAACACCCGGTTGAGCAGTCATCGGCGAAGATCTGCGCTTGGGGAGCCGTCCGTCGCTAGCCCAGCAATCCTGCTGCGGCTAAGCAAGCACCCAGGGCGAGGCCAGCCGCTCTTTTGCACCGTCACGTCAGGACATTCGTGAGGATCAAGAACAGCACCGCTGACAGCAATGCGGCGGCCGGCACCGTGATCACCCAGGCGGCGAGAATCGTAGCCAGATGCGAACGCCGCACGACCTTGCGCCGGCTGCGCTGTTCCGGGGTGCTTTCCGCGTCGATGCGCAGCTCTCCCAGCATCCGCTCATGATACCATTCTCGGAAGAAGCCCACGCCGAAGATGCCGCCGATGGCGATGTGGGTCGAGCTAACGGGCAGCCCCAGCCAAGACGCGAGGATCACGGTCACTGCGGCAGACAGCGCCACGCAATAGGCCCGCATCGCGTTCAGCCGCGTGATTTCGCTGCCGACAATGTTGATCAGCTTCGGACCGAACAGCAGAAGTCCCACGGATAGCCCAACCCCGCCGATCAACATCACCCATAGCGGGATTGCGACGCGGTCCGCGGCGCCGCCTTCCTGAACCGCGTGGACGATGGCGGCCAGAGGGCCGACCGCGTTGGCCACGTCATTCGCGCCGTGCGCGAAGGACATCAGCCCGGCCGAGAAGACCAACGGAATTGCGAACAGCTCCTTCAGCGCCTTTTTGCGGTTCTCCAGCCCGGCACTCTGCCGCCGGATGATCGGCCTCATGAGCGCGGTGACGGGCAGTGCCACGGCCAGCCCGATCAGGACCGCCGTGCCGAAGCCGATCTTGGCGACCTTGGTGAGCCCCTTCAGGGCGAGATAGATGGCGAACACACCCGCCATCACCCCGATCAGGACCGGCACCCAGACCCGCGCCGCCGCCATGATGTCGGGGCGGTAGATGATCCGCGACTTGATGAAGGCAAGAAACAGCGCCGCGATAATCCCGCCCATCAGCGGCGAGACAATCCAGCTGGCGACGATCGCCCCGATCGTCGCCCAGTTCACCGCTGCGAAGCCCGCCGCGGCAATGCCCGAACCCAGCACGCCCCCGACGATCGAATGCGTGGTCGAGACCGGTGCCCCGAGCCAGGTCGCGAGATTGATCCACAGGGCCCCTGCGAGCAGCGCCGCGAACATGGCCCAGATGAATGTCCCTGGATCGCTCACGGCTTCCGGCGCGATGATTCCCCGCGACACCGTGCCGACCACATCGCCCCCGGCAATCAACGCGCCGGCAGTCTCGCAGATGGCCGCGATCACCAGAGCCGATCCGATGGTCATCGCCCGGGCGCCGACAGCGGGTCCCATGTTGTTGGCGACATCGTTGGCGCCGATGTTCAGCGCCATATAGGCGGCGACCACGCTGGCGGCCACGACGATCAGCGAGCCGGGATGCACCCCGAACAGAGAAGAAACGGCGAGACCGACAAGGACGACGAACGCCACCGAGACTCCCAGTCCGATCAGCGGCCTTGAAACATAGGCAATCGCTTGCTCGAGCGCGGTGAGGCGTCCCAGATCCTTGTTCAGCGTCTTCCATGATTTCGGCTCGGAATGCGCCATGAAAGCCACCTCGTGACACAGATGCGACGTGTCGTATCAAGCCCGGGGTAACGCGACAATCCTGCTCACCGTGCTGTTCACCTATGCCGTCCTGCCCGGCCTCGACACCGCCTATCTGCCGAGGGGAAATCCCGCGCGACCACGAGTGAGCGGGTGGGGATCTGGACGATCATCGCCTCGCTGGTGATCTCCATCCTGCTGACGCTGGGCCACAACTGGCGCCGGCGCGCCGCCCAGCGCTCCCACGAAGAAGGAGCTCGCAAGGCGCGCCGCCCGCGCCGGCCGCCCCGGCTGCTAGCTGCAGCGTCGCGTTTGCCCCGCTCCACTCCAGGCGGAGGAGGGTGGGCCCGATCGGCGACGCGGCCGTTGATCGTAACGATGAGGGGAGGATCAGCATGATCCGTATCGTCTGCAGCATGATCCGCATGGTCTGATGCCGAACGCGACTCTTTGATATCTGGACTTGGACAGGCTGTGACGCGTCGTCAGATCGTGCGAGAACAGAACTCGCAACATCGCGATAGAGATCCTGATGCGAGTGCTGCCGACCGACACTGGAAACGCGTCCATCATCCTTTCCCGCTGGACATCATCCGAGTAGTGGCGCGACCCTCAACGGGGCGCGAGAGCACAAGGCCAGCGGGGTCAGCGCAGTCTTGCATCCCTCGGACGACGGCCGGCGGAGTTCGAGCGAGATGGCAGAGCAGTCGTGGATCGGTGTTCTCGCGTGGCTGGAGCCGGCATTTCTCCGTCGATCTGCCCTTCGTGCGCTTTGCCCGGAACACGCTCGTGCTCAGCCTCGCGGGGCTCGCCCCTGTGCTGACGGTCTATGTTCTGCTGGCGCCCGGGCTCTGGAGGCATCTCGCGGCTTCCGACGTGGGGCTAGGGCGCTTCGTGCGGCAGATCGCGACCAACGGCCTGCCGGTGGTTTTCGTGATCAACATGCTCGGCCTTCTTTTTCATGCGCAGATGCGGCGCGAGGGTCTGAGCCCGGTCCGCATCCTGGCGATCGACATCTCGGCCAGGATCGGTGCCTTCATAGCCCCGCACATGCTGATCTACCCGGCTTCGGCGCTGCTGTTCGGCTCGTTCGGCGGCGACCCGCTGCAGGCCCTGAGTGTCGTCGCGCCGACGCTGTCGCAGTCAGCTGCCTTCCCGAATCTTTCCGGCGTCTATCTCTATGCCACGCTCGCAAGCGCCCTTACGTGAGCTCCTGGATGCGGTAGGCCAACCGGCTCTCTAGGAACGCTCGGCTGTTGATCGGCGCCGTCGTGGCAAAGATCGTCTGCCACTCCGACTTCAACTGGGTGAAGGACATGGACTTCAGCGCGGTCAGGCGCGCGGGGATGGGATCGGGCTTCGTCATGCGTTTCTCCGGTGAGTTGGAGTTGCATGACGGCATTGGTCTTGGGGATAGTGTAGGCAACTTTCCCCATTATCGTCAGATACTTCACGCTCATCTTGCCCGAGCAGCCGAACCAGCCCGAGCGCAAGCAGGCCGCACAGTTCGGCGCGGTGCTCAGCGGCGCTCATCTGGTCGGGAGGGAGCGGGTTCGGGCGTTTCATGTTTCGGTGGCCATGATCGATGGTGTGCTACCGATCAAAAGCCCCAGCCGCCCGGGACGGGACATCACAAAGGAACGGGATGCGGAAAAGCGAACAGGGAGAGAACATCAGGGCTTGCGGATCACGGATTATTCCATGATTACCAGGTTTTTAATCAATCGAGAGCAGTTGTTCATTGAGGTGAGTTCATGGCGCGCAAAGAATCCCCGATCGGTCCGCATGTTCTGGCGCTGATCGAGGATGCGCGCGTCGACCTCGCCCGAGCTGCCCTCGCCGTGCGCGAGGGCGACAACGAGCCGGATTTCAAGCTGCCCGAGGACGTTCCCGACCTCGCCGACGAGGAAGCGGTCGAGGCGTTTCGGCAAGCGCTTGTCGAGACGCTGTCGGACTTTGACCGCGATGACCTTCGACCTGCGGAGCAGAGATCACGAAGGATCCGAGCCCTCGCCGAGAAAAAAGGCGTCACCTCTCTCACCACCATTGTCGATCAACAACTCGAGAACCCCCAGTCGCAGGAGTTTCACCGACAGCCGGATGAACTATGCAGGAGCATCTGGGCATAGCCACCACGCTACGGACCCAGGTGGAGCGCAGCCCCAGCGCTCATGCCGGTCTGCGTGGATTGGCAGCCTTGGGC
>NZ_CANMEH010000021.1 GCF_947496875.1 uncultured Paracoccus sp. | reverse complement strand
CCCGACTACAAGATCACCAAGGTCGATGACCTGATGCCGTGGCGCTGGAACGGATAGCGGTCACGCCGGACGGTTACCTCAGAACAAGGCCAAGCGGGACGCGCTGAACGAATGGGTGAAGGCGATCAACGCAGCAGGCGGTTTCGGACGCTGGGCTTGGGATGTCGCGTTCAAGCCGGGCGAGGTGCAGGACATCATCACGAAGCACGCGACCGTCGCCGAGCCAGCAGAATAGAGCTCGTGTTTCGGCCAGAGCGCGACAGAGTTGTTCGATCCCGGTTCCATCTCGATGGCGCCACTAGCATCGAAGTGTTCAGGTCAGCCTTCGATTTGTTCCCTTATTTTCTGAGGCATACAGGCTCTACACCAAAATCGGGCAGTCGAGAGGTCCGGAGAATATCGCCCCTGAGAGACCGCTTCCGGGCCTCCTGGCGACGAGGCCAGTGCTCAGCCCCCCCCGCATAACCCTCAAAGAGAACGGAAAAATCCGGCCGCAGCCGGATCGGGAGAACGCTTTCGCGAGGGCAAGTGGCGGAGGGGATGAGCCTGATATCCAACCTTCTCTACACAAATGCTTAATTTAAAGCAATTTTTTTCAACCAGCTCCTAGGGGCCACGATCTTTATGCTGGTGATGCCCCATGCCCAGGACAGGGTCCACCGACCGATCAGTGGAGCACGATCCACACCCGGCGGAAGCCGCCGACAGGAGAGACTTCCCGTTCCGGTTCCATATCTTGCGCAAATTCGATCCTGTGCACGGAAGCAAGCAGTGCCCGAAGCGCGATCCGCAGTTGCCAGGTGGCCAACAGCCGGCCCGGGCACACATGTCTGCCGATGCCGTAGACGAGGTTTGCCGCGGCATGGTGCTTTGGGTCGAAATCGCCCCGTCCGAAAACCGCCTCGTCGCGATTGGCCGATGTCCAGTGAAGCTTCACGCGAGCGCCTGCCGGAATGTCCGTGCCGCCGACACGAACGGGACAGGTCGTGACCCGGCGGTTGGAGACGAACGGGTCGTCCAGACGCAGGATTTCGTCGATGATCGCGTCCATTTCAGCGTCCGGGGCCGTGCGCATCCGCGCCGCAAGGTCCGGTTCCCGGCTCAGATGCGCGACGACCACACCAACGCATAGCGCCATCGACCCAAGGTCACCCCCGGTCCAGTTGCGCAGGATCGAGGTCAACTCCGGTTCCGTCAGCGGTCGCCCGTCGACGGTCTCGCGGCAAAGCCGCGCGGTCACGTCGTCGCTGGCCGCGTCTGTCCCGGACAGACGGGGGGCGAGTACGGACCGGATGATCTCGTCGAATTCCCCGGCGACCTCCGCGGTCCGTTCGTAGTCGCCCGATCGGGTGGCAGCGTGGTTGGCCTCCATCCAGTTCAGCAGACGCGGCTCCAACTCGGACGGCCAACCCAGCCACGCACATTGCGCGCGTACCGCGAAGACGGCGCCGATGTCGCCGACCGCATCCAACGGCTTGCCGCGCGGCAGGGCCGCCACCAGACGGACGGCGACGCCTTCGAAAACCGGCAGGAAGGGCTCCAGCGCGTCGCCGGTCAGGTACCGGTCGACAACACTGCGGAATCGGGAGTGGTCCTCTCCGTCCAGACCATTGGGAATCTGCAGGTGGCGGGATACTGCGCTTGAAAAGCGAACGTCGTCGAGGGCGGCGGCGGCGACATCGGCGTGTCGAAGCAATACATATTCGCCGGCGTCGTTCCTGACCACCGGGAAAAGTGGCCGCAATTCATCGGTGTATGCGCGCAGATCACGCCCGGCAGGCGACACGTCGTCAGGCATGTGATCGGTCATCGCGCTGCTCTCATTCTGGCTGGTCTGAACTATCGTGCGTGAGGTTTGTCCGCTGCATCGCGTGGTCGAACTGCCGGTCCTCGCGCCTTGCGCCATTATCGTAGTTGGAACGTGGGATCAGTTACAGCGCCGATCATTCTCCTGCGTGCGTCCGGTAACACGGATCATGCCCGATCCGTGACGGTCGCGCCGCCCTGCACAACGGCACAAGCGTACCTGAACGAAAACACCTGTCGGGAACAATTGAAAACACATGCCGCGCATGCTGTGCATTCTATTCACGACCAGGTTCCGGCGTCTTGCCGTCGGTCGCAAACAGAATTGTCAGAAGCAACGATGCATCCTCCATTCCCTTCACCGAATGCGACTCGTCGCCATCGAGATAGACCCAATCGCCCGCCCGCAAGTCGATTGTCGCGTCGGACAGCCCGAGCTGGGCGTGCCCCTCGATGCATTGGAGGGTGATCCGGCCTGGGACCCTGTGCGAGGGGATCTCGACACCTGCAGGCACGACGAGGCGCACCGCCTCGAAGCTCGACGTGCGGACGATGGCGTGCGTTCTGGCGGCGGAGAGACGGGCGCCGAGCGGGCGGAGATCGACGGCCTCGCCTGCGGCGGCATGTTTCAGCGCCATTGTGGTCTCTCCGTCGCACCAGAGGTGTGCTCTGCGGGGTCATGCTGTTCCGTCCGCTCGGCCAGGCGCATGACCTGCACACCCTCCTCGGTGATGATCGCGTCCAGCGGCACGTCGTGGGGCTGCGGGTAGATCGTCGCGAGTTCGGCCGCCTGCAGGCCTATGCCGATAACGAAGGGGCGCGGCGCGAGATGCGCGAGCGTGCGGTCGAAGTAGCCGCCGCCATAGCCGAGCCGATAGCCGGCCCGGTCCCAGCCGACAAGCGGAGCAAGGGCCACGTCCGGCGTCACGACCTCTGACTCCGGCGGCGGAACAGGGATGTTCCAATCACCCCGCACCATGCGTGTCTCCGGCGTCCAGCGGCGGAAGACGAGCGGGGCCTGTTTGACCTCGACGAGGGGCAGCGCGACCTGGACGCCCGTCCCGTGCAGATCAGCCATCAGGGGGCGCAGGTCGGGCTCGCCCTTGATCGGCCAGTAGGCCGAGAAGACGCGATCCCGCATGTCGCCGAAACGGTCTGCCAGAAGGTCGCGCAGGTGACCCGACAACGCGGCCCCCACGGCGACCCGCGCATCCACGCTCAACGCCTGGCGCTCGGCGCGCAGTCGCAGGCGCTCGGCCCGGCGCCGGCGCGCGACGTCGCGCGCCTGTTCCGGGTCGACGCCCAGCGGATCGAAATAATCGGGCGCGATCTCGCCCGCCATGCAGGGCGGAGAGGCGTAGCGGCCCTCGGACCCGTCATTCCCCGCCATGACGTGCCTCCTCGTGCCCGCAACCGTCGGACCGGAAGCGGCCCAGCAAGACTGTCGCCTCGTCCGCCATCAGGCGCAGGCGCTCGCCGGCGGGAACGACGTCCGTGATCCGCCCCACGCCCTGGCCTGCATAGAGCGCCATCGCCTCCAGATCCCCCGTCGTCGTGCGCAGGGGCGAATCCGTGCTGAACCGCAGGCGGGGAACGCCATCGTCCCAGGCGATGGGCTCCCGCGGCAGGGCGTCGGGGTCGTGACCCAGAAGGCGGTCGCCGAGCGCCTCCGTCACGGTATTGGCCAGAACGCGAACGGCCGCGCCGCGCGGCCAGTTCAGAACGAAGACATCGGTGAGAACGGTGTCCGCAGCCGGGGCCGCCGCCAGTCGGCGCTTGTGCCTGTCATGGGCGAAGGATTCGGTGGTCGCCAGAAAGGCCGTGCCGCAATGCACGCCCACTGCCCCCATGGCGAGGGCGGCGGCGAGCCCCCGTCCATCGACGATCCCGCCGGAGACAACGACCGGCACCCGGGACCCGGACAGGATCTCCGCCGTCAGGGCGAAGGCGCCGATGCGCCCGTGGACGTGCCCGCCCGCCTCGACGCCCTGCGCGATCAACACGTCCGCACCCGCTGCCTCGGCATCGCGCGCCGCCTGCACCGTGCCGGCCTGGTGCAGGACGAGGCAGCCCGCCGCCTTCACGCGCTCCACAGCCGAGGGCACCACGTCCCAGAAGAACGAGAAGGCCCCGACGCCGAGGTCGAGACAGCAGGCGATCTGGGCGTCGAGCAGGTCCGGGTCGGTCGCCGCCGGGATCAGGTTGACCGCGAAGGACCGGTCGGTCGCCGCCCGCAGCGCCTGAACTTCGCGCGCGATCAGCTCGGGCGCCTCGCGCACCATGCCGAGCGTCGGATAGCCGCCAGCCTTGGCCACAGCCGCCGCCAACTCCCAGCGGGACACGCCGCCCATGCCGGCCAGCAGGATCGGCACGTCACAGCCCAGCAGATCGCAGAGCGGTGTGCGCAGCGCGGGATACAGGCCATCCGTCATGACGCGGGGTCGTCCTCCATCAGGTCCAGCGCCTTGATCGAATGGGCGAAGGCGGCGCCGGCCCGCATCTCGGCGGCGACCCAGATCGCCTCCATGATCTGCTCCGGCGTGGCACCCGCGCGCCGGGCCGCCCTGACATGGCCCTCGATGCACCAGGGGCATTGCGTGACATGGGCAACGGCCACGGCGATGATCTGCTTGGTGCGCGCATCGAGCGCGCCTTCGGCGAACACCGCCTTGGAGAAGGCGCGGAAGGCGTCGTCCGCCGCTGGCGCAAGGGCGTGCCGCCGCTCGGCATGGGCGCGCGTTGCCTGTGGAAAATGAAGATCAGGCATGAGCGGTGTTTCCAGGCTCGAACTGCGGAAACAGCACGTCGTTTTCCAGCCGCATGTGTTCCTCGAGATCGGTGATGAATTCGTCCAGCCTCGCATAGAGTGCCGTCCAGGTGCCGCAGGCGCCTTCGGGCAGTGTCAGTTCGCGGGTCAGACGGCGGATTTCGGCGACCTCTGCGGCGTGGTCGTCATGATCGGCCCGCATCACGGCGATCGGGTTCTCGATGCCGGGGCCGCCACCCCTGCGGATGGCGGGAAAGAGGATCAATTCCTCCTTCTTCATGTGGACCTCCATCTCGCCGATCATGCGGCGCAGGACGTCCGAGAGCCCATCGGGCACATGGTCGTCGCCGAAGTGCACGTCTTCGACCTTCGCGGCCATCGCGGCCAGCGGCGGCAACTGTTCGCGGTGTCGCGCGTGGTACCGCGTCTCGATGTAGCGGGTCAGTTCGGCGGCGTCGTGGATCGGGGCGGCATCGGACATCTGGGGATCCTTTCATCAGCTCAAGGCGGGAATGGCGTCGGGGGCAGCCTGTGCCTCCGTGACGGCGATGTGGAGCGAGCGGGCAATGCGTTCGGCCCGTTCGATGACATGCGCGGCGCCCGCGGGGGAGCAAACCTCCCGCGCGGTCTCGCGGAACAGTCCCAGCCAGCGTTCGAAATGGGCCCCGTGGATCGGCAGCGGCGTGTGCGCGGGCACCGGGCGGCCATGGTAGCGGCCGGTCATCAGCGCGACCGAGGACCAGAAGGCGACCATGCGCTCAAGGTGAGGGTCCCAGTCCGATATCCGCGCAGCAAAAATCGGGCCGAGCACCGCATCGCGGCGGACCTTGGCGTAGAAGGAATGGACGAGGTCGCGCAGGACGTCCTCGTCGAGGCCCGTTTCCGCCATGATGGCCGCCGTCATCTCCGGCCGGGCGGAGGCGATCTGTGCGGATGGTTCGGCGGTGGACATGACGGCCTCGCGGTTCGGGTCTTGCAAACAAGGCTAGACCTGCTGTAAATACCAATTCCTGCAGGCCACTCGCGGCGATGCGCCTCACCTCCTTCACCGACTACGGCCTGCGCATGCTGATGCGCATGGCGAGCGCGCCGGATCGCGCCTTTTCGACCGCCGATCTGGCCGACGAGTTCGGGCTGTCGCGCAACCATCTGGCCAAGATCATGCAGCGGCTTGCGCAGGCCGGGCTGATCGAAACCCGGCGCGGCGGTGGCGGCGGGGCGGCACTGGCCCGGCCTGCGTCGGAGATCCGGCTCGGCGCCGTTGTGCGCCTGCTTGAAGAGGGCCAGCCGCTCGTCGAATGCCTGAGCGGGGGTGGCGGCGCCTGCACGCTTGACGGCCGCTGTCGGCTCAAGGCGCGCATGCGCTCGGCCGAGGCGGCCTTTCTCGCCGACCTCGATCGCGCGACGCTCGCCGATATCGCGCTCGAACCATTGAGGGCAGGCTGACAGACCATCAACCCGGCGGTTGCAACCGTCGGGCATCAGAAACAAGCAACCAAAAAACGGAAGGAATGCTCGATGACCACATGGCTCCCCACCTTGAAGACAGCGACACCGCAAGAAGGCTATGAACTGGCCGTCAAGATGGCCCGCGTCGCGATCAAGATGACCCAGCCGGACGCCGAGGTGCGCGACAAGCTGCGCCCGGTCTACGCCGAAAATGCCGACGCGCTGATCGCCTCGAGCCAGGTCGTGGCAACGCATTTCGCCACCGTGGCGGCGGCGAATGACTATTGGAGAGATGCGCCATGACACCGGTCGAACGCAACGCAGACGATTTTGTCATCGACGCGTCCCTGTTGGCGGACGCGTTCGGCCTGTCGCAGGAGGAGACCAGGGCGCGGATGCGCGCGGGGACCATCACCTCGCGCTGCGAGGCCGGGGTGGGCGAGGATGCCGGGCGCTGGCGTCTGACCTTTCACCACGGCGGCCGCGCCTGCCGGTTCATCGTGGATGCGGGCGGACACATCCTGACGCGGGCGACTTTTCCGGTCAGGACTGGCACGCAAAATCCGGGCGCACCCGGCACAGACATCGGACCGGGGGCAGGACCGTGATCCCCGCGACCCTTCTCGAAAGGGCCAGCCGCCGCCTTGTCACGGTCGATCGCTCGGCGCGACTGGTCGACGCCGCGCAGGCCTTCGACCGCCCGGAGACCCTGCTGATCATCGTCTGCGACGAGAGCGGCGTTCTTCGTGGTGTGGTCAGCCGCACGGACATCGTCGCTCGCATCAGCCATTGCACCGGCTGTTCCTGCACGGAATCCGTCCAAGCCGCGATGACCGCCGAAGTCGAGTACTGCACACCCTCGGAGTCGCTCGATGACATCTGGGCCCGGATGAAGCGGACGGGGTTCATGCATTTGCCGGTGGTGGACGGCGCCGGGGGTCCCCTGGGCGTGCTTGCCGCACGCGATGTGCTCGTGGCCCTGCTCGCGGATCGCGAGCACGAAGAGACCCTGCTGATGGATTACGTCACCGGCATCGGATACCGGTGAGTCGGGCCGGAGTCGCGGCTCGGTCCCATGCGTCGGGTGAAGCCGCCGTCGCTGCCCTTGCGGAAGAGACGGGGCGTGCCATGGGCCTCGGGATTTTCGGTTCGCCCAGCTTCGTTGTGGACGGAGAGGTGTACTGGGTGGATGACCGCCTCGATGACGCGATCTCATGGGCGCGGGAGGGCCGGGTGCGTTGGGAGGATCAGAGGGGCGCCCGAGGTCGGCGTAGCCCTGCCCTTATCCTGCGCAATAGCCCCACCACGTAGCGCGGCGCGATCAGTTTCACCTCGTGGCCGGCCCGCTCCATTTCGCGCGCCCAGTAATGCGCTCCGCCGCAGGCTTCCATGGCGACGAGGCACCGCGGATGCTCGAAGATGAAGCGCTGGAACTGTGGCCGCGACAACTTCTTGCGGAACAGCACCGTTCCGTCCGCGGCCGCGCCGTGCAGCTGGAATACGTTCTTTGCCAGGTCGACGCCGATGATGCTAACTTTCTTCACGGATGCCCTCTCGTTCCTCTTGTGACTTCAGCATCACAAGCTTGGCGCATTGTGACGCCGTTGGGGAGAGAGCGGCATCCACCCCATCTCTGGCAGCGGCGTTGCCAGCCGCCCGCCTTCGGAGCAGCTGGCAGAGATGTCATGCGGCTGTTTCGAAGCGTGGGAACAGCACGTTGTTCTCGAGATGGACGTGCTCCATCAGGTCCGCGCGGAACTGGGCCACTCCGTCATAGAGCGTCCGCCAGGACCGGCAGGCATCCTGGGGCGGAGTGTAGTCGTCTGTCAGGCGCCCGATCTGATCGAGAAACGCGGCATGGTCGTTGTGATCGTGTCGCATTTCGCGAATCGGCTCGGCGAGTGAACCTGCTCGCTGACGCAGCATGGCCGGGAAGACCATCAGCTCTTCCTTCTTCATGTGCACCTCCAGCTCGCCCCAAACGTGCTGCAAGGTCTCGGCCAAGCCTGCCGGCACATTCGGATGGTTCACATGAACCGCCTCTACCTTGCGCGAGAGGGCGATCAGCTCCGGGATCTGCTGTCGGTGCACGTCGTGATAGCAGGTCTTGATATGCTCAATCAGCGCGCCGGTTTCCTGCGGGACTGGCTGCGGGGCCGACGGATCGAGCGCGTCGAGCGCCGTTTCCAGCTCATCCAGGTCGGAACTGCGATGGTTGGCCGCGTCCTTCAGCGACACGTGTCCCTGGCAGCAGAAGTCGATCCCGAACCGGCGAAAGACATTGGAGGCGCCGGCCAATCGCGCGGCGATCTCGCCGACACTCTGGTCGTGCAGTGGGTGGGCTCTCTCGGTCATGGCTCTCTCCACGGTTGCTTCGCGCAGGCGGAACTGCCGGGTGCAGGAGTCGTCATCTCCTGCGAATCCTCGTCTAGGCACCCGTCAGGCTTCACGTCGCCCGACTCCACCACAAATCGGCATTTGAAGTACCGATTTGATCGGCTATATTACGTCCTGTCAATACCAGATAAGGGTCGACGATGCGGCTTGCGGCATTCACCGATTACGGCTTGCGGGTTCTGATGCGTCTGGCCGGAGCGCCCCACGAGGCGGTCTCGACCGGAGCGATCGCCGAAGAGTTCGCGATCTCTCAGCACCATCTGGCCAAGGTAGTAAGGGATCTTGGCCGCGGCGGCTTCGTCAGAAGCCAGCGCGGCAGGAGTGGCGGGCTTACGCTGGCTCGCCCGGCACAGGCGATCACGGTGGGCGAAGTCGTGCGCCATCTCGAGCAGCGTTTCGCGCTTGTGGAATGTTTCCGCGCGGACGGCGGCGCCTGCGTGTTGAAGCCGCAATGCCTGCTTAGGCCCCAGCTCGCCGCGGCGCAGGAGGCATTCATGAACGAGCTGGACAAGACAACCCTGGCGGACTGCGCCTGGCGCAGCAGCCAATCCCCGGCCGCAGCCGGATGACCCAGAAGGATGGAGGAACCGATGACCCGGATCGAATACATCAATGATGGCGTTCAGGTGGACGCAGGCATCCTTGCGCAAGCATTTGCGATCAGTGCCGAAGACCTGAGACTGGGCATGCGTGAAGGCGCCATCACCAGCCGGTTCGAACAGGGCGAAGCCGAGGATGCGGGCAAGGTGCGCCTGACCTTCTTCTCGGCGGATCGTCGCGTTCGCATGATCGCGGATGAGCGGGGCAGCGTTCTCGAATGCAGCGCCGTGACCTTCCCACTGCCTCGTTCGCCTGCTGCACCGGGCCAACGCCACGAAGCTGGTGCAGGCGACGCCAGTAGCGGCGCCGCGGACGAGACTTTCAAAGATCCCCATGCTGCTGAAGAGGCCGATGCCGCTCGCCGGGCTCGCCTCGACGCAATTCTCGACGAAGCCTTGTGCGACACGTTCCCGGCGAGCGACCCGATCGCCGTCAGCTTCCCTTCCGCTCGCTGAGACCGCGAGGAGTTTACGCGTTGAACAATCCGAAGCCGATTTCTGATCCGGCACCGGCCGCGCCCCTGTCGCATCTCGGCCGACTCATCGCCATTGCCAGCGGCAAGGGCGGGGTCGGCAAGTCCACCGTTGCCACCAACCTGGCGGTGATGCTGGCGCGGCAGGGGCTGCGCGTCGGGCTCGTGGATGCCGATCTCTACGGCCCGTCGATCCCTGGCATGCTGGGCATCCCCGGCGACCGACCGCCGGCCATGTCGCCCGACAAGAAGGTCATCCCCGCCGAGGCGCAGGGCGTCAAGGTGATCTCGATGGGGATGCTGACCGGCGACGACAAGCCCGCGATCCTGCGCGGACCCATGGTGACGAAGTACCTCCGCATGTTCGTCACGCAGGTCGACTGGGGCGAGTTGGACGTTCTGTTCCTGGATCTGCCGCCGGGCACCGGCGACACGCAACTGACGCTGGCGCAGTCCTTTCCGCTGACCGGCGCCGTCGTCGTCAGCACACCGCAGGATGTGAGCCTGAAGATCGCGCGGCGAGGTCTGCGCATGCTGGAACAGGTGAACGTGCCGATCCTCGGGATCATCGAGAACATGAGCGGCTTCACCTGCCCCTCTTGCGGGGAAGTCACCGATATCTTCCATCAGGGCGGCGGGCGCAGGATCGCGGAAAGCCTCGACGTGCCGTTTCTCGGCGCCATTCCACTCGACCCGGCGATCGTGGATGGCGGAGACAACGGTGCGCCGCTCGTGGCGACAGCGCCGGACAGTCCGGCGGCGCAAGCCTACGGGCTGATCGCCGACGCGCTGACCGGCGCCATGAACCCGGCCGTTGGGCTTCAAACGCCTTTCGATTGGCACCTCGCGGCCGGCGAAGGCAAGCCCGCGCCGGCCGCACCCACGCCCGATACGCCCCCGGACCGGCCGCTGGCGCTCGACTACGACGCTGCCGGACTGACGATCCGGTGGGGAGACGGCCGTGCTCAGACGATCGACCCGCGTGATCTGCGGCTCTCCTGCTGCTGCGCGGCCTGCCGCGACGAGATGAGCGGCAAGCGCCTGCTCGACCCCGAGGCCGTGCCACTGGACGTGGTCCCGACGCGGATCTGGAGCGTCGGCAACTACGCTCTCGGCGTGGCGTTCAGCGACGGGCACCGCTCGGGGATCTACACGTTTGGCGCACTGCGCGAGATCGAAGGTGTCGAGGCCGAGGATGTCTGACACCGGCCTGCACCGCCGCATCCGCGCCCAGGCCTCGCCGCGCGACCCGAGCACGATGCGCTTCATCCTCGGCGCGCCGGTGCAGGCGGGCCGGACGGTCAGCTTCGACGGACCCGATGACGAGGCCCCTCTGGCGAAGGCCCTCTTCGCGATCGACGGTGTGCGCAAGGTGCAGGTGACGGGCGAGACGATCCTCGTCACGCGAGCCCAAGGCCACGACTGGCAGGCGCTCAAGGCGCAGATCGCTGCGGCGATCCGGCGGGTCCTGGACAGCGCCGATCCCCCGCTCGGCGACACGTCTGACGCCGCGCCGCAAGGTGACGACGATGCGGCGATCCTGGCCGCGGTCACCGTGGTCCTCGACCGACAGGCCAACCCCGCCATTGCCAGGCATGGTGGCCACGTGTCCGCAGAACGTGTCGAGAACGGTGTCGTATATCTGCGCATGTCCGGCGGCTGCCAAGGCTGTGCGGCCTCGTCCATGACGCTCAGGAATGGCGTCGAAACCATGCTGCGCGCCGCCGTGCCGGGGGTTCGCGAGATCGTGGATGTCACCGACCACGGCAGCGGAACCACTCCCTACTATCGCGACGCGCCGGGGCGAAGTCCCGCCTTCGCCCGCCCCATTCCGGCCGCCTCCCTTCGCTGGGAGGGTGGCCAGTTGGCGATCGACCCGGCCTATCTCGCGCCCCGGCTGGGCCTCGAGCGTGAGCAATTGCTCGACGGTTTTTCGCGCGGCGACATCGTGACCGAGCACAGCGAGGACGCCACGGTCGGCAACATTCGTGTAACGGTTCGCAGCCCGCAGCGCACCTGGGCGGCCGAGATCCTGCCCGATGGTAGTGCCCAGGAGGTTCCACCGCCCCGCGAACAAGCCGCCTCCGAAGACGCGCGCACCGCGCTTGCGGACCAGGTGCGCCAGCATCTGGAAGCTCTGCCTGCCGGCAGGCTGCCGGTCACGTATGGACAGATCGCCCGAGACCTGGGGATGTCTATGCCCGGCTCCATTCGTGAGGTGACGAATGCCCTCGAGGTGACGATGCGCGAGGATGCGGAAACCGGCCGCCCGTTCATCGCCGCCCGCGCCGTCAGCCGGGGATCGGGAATACTGCCCGGAAGAGGCTTCTTCGAACTCGCGCGATCCCTGGAGCGCGGCCCGCGTCCGGCGGAGACCGACCAGGCGTTCTTCCAGCGAGAGTTGCAGGAAAGCCTGCGGTCCGGTTGATCGGTCAGCGCCGGCCATAGGACAGAAAGAACCAGCGCCGCATCTGGTAACGCAGCTCGATCGCATGGAGGCGAGAGCTGCAATCAAGCCGCGACGACCATCCCTACCAGCCGGCGGACCAGGCCGATGACGGCGAGAGCCCAGGCGGCCAGCGCGACGAAGACGAGCGTTTCGGGCAGCGGATCGAGGAAGCCGTAGCCCATGGCGCGGTCGAACTGGAGCGAACTGGTGGTGTACATGCCAAGCGGAAAGATCATGCCCCAGACCGCCGGTTCGTAGCGGAACCTGTCGCGCTTCCAGAGGTAGCGCCAGGTCATCAGCGCGAAGAGGAACGGGATCCACCAGGTCGCGGTCGCCCAGAAGAAGAACGTGAACCCCTTGATGAACGGAATGAGCGGCCCGACGAGGGGCCAGACATCGCCTTGCAGGAGCAGCAGCGAGCCGGCCAGCGCCGAAATCGCGACCGCGCCCATGTTGATCCAGTAGGGCGGGCTGAACTCGGCATGGCTCAGCGCCACGAAGGTGAGCCGATAGAAGATCAGCGGAATGATCGCGAGGTAGAGCATCGACCCGATCATGAACATCGTGATCGTGAGGAACTGGATCGCCTCGTGCGGCGGGGCGCCGGTGTCGATCGCCGCCCGCAGAACGACGATCGACTGCGTCGCGACCGCGGCGATGAGCCAGGCGCCGTTGATGCCTTGCGCGAGTGTCGGCTTGCGCGCCCGGACCGTGACGGCGGTGAAGAACGTGTACATCACGATGAACCACAGCCCCAGCCCTAGCCACCAGAGCGTCGTCGCCAGGCCCCGCGCCTCGAGCACGATCATGTTCTGGGTGCCGAGCACGCAGGTGCCGGCCACGAGCGTGAAGAAGCCCGGCGCACGCTGATGGTTGAAGACGTCAAGCATCAGCAGCCTGGGAAAGCGCACGACGCGGATCAGCGTCAGCATCCAGAGCACGGGATAGGCGATCCAGTTAAAGGCAACCAGGCCGAGCGCGACCGGCCGCAGCCCCAAGAGCTCGCACGCGATCGAGATCACGCCGGTCGCCATGACCAGAGCGAAATAGCCTGGAAACAGGAGCCGTGCCCCCTCGAGGACGACAGCGATGCGCGACCCGTGCTCGGGAGAGCCTGGTAAGCTACCTGCCAAGGGCCCGAACCAGAAGCTCGATCTGCAGGAAGGCGAGCACGAAGCCGCTATTGAGCGCCCACGCGACCGTCAGCCACCGCGCCAGCGTCTCCCAGAATGGATGCGCCTGCGACGAGCAGCACCATATCGCGACCAGGATCCAGCCCGTATAGAGCGCTGAAGTGACGATCAGCACCTCCTGGAATGCCGCCTGCCGCAGCATCAGCGCGGCGGCGTGCAGCACGATGAGGGCCGAAGTCGCGAGTACGCCGTATCCCCAGAAGACTGTGGCGAGATCGGCCCGACCGCGCCACGCTGTTCTCTCCGGCTCGGAAAGCCGTGACAGGAGGTTGCGGTTTTTGTGCAGTACCTTGTGATGCATTTTCCGGCGGCCCATCCGCATATTCGGCGGAGGGTTGCATTGGCGGTTTTCCATTGTGGTGGCACGTCAATGCTACGCGCCCGATGGAGCAGGGTCCATCTCTCAAGGTGCAGGGATGGATCGCATTCGTTCCTGCGCGCCACCCATGTCGATGCGCCGGCGCCGCAGAGGCGTGTCATGTCTGGTCGGTGTTGCGTCCGTCGTGCGTTGGAGGCATCGGGGTTCCTGCCATGACAGAGTTCTTGGTCTCAGAAGTGCGCGTCGGGCGCGTGCGACCGCTCGGCCCGAGGGCCGTCCCGAGCGGAATCCGAAAGGATCGCGTCGCGGAACCGATTGCCGCCACCGCCTGCGGGCTCGACGGCGACGCGCAGGGCGATCGCCGCAATCACGGCGGGCCGGACAAGGCCGTCCACGCCTATTCCGCAGGCCACTACCCCGACTGGGCGAACGATCTTCCTGATCTGGCACCCCAGTTCCGCCGCGGCGCCTTTGGCGAGAACCTCGTCGTCGAGGGAGCGGCGGAGGCTGACATCTGCCTTGGAGACCGGTGGCGACTCGGCGGCGTGCTACTCGAGGTGAGCCAGGCGCGTCAGCCCTGCTGGCGGCTGAACCTCCGCTTCGAGCGGCCGGACATGGCGCGGCGTGTGCAGGCGACGGGTCGAACGGGCTGGTACTTCCGCGTCCTCGAGCCGGGCGAGATCGCGCCGGGACAAACGGCGCGGCTCGTCGCGCGTCCGCATCCAGAATGGAGTCTCGACCGAGTCTGGCGCCTGCTCTATCGCGACCGGCTCGATCGCCCCGCGCTCGCCGCCTTCACGGCGCTGCCTGAGCTGCCCGAGAGGTGGCGGAACATGGCGGAGGCCCGGCTCGCTAACGGCCGCACGGAGGACTGGACGCGCCGCCTCGAGACACCGGAATGAGCGATCCGAGCGAGCATGGCGCCGAGAAGCCCCTGCCTCTCGTCATCTCGATCCAGAGCCAGGTCGCATGGGGCCATGTCGGCAATTCCGCCGCCGCTTATCCGATGCGTGCCTGCGGCGTCGACGTGGTCGAAGTCCCGACCACGCTACTCTCGAACCATCCGCACTATCCGACGATGCGCGGTCGGCTGCTCGAGCCCGACCTCGTCGCCGAGATTCTTGCGGGCCTCGTCGAGCGCGGGGTTCACGAACGGGCGGCGGTGGTCCTGTCCGGCTTCATGGGCCGGGCCGAGACCGCGTCGGCGGTGGCGGGGTTTGTGCAGCAGGCCAAGGCCGCGAACCCGCGCCTCGTCTATGCCTGCGACCCGGTGATGGGCGATGCGGATCTTGGCTTCTTCGCCGACGAGGCTGTGCGCGCGGCGTTCACCGCCGAGCTTGTGCCACTCGCCGACCTCGTCCTGCCGAACGCCTTCGAGCTCGCGGCGCTCTCGGGCGTAGCGATCACCGGAATCGAGGCGGTCGTCGAGGCGAAGGAGGCGCTCGGCCGTCCCGCGGTGGTCGCGACGTCGGTGCCGGTGGAAGGTCGTCCCGGCCGGCTGGCCACGGTGACGGCGAGCGACAGGCGCTGCATCGCGAACGAGGTCGCGCGCCTGCCGGTCCGCCCGGCCGGGACAGGCGATCTGCTCTCCGGCCTGACGGTCGCGCGGCTCGCCCTCGGGCTCGAGCTTGAGGCAGCGGTGGCGCGAGCGGTCGCGGGCGTTGCCGCGGCGCTCGCGCAGACCTCTGGCGAGCCGTGGGCTGAAATACCGATCACCGCCGCGCTTGATCGCATCGTCTCGGCCGGCGCGGAATCCTGAACTACGGCAGGAAACGCCAGAGCACGCCGACGCCCGCGAACCACGGGTGCAGCAGGATCAGGACGATTACCGAGGCGAGGGCACCGGCAACGCGCAGAACGGCGGCCCGCGGCAGCGCAACGGGCGCGGCGCACATCCGCGCCACCATCTGCTGCCAGACCTCGTCGCCCATCTCGCGCCGGCGGCGGCGGTCGACGATCCGCATGCCGACGAGCGCGAATGCGGCGAAGCTGCCGAACATCGCCACATGAGCGACGTCACCATTCACCACCAGGTGCGCGCCCGACCACAGAAAGAACGCCGCCAGCACCGGGTGGCGCACCCAGCGCAGGAGGCCCGGGTTCTGCGGGTCGAACGTGGGGTTTCGCGTGCCGCCGAAGGAAAGTGGGTTGGGCCGGAAGAGGCCGAAGGCCAGGATCAGGCCGGCGGCCGTCATCGCCGCCAGTACCAGCCAGTGCGCGCCGGGCGGCTCCGGCCAGAGCGGCACGTACGGCGCGCGGTCCGCCGCGACGAACACTGCCGCGAGCATCGCGAGCGACAGGAGCGAATAGGCGATCCCGAAGCCGGCGTGGCCCAGCCGCGCGACCAGCCACGGCCGCACCGGTGGGCGCACCGGGACCGAGTGCAGGATGTAGAACCCTGCGAAGACCGTGATGAACTCGATCCAGCCCATCCGCTCAGCGCTCCGGCCGGGCTCTCAGGAGGCGGCGTCCATAGAGGGCGGAGAAGCCGCCGAAGGCGCCAATCCAGGCCAGGCCGGAAACGGTGTGGAGCGCCGGCGCGAGCCCCGGCAGCGGCCCGGCAAGAAAGCGCGCCCCGACCGACAGGATCAGCAGCAGGTAGATCGCGACCGTGCCGGCGTCGGCTGTCAGCGCCTGCCCGGTGTGGCCCAGCGTCGCCCGCGTCATCACCGCCAGCGTCATCAGCCCGAGAGCTCCCGCCATCCAGACATGTTGCGCCGCAGCCGTCCCGAGCACTCCCGGCCACAGGACAGCCGCCCCGACCGCCAGCGCCCCGAGCGGCACGAAGGCGTAGCCCGCGTGCAGGACCAGCACCAGCGGCTCGGCCCCGGTCCGGTGCCCGGCCCACCGCGCCAGCCGCCCCAGATGCAGAAGTCCCGCGACGAGAAGCGACGCGCCGGTGACACCCGCACCCGGCGCCACGACCCAGAGCAGGAGCGCGAGGCCGAGGACCAGCAGCGCCAGCCAGTCGAAAAGCTGCATCGGCGGGGCGGGCAGGACCGAACTCTGGCGCTTGACCAGCCAGTTGCGCGTGAAGGACGGCACGATCCGCCCGCCAATCACGGCGACCATCATGATGCCGGCCCCGAGCCCGAGGCGCAGCCCCGTTCCTTGGGCGGCATAGGCACCCCGGGCCGCCTCCCAGTGAAAGACCGCGTTGCCGAGGATCAGCACGGACAGCATCGCCAGGACGATCAGGTTGCGCCAATTGCGCCCCCGGACGATCTCGCGCGCGATCGCGGCGGCGAGCACGACCGGGAAAGCGAGGTCGGCCACGGCAACCGGCATGGGCGGTATTCCCGCCGAGAAGGCGACCGCGACCCGGCCGAGAATCCACAATGCGAAGAGGCCGCCGAGCGGCCAACCCACAATGGGCAGCCGCCCGGTCCAGTTCGGCACCGCCGTCAGCAGGAAGCCCGCGACAACCGCTCCGAGATAGCCGAAGAGGAACTCGTGCGCGTGCCACGACACCGGGTCGAACGCGGTGGGCAACGCGATGATCCCGCTCAGCATCGGCACCCAGAGCGCCATGGCAACGACCGCCCAAACCCCGGCGCCGAAGAAGAACGGACGAAACCCGTAGGTCAGAAGGACGGACCCGCGCCAGGCGCGCATCTGTTCGGCTGTGCTGGTCATGTCGGTCGAGGTTTCTCGGTTGTTGTGCGCGGGGTCATCGCTGCTGCCTCAGGCATGCGGTGAGGTGCTCGCGCAGCACCACGGCCTGGTTGTGCTCCCGGTCTCTCACCGCAAAGAGGAGCGTGATGGGCCCTTTGCGGCACCAGCCAAGGCAGCGGTCCACCGCCTCCGGATTGCGTTCGAGTTCGGCAAGGTAGCGCTCGCGGAATGCGTCCCACCGTTCGGGATCGTGGCCGAACCACTTGCGAAGTTCAGTGCTCGGCGCGACATCGCGGATCCACTCGTCGAGCCGAAGTTTGGCTTTGGTGACGCCCCGCGGCCAGACCCGGTCCACCAGAAGCCGGGCGCCGGGCATCGCGTCGGGCGCATCGTGGACGCGCGCGATCCTGATGTCCGGCGCCCGGCTCACTCCTCCCCGGAGTCCTTCAAGAGGTCCAGCGCCTTGACCGAATGGGCGAAGGCCGCGCCCGCCCGCATCTCGGCCGCGACCCAGATCGCCTCCATGATCTGCTCGGCGCTCGCGCCTTCGCGCCGCGCGGCCTTCACGTGGCCTTCGATGCACCACGGGCACTGCGTCACATGGGCCACCGCGACCGCGATCAGCTGCTTGGTCCGGGTGTCGAGTGCGCCCTCGGCGAAGACCGCCTTGGTGAAGGCCCTGAACGCCTTATCGGCTTCCGGGGCGAGCGCGTGGCGGCGCTCGGCTGTCTCACGCGTGGGCTTCGGGAATCGGACGTCCGACATGCGCCGCCTCGACTATTCGCGCCAGTAGTCGTTGGCGGCTGCGATCGTGGCGAAGTAGTCGGCCACGACGCCCGAGACGTCGATCAGGCTTTGCGGATCGTGCGAATAGTTGGGGCGCAGCGCATGCAGGATGTCGGTGTCCGTCTGCGTGGTAGTCACCGCCTTGCGCGCCATCGAGACTGCGAGGTCGAAACCCTCGGCCGGCGTGTCGGTCATGAGAGACGGCAGCCAGGACTCCTCGGCAGCGGCAGCGTCCCCCGCGGACTCTTGGGAGGTGCCCTGAGCAATGGCCGGCGCGGCTAGAAGCGCGGCCAGGCAGACGATGGTGGCGGAAAGCTGTTGCACGGTTTTGGCTCCTCTCTGGTTGAACTTGGGGGGTGTCCTGTGCCGAACCCTCAGGCCGCTCTCTCGAACCTTGGGAACAGCACGTCATCTTCTAGCCGGACATGTTCGCTCAGGTCATCGGCGAATTCCGCCAGGCCTGCATAGAGCGTGTTCCAGCTGCTGCAGGCTCCTTCGGGCAGTGCGAGATCATTGGTCAGCCTCCGGATCTCGGCCAATTGGTGGTCGTGCTCGGCATGATTGGCGCGGATCGGGGCGATTGCCTCGGCGAGAGCCCGACCACCACCCTTGCGGATAGCGGGAAAAAGGACGAGCTCCTCGTTCGTCATGTGCATCTCCAGCTCTTCTGCCATCCGGCGCAGGAGATCGTGGAGGCCGTCCGGCACCCCCTCTTCGCCGCAATGGAGATCCTCGACCATCTCGGCCAGCTTCAGCAGCATTGGAAGCTGCTCGCGGTGGCGCGCATGATAGCGGCTCTCGATGAAGCGGGTCAGCTCGGTCGCGTGGTGAATCGGGACAGCGTCGTTCATCGGGTGTCCTTTCGTCAGCGCAGCGTCGGAACGGCGTCGGGAGGCGCCTGCGCCTCGCGAACAGCGATGTGCAACGAGCGGGCAATGCGCTCGGCACGTTCGATGACGTGAGCCGCCCCCTCGGGCGGACAGACCTCGTGCGCAGTCTCACCGAAGAGAGCGAGCCAGCGCTCGAAATGTTCCCAGCTCACCGGCAGGTCCGCATGCTTCGGCACCGGTGCACCGTGGTACCGCCCGGTCATGAGCGCGACCGACGACCAGAACCTCACCATCCGCTCGAGATGCGGCCCCCAGTCCTCGATGCGGGCGGCGAAGATCGGACCCAGCACCGTATCGGCACGAACCTTCTCGTAGAAGCGATGCACCAGTTTGGTCAGCAGCGCCTCGTCGAGCCCGGTCCGTGCCATCAGTTCGGCGGTCACGGCGGGTCGGGCCGAAGGCGGCGGCGGAAGGTCTGCGGCAGCGCGGGCCATTGGCACCTCGTCACGTCGGGCTTGCATCTGGTGTAGATTCTATAATAGGCATTGTAAATACCGATTAAGGACCACCTGCCGCTTCGAAGTGACCCGGAGCGGCCCAAGACGCAGCGCGGGAGATGCCGATGTTGAGCCTGAAGCTTTGCAATGATCGGACGGAGGTTGACCTGGACCGTCTCGCGCAGGCGTTCTCGATCGGCCGCGTCGAACTGGAGGACCACCTGCGGCTGGGAACGATCAGCTATTGGTACGAACTCGGCGCCAGCGACGACGACACGCCGCAGATGGTCTTTCGCTCAAAGGAGACGGGGCGCCGCGTCGCGCTCGACCGCGTCGGGAACGTCCTGCCCAATCAGGACGAAGGGACGCTCAAGGCTTCGCCAAGACCGGAAAACAAGATGAGCGGGTCTGCCGACCTTCTGACGAGCGATGTCTCGAAGGGACGGCGACCGCCACGCCCTTCCGACGCGGTCAGCGTCGAGGCGGATCGGCTAGTCGCCTGAGCAGCGCGGACTGCAATCGGAGCAGGCCCCCTCTCGCCACTGACCCGCGGTCTGCTGCGTGGCCGTACGGCCTCGCGGTGCGCGCCGAAACCATCGACTAGAAACCGGTCTTCGGACCAAATCTTGGAGCACCCTGATGTCGTTTAGTGAGATGATGCTTTGGCCGGGCACAAAAATCTGTGAACGATTGGGAGTCGAGCCGGAGAGTGACGCCGGTCTCATCCGATCGATGTTCAACATGATCGTCTACCTGGTCGTGATTCTGGGAATCATGTGGGCCGTAATGGCATGAAGTTATAGACCACATGTTGGCGAAGGGAAAACTGAGGGCGCGAGGATGGAACGTCAAGACTAAGGTGCTTTAGCGCGAGTTACGGCCAATGCGCCTCCGCCAGATCAGGTCAACGGAGAGCAACCGTTCGCGCAAGTACGCGTTGGCGTGACGTGGCAAGGACTGGAAATAGAGATGGCGAAAGCGAAATCCTTCATCATTGAGTCTTCCGATGAGATTCCCCGCCACACCGCGCTCAAGCGCTTTCCGGTCCCTCGAGGATTTGGAGCTCCTAAAGGATCGCAAATCAAGCGCGGCCGATCCTGGCCCGCGCCAGAGGGCGCGACACGCGTGAAGACGTTCGAAGTCTACCGATACGATCCCGACACCGGCGCCAATCCGCGCCTCGACACGTTCGAGGTCGATCTCGACGATTGCGGCCCGATGGTTCTCGACGCGCTGATCTGGATTAAGAACAAGATCGATCCGACGCTCACCTTCCGCCGCTCGTGTCGCGAAGGTATCTGCGGGTCCTGCGCGATGAACATGGACGGCACGAACTGGCTCGCCTGCACGAGGGAAATCGCCGATCTCGATACGCCAGCAAAAGTCTATCCGCTGGCGAACATGAGGATCGTCAAGGACCTCGTTCCCGACCTCACTCATGCCTATGCGCAATACGAGATGATCGAGCCATGGCTCCACACGGACACACCCGCGCCCAACCAGGAACGGCGCCAGGCACCCGAGGACCGGGAGAAGCTGAACGGTTACTATGAGTGTATCCTCTGCTTCTGCTGCACATCGGGATGTCCTAGCCACTGGTGGAACGGGGACCGATTCCTCGGGCCGGCTGCGCTCCTGCAGGCTTGGCGGTGGTTGGACGACAGCCGGGATGAGGCCACTGGCGAGCGGCTCGACAAACTCGAGGATCCGTTCCGGCTCTACCGGTGCCACACGATCCTGAACTGCACCCGGACCTGCCCGAAGGGGCTCAATCCGGGCAAAGCCATTGCCGAGATCAAGAGGATGATCGCCGCTCGGCACAGCTAAGGGATAGGGCATGGCACGCGCACCGAAGGACGACACCCGGCCGCTTTCACCGAACATCCAGGCCTATCGCCCCCAGCTGACATCAGTCCTGTCGATCGCGAACCGGATCACCGGAGTCGTGCTCAGCATCGGCGCCGTTGCTCTGGTGATCTGGCTCGTGGCGGCGGCAAGCGGGCCGGAGACCTATTACTGGTTCCAGAGCCTTATCGGATCATGGCCGGGCCAGATCTTGCTGCTCGGCGGCATGTTCGCCTTCTACCTCCATTTTTTCGGCGGCATCCGCCATCTGACCTGGGACACCGTGCGCGGTTTCGAGCTGCGCCAGATATACGTCTCCGGGTGGCTCGTGGTCCTAACCAGCATTGTGCTGACGCTGGCGACCTGGATCCTCATCCAGGTAATCACGAGGTGAACTGATGGACCGGTACCGCTTCCGTACTCCGATCGCCCGCGCCAGAGGTCTCGGTTCCGCCAAAGCGGGCTTCGAGCACTGGTGGATCGAGCGGGTTACGGCGGTCGCACTCGTCCCTCTGACGGTCTGGTTCGTTGCTTCTGCGATCGCATATGGAGGGGCGGACTACGAAGCGTTCATCGCTTGGCTAAGCTCTCCGATCACCGTGGTGCTGATGACGCTGCTTCTTGTCGCGCTGTTCTGGCATACCGCGCTCGGTCTGCAGGTGATCATCGAAGACTACGTCCACTCGGGCGCGAAGATCTGGGCGCTTCTGGCGGTACGCTTCCTCTGCTTCGCGCTGGCGACGACGGGGATTCTCGCCACGCTGCGGGTTGCCCTCGTTGCGTGGGTGGCCATCTGACATCACGCCAGCTGAGGAGCCGATTGCCGAGGGAATGACGGGGGCCTGATAGGATGTTGAGAGTAGACAGGGTCTTACCAGCCGCGCAGAAGCGGCTGATCACGGTCAAATCCGATGCTTTGCTAATCGATGCCGCAAGATTGCTGGACGGCCCGCAACGGAATCTGGTCATCGTCTGTGACGGTGGAAGAATGGCCGGCGTGGTCACCAAGACGGACGTTGTTAGCCGCATTAGCCACTGCACGGGATGAGCGCTACCATGGTCTGCAGCCAGAGCGCCGTCGCTTCCGAGACGTGCGCGCCGGAGATTTCGCCGTAGGAGCCGTTGATCTCGGTGGCGCCGTTCAGCACGATCCGCAGCGCCTCGTTGTGGGTCACATGCTTCTGAGCCTGCGCCGCCAGGATGTAGGGCAGCAGGAGATGGGTCGTGGCGTCGGACATGGGATGACCTTCAGAACGTGAGCGTGACGGTCTTGGGCGCGCCCCGCCCCACAAGGGAGGAGAGCTGGAAGATGCGGATGGCGAGGCTGGCGCTTGGTCCGAGGGGCGCACCCCAGTCGGCGGTCTGCTGGGCGGCCGTGTAGATCGCGCTGGTCGTGGTCGTGCTCAGCACCCGCTTCACGGTGTCGCCGTCGAGGATTTCGACCTCGTAGGCCTCCAGCTCCTCGCCGAGCGGCACCTCGAGCCCGCCCCAGCTGTCGGCCGCGAGAGCGCGAGACCGGCGCGTCCAGCGGAGGGTCAGATCGCCGGAAACGCGTGGCGTGCGCCACGGCTGCTCGACATGGGCCACGGAGAACGGACGGAGCCCGATGCCCGCAGGCGTGAAGGCCTGCGCCACATGGGTCTCGTCGCTGACCGAGCGGCTTGCGGGACCGATGCGCCAGTTCCACGGCAACCCAAGATCGGACTCGGCAATCGGCAGGGACGTCAGCGCGGTGTCCAGCACGACGACCCGCGCGCCTGCGGGCGCCGGGTTGCCCATGGCGCTCTCGGTGCCGCGCTGGCCGCGCAGGAGCCGGCTCAGACGATAACGACCTGGCGCCAGCAATTCGGCCGCGCCCGCTTGCACGATCTCCCAGACGCCGGGCGCACTCTCGATCGCCAGCGCGTTGGCCCCGCCGAACAGCGTCAGGTCGGTGACGCTTTCCAGCGTGCCAGTCAGCAGATCGACCACCAGCGCATTGCCGAGGTCGAAGCGCGATGTCGGCCCCGCGAAGAAGTCCGAGACCAGAGCCCCGATCCGGGCGCGGCTGCCGAACGTCGTCAGCAGATCGAACCCATCGATCGAGGGGCTGCGGAACACCGCCATCTCTCCGGGCCAGGGAACCGCATGCGCGGCGACCAGCGGCCGATGCGCGGGCTGGTCCTCGGTCAGCTGCGGCAGGTCCATCAGCACCGCATCCGGCGCGCCGAACACGACGGCGCGCGTCAGCGAGGCTGCGCGGGGATCGCCGGGCGGCAGGTCGTAGGTCGCGCGGTCCTGGCGGACCGCCTCGATGCCGCGCGCCTCCGCGTCGGCAATGGAGACGAGCCGCAGATCGACCAGCCGCCCGTCATGCGCGAGTCGGATCGCGTCGGCAGGATCGAGCGCGAGCCGCGAGGGCGGCAGACGGAACGCCGCCGTCTCGCGCCCCACCCACGCCTCCATCAGCGCGCGGCGGCAGCGGCGCTCGGCTTCCTCGGGCGGCACCGCCATCGGGAAGGACTCCGAGGCGATCCGCGTCGTGTCGACGGTGACGCGCCGCGCCTCGACGAGGGCCGCGTCGTAATCCTCGTCGGCGCGGGCGACCTGCCACTTCAGCGCCTGTGGCAGTTCCGTCTCCTGGCCGCGCGTGAGTTCGAGGATGTCACCTTCACGACCGGCGACCAGATCGTCGGGCGCAAGGGTGGCGACAGAGGCCCGGCCGCGCATGATGAAGCGGATCACCCCTTCGGTCTCGACCGCGTCGAAGCCGAAGTGGCGCGACAGCGTGGTGATCGAGGCGCGCGGGCTTTCGAGCGCCGTAATGGCGTAGCCCTCGACCGCGCCCCAGAGGCCGGAGACATCGATGCGGTCCTCGGGGAGCCCGGCGCGCAGACAGAGGTGCCGGACAAGTGCGGCCAGCGACACCGCGCCGAGCCGCCCCGTCAGCCAGTGGCCGAGCCGCCAGTTCGCGCCGTCCGTCCAGACGTCGGTCAGCGCCGGAAAGAACGGATAGGGCCGCGCGTCCCAGGTCCAGGCAGCGCATTCCGGCACATGCACCATCCGGCCGCCGTAGACCGAGGACACCGGATTGTTCGCGGCCTCGCCCCACCAGAGATACGTCGCCTCGAGATAGGCGCGCTGGATGGCGTCATCGCGCCAGCCCCGCGAGAAATGCGGCGTGAAGCTCTCGGACGACTTCGGGTCGAAGAAGACGTTGGGCTGGTTGGTGCCCCGGTCGATGGCCGGGCAGCCCAACTCGGTGAACCAGATCGGCTTCGACTGCGGCACCCACGCCGTCGGCGTCTCGCTCTCCACCCCACCCGGGCGGTCGTAATGCGGGTTCGACCACCAGGCGCGCAGGTCCTTGTAGCGGAAGACCCACGGCTTGCCGGCCGCGCCATCGGTGATCGGAGTGCGGATCTGTGCTGACCGATCCGCTGCGCTGGCATAGAACCAGTCGAAGCCTTCCCCGCCCGCGATGTTCCCCTGCAGGTAGGCGCGGTCGTAGATCGCGGGCCAGCCCTCGGCCGCGTCCGCATGTCCGAACCCGTCGCGCCAGTCCGACAGCGGCATGTAGTTGTCGATACCGACGAAATCGATCTCCGGATCGGCCCAGAGCGGATCGAGGTGGAAGAACACATCGCCCGAGCCATCGCCTGGCTGGTGGCCGAAATACTCCGACCAGTCGGCGGCGTAGCCGATCTTCGTCCCGGACCCGAGGATCGAGCGCACATCCGCAAGCAGATCCCGATAGACCTGCACGGCGGGATAGGTGCTGGCCCCCGAGCGGATCGTGGTCAGCCCCGGCATCTCGGTCCCGATCAGGAAGGCGTCCACGCCGCCCGCCGCCGCGCAGAGATGGGAGTAGTGCAGCACCATGCGGCGCAGGCCCCAGTCGCCCGATGGCCCGGTCCAGTTGACGCTCTCGCCCGAGACGCTGAAGCTGGCGGGCGTCGCCGCACCGAACAGCGCCGCGACCTGGCTTGCGGCCGTGGTGGTCTTGTCCACGGTCCCTGCGAACCCCGCTGCAGGCGAACAGGTGATCCGCCCCCGCCAGGGGAAGGCGGGCTGGCCGGTCTCGGCGGCGTTGTCGGAATACGGGTTCGGCAGCGCGTTGCCGGGCGGCACGTCCATCAGGATGAAGGGATAGAAGGTCACCCGCAGCCCGCGGGCCTTCATCTCCTGGATCGCCTGCACCACCGCGAAGTCCGACGGCGTGCCGCCATAGACTGGACGATCCTGATCGTCGCGGCTGACGAGGAAGGCGTTGGCGCGGCTGACGCCGTTCACCGACCAACTGGCGGGCGTGGTCGACTTGGCTGAGACCTCGACGCCTGGCCGTACCTTGCACGATCCCGCGCGCAGGTCGTCGCCGAACCACGCCACGACGAGGCTGACGCTTTCGACCGCAGGTGCCATCGCCTGCAGCCGGTCCAGCGCCTCCACCATGTCGGTGGAGTTGGCCAGAGCGTTCAGGTTCTCCGGCACCGTCGCGCCGCCATCGGTCTTGCGGATCGCCTGTGTGGCGTAGGTGAACTCGCCCGAGGCCGGGATCATGGTGACCGCGCGGGTCAGGCCCTCGGCGGTGTCGGGATCGGCGAGCGGCCGGAAGACCTCGAAGGAGAGCTGCGGCAGCCGGTTGCCGTAGGTCGATAGCGCCAGTTCCTCGAAGACGACATAGGCGGTGCCGCGATAGGCAGGCGTGCTGGCCGCGCCCATCCTGGCCGCGATGAACGGGTCCGCCGTCTGCGCCTCGTCGCCCGAATACCAGCGCCAGGCGACGCCGGAGAGGTCCATCGGCTTGCCGTCGGCCCAGATGCGACCGATGCCGGTGATTCCCCGCCCTACCGGGCCTCCTCCGCCTCCATTCTCTCCACCGGAGAGAATGGTCCCTGCGGGACCGGCTTCGGAGCCCTCGCAGAGTGCCACGGCGAAGGAGGCGTAGTACAGATACTCGGTCGTCATGACCTTGCCGCTTCCACCACCCTTGCCGCCGCCCTGCGTGGTGGTCTTCGTCTCCTCGCGGAAATCGGTCGCCCAGATGATGTTGCCGCCTATTCGCATCCGGCCATAGAGCCGCGGGATGACCGCGCCCTCGGTGGCCGAGGTGATGCGCAACGTGTCGAGACGCGCGCCCTCGATGCGCTGGGTGGGCGCCAGCGACGAGATGATCCAGCTGTCGACGACCGAGCCGATGGTGGAGCCGATGAAGCCGCCGATGGTCGCGGCGCTCACGCCGAGGATCGCACCGCCGATGCTGCCGCCAATGGCGGCGCCAGCGGCACCGAGAACGAGGGTGGCCATGGGTGGGTCTCAGGTTTGCGGAAACAGGAAGGCGAAGGCGATGCGCCGCCGCCAGGGTTGCGTGAGCGGTTCCTCGATCACGCCGAGCCGCTCATAGGCGTGGAGGAAGGTGCCGGGCCCTGTGAGGATCCCGACATGCTTGGCGATGGCGCGCGGCTTCATGCGGAAGAGCACCAGCCCGCCGGGACCGGCCGCCGCGGGTTCCACTTCGATCATCATGCGCCGTGCGCCCTCGGCCAGAACCTCGCGCGGCCCGGTCTCGCCCCAATCCCGGCTGTAGGGCGGGATCGGGAACGGCTCTGGACCCACGACCTCGCGCCAGACGCCGCGCGCGAGACCAAGGCAGTCGCAGCCAACACCGCGCAGGCTGGCCTGGTCGTGATACGGCGTGCCGAGCCAAGACCGCCCGATGATGATGACGCGGGTGGGATCAGCGGAGGTCACAGCACGGACCCTTCGTGGCCGCCATCCTTCGTGGCGTAGCGCAGCACGGCATCCTGGCCGGGGATGTGTGGGAAGCCTCGGAAGTTGGCGGTGTTGGCGAACTTCGCGCCACAGGTCTCCATCCGTTTGTCGCAGCCCGCACGGATGGTGAAGGCATCATCCTCGGCGATCGCGCGCACCGGCGCCTCGAGCAGGGTCAGGATCGCCACGCCGTCCGTGACGTCATGGCCCAGCACCTCGGTGCGCCGGCCCGCATTCGCGCCGCTCGTCCATTCCAGCGTGCCGAAGGTGAACCAGCCGGAGGTGAACCCACCGAGGCCCGAGGCGGTGAAGGCCCGATCGCGCAGGAGATCGATGACGCTGCCAGTGCCCTTGAAGGCGGGATCCTCCAGATTGACCTCGCAGCGCGCATCTCCGAGCGCGGCGTCGCAGCTCGCCTGGAAGGTCCGCCCGACCGTCTGGCCCAGCACATGGGCGAGCGATCGGACCTCCGCGACGAAGGCCAGCCGGCCGCGCCGGATCTGGCCGATGGCCCCGCGGCGCATCAGCACGCGCTGGCTGGGGTCGGCCCAGTTCGCCCGCCAGACCTCGACCTCGGCGTTGTCCCAGCGGCCGTCGAGGATGTCGGTCTCTGTGATGCGGTCGGAGGTCAGCACGCCCTCGGCGTCCTGCGCATCGACCGACAGGTCCGAGCCCGACCGCACCTCGGAGGCCGTCAATCCGCTCTCGGGCTCGAAGTCGGTCCCATCGAAGGCGAGCGTCCGGTCGTGGTCGGTGAAGCCGAAGGTGACGGCGTCGGCGCGGCTGATGCGCCAGCACCAAGCGAGCGTCGTCGTGCCGTCGTCGAGATGGGCCTGCAGTGAGGGGTCGAGTATCTTCATCGGCGCAGTTCCAGAAGCGGGATGGAGGTGATCGAGCCGAGCCGCTCGAGATCGAGCGTGACGTCGAGCGCATCGGTGTCGAAACGAACGGGCACGTCGAACGCGAAGCTGGCGGTGATGGCGACGCCCGCGGCTGGGGGCGCAGCGAAGGTGACGAGACCGGTCGTGGTATCGGCCGACCAGCCCGAGGGCTGCTCGACACCGGCGAGCGCGATGCGCACGCTGCCTGCCACCGGCTTGGTGATCGCACGCGTCCAGGATTGCGCGCCGGAGGCGTAGCGCTTCAGCAGCTGGAAGGCGGTCGTCGTGCCGTCGCCGGTGCCGATTGGCTGGTCGGTCGGCGTAGGCGTCTGCGAGGGCAGGCAGGACTTGTGGTCGCCCCAGTCCTTGAAGCGGAAGCCGTGCAGCCGCCCGTTCCGCGCCTCGAAGAAGGCCACGACGGCGGCGAGATCGTCGGCGCGGCGGATGCCATAGGCCACATCGTAGCGGCGGCGCGAGTTGGCCCAGCTGGCGTTGCGCTCCTCGTCGCCAGAGGCGAGCTCGACGATCTGGGTGCGCCGCTCCGGTCCGCCGCGCGCACCGCGGCTGATATCGTCCGGAAACCGGACCTCGTGAAACGCCATGACTGCTCCTCACATCCCCCTTCGCCCGAGCGAAACTGCCCGGGCGATATCGGCCGCGATCTGTGTGCGGGATTGGCGGAAGCTCTCGGCATCCCGCGCGTTGATCGTGACGTGGACCGTAGGCGCGCTTGCCCCGCCGTAGCCCGCGGCTTCGCGGCGCGAGAGCACGCGCTCGCCGCGCTGCAGGATCGCGGGCACCTCGTCGGGTCTGAGGCCCGCCCAGCCGCCGGAATGCATGCGGGGCGCTCCGGCAAAGGCGAGTGCCGGGACCATGCGGCCGGAACCCGGTGCGCCCACCACACCGCCCGCATGCAGGACGTCGGCGAAGATCCCGCCCGCACCGCTCAGCACACCGGAGAGCGCATTGGCGATGGGACCGAGGATAAATCGCCGCGCCGCGAGCTTCGCCAGATCGGCGATGAGCGAGGTCACGAGGTCGCGGAAGCTCAGCTTGCCGGTCTTCACGAACTCGCCGACGGCGTTCTCGGCACCCTGAAATGCGCCGACCAGCGCATTGCCGATATCGCCGCCGATCTCGCGCGCCTTGGCGGCATAATCGGCGAGCGTGGCGCTGACGGCGGCCCAGCCGGTGACGGCCGTTTCCGCCCCCGCAGCCGCCTCCGCCCCGGCCTGCCGACCGGCGGCGCCGGCGCGACCCGCGGCACCGGTCGCGCCGTCCAGCGCATCGCCCAACTCAAGGGCGCTGCCCGTCGCATCCTCGAGCGCATCCCCGGCTTCGTCACCGGTGCCGGTCACCGCATCCTTCAGCGCCTGCCAGCTGGCCATCGGCCGCGAGGCCGCGTCAGAGAGTATGCCCGCCGCCTCGCGATAAGCATCGGCACGTCCGCGCGCGGCCTCGGCCATCGCGCCCAGTCCGGTGTCGGGCGCGGTGACATAGGTTTGGCCCATGGCGGCGGTGAAAGCATCGGCCGCCGCAGTGCCGGCCGCTGTCGCCGCCCCTTCGAACGGGTTCGCGACCCGCCCCAGCGCCACCGGATCGAGCGTGCCGATCCGCACCCCGCCGTCGCCGACCGCCCAGTCAGGCAGCAGCTCCAGCGCGGCATTGAGCCCGCGGATGAAGCTGTTGATCCGGCTGACAACGCCGTTCAGCATTGCCTCGACGCCCGAGATCAGGCCGTTCGCGGCCTGGAAGGCGAAGTCGCCGATGGCGCCGGGCAGGCTGCCCCAGATCGCCACGGCACCGTCATAGGCACCCTGAAACACTGCGATGCTGCGGTCGCCGAAGCTCACCACGCCGCTGACGGTTTCGTCGAGCAGGGTGAAGATGGTCGCCTTCAGCCCCTCCCAGGCGGCGCCGATGCGGGCCATCACCGCGTCGAGGCGCAGTCCCATGCGGTTCCATGCCTCGGCCGCGAACTCGGCAACGAGGCGGAAGGCCTCGGCCAAACCGCCCACCTTCTGCACGACATTCATCAGCTGGTAGATCAGTTCGCCCGCCAGCACGATCAGGGCGCCGATGCCGGTGCGCACGATGGCGCCCCGCAGCACGGTCAATGCGCCGGAAAGCGTCAGCGTGGCGACACGGGCGGCGAGGAACGCCGCGACCCAGCGCCCGGCCATGAAGCCGGCGAAGGCGATGCCGATGGCGGCGAGGCGTTCCATGTTGTCGGCCACCGCGATCAGCGCCGTGGCCACCAGCGACGAGGCCCCGAACACCTGATCCCACGTCCCGACAAGCTGCATCGCGGCATTGCCGATCAGCGTGAAGGCGTCGCCGATGGTGGCGGGCATGCCGTCGGCTTCCTCGCGCAGCCGCTCGAGATTGCCGATCAGCGCCGTCTGGATCACCGCGCCGGTGATGCGGCCCTCGGCGCCCGCCTGCCGCAACCCAGTGACGGTGGTGCCGAGGTCCGCTGCGAGGAGCTGCGCGACGCGCCCGCCCTGCGCGATCACGGTGTTGAGGTTGTCGCCCGAGAGCTTTCCCAGTGCCATGGCGCGGGCCAGCGCGGTCTGCACCGAGACGGCACGCTCGCCCTTGGCGCCCGAGACCACCATGGCGTTGTTCAGCGCCTCGGTGAAATCGAGGCTCTCGCGGGTGGAAAGGCCGAGTTCGCGCAGTGCGGTGGCGTTGGCCAGCCAGGACTCGGTCGTCTGCTCGATCCCGGAATAGGTCCGCCGCGCCATGGCGGCGAGGCGCTCCATCACCGCCGCACCACGCTCCTGCGACCCGGTGGCGAGATCGACACGCGAGCGCAGATCGGTCCAGCTGTCGGCATAGGCCACGATCTGCCGAACCGACAGTGCCCCGGCGACGATGCCGGCAAGGCGGCGCAGCACCGCGCCGGTGACATCAGCCTGCCGCTCGATGCGCCTGAAGCTTGCCTCGCCGGCGTCGCCGATCCCCTGGAACTCGGCCTTCACCTGGCGCCCGCCCTCGGCGACGAGGCGGACGGAGACCTTCTTCTGAGGCATGGATCAGTGTTCCTGACGAAGGGATCGAGGCTTGTGGGCCCGGTTCATCGCTCCGGCCCCGGCGAGGACCGGTCGCCTGACGCCATCTGTTCGTTGAGCTTGCGGACCATCACGGCCTCGATCTCGGGCAGGCATTCGGCAGCGATCAGCGGATCCATCCCGAGCGCCCGCGCCATGGCGATCGCCGCCGTCATGTCCCAGCCAAGCACCGTGGCGCCGCCCATGCCGCTCGCGAGGCGAAGCTGTCCGGTCAGGCGCTGCGCCAGATCCCAGACCTGCCAGCCCTCAAACGTCAGGGGCCGGTTCAGCCGCGCCGGGCAGTCCGGGCACGCTTGTTCGCGGCCCTCGCAGGGCTCGCAGGCTTTGCAGTAGGCGTCGCCCCCGCCAAAGTGCCAGTCGGCGAGAGCGTGGAGGCGTTTTTTTCCGCTTCCAGCATCAGATGCGGCGCGAGGCAGTGGGCCTGGAAGGCTTCGAACACCGGCCAGATGTCCAGAAGGGCGTCGATGCCTTCCGGCGTGATGGGAACGGGCCTGCCGTCGGCATCGCCGACGCCCTCCCAGCCGGTGACCACGCGGCGGGCGACGGCCTTGGCCATTGCCAGCGCCATGTCCTCCTGCCGGGCCCCTTCGGGTAGCGCCTCGATGGCCGGGTCGTTGCGCGCGGCGACCATGATCGCGGTGGTGACGGGCAGGACGTGCAGACGCAGGCCGGCCCCAAGATCGAGCCATTTTGGGTCGCCGGAAAGCTCGAGACGGATCATGGTCAGTATTCCTCGATGTCGTTGACGAGAGTGACGGTGCACATCCGCCCGAGCGTGGCGTCGCGGGCGGCCTGCCAGTCGAAGCTGGCCTGAATGCCCTGCGGCCCACCGATCTCGATGCGCGGGCGCGGCAGATAGACGGCATGGACGGTGACGGTCAGGCTTTCCCCGGAGATAAGCGTGTAGGAAAACTCCAGCTCGCAGGGCGTGCCGTTGATCGCCTGGCTGACGAGCGTGCTGTCGGCGAAACGCACCTCCGTCCGGCCGGTGAGCGCAGCGATGGAGGGATCGGCGCCGTCGATCATGCCATCGGCGCGGATGGTCTCGATCCGGTCGAGATTGTTGGCATAGGTGATCTCGGTCGAGATCACGTTGCCCAAGGCGGTGCCGTTGCGTTTGATCGCGCCGTTGAAATGGCCGAAGCGGATCAGGTCCAGATCCGCCGGCGTGCCCGCAGCGCTGGTCGTGGCCACCGCCTCGCCCTGCGCCACCAGCCGCGAGGTGGCGGTGAGCAGGCCCGAGCGCTGCATTTGCCAGCTGAGCTGATCCAGCACCACGCCGGAATACATGGCATAGCGCGGCGCCTCGGGCATGGCGGTTTCGATCGCCATGCTGGGGAGCGCCCAGCCGCCGGACTGGAAGGTATGGGTCCAAGGGCCGGGCGAGCTTCCCGTCGTGGTCGGGGCCCCGAACGCCGCCTTCAGCCAGAAGCCGAAAGCCTCGGTGTCGATCGGCACCACCACATCGCCATCGACGGTCACCGCATCCTTGACCGGCGCCAGGGGATCGCGGCCGTAACCCAGAAGCTCCGAGTTCAGCAGCGGCTGTTCCGCCCCCAGCGAGGTGCTGGCGAAGGGCATCCTTGTGTAACCGCTGGCGGGCGGCGTCCCGTAGCTCGTCTCGAACGCGAGCGCCATCCGCGCCCGCGCTCCTTGCGCGCGTGCCATGTTCGTCTCCTGTCGTGAGAAGGGGTCAGCCGAGCGGATCGGCCGTGGAGTGAGGCGGATCAGGCGACAGTCCAGTGGACTGTCGTCCCGCCGAACGCAGCACCCGCACTCAGGGTGGAGTTAGCCAAGCGGGTCCGAAACGGAGTAATGTAGAATGACCGGGATGACGGCCGCCTTCAGGCTGGCCGCGCCGTCCACCGGCAGATCGACCGGTTGCGGGGCCTCCGCCTCGACCCAGTCACAAAGCCCGCCGAGCGTGCGGTCGGCGGCAAGCGTCGCGCCGATGCTGGCGCAGAGCGTGTCGAAGGTGGCGTCACGGTTCGCACCCTGCACCACGGCTTCGATTTCGGCGCGGTGCTGATAGTGATAACGCAGGGGCGAGAGCGTCACCTCGGGCTCACCGGGTTCGCCGTCGCGCAGGATCAGCAAGCCATCAGCGGGGACGCGCTCGGGCAGAACTTCACCACGCAGGGCCATGGCGGGCAGCGCCGAGAGCTGCGTGTGCAGCGCAGCGAGGATGGTTTCGCGGGGGGTCATCGAATAAAGGAGCTTGTGATTGCATCAAGCACCGGGCAGTCCGGCACCTCGTCGCCGGAACATTTCGCGGCGGTCCCTGCAAGGACGGACTCAATCCGTTTCAGATCGTCGATTTTCGCGCGGACGTCCGCAAGATGGCGTTCGGTGCGCGCATGGACGTCGGCACAGGTGGGCGCGGTGCCGTCCTCGAGACCCAGAAGCCCGCGAATGTCCTTCATCGCAAAGCCCAGTTCACGGGCGCGCAGGATGAAGCGCAGCCGAGCGGCGTGGGACCGCGCGTAGATGCGATAGCCCGCACCCGTCCGTGGCGGGTGGGGCAACATGCCGATCTTCTCGTAATGGCGGATCGTCTCGATGTTGCAGCCGGTCGCACGCGCCAGTTCGCCGCGCGTCAGGCCGCTTTCGCTGTCGTGATCGGACATGGGTCGAATTTCCCTTGAGCCTGTAGCCGCTACAGACCCTACACTGGTCGTCAACCAGCGACGAGAGGTGCGTGACGTGAGCATTGCAGACGACCGGACGGACAGCCCGTCTGCGGCGCCCAAGGGCGATTTCGACCTCGCCGTGATCGGGGCCGGATCGGCTGGTTTTTCCGCCGCGATCACGGCGGCAGAGGGGGGCAAGCGCGTCGCGCTGATCGGCCACGGAATTATCGGCGGGACCTGCGTCAACGTGGGCTGCGTGCCCTCCAAGACGATGATCCGTGCCGCCGAAGCACTCCATGGCGCGAAGGCGGCCGAGCGCTTTCCCGGCCTGCGGGGTGAGGCGCAGGTCACCGACTGGACGTCGCTGATCGCGGCGAAGGACAATCTTGTCGCCTCGCTTAGGCAGAAGAAATATGTCGACCTGCTGCCCGGCTATGACGGTATCGCCTATTTCGACGATGGCGCGGCGCGGCTTATCCCCGGAGGCGTCGAAGTCGGTGGGCGGAAGATTGCCGCGCCCAAGGTGATCGTCGCCACGGGAGGACGTCCGGCGGTGCTCGACATTCCGGGCATCGGCGCGACGTCCACGCTTGACAGCACCTCGCTGCTGGAACTGGAGAGGCTGCCGGAAAGTCTGATCTTCCTCGGCGGCGGCTATATCGGTGTGGAACTTGCGCAGATGATGGCGCGCATGGGGGTTGCGGTGACCATCGTCTGCCGGTCGCGGCTTCTGCCCCGGACCGAGCCGGAGGCGAGCCGTGCCCTGACGGAAGCCTTGCGGGCCGAGGGTGTGAAGATCATTGATGGCGTGACCTATCAGGCTGCGCGGCGCGAGGGCGACCGTACTGCCCTGACGGTGACGAAGGACGGCGCCGCACGGGTTCTGATTGCAGACTACATTGTTCTGACCACGGGCCGCACTCCTAACACCGAAGGTCTCGGCCTCGAAGAGATGGGCGTCGAGACCGACGCAAGTGGTGCGATCACGGTCGGGGACGACATGGCAACCACACGGCCCGGCATCTATGCGGCGGGCGACGTGACGGGCCGTGACCAGTTCGTCTACATGGCCGCGTATGGCGCGAAACTGGCCGCGCGGAACGCGGTTTTGGGAGGTGCGGAGCGGTATGACAATGGCGCGATACCTTGGGTCGTGTTCACCGATCCGCAAGTCGCCGGGGTCGGCCTGATCGAAGCTGATGCCCGAGACGCGGGCCATGAGGTCAAGACCAGCATCCTCTCTCTCGACAACGTGCCCCGCGCGCTGGCCGCCCGCGACACGCAGGGGCTGATCAAGCTGGTTGCGGATGCGAAGACCGACCGCCTGCTTGGCGGCGTGATCATGGCCCCCGAAGGTGCGGATAGCGTTCAGACGCTCGCCATGGCGTTGAAGTTCGGCGTGACGACGAAGGCGCTCGGCGAGACGATCTTCCCCTATCTCACCACGGTCGAGGGGCTGAAGCTCGCTGCGCAGAGCTTCGACAGGGACGTGGCGAAACTGTCCTGTTGTGCCGGCTGACCGACCGAACCGACGTTCGTACCACGGCAGGTCTGACCGACGTGGCCGCCGCATTGTGTAACCGAAAGTCGTCATAGCCGCCCGTCCACCCAGTTTGCCACGATCAGGCCCGGCACGCTGTCCACCGCCCGTTCCGCGTCCCACGCCAGATCCAGCCGCTTCGGCAATCTAACTTGCCGGACCAGCAGGAAGATCGGCACGGTGGTCAGCCCCCGGCCGGTCTTCGAGCGTGACGCCACCGCACGGCCCTTGGTGTTCAGCCGTCCCTCGGCCACCAGCAGGCTCGGTCCGGTGCGCCGATAGACGAAGCGCAGGCGCAGTCCGGTGCGGCGCTCCCATTCGCCGGGGGTGATCCGGCCACCGCGGGTGGATTTGCCCGCCGCAGCCGTGGGGATCGTCAGCCAGAACCCGTCTTTCGAGCGAATCAGCGGGCCCGTGTCATGTGCGCCGACGATCACCGGCGCCTTCGACCAGACCAGCGCCGCGGCATTGAGGCTCGGCCGGCCCTTGGGATAGGCGTCCGACCGGATGGTGCGGGCGAGCCGCGCCCCGAGCCCGGCGCCGGTGATCTGCGCGCGCCAGGCGGATTTCAGGCCGGTCCCGGCGTCGCGCATGGCCGTGGTGACGGCTTTCTCGCCCGCGCGGGCTTCGGCCTCCATGATCCGGGCGATATCGCCGACGATGTTGACGCCGCGCTTCACGTTGGCCTCAGGTCGATGGTCCAGACGAGCCGCTCGCGATCCCGGACAGGCTCGCCCTGAATGAGAAAGGCATCGCCACCGATCTCGATCCGGTCGCCGGGGCGCGGGTTTGGAACCTCTGCGACGCGCAGGTCGATCCGGGTGGTCTCGGACCAGAGCCGCGCGTCGCCGAAGTCGGTGATCGCGTCGGCGCGCCGAGCGACGACGCGCACCAGAACGGGCGCGCCGCCATCGGCGATATAGACCGCATCCCGGCCGATGTTCGGATCGGCGAAGAGCGTGTCGACGGCCGCGCCAACGGCGGACATCACGTCCGCCGTGCCGAACGCAGCACCTGCGGCCGCGTGCAGATCGGCAGCGGATTGCTCTCGATCTCGAGCCGCACCCATTCGTCCCGATCCCGATCCGGGATGGTACGGGCGTAGAGCGGCAGGCCCAGCGTGTTCACCGTCTCGAAGGTGTCGGCGGGGGCGTGGTAGATCTCGAACAGCCCCTCGACGCCTTCCGGATAGAAGAAGGCCTTGTCGGTCGGCACGCCGAAGCCCGCGCCACCGCGGTAGCGGCGGAAGGTGATACCGCCGAAGCTGACCTCGTCGGCCACCCTGCCGCGCAGATCGGCTGCGGCGGCGGTGTTGAGATAGGTCTCGCGCACCTCCTTGTGGGCGACGAGGTCGGCGAAGAAGGCCGAGCCGCATTCGGCGCGGACCTGCACGGCACCCGCTGCGAGCCCGCCCATCGACGCCTCGACGTCCTCGATCAGCGCCTGGCAGCGTTTCCTGAGCGCGCCCGAGGCGGGCGAAGCGTTGTCCAGATCGAAGTCGATCTCGGCGGCGGGCGTGATGCCGAACTCGGTGAAGTAGTTGACCACCGTCGCGCCGTCCTTCGGATCCTTCACGATGCCCTGGATGCCGTTCAGCAGGTGATACTCGAAGGTGGCCTCGGCATCCTGGCGCAAACGGCCGAGCTTGCGCGCGACCTCGCTCTGCACCTGCTGGACCGCGGTTTCCGAGCCGAAGTCGCGGATGCCCTGGATTTCCGAGGCCCAGAGCACATCCTGCTTCTTGAACTGCCGGCACACGAAGGCGCGCATCTCCCGGCGCTCGGGGATCTGCTGCTCGTAGGCCGACCCGCGTTCGGAGAACGGGATCAGCGACAGCGTGCCGTCGCGGCTCTCGATCACCACGGTGCGCGCGCGCACGCCCCGCGGCGAGAACAGGCCGGCGCCCGACAGGATCGCTGGCCTGAAGGGGATGTTCTCCAGCGCGCGGGTGAGTTCGATGATGGTGAAGGCGTCGCCTTCGAAGATGTCCATGGTCGCCATGGGAATGCCTCCTGCGGGGATCGGATCAGCGGACGAGGATGCCTGCCGCCAGAAGGGCAGCATGGGCGGCGGCGATCTCGGGGGCGCTCGGCGTTCCGGCAAAGACGAGATCGTGGCGGTTGACGATGGCGGGACCGCGGATCAGGGCGACGGCGCGCACGTCGCCACCCGAGGCGTCGGCCTTGCCCCAGAGCACCACGGCGGCAGTTTCGGTGCCGTCGATGGCGGCGGGATCATGGGCGGCGTATTTGCCGGAGGCGGTGATCCTGCCAAGCACGGTGCCGGGTTCGAGCGTGCCGCGCGCGACGGTGATGGTCTCGCGGGTGTAGTCGCGGAACGCCTCCCAGACGAGGAAGCCGCCGGGATGCGTGGTCTCGGTGAGCGTGGTCATGGGTCATCCTTTCAGCTTGAAGGTGCGGGCGACGATCTCGCCCCAGGGGCGGGTGCTCGATGGGCGGCCCGGTTGCGCGTGATGGCCGGCAATCTCGGGTTCGGCCTCGGCCCTGGCGGCGAGGAGCGCGGCGCGGACGTGATCGAGGTCAGCATCGCTTTCCAGAAAGCGCCCGGCCATCTGCGGCTGTCCGGCAAGGCGGCACAGATCGACGACGGCACGGGCATGCGAGACGGCCTCGGAGCGAATCGCCGCGGGATCGGGCGGTGCGCCGCTGGGCGGTGGCGTCTCGACCGGCAGCTGTTGGGCGTCGCTCTCGGCGATCTCGTCTTCCCCGGCGCCAGAGGCCTCATCGCTCTCCGCGGCCCCGCCGGTTGCCTCGTCGGCATCGGTGCCGGAGCCGTCGTTGTCGTCGCCGCTGTCGGTCCTGGCCTCGACCGCTTCAGACAGCGCCGGCGGCGCGTTGCGGAAACGGCCGATATCGAAGCTGGCGGCAATCCGCACAGGCTCGGCAAGCCGGTCGGCCAAACCGAGCGCCAGCGCCTCGCTCGCATCCAGCCAGGTCTCGGCGGCCATCAGCCCCGCAATCTCGGCGGCGGGGCGGCCGGACTTCGTGGCATAGCCGGTAGCGAGGCTGTCGCCCACCTTGTCCAGCGCCTCGGCCATGGCCCGCATGTCAGAGGCCGTGCCCATCACGAGACCGGCGGGATCATGGAT
>NZ_CANMEH010000020.1 GCF_947496875.1 uncultured Paracoccus sp. | reverse complement strand
ATAACCCTCGAAAACAACGGAAAAATCCGGCCGCAGCCGGATCGGGAGAACGCTTTCGTGGGGGCAAGTGGCGGAGGCGGTGGGATTCGAACCCACGGTGGACTTGCGCCCACGTCGGTTTTCAAGACCGGTGCATTCAACCACTCTGCCACGCCTCCGCAGCGTCATCGCGTAGCGCAGCGTTGCCTCCGGATCAAGCGGGTGGGGCTGGCACCATCGCGGCGATTGCCGGGGCGGGGCTGCACTGGTACAGGCGGGGTTTCGCACGCGGTCTCTTCCCCACCTTGCGGACCGTTCGTGATCACCAAGGGAGAGGCGCGCCGTCCTGTCGACATCCCGCCCGGAGGACCCGTATGGTCGAGATCAGGCTGACCGATACCCTGACCCGCGGCAAGGTCGATCTTGCGCCCATTGATCCCACCGATGTCCGCATGTATCTGTGTGGTCCCACCGTCTATGACCGTGCCCATCTGGGCAATGCGCGGCCGGTCGTGGTGTTCGACGTGCTCTATCGCCTGCTGCGCTATGTCTACGGCGCCGATCACGTCAGCTATGTGCGCAACTTCACCGACGTCGATGACAAGATCAACGCACGCGCAGCGGCCATCGGGCGTCCCATCCGCGAGATCACCGACGAGACGATCGGCTGGTACCACGCCGACATGGACGCGCTGGGGGCGCTGCGGCCGTCGCTTCGGGGTGAGGTGACGCCTGCGGCCGAGCCGCGCGCGACAGACTACATCGCGCAGATGATCGCCATGATACAGGAACTGATCGCCGACCGTCACGCCTATGTGGCCGAGGGTCACGTGCTGTTCGACGTGCGCAGCTTTCCCGCCTATGGACGCCTGTCCGGTCGCAGCGTCGACGACATGATCGCCGGCGCGCGGGTCGAGGTCGCGCCCTTCAAGCGCGATTCCATGGATTTCGTGTTGTGGAAGCCGTCCGACGCCACGACCCCGGGGTGGGAATCGCCGTGGGGACGGGGGCGGCCAGGTTGGCACATCGAGTGCAGCGCGATGGCGTCGGCCCTGCTGGGCGACAGCTTCGACATTCATGCAGGGGGAATCGACCTGCAGTTTCCGCATCACGAGAACGAACTTGCTCAGAGCCGCTGTGCCTACCCGGACGCGGATTTCGCGCGCATCTGGCTGCACAACGAGATGCTGCAGGTCGAGGGCAAGAAGATGTCGAAGTCGCTCGGCAATTTCTTCACTGTCCGGGATCTGCTGGACCAGGGCGTGGCGGGGGCGGTGATCCGCTACGTCTTCCTGATGACGCATTATCGCAAGCCCATGGACTGGACCGCCGACAAGGTCCGTGAGGGCCGGCGAACCCTGGCCGATTATGCCGCCCAGACACGGACGGTCGCGCCTGCCGACCAGATCGCGCCCGGGCTGATCGAAGCATTGGCAGACGATCTGAACACGTCCGAATATCTCCGTCTGCTCAAGGAATTCTCGAAGACGGGCCGGTATCGTGACCTGAAGGCAGGGCTGGAGTTCATCGGTCTGTCCCGGACCGACACCGGTTCCGCCATCCTGGACGAACCCGATATGCCGGATGACGTGCGCAACGCTCGGCGTGATTACGCGCGGGTTCGGGCCGCGGTCTGGCACGACATCGCCGGGGATCATCCCCCGGATCCGGTGCAGCCGGGGGACGAGTCGGTGGCTGCTTACCAGGCGGCGATCTGTCAACTCGTCCGCGACGCAGCGCGCCACCTGGGGGTGCAGGAACGGGTGATCTCGAGTTTCGACACGGACTCCACACTGACCCGTCAGCTTGCCCTTGCCGCGGATCAGGCCGATATTCCAGGGCTGATCGACCAGCGCCGGCGCGCTCGTCAGGACAAGGACTATGCCCTGGCGGACGCCCTTCGGGTGAAGATCGCGGAACTCGGGATCGAACTGCGTGACACGGCCGCCGGGACTGTCTGGCGCGGGGTGCAGGACTGACGGCTGTCCCGCCGCGCCCGCGACACGTCGCGAAGCTACAGGCTCTGTTCGGATGACCGACGCGCTTCTATCAGCCCTCCGCCAGTCCGACCCGGACCGCCATGCGATGGCCTTGCTTGCCCCCGCCGAGGCACGGGCACGGCTGGTGACGCTGTATGCACTGAACCTCGAACTCGCCCGGGCACCGCTTGGCGCGCGTGACCCGGTGCTGGCCCAGATCCGGGTGCAGTGGTGGATCGACCACCTGACGGCGCTGGACCACGCCCAGCCGCCCGCCCACGCCCTGCTGCAGGCGGTGCATGAGGCGTGGGGGCGTGACGCGGCCATGCTGGCCCCGCTCGCCCAGGCGCGGTTGCGCGACGCGGAGAGGGAGCCTTTCGGGTCGGCCGAGGCGCTGGAGCACTATGTCGACAGAACCGCCGGCACGCTGATGCGACTGGCCGCGCGGGCTGTCCGGATGCCGGCCGCCGCTTACCCGGTGGTCGACGCGCAGGCGATGGGTGCCGGCCTTTCCGCATGGCTCATGGCGGAGCCCGCCCTGGCGGCGCTGGGCCTTGGACTGCAGGATCCGGCCTTGCGTCGCGGACTGGCCGACAGCGGAATGGCTGCGTTCCTTAGCGCCGCGACCGGCCGCCGGGCGGTGCCGCGCGGGCTGGGGGCGGTGCTTTATCCGGGCGCTGCCGCCGGCCGGGCCCTGCGGCGGCTGGCGCGGGGGCAGGGGCCGGAGCCACCCTCGGACTTCTTGCGACGGCTGGGGACTGCGCGCCTCGCGATCTCGGGCCGGTGGTGGGTGGATCATTAAGCGGATGTTCAGGGTTCCATGGGAGAGATGGCTTGCATGGATGGGGAGAGTTGCGATGCCTGCGTTGGCCTGGATCGGGTGTGGCGGCGAACCCACGGGTGCCGGCCACCGCACAGCGCCGTTCTTGCCGGTCAGCGTTGGATCAGCCGATAGTTCCCCTCGGGCAGATTCAGGGCGGCCCGCAACTCGTCGAGTTGTTCGATGCTCAGCGTGATGGTGCTGGTCGCGTCGGTGTCCGCATCTGTCTGGCTCAGCGTCACCCGGTCATCGAAGGCGGTGATGACGACATCCTCCAGCAGAGGTCTGCGGCCCTGGCGCACCTCGTCGATCAGGGTGATCACCGTGGCATCGAAGTCGTGTTCGATGGTGAACATGTTGGGCCTTTGCGATCGCTTTCCGTTTTGCCAGAACTCTCGCGTGAGAGGACGGCGTACGCAACCCGTTCGCATGGCGCGGCCCCGCGAACAGCGATACGCTGGGCCGACCAGCCGCGAACGGGCATGGCGACAACAGGTTGAACAGGCAGGGTGCACATCATGATGACCGTCCGGACACTGGCAGCAGGCGCTCTGATGGCGACGATCCTGTCGGGGTGCGTCGCCCCGGTGGTCGTGACGCAACCCGCTCGAGGGCCCGTCCAGGTACCGGTCGCGCGGACCCAACCGGAACCGGCCGCGACCGCGCCAGCGCCGGCCTATCAGTCCCCCGAAGAGGCCGCCCGCAGTTTCGTGACGGTGATCCGGACCATGGAACCGGCCATCGAGCGCGAGTGCCTGCTGCGTCGGACGACACCGATCAACTGCGATTACCAGTTCGTCGTCGACGACCGTCCCGGGCTGGAACCGAACGCGTTCCAGACCATCGGCCGCGACGGGCGGCCGGTCATCGGGTTCACCCTGTCCCTGCTGGCGGCGGCGCAGAACGATGACGAGATCGCCTTTGTCGTCGGGCACGAGGCGTCCCACCACATCCTCAACCATCTGTCGCAACGCCAGAATGCGGCGTCGGCCGGGGCGGTGATCCTGACCGGCATCGCGGCGGCCAGCGGGGTCGACCCGTCGTCGCTGGAGGTTGCGCAGCGGGTCGGCGCGCAGGTCGGCGCCCGGTACTATTCCAAGGAATGGGAACTGCAGTCCGACTATCTGGGGGCCATCATCGCGTTCAAGGGCGGCTATGATCCTGCCCGGGGCGCGCGGTTCTTCGCGCGCATGCCGGATCCGGGTGACCGCATCCTCGGCTCGCATCCCAGCCGTGCCGCCCGCGAGCAGCAGGTGACCAGGGCTGTGGCGGACGTCATGTCCGGCCGCGCGTCCTAGAAAATCTCGTTGCATTTTAGCAACTGACGCAACGTCACACGCCCTGAGGGGAATATTCGGTATCTCACTCGCCTATTTGTCGGCATAAATCCGCCGAGGGGTGAGAGGAGATGCAGCATTGATCGGAGTTATTCTCTGGAGCAGTGCCGAGCAGCAGCGTGCCGTTATCTGGTGCGAGAACAACGGCGGCTTGGCCTATTTGGAATCTTCAGGTGATTTCATTGACGATGGATGGCCGGATTGCGGCGAGATCGTCCGCCTTGATGAAGAGCGCGCAGCCGGATTTCACTATGCGCGCCGGGTCAGGCGGTGGGCGAGCGCGCAGGAGCGTCGTGCGTCAGCGCGCACGCCTGCAGCCCGCGCGCCATCGGACCCGGTCAGACGGGCAGGGGCAGCGGCCTGCTCATGACGAGGCGACGAGTCCCCTGACTTGGGACGTCCGTTGGAGGTCTGATCCGGGCGCCCGGAGTCAGGCGCCGCGGGCGAGGGCTGCGACCCCGGTGCGCGCCTGGTCGCACAACCCCAAGGGCCGCATCATGTCCGCGAACGCATCCAGCTTTTCCGGCGATCCGGTGATCTCGAAGACAAAGCTCTCCAGCGTCGAATCGACGACTTTCGCGCGATAGATATCGGCAATCCGAAGCGCTTCGACCCGCTTGTCGCCCGTTCCGCAAACCTTGAACAACCCAAGTTCGCGTTCGACGAACGGCCCCTCGACCGTCAGGTCGTTGACCTGGTGAACGGGAACGATCCGGCCAAGCTGCGCCTTGATCTGCTCGATCACTGAGGGGGTCCCCCGCGTCACGATGGTGATCCGTGACAGATGCCCCGCATGGTCGGTTTCGGCCACCGTCAGGCTGTCGATGTTGTAGCCGCGGCCCGAGAACAGGCCGATCACCCGGGCCAGCACGCCTGATTCGTTGTCCACCAGGACCGCAAGCGTGTGCCGTTCCTCGATCTGCGCGTTGGGGTCGCGCAGATCATACGCGGAGTGGCTGCTCGCACCCTGTGCGATGTTCAGAGCATTCATCGACCTGTCTCCTCAGACCAGCACCGCGCCGTCGGTCTGGATCGCCGTCCCGATATCCTCGGCCGATTCCATGTCGCCCAGCAGCATCTCGTTATGGGGTTTTCCGGACGGGATCATCGGGAAGCAGTTCTCGTGTTTCTCGACCAGGACATCCAGAATGAACGGGCCGTCATACTCGATCATCTCGCGGATCGCGTCGTCGAGATCGCCGGGCTCGCTGACCTGCCGGCCGCGGCAGCCGAACGCCTCGGCCAGCTTCACGAAGTCGGGCAGGCTGTCGGACCAGGACTGGCTGTAGCGTTCGCCGTGCAGCAGTTGCTGCCACTGGCGCACCATGCCCAGACGTTCGTTGTTGAGGATGAACTGCTTGACGGGCGCCCGGAACTGGACCGCGGTTCCCATCTCCTGCATGTTCATCAGCCAACTGGCGTCGCCCGCGACGTTGATGACCAGGGCGTCGGGATGAGCGACCTGCACGCCGACCGAGGCCGGCAGACCGTATCCCATGGTGCCCAAGCCCCCGGACGTCATCCAGCGATTCGGACCTTCGAACCCCAAGTACTGCGCGGCCCACATCTGGTGCTGCCCCACCTCGGTGGTGATGTAGCGGTCGTGGCCTTTGGTCAGTGCCTCCAGCCGTTCCATCGCGTATTGGGGTTTGATCACGCTGGTCGATGCGCGATAGGACAGGCACCGGCGCGCCCTCCACTGGTCGATCTGCGACCACCAGGCCTTCAGCGGACCGGCGTTCGTCTTGCGGCCCCGCGATTTCCAGACCTTCAGCAGATCCTCCAGCACGTGGCCGACATCGCCCACGATCGGCAGATCGGCACGGACGACCTTGTTGATGCTGCTGGGATCGATGTCGATATGCACCTTCACCGATCCCGGCGAGAAATCGGCGACCCGTCCCGTGATCCGGTCGTCGAAGCGCGCGCCGACTGTGATCATCAGGTCACAGCCATGCATGGCCATGTTGGCCTCGTAGAGGCCGTGCATGCCCAGCATCCCCAGCCAGGATTTGCCGCTGGCGGGATATGCGCCCAGGCCCATCAGCGTCGAGGTGATCGGAAACCCGGTCGCATCGACGAGTTCGGTCAGCAGCTGGCTGGCGCCCGGCCCGGAATTTATGACGCCACCGCCGGTGTAGAAGACCGGCCGCTCGGCATTCTCGATCAGCTCGGCCAATCGGGTGATCGAGGCCAGATCCCCTTTCTTCACCGGCTGATAGCGGGTGTAGTCGATCTGCCGGGGATCGACATAACTGCCTTCGGCAAACTGCACGTCCTTGGGGATGTCGATCAGCACTGGCCCGGGCCGGCCGCTGGTCGCGATGTGAAAGGCCCGGTGGATCGTCTCGGCCAGCTTTTCCGTCTCTTTCACCAGCCAGTTGTGCTTGGTGCAGGGGCGGGTGATCCCGACGGTGTCCGCCTCCTGGAAACCATCCGTGCCAATCATGAAGGTCGGGACCTGTCCCGACAGCACGACCAGCGGAATGGAGTCCATCAGCGCATCGGTTAGGCCGGTCACGGCGTTGGTCGCCCCCGGCCCCGAGGTGACCAGAACCACGCCCGGCTTGCCGGTCGATCGGGCATAGCCCTCGGCCATGTGCACGGCGCCCTGCTCGTGCCGCACAAGGATGTGCCGGATGTCGTTCTGCTGAAAGATCTCGTCGTAGATCGGCAGAACCGCCCCGCCCGGATAGCCGAATACGGTATCGACACCCTGATCGCGCAGGGCTTCGACAACCATTCTCGCACCCGTCATCGTTCGGGACATGTTCGTCTCTCCATTCAACCGATCATCGCGCCTGCGGGGTGATCAAGGGTCCTCGCTGCGTCGCCGCAACCTATTTAGGCGACCGCACAGGGTCAATGACGCCACGCGAAAAACATGACGCCAGCAGGTCAAGTTTTGAAACTTTCTTTCCGGGGTGCTTCCCGCCAACTCAGTCCAGCGGCAGATCGATCCGTGCTACCTGCTCGACGATCGGATCCACCGATAGCGGATGAATGTCGGATTCATGCGCCTGGGGGTCGCCCATGTCCTGCCAGACCCCACCCTTGTAGATTTCCAGAGCGCTGAACCGTGCCTTGTAGGCCATCTTGCGGCTGCCCGGCACCCAGTAGCCCAGATAGACATAGGGCAGGCCGGCCTGACGTGCCATCTCGATATGGTCCAGGATCATGTAGGTGCCCAGGCTCGCCTCTGGCGCCGCGGGGTCGTAGAAGCTGTAGACAAGGCTCACGCCGTCATCCAGCACGTCCGTCAGACACACGGCGCGCAAGGCGCCATCCACCCGGGTCAGGTTCCCGGACGGCCGCTCGCGATACTCGATGACCCGGGTGCGGACCGGGGTTTCCTCGATCATCGCGGCGAACTCGAACACGTCCATGTCGGCCATGCCGCCATCGGCGTGACGGTCGTCCAGGTAGCGACGGAACAGCTCATACTGATCTTCCGTCGACCAGGCGCTGGTCACGACGCGCTCCAACCCCTCGTTGCGGCGCATCACACGTTTCTGCGTGCGGCTGGGGCTGAAGTCCCGGACGCTGATGCGGGCGGACATGCAGGCGACGCAGCTTTCGCAACTCGGCCGATAGAGGACGTTCTGGGATCGACGGAAGCCCTGGCGCGACAGCGCGTTGTTCAGCGTCATCGCGCTGTCGCCTGCCAGTGCGGTGAACAGCTTGCGTTCCGCGCGCCCATGCAGATACGGACATGGCTGCGGGGCGGTCACATAGAACTGCGGGGCGTTGGGCAGGGTGTGCCGCATCATCCAGCGCCGCTTTCACTGCGTCTATCGGCCGGCCGGGTGGTGGGGTTCGGCGTCCGGAACGGCGGCATGGCGTGACTTCGCTGATCGTGATGTCGTTGACTTAGCGTAGCAACAGTTTGCCGGTGCGCCAAGCGGCGAACCTCTCGCCCGACCGGATCGGACATATTCCCGCCGATGGATTGCGGGTGGAAACCCAACATCGCCATGAACAAGATCCCCGGCCGCCGCCGATTGACGACGAATGATCCGCAGCTAGGGTGCCGGCATGGATTTCGCAAGCCGCATCGTCCGCTTCCCCGTGCCAGCAGATGCGGCGCGCGGCGCCGCCGCCCGGGCGCTGTTTCCCGACATCCCCGATGCCCTTGGGCGGCTGATCACGGGGGCGGCCGGGTCGAGCCCCTACTTGGCGGGGCTGATCGAGCACGAATCCGACTGGCTGCTGCCGGCGCTGCAGGCCGGCGATGTCGTGCGGCGAGAAACCGACGGCCTTGATGAGCTAGGAGCAACGCAGCTCGGACCGGCCCTGCGCCGCGCCAAGCGTCGCACCGCGTTGTGGCTGGCGCTGGCCGATCTGGGCGGGGTGTGGACGCTGGAACAGGTGACCGGTGCGCTGACCGATCTGGCCGATCGGGCGACGGACCTGGCGTTTCGCGCGCATCTGGCCGAGGAGGTGCGGCGCGGCAAGCTGCCGACACATGACCAGGGTGCATCACCCGACGCGGCCGGGTTGTTCGTTCTCGCGATGGGCAAGATGGGCGCGCGCGAGCTGAACTACTCCTCCGACATCGACCTTATCGTCCTGTACGACGACGCGGCCTATGCCCCGGCCGACCAGCTCGCCACACGCGCGGCGCTGATCCGCGTCACCCGCAAGGCCGCCGCCACACTGTCGGACCTCACCGATCATGGTTACGTGTTCCGCACGGACCTGCGTCTGCGCCCGGATGCCTCTGTCACCCCGGTCTGCATGTCGGCCTCTGCGGCACTTGCGTATTACGAGGCCGAGGGGCGCAGCTGGGAACGTGCGGCCTATATCAAGGCGCGGGTCTGCGCGGGTGACCATGCGGCCGGCGAACGTTTCCTGATGGAACTGAGGCCGTTCGTCTGGCGCCGGCATCTGGACTTTGCCACCCTGCAGGACACCCACGACATGCGGCGGCGCATCCGCAGCCACAAGGGACTGCATGGCTCGATCCAGGCGGCCGGCCATGATCTGAAGCTGGGGCAGGGCGGGATCCGCGACATCGAATTCCTGACCCAGACGCAGCAGCTGATCGCGGGTGGGCGCGATCCGGACCTGCGCGCGCCCGGCACCGTCGCGGCCCTGGCCGCGCTTGCCGCGAAGGGCTGGATCCCCGACCGGGTGGCGGCCGAGCTGACCGATCACTATCGCAGGCATCGCGAAATCGAACACCGCATCCAGATGGTCAACGACGCGCAGACCCACACGGTACCCGCAGGGTCGGAGGGGCTTGCCCTGGTCGCGGGGCTGGATGGCTCTGCCGATCCCCGGGACTGGTCCGCCGCGCTGGAACGCCGGCTGCGGCGGGTGGACGAGCTTGCCGGCGATTTCTTCAATGCAGAGGGCGGCGGCTCCGAGGACCCGGAGGTTCCCGATCTGACGCCCGAGGCGGCCGCGACGGTCGAGGCGTGGCGCGCCTATCCGGCCTTGCGGTCCAGCCGTGCGCAGGAACTGTTCGGCCGGATCGAGCCGCAGATCCTGTCCCGGCTGACCCGTGCCGCCGATACCGAAGCGGCGCTGGCGCGGTTCGACAGCTTCCTGCGCGGGTTGCCGGCGGGTGTGCAGCTGTTCTCGCTGTTCGGGTCCAATCCCCACCTGATCGACCTGCTCGTCGATATCTGCGGAACGGCGCCGGGGCTTGCAAGCTATCTGGCCCGTCATTCCGAGGTGCTGGACGGCGTGCTCGCGGGCAGCTTCTTTGCGCCATGGCCGGGCACCGCCGAGCTGCGGGCGACGCTGTCGCGTCATCTGCAGGCGACGCTGACTGCGCCGGCCGGGGGGTATGAACGGGCGTTGGATGCCGCCCGCCGCTGGGCGCATGAATGGCAATTCCGCGTCGGCGTGCATCATCTCCGCGGCCTGATCGGGGCCGAGGAGGCGGGGCGGCAATACGCGGACATCGCCGATGCGGTGATCGGGGCGCTGGCGGGAGTCGTCGCGGATCACTTCGCCCGGCGGCATGGACCTGCCCCGGGGAGGGGGGCAATCGTCCTGGGGATGGGCTCGCTTGGTGGGCGCCAGCTCAACGCGCAGTCCGATCTGGACCTGATCGTCATCTACGACGCCGAGGGCACCGAGCAGTCCGGCGGAGACCGGCCGCTGTCCGCGCGCGCCTATTACGCCAGACTCACGCAGGCGCTGCTCACTGCAGTCACCGCACCGACGGCGGCCGGGCGGCTCTACGAGGTCGACATGCGGCTGCGCCCGTCCGGACGGCAGGGACCGGTCGCAACGTCGCTGGCGTCCTTCCGCGACTATCAGCTGAACGAAGCCTGGACCTGGGAGCATCTCGCCCTGACCCGGGCGCGGGTCGTCGCAGGGATGGGCGACCGCGCCGGCCCGATCGCAACCGAGTTCGACGCGCTGCGGATCGAGATCCTGAAGACCCGCGGAACCGATCCGAGAGTGGTGCCTGATCTCGCCCAGATGCGGGCCCGGATCTTCGCTGCCAAGGCCCCGGACGGCCGGTGGGAGGCCAAGATCGGAAAGGGTCGCCTGCAGGACATCGAATTGATGGCGCAGTCTCTCGCGCTCCGGTCGGGTGCCGCGGCACAGGGCGTGGGCGCGCAGATCCGGGCGGGTCAGCGGGCCAGACTGCTGGATGGCTCCGCGGCGATGCAGCTTGCCGCGGCGCATCGGTTCCTGTGGCGCATTCAGTGCACCGCGCGCCTGCTGACCGAAGGCGCGCTGGATCTCTCCAGGATCGGCAAGGGCGGGCAGGAGTTCCTGCTCAGGGAAACCGAGGCGGCCTCTCTCGACGAACTGGCTGTCGAGTTGGACCAGCGCGTTGGGGAGGCAGGGGCGATCATCGACGACTTGATCGAGGACAGGAGCAGCGGCGACGGCACCTGACAGCGCCACTGCGGCGGACCCGGCATCGCATCAGCTGCTGACGCGTCGGGACTGCCGCGAAAGTGCTTGGAGCCGTTCTCGCCCTCGGGCGGGTCGCCCGCCATTCATCTGGAACTCTGCGACGTGACGCCCCGACCCGGGGCGATTACGATCGCTCAGCCTGCCACGCTGACAGGCGGCGATGCGTTCAGTACGGTTCCGGACCCCTCCGTCGGCGTATCGGCTTCGCCGTCAAACACCCCATGTGCCGTCTTGTCCCAGTAGAACGGATTGGCGACCACTTCGTACAGCGCCTTCCACGCGGCGAGACAGCCCAGCGGAAAGTAGAAATGCATGGTCGGCACCCATGCCCACAGCCGCGCATGATCCGTCCTGCGGACGGCCCACGCGCCGATGAACATCGTCAGCAATTCGGAGGCGACAAAGATCGTGAACAGGACCGGGATGCCCCAGCCACCCCACAGACTGCCCAGCGGGGCACTCAGCGGATGGGGCAGGCCCAGACTCAGCAACCAGAAGCTCCACAGCAGGGGGGCGAGCAGATACTGGGTCAGCATCCCCAGAAATTGCACCTGGAACGCCACAAAGGCAGCGGGTCCGACCTGGCGCCACAGCAGGGCAGGGCGGCGCATATGCACGCCCCATGTCATGGCGTAGCCTTTCAGCCAGCGTGACCGCTGCCGGATCCAGGGCAGGGTGCGGCAGTTGGCCTCTTCATGCGTCGTGAAATCCCCGACCTCGACCCGCATGCCCATGCGTGCCAGACGAACCCCGAGATCGGCATCCTCGGTCACATTCCAGGCATCCCATGCGCCCGATCGTTCCAGCGCCTCGCGCCGGAAGAACTGCGTCGTGCCGCCGAGCGGCACGATCAGACCGAGCCGAGAGACGCCCGGCAGGATCCCGCGGAACAGGGCGGCGTACTCGATTGTGAAGCAGCGCGACAGCCAGTTCGTCCGGGGATTGTAGAAGTCCAGCGCACCCTGCACGCAGGCGACATCGGGACCGGCTGCGTGCAGGTGCCGCGCAACCTTGTAGAGCTGGTCCGGCTCGGGCCGGTCCTCGGCGTCCCAGACGCCGATGATCTCGCCCCGACAGAAGCTGAGCGCATAGGTCAGGGCGCGAGGCTTGGTCTTGATCCGCCCATCCGGGACGATCACCACCCGCAACCAGCGGGGCAGCGTCACGCCGTCCAGCGCGGCGCGGGTGACCTTGTCGGTCTCCTCGACGACCAGGATGATGTCGCTCAGCTCGCGCGGATAGGTCAGCCGCGACAGCCGCCCGACCAACCGGTCGGCGATATGGGCTTCCTCGAACAACGGTACCATGACCGAGATCAGCGGCAGCGGGCCCTTCAACTCGGGGGGCGGAGCCGTCTGCACGATTTGGCCGCGCAGCGTGGCACGGAATGCCAGCAGCTTCAGCACGATCGTCCCGACGAGGGTAAGTGCCGCCCACAAGGTCAGCACGGTCAGGACACCCAAGGGCGCCACGAACAATCCGGCGACCAGTATGGCCAGCGCCGCCAGCGCCAGATGACCGGCCAGTCGCTCGCTGCGGGTCCGGCAGCTGAAGGCACCGGCGACGCGTGTTTCCGCCTCGCGGATCAGCCGGGTACTCCGGGTCTGCAGGACCGAGTCACGGGCGAGGCTGGGCGAACACAGCATCATCCGGACCTCACCCAGAGCAACCGCTAGGCGGGGCCGCAGCGCCTCGAACTCGTCGGGGCGCGAGGCGGCCACATAGGTGATCCCGCCGATCCGCCGCCAGGGAACGATTCCGGCGTTGATGCAGAACTGCGCGCCGGCGGCGTCGATCAGCCGTGCGTCGGGCGGTACCGAGAGCAGGTCCGGCATCGTCGTGCGCCACTGTCGAGACAATGCCCGGGTCAGTGCGGCCTCTGTGACCCACCCATGCGCGACAAGGATTTCGCCCAGCGGCACGGATTGCCGGTGGCGCATCACGACGGCCTTCAGCAGATTGCCGGGGGTGACGGCCCCGTCATCCAGCAGGATCTGCCCCAGCGGGCGGGGATCGCGGGCGGCCTTCGGCCGTGCTACATACGGCACCGCAGCGGGCATCTCGAGTTGCGGGGCAGGGTTGTTGCGCCAGCGATGGCGCAAGGACGCCAGCCGCGAGACACGGGCAGGCACGTTAGACGGCAGAGCAGAGGCTGGCATGAGGCGATCCGGGGGCAAGGGACCCCGTAGTGATGCCTCCAGAAAACCTAATCAGGCGTTAACGGCGCGGCCTGATTGCAACCGTGGTTTACGGCGCCTGCCGGCGCCGTTTCTCCATCGACTGCGCAAAGCGTTCGAACAGATAGGCACTGTCCTGTGGCCCCGGGCTTGCCTCCGGGTGGTGCTGGACCGAGAAGACCGGGCGATCGGCGACGCGCAACCCGCAGTTCGATCCGTCGAACAGGCTCACGTGGGTTTCCAGAACGCCCTCCGGCAGCGTCTGCGCGTCAACTGCAAAGCCGTGGTTCATCGAGGTTATTTCCACCTTGCCGGTCTCGACGTCGCGGACCGGGTGGTTTGCGCCGTGGTGCCCATGGCCCATCTTGATGGTGCGGGCACCCAGGGCCAGCGCCAGCATCTGGTGGCCAAGGCAGATCCCGAAGATCGGCATGTCACGGTCCAGCAGTGCCTGAATCATCGGCACGGCATATTGTCCTGTCGCGGCCGGGTCGCCCGGCCCGTTGGACAGGAACACCCCTTCCGGATCGTGGGCCAGGATGTCCTCGGCCGTCGCGGTCGCGGGGAGGACGGTCACGTCGGCGCCCGTTTCCACCAGTGATCGCAGGATGTTGCGCTTGGCCCCGTAATCGACGGCCACTACCTTGAACGGGCGCTCGGGCCGCTGCGCCGGTGTGAACCCATCCGGCCAAGACCACAGTCCCTCGTCCCAGTGATAGCTCTGCCGGCAACTCACCTCGCGGGCGAGGTCCAGACCCACCAACCCCGGCCACGCTGCCGCCCTGCGCAGCATCGCCTGTGTGTCGAACCGTCCGTCCGGGTCATGTGCCAGCACCACATGCGGGGAACCCTGCTGCCGGATCGCCCGGGTCAGGCGGCGCGTGTCCACGCCGCCGATGCCAATGCGACCGCGCCGTTCCATCCAGCCGACCAGATCACTGCTGGCCCGCCAGTTCGACGGATCGGTCGGGTCCCACCTGACCACGATGCCAGCGGCGACGGGGTCGGCGGCCTCGTCGTCAAGCGCGTTGATGCCGGTGTTGCCGATATGGGGAAAGGTGAACGTGACCACCTGCGCCGCATAGGACGGGTCGGTCATGATTTCCTGGTAACCGGTCATGGCGGTGTTGAAGACCAGTTCGGCGACCACCTCGCCGGTTGCGCCGAAGCCCTGGCCGTAGAGGATCGTTCCGTCGGCAAGCGCAAGGCAGGCGGTCGGTCTGGACATCGTCAACACTCCGGCAAATCGGCGGGACCCTAGGGGGAACCGAAGGGCAGCGTCAAGGCCGCTTGACCCCGTGGCGCCGGTGGAGGACAGACGCGCCCAGGTAACTGGGGAGACGACATGGATCTGCGCGAACGCATTGCCGCCGCCACCAAGGAGGCGATGAAGTCCCGCGACACCACCCGCCTGTCCACCCTGCGGCTGGTGGGTGCCGCCATCAAGGACCGCGAGATCGCGCTGCGCGGCGAGAGCGGCAGCGACAAGGCGCGGGAACTGAGCCAAGACGATCTGCTGGCGCTACTCTCACGGATGGTCAAGCAGCGGCAGGAATCGGCGCGCGCCTATGAGGAGGGCGGGCGACTGGAACTGGCGGAACACGAATTGGCGGAAATCGCGATCATCCAGGAATACCTGCCCCGGCAACTCGATCCCGGAGAGGTTGCGGCGGCCGTGGACAAGGCGATCGCCGATCTGAACGCGACGTCGGTACGCGACATGGGCAAGGTCATGAGCGAGCTGCGCACGCGCCATGCCGGCCAGATGGATTTCGGCGCCGTGGGCGCGCTGGTGAAGTCGCGGCTGATGGGCTGACGGCCCTGTGTTCCGGGCCTTGCCGCACCGTCCTTACCGTTCGCCGTAGTAAAGTCGTTGTCGCGTCCTGTGGGGTGGGCGGTCGAAGCGGAGTGGCAACGGCGCCGTGCTGGTTGTCCCCAAAGCGTCGATAAACCCGATGTTTCCTGCTGACGTGGACAGCAATCCGGCGAGCGGTTGTGTGAGATGAGAGGTCCTGAGTCCAGGCCAGCAGGGTCGCAGCCTGCCTACTCCGCCGCAATGCGTGGCAGCAGGGGCTCCGCCCCGGACATCGGTTTTCTGGCGAGGTCGAGGCCGAGCGCCGGCAGGAGTTCTCGCAGATCCTCCTTCAGCCGTTTCAACTGCGAGCGGGCGATGGCCTCCTCTACCTCGACCTTGTCCAGCCAGATCCTGAGGTCCCGACAGACGGAATGGGCGATCTGCACCCGCTCCTGGAAACGCTGTGCCTCCTCTTGGCGCTGCCGAAGGAAGCACTTGGCACGCTCGACCTTCTCGTCCGAATAGATTTCGGCCAGTTCTCGGCTCTCATGGCTCATCTGGGCCGCCATTTCCAGGATCTCGGGCTCCAGATTCCCAAGGTCGGGATGCTTGCGCAGATACCGCAACCGGTCGCGCACACTGTCGAATTCGCTGCGCAGCGCGAACGTACCCTGGCGATCCGCGCCGTGAACCGCTTGATAGGCCCGCGCAACGTCCCACATCGACACGTTGAATTCGCGGTGCGAGCGCTCAAGTTGCATCACCCGGCCATTCGTCGGCAGGAAGAAGCACAGGCCGAGGAGCAGCAGCGTCAGCACCGACTGCGCCGCGATCCCCGCATCAAAGACGGTGCCCGCGCCAAGGTCGATCCGAAGCTGCAACCATGGCGCCCACCCGAGCAGCGCGGCGCCCCACCAGACGAGGCCCAGCCCGGCGAGCGACACGATGATGGCGAGCGCAAGCCACTGTATGATGATCTGCGAAAGAAACACCCATCTCTGACTGGCCTGCGGCATGGCGGAACCTCGCAACATGGTGGGAAGCAATCCTAGCAGAAATCCTGCACGGCGGGGCGCAACATTCGAGCGTGGTTACTGCGCCGGCAACCGTGCTTCCGAGTTCTGTTCCGCCTTGACAGCGAAGTTGTCGTTGTCCCGTGGCCACGCGGGCGGGTTGATGGCTGGATCACGACGACGCTCGACTCACGGAACTGTGCCGCCAGTGACGCCGCGGCAATCCTTGTGCCGTGCCCCGGTCGGCCTACCTCGCAGACAGGGAGGCAGGTCTTGACGAGGTCGCATCATGCCGGGTTGGACCCGCGCCCATTTCCGCCGTCTCTTCCCGTGGGAAGCCGACCGTTATGCCGCGCATCTCAAGGCGCTCACTCCGCAAGGACGCCGCTGGCGCTTCTGCGGGTTCCTCGGCGACGACATCCTTGAGGCGCATGCCGCTCGTGCAATCGACATCGGCCACGTCGAGGGCTGCTTTCTCGACGGGCGGCTGATCGGCGCCTTCGAACTGATCGTGGATCCGCCTCCCGCCCGGAGCGCACAGGTCGCGCTGTCGGTCGATCCCGCCCATCACCACAATGGTCTGGGCAGCGAACTGATCGCGCGCGCCCGGTCCCGTGCCAGCCTGCTGGGCATCGCCGCACTTGAACTGCAGATCCAGGGCGACAACGCCGCGATGACGGCGCTGGCCAGGCGCGCTGGCGCCTCGATCAAACGGGAAGGAACCGACTTCGCGGCGACCGTCGCGGTGCCCGGAACCGACCCGCGCCGACTGCCTCTTGCGCTGCTGCAGGACGAGGCCAGCCTGCTGCAGGGCATGTTCTCGCTGATGCTGGGCGCCGCCCGGCGCTCCGTGGCGAGGACACTGCGCAACGGAGCGTCAAGCGGCGCACGGGAACCTCGGGGCGGGCTTGCGGGCCTCGCGCCCTGACATGTCGGCAGGTGTGAGGCCACCAACGCGGCTTTGGATCTCTCCGTGCAACAGGTGATCAGGTGGGCTGGGGCGCCGAGCGTTCTAAGTCGCTGCATGAACTCGGCCGCTGCCGGGACAGTGCACAATGATCTAATGGTCGCCGGGTTCACGCCTGCTCAGCACGCATATTGGTTGACAAACCGTCGAGCCTCGCTGCCCAGCCCGGAACCCGTCGCCAAACACCTTCCCTTGCGGGAGCAGCCCGCGGCGTCCATTCAGGTGCCACGGAGGTGACAGGCTGATGGGCGAGGAGGGAACGCTCACGCAGGTGCTGAGCGACCTGCCTCGCGGGCAGGCGACCACCTTGGGCCGACTGCTCGCTGCGACGGGGTGCCGGACTCATGGCGTCGCGATCCTGCTGCTGAGCATTCCCGAAGCCCTGCCGCTGCCCGTTCCGAGCGCCGGTGCGATCCTGGGCGGACCGCTGATCCTGATCTCGGCGCATCTTGCGGTCTTTGGGGAAACGGAAAGCCTTCCCGTACGGCTGCGCGACCGGGTTCTGCCGGGGTGGCTGACCGACTGGCTGCGCGACCGCGTGGCGCCGGTGCTCGCCCGCGCCGAACGGTTGTCCCGCCCGCGCTGGTCAGGCCTGGTGCGGCGGGAGCGGCTTCTCGGGATCGTCTGCCTCTATCTCGCGTCCCTGCTGCTGCTGCCTTTGCCGTTCTTCAACACACCCCCCGCGCTTTGCCTCGTTCTTCTCGCCTGGGGATTGGTGCAGCGGGATGGATGGTCGATCGGCGCAGGGCTTGCCGGAACAGTCGCGCTGACCGTGGCGCTGGTTAGCCTGGCGGACTGGGTGCGCACGATGTTCGCGTGAGCACGCCACTGGGAGGCAGCGCCGAAATCGACATCCCCGGCTTCGGCGCTGACCATCGCGGCCGCCGTTAGGGTGACCAACCGCACTATGATCAACCGCTTCCCGAAGGATCGCCGTCGCTGAGAGCCGCGCCTGCGGAGTGTGGCGCCGGACGGCTGCCCCATGCGCTGCCCCGTGGTTATGGGCGTACGGCAGGCGCCTCGACGGGAAGACCTGCGGCACGCGACATGAGGAACGCCTCCAGAGCGATGTATTCGGGCGACCCCGCGCCGAACGGCTCGGCCCGGACGCCGCTCATGCAGTTCTCGAAGCGCCGGTGCAGACCGCCCATCCCCTCCCACTGCAGCCGATACTGAGGATAGCCGGTCGGATGTCCCTGAGGGATCGTGGCCGCGGCGAGCTGTCCTCCGGCGGCGTCGTCGTGACAATCTGCGCAAGCGAGATTGAGCTGCCCCATGCGGGTCTCGAACAGCGCCTTGCCTTTCTCCCGCGTCGCCGCGAGTCGCGGGTCCGGGTCAGGCGCTATGGGCAGGCCGTCCGATTGCCGCGTGACAAAGGCGGCGAGTGCGACGAGGGCTCTGCTGTCGCGGGCCAGCGCCGCCGCCCCCTGGTGTCGCGTGCGGCATAATCCGATCCGGCCCGTCAGGTCGATCGGCCCCTGGCCGGCTTCGTTCCAGGCCGGGTAGCGCGCGGCGACCCCCGCCATGCTTTGTGCGGCGTCACCATGGCAGCTGGCGCAGGATCGGTTGGCAGCACCCTCGGGAGCAACCCAGAGAGCGGCGCCCTCGGTCACCCATAGCATCCCCGGATTGGCCGCCTCGTCATCCTGCATGGCGCGAAGCTCGGGGCCCATGATCTCGTAGCCGGACTGACGGTCCCCGGCCGCCGCAGCGGGTGTCCCCAGCCCTATGGCAAGGACAGTGACACAACGGATCATTGGACCGTCAGCAGCCTGGCCTCGCTGTGCTCCTGCCCGGCCTCGTCCGTCCAGAGCAGTTCGACCTCGGCGGTCTGCTCGGCACGAAGGAAGAAGCTCAGAAAGGGATTCGCCGCGACGGCGGGAAAGATTTCGGCGCGAAACACCTCCTCCCCGCCATAGAGGCAGCGAAACTCCGGGATGATGTTGCGGGGCACCAGGGTTCCATCCGGTCCGGTGCGAAAGCCGGTTTCCATCGGATGAGAGATGAGAATCTTCACCTCTACCACAGTGCCGGCGGTGACCGTCTCGGGGATGTTGACCATCGCCACCATCTCAGCTCTCCGCGCAGGCGGGCGCCGTCACGATGACGTCCGCCACGGCCGACCAGAGCGAGCCGTCGCTCATCCGCGCGATCGCGTGGACGTTCTGCGAGCCGCTGAGGCGGATCCGGGTCTCGGCCGCGGCACGTCCCGATCGCGGCGTGAAGTGCAAGCGGATCACGTCAGGCAGCGGGTTGCGTTCGTTGAAGATGGCAACCTCCTTGACGTAGTCGTCCTCGGTCATTGGGCTCTCGACCGAGACCTTCAATGGCACGGCGTTGCCGTTCTCGACGAGAAGCGGCACGTCGAGCGTGACCCGCCCCGGGTTCACGGGACGGCCGCCGGTGAAAGCGTCCACGGCGGCGCGCATTTCGTCCGGCGTTGCAGCGGCGGGCGAGAGACGCAGCGCGAGAGGGCCGGCGAGGACGAGTGCCATCGCCGTGCGTCGGGTCGGACGAGCTGTCATTCCGATGGCCCTTTCAGACTAGCGAGGAAGGCCGCAACGTCCTCGACCTCCTGCGCCGTGAGGATCGTGGTATCCTTCCACTGCGTGCCCACCCGAACAAGCCCTTCGACGCTGTGGAAAGGCGGCATGATCGTGTCGGGGTTCACCCGGCGGCTGTCCACCAGCCGCAGCCGCAATTCGGGCAGGGTCAGGCGGTCACCGACGCCGGACAGATCGGGTCCGATGTTGCCCTGAAAGGCTATCTCGGGGAATGGCCCGGCGTGGCAGAGGACGCAAAGACTTCGCGGCTGGTCGAGAACGATCGCGCGGCCGCGCGACGCGTCGCCGGGTAGATCCGTCAGCGGATCGGGCAGCCCTTGCGCCTGCGCTGCTGGCGCGGCGAGGGCAAGGACAAAGGCGCAGGTGGCGGCGCGAGCCATCTCAGCCGAATACCTCGCCGGTGATGGTGGCGTACCATGCGCGGGCGTACTCCGCCTCGCGGGCGCGGATGTCGGCGGGGGCACCGACGGGGCTGGTGCCGCCTGCGCCCTCGATCTGGGCTAGCGCCCCGTCGACAGCTTCATAAACCCCCGCCACGTTGAAGGCATGGTCGGGTGCAGCGAGACTGTAGCACGTGTTGATGAGCTTGGCGGGACCGGGCGCTTCGCCGCGCAAGAGCGCATCGATCGTCCCGGCCACGACCTTGGCCTGGGCGTTAGCGGCAAAGGCGGATTTCGGCATCGCCCCGGCGAGGCAGGCGTCGCCGATCACGTGGATGCCGGGGACGAGGGCGGATTCGAATGTCTCGGGATCTACCGGGCACCAGCCGGTCGCATCGGCGACCCCGGCCGTTTCGGCGATGGCGCCCGCGCGCTGCGGCGGGATGACATTGGCAACGGCGACGCGATGCTCGGCAAAGTCGGTCCTCAGTGTCATCGTGGCCGGGTCCACCTCGACAACCTTGCCCCCGCTCGACACCGGCACCCATTCGATCATGTCGGGATAAAGCGCCGCCCAGGCCTCTTCGAAGAGCGGCCGTTTCGAAAAGGCATCCTTGGCGTCGAGGATCAGGATCTTGGAACTCGGTTTCTCCGCCTTCAGATAATGGGCGATGAGACTCGCCCTTTCATACGGGCCGGGCGGGCAGCGGAACGGGTTGTCCGGGACCGCGATCGCAACGGTGCCGCCATCCTCCATGGCCTCAAGCTGGCGTCGCAGAAGCCGGGTCTGGGCGCCGGCGATCCACGCGTGGGGCATGACCTCGGCCGCAGCCTGATCGTAGCCGGGCAGGGCGTCGTAACGCAGCTCAATGCCCGGCGAGAGGAGAAGCCGGTCGTACGGGATGGCGGGACCGCCGGCGCGCCGGACCTCACGTCTCTCGGGATCGATCCCCTGCGCGTCGTCCTGCAGGACGGTCACCCCTGCGGCTCGAACCCCGCCATATCCGAAGGCGATCGCCTCCATCCGATTGAGGCCCGCGAGCACCGTGTTGCTGAACGGACAGGTCCAGTACGTAGGCTGGCGCTCGACGAGCGTGACCTGATGTCCAAAGGCGGCGAGAAAGCGCGCCGCGGTGGCGCCGCCGAAGCCGCCCCCGACGACGACCACGCGACCCGACCCGCGTGCCTGCGCGCCACGGCCGAGGAAGGGGAGGGCAAGGGCAGCCCCACCCGCGCTCACCATGCGCCGCCGGGTCAGCGGCATGGTGTCACTCGCGCCGCGCATGGTCTGCGATCCACTGGGCGATGGCGCGCGACTCGTCCAGGGTGAAGCCGCGGGCGATCCGGTCCATCACCGTCGCCGGGCGCGTTCCCGCCCGGAATGCGGCCAGGGCGGCATCGATGTCCTCGGCGGAACGGGTCCGAAGATCCATGGTCGTTCCCGAATGCGGGCCATGGCAACCCGTGCAGGACCAAGCCCCCGGCGGCGCGCCTTGGGACAGGGCGGGCTGTGCAAGTCCCGCGAGCAGGGCGATCGCAAGAATCCGCATGCAGTTCGCTCCTCATCTGGGTGCCCCGGCGCCGCCCCGGCTGGCTCAGTTCGCGAGGCTGTGGTTGGCGAGCGGGAGCTGTCGGACACGCTTTCCCGTCGCCGCGAAGATGGCGTTGAGCACCGCGGGCGCGGCGACGAAGATCGTGGGCTCGCCCACGCCGCCCCAGAAACCGCCCGAGGGCCGGATCAGGCTTTCGACGGCTGGCATCTCCAGCATGGTCAGGATGGGATAGGTGTCGAAATTCTCCTGCTGGATGCGCCCGTCCTCCACGGTGATCTCGCCATGCAACGCAGCGCTCAGGCCCATGGCGAAGGAACCGTCGATCTGCGCCTCGATCTGCTGCGGATTGACCACGGTCCCCGGATCGGTCGCCGCGACGATCCGGTGGATCGTCAGCTGTCCGCGGTCGTCCACCGACACCTCGGCGGCGGCCGCGACATAACTGCCGTATCCCATGTGCTGGCAGAGCCCGCGGAACACGCCTTCCGGCGGCGGCGTATCCCAGCCGATGCCGTCGGCGGCGGCCTCGAGCACCGCGAGGTGGCGCGGATGGTCCTGCATGAGCGAACGACGGAACTCGAGCGGGTCGCGCCCGGCCGCATGGGCCAGCTCGTCCATGAAGCTTTCCAGGTAGAAGGCATTCTGGTTGTTGTTCACCCCGCGCCAGAAGCCGGGGCGCACCGGCGGGTTGCGCATCGCGTGGTCGATCAGCAGGTTCGGAACCGTGTAGCCGAACTGCCCTTCCTCCCCGTCCGGATTGAGACCCTGGAAGGTGAAGGGATCCTTTCCCTGGTCGAGCATCCCTGGCATCAGCGCCGCGGCGATCGACTGGCCCGAGATCCGCATGTGGAGGCCGGTGAGGTTGCCCTGGTCATCGAGCGCCCCGACCATCCGTGCCTTGGTGACCGGATGGAACGTGCCGTGGATCATGTCCTCCTCGCGGCTCCAGATGAGCTTGACCGGCGTACCGGGCATCTCCTTGGCGATCAGGACCGCCTGCCGGGTGAATTCGTGCGAACTCGCGCGCCGTCCGAAACCGCCGCCGAGATGGAGGCGGTAGACCTCGCATTGCGGGATGGGCAGCCCCGAGGCCTCGGACGCGACGGCAAGCTCCGCCTCGGCATCCTGGGTCGCGACCCAGACCTCGCACCGGTCGGCCGTGACGAGGGCCGTCGCGTTCATCGGCTCCATCGTCGCGTGGTGCTGCCAGGGAAAATAGTACTCTGCCTCGACCACCTGCGCCGCAGCTTCGATGGCGGCCTGCACGTCGCCTGCCTCATTCCCGACAAAGGCCTGCTCGGCGCGGAGTCCTTCGTCCAGCATGGCGTGGACATCGGTCATCGAGAGACTGGCGTGCTCGCTCTCGGTCCACTCGATGGGAAGGGCGTCCAGCGCGGTCTTCGCGCGCCACCACGTGTCAGCGACCACGGCGATGGCGTTGTCGTCGATCTGCACGACCTTGCGGACACCGGGCATGCCGGTCACCGAAGCGGCGTCGAAGCTCGCCACCGTCGATCCCAGGACCGGGCTTTGCCGGATTGCGGCATTCACCATGCCCGGCAGCTTCATGTCGATGGCATAGACTTGGCTGCCGTCGAGCTTGCCCACCGTGTCGAGCCGCTTCAACGGCTTGCCCGCGATGGTCCATGTCGCGGGATCCTTGAGCTGCACCGCCTCAGGCACCTCCAGCTGGGCCGCCTCGGCCGCCAGCTCGCCATAGCGTAGGGTCTGGCCGTCCGGCCCGGAAATCACGCCTTTCAACACCGTGAGCGTCGCCGGCTCGATGCCCCAGCGGTGCGCGGCGGCTTGCAGCAGCATGGCGCGTGCCGCGGCGCCGCCCTCGCGGACATATTGCTGCGAGGCGCGGATGCCCTGGCTGCCAAAGGTGCCGAACTGGCCCCAAACCCTGTCGCGCGCGACGTTCTGGCCGGGGGTCGGGTATTCCCAGGTGACCTTCTCCCAATCAGCGTCCAGTTCCTCGGCGACCAGCTGCGCGAGGCCGGTCAGTGTTCCCTGGCCCATCTCGATGCGGGCGACGCGGATGACCACCGTGTCGTCCGGCTGGATGACCACCCAGGCATTGAGCTCGGGCGTGCCGGGCACGGCCCCCTGCGCTGCGGCCGTGGGGATGCGGAAGCCGAGCGAGAAGGCGCCGGCAGCGAGGCTCGCGAGAAATCCGCGGCGGCTCAGCGTCAAATGCTGTGTCATGTCCCCTCCTCAGAGCAGTTCGGAGGCGCGCTTGATGCCCGCGCGGATCCGGTTGTAGGTCCCACAGCGGCAGATGTTCGACATCTCGGCGTCGATATCCTCATCCGTGGGGCTCGGGTTGCTGGCGAGGAGCGCCGCGGCCGCCATGATCTGGCCGGACTGGCAATAGCCGCACTGCGGCACGTCGATTTCGAGCCAGGCCTGCTGGACCGGGTGGGTCCGATCGGGCGAGAGGCCCTCGATCGTGGTGATCTCGTCCTCGGGCGCGATGTCCTGGATCAGGAGCTGGCAGGAGCGGGTCGCGACGCCGCCGACATGCACCGTGCACGCGCCGCAGACGGCGATGCCGCAGCCGAACTTCGTGCCGGTGAGCCCCAGCTGCTCGCGAAGCACCCAGAGCAGCGGCGTGTCGGGCTCGGCCTCCACATCGTGGACACTGCCGTTCACGGTGAGTTGTGGCATCTGTCTTGCTCCCCCATGCTGCACTTTGTCGCAGCATAGGTGCGCTGGGCGCTCCGAAAAAGCACATTCTCAACCTGAGCGGTTCGTCGCTTCTGGTAGCTAGCGCTGAGACTCAGGGAGTGCCCGAATCTGAGGGCGTATCAGTCGACGGCGCGCCGACGGCACGTGCTAATCGGACACAGATTGCTGGTCCTGAGGACGCAACCCAGGGCAGCCGGGATGAGTTCGCGAGAGCAGCAGCAGTCTTTCGCCGCTACTTCTCCAGAACGTAGCTGCCGGGGGCATCCTGAAGGGCAGGGTGCCGCGCGCTGCCCATCGGGGGCGGCGCGGCCAGTTTGCCCGAGCGGGCGGAGAGCCAGTCCCTCCAGTCCGTCCACCAACTGCCGTCGTGCCGCGTCGCGCTCTGCAGCCACTGTTCGGGGCTATGTGCCGCTTCGGCAACCTCTCGCGTCCAGTAGGCGCCCTTGCCGCCCGGTGGATTGATGACCCCGGCAATATGTCCACTGGAGGCGCGCACGAACCGCACGTCCCCGCCAAACAGCTGCGTGATGCGCCAAGCTGCGTCCCAAGGCACGATGTGGTCCTTTTCGGCCCCGATCGCGTAGCAGTCCTGCTTGATCGTCCCCAGATCCAGAGGAACGCCCTTCAGCGTGACCTTGCCGGGCTCGACAAGGTTGTTCTCGACATAGGTGTTGCGAAGATACCAGCTGTGCGCGGCACGGGTCATGCGCGTCCCGTCGCTGTTCCAGTAAAGCAGGTCGAAGGCCGGCGGCTTGTTGCCCAGCAGGTAGTTGTTGACCACGTTGGCCCAGATCAGGTCGTTCGAGCGCAGCAGGCTGAACATGTTCGACATCTCGCGGCTGTCGAGATAGCCGCGATCCATCATCTGCTGCTCGATCAGGTCTAGCCCCGGCTCGTCCATGAACACCGCGGTTTCACCCACCCGCGAGAAGTCCTGAAGCGAGACCATGAAGCTGGCCGAGTTGATCCGCTTGTCACCCTTGGCCGCAAGCATCGCGAGAGTCATCGTCAGCAGCGTGCCCCCGATGCAGTAGCCCATGATGTTGACCGTGGGGCTGCCGGTGATCTCCCGCGCGACATCGCTCGCCTCGAGCAGGCCCAGGTCCATGTAATCCTCGATGCCGATCCCGTCCATCGAGGCATCCGGGTTCTTCCACGAGACCATGAATACGGTGAAGCCCTGATCCACCAGGTATTTCACCATGCTGTTCCGGGGCTGCATGTCGAGGATGTAGTACTTGTTGATCCAGGGCGGCAGGATCAGCAGCGGGATCTGGTGCGCCTGCTTGGTAGCGGGCGCGTACTGAATGAGTTCGATCAGCCGGTTGCGATGGACCACCTTGCCGGGGGTCAGCGCGAGGTTCCGTCCCGGCGCGAAGGCGTCCGCATCGGTTATGCTGAGCCGCCCGGCGGCGAGGTCGGCCATCAGGTTCCGCGCCCCTGCGGCGAGGCTGGTACCCCCGGTTTCGATCGCCTTGCGCAGCGCGGCGGGGTTGGACAGCAGCATCAGGGTCGGGCTCATCGCGTCGACGAACTGGCGCAGGTGGAAGTTGATGCGCCGCTCCTCGGCATCGTCGATGTTTTCCGCCTTGCTCTGCTCCAGCAGCCAGTTGGAGGCGAGCAGATAGACCTCCATCAGGGTGCGGTAGGCCGGGTTCGAGTGCCATTCGGGTGCGGCAAAGCGCTTGTCCGTCGGGGCAGCGGCCGGGGCCTTTTCTTGCGCGGCCTGCGCCATGCCCAGCCAGCGCTGCCCCGCCTCGTGCCAGACGTTTATCGCCGAACGCCACAGCTCCTGATTGAACTCCATCACGGCCACGGCCGTTTCGGGACGCGACAGCGAGCGCACCCAGACGATACGCAGGGCGCGGGCAATCTCTGCCCAGTCCAGCGGGATGACGTCCCGCAGCGGGTTCGCGTTCCACATCTGGTCGATCGAGCGGAGCGTCGGGTTCTGTGACAGCGCCTCCTGAAGCTGCTGCGTACCGCCCGCGAGCGACCCGGCAAGCGGAACGCTGAACACGTCCGTCCGCGCGACATCTGAACCGGCTGCATACGGCGGAGACGCGGAAACCTGATCCATCCAGGAACTCCACATCCGCAGCAGGACATCGGGGCCAGGCACGGTCCCAGACCTTGGGGTATCTCCGGCGGTATCTTCGGCCATGCTCGTTCTCCAACGCCTGGATGCGGTGGCCCGGACTTCCGCCATCGGAGGCGCGGGACTGAGACCGGGTCGGTGCGCCCGAAAGTGCAGCCCTTGCCGAGTACGATGAGCGGTCCCCCAACCCCATCCATCATGCGTCGCGCAGGTCCTCGGGGTCAATCCCGCGCAAGTGTGTCGTATCTGGATGTCCGCACACGGTCTTAGACCAGCAAGCGTTTTGAAATGACATCTCAGGTTCAAGTAAACGAACGGGAGGGGCCAAATTATCGACGTGGCATGCCGTTCGGCAACAGGCGGAGAGCCGTTCGAGCGACGCCAGCGAGACAAAGAGGCCTGATCTGTGACCTGCTGGACAGGCACGGGCGAGGGAGATGTGTAGTCTAAGATTGTGGCGGAAGCTCCGATAGGGACAGTCCGCCCGCGCCAAACTGAACTGGTCGTGGTGCGAGGTCAGCTGCTTGCGTTTGCGAGCGCGTCGACGGGAAACTTCTGCACTACGACGTCGGTCTGCATCGCTCGGGCGGCACCCTCGCGCCGCGATCAACTCGCATGGTTGTGGGCGGTCGACAACAGACGCGGCCGATCCGCGAGGTCTTTCACACAACCAGCGAGAGGGCAGGGGTCAGGTCATTCGCCCATCCAACCCTGATCATGCCAGTCGTCGACGCTGCCCGGCCAAGAGAGAGGTGCGCCGTCAGCGCCCTTCAGCACCCCGCTGTCATAGAGGAACCGTGCCATCTCCTGAAAGCGGGCCGGGTCGATCCTCCCAACCGGCACCTGGCCGTCGCGCAGATAGCCGCCGCCGACGATCGCCTGCATCGAGCCGTGCACCAGTTCGCGGTTCGGGAAGTCCCCGGCCGCTATCAGCAGGTCGGCCGCGTCCTCGGGGTTGTCGGCCGCCCATTCATAGCCCTTCTGCGTGGCAGTCATGAAGGCGCGCACTAGGTCGGGCTTATCCTCCAGGATCTCTCCACGGGTGCCGATATAGCCGTTCTGCTGGTCGGGAATGCCGTAGTCGGCGTAGCGGAACGACGATTGCCTGCGGCCGAGGAGTTCGCTGTTCACGCCCTCCCAGGTCGCCACCTCCAGCGTGAAGTCGACCTTGCCCGCGGCGAGCGCCTCGTAGGCGCCGGTGCCGAGCGTCACCGTGTCATAGACCGGATCGCCCCCGTCATTGCGGATCATCGTCCTGATCAGGGCATCTTCCCAGGCGCTGCCGAAGCCCGCGTAGATCTTGCCCGACAGGTCCGCCGGCCGGGTGATGTCGGGATTGTCGCTGTTGTAGACCAGCCGCCCGGTCTCGTGCTGCATCGTGGCCCAGAGCGCCACGAGGTCGGCGCCCCCGGCCCGGGCGCTCATGAAGCCGAGCGCCGTCATGTAGGCGAAATCCGCGGCACCACCTGCCAGCAGCGCCGAGGAACTGGTGTCCGAATAGGGCAGCAGGTCGACGTCGAGACCCACCTCTTCGTAGAAGCCGCGCTCGCGGGCGACGACCAGACCGACATGGTTGGTGTTCAGCATCCAGTCGAGCGCCACCTCGACCTTTTCGGCCGCAGGGGCGGCGACAGGAAGGGTCGCGGTCAGAGCGGCGGCAAGCAGGGCGCGGGATATCATGGGTCATCCTCCAGGAGCAGGGTCTTCAGGGTCTCACGCAGGGGCGCGAGACCCGCCTCGGTCCGCGCGGCGCGTGCGAGCGGCACGGGGATGTCGGCGACGATCCGACCCGGGGGCCCGGCCATCACCAGGATGCGGTCGGCGAGGCTCGTGGCCTCGTGCAGATCATGGGTGACGATGAGCACGCCCCGCGGCTGCACCGCGAGGCGGCCGCACAGCCAGCGCTGCATGCGGATGCGGGTGACCGCGTCCAGGGCCGAGAACGGCTCGTCCAGCAGCAGCCAGCGGGCCTCGGTCGCCATCGTCCGCAGGAAGGCGGCGCGCTGGCGCATGCCGCCGGACAGGGCGTCGGGAAACAGCCCCGCGGTGCCGTCGAGGCCGAAGGCGGCCAGCATCGGGGTCACCCGCGCCATGGCCTCGGGGCGGCGCAGGCCGGCCACCTCGAGGCCCAGTGCCGCATTCTCGGCCACCGTCAGCCAGGGGAACAGGGCGTCGTTCTGTGGCTGATAGCCGATCGCCGGATGCGGGACGGCGGCGGGTTGTCCATCGAGGACCAGGCGTCCCGCCGCCGCGTGAGCCGGGGGAAGAACCCCGGCCAGCCATCGCAGCAGCGTGCTCTTGCCGCAGCCCGAGGGGCCGATCAGGCAGGTCAGCGCAGGTGCGTCGAGCCTGACCGTCAGATCCTCGAGCAGGATCGCGCCCCCCGCGCGCACGTCGAGGCCGATGACCTCAAGCATGGCGACCTGCCAGGGGGTTGCGCGCGGTCACGCGGTCGATCAGGTGCAGCATGCCGAGAAGCGCGAGCGTCAGCGCCGCGGAGACGACCACCGCGGCCAGGACCAGGTCGGCGCGGAAGCTGTTCTTTGCCGCCAGGATATAGATCCCCAGGCCCCGCCGTGCCCCCGCATATTCGGCGAAGATGGTGGCGACGATCGCGTAGGTGGCCGAGATCCGCAGGCCGTTGAAGAACGCGGCGCGCGCCGCTGGCAGCGTGGCGCGGCGAAAGATCAGCCGGGGACGCGCCCCCATCGAGGCCAGCAGGTCGACATAGTCGCGCGGCACCTGGGCATAGCCGGAGAGCAGGCTCAGCAGCACCGGAAAGAAGGTCACGAGGATGACCAGCAGCACCTTGGGCAGCAGGCCGAAGCCGAACCACAGGATCATCAGCGGCGCCAGCGCGACCAGCGGAATGGTCTGGCTGGCCACGAAGAGCGGGATCAGCCCGCGTGCGGCCCAGGGACGGAAATGCAGGGCAACGGATGTGGCAAAGGCGAATCCGACCGACGCAGAGAAACCCAGGGCGGCCACCCCCAGCGTGCTGATCCCGTGGCGGCCGATCGCGGCGCGGTCGGCGATCAGCGCGCGAACGACGCCGCTCGGGCCCGGCAGGACCAGCGGCGAGACGCCGGACAGGCGGCTGTAGCCCTCCCAGAGCACCAGCAGCAGAACAATCAGCACAAGCGCAGGATGCGGGCGCGGGAACATGCAGCAATCCGGTGCGCCTGGGCCGCGCTCAGCGCGGCGACGGGCTGTTGGCCGATGCGGTGAGGTCGATGGTGACATGCCCCTCGGCCGGACCGAAGCGCAGGAACGCCTGCCGCACCGCCTCGACCACGGGGCCGGCGTCGCCCCGCAGCCGGGTGCAGAAGTTCTTCGACCGCAGGAACACGCCGGACTGTTTCAGGAAGTCGATGCATCCGTAGATCTCGTCCATGTGGCGGTCGGCGCCCATGACGTAGAGCGAGAACTGCACGTCGATCTCGACCCCTGACAGTGGCGCGTCCGCCACCGCGGCAAGCGCGTCCGCGCTGCGAACGGCGAGCGGCTGGTCCTGCGCCACCGTCAGCGTCTCGCAGCGGCAGGACGGCTCGTCAGGCTCTCCGGGGCAGCCCCGCGACAGCGTCGCATGCAGCGCGACGTGGTCTGGCCCGCGGGCCGCCGCTGCGAAGAGATCCCGGATCGCATCGAAGAGCGGGCCCGGCGCGCCAACCATCAGCGTCGAGATGTCGTCGGTCTCGATCCGCAATGCGTCGCGATAGGGGTCCAGCTCACCCAGTGCGTGGGTTATGACTCCGACAAAGTCGGACGCCATGGGATAAAGGGACAGTTGCGCGCCGATGAACATGGCTTCTCCTCGCTCCGCTGGCATTACCCAGATCAGCTTGAGGGTTCGCGCGAACCGCGCATCTCAGCCCCGAACGGAGCACCCCTGGCAGACGCAGAGAATGGGCATGGATCATCGAAGTGTCAACGCGTCCGGCCGCAATGGACCCGCGCGCGATGGAAGTGCGCGGCCATGCTGAAACTTCGCGGATGGATCGGACGTCTTGGTCGAGCGTGCGCCAAGGTTGCTGGTGGGGAGACGCGACAGGTCCGCAGCCAGAGGCTGGCTGCGCCTACTTGGCCCGCGTCGCCTCATCCAGTCCCCTCATGCTTGTTCGGTCGGTCAGCAGGAGTGCGTAGGGCCGCAGCACCGGAACGTGGGCGCCGAGCACCACCATGGCGACGGTCACCGGGACGGCCAGCAGCGTGCCGGCTATGCCCCAGACCCAACCCCAGAACACCAGCGACACGAGGATCACGAGCGGGGACAGGGCAATGCTGCGGCCCAGAAGACGCGGATCGAAGTAGTTGCCCATCACCTGTTCGATGACGAGGAGGCCTGCGCCGACCGCGAGGGCGGAGCCCCAACTCTGGGTGATCATGGCGTAGGCGACCGGCAGCAGCCCGGCAATCAGCGAGCCGATCGTCGGAACGAAGTTCAAGAGGAACGTCAGCAGCGCCCAGACGAGAACCAGGTCGACCCCGAACAGCCACAGCCACAGCGCGTAGAGTAGTGCAGTTGCAGCCCCCACCACCGCCCGCATCCCAAGATAGTCACGCACCTTGCCTGCGATCACGTCGGCGGACTCGGTGAGCCGCCATTCGTTGCGTGGCTGCATGATAGTCCGGATCTTGCCGCGCCATTCGCCGCTCTCAATCAGAAGAAGCAGGGTCAGGAACAGGATCAGTGCGACCCCGGCGACCAGCGACAGGAAGGAGCTGAGGATGGCTTCCGCGAGTCCCCCGGCAAGCCGCAGGCTCCGTTCTCCCACCATCCGCAGAAACGGGGCAGGCGACTGGTCTGCCGAGCCGATGCTTTCGGCGGCACCGCGTACGGGGTCGTTGCCGCCGGGCGGAGCGCTGGCGGTCGCGGCGTCGGGGCGACTGGTTCGGTCCTCACCCGTGGGTGCGTCACCAGCAACGAGCGCATCCGTTGCCATGTCCAAAAGATCGCCTGGTTCCGCCGTTGTTTGCTCCGGGACCGAGCCCTGCTGGCCGCCGTCCTGCAGTTCGCCCACGAGTTGCCGTCCAAGGCTGGGCACCCGTTCGGTCACCTGCTGCGCGGCGATCCAGACGCCCGCGACGAACCCCGCCAGGATCAGCAGGATCAGTGCCATGGCAGCCACGATGCCCAGCCACTGGAACCTGCGCGATACCCGTTTCCGGATCCAGTCGCGGACCGGGATCACGGCAAGCGCCAGGAGAATTGCGGTGAGAAGCGGGACGAAGACCGTTGCCAAGGCATGCAGGGCCCAGCCCGACAGAACGACGGCGACGATCGTCATCAGGGTGAGGTAGAGCGTCGGTCGGTCCGCCTTCGACGAGGTTTCGCCCGGCGGAACATCGTGCATCGTTTCCTCTTTGCTCACATCTGTCCCCTTTGTCCCGGCGAACCTTGCTGCTCCTATAACCGCCCAAGCAGGTAAAATATCCCGGTCCTGAGGATTTGAGCTTCTCGCGAAGCCCGATCCGGCAGGAGCCTCGCCGATTCTGCCGAGGTGTTCGGCTGTGGTCCGTTCCGTTGCGGCTTCAGCATGGGGCCGCTCAGCGGCTCGCTCGGCGCACGGCACGTTCCAGCGCGTCGAGGAATCGCGACCGGTCGGCTTTCGTGAACCCTCGCCCGCCGCCCTGCCGGAACGGATCGGCGGACCGCAGATCGGCCATCAGGTCGCGTGTCGCCAAGACGTTGCCGATGTTTTCCGCGCTCAGCGTCGCGCCGTCATGCTTCAGAACCTGGGCACCCGCTTCGACGCATTTCGCGGCCAGGGGAATGTCGCCGGTGACCACCACATCGCCAGGACCGGCGCGATCGGCGATCCACCTGTCGGCCTCGTCCGGTCCCTCCGGCACGATCACGGTTTCGATCAGCGGGTTTGCCGACGGCCGGATCCCTCCGTTGGACACGATCAGGACGCGCAACTGGTGTCTGGTGGCCACGCGCTCGACCTCGGCCTTCACGGGGCAGGCGTCGGCATCGACATAGATCGTCATTCATCACAGTCCTTCTGGCACCGGGATCCCGGCGTCCGCCTCGACGATCAGCTTACCGGCCATCCCTTGCCACCGACAGCCTCGGATCCACTGCGCTGCGGCCAGGCGGAGGGCTGAAGCCGGCAGGTCGTCGCGACAGCGCCCGCTTGTCCTCGCTCGGATACGGCTCCCCGCGCCAACCTTCGACAACGCCAAGACGCCAAGCCGTTCATGCCGCATGTCCGCACGCGACTTCCGGATTTCACACGCCACGGGCATGCCCTCATGCCCCGAGCCGTTGGCCCTCGATGACCGCCATCGCGACGTGGTACAGCAGTCGCGTCGGTGCGTCGGGCTGCAGGGTCCTGCTGTCAAGGTCGATCTGGTTGCGCCAGATCGGGCGGTCCGGGCTGATGTAGTTCCGGAACAGCATGGCCGACAAGTGCCGGGCGCGGGCCACGCCGTCGCGCTCTCCGGCGGACTCGGCCCGCGCCAGATGCGCCTTGATGCCCTCGGTCTGTGGCCACAGCAGCATCGACGTGGTGATCGGCGCGCCCGACGGATCGATCTCGTCATAGACGGCGCCATCGAAGCCGCCGCCCCGGTGCGTGCCGTGGGTCCAGCCGAAGCGATAGAGTGCCGTGGCGTGATCGTCGAAGCGGTGGTCGCCGGTCAGCGCCGCGTAGCGGTGCAGCAACCAGACCCATTCGAACTGGTGGCCGGGTTCCCGGATTAGCCCCGCGGGCGGCGGCGCCGGACCCAGGTCACGATCCAGGAACTCTCGCAGCGAACCGGTTTCGGCGTCGAAGAAATACGCCTCGAACACCCCGAGGATGCGGCGGGCGTGATCCAGCCAGCGCGCCTCGCCCGTCGTCTCGTAGAGCGCCAGCAGCGCCTCGAACAGATGCATGTGCGGGTTCTGACGGCGTGGCAGCGGATAGGGCTCCGCCGGTCGCGTCACGCGGTCATCCTCGTGATAGCCGCCGGTGGCCGGATCGAAGAGCGTGCCGTGCAGCCAGTCGAACGTGGTATCGATCAACGCCCGCGCTGCGGGCGAGGCGCCGAGCCGCAGCCAGGCCGCGAGGCCGAGCAGCACGAAACTGTGGTCGTACGCGTCCTTGACCAGATTCGCGGCGGGCGCGGCCCGGCTGCCGTCGCGGCCGACCGCGCGAAAGAAGCCGCCATCGGACGAGTCGCGCAGATGATCGGTGAGAAAGGCCAGCGCAGCCTCGGCGCCGTCGACGCATTCGCTGCCGCCGCCGTGCAGCCGGGCATGAGCGCAGGTGAACAGCATACGCGCCTGTACCAGCGTCGTCTTGGCATCCTCCGCATAGCGCGCGCCGTCGGCAGAGAGCCGGTCGAAGAAGCCGCCATGCCGCCGGTCCTGCGCGCGCTCCACCCAGAACGGCATCGCGTCCTGATAGAGCCAGAGGTCCGGTCGGGCTTCGCTGCCAGTCATCTGTTCCCTCCCGGTGTCATGACGAACGACAGGCTCGGTCCATGCCTAGATGCTCCCCTCGACGGCTCAGTCGACGAATTGTGGCATCAGCATCCGCGGCAGCCAGAGGCTGATCGACGGAAAGATGATGATCAGTGCCAGAATGGCCAGCATCGGCGCCAGGATGATGGCGACGTCGCGCAGCGCCCGTTTCACCGATATGCCGGCCACCGAACAGGAGATCAGCAGGCACAGCCCGTAGGGCGGCGTCACCAGCCCGAAGGCCAGGCTGATCACGCCGATCATGGCGAAGTGGATCGGGTGCATGCCCACCGCCTGGGTGACCGGCCAGAGCACCGTTCCGAGGATGATGATCGCGGGGATCGCATCGATGAAGCAGCCGATGATCAGGAACGCGATCGCCACCGCAAAGCCCATCTCGGTCACGCCCAGCTCCATCGCCTGCACGTAGAGGACGAGGGCGGCCGGCACCTTGAAATAGGCCAGCAGCCAGCCGAAGGCGCTGGCGGTGCCGATGCAGAACAGCGCGATTGAGGCGAAGCGCCCCGTGTCGTAGAGGACCTCGGTCAGCAGGCGCAGGCCGATGGTGCGGTAGACGACCACGCCGAGGAAGAGGGCATAGAGTGCCGCAATCACCGAGGCCTCGGTCGGCGTGAAGAAGCCGCCGACGATGCCGCCGACGATGATGATCGGCGTCATCAGCGCCAGCGCTATGCGGCGCGCTATTTCGCGCAGGCATTGAAAGGGTCGCCCCGGAACATGGAGGCCTGCTTGGGCCTCGCAGGCTCATATGACTGGCTGTACCGGTTCGAGCTCGCCGATCAGACCTATGCCAGCTGCCGCAAGATCGGCGGCGAAACCTTTGCCTATCACAACAACGTCGGCTTCTCGTACCTGCTCCGCGGCGATTACGGCCGCGCCTCGGTCAGCCTGGCGCAGGCCCGGCGCCTGCAGCCCGGCCACCCGGTCATCGAGAACAACCTCAGGATCCTCCGCAATGCCTCATCCGGTTAACGCCATGCTGCCGCGGCTTGCGTGGGCGTTCATGCTGCTGTGCCTGTTTGCAACCTCCGGCGTGGCGCAGGACGGGACCGGGGTCACGCTCAGCACCAGCCGAGCCGCGCAACTGCAGATCCCGGTGGGCGAGTCCCGCGTGTTCACGACCGCACAGGACATCCAGGAAGTGGTGATCGGAGACGCCGAGATCGCCGATGTCGTCGTGGTGTCCCCGCGATCGTTCTTCATCCTGGGGCAGAGCTTGGGGCAGACGAACCTGCAGGTGTTTTCAGAGGACGCGCTCGTCGGGCTGGTCGATCTCGAGATCACGGTCGACACGGGGGACCTTGCGTCGGTGCTGCGCGGGGTGGGTGGCAATGTCAGGGCGGAATCCGTGAACGGGCGGTTGCGCCTGTCGGGAACCGTTCCCGACGCGGTGACGCTGACGCGCGTGCTGGAAATCGCCGACCAGTACGGATCGGACGCGGTGGTCAACGCCATCGACGTCGTCGATCCGCAGCAGGTCTTCCTGAAAGTCCGGATGATCGAGGCATCCCGCGAGGCCGGCCAGGCCATCGGCCTCGGGGTCGTGGCGCAGAGCGACTCGAATGACCGCCTTCAGCTGGGGACCGGCCGGATCGCCAATCCGGTGCCGTTCGGCAGCTTCCTCGCGACCCTGGTCGAGGACGGGATATCGGTCAATCTCCTGATCGAGGCGCTGGAGGAGAGGGGGCTGGTGCGCAACCTTGCCGAGCCGACGCTGGCCGCGCTGTCCGGGGAAACGGCCAGCTTTCTGGCCGGTGGCGAGGTGCCCATCCCGGTGGCGCAGGACGGTGACGAGGTGAGCGTCGAATACAAGGAGTTCGGGGTCCGGCTCAGTTTCACGCCCGTCGTGCTGGGCAACGGCCTGATCAACCTGACGCTCGAGCCCGAGGTCAGCCAGCTTGACCTGAACAACACCTACAACACCGGCACCATCGAGCTGCCGAGCTTTTCCACGCGGCGCGCCAGTACGACGATCGAACTACGTGCCGGGCAGAGCTTCGTGATCGCCGGCCTGCTGCAGCGCAACAACGCGCGGCGCCGGTCGCAGGTGCCGTGGCTGGGTAGCGTTCCGGTGCTGGGGGCGCTCTTTCGCTCGGCGTCGTGGCAGAAGGATGAAACCGACCTGGTCATCATCGTCACACCGTACCTGAACAAGCCTGGTGGCCCCACGGAACGGATCGCAACCCCGCTGGACGACTCGATCCTGACGACCGAGGGGGAGTTCTTCCTGACCGGCACGCAGGAGATCACCCGCGGCGAGTTGGAGCGCCGCCTGCGCAGGCGCTCGATCGACGGACCGTTTGGGCACATCATCGAGGGCAGCAGCGGTGGTTAGAGCCCTGTTTCTGAGCGCTGTCACGGCCTTGGCAGGGTGCGCGGACCCGATGTCCCATACGGACGGGCTGTTTCCGGACGCCGGGTCGGCGCAACTTAGAAACCTGAGCAGCCAGACGATCGGGCCTGCCTATGGGTATGGCGCGAACCCGGGCGGCTTTGGACCACGCGCGGTCGACGTGATACAGCAATACCAGACAGGCGCCGCGCCGGTCGCAAGCCCGGTTTCGGCCGTGGAGGTCACGCCGGCCACCTAGGCTCCCCGCCTTGTCGTTCAGGTCCAGTAGGCAGCGACCTTCTCCGGCATTGCCATTTAGCCGCCGGTTTTGACTGACCTCGTCTGTGTTGGACAGCGAAGCCGACCCTGCGCGTTGATCTGGCGTTTACCTTGTTCCCGCTTTGCGATTGTTTCCATTCGCCATCGGGCTTATCGCGTCGGTCAGGCTAGTCCTGCCAGCGCGAGGAGACGTGTTGCCTGATGGGATCGTTCCCGCTCACCGTCTACCGGAAGCTGTCCTCGATCCTTGTCGCGGAACGGGGCGCATCCGCCATCGAGTTTGCCCTGCTCGCTCCGGTTCTGGTGCTCGGCCTCCTCGGAACCGTGGATGTGGGCCGCGCGCTCACCGAGCAGATGACCATCGGGTCGCTTCTGCGAACAGGGGCGCAGAGCATCATGGCGGGTGTTGACGCTGCAAAGATCGAACCGATGCTAATCGCAGCCAGTGGCGACGAGTCTGTTTTCGTCGAGGTGCCGACGTCGCCAATGTGTGCCTGTCCCGACAACCCCCAGGTCACAGTTGATTGTTCCACCACCTGTCCGGGCGCCGAGCCCACGGGGATCTATTATTCTCTGACTGCTTCGAAGTCATTCTCGGGGATATTCCTCCCAGACATCGTCCTGTCGCGATCCCTGCAAGTGCAGGTGCGATGACGCACCGTCGACAGCTGCGCCGCCCGCTGTGCTGCGAGTCCGGGGTGGCGGCGATCGAGTTCGCGTTGGTCGGCTTGCTCGCCATCGTCCTGATCCTGGGGATATTCGAGTTCGGCCGCGCCCTGTTCATCCGCAATCAACTGGTCTTCGCGGCAGACATCGCAACGCGAAAAGCGCTGATCCATCGCCCGCAAACGGCCACTGATCTCGAGGAGCTGGAAGCGGCCATCCGCGACACGATCACATTCGATCAGAGTGAACTGCAGGTCGAACTTGCTCTGCCCTCGGTCGACGGAATCATGCCGATCACCCTGCGACAGCCCCTGACCCTGCTGCTGCCCGACCTGTATCAGAACAGCATTACACTCAGCGTTGATCGATCGATCCCGCTGCCTTGAGGGCCAGACGAAATAGCTGTTTTGGTATCGATTGACGCCTACTTTTCCGGGCGGGTTCACCGTCGCGCGGTCCGAGAAAGCGGACCCTTGGCGGGGCAGTGGAGTTTGGTGGAGCCAAGGGGAGTCGAACCCCTGACCTCTTGAATGCCATTCAAGCGCTCTACCAACTGAGCTATGGCCCCACCGGAGGTCCGCAGCAGCAACCGCTGCCTGCGTGGGGGGTCGTATAGGAGCAGGCGTCCGGGGGCGCAAGCGCAAAAAGTCAGGCAGCGCGGGCGGTGACGATCGCCATGAAAAAAGGGGCCTCATGGCCCCTCTGTTCACGCGCGGCGCCTGGCGAGGATCAGTCCTCGTCGCTTTCTGCGACGTCGGCGATCTCGTCCAGCGACACGTTGTCTTCATCGTCGTCGTCTTCCAGCAGATCGTCGTCCAGATCGCCGGCGTCGTCACCCAGCTCCTCGTCATCAAGGCTTGCGTCCTGGTCGGTGTCGGGTGCTGCGGTCTTTTCCGAAATCAGCGCCCGGGTGCGGCCGCTCTGCAGCGCCTCGAGCGTGAACTCGACCCCGCAGGACGGGCAGGTCATCGGATCGTGCTGCAGGTCATAGAACCGTGTCTGGCACTGCGGGCACAGGCGTTTCGTGCCCCATTCTTCCTTGGGCATTGCAATGTCTTTCTGCCGGGGTCAGGTAGATCCGGTGTCCCGTGCCACAGGCGCCGGGGGGTGTCAAAGCCTTTTCCCCGATCCGGGCCGGGCTGACGGTTCGACGGGATGGCAGGGATGACCGGAGGGGATGCAGCGATCATCGTGGTGGACGGCGACATCCCGGTCACGCTGCGCCGCCATGCGCGCGCGCGCCGGATGACCCTGCGGGTTTCGCGTAGCGACGGCGGTGTGGTGCTGACCATGCCGCTGCGCGCCGATCCCGCCGCGGCGCGCGCCTTCGCCGTGTCGCGGGCCGGGTGGCTGCGTCAGACCCGCAGCGCCATGCCGGTGCCCCGGACTGTGGTCCCTGGGTCTGCCCTTCCGGTCGAGGGGCGCGACCGCATCGTGACGCCGGGTCCGGTGCGGACCGTTGCGCTGGATGCGGACGTGCTTATGGTCCCGGATCACCGCCCGGTCGGTCCGCTGCTCGAGGCGTGGCTGAAACATCGGGCCCGCGACCGGCTGGCCGCTGCCTGCGACCGTCATGTGGCGGTGCTGGGCCGAGGGTTTGCCGCGATCACCCTGCGCGACACGCGGTCGCGCTGGGGCAGCTGCACGCATGATGGCAGGCTGATGTTTTCATGGCGCCTGGCGATGGCCCCACCGGCGGTGCTGGATTACGTCGCCGCCCACGAGGTCGCGCATCTGGCTCACATGGACCATTCGCCACGGTTCTGGGGGGAAGTAGAGCGCCTGCTGCCGGAGCATGCAGCGCATCGGGCGTGGTTGCGGCGGCACGGCGGCGATCTGCTGTGCTGGCGCTTCCGCGACTAGAGTCCCGCAGGAGGATTGACCGAACACGGGGCCGCCGCGTCTCTTGACCCGTGCCGTGCGTGTGATCACAAGCATCTCATGGCCACTGCCACCCCGACCCAGCCCGCCGCGCATGAGCGGCTGTATCGCAGCCTGCGCGGGCGGATCATGCTGGGCGAACTGCCGCCGGGACGTGCCCTGACCTTGCGCGGGCTGGCCGCGGAACACCGGGTTAGCATGACCCCCGCGCGCGAGGCGGTGCGACGGCTGGTCGCCGAAGGCGCGCTGACGCTCTCCGGGTCCGGCCGTGTCACGACGCCGGAACTGTCGGTGGAGCGGCTGGAGGAACTGGCGACCCTGCGGGCGCTGATCGAGCCGGAACTTGCCGCGCGCGCCCTGCCACGAGCGCATCTGGCGCTGATCGACCGGCTGGCGGCGATCAACGCCGGGATCGGCGACGCCGCGCAGAACCATGACGCGGTCGGCTACATGCGGTCCAATCTGGAGTTTCATCGCACCCTGTATCTGCGGGCGCAAGCGCCGGCGATGCTCGCCGTCCTGGAAACCATCTGGCTGCAGCTGGGCCCGACTATGCGCGCCGTCTACCAGAGGATGCGCCGCAATGAGCCGCCCCGGCACCACCGGATGATCCTGGCTGCTTTGCGGGCCGGGGACGAACCGGGACTGCGACTGGCGGTGCGCGCCGATGTCTCGCAGGGTCTGCGGCACCTGATGCCGGCCGAGCCGCCGCGCTGAGCGGCGACGCAGGCCGCCGTCACACCTCTTCGATGCGCAGCTCGACGGGGTCGCCGGTGATCACGCCGGTACGGGGCAGGGCGGCGATGGCATGGTCGATCGCCTCGGGCGTGGTCTTGTGAGTGACGATCAGTACCGGGGCCGATCCGGCGGCATGGCCATACTGGCGCATCCGGTCGATCGAGATGCCGGCGTCGCCCAGAACCGTGGCCACCTTGGCCAGCGCCCCGGGCTTGTCGGCCAGTTCCAAGCGCAGGTAATAGGCAGCGGGGACCGCCGTGCGGGCCGGATGGGGCGTCTGCAGCGCCGCGGCCGGCTGGCCGAACACCGGCAGGCGGATGCCCCGCGCGATGTCGACGATGTCGGACAGGACCGCGCTGGCGGTGGGCCCTTCGCCGGCACCGGCGCCGCGCAGCACGATCTGCCCGACCGCGTCGCCCTCGATCACGACCATGTTCGTGCCGCCCTCCAGCTGGCCCAGCGGGCTGTCGCAGGGCACGAGGCAGGGCGACATCCTCTGTTCCAGCCCGCGCGCCGTCATCTGGGCAACGCCGAGCAGCTTGATCCGGTACCCCATGTCGGCGGCGCGGTTGATGTCGTCGATCGACACCCGCTCGATGCCCTCGATCTCCACCGCGTCGAAGGCGACGCGGGTGCCGAAGGCGATCGCGGCCAGGATCGCCAGCTTGTGAGATGCGTCGATGCCGCCCACGTCCAGCGTCGGATCAGCCTCCAGATAACCGAGCTGCCGGGCTTCTTCGAATACCGTTTCGTAGGGCAGGCCCGCGGACTGCATCCGGGTCAGGATGTAGTTGCAGGTGCCGTTCATCACCCCCATGACGCGGGTGAGGGCATTGCCCGCCAGGCTTTCCGTCATCGTCTTGATGACCGGGATTCCGCCCGCGACCGCCGCCTCGAACCTGATCAGCCTGTCCTGCGCCTCGGCCCGCTCGGCCAGCGCCTGGCCGTGCACGGCCAGCATCGCCTTGTTGGCCGTGACCACATCCTTGCCGCTGTCCAGCGCTGCCTCGGTCGCGTCCTTGGCGATGCCCTCGTCGCCGCCGATCAGCTCGACGAACACGTCCACATCATCGCGCCGGGCCAGGTCGACGGCCGATTCCTCCCACGCGTAGTCCGACAGATCGGCGTCGCGGTTCTTGTGCCGGTCGCGGGCGCAGACGGCGGTGATGGTCACGGCGCGGCCGCAGCGCGCGGCCAGCAGGTCGGCGTGGTTCTGGATGATCTTGACGACACCGATCCCGACCGTGCCGAGACCGGCGATGCCAAGACGCAGGGGGGCGGACATGAGGGCCTCGTGCACTAGGGTGGCGCGGTGTTAGCCCGGCCCGCGGGGGGATTGCAACGACCGGCCGCCCGGCACGCCTTGCCGGGCAGGAGGGCCGGTCCGCTAGAGCCAGCGCCGTGTCCGTGCGGCCCAGGCGCTGAAGGTCGCGGCATCCCGCTCGCGCAACCACCTTTCCTCGCGCGTAATGAAGCGCCGCGTGATCGCGATCATGAAACCGGGAACCAGCACCGGCAGCGCCAGCGGTGCCCAGATCAGGCACAACCCGGCGAGGATGATCGCATCGGCCAAATAGATCGGATTGCGGCTGAATGCGTAGACGCCGTGGGTGACCAGCGCCGTGGGGCGGCTGGTCGGCATCAGGGTAGCGCGGGCGCGTGCCATCGTCAGCGCAGCCACCCCCATCAGCAGGATACCGGCTGCGATCAGCGCCCACCCCATCACCCGAACGAACGGGGACCCGTGTGGCCAAAACTGTCCGGCGGCCCATGCCATCGCGGCGAACAGGGCCAGCCAAACCGGCGGGTACTGCAGGGGACCTCGGGGGGTATCAGGCGTGGTCATCATCGGCACTCCGGTTCAACGGCGCAATGTCCGCCCTCAGTCGTCGGTCGTCCAGTCGCCATCGCCCGTGGAATGGATCACCCGCGCGGCCCTATGGGCGGTGTGCATGGTCAGCGCGCGGACCGCACGCAGATCCTCGATCCCCAGCGTTCCGTCAAAGCGCTCGCCTCGACTGCCGGCAAAGACCGGCTGCCACCCACCCGCGGGCGCCGGCTGCCAGACCGCGTGGCACAGCAGGTTGCGCCAGGCCTTCACCTCGGTCAGCGTGTCGATCAGATCGGCGTCGGTGCGTCCGGTCTGGCGCAGGGTCCGGTCCAGGCGGGCAATCAGCGGTCACGTCCGTCAAGCTGGTGTAATTTCCCGGATGGCCTGAGGGCATGATCAGGCGGCTTTCGTTGTGATGCTGAG
>NZ_CANMEH010000019.1 GCF_947496875.1 uncultured Paracoccus sp. | reverse complement strand
TTGCGCTGTGTCCGCCGCGCCGGGTCCTTCTCGCCGTAGGCCGCGCCCGTCACGGCGCCGACCTCCAGTTCCATCAGTCGCTCGGCGGCAAAGCCGATCATCTCGCGCAGCAGATCAGTGTCAGGGGCCTCCTCCACGATGTCGCGGAAGTTCATCATGTCGGTGGTCATCGGTGGTCCTCTCGGTCCTGGGTTGGCGTAAGCAACCACACCTAACCGAACATCGCCGGTGACCAACTCTCCCAGAATCTACACCACGCTCAGGGACAGCATCAGTTCAAGAAGCATGAGTCGCTCACCGGTGGGATGCCATGGCTATGGTTCGAGCATTTCTGCACGTATGCGGTCACAAAAGCGGGGGCGAATTCCCTCCGGGGGGAAACCTCCCGTTTTGGCGGGCCCCACCGTAGGACTTACGCGGACATTTTCAGCTTCATTGCGGGGGTTGGCCCGCCGGTCCTCAAGGGTTTCAAGGATGTAGAGGTCCAGCCATTCATGCCGGACCGTGCGATTGTTGTCGATCCGTACGCTCAGGGGCTTGCCGCGCCACGCGATGATGTGGTTAAACGACCGAACGACCCGTTCCGCTGGCAGCGAGAAATGGGCCTCGACGCCAGGCCTTCGCGGTTGAAGTCGTCCAGCACGTTCAAGAGCCGGAACTGTCGGCCTTCGGCCAGGAAATCCATGGACCATACCAGGTTCGGCACGGCAGGCTCGGTCAGCTCTTCGGGCTTCTCCCGCTCCAGCCTTAACCTCGGCCCTGATGCGCAGGTTCAGCTCCAGATCGCAGCGGATCCGATGCACGCGCCTGTGGTTCGAGGCATGCCCCTCTGACGTTGCGCAGGTGTCCGGACGCACAGCCCGAATCCCTGACATTGGTCGACCCGACCAGCAGGTCGGCCATCGTCTCGCTCTCTTCATCGCGCTTCGAGCCGCAGCGAAAACAGGTCTCGCTGACGCCAAGCGCCGGGCAATGCTGGGCCCCCGTTGTCGCCACTGCCTTCGCGGCCAACTCGTGGCGCTGAGCTGGTCGCTCACTTCTTTCAAGCGCCTCCTCGAGTAGATCCGCCTGCATGCTCAGGTCAGCGAACATGCGCCTCAGCCGCCGGTTCTCGCCTTCGAGCGCCTTTGGGCTCACCATCGACGGATCCATGCCGCCATACCTCGCCCGGCATTCGTAGAGGGTCGCCGTGCTGATCCCATGCTCGCGGCACGCCGGCCCGCCGTGGCCTGGCGCAGCACGCCCTTGATCTGCGCGTCGGTGAAACCGCTCTTGTTCATCGGAATCCCTCGTCCAGTGCCGAGAAAAATCTGCGTTACCATCCCTCTGATCTTGGGGAGGATTACCCAACCAGCGCAGCCAGTGGCGGTGGTGCGTTCGCAGCGACAGGAGCGTGGTCGCCCGGACATGCGCCAGTCCGCCGCGCTCGTCGAGAGGACCACCCTGGCTGACGAGGCGTGCCCACATGGCCCTGTCCGCCTCCGGCCAGTTCTCCGGATTGCGCAGATCGGTTATCTGGCCCTTCTCGCCCAGCTGAAATTCTTGGGGGTTCGAGGCCGTCATGACGCCGAACCCGACGGCAGAATTTGCCCTTGACTTTCTGGCGGCCTCCTCGGGCGAACTGTAGTTCGCCTAATCGGGGCCAAGATCCGGTTCCGCCCGCCCGAGCGGACATCCGGCAGGTATGTTCTGTTCGGGTGACCGCTGTGCGCACACGCAGTAATGAAGTTACCAAGCTCAAGCGCAGGTGAGCCCACGCGGCCGCCGTTAGCAACGGTCCAGCAGCCTCCTGCGTGGTGATGTCTTGTTTTCGCATCACTCAAAGGACCGACCATGTCTTGCTTCGCACACGCCTCGATCATCCGGGTCACTCTAGCACGCACGTGCGATGGGATTACCTGATGCAATCAAACATCCAACTCCTCCACGAACCGTGCGTTCTCGCTGATGTACTGGAACCGCAGCTCGGGCTTCTTGCCCATCAGCCGTTCGACCAGATCGCCGGTCTCGCCGCCGTCCTCGTCGTCGATGCTGACCCGGATCAGCTGCCGCGTCGCGGGACTCATCGTGGTTTCCTTAAGATCCTTGGCATCCATCTCGCCAAGGCCCTTGAAGCGCTGGACGTCGATCTTGCCCTTGCCGCCCAGGCCCTTGTGCAGCCACTCTTCCTTCTCTGCGTCGCTCGCGACATAGACCCGTTCGGCGCCCTGCGTCAGGCGGTATAGGGGAGGGCAGGCCAGATACAGATGCCCCTTGTCAATCAGCGGCCGCATCTGGGTGAAGAAGAACGTCATCAGCAGTGAGGCGATGTGCGCGCCGTCCACGTCGGCGTCGGTCATGATGATGATCTTGTCGTACCGCAGGTCGTCGACCCTGAACCGCGTGCCCATGCCAACACCCAGCGCCTGGCAGAGATCGGCGATCTCCTGGTTCTGACCCAGCTTCGACGAGGCCGCGCCGAGCACGTTCAGGATCTTGCCGCGGATCGGCATGATGGCCTGGTTGGTGCGTTCGCGGGCCGACTTGGCGCTGCCGCCCGCCGAGTCGCCTTCGACGATGAACAGTTCGGTGCCATCGCGGGTGGTGCCGGAACAATCCACGAGCTTGCCGGGCAGACGCAGCTTCTTTGTCGCCGATTTGCGTGCAGTTTCCTTTTCCTGGCGCCGGCGCAGCCGTTCGTCGGCCCGCAGCACCAGGAAGTCCAGGATGGCGCCCGCCGACTTGGTGTCGGACGCCAGCCAGTTGTCGAAATGGTCGCGCACCGCGCCCTCGACCAGCCGTGCGGCCTCGGTCGTGGCCAGACGGTCCTTGGTCTGGCCGACGAATTCCGGCTCGGTGATGAAGCACGAGACCAGCGCGCAGCCACCGGTCAGCAGGTCCTCGCGGGTGATGTTCTCGGCCTTGCGGTTTCGGGTCAGCTCGCCATACGCGCGAATGCCTTTCAGGATTGCCGTCCAGAACCCCGCCTCATGCGTTCCGCCCTCGGGGGTCGGGACGGTGTTGCAGTAGGACTGGATGAATCCGTCGCGCGACGGCGTCCAGTGGATGGCCCAGTCGACCTTTCCCGGCACGCCAAAGCGCTCTCGGAACGCCACCGATCCGGAAAAGGGCTGGTCGGCATAGGTCGACACGCCGTGCAACTGTTCGCCGAGATAGTCGGCGAGGCCGCCGGGAAAGTGGAACACCGCCTCGGTGGGCGTCTCGCCATCGTCGATGGCTGATTTCCAGCGGATCTCGACACCGGAATGCAGATAGGCCTTGGACTTGACCATCCGCATCATGCGGGCGGGTTTCAGCCGGTGATGGCCGAAGATCTGTTCGTCGGCGTGAAACAGGACAGTGGTGCCGCGGCGGTTGGGGGCAGGGCCGATCCGTTCCACGGGGCCGTCCGGCACGCCGCGCGAGAATCCCTGCCGCCACAATTCGCGGTTCCGCGCCACCTCGACCACCATGCGGTCGCTGAGCGCGTTGACCACCGAGGCCCCGACGCCGTGCAGGCCGCCCGATGTCTGATAGGCGCCCTCGGTGAACTTGCCGCCCGCGTGCAGGGTGCACAGGATCACTTCCAAGGCCGATTTGCCGGGGAATTTCGGGTGCGGGTCGACGGGGATGCCGCGGCCATTGTCGCGTATGGTGACCGACTGGTCGGCATGCAAATCCACCTCGATCCGGCTGGCGTGTCCGGCGACCACCTCGTCCATGGCGTTGTCGAGGATCTCGGCGACGAGATGATGCAGCGCCCGTTCGTCTGTGCCACCGATATACATGCCGGGACGCTTGCGGACCGGCTCCAGCCCCTCCAGCACCTCGATCGAGGCTGCGGAATAGCTGTCGGGGGCGGAACTCGCCCCGGAAAGTAGGTCGTCGGCCATGCGCTGCTCGTCCGCTTCGTCTTGTTGTTGGCGCGGGTTATCACACGCGGGACGCCCCATCGGCAAGCTTGGTGCCGGTCAGGTCACTTGCCGCCGGCGGCGCTGGCACTGTGGCCGGCCCGCAAATCACTCAGGCTCGGCCTGTCGCGCCTCCCACATCTTCTGAAAGGCGGGGCGGGACTGGCAGGCGGCGAGCCACGCCCGGACGGCCGGGAACTGGTCCATCAGATGCCCGTAGCTCTGCGCATAGCGGACGATTTCGGCCATGTTCAGATCGGCCACCGTGAACCGGTCGCCAACGAGATGGCTGTGGGCGGAAAGACAGCCCTCAAGGACCCTCATGGGGCGGATCAGTCGTTCGGCCGCGTTTGCCACGATCGCCGCATCCTCGCCCGATTGCGCCTGCCCGCGCCCATGGAGGAACAGCAGCGTCAATGCGTCCGGCTCGATCGCCGTGGCCGCGAAGAACGACCATTGCAGCATCAGGGCGTCCTCGGCCTCGTCGGCGGGTCCGACGCCCCCGCGACCGTGCTTGCGGGCCAGATACAGCGTCGCGGCCAGGGATTCCGACAGGATCAGCCCGTCATCGTCGATCACCGGAATGGCGCCGGCGGGGGACAGGGCCAGAAATCCGGCCGAGCGCGTGTTCACCGGCGCGTCCGGGCTGTCGGGATCGGCGACCCGGTAGGCCTGGATGACCGGCTCCTGCCGGAACGGCAGGTCCAGTTCGTGGCACAGCCAGACGATCCGCGATGCGCGGGAACGGGTGACGCCGTGGATAATCAGCATTGACGTGTTTCCTCAAGCGGGCAGGGGACGGGCGCAGCCTAGGCCGGGAAAGGCGAACCGGAAAGCATCACTTGAACGGCGCCATTCCCGTGCGGGCCAGCTCGTCCGCGCGTTCGTTTTCCGGGTGCCCGTTGTGACCCTTGATCCAGGCCCAGGTCACCTTGTGACGCGCCTGCGCCTCGTCCAGACGCTGCCACAGATCGACATTCTTGACTGGCTTGCGGTCGGCGGTCCGCCAGCCATTCGTCTTCCAGCCCTTGATCCAGGTGCTGACGCCGTTCTTTACATAGGCGCTGTCGGTGGTGATGGTGATCGGCGAGGGGCGGCTCAACGCCTCCAGCGCCGCGATCGCGGCCATCAACTCCATCCGGTTGTTGGTCGTGGCGGGCTCGCCGCCGTGCAACTCACGTTCCTTGACGATCCGGTCCCCGTCCAGGGCGCGCATCAGCACGCCCCAGCCGCCAGGCCCGGGATTGCCGCTGCATGCACCGTCTGTCCATGCCCGAAGCTCGGTCATCACACTTCCTTTTCGGCGGGTCTTAGCCGCGCCGACGTCGTGGGGGCAAGCCGATCCGTTCCCGCTGTCGGGCCCACCACCCGGAAACGCAGGATGGTCCCGGAGGATGAAGCCGAAGGTCGCGCCTGCCGGGCCGGCCAGTTCAGGTTTCGGCGGTTTCGCGCAACACGCGCGGGACCTTGAACTCGACGCGCTCCAGCGCCGTTTCCACCACCTCCACCGTGACGTCATAGCGGTCCTGAAAGGCTGCGACGACCTCGTCGACAAGAATTTCGGGCGCACTGGCCCCCGCGGTGATGCCGATTCTGCGGATGCCCTGCAGCGCGCGCCAGTCTATCTCGGAGGCCCGGTTGACCAGCTGCGCATAGCCGCAGCCTGCAGCCCGCCCTACCTCGACCAGCCGTCGCGAGTTGGAACTGTTCGGCGCGCCCACGACCAGCAAGGCATCGATCTGCGGCGCGATGGCCTTGACCGCGGCCTGTCGGTTGGTCGTGGCATAGCAGATGTCGTCCTTGGCCGGACCGACGATGGCGGGAAACCGCGCCTGCAGGGCCGCCACGATCGCGGCCGTGTCATCCACCGACAGCGTGGTCTGCGTGATCCAGGCAAGCCGGCCGGGATCGCGTGGGGTGATCCGTTCCACATCATCGACCGTCTCGACCAGGATCACCTCGCCCGGGGGCAATTGACCCATCGTGCCCAGAACCTCGGGGTGGTTGGCGTGGCCGACCATGACCATCTGCAGGCCGTCAGCGTGATGGCGCTCCGCCTCGACGTGGACCTTGCTGACCAAGGGGCAGGTCGCGTCGACATAGACCATGTTGCGGCGTTCGGCCTCGGCCGGAACCGACTTCGGCACGCCATGTGCGGAAAAGATCACGGGGCGATCAGCCGGGCATTCATCCAGTTCCTCGACGAACACGGCGCCTTGTTCACGCAGGGCATCGACGACGAAGCGGTTGTGCACGATTTCGTGCCGGACATAGACCGGTGCCCCCCACTTCTGCAGGGCCATTTCGACGATCTTCACCGCCCGGTCGACACCCGCGCAGAATCCTCGGGGGGCGGCGAGATACACGGTGAGGGGCGGACGCGATGACATGGCGCAGGGTTACCGCCTTTGCGGCATTTCGTCCAGCACAGGAGGCCAGCACGGTCGTGTGATCCGCCGCACGACCGGGGTCACTGTGCCCGGGAAAATAGCGGTGGGCGGTCAGGTGACAGCCTCGGTCACCGAGGGGGCATCGCGGGACTCACGCGGGGGACGGCCGATGATCTCGCGAAGGGCGTCGAGTTCGATGAAGTTGTCAGCCTGGCGGCGCAGTTCGTCGGCGATCATCGGCGTCTGGCTGCGCATGGTCGACACGACGGATACCCGAACCGCCTGGCGCTGCAGCGCCTCGACCAAGGGGCGGAAATCGCCATCGCCCGAAAACAGCACGGCGTGATCAAGCCGCGGTGCCAGTTCCATCGCGTCGACGGTCAGTTCAATGTCCATGTTGCCCTTGACCTTGCGCCGGCCCGTCGCGTCGGTGAATTCCTTGGCCGGCTTGGTGACCAGGGTGAACCCGTTATAGTTCAGCCAGTCGATCAGGGGGCGGATCGGCGAATACTCCTCGTTGTCGAGCAGCGCGGTGTAGTAGTAGGCGCGGATCAGTTTGCCCCGCCGTTCGAATTCCTGGCGCAACAGCTTGTAGTCGATGTCGAACCCCAGCGATCTCGCGGCTGCATGAAGGTTGGACCCGTCAATGAACAAAGCCAGCCGGTCGTCCTTGTAAAACACGCTGAAACCTTCCCTGGTTTGCAAGCAATTTGGTCTGAAATGTGCCCGGAAACGTTAACGCTCATCGCCCTTGGTGCAAACCTGCCCAGTTCGTCAGGTCGGCCGGCGGACACGGTAAGAGCCGCACTTGCGCGGATGATTGCCGACCCCAGGATGCGCGTGGTGGCAGTCAGCCGGTTCTGGCGAACCCCGGCCCATCCGACTGGCAGCGGACCGGACTACGTCAATGCCTGTGCCGTCCTGCGGACGTCGCTGGCGCCCGAGTTGCTGCTGGCGCTGCTGCACGAGATCGAGGCCGCGCTGGGCCGCGTTCGCGACGGGACCCGATGGGGGGCGCGGGGGATCGACCTCGATCTACTGGCGATGCAGGGCCTCGTGCGGCCTGACGCCGACCTGCAGGCTGCCTGGCGCCGCCTGTCTGTCCCGCACCAGCAGGCCGAGACACCGACAACGCTGATCCTTCCACACCCGCGGCTACAGGACCGGGGCTTCGTGCTGGCACCGCTTGCAGAGATCGCACCCGGATGGACTCATCCGCTGACCGGGCGTAGCGTGAGGCAGATGCTGGCGGATCTGCCACGTGAAGGGCTCGAGGGAATGACGCCGGATGGTTGACATCCGCGCCTGTTCCCCTCACCTATACGTCTTCTTTTCCTCCGTTCCGATTCGCATCGAAAGGTGAACCATGGCCCGCGTGACCGTTGAAGATTGCGTCGACAAGGTCCCGAACCGGTTTGACCTAGTGATGCTCGCCGCCCATCGCGCCCGCGAGATCGCCGCGGGCAGCCCGCTGACCGTCGACCGCGATGACGACAAGAACCCGGTGGTGGCACTGCGCGAGATCGGCGACGAGACGCAGCCGGTGGACGACCTGCGCGAGCGGATGATCGAATCCACCCAGACCCAGATAGAGGTGGACGAGCCGGAAGAGGACGCGATGGCGTTGCTGTTGGGCGCCGAGGTCGACCGGCCCCGACCCGCCAGCGAGGAAAATGAAGAACGCATGCTGCGGATGATGCTGGAGGCCAATAATCGCGGCTGACGGGGCCCTTGGCGGACAGAGTGCGACGACGCAGGATCGGATCGACTGCGACGACCTGATTGCGCTGGTCCGGAACTATAACCCGCGAACCAACGCCGAGCTGATCCGGCAGGCCTGGGATTACGGCCGGCGCATGCACGAGGGTCAGCTGCGCCATTCGGGCGAGCCGTACTTCACCCACCCCGCCGCCGTCGCCGCCATCCTGACCGAGATGCGGCTCGACGATGCCACCATCATCACGGCGCTGCTGCACGACACGATCGAGGATACCCGGTCGACCTGGGCTGACATCGCCACGCTGTTCGGGCGCGAGATCGCGGATCTGGTCGATGGCGTCACCAAGCTGACCAACCTCCAGTTGTCGGGCGCCCACTCCAAGCAGGCCGAGAACTTCCGGAAGCTGTTCATGGCCATGTCGCGGGATCTGCGCGTGATCCTAGTCAAGCTCGCGGACCGGCTGCACAACATGCGCACCATCCGGTCCATGCGCCCCGACCGCCAGGTGCAGAAGGCCCGCGAGACGATGGAGATCTTCGCCCCGCTTGCAGGCCGGATGGGCATGCAGTGGATGCGCGAAGAACTGGAGGATCTGGCGTTCAAGGTCCTGAACCCCGAGGCGCGCAATTCGATCATCCGGCGCTTCGTCACCCTGCAGAAGGAAAACGGCGACGTGATCCCCAAGATCACCGCCGACATCCGCGTGGAACTGGAACAGCAGGGCATCGACGCCGAGGTCTTCGGCCGCGCCAAGAAGCCGTTCAGCGTGTGGCGCAAGATGCAGGAAAAGCAGCTGTCCTTCAGCCGCCTCTCCGACATTTACGGGTTCCGCATCATCACCCGGTCCGAGGCCGACTGCTATCGTGCCCTAGGGTTGATACACAGCCGCTGGCGCGCGGTGCCGGGGCGGTTCAAGGATTACATCAGCCAGCCAAAGTCGAACGGCTACCGGTCCATCCACACGACCGTGTCGGGGCGGGACGGGACCCGGGTCGAGGTGCAGATCCGCACCCGCCAGATGCACGAGGTGGCCGAGGCCGGGGTCGCCGCACACTGGGCCTATCGCGATGGCGAGCGGGCGTGGAACCCCTTTGCGGTCAATCCGGCCGACTGGATCGAGAACCTCACCGAGCGGTTCGGCGAAGCCGATCACGACGAGTTTCTCGAGCATGTGAAGCTCGAGATGTATTCGGACCAGGTCTTCGTCTTCTCGCCCAAGGGGGACGTCATCCAGCTACCGCGGGGCGCCACCCCCATCGATTTCGCCTATGCCATCCACACCCGGCTGGGCAATTCATGCGTGGGCGCCAAGGTCGACGGCATCCGGGTGCCGCTGTGGACCCGGCTGAAGAACGGCCAGTCGGTCGAGGTGATTGCCGCGTCGGGGCAGCGCCCGCAGGCGACCTGGCTGGAAATCGTGGCAACCGGCCGGGCCAAGGCCGCGATCCGGCGCAGCCTGCGCGAACAGGACCGGTCGCGGTTCATTCGCCTGGGGACCGAGCTGACCCGGGCGGCGTTCGAACATGTCAGCCGCAAGATGACGGACAAGGCGCTGCGGACAGCGGCCCGGTCGCTGGCGCTGCCCGACGCCGACGAGTTGCTGGCCCGCGTCGGCAGTGCCGAGCTGAGCGTGTCGCAGGTCATCAATGCGATCTATCCGGAGCTGGCAAAGCCGCAGGACGAAATCGATGAACGCCGCGCGGTGGCGGGCCTGCAGGCGGATCAGGAATTCACCTGTGCCCCCTGCTGCAATCCCCTGCCGGGCGAACGCATCGTCGGGATCACCTATCGTGGCAAGGGCGTCGTCATCCACGCCATCGACTGCGAGGTTCTAGCCGATTTCGAGGATCAGCCGGGGCGATGGGTCGATCTGCACTGGCGTGAGGGGCGGCACCCCGCCACCTATGCCACGCATCTGTCGCTGACGATCCGCCACGACCCGGGGGTGCTGGGGCGGATCTGCTCGCTGATCGGGCAGCAGGGCGCCAACATCGCCGACCTCGAATTCGTGGATCGCAAGCCGGATTTCTACAAGCTGCGGGTTGAAGTCGCATTGCGCGATCGCGAACATCTGCACGCGCTGATGACCGCGCTGGAGGCGGAAAGCGATGTGGCCCAGGTTCTGCGGATCCGGCACCCCGATCGTCGGGTCTGACATCATCCGAACGGAGCAGGTCCTGCCCGGGCGGCCCGAACCTCGGACCTCTGGCTGCAGTGGGTGGTAGGTCGTGTTCAAGCGCAAGCCGCGCAGCTACGGACAGATGGCGTCGGATTTCGTCTGGCCGCGGGGTGGCTGGAGCCGCGCCGCGCAATACGTGATGTATCGCGTGCGCCGGCTGCCGGATCAGCCACAGCGCATCGGTCGCGGGATCGGCGCGGGCACCTTCATCAGCTTTACGCCGTTCTTTGGCGTGCATTTTCTGGGCGCGGCGGCCATCGCCTTCGTGATCCGCGGCAACATCGTGGCGGCGCTGCTGGGCACTTTCGTCGGAAATCCGCTGACCACGCCGCTGATCGCCGTGATCTCCGTCGGGCTCGGGCGATGGATGCTGGGGGTCAACGGCGGCACGACGGCGGGGTCGATCCTGGGCGAATTCACCGCCGCCGGTGGACAGCTTTCGCAGAACATCCTGGCGATCTTTACCGATGCGCCGGTGCAATGGGACCGCCTTTCGGCGTTCTATGACAGCATCTTCCTGCCGTATCTGGTGGGTGGCCTGCTGCCAGGTCTGGTCGCGGCAGTGCTTGCCCATCATGTGACCGTTCCGGTGATCCGCGCCTATCACAAGCGCCGGTCCGCCAAGATGGCAAAGCGGATCGCGCAGTTGCAGGGCCCCCCGCGTAGCTGAGGTCCGGCGGAAGCTGCCGCCGAACGCCCCGGGTCAGACACCCAGCCGGTCGCGCAGCGAATACCAGCTCATCCCCGCCACCAGCAGCGGCCACCGGAACGCGACCCCGCCCGGAAAACTCGGCTGCGGCAGCGCCGCCATGGTGTCGAACCCGTCGGACTGACCCTGCACGGCCTGCGCCATCAGCTTGCCGGCCAGATTGGCCAGCGCGACCCCGTGTCCCGAATACCCGCTGGCCGACAGGCAGTTGGGGGCGGGGCGCGTGAAGACCGGCAGCCGGGTCATGGTGATCGCCAGCGTACCGCCCCAGGCGTGGGTAATCTTCACGTCGTGCAGCTGCGGATAGACCTGCAGCATGGCCCATTTGACCTTGCCGGCGATATCGCGGGGAAACCGGTAGCTGACGTTTTCACCGCCGCCAAAGATTAGCCGGCGCGCGTCGTCCAGCCGCCAGTAGTTGACCACGAAGCGGGTGTCATGGGCGGCGACGTTCTCGCACAGCACGTCGTTGGCGCGCTTACCAAGGGGCTCGGTGGCAATGACAAAGTTGTTGATCGGCATCACCCGTGCAGCGATCCGGTCGTCCAGACCGCCCAGATAGCCGTTCGCAGCCAGAATGACGTGATCGCAGATGACCCGGCCGTGCCCGGCCTGGACGATGCTGGTCCCGCCCGCGCGATCGGCATGGGTGATCCGGTGAACATGGCTCAGCTCATGGATCAGGGCGCCGGCCGCCTCGGCCTGTCGCGCAAGGCCGAGCGTCAGCGCCAGCGGGTCGAGATGTCCGGCGCCGCGATCCACGTCGCCCCCGATATAGGCGTCCGAGCGGACCAGCGCGCGCAGCCCCTCGCGGTCCAGTGGCTGCACCTTGTCGTAGCCGTAGTCGCGGGCCAGTTTTTCGGCGATCGCGTGGGCGTGGCGGACCTCGGACTGGGTCCGCGCCGCGTGGGCGATGCCCGGATGGAACGGGACGTTCGCGGGGGCGGCGAGGTCGCGCGTCAGCGCCTTGGCCTCTTCTGCCATGTCCCACAGCCTTCGGGACGCGATCCGTCCGACCATCCGTTCCAGATCGTCGACCTCCAGCCGCTGGCCCGAGCCGACCTGGCCACCATTGCGCCCGGACGCGCCGAACCCGGCGCGATGGGCCTCCAGCACGATGACGCGGCGACCGACGCGGGCCAGATGCAGGGCCGCCGAAAGGCCGGTGAGCCCGGCGCCCACCACCACCACGTCCGCACGGCTTTCGCCGCGCAGCGCAGGGCGGGCGGTGTCGGTGATACCCTCGGCATACAGGCTGGGCGGAAAGGCCCCGCGCCGGTCATTTGCAAACAGCAGGTCCATGCGCTGTCCTTCCTTCGGGACACGCCGCCGATCTGCGGGCGGTGCCGGTCAGACGTTCAGCAGCAGATGTTCGCGTTCCCACGGGCTGATGACCTGCAGGAATTCCTTGTATTCGTTGCGCTTGACCGACTCGTACACGTCCACGAACTCGGCCCCCAGAACCTCGCGCATCGGCTCGGACGCGGCCATTTCGTCCAGCGCGTCGCCCAGGCTGGTCGGCAATTCGTCGTCGGACATGTAGGCATCGCCCAGACATTCGGCGCGCGGGTTGCGCAGTTCGGTCAGGCCGAGCAGCCCGGTGGCCAGCGAGGCGGCCAGTCCCAGATAGGGGTTGCAGTCCATCCCGGCCAACCGGTTCTCCACCCGCCGCGCCTCCGGGTCGGAGATCGGCACCCGCAGCCCCGTGGTGCGGTTGTCGCGACCCCACTCCAGATTGATCGGCGCCGCAAAGTCGGGGACATAGCGGCGATAACTGTTCACATAGGGGGCCAGCAGGGCCACGGCCGCGGGCAGATGGCTCTGCATGCCCGCAACAAAATGCAGGAAGGCCGGGGTTTCGCGCCCCTGTTCGTCGGAAAAGATGTTCCGGCCGGTGTCGGTTTCCACCACCGAGTGGTGGATGTGCATGGCGCTGCCAGGCTCTCCCTCGATGGGCTTGGCCATGAAGGTGGCAAAGCAGTCGTGGCGCAGCGCCGCCTCGCGGATCAGCCGCTTGAAGTAGAAGATCTGGTCGGCCAGATGCACCGGGTCCCCGTGCGCCAGGTTGATCTCGACCTGACCGGCGCCGCCTTCCTGCAGGATGCCGTCGATCTCGAATCCCTGCGCCTCGGCGAAATCGTAGATGTCGTCGATGACCTTGCCGTACTCGTCCACGGCCGACAGGGAATAGGCCTGTTTGGCCGCGGCGCGACGCCCGGTGCGGCCCATCGGGGGCTGGATCGGCTGGTTCGGGTCGATGTTGCGCGCAACCAGGAAGAATTCCATCTCCGGCGCGACGATGGGTTTCCAGCCGCGCTCGGCATAGAGCTCCACAACCCGCTTCAGCACGTTGCGCGGCGCGATCGGCACCGGCTGTCCCTGTTGGTCCAGCACGTCATGGATCACCTGCAGGGTCAGGTCTGCGGTCCACGGCGCGGCCGCAGTCGTCTCGTAATCCGGCACGCAGACCATGTCGGGCTCGGTAAAGGCCCCGTGCGGATTGTCGGCCCATTCGCCGGTGATGGTCTGCAGGAAGATGCTGTTGGGCAGGTAGAAGCTTTTCTGACGGGCGAACTTCGATGCGGGCATCGCCTTGCCGCGGGCGACCCCGGCGATGTCCGGCACGATGCATTCCACCTCGTCCAGGCGGTGATCGGCGACATAGCGGCGCGCCGCCTCGGGGGAATTGGTCAGCCAGTCTGACATGGTCGTCCTTCCATCAGGAGCGCGCCGGCCGTGCGGCATGGCATAGCCGCTCCGGCCAGTCCACGCGTACCTGCAGGCTGTCCGTCAGGCCGCACTTTGCCCATCCGACCCGCGCGGCTGACGAAAAAAGGCCGCGATCTGTTCTGCCATCGCCACCGGGTCCGCTTCGCCCCGCCGAGCCCGCGCGGACTCCAGCAGGTGAGGGGGCACCAGCGCGCCGCGATGTTCGATCAGACCGTCGATGAACTCGTCCGGGAACTCGGGATGCGGCTGCACGGTGAAGGCGCGGTCGCCATAGACCAGTGCGGCCGCCTGGCAGAATTCGTTCGTGCCGGCGACCTCAGCGCCGGGCGGCAGGTTGACGACCTGATCGCGATGCCAGGCATTCAGCACCATCCTGCGGCCGCCGATCTCGTAATCATGCGGCCCGACGCGCCAGCCGCCCGGATGCTGAACGACCCGGCCGCCGAGCGCCTGCGCGATGATCTGGTGGCCGAAGCAGATGCCGACCATCGGTACGCCGGCTTCGATCGCCTTGCGGATGAAATCCTCCAGCGGCGGAATGAAGGCGTGATCCTCGTAGACGCCGTGCCGCGATCCGGTGATCAGCCAGCCGTCGGCGGCATGCACATCGTCGGGAAACTGCATGGCCTCAACATGATAGCTGTCGAAGACAAAGCCGTATCCGGCCAGCAGCCGTTCGAACATGGTGTCGTAATCGCCCTGGCTGCCGCGCAGCTGTTCGGGCGACTGGCCGCATTTCAGGATGCCGATCCGCATGAATGATCCATGTTGTGCGCAGCAAAGGTAGGCGGGCCCGCGGCAGCCCGCAAGACTGCCGCATATGGCGGCCGTGACGGACGGCTGGCGCTGCGGCCCGGGGGACGGTAGCCTGCCTCGCATGCCAGACCGCGAAAGGACAGCCATGCCCGCCGATCATCCCGCTACGGCCCATGCCACCCTGCCTCGGGTCGAGGTCGACCCTGACGGGCTGCAGGAGTTCTCGGTCGTCTTCACCGACCGCAGCCTCAATCACATGAGCCGCCGGTTCCAGCAGGTGATGCGCGACATCTCGGCGATCTCGCGCGAGGTCTACAACGCGCAGGAGGTCGCGCTGGTCCCGGGCGGCGGCACCTTCGCGATGGAAGCGGTGGCCCGGCAGTTCGCGCGCGACTGCAACGCCCTGATCGTGCGGAATGGCTGGTTCAGCTTCCGCTGGTCGCAGATCCACGCGGCCGGCGGGTTCGCCGGAACCGCCGAGGTTGAAAAGGCCCGCCCCGCGGGCAACGCCCCACGCCCCGCCTATGCCCCGCCCCCGATCGAAACCGTGGTGCAGGAGATCCTGTCGATGCGCCCGGCCGTGGTGTTTGCGCCGCATGTCGAAACCTCGGCCGGCCTGATCCTGCCGGACGACTATATCCGTGCGCTGGCGGATGCCGCGCACGAGGTCGGCGCGCTGCTGGTGCTGGACTGCATCGCATCGGGGGCGATCTGGGTGGACATGCAGGCGACCGGCGTCGACGTCCTGATCTCGGCCCCGCAGAAGGGGTGGAGCGGGTCGCCCGCGGCCGGCATGGTCATGTTCTCGGCCATGGGTGCGGCGCGGCTGGCGGAGACGAACAGCGACAGCTTCGCGCTGGACCTCAAGAAATGGCGCGCCATCATGAAGGCCTATGAGGACGGCGGCCACGCCTATCATGCGACCATGCCCACGGATGCGCTGGTCGTGCTGCGCGATGCGATGATCGAGACGCGCGAGATGGGGTGGGAGGCCGCGCGCGAGGCGCAGTGGCGGCTGGGCGATGCGGTGCGTGCGGCCCTGCGGGAGCGCGGCGTCCGGTCGGTTGCGGCAGACGGGTTCGGGGCGCCCGGCGTCGTGGTCGGCTATACCGACGATCCTGCCATCCAGAATGGCAGCAAGTTCGCCGAACGGGGGGTGCAGATCGCCGCCGGCGTTCCGCTGCAGGTCGATGAGGGCGACGATTTCCGCACCTTCCGGATCGGCCTGTTCGGACTGGACAAGCTGAAGGACGTCGATGGCACCGTGGCGCGGCTGACGGCCGTCCTGGACAAGGTGCTCTGACGACCCGCCAGCGCCGGCGGCGTGATGTCCGGATCGACCTGCGGGTCGCTGCACCAGCCGACTCGCTGGCTGAAGCGACACCGGCACGGCTTCGCGGTCCAAATGCACCGCGGTGCGACCGAAAAATCCTCCGGCCGGCAGAATTACAACAGATCGGTTCCTGGCGCCGGCCGGAGCGGGCGCGGCGCTCAACAGACTTTACCAGTCGCCGCGATCTTTCGTAATCTCTTGACATAAAGAGGCGCTTGGCCCAGCCCCCGTGCAGGGGGGGCGGGTCGCGGTGTCGACCGGTCATGGATTGCAAGGGGGGAATTCGTATGTCCGAAGCTGTTGCCAAGCATCCCATCCCGCAAGGGATGGAAAATGCTCATGTCACGCCTGACCGCTACCATCAGATGTATGCGGAATCAGTGAACGATCCGGACAGCTTCTGGGGTCGTGAAGGCAAGCGGCTGGACTGGATCAAGCCCTATACCACCGTGAAGGACACGGACTTCACGCTCGGCCGTGTCTCCATCAAGTGGTTCGAGGATGGCGTTCTGAATGCCTGCGTGAACTGCGTCGACCGGCATCTGGAGACCCGCGGCGACCAGACCGCCATCATCTGGGAACCCGACGATCCGTCGACGCCCGCCCGGCACATCACCTATCGCGAGCTCAGCGAGAAGGTGAACCGGATGGCCAACGTCCTGCTGAGCCAGGGCGTCATGCGGGGCGACCGGGTCGTGATCTATCTGCCCATGATCCCCGAAGCTGCCTACGCCATGCTGGCCTGCGCCCGGATCGGGGCCGTGCATTCGATCGTGTTCGCCGGGTTCTCGCCCGACGCCCTGGCCAACCGCATCAACGACAGCGGCGCCAAGCTGGTCATCACGGCCGATACCGCGCCGCGGGGCGGCCGCCGCACGGCACTGAAATCGAACACCGACGCGGCCATGCTGCATTGTTCCGACCGGGTGCGGGTGCTGGTCGTCAAGCATACCGGCGACCAGACCACCTGGGTGAACGGACGCGACGTCGACGTGCTGGCACTCATGGATCAGGTCAGCCCGGACTGTCCGCCCCGGCCGATGAACGCCGAGGATCCGCTGTTCATCCTGTACACGTCCGGATCGACCGGGCGACCCAAGGGTGTCGTGCATACGACCGGCGGCTACCTGCTGTTTGCCGCGATGACGCACCAGTACACCTTCGACTATCAGGACGGCGACGTGTTCTGGTGCACCGCGGACGTGGGCTGGGTCACGGGTCACAGCTACATCGTCTATGGCCCGCTGGCGAACGGCGGCATCACGGTGATGTTCGAAGGGGTGCCGACCTATCCCGACGCCGGCCGCTTCTGGGAGGTCTGCGCCAAGCACAAGGTCACGCAGTTCTATACCGCGCCCACGGCGATCCGCTCGCTGATGGGGCAGGGGCCGGAGTGGGTCGAGAAACATGACCTGTCGTCGCTGCGGGTCCTCGGCTCTGTGGGCGAGCCGATCAACCCCGAGGCGTGGTCGTGGTACGACAAGCATGTCGGCAAGGGCAAATGCCCGATCGTCGACACGTTCTGGCAGACCGAGACCGGCGGCCACATGGTCACCTCGCTGCCCTATGCGATCGAAACCAAGCCGGGGGCGGCCACGCTGCCGTTCTTCGGGGTGAAGCCGGCGGTTCTGGACGCGGCGACCGGCCAGGTGCAGGAGGGCAACCCGGCCGAAGGCGTGCTGTGCATCTCGGACAGCTGGCCGGGTCAGATGCGGACCCTGTGGGGCGACCACCAGCGGTTCGAGGAGGCGTATTTCCAGCAGTACCCCGGGTACTATTTCACCGGCGACGGCTGCCGCCGGGACGAGGACGGCTATTACTGGATCACCGGCCGGGTCGACGACGTGATCAACGTCAGCGGTCACCGGATGGGCACCGCCGAGGTCGAATCCGCCCTGGTCGCCCATCCGAAGGTGGCCGAGGCGGCGGTGGTGGGATACCCGCACGACCTGAAGGGGCAGGGCATCTATGCCTATGTCACGCTGATGAACGGGATCGACCCCAGCCCCGAGCTGCGCAAGGAGCTGGAAGGCTGGGTCCGGACCGAGATCGGGCCGATCGCCAAGCCCGACCTGATCCAGTGGGCCCCCGGGCTGCCCAAGACCCGGTCCGGCAAGATCATGCGGCGCATCCTGCGCAAGATCGCTGAAAACGATTTCGGCAGCCTGGGCGACACCTCGACCCTGGCCGAGCCGGCGGTGGTGGACGATCTGATCGAGAACCGCATGAACCGGGTCTGACCGCAGGACCGGCCCCCGGGCCGGTCCGAACCGACCTGCCGCAACGCCGCAGCGGCAGATCCGACCAAGCGCGGCGGAGATAACGGACCGAGGGAGACTGATTTTGAGCGATCTGCGCACCGACCGCACGAGGAGCGACGCCTATTGGCGCGCCAATCTGCGCATCATCTACATCTGCTTGGCGATCTGGGCACTCGTGTCGTTCGGATTCGGCATCCTGTTCCGGCCGCTGCTGTCGGGGATCCCCGTCGGCGGGACGGATCTGGGGTTCTGGTTCGCCCAGCAGGGGTCCATCCTCGTCTTCATCGCGCTGATTGCGTGGTACGCCATCACCATGAACCGGCTGGACCGGGAACACGGCGTGGAGGAATAGGCGCATGGACCAGTATACGCTCAACCTGATCGTCATCGGCCTGTCCTTCGCGCTGTATATCGGGATCGCGATCTACGCGCGGGCCGGATCGACGGCCGAATTCTATGCCGCGAACCGGGGGGTTCACCCGGTCCTGAACGGCATGGCGACCGGCGCCGACTGGATGTCGGCCGCGTCCTTCATCTCGATGGCCGGCCTGATCGCCTTTACCGGCTATGACAACTCGACCTACCTGATGGGCTGGACCGGCGGCTACGTCCTGCTGGCGCTGCTGCTCGCCCCCTATCTTCGCAAGTTCGGCAAGTTCACGGTCCCGGACTTCCTGGGCGACCGATTCTATTCCAACAAAGCCCGCGTCGTGGGCGTGATCTGCCTGATCACCATCTCGACCACCTACGTGATCGGACAGATGACCGGCGTGGGCGTGACCTTCTCGCGCTATCTCGAGGTGTCGAACGCGACCGGCCTGTGGATCGGCGCGGCGCTGGTCTTCATGTACGCCGTGCTCGGCGGCATGAAGGGCATCACCTACACCCAGGTGGCCCAGTATGTCGTGCTGATCGTCGCCTACACCATCCCGGCGATCTTCATCTCGCTGGCGCTGACCGGCAACTTCCTGCCGCAGCTGGGCCTGTTCGGCACCCACGATCCGTCGGGGGCGAAGTTCCTGGCCAAGCTGGACCAGGTCGTGACCGACCTGGGCTTCAACTCCTACACCGGGCACCACACCGGTACGTTGAACATGTTGCTGTTCACCCTGTCGCTGATGATCGGCACCGCCGGTCTGCCGCACGTGATCATCCGGTTCTTCACCGTGCCGCGCGTCGCCGACGCCCGCGCCTCGGCCGGGTGGGCGCTGGTGTTCATCGCGCTGCTGTATACCGTGGCCCCTGCCGTCGGTTCCATGGCGCGCCTGAACCTGACCACCACCATGTGGCCCGGCGCGGTCGCGGGCGAGACCTTCTCGCAGCCCGCGGTTTCGCTTGCTGACATCGAGAGCAGCCCCGACCTGCAGTGGATGCGGACCTGGGAAAAGACCGGCCTGCTGGGCTGGGAGGACAAGAATGGCGACGGTCTGATCCAGTACTACAACGACGCCGCTGCCGCACCGCCTGAGGGACTGGGCACGGCCGTGGCCGAGCAGAACCTGCAGGGCAACGAACTGACCACCGTCAACAACGACATCATGGTTCTGGCCAACCCGGAAATCGCCAACCTGCCGGGCTGGGTCATCGCCGTCGTCGCCGCCGGTGCACTGGCCGCGGCGCTTTCGACCGCGGCAGGTCTGCTGCTGGCGATCAGTTCGGCCATATCGCACGATCTGATCAAGGGGTCGATCAGGCCGAACATCTCGGAACGGGGCGAATTGCTGGCCGCCCGTGTGTCGATGGGGATCGCCATTCTCATCGCCACGATCCTCGGCCTCAATCCTCCCGGGTTTGCGGCGCAGACGGTGGCGCTGGCCTTCGGGCTCGCGGCGGCCACGATCTTCCCGGCGCTGATGATGGGCATCTTCTCGAAGCGCATCAACTCGCAGGGGGCCATCTGGGGCATGATCGCCGGGCTTCTGTTCACGGCGATCTACATCTTCCTCTACAAGGGCTGGTTCTTCATCGCAGGGACCAACACGTTCGAGGATACGCCCGCGAACTGGATGTTCGGCATCTCGCCTGCCTCGATCGGCTCTGTCGGTGCGATCCTGAACTTCCTTGTGGCCTGGCTGATTTCCCGGGCGACGGACGAACCGCCGGTCCACGTGCAGGACCTGGTCGAATCGATCCGCATTCCGCAGGGCGCCGGCGGGGCGACCGCCCACTGACCTGCCCCGTGGCCGCGCCCCGATCGGGGCGCGGCCTTTCATTTCCGAGGCGCAACGATGACCGATACCGACGAGACGTTGCGCTTCATCTCCACGCTGCACCCCTACAACACGCTGCCGCATGACGAACTCGCCCGGGTCGCCGGGTTCTTTGCGCGCCAGTCGGTGACGGCCGGCACCGCGGTCTATCATGCCGGCCAGCCGCTCGACGGCCTGTATCTGGTCGACAGCGGCACGGTCGAGATCACGGATACCGAAGGCGAGATCGTGTCGCAGCTGAGCCGCGGCAACAGCTTTGGCGAGCGTGGCCTGCTGCGCGATGGACTGGCCGCGACGAACGCCCGGGTGATCGACGACGGCACCCTGCTGATGCTGCCCAAGGGCGCCCTCACCCAGCTGATCCGCCAGTCGCCCGCGTTTGCACGGTTCTTCGATCGAGGACGGCGGTCGGACCTGGCGCCGTCGGCAGTCGCTGCCGCCAGGGTCGCGGACTTCCTGACACGCGAACCGCTCTTCTGTTCACCCGAGACCCCGATCATCGAGGCCGCGCGGATGATGCGTGACGCGCATGTCAGTTCGATCGGCGTCGTCCGCGACGATCGCCTGGTGGGCATCGTCACGGTCCGGGACATGTCGAACCGGGTCGTGGCCGAGGGGCAGGATGGGGGCGAGCCGGTGTCGCTGGTAATGACAGGCGATCCGCACACGCTGGACCCCGACGCGCTGGGCGCGGATGTCCTGTCCGCGATGGTGGAACGCCGGATCGGGCACCTGCCGGTGGTCGCCAGGGGCCGGTTCGCCGGCATGGTGACCCAGACCGACCTGATGCGGGTTCAGGCGGTGTCGGCTTCGGTGCTGGTGCACGACATCATGGCGGCCGATACGGCGGACCAGATTGCGGTGGTCACCGCGCGGATTCCCGACCTGCTCGCCAGCCTCGTCGGCGCGCATCTGCGCCACGAGGTGGTCACCCGCATGGTCACCGACGTGGCCGACGCGGCCACGCGACGGCTTATTCACCTGACCGAAGGAGAGCTTGGGCCGGCACCGACAGCCTGGTGCTGGGCCGCCTGCGGCAGCCAGGGCCGGCAGGAACAGACCGGCATTTCGGACCAGGACAACTGCCTGATCATGGCGGACGACGCGGCGGCCGACGACCCGTGGTTCGCGGAACTGGCCCGCCGCGTCACTGCGGGGCTGGACCGCAGCGGCTATATGTTCTGTCCCGGCGACATGATGGCATCGAACGCCCGCTGGCGGCAGCCGCTGCGGACCTGGCGCCGCTATTTCCGCGGCTGGATCGACACCCCGGACCCGCAGGCACAGATGCTGGCCAGCGTCATGTTCGACCTGCGCGCGATCGCGGGCGACGGCGCATTGCTCGACACGCTGAAGGACGAGACGCTGGAACATGCGGCGCGGGACCAGATCTTCGTCGCGCACATGATCTCGAACTCGCTGAAGCACCGGCCTCCGTTGGGCCTGATTGGCGGCTTGGCGACGATCCGGTCGGGCGAACACCGTCACCAGTTGGACATGAAGATGAACGGGGTGGTGCCGGTTGTCGATCTGGGCCGCATCTACGCGCTGCGGGGCCGGATCGGCGCGGTCAATACCCGGTCGCGGCTGCTGGCCGCGCAGCAGGATGGCGTGGTATCGACCAGCGGCGGCGACGACCTGATCGCCGCCTATGACCTGATCCAGACCGAACGGCTGGATCATCAGGCCCGTCAGGTCCGGCGCGGGCACAAGCCCGACAATTTCCTGTCCCCCTCGGACCTGCCGGACTTCCGGCGCAGCCACCTGCGCGATGCCTTCGTCGTGGTGCGCACGATGCAGTCTGCGGCGAGCGGGCGAGGCGTCCTGGCGTGAACACGATGGCCAGCCAGATCCTGGGAATTTTCGCCGTGGCGATCATGGCGGCCGCGATCACCTATGCCGGCGGGCACATGGCCCGCCGCATGGGCCGGCCGTGGCCCCGCGCGGTCATGCCGTTCACGATCGCCGCCGCGATGGTCGGGTTCACCATTTGGAACGACTATGCATGGTTCCCGCGTCTGCAGGCGCAGCTGCCCGACACGGTGGAGGTGCTGGGGACCGGCACCGGGCTGAAGGGGATGCGGCCCTGGACCTTCGTGGTTCCCGTCACCACCCGCTTCACCGCGATGGATCGCGCGGAGGTGGGCCGACGCGGCGAAACCGCGACGGGCAGCGTCCTGCTGGTCGAGCGGGGGCAGATGACCCGGCTCGTGCGGATGGAATTCGACTGTGCCGCGGGCCGGCAGCGCCCGCTCACGGCGGATGGCAGTGCTGCCGCCTGGAGCACCGCGGGGGAGGATGATCCGGCCTATCGGGTCGCGTGCGGCGGCGGCTGACCGGCGTCGCCTGCGCAGGTCCTGGAGGGTGCCGGCAAGACGAGAGGGGGGACGAACGATGCTGTTGAACCTGTCCCTGCGCCTGCGGGTGTTCCTGATCTTTGCCGGCCTGGCAGCGGTGATCCTGCTGTTCGTGGCGGCGGCCATGTGGGTCGTGAACTATCGGCTGAGCGTGTCGGGGGTCGCATTCCTGGGGGCAGCGGCGCCCGGGGCGATTCCCGCGCTGATCACCGGAGGGCTGCTGGCCGGGCTCGGGTCGCTGGGGGCGATCGCATGGGTATGGCTGCTGTTCGATCAGAACGTTGCCAAGCCCATCGAACGGCTGTCGGGCGGGCTGCGCACCGGCAGCACGCCTGAGGGCGACGATGGGCTGTACCTCGCCGATCTCGCACCCGCGGCGCGGGCAGCGGCCGAGGCACGGGCGCAGGCGGCCGAGGCGCTGACCCAGGAGGTTCAGCGCCATGCGGCCGACCTGCAGCAGGACCGCACCATGCTGGAAACGATCCTTGGCGAACTGAATGCCGGGGCCGTGATGGCCGACGAGGACGGCCGCGTCATGTTCTATGATAGTCAGGCCGGTCGGTTGCTGCCGCGGCTCGCCCTCGGTCGTCCGCTGGGCCCGGCTCTGGAACCGCGGGCGATGGAGGAATGGTGTGCCCGGCTGGACGAACCCGCGGCACAGGATGGGCTCGAGGTGTCCTTTTCGATGCCGGATGAACGGGTGCTGTGCGGGCGGCTGCGGCGCGTGGGGATCGGCGGCGACCGGGCATTGCTGCTGGTGCTGCGCCCAGACTGCCCTCTGCCGGCCGAGGCGAACGGTCGGCAGCTGACGGGGACCACACATGATTTCCAACGTCCCGACAGCGCCGCCCCCGAGGGCGCGTTGCGGCTGGATCGGCTGGCCTGCGTGGTGTTCGACACCGAGGCTACGGGGCTGGATCCCGCGACCGCCCGGATCGTCCAGATCGCCGGGGTGCGGGTGTCACGCGGCCGCCTGACGGGCGAGCGCTTTGATGCGCTTGTCAACCCGGGCTGCCCCATTCCGCCCCTGTCGACCCGCGTCCACGGCATCACCGACGCGATGGTCGCCGACGCCCCCGACATCAAGCGGGTTCTGGAAGGGTTCGTTCACTTCACCGGGACAGAGATGCTGCTGGCCCACAACGCCCCCTATGACATGGGTCTGCTGCGCGCCGCCCAGCAGACCACCGGACTGGCGTTCGACAACCCGGTGCTGGACACGGTCCTGCTGTCCGCGATGATCTGGGGCGGCTCGGCCGATCACTCGCTGGACGCGCTGGCCGCGCGGCTGGGGGTCGAGATCCCCCCGGACGACAGGCACACGGCGATGGGCGACGCGGTGGCAACGGCCAAGTGCTACCTGCGCCTGATCCCGGGGCTGCAGCAGAAAGGAATCGAGACGCTGACCGACGTGCGGCGCGAGGCGCGTCGGTTCCGCAGCCTGATCGGTGATGCGAACGAGACGCCCGCCCCGGCCTAGAGGTCGATCTGCGGCTGGTCGGGATCGACAGGCGCCGTGGGCACCGACCAGGGTGACTCGCGTTCGGTATCGTCCCCGCGGGGCAGCAGGTTGGGCAGTTCTTCCAGTGGTGGCGGGGGCGGGGCGTCGGCCCTGCGGCGGATCAGGATGTCCCCGTTCGGCAGCCGTTCCGGCGGTTCGTAGTTCCCGATGTCGTCGATCAGACCGCCGAGTTCACGAAATGCCGGCGCCAGTTCGCCGAACGTACCTTGCAGTTCCTGCGCCAGACCCTGCAGGTGAGGCTCGGCCCGCCGGAACAGGTTGTCGAAGATCGTGTCGAGCGAGCCGTCGAGCGTTTCGTCGATGTCGGGCGCCTCTGGCTCGGTCGGCGGCTGTTGTCCATCCGGGATTGCCACCGGGGGCGTCGATTGATCGGCCCGCGGCATCTCGAACGTATAGCCTTGCGCGAACGCGGCCGGGCTCAGCAGCGTCAATGCACAGGCAACCACCGCGCGATGTAACATGGAATGGGTCCTTTCCGGTGCGGAGCCACCTACCGAAACGGCCGGGCTGCCCACAGGTTCCGAGGTCCGGCAGGCGGCACGTCGTCGCCCCTGCCATGGCACGGCTTCACCTCTTCGCCTCCGGCCAGCCGCCGGAGCGGTAGGCCTCCCATGCCGCGTTGATCGCGCGGGTCCTGGTTTCAGCCAGCCGGACCGCCTCGGGGGGCAATCCATGCGCCTGCGCACGGTCCGGGTGGTTTTCGCGGACCAGCTGCCGCCAGCGGGCCCGTGCCTCGGGCAGGGGTGTGCCGGGCGGAATGCCAAGCACGTCGCAGGGCGGGCATCCGTGGTTTCGATCATGGCGGGCGCGCATGCCCGCCACGGTGACGGCGTCGATCCCGAATATGCGCGCGACCTCGTCCAGGTAGATCCGCTCCGCCTCGTGCAGTTCGTGATCGGCGATGGCGATGATGTGCAGCCCTTCCAGCACATCGACCAGCACCGGATCTCCGGGCGGGAACATCGCGGCGACCCGCTGTGCCCACAGATCGAAGCCGGCCACATCCCGACGCGCCAGATCGAACACCCGCGCGGCGTGGCGTTCCTCGGTGCGCGGAATCTTGAAGATCCGTCGAAACGCCGCAACTTCCTCGCGGGCCACCCGCCCGTCGGCCTTGGCGATCTTGGCCCCCAGCGCGATGATCGCGATGGTGAACGCGACCGACCGTTCGGGCGGCACCGCTGACGGGTGACGGCCCATCAGGGCGGCGAGCCGATCCCCGATGCGCTGCCAGAATCCCCGCGGCGGCGGCAGTTGCGGTGCCTCGGAACCGGGGGGCGGGGCCAGATCATCCATGACGTGCAGCGTAGCGGGATGACCCGGCGGGGGAAAGATCAGGCGCGGGGTCCGGCCGGCGGGCGCTGGACAGCACCTTGGTCAGCCGCCGGTCAGATCCTTGCCGACGAAAACGAGATCGTGGAACTGCCCGAACTTCCAGCCTGCGTTCGGGATACGCCCCCATTCGGTGAACCCGAGCCGGGCATGGAACGTCAGGGATTCGCCATTGGACGCGGTGACCGCGCCAATCAGGTTCCGCGCGCCACCTTGTCGCGAATGGTCCTGAATCGCCGCCATCAACGCCCGGCCAAGGCCTTGGCCGCGGCAATGTGGCGCCACGTGAACCGTGTGTTCAAGCGTGCGCGCATAGCCCGCACCGCCCCTGAACTGTGTGGTGGCTGCAAACCCGGTGATCCCCTCTGTCCCTTCCGCGACCAGGAAGGCGTGCCCCTGCGACTGACGGGCGGCGATCATCTCGGCGATTTCGCCCGGCTCGCGCTCGGTCGGCCAGAAGGTCACCACGGTGTCGCGGATGATCGGGTTCCAGATCGCCGCGATCCCAGGGGCATCTGCTGCTCGGGCAGACCGGATCATCGGAGATCGGCTGCCCTCAGCCGCCATGCGCCCCGTCGGCGAGTGTGCGGACGAACGCCAGCACCTCGTCGACCTGCTTGCCCTCGGCGATCTGCTTGACGATCGCGCTGCCGACCACACAGCCGTCCGCGACCGCCGCCACGGTCCGGGCCGCGTCCGGCGTGGCGATCCCGAAGCCCACGACGACGGGCAGTCCGGCGGCCCTGCGCACGCGCGCGACCTCGGGGGCGACTGCGGCAGGATCGGCTGCCTGGCCGCCCGTGATCCCGGTGACCGACACGTAGTAGACGAACCCCGACGTGTTCGCGACCACCGCCGGCAGCCGCCGGTCGTCGGTGGTGGGCGTGGCCAGGCGGATGAAGTTCAGCCCCACCTTGCGGGCCGGCAGGCACAGTTCCGCATCCTCTTCGGGGGGCAGATCCACAACGATCAGCCCGTCCACCCCCGCATCCACCGCCTCGGCCAGGAACCTCTCGACCCCGCCCTGCCGCGCGTAGATCGGATTGTAGTACCCCATCAGGACCACTGGCGTGTCATCGTCATGGTGCCGGAACTCGCGGACCATCGACAGCGTATTCGTCACGCTGCCGCCCGCGGCCAGCGCCCGCTGCCCGGCTGCCTGGATGGTCGGGCCGTCGGCCATCGGGTCGGTGAACGGCATCCCCAGTTCGATGATGTCCACCCCGGCCGCCGGCAGGCCGCGCATGATCGCCAGCGACGTGTCGCGGTCGGGATCGTGGGCCATCATGTAGCTGACGAACGCCTTGCGGTTCTGCTGGGCAAGGTCGGCGAAACGGCGATCGATGCGGGTCATGGGGCCTTCCGGATCAGGGTCGACCCGTCATAGGACGCGGCGCGCGGCAGGAAAAGGGAAACGGTGTCCCCCGAGCGCCGGGTTGGCCGGGGCTGATGCCGGAACTGGACGGTCACGGCGCCCTGACCTAGAAGGCGGCAACACACGGAAAGGAACAGGGCATGGGCTTTCGCATGGGAATCGTCGGGCTGCCGAATGTCGGCAAATCGACGCTGTTCAACGCCCTGACCAGGACGGCCGCCGCGCAGGCCGCCAACTTTCCGTTCTGCACGATCGAGCCGAACGTGGGCGAGGTCGCGGTCCCCGATCCAAGGCTCGATACGCTCGCCGCGATCGCCGGATCGCGGCAGATCATCCCCACCCGCATCACGTTCGTGGACATCGCCGGACTGGTCAGGGGCGCGTCGCGCGGCGAAGGGCTGGGCAACCAGTTCCTGGCCAACATCCGCGAGGTGGACGCCATCGCGCATGTCCTGCGCTGTTTCGAGGACGGCGACATCACCCATGTCGAGGGGCGCATCGATCCCGTCGCCGATGCCGAGACGATCGAGACCGAGTTGATGATCGCCGATCTGGAATCCATCGAACGGCGACTGACGGGCCTGCAACGCAAGCTGAAGGGCGGCGACAAGGAAGCCGCGACCCACGACCGCCTGTTGAAGCAGGCGCAGACCGCACTGGAAGCCGGGCGCCCGGCGCGAACGGTTGCCGTGTCCGAGGACGATCGCAAGGCCTGGACCATGCTGCAGCTGCTGACCGCCAAGCCGGTGCTCTATGTCTGCAACGTCGAGGAGGACAGGGCCGCGTCCGGCAACGCGCAAAGCGACCGCGTGGCGGAGATGGCCCGCGAGCAGGGCGCCGGGCATGTCGTGATCTCGGCCCGGATCGAGGAAGAGATCAGCCAGTTGCCCGAGGACGAGGCGCAGATGTTCCTGTCCGAGATGGGCCTGCAGGAAGCCGGTCTGGACCGTCTGATCCGCGCCGCCTACCAGTTGCTGGGGCTGCAGACCTATTTCACCGTCGGCCCCAAGGAGGCGCGCGCCTGGACGATCACCCGCGGCACACTGGCCCCCCAGGCAGCCGGGGTGATCCACGGCGATTTCGAAAAGGGATTCATCCGCGCCGAGACCGTCGCATATGACGATTACGTCGCCGGGCAGGGCGAGGCCGGCGCCCGTGAGGCGGGCAAGTTCCGCGTCGAGGGCAAGAGCTACGAGGTGGAGGACGGCGACGTCCTGCATTTCCTCTTCAACACGTGACGCCGGCGGTCGCTGCCGCAGCCGCAGAACAGGCTTGAAACGGCTGATTGAGGAGGATCGTCGCAGTCCGCAGCGCAGACGCGGGCGGGATCCGATCCTCCGCGCGTCCCCGGAGAGGGACGCGACTTAACAAATCGGTTCATCCACGCCATAGACCCTTGTTCAGCCATCCCGAGGGCTGATAGACCCGCCAGCGGAGACGTGGCCGAGTGGTCGAAGGCACACCCCTGCTAAGGGTGCAGGCGGGAAACCGCCTCGAGGGTTCGAATCCCTTCGTCTCCGCCACTATTCTCAGCTATGTTTTTGTTTAATCTGCATTATCCGATCGCGGCACCGGCGCCGTTCCCCCATTTGTCCCCTCATTGCTGGCGCGAAGCATAGAGGCGTCACGGGATGGTCCCGGTGTTACGCCCGATGCGGCTGCCGCCCACGGGAAGCAAGCGGTCAAGGTGCCAGATTGCCGATGTTGGAAAAGCGTCCAGCCGAAGGGCGAGGGCGCACCTTCTGTGAGCTTATTATCCACAATGCGACAGGCCCGGCGCTGCGCCTCGGTCCGATGCCCGAGTACGATCACCGGCGCCTCGGTCAGCCCGAGCTGCGTCGCCGCAAGCACATGCCAATGACCCGCGATCAGTTCGCCGTCCTCGCCGACGAGGCACGGCACGGTCCTGCCGAACTCGGCCATGCTGGCGGCGATCTTCGCGACCTGGTCCGCGCCATGCGCCTTCGCGTTCTTCGCGTAGGGCTGGAGGCGCGCAAGCGGCCACTGTTCGATCCGCTCGGGGCCGAAGGCGAGGGTCATGACGTCGGTCCTGGGCTCGGTGCGGAATTGGAGCGCTCGGGTGTTCCGCCGTCACTGCGTTCGGAACCCGGGCTACGGCGATGCGTCTTGGTTCTGTGCGCGAGGGCGATGGGGGTCGCTTCCCGTCTCGGTGCACGATTGGAGGGCATCATGAAGTTGCGTTACACGAAGATCGCCGCGGTCATCATCTCGGCGGCACCGATCACTTCCGGCATTCCGGCCGGGGCTGCCGATCCGGTGTTCATCCAGGACGGCGTTTTCGTGACGCTGCAGGGCACGAATGCCGTCGCGCCGCTGAACGGAGATGCGCGCTGGGCCGCCGGAGACCAGATGACGTATGTCGCGGTAAACTCGGCCGGCGATCTGGTGATGGCATCCAGCAGCGCCGAGAATGCGGTCTATGCCTACGACGCTGCAACCGGCGAGCAGCTTGCGAGAATTGAGGTTGGCGACACGCCCAAAGGCATCAAGTTCGACCGCGAGGGGCGCCACGCTTTCGCGGCAAACGAGGGCTCGGGCACGGTCAGCGTGATCGATCCCGAGAAGATGGAGGTCATCAAAACCATCGATGTCGGCCCGACGCCGCACAGCACCGTGGCCTCGCCCGACAACAAGACGCTCTACGTCGCGCTCCAGGGTGGCTCAACGGTCGCCGAGATCGACCTGGAGACGCTGGAGAAGATCGGCGAGCTGCCGGCCGGCGATGCGCCGCACAACCTGGACATCTCACCGGATGGCAAGCGACTCTACGTGGCAAATGTCGAGAGCGAGGACCTGGCAGTTATCAACCTCGAAACCCGCGAGGTACTGAAGCGAATACCGCTCGGACCGCCGCACTATGGTGTCGACGTGACGCCCGATGGCAGCCTCGTTCTGGTGACGGGGATCACCGGCGACACAGTCACGGTCATCGACGTTGAGGCCATGGCGCAGAAGACGGAGATCCAGATCGGTCAAGGGCCGCATGGCGTCCGGACGAGCAGCGATGGTCGTTGGGCTTATGTTACAGTTGCCGGCGAGGACAAGGTTGTGGTGATTGATCTCTCCGACTTGGAGATCGAGGACAGCATCTCGCCGGGCGAGGGCAGTTTTCCGTTCTGGGTCGCTGTGCAGGGCAACATGTGACGGGCAACCTTTAACCGGGAGCGAAAATCTGCGCGGGTTCCCGAGTTCGGTGCCGAGGTGGAGATCAGATCCGACGTTGGGGGCGGCAGCCAGCGGCGCTTAAATCGGCGCCCCGGAGACCGACGAGGCGCTCTTTGGCTCGCCCCCACCGCAAGGACAAGCGCGAGCAGCGCCGCCCAGCAGGCGACCCGTCATCCGTGTATCTGCGACGCCTCAAGCTGTCGCGCGCTGCATCTGATGGGCGTGGGCCTCTACACAGAAATCTTCCGTGCGACGTTGCACCGTCAAGTCCCTGCGGTCGGACGCGCTTGGACGAGCGGCGCTAGACGAGCACGCACCTCGTCGTAGATGCCGATTTCACCCGGCATTTCAATTGTAACAGTTAAGCCAAAGGGTATCGCCGCATCAACTAGCGTGCCTTGATCGGGATCGCGCTGTACGACAAGGGGAATCGTCATGTTGGGCACGATGACCGGCGCATTGGCTCCGCTCCAGCGGCGTGAACTGACGGTTCCGCGATTACTCTGATTTTCGTCTGGATGCCAACGATCGGCACAGACAGCGAGCGCGTCGAGTTCGGCCGGTGTGAGAATCTTCAGCCGACAGCTGCGATAGCTCTTGCGGCCAGGCACCACAGGCGAAAACCAAGCAACCGTTGCTGAAAGGCTATGCGGCCTTGCCTTACCCCCAATTGCCGAAGGTACCGGCACGTCGATCGTTGCGATGCGATCGGCCTTCAAGAGCCCTGATGCGAAAAACGTCGCCCGATCTGCAGCACAAGCCACCGCGTCATCAGAATCAACATAGCCGTAGCCGAGAAAGCGTCGAATGTTATCCTTTTGCTTAGACGCTTGGCCGCGCCCAGTAGGCCCAAGGGTATTCTTGATAAGTTCGGCGGTCTCCCTCGGCCACTTGGCCGGATGGACCAGAAGGGCCTTCAGCAGAACTGCGCGCTGCAAGGGCGGCAGGCGCAGAAACGCGTCCCCATAGGCGGCCTCGAGAGCATCGTGGATGCAGTGACAAGTCCGCGACGCAAGCGCCGCTGCTGCGCTCGTCCCATTCGAATAGCCGTCAAGATTCTCTCGACCAGCCCTTGGCGGCGCCGCAACCTTGAGACCCGCTCCTCGCGAGGCCGGTGCCGGACGGACTTCAATGTGCCTGTGATTGCCGATGCAAGTCATGTGTTCCTTGGCGCCGGGCATCAGAATGTCCGGCTTGACCGATCTGGCGAAGCCCGGTCCCAGACTGCTCGAGGGGTTCGCCGTGACGTGACTTGGGAAGGGATCGATCAAGGCTCGCGCCAGCGCGCGGTCCGCACGACCAACAGCATCGACGTTTCCGGCGCCGACGGTGATGCCGTTCACAGTCTCCGCCGGCGACAGCAGGCGACGGTCCGCCGTGACGCCATGCAGCGTCGCGACCATCGATCTCGCGCGGCTTGCCGCGTCTGCAGCCTCATAGTCTCTACTTGTTGCATAGCCCTGCAGGCCAATCGGGAAGACCTGGTTGCCGGCACTCACCACAAAGAGCAGGCCGAAGCGATAGGCGAGTCGGTCGAGGAGGCGCGCCCAAGGCGAAAGGTGGTTGTGGAATGGCCGATAGCGATTGCCGAGGGAGAGATTGACGATCACGATTCCTGGTCGCTGTTCGCGGAGCCTAGTGACCGCGAGGTAGATCATGTCGACAATGAGCCTGTCAGGAGGGAAGTCATCATTGTTCCCCAAGACCGGGATCATGTGGATCTTTCGCGGCAGCGGGGCCTCGCCGCGATTGAGGTCCCCGTGAATGACGAGGGATGCCATCGCTGTCCCATGCGCCCGGGACGCGACAAGGGCATCCGGCTCAAGATCGAATGGATCGTCGAGGTCGATGTGGGCAGCCAAGCGCCTGTGGCCGCTAACAGGGACGCCGTCGAGTACCGCAAGGATCGGCTCACCGGGGTCCTCGATCTGCTCCCCCACCTGTTGGCTGTCTTCAGGATCGCCTATCTCGATGGTCGTGGCCTCGGACTGCGGACGGATGTGCATGACCGCATCCAGGCCAGCGATCCCATCGATCCGTCGCTCGATGATTTCGCGTATGGCCCAAGCCGGGATATCAGCAAGGAGTGCATGGTAGGAAATGTCGGGCAAGCGGGAACGAGACAGAACTACGCCCCCACGCGCCGTCAGGGCTCGCGTCGTCTCTTCTTCACTTAGCCTAGCGGCCGCCTCATTTCCCCTGAAAACCAGTTCGATTTCCAGCCGGATCAGATCGTTGTCTTGGTGGCCGTCGAGAATCAGAGAGAGAAAGGTCCGATCCGACGGTTGAACACGGTCCTCTGGTCCCCACGCGCGCAGGTCCCGGAGGTGTTCGAACACAGTCGCCCAAGGTGTTTCCCCTCTGACAAGTTGTCCGGCCTGCCAGCGCCGCCACAACGACTCGAGACTTCGCAAAGCCACCATGTCGGGGACCAGAAGGTAGGCGACGGGCTGCTTGTCTTCCTCGTCGCCGTCCAGTTCTTCCTCGTCCACCAGTTCCAGCCCGCCCACCTGACGGATGGACGCCGCAAAAGAACTGATGGCGCCGCGGACTTCGAAGACCAAGAGCCGTTCCGGCGCGAGGCCCGCAGGTTCCGCGCGCAGTTCAAGCGCCCCATCACCACGCGCGAGAATTTCGGCGAGGCGCGCAAACTTCGGGCCGAAGGCACCGGTCTGACGATCGCGCGGGAAGGCTTCTGGCGGCGGAGGGTATTTCGGCTTACCCTTTGGACGGGGTTGGTCAGCTCTCGGCGTCAGCCTCAGGAGAGGCTTTGTCGGATCGCTCGGCATCTATGAACTCTGGAGTGACACGCGAAGTCCAAAGATCCAGTTCCGCTCGCAATGCGTCATCAACTGAAACCTCTCCTAAACCTAGTATCTGCCGTCGCCTGACATTCTGGCAGAAGTCGAGCGCCTCTGCGTAACTCACATTTCCAAGGCGGCTGGCAAGCCGGCTGAGCGCCATTTTCGGCGCATCTGGCCAGCCCGAAGTGATCCGGTCCAAAAAGACGGCGATCTCTTCCTTATCGGGAGCCGGAAGTGCCAACCGCATTTGGAAACGGCGCCAGACAGCGCGATCAAGCAGCTCGCCATGATTGGTAGCCGCGACCACGATGACGTAGCTGGGCAACTGGTCGAGTTGCATGAGCAGGAAAGAGACCACCCGTTTGATCTCGCCTGTTTCATGCGTGTCGCCGCGTTCCTTGCCAATGGCATCAAACTCGTCGAAAAATAGAACGCTCGGTGTAGTTCTTACATAGTCAAAGAGTTTGCGGAGACGCGCGTTCGTCTCGCCGAGGTAACTACCGATCAAAGCGTCATATCTGACAACAAAGAAGGGCAGGCCTAGGCCCTCCGCGACTGCTTCAGCGAACGACGTCTTGCCATTGCCCGGGGGGCCCGACAGCAAGACTCTGTGCCGTGGTTCATAACCGTTGGCACGCAGGACATCAGCTCTGCGATGCTCTTCAAGAAGCTGGCGGCCGCTATCCTTCGCCGGCAAAGGAAGCAGGAGGTCATCAAGCTGGAGCTGCGGCGTGACCTCGAGAATGGCCTCGCGCCCGTTCGAAGCGGTTGGGTGAGGCTGGCTTGCCGTAAGGGCAGGAGGTGTGATCGGGACGGCCGACAAGGCGCGCTGCATGCGGTCGGCCACGATGAAATGCTTCTTGGCGCGTTCTTCCGCGACCATCGCTTCGGTGGTGGAGCGCAGCATCTCTCTATCGCCGGTCGCACCTGCGCGAATCAAGGACACAAGAAGATCGCTCCGCGCCATGTCAGACCTTGCGCACCGCGATGCACCACCTTTTCGGTCGAGCGTCCAACGAAGACGGCCTACTTGCTCCCGAAAAACGGTCGCCAGAAGCAGCCTGATACGAACCTCACCAGCCTACAGGTTAGCATCCCCTGGCTCGACAAGGAATCCCCATTGGAACCCGCTGGGCGTGCAATCGCTGAGATGTCGGCTCATGCACTCACCTCCAGTCGCCACGCAGATAAGCCCGACGAGGGTCGCGTCAGTTTGCTCGAGACCAACTTTCGACGCACGGCACGGATGATAGTTCATAGCTGCGCTTGGTCCGAAGGGCAGGAATGGCCCGTTTGCTGCCTCATCTCACGCCTACCCAGCTCCTTTCCGTTACCGCCATTTCCGCGGCGCCTCGCGCCCGCCCTCATCGCGCCGCCGGCACCGCTCCCAGCCGTTCACCTTGAGGTATCAGAAGCTTCCCCGACTGCAAAAATCACCAAGGTCGATGAACTGCTGCCGTAGCGCTGGACCCCGTTGCAGTCGGGCCGGCCGCTTGCGGCGCGGGCTGCCGCACGGTAGCAGGTTTTTTGCCCACCCCCAAGTTTAGCGCCGCCGCGAAAGCAAACCATATTGCAAGGACCAGAAGGCCCGAGATCTTCGCCAGGAAGAGTCTATGGCGCATGTAGCGGCTGAGATACCCTAGGAGAAGCGAACCGCTGACATTCACAAGCGACACAATCACAGCAGCGAAAAGGCCGCCGAGCAGGCCGAACTCGTTGCCCTTGGAGAAGAGGTAACTATTGAGGGCCGCCTCGAGGACGATGAGGATCACCGCCATCGCGATGACGTTGGTCCAGCCGATGAAGTTGACAGCCGGGCGCTCCAAGCCGTGGATTTCCCTAAAGCGGTTCCGCCACCTGTAGCTCTCGTTCAACCGCTCTCTTGCTGCGACGATCTGCGATTGCCATTGATGGGCAGTGGCCGCAAAGTCGTTGCGCGCCTGGCCCGCCGCGATAGCGACCTCCTTGGACGCCTGTCCCGCGCGAGCCAAACGCTCGTTGTAGATCCGCCGATTGGTCTCGTAGTTGTCGAGACCTTTGCGCCGCAGCTCCTCGATTTCGGCGATGATTCCGGACTCTACGTGATCAAACCCCGTTGCGTTTGGTGCTGGCTGATTCTGCTGCCCGCGGGTTTTGCCAACCTCTTCGAGTCTGAGCGTCCGGGAGATGAGTTGGGCGTCGATGCTGGGAAACACGGCCGCACTTGGAATATAAGCGTCGGAACGGAACAAATGTCGGATTCGAGCAAGCACGAGTGTTCCTTACAAGCGGCGTCAGCTATATTGTTGTTCTTTATCGAGCGGTTATTGACCGGTCCAGCGAATTAGCCTTTATGTCCGCGCATCGGGTTGACACTCAACCACAACACGAAGGCGATTGGAGGTCGCCGTCCCCGCTCCAGCGTTGCATCAAGCGTGACGGCATAGGTCTCACCTTAGCAAGACAACCACCTAACTCATGGTCACACAGGCAACTTCGGCGGGCTGGCTTCGCTAGGTGCCAACCGCAGAGCGGACGTGGAGTGTATGGGTCACACGAGCGACTGATCTTTTCTAACTGCGAGGCCGACATCTACCGCCAGCGCGCAGCTCGCCAGCCTTCGGCTGTTGCCTCGGCCTCGTCGCAGAACCAGCGTTCACCGGCCGCCTCGTCAATGCGCGTCCGGCCATAATGGGGACTCCACGGCGTATGATAGATGCGTTCGCCGCTCCTCGAGATATTGCTCTTGATGGGACAACCCGGCCGGGGTGACGCGGCAGCCTCCCGGTTCCACTTGTCGGCACGGTACTCCCAAGGCGCCTGGCTTTCTCCCGCCCATAAGCCCACTCCAGCAACGCGGGCGCTGTCCTCGGCTGAAGCGAACACATCGTCTGCAGCCACAGCGCCGTCGCCTCCGAGACATGCGCCCCGCTGATCTCGCCCCGCGAGCCGCGGATCTCCGTCGCGCCGTTCAGAACGAGCCGCCCGCTCATCCGCGCCGACGTGCTGGCGTTCACCTTGTAGAGCAGCGTCGCGCCGAAGAGGTAGGTGCCGTCCGCGGGCGCCACAAACCGGTTATTGGCGGCGTCGAAAGCGCCCTGAGGGTGATGCAAGAGGCTCCTTTCCATCTGTTCGCGTGATCGAGTGCGGTCTTCTGTGAGGCCTTTCCGTGCGGCGCTCTCGAAGGCCGCTGGCCGGCATGGTGATCCGCGGATCGGGTCCAAATCTCAGCAACGAGCTTCGAAGCTCGAGCGACTACGCTGGTTTTCCCGGTCCGGATCTTTCGATCCTTGCGCCCATACGGGTCGTTGCCTTCTCACACCCCCTTCACCGGTGCGGGGCTGCGCTGCCTCGCCTTTCGGTCATGCAGCCGCGGCCCGCGCCGGATCGCGATAATCCTCTTTCTTGGTCATCATGGCCCAGATCGCGCGCGCCATCTTGTTGGCCAGCGCGTTCGCGACCAGCATCCTCGGCTTCCTCGCCAGCATCCTGGCAAGCCAGGAGCCCTCCGGAATCGATCGGCGCCCCAAAGGCGTCAGGCGCGCCATCGCGCCGATGATCAGCAGTCGCCGAATATCGGCCTGGCCCGCCTTCGAGACTCGGCCGAGCCGCTCCTTGCCTCCGGAGGAATGCTGGCGCGGCACAAGGCCGAGCCATGACGCGAAGTCGCGTCCGCGGTGGAACTGCGTCATCTCCGGCGCGAAGGCCTCGACCGCCAGTGCGGTCAGCGGGCCGATGCCCGGCATGGTCTGCAGCCGGCGCGCGGTGTCGGTCCCGGCCGACAGCGTCCTGATCCTGCGGGTCCGCTCGTCGATGCGGGCGGTCTTCTCGTCGATCTGCGCGAGCAGATCCCGGCACTCATCCCGCACCAGCTCCGGCAGGTCCGCATCCGAGGCGTCGAGGATGGCCACGATCCTCCTGATGTGAGCGATACCTTGCGGAACCGTATGACCATACTCGTAGAGCGTCGCGCGCAACGCGTTCACTAGCTCCGTGCGCTGATGAACCAAGCGCTCGCGGCAGCGGAACAGCACGGCCCGCGCCTGCTGGTCCGCCGTCTTCGGCGCGACGAACCGCATCTCCGGCCGCTGCGCCGCGACGACGATCGCCTCGGCGTCGGCAGCGTCGTTCTTCTGCCGCTTGACAAACGGTCGGACATACTGCGGCGCGACGAGCCGCACTTCGTGGCCGAGAGCCGCCATCTCCCGCGCCCAGTAGCTCCCGCTCGGGCAGGCCTCGAAGACCACGACAGCCGGGGCCTGCGCCGCCATGAACGCCCGGAACTGTTCGCGCGTCAGCTTGCGGCGGAACTGCACCTCGCCGCGCATCGTGGCGCCGTGGACCTGGAAGACGCGCTTTGCCAGGTCCACCCCGATCATCGTATCCTTCATCTTGCCGCCCTTTCCACTTCGTGGCTGTCACAACACCACCCTGGCACATTGCGATGCCGTCTGGGGAGGGCGGCAACCACCCCATCTGAGCATCCCAGCGATGGCGAAGGTTGCGGCAGCAATGCCATTCCGTCCGCCGCCCATGCCTGGATGCCTGCGAGCGCCACGGCAATGAACATCCAGCGGAGCGTATCGAGATGCAGGGATGGCGGACTGGATCTCAACGAGGACGTTATGTGCCGCCCTCCATACCCGCAGCACCCGACATCGCCACACGAGCCGCTTTGCTCCCCTTATAGTGCGGCTGTCCGCCAGCGCTGCGCGAGCAGACGGCAGCGCACGACCCGCCCTCTCGTGCGCGTCGTTGTGCTGGCATTGAGCTTGTGAGAGCATCGTCGCGCCCCAGAGGTAGGTGCCGTGGGCCGGCGCCTCGAAGTGGTTGTTCGCGGCGTCGAACGTGCCCTGATCGTTGGTGTCGGTGTTGTCCGCGCCGATCTTCGTCCATGTCCCGATGGAGAGGCCATTCCGTTGGGTAACCGACAACCGGCGGTGAACGACACCCAGCCGGTCAGGCCTCCGCGGACCTGTCGGTGCTTTCGCCCTGGGCGCGCTCGACCTCGATGAAGTTGCGTCGCAGGTCCTCGAGATAGTGCATCGCCGCGCTGATATCGGCGCTGGAAAATCCCGACAGCGACGCGCTGTAGAAATCGGCGATCTGCGGCTGCATGTCGGCCCATGTCTGCCGTCCCTTGTCGGTCAGGCCGATCACGCGCGAGCGCTTGTCCTGCTCGTCGACCATTCGCTGGATCAGGCCCCGGGCCTCCAGCCTCGCCAGCACGCCGGTGAGGTTCTGACGGCTTACCATCAGCAACTGGGTGAGGTCGCCGACCGAGATGCCGCCGCTGCTGCGGCGGTCGGCCAGCGCCCCAAGGATCGCCCATTGCTGGGTGGTGACACCATGCTGTTCCAGGGCGCGGGTGCCGGTTTTGTTGAGCAGGTTGGCGGTCTGATAGAGGCGAAAGAACAAACGGTTGCGCAGGTCGGCGGCGGCGGTGTCGTCCGTCGGCCGGTTCTGAGTCAGGGGCGTGGGGGCGGTAATGGGTCTATCCTCCGAATCCGGGCGTGCAGGGAGCGTGCCCAAAATAATCCGTAAACATGTTGACCTAATTAGCAGCAAGGCGCACACTGTCGATAGGGAGAATCACGCACCGGACCAAGCCTGAATTGCGGCCCAGCCGGGATGAATGATGGCGGACATGTGGTGCGCAGCCAGCAAGGATGAGGATTAACATGCGCGGACTCAGCGATAAGATCGTGGTCGTGACCGGCGGTGGTGGGGGCATCGGCTCTGCCACCTGCGAACGCTTCGGTGCCGAAGGCGCCCATGTCGTGGTCGCCGACATCAAGCCGGAGGCGGCCCAGGCGGTCGTCGACCGCATCGTGGCGGCGGGCGGCAAGGCCTCGCCGATGGTGGTCGACCTCACCGACCTCGACGCGGTGCGCGAGGCCGTGGAAAAGGTCGAGAACGAAGTCGGCCCGATCGACGTGCTGGTCAACAATGCCGGCTGGGACCTGTTCGTGCCGTTCCTGAAGTCCGAGCCGGACTACTGGTCCAAGCTCATCGACATCAATTTGAAGTCGGTGCTGAACATCACCTATCCGATCCTGTCCAGGATGGCCGAGCGCAAGTCCGGCCGCGTGGTCAGCGTGGCGTCGGATGCGGCACGCGTCGGTTCGTCCGGCGAGTCGGTCTATGCCGCGTGCAAGGCGGGCGTGATCGCCTTTTCCAAGACCTTGGCGCGCGAGCACGCCCGGCAGGGTATCACGTTCAACTGCGTCTGTCCGGGCGTCACCGACACGCCGATGCTGGACAGCTTCATGGAAGCCTCCGGCAACAAGGACAGGCTGCGCGAGGCCTTCACCAAGGCCGTGCCGCTGGGTCGGCTCGGCAAGCCCGAGGAGCTGCCGGGCGCCATCCTGTTCTTTGCCTCCGACGACGCCGCCTTCATCACCGGACAGGTGATCTCGGTGTCCGGCGGCCTGACCATGCACGGTTGAGGGAGACATACACATGACCGACATGACCTACGAAGACATCCTGTTCGAGAAGAAGAACGGGGTCGCCACGATCACCATCAATCGTCCCGACAAGATGAACGCCTTTCGGGGCCAGACCGTCGAGGAGTTGATCAACGCCTTCAACCGGGCCGGATGGGACCGCGAGGTGGGGGTCATCGTGCTGACCGGTGCGGGCGAAAAGGCCTTCTGCACCGGCGGCGACCAGTCCGCGCATGAAGGCCAGTATGACGGTCGCGGCACCATCGGGCTGCCGATGGAGGACCTGCACACGGTCATCCGCGACGTGCCCAAGCCGGTGATCGCCAAGGTCCGTGGCTATGCCATCGGCGGTGGCAACGTGCTGTGCACGATCTGCGACTTCACCCTCGCCGGGGAAAACGCGCAGTTCGGCCAGGTCGGACCCAAGGTCGGTTCGGTCGATCCGGGATTCGGCACGGCCTTCCTCGCCCGCGTCGTGGGCGAGAAGAAGGCCCGCGAGATCTGGTATCTCTGCCGCCGCTACAAGGCGCGCGAGGCGCTCGAGATGGGGCTGGTCAACGCCGTCGTCCCCGACGCCGATCTCGACGCCGAGGTGGACAAGTGGTGCGCCGAGATCATGGAGAAATCGCCCACGGCGATCGCCATCGCCAAGCGGTCGTTCAACGTGGACACCGAACATCAGCGCGGCATTGCCGGGCTGGGGATGTACGCGCTGTCGCTCTACTACGACACCGACGAGTCCAAGGAAGGCGGCATCGCCTTCAAGGAAAAGCGCAAGCCCGACTTCCGCAAGCACTACGTCCGCAAGGGCTGATGCCATCAGGGGCCGCGTTCCAGATGCGGCCCCATGCACCGACCGGCGTGAAGAAAGGACTGCTGATGTCGAGAACCGTCTTCGATACCGAGGAACTGGACCAGATCCGTGATCTGGCGCGTCGGTTCGCCCAGGACCGCTTGGCGCCGGGCTACCAGGCCCGCGAGAACGAGGGCCGGATGGACATGGCCCTGGTCCGCGAGATGGGCAGCCTTGGCCTGATCGCGCCTGAACTGCCAGAGGAGTTCGGCGGCATGGGGGCGGGCACGCTCTACGCCGGAGCCATCGTCGAGGAAGTCGCGCGGGCCGACTTCACCTTTGGCTATGTCCCGCTGCTCGCCTCGCTGAACGGCCAAATCCTCGCCCAGTTCGCCAGGCCTGACATCGCTCGGGAGTGGCTGACAAAGCTGACCGCGGGCGAGATCATGCTGGCCATCGCGCTGACCGAACCCAAGGGCGGATCCGACGCCGCGAATCTTGGCCTGCGGATGGAACGCGACGGCGACCACTACATCCTGAACGGCGAGAAGACCTCGATCTCGGCCAACCAGATCGCGGCGGGAACGGTGGTCTTTGCCCGCACTGGGCGGCCGGAGGATCGGGCGCGCGGCGTCACCGCCATCCTCGTGCCCATGGACCTGGACGGCATCAGCACCTCCAAGTTCAACAACATGGGCCAGAACTCGATCGGTCACGGCTCGATCTGGTTCGACAACGTCCGCGTGCCGGCCGAGAACCTGCTGGGCGAGGAAGGTCGCGGCTTTGCGCAGGTGATGCAGGGCTTCGACTTCTCGCGCTCGTTGATCGGCCTGCAGTGCGTCGGCACGGCGCAGCAATCGCTTGACGAGACCTGGACCTACATCGGCGAACGAAAGGCCTTCGGCAAGCCGCTCGGCGCGTTCCAGGGGGTCAGTCACCAGTTGGCCGATTTCGAGACCAGGCTTGCGGCTGCGCGGTTGCTGTCGCTGAACGCGCTGTGGCTGAAGGACAGCGGCCTGCCGCACACCGCCGAGGCGGCGATGACGAAATGGTGGCCGCCGCTGCTTGCCTATGAGGCGATCCACGCCTGCCTGCTGATCCACGGCCATGCCGGCTATGCCGACGACCTGCCGTTCGCCCAGCGACTGAAGGATGTGCTGGGCCTGCAGATCGGCGACGGCACCGCTCACATCATGAAGAACATCATCGCCCGCGAACGTGCCGGACGGGACGCAGTCAGCGGCTGAAAAGCATGTCGACTGGGCTGAAACACAAGGAGGGGGGTCTCCAATGAAATTCGATGCTATCCTGATCGAGCCGCGGCGCGCGGCGATGACCAGCGCCGGCCACTGGCGGACCAATACGGCCAACGACTATTTCGAGGCGGCCCTCGCCGCCAAGGCGGACGAGCTTGCGCTCAGCTCCATCACCGTGGCCACGTCTGCTCGCCGTGACTTCACCTGGGCCGAGCTTGACCGCATGGCCAATCGTGTGGCGGTCGGCCTGACCCGCCTCGGGTTAGAACGGGACGACGTGGTAAGCTGCCAGCTTCCGAACAGCTGGCAGTTCGTCGCCACCTATCTTGGCTGCGCGCGGATCGGGGCCGTGTTCAATCCGCTGATGCCGATCTTCCGCGAGCACGAGTTGCTCTTCATGCTGCGCCACGGCGAGGCCAAGGTCTTCATCGTGCCCAAGACATTCCGGAACTTCGACCACGAGGCTATGGCCGAGGGGATGAGGGCGCAACTGCCCGACCTGCGCCAGATCGTCGTCGAAGGCGGCAGCGGCGACAACAGCTTCGAAAGGCTGCTTGCCGATCCCGAACTCGACAACGAGCCGGATCTGCAGCGGATCGTGACCGCGAACCGGCCAGGTCCGGACGATGTGCATCAGCTGATCTATACCAGCGGCACGACGGGAGAGCCCAAGGGCGTGATGCACACGTCGAACACCATGTATTCGAACCTGATCCCCTTTTCGGAACGGCTGGGCCTGACCTCGGACGACGTGATCGCCATGGCCTCGCCGATGGCCCATCAGACCGGGTTCATGTACGGCCTGCTGATGCCCGTCTATCTTCAGGCGCGGTTCATCCTGTTCGACAGCTGGGACAAGCGGCTGAAGGGCCAGATGGTCCAGGATGACGGCATCACCTTCACGATGGCATCCACCCCGTTCCTGATGGATCTGACCAGCGCGGTGGACGAGCACAAGTTCGACAGCAGCTCGCTGCGCATATTCCTGTGTGCCGGCACCGCCATTCCGGGCGCCGTGGTCGAGCGGGCCCGGCAGGTGATGCCGGGGACCAAGGTCGTCTCGGCCTGGGGCATGACCGAGAACGGCGCGGTCACGGTCGTCGACCCGCGCGACGAGGACGAGCGATCGATCAACACCGATGGCTTTCCCCTGCCTGGCATGGAGGTGCAGATCCGCGATCACGACGGCAGCGTCTGCAAGCCAGGCCAGGAGGGCGAACTCTACGTGCGCGGCTGTTCGAACTTCGGCGGCTATCTGAAGCGCCCGCAGCTGAATGCAACGGACGAGGACGGCTGGTTCGACAGCGGCGACATCGCCCGGGTCGATGACCGCGGCTATATCCGGATCTGTGGCCGGTCGAAGGACATCATCATCCGCGGCGCCGAGAACATCCCGGTGATCGAGGTGGAGTCGATCCTGTTCAAGCATCCCGCGATCAACCGGGTGTCGATCGTCGGCTACCCCGACGAACGGCTGGGCGAGCGCGCCTGTGCCTTCGTCACGCTGAAGCCGGGGGCGAGTTTCGATCTAGAGGAGATGAAACGCTTTCTTCAGGAGCACAGGCTCGCCGTCCAGTACTGGCCCGAGCGGCTCGAGATCCGCGACAGCCTGCCCGCAACGGCCTCGGGCAAGGTGCAGAAATTCGCTTTGCGCAACATGCTGCGCGAGGAGGCGGGTTCGGCATGAGCGACATCGACCTTCCCCTTGCCGACCGCGTCGCGGCCGTGACCGGCGCCGGCGGGCCGATGGGCCGCGCGGTAATCGACCGGCTGGTCGCGGACGGCGTGTCCGGCCTCGCGCTCACCGACATCTCGGGGCGACGGCTTGACGCGACGGTCGCATCACTGGCCGAAACCGCGCCATCGGTGAAGGTTGCCAGCCTGAGGGGTGACGTGACCCGCGGCGACGAGGCCCGGGCCTTCGCCGACCAGGCGCTTGCCGGCCTGGGCCGCGTCGACGTGCTGGTCAACCTGGTGGGCGGCTTGCGCTCCCCCCGGCTCTACACCCCGTTTCTGGAAATGACCGAGGAGCAGTGGCGCGCCACGATGGACCTGAACCTGATGCCGGGATTTCACCTGATCCAGGCCTTCGCGCCAGGGATGATCGAGCGGGGCTGGGGGCGGATCGTCAACGTCGCCAGCATCGTGTTCGGCGGTGAGGCGGGGCAGTCCGACTACGCGGCCGGCAAGGCGGCGGTCGCCTCGCTGACCCGGAGCCTCGCGGCCGAGTTCGCGCCGGCGGTGACCGTGAACAGCGTGGCCCCCGGCCTGACCCGCACCTCGGTCACCCAGAACATGCCGCCCGAGGAGGCCGAGCGGCTGGTCGCCCAGGGGATGATCCACCGCATGGCCGAGCCGGCCGAGACCGCCGCAGCCGTCGCCTTCTTCCTGCGGGACGATGCCCGCTTCCTGACCGGCGAAATGCTCTCGGTCTCGGGCGGCATCCGCCCTCATCTCTGAGGGAACGACCGTGTTCAGATCGCGGCCGCGGGGCTGCTGACGTTTAATCAAGGGGAGTGGGCCGATGAAGGTTCTCGTGCCGGTCAAGCGTGTGATCGACTACAACGTGAAGGCTCGGGTGAAGGCGGACGGAT
>NZ_CANMEH010000018.1 GCF_947496875.1 uncultured Paracoccus sp. | reverse complement strand
AGGGGGATCAGTCGGCCCTTGCAGGACTGACGTTTGGCGGCCGGCGGGGCGCCGTCATCCCCCACCATCCCTCACTCGTCCCCCTCCCGATCCCACAGGGGACCGGGCGGAGGGGGATCCGTCAGTCGAGATTCAGACGGTAGCCGCCGCGCCGGTCTGAGCGGATCAGATGCCGCCAGTCCTTCTGCGACTTGAAGACGTCGGCCATGCGTAGGCTCTTCGAGCCGGCGCGCGACAGGATCGCCTTGCCGTTCTGCCAGGGCTCTCCAGCCTGCGCGGCCTCGTGCAGCGCGCGCACGACTTCCGCCTGGATCGGGCCAAGCTTGAACCGGCAGCCGTTGCAGCGAACCTCGAAGTAGTCGGCTGAGTGGATGAAGGTGGCCTCCTCAATCGGCTGTCCGCCGGGCGAGAACCCGGTCTCGATCTCGAAACGGTCGCGTTCATCGCGTCTTAGGAGCAGATCACCGATCATGACGAGGACGGGCTGCGCATCGCCCCAGGTCGTCGCGTAGTCGGCCTTCGGCGTCCGAAAGCTCTCGAGATGCACCTCGCCGCACCGGAAGAGCTGGAACACGTCGCGGGCATGGAGATCGAGCAGGCCGCTGTAGTGGCTTTGCTCCCACGGCACTCGGTAGGATTCGCCGTCGGCGGCTTCCTCGTAGTCGCCGAACTCGATCGGCACGCCGAACACGCGCACCGACAGGCGGAGCTTGTCGTTCTCAGCAAGGTAGATCAGGTCGGCCTCGGTGATCTGCCAGCGCTCGAGGATCTCGGGGAGCGTGAAGTACGATTTATCGATATGCATTCACTGCCCTCCGCACCGATTCCCGTGTAAGATGTTTACCTTCTGTTCTTATTCGCTTGACGGGCTTCGATCAATCCGATTTTATCCTATTTCATCCACAGTTGGGTGGGGATGACATGACCGAGCACCACACACTTTCCGACCGCCTCAGAGCCCGGGCCAACCAGCTCGGCATCAGTCCCGCCCATGTCGCCGAGATGGCCGGCGTGAACCGGTCCTTCGTCTACGACATCCTCCGTGGCCGTTCAGCCCGCCCTGGCATAGACCGGCTGGCCGAGGTCGCCCGCGTGCTGAAGGTGGATCGCGACTGGCTGATCCATGGCATCGGCGAGGTGGAAGGGAAGCCCCCCTTCCTGGACAATCCTGACGACGCCTTCGTCGCCATCGCCCATGCCACCCCGCGCCCCGCAATGGGCGGTGGTGCAGTCGTGACCGAGGATGGCGACACGCCCGGCCGGGTCTATCATTTCCGCCGCTCCTGGATCCGAAACAGCCTCAAGGCCACCCCGTCGCAGCTGCGCATCATGCATGTCGAAGGCGACAGCATGGCGCCGACGCTGCTGAGCGGCGACGCGGTGCTGGTCGACATGACCCGTCGCGCGCCCAACCCACCCGGCATCTTCGTGCTGGACGACGGAATGGGGCTGGTGGCCAAACGGCTCGAGCACATCCCCAACAGCGACCCGCCCGCGGTGCGCGTCATCTCCGACAACAAGCACTATCCCGAATACGAAAGAACGGCCGACGAGATCCACATCGTCGGCCGCATCCGTTGGTTCGCGCGGGAGATATAGCAGTGGCCACTGAAGAGGATTTGGATGATCTTCTCGAGCTGGCGGGCTGCTGCTTTCGGGATTCCATGCGGGCCGTCGATATCGAGGCGTTCTTCTCCAGACGCGACATCCCAGTTGCAGAAGGGACCAGCAAGAAGACGGTTGCCCAGAATACACTTGCAAGCCTTCCACCAACAAAGGCGCTGGTGCTGGTCCTCGAGTTTGCGCGAGAACGGCGCGATATCGGCCTACAGGACCGGGTGTACCTCCTGCAGGACAAGGACCAGCCGGAGATCTCCGCGATCACTCGCGACCGGGTGGCCGATCGCCTTGGTGTCGGGATCCATGGACAAGGCGTTCGTCCGGACGTGATCGAGGGGCTATTCGATCTGAGTTCGCCTGCCGACTTCTTCGATGGCCCCACCAAAATTGAAGAGATCAGACAACACGCAACTGGCGCGGACCCGTTGTGGAACGCGAAGGAGGTCTTCGAAGTCATCGGAGCAATAACATGTCCTTCGAGGAGGTTTGCGCAGCTGATCGAGACCGCTCTGGATCCTAGGTTTCGTGATGCCGACGACCAGGCTGCGCTGGCAGCGGACTTGACCCGCATCCTGCAATTCGATGGCTACGAGGTTGCTCAGACAGGAGAGGTCTCGGGCCGCGCAACATTCTCGGTACGCCCCGTTCGCCGCGGCGTCGACGGGCGGCCGAAGAACCTGATCTTCGCTTCCAACGGACCAAAACCGAGGCTCGGGTTCTCGGATGCGATCGACAACGAAGTCGTCGTGCTCGAGCATGCCGACAGCTGCCTCGTTTATGAGCGCCCCATCGGCAATGGACTGTCATGGCTCGACCTCGTCCGTTGGTGGATGGATCAGAGAGGGATCGCCGACCTCGCCGAAGCACGCACCAGCCTCGGGCGGCGTTTACTTGCCTCGCTTGACGACGGGCCTGAGCAGGAGTTCTTCAAGGCGTACTTTCGCAATTTCGCTGAACGACTTGGAGACCGGCTGCCGGCACTCATCCCGCAGGTCTACCTGCACTATGATCCGGAGATCGCAAGGCGTCTCGCTGACAAACGCGTTCTATTCCGGCAGCGCATGGACTTCCTGATGCTGTTGCCGGGCCGACAGAGGATCGTCCTTGAGATAGACGGCAAGCACCACTACGCGAAAGGCGAGCGCGCCGATCCCGGCCTGTACGCCGAAATGGTTGCGGCTGATCGCAGCCTGCGACTTCGCGGCTACGAGGTGTTTCGGTTCGGGGGCTCGGAATTCTCTCAGCCGAAGGGATCGATGCAGGAAGCTGTCGACAAGCTTGTGACGTCATTCTTCGATCAGCTGTTCGATGCCCATCGGTTAGGATAGCACACCCCAAGAACACCGCAGGGCTACGCAGCTTTCCCCTAAGCATCTGAAAGTAATTGTTTTGGGGGCGCGTGCGGGTAGCGTTTCTCCCATGCGAAACGCGCCGACATATCCGCGGCTGGGCTCGAACCCGCTGCCGCCCGACCAGATGACACCTGCCGAACGCCGCGCCGAGGTGTGCGGCCTGCTGGCACTCGGGCTGGTTCGGTTGAAGCTGCGCGAGCGCGGCGAACCTTCTGACGCTACTGGAGAAATTCGCCTACACTCTCCGGCCGACCGATGCCGTCATGCAACTCCAACTGACCGGAGAACCGCATGACGACCCACGACCCCATCCCCGCGCGCCTGGCCGCGCTGAAGACGGCGACGACGCCGGAGCTGAAGGCGCAGTGGCGTGACCTGTTCGACAGCGAACCGCCGCCGTTCAACCGCCGCTACCTGGAAAGCCGACTGGCCTACCGCATCCAGGAACTCGCCTACGGCGGGCTGAAGCCCGAGACAATCCGACGGCTGGAGAGGCTGGGTGAGGAACTGGATGGCGGCGACCGGAAGAAGAGCCGCGTCCGCGCCGACACTATGCCCATCGCCGGCACGCGGCTGATCCGCGAATGGCAGGGTGTCGAGCACGTCGTCACCGTCACTGTGGACGGCTTCGAGTGGCAGGGGCGGCCGTACAAGTCGCTCTCCGCTATCGCGCGCGCCATCACGGGCACGCGCTGGAACGGCTGGGTGTTCTTCGGGCTCAAGAACCGGAGGGGTCGGACATGACGAAGCCGCTTGAAAAATCGAAGGTCGTCCGCAAGCTGCGCTGCGCGATCTACACCCGGAAATCCTCCGAGGAAGGGCTGGAGCAGGAGTTCAACAGTCTCCATGCCCAGCGGGAGGCGTGCGAGGCGTTCATCGCCAGCCAGCGCTCCGAGGGCTGGGTGCTGGTCCGCGATCAGTATGACGACGGCGGCATCTCCGGCGGCACGCTGGAACGGCCCGGTCTTCAGCGGCTGGTCGAAGACATCGAGGACGGGCTGGTCGACGTGGTGGTGGTCTACAAGATTGACCGCCTCAGCCGGTCGCTGGCCGATTTCGCCAAGCTGGTCGAGGTGTTTGACCGGAACGGGGTGACGTTCGTCTCCGTTACGCAGTCGTTCAACACCACCACGTCGATGGGTCGGCTGACGTTGAATATCCTGCTCTCCTTCGCCCAGTTCGAGCGCGAGGTGACGGCCGAGCGCATCCGCGACAAGGTCGCCGCTTCTCGCAAGAAGGGCATATGGATGGGCGGCGTGCCGCCCTACGGCTATCGGGTCGAGAACAGGAAGCTGATGGTCGACGACGAAGCTGCGGACCATGTCCGCTGGATCTTCGCCCGCTTCCTCGAGATCGGCTCGGGGACCGAACTCGCGCGGGAGGTCGCGAAACGCGGGATCCGCACGCCGCGCGGCAACCGGATCGACAAGAAGTACCTGTACCGGGTGCTGAACAACCGCGCCTACATCGGCAAAGCGGTGCACAAAGGCGAGAGCTATCCGGGCGAGCACGAGGCCATAATCGACCGCGAGACTTGGGACCGCGTTCACGCCATCCTGCAGGAAAGCCCCCGCAAGCGCGCCGCACGCACCCGCGCCGAGACGCCGGCGCTGCTGAAAGGGCTGCTGTTCGGGCCGGACGGCGCCGCCTTCTCGCCGACGCACACCCGAAAGGGCGACCGGCTGTACCGCTACTACGTCAGCCAGACGGTGCTGAAGCATGGCGCAGGATCTTGCCCAGTGGGCCGCGTGCCAGCGGGCGAGATCGAGGCGGCTGTCATAGACCAGCTCCGCGCGGTGTTCCGGCAGCCGGAGATCGTTGCGGGGACGTGGAAGGCGGCACGTGCCCACGCCGACGACATCTCCGAGGCCGACGCCCGCGCGGCCCTGCAGCAGCTCGACCCGCTGTGGGACGAACTCTTCCCCGCCGAGCAGGCGCGCATCGTGGCGCTGTTGGTCGAGCGGGTGGACATCGCCAGCGACGGCCTGAACGTCAGGCTGCGCGTCGACGGGCTCAGCGGTCTGGCCCGCGAGATGCTGGCCGGCGACATCGGAGAAGCGGCGTGATCCGCGTGTCGCCGATCCCCGAGACGGTGACGCTCCACGTACCGTTCCGCGTCGTGAAGCGCGGCGGGCGTAAAGAAATGCAGATGCCGGAAGGCGCGACGCAACCGCGCCGGACGGACAGCACGTTGGTCAAGGCGCTGGCCCGTGCGTTCCGATGGAAGCGGATGCTTGAGTCGGGCGAGTTCGCGACCATCGCCGAACTGGCCGAGCGCGAGGGGATCGCACCCTCCTACATGACCCGCGTCCTGCGGCTGACCCTGCTCGCGCCCGACATCGTGGAGGCGATCCTGGACGGGAAGCAGGGGCCGGAGGTGACGCTCGCGCAGGTGCTGGCGCCGTTTCCCGTGGAGTGGTCAGAACAGCAACAATTCTTCGCAAAGTCGAGGTGAACGGCCCCTAGTGGCAAGTCAGCCTGAAGCGTCGAGCGATGGTTCTCCGCTTCCCCCGCATCTTGGGCGGCGCCGATGCAGAAGCCCATGATATGGTTAGCGTTCTCTTGATGTTCTTTTGCAAGCATGGCAGAATGATTCCCAGCAAAACAAAGCACAAAGGGGCCGGGCGGTGACAGAGTTCTCCAGACTTCGCAAAGAGGCGGGCCTCAGTATTCCCGATGCAGTTGAGGCGCTTGGCTACTGCGAGCGGACGATCTACCGGTGGGAGACTGGTGACAGTGCCCCGCGCAAAGCAGCTCTGGAGATGCTCCGTCAGGTCGCGCGCAACAAGCCGCCTCTCTCCCATAGCTTCACCTTTATCGATCTGTTCGCGGGCATCGGCGGCCTGCGGAAAGGCTTCGAGCCCATCGGCGGCAAGTGTGTCTTCACCTCTGAGTGGGACCGCTTTAGTGTTGCGACCTACCTTGCCAACCACGCATGCGACCACGAGGTTGTAGGCGACATCACCAAGGTGCCGGCAGGGGAGATACCATCGCATGACGTGCTGCTTGCTGGATTCCCGTGTCAGCCGTTCTCGCTCGCGGGCGTGTCGAAGAAGAACGCGCTTGGCCGTCAACATGGTTTCCGCTGCGAGGCGCAGGGTACCCTATTCTTCGATGTCGCAAGGATAATCGAGCATCACAGGCCGAAGGCTTTTCTGCTCGAGAACGTGAAGAACCTTGTCAGCCATGATCGCGGAAGAACGTTTGAGGTAATCAGGAAGGCACTGACTGAAGAACTGGGTTACCACGTTCAGACGCGCGTGATTGATGCAAAGTCTCTCGTACCGCAGCACCGCGAGCGCATCTTCATCGTGGGCTTTAGGGAAGAGAATGATTTTGACTTCGACGGGCTCGCGCTGCCCGACCGTGACAAGGGGCCCCGCCTAGACTCCATCCTGCATCCGGAAGATGGCAGCGAAGATCCTGAGGAGCGCTTTACGGAAGGCGCCAAGGCCCGCGTGCTGCCCAAGTATACGCTTTCAGATCATCTATGGGGATATCTGCAGAACTATGCAGAAAAGCACCGGGCGAAAGGTAACGGGTTTGGGTTCGGTCTTGTTGACCGGTATGATGTCGCAAGGACCCTATCGGCAAGATACTACAAGGATGGCTCGGAGATCCTGGTCCGGCAGAGAGGACATAAGAACCCACGCAGGCTTACCCCGCGTGAATGCTCACGGCTCATGGGTTTTGACAGACTCGGCGAGCAGCCTTTCGCTATTCCAGTGTCGGACACCCAAGCCTACAAGCAGTTCGGCAATGCCGTAGTTGTGCCCGTCGTGGAGGCGGTCGCGCGTCATATGGAGCCTTTCCTTCGTCAGGACATCGCGTCACCACGAAAGGTGAAGGAAGTTGCCTGACATTGTCGATCCGGAGACACGCAGCCGGATGATGTCCGGCATCAAGGGGAAGAACACGAAACCGGAGCTCATGGTGCGCAAGGCGTTGCATGCCCGGGGGTTTCGATATCGGCTGCATGACCCGAAGGTGGCCGGAAAGCCCGATATGGTCTTCCCAAAATTGAAGGCCGTGATCTTTGTGAATGGCTGTTTCTGGCACGGCCACGACTGCTACCTTCACAAACTGCCAGCGACCAGAACGCAGTTCTGGAAGGCGAAGATCGTAGGAAACCGTCAGCGTGACGACACTGTGCGCAAGACTCTGCGAGATTCGGGATGGCGGGTTCTCACGATCTGGGAGTGCGCTTTGCGTGGCAGGGAGAAGATCGGACTAGATGCAGTTGTCGACCGCGTTGTCGGATGGCTTCCCAGTGATGCCGACAGCACCGAGATACGAGGCTCGGCATGAGCGCATGGGCGCTTGAAGGGCAGACCCTGGTGTTGAGGGGAAATGGTGTCGACGCAGTGCCGACTGCCGAGGAAGTCTATTCATCCGTTATCGAGGGATCGTCGCCCTGGCCTGATGTTCCGCCAGGCAAGACTGGCGAAGCGAGCAGCCTAAAGTTCAGCCGCTATCCTGCCGAAGTGTATTTGGTGATTGAGGATCGTGCCGAAGGCGAGATGCCAGCCACAGTACTGATGGCGCAGCCGCAGTCTGGTAGTGGCTTTCGTATATCAGCTGAGTTGCTCAGTGTCGGTCACGTTGTCGAGGCTGGAACGTGGTTCCCTCTTACTCCATCCAGCGTTTCGACCATCCTCGACCTACTCCGTGAGGGGGAAGTGGACGGGGTGGGCGTGGTATCGTCTTTCAGGGGCCTTCTCGCGCTCAAAAAAGCCGCAGCCAACGGAGAGCCGGTTACTGATCTGACGTCCTCAGATCGGCAGAGCGCCACGCGCCTTTTTCGGAGTAGCGACGAGGCCCCGGCAGGTGTCGACGCAAAGCTCTACACCTACCAGATTGATGGCTGGAGGTGGCTTAGCTTCATTCTTCGCGAAGAACTTGGCGCCCTGCTTGCCGACGAAATGGGTCTTGGAAAAACCCTGCAGGTCATCAGCGCCCTGCGCGATCCGGGCACCGGTAGCAAAGTGTCCCGATCACTAATCGTGGCGCCTGGATCGCTTCTCGAGAACTGGAAAAGAGAAATCGACAAGTTCTGTCCTGATCTGAGTGTTCTCAAACATCAGGGCAGCATGAGAACCGGGCGGCCCAAAGATCTCGAGAGGTACGATGTGGTCGTAACTTCTTACGACACCGTCGTCCGCGACCTGTCGCTGCTTAAGATGATCGACTGGTCCGTCGTAGCACTCGATGAAGCGCAGAACATCAAGAACCCGAAGGCCAAGCGGACGCTGTCAGTCAAGCAGTTGCCACGGTCTGCGTCCCTCGCGATCACGGGTACGCCGATTGAGAACCGGCTCACTGATCTATGGTCGATCATGGATTTTGCGCTTCCGGGATATCTCGGCAGCCTGAAGGAGTTCAGCGAGACATATGATAACGACGTCGACGCTGCAGCGAGCATCGAGCCACTGATCTCTCCGCTCATGCTCCGTCGCAGGGTCTCAGAGGTCGCTAGTGACCTTCCCGAACGCATCGACATACCTGAGATTATTGAACTCTCTGAAACAGAGGCTCAGGAGTATGACCGGATCAGACAAGCCATCTTGGACGAGTATGGCCAATCCGCGACGCTGGTCTCCCTGACGAAGCTTAGGCAGTTCTGCGCACACCCGGGTCTGCTGCCGGATCACGATCCTGAGAATCTCCCGGAAGAGTTCGTGAAGTTCGCGCGGCTACTGGAGATCATTGAAGAGATCATTCAGTGTGGCGACAAGGCAATCATCTTCACTTCCTATACGAGTATGGCTGACAGGATTGCGACCGCTGTCCGGGATCGTTTTCGTGCGTTCGCCGAAGTTCTTGACGGGCGGACACCCATTGATGATCGGCAACCGCTGATTGACAAATTCAGTCAGGAAGGGGGGGCCGGCGTTCTGGTTCTCAATCCGAAGGCTGGCGGCGCCGGTCTGAACATCACCGCAGCCACGCATGTGATCCACTACAATCTCGAATGGAACCCGGCGCTTGAAGACCAGGCTTCGGCACGCGCTCATCGACGGGGCCAGACAAGGCCAGTGATGGTGCGACGTCTGATCTGTGAAGGAACGGTCGAAGAGATCGTTGAGGAAAGGGTACAGCGTAAACGCCGGATATCGGAGACCGCCGTGGTCGGCGTTAGCGGCGCCGAGGGGGAATACGCTGACCTCATGGCGGCCCTTGCGCAATCACCAATGCGAAGAGGAGATTCATGACTTTTGAGACACGCTCCATAACTAAGGTTTTGAGTGCAAACGACACCGGTGAAACCGGCGGACATCAGGCTGGTATTCTCGTGCCGCGAGAGCGGCGGCTACTTTCGTTCTTCCCCAGCCTAAATGAAAAAGATTACAACCCAAGGGCGCATCTGAAATTTGTGGACGCCTCGGGAATTGAATGGGAGTTCGCGTTTATTTATTACAACAACAAGTTTTTTGGCGGAACGCGAAACGAATATCGCCTTACTCGAATGACTAGGTTTATTCGAGAAGCAGGGCTCGCCGCTGATGACGAAGTCATACTGTCTCGAAGCGAAGCGGATGAGTACAGTATCGATTTTAAGAGGAAATCCGAAGCAAGACCGGATGAGAGGGGCGTTCTCAAGCTGGGCTCGGGATGGAAGATAGTTGATATGGAAGGGAGGCGATAATGTCATCAGAGGTAGGAATTGAGTCGGTCCCTGATCCCGGGAGGACCATGGAAGGCCTCAGGGATACCGGGTATGAATTTGAGACGGCAATTGCGGATCTCGTTGACAACTCAATTGCTGCTAATGCCGATGTTGTCGACATTCGCATCAATCAGGACTTCAGAGGTAACGTCCGGGTCTCGATCGCAGACAATGGTGAAGGCATGGACCGTGATGGACTGGTTGATGCCATGCGCTACGGCTCGCCGAAGCGTTCTGATCCTGCAAGCCTCGGGAAGTATGGGCTCGGCCTAAAGACAGCATCAACAGCCTATTGCCGCAGGCTGTCCGTGATATCCCGCAAGGATGGCTCCGCCGCTCTTCATATGGCCACATGGGATCTCGATCACGTGATGCAGTCACAGAAGTGGCTTCTGTTGATGAGTGATGAGCCCGACGAAGAAGCCGTAGAGCATCTGAACGAGGTCGCGCCAGAGAGATCGGGAACAGTAGTTGTGTGGACAAAGGTTGACCGTCTGCTCGGCAACTATCAGGACCCGGGCGGCAAACCTGCTCAGAAAGCGCTCGCAAAGAAGGTGGGCGAACTGAACGAGCATCTTGCTGAAATCTACCAGCGTTTTCTGGACACCAAGGACAAGCGTGCCCGTAATGTGAAGATCACGCTTAATGGAGAAGACGTTAAGGCATGGGACCCTTTTCAGGCGGGGCTGTCCGAGCTTGTCGCGGCAGAGAGTATTCCGACAGAGACGGAGAGCGGCGCTGAAGCCGAGTTCACGGTCAAGGCATACATTCTCCCACGCCGGGAGGAGTTCCCAAGTGATGAGCAGGCAAAGGCTGCGAAGCTGTCATCGGATCGTCAGGGAATTTACATCTATCGCCAGGACCGGCTAATCCACGACGCCGACTGGCTTGGTATGTTCCAGAAGGAACCGCACAGCACCCTACTACGCATCGAATTCTCTTTCGATCACAGACTTGATGAAGCCTTCCATCTCGACATTAAGAAGTCGCAGATCATCCTAAATGATGATCTCTGGACCTGGCTGAAGGATCAGTTCCTGCCCGCACCACGTCGAGAGGCTAACCGACGGTATCGAGAGGGTCAGAAGAAGGATATCAACAAGAAGAGCAAAGGCGCGCACGACGCGAGCAACAGGAATATCGGCAACAAGGAGGCTGAGGTCGGCGGGGCCGAGGTCAATGTCACTGACCCCAACACCGGTGACGTGACGGTCGTAAATTCTCGCGGAAAGTTCAAACTGAAGCTTCCGATAGGTGCTGCTGCCAAGCCCGGTGAGGTCTTCATCCAGCCCGCCGATGATGTGAGCGATGGTCTGCTCTTCGAGCCCGCGATTATCGAGCAGCACAAGGCGGTCAGGATCAACACAGACCATCCATACTACCGCAAGGTCTACGTCCCAAACCTAAATACCAGCGTTACCATACAGGGGATGGATTCCCTTTTCTGGGCGTTGTGTGTCGCCGAACTCAGCGCGACAACGGACAAAACTGCTGAGAACTTCAGTGACATGCGTTTCGAGGTGTCACGTATCCTCCGTAAGCTCGTGGAGAGCCTGCCAGAGCCGGTGACGAACTCGGATGCCGATGTTGCATGATCCCCGTGCAATTGGATCGATTGTCAGCCTCGAAACTGGACTGGATTTCGAGACTAGCTCCCGTAAGGATAGTGACGGGTGCCAGATCATCTCGCTAACGCCGGCGGGCCACAACCCTGCCCATACTTTCGGGATTGATGTCGAAATTGGGTGGCGGCGACTTGAACTGAGCTTTGTTCCCGGGAAATTCGCCGGGCCGCTGCTGCAGGCGATGTCAGAGGCTGATGACTCGGGGCGGGCTGTGTTTAGGGCCGTCCTTAGGGACTGCGAAAGCCAGGGCGCGAAAGTCAGCTTTAAACTGAACGGAACGGAACAGCGCTATGGTGAAGAGTCCATCTGGGACGCTACATGGCGGCGGTTATCCTTTCAGCTAAGCAAGGGGAACCTCGAGTTGGGTACCGAGGATGGCATCCCGGACTTTGAAATCGTTCAGAGCTGGACCACGCGCTTCGCCGCCGCAGTCATATCGCTGTTGCCACTAGAGCAGCATGAGGCGGAGGAGCTTGAGGGATATCCCGAGGGCGCTGTCCAGAAGGTGGAGGTAAACCGCTACGAGCGGGACAGGCGTAACCGTGCGGCTGCCCTAGCGATACACGGTAGCGCCTGCCTTGCCTGCGGGATGGACTTCGGAAGAACATACGGCCCTCACGCGGACGGGTACATCGAGGTCCACCACGTTGTGCAGGTCAGCCAGCTGGGGAGCAACTACATGATCGATCCGAAAGAGGACCTCGTTCCACTCTGTCCAAATTGCCATGCCGTGGCCCATCGAAGAAACCCGCCATTCACGGTCGATGAGATAAAGGGCCTTCTTCGGCTTGGTACTGGTGATCCCTCACGTGTGAGCGAAGTAGGATGACCTGCGAACGTTCGATTTCCGTTCCATCTCGCCGAACGCGACACCAGTCGAAGTGCTCAGGATATCCTGCCGCAACGTTGTTGTTTTACAAAGCCTTACAAACAGTTCACCAAATAGGCGCAGTCATGAGGTCCGGAGAATAACGGCCCGGAGAGACCGCTTCTGAGCCTCTTGGCCACGTGGCCAGTGCTCAGCCCCTCCCACATAACCCTCGAAAACAACGGAAAAATCCGGCCGCAGCCGGATGGAGAGAACGCTTTCGCGAGGGCAAGTGGCGGAGGGGACGGGACCGAAATCCAACGTTCTCCAAGTCTGACCCGCCGGCAGCAGCACTGACACTATCCAGGAAATTTACATCTGGACAAAGACTTACCCAAAATCCTCCTTAAAGCGGTCCATCTGATGCATCCGCTCGTGAAGGATCGTGACGATGCCGATGTCCCCATTTGACAGCCGTCGCCAGTAAACGAAATGCCGCTCGTAGCGGAAGAAACACCCCTCCACTCCGAACTCTGCCGGTACGGGTCTCGAAATGACTCCGCGTGTATCGATCTGCTCGAAGGCGGCAAACAGACCGGTAATGTAGGTTTCGGCCTGTGCCTCCCCCCACCGGTCGCGGGTGTATCTGTAGATCTCATCGAGGCGGAGGGAGGCCGTCTCCTGGACGCGGATCGCCATAGGTTCAGGTCCGGTTCCGGGCGATCACCTCAGCAGCGGTCAGCGGCTTGTAGGTGTCCTCGGGCGCAGCGAAGGCTCGGTTCAGTTCGGCCTTCAATCGGTCGAAAGCCTCGTGCTCCGCGCGCTCCTTGTCGCGACGGATCAGGTCCCGGATGTATTCGCTGACATTCTCGTAGGCGCCGTCCTCGCCGACATTGGTCGCAACGAACTCGCTGAGGGCGCCGCTGACACGGACCGTCATGGTGGTGGTGCGGGCCATGGCGCTCTCCCTTCTCGGTGCGTATTCAAGATAACCAAAATCGAACACAGCACAAGAGGTGGCGTTGCTTGGAAGCTGAAGATGGCCCGCCTCGTCGTTCCTTGATCAGTCGGTACGCCAGCGCCAGCGACGCCGCCCGGCAGCGCCTGAATTCCGGACAAGAAAATCAGCTACCTGGTTCAGACTCACCTGTGACATCATCGAATGACGCGGAGAATCCATCTTGTCGGTCCACGCTCGACGATGAAGCTGCTCGGTAAATCAATCAATGATGACATTGGCTCCCTGCGCTTCCAGTTCCTCAAGACCTTGTTTCATCTGCTGGATCTGGTCGGCCGGATGCCCCTGCCACTCCTTCACCTCTGCGATGATCCGAAGCGGGTCCCGCGAACGGTAGGACATGGTCGGGTTGCCAGCGAAGCGCTTGTCGGTGAGGTTGGGATCATCTTCAATCGGGCCTGTAGGCTCGACAATATAGATGCGTTCCGGCCCATCGCCTCTGGCGAGTTCGGCGCCCCAGATGGCGGCATCCATCGTCGCGGAGAAGTAAGTCCAGGACAGCGCACCCGCTTCGAGAAAATTGGAGCCATGGCCAACCTTGATCACGTCGCCGACTTTCAGATCGGCTTTGGTTCCGTGAAAAAAGGATTGTGCGAACGGTTTTGGTCCAGATGACATTGATGCAGTTCTCCTTCAGGGTTTGGGACCTGCCTGTCCCCCGACCGCGAACATTGGCCGAAATCCGACTCTCGACGCAGGATCTGACGGAAGCGCGCTGAGGGACCGGGCCCGACTCACGTTCTTAGCTCTCTTCACGGAATTCTGCCCTGCTCTTTCGCGCATGATCATTTGATCCCCGCCAAGCCCTGCCGAAGGGTGTCGGGCAGGTCTTCGTCCATGTCGCTTTCGAGCGCCGCATGTTCCGCGCGCCAGACTTCGACGGCTTCCCGCATCAGCGCCACGCCTTCCCGCGTGATGCGCAGGCGGCGGGAGCGGCGGTCGTCCGGGTCGGGCTCCACCGTCAGCAGGCCGCGTCGGGCCAGCGGCTTGACGGCTGCGGTGAGCGTCGAGGGGTTCATGCCGAGGAACGGGGCCAGGCGGCCGATCGGCGGCGGTTCGGGCTGGTTGAGGGCCACCATCAGCGAGAACTGGCCGTTGGTCAGGCCGAAGGGCTTCAGCGCGGCATCGAACCTGCGGGCCAGCCGTCGCGCGGCGCGTTGCGCCGCAAGGCACAGGCAGGTGTCGCGGATGTGGAGGACCGTTTCGCGGGGCAGGATATCCGAGATTGCGTCATTCATATTGCTTTGATATCAAAGTAACTAGAACGACTCAACAGTCCATTCTGTCACAGGGAGGAACCGATGACAGAACCTGATCCGATGAAAGGCGTCATTCCCTATCTGGCCATGGACGGCCGGGCGGCCGACGCCTGCGATTTCTACATCCGCGCCTTCGCGGCCGAGGATGCCGGGCGGATGCCCCGCCCCGATGGCGAACCCGGGCTGATGCATGCCCAGGTCTCGATCAATGGCGGCATGCTGATGTTGACCGACCATATGGGCGACGGTCCGGTGCCCTCGGCCAATTTTGGGCACTTGCAACTCGTCGTTTCCGATGGCCGGGAATGGTGGGATCGCGCGGTCGCGGCGGGCTGTACTGTGATCATGCCCTACGAGCGGCAGTTCTGGGGCGACGACTGGGGCCTTCTGCAAGACGCGTTCGGCATCAAATGGGCGATCCTGCAGGATGACAGGCAATCGCGCGGACCCGACCACGCGGATCGCGCCGAGGTGGTGGCATGACCATCACGATCAGCAGCTTCGCCTGGGTGCCGCCCTTTGCCCAAGGCTATGTCAAGGATCTGCGGCCGCGATGGGCGCTGGCCGAGGCGGGGCTCGACTACAAAGTTCACCTGCTGTCAGAGGGTGATGCGGATGCACCGGACTATCGCCGATGGCAGCCGTTCGGGCAGGTTCCGGCCTATCGCGACGACGAGGTCCAGCTGTTCGAATCCGGCGCGATCCTGCTGCGCATCGCCGAGCGGTCGGACATATTGCGGCCGCGGGATGCGCAGGAGGCGGCACAGACGCAGGCCTGGGTGTTCGGTGCGCTGAACTCCCTGGAGCCGAAGATCGACAACCTGATCCTGCCGGGCACGTTCCATGCCGGAGAGGATTGGGTGGACGGATTCCGCCCCCATGCCGAGCGGATGGTGGACCTGCGGCTGACATCCTTGGCGGGCTGGCTCGATGGCCGCGAGTGGCTGACAGGGCGCTTCGGCGTCGCCGACATCGTCATGGCCACCGTCCTGCGCGGCCTGCAGGAGGAACCGGTGCTGGCCGGGTACCCTGTGGTCTTCGCCTATCTGGAGCGATGCCTGGCGCGGCCGGGTTTCGAGACGGCGCTGGCCGCCCAATTTGCGACCTTCGCCGAGAATGAACCAGCATGACGGCGAAGGTGCGTCCGATCAACCGCGCCGGGGCCAAATATCGACGGAGTACGCCATGACAAGTCCCAAGAACACGATCTGCATCTGGTACGACAAAGACGCCGAAGAGGCCGCGCGCTTCTATGCCGCGACCTTCCCCGACAGCCATGTGGGCGCGGTGCACCGCTCGCCCATGGACAACCCCGGCAACAAGGCGGGCGACGTCATGGTGGTCGAATTCACCGTGCTCGGCATCCCCTGCATCGGGCTCAACGGCGGGCCGATCTTTCCGCACACCGAGGCCTTCTCGTTCCAGGTCGCCACGGACGACCAGGAGGAGACTGACCGCTACTGGAACGCGATCGTCGGCAATGGCGGGCGGACCAGCGAATGCGGCTGGTGCAAGGACCGCTGGGGCGTCAACTGGCAGATCACACCACGGACGCTGACCGAGGCTATCGCCGCAGGCGGGGCCGAGGCCAAGCGTGCCTTCGCGGCGATGATGACCATGCAGAAGATCGACGTCGCGGCGATCGAGGCGGCACGACGGGGATAAGGCAGTGGGGATAATGCCTTTCGATCAGGGGGAAATGACATGGCGCAACTTGTATTCGGCATGAACCAGTCGCTGGACGGCTATGTCGATCACGACAGGTTTGCGCCGGCCCCCGCGCTGTTCCGCCACTTCATCGCGGAGGCCGAAACACAGGTCGGCAGCATCTACGGGCGCAGGATCTACGAGATCATGCGCTACTGGGACGACGATCATCCCGATTGGGGTGAACCGGAGCGCGCCTTCGCGGCCGCCTGGCGAAAGCAGACGAAATGGGTTGTCTCGCGCACGCTGAAGACGGTCGGCCCCAACGCCAGTCTGATCGATGGCGATCTTGGCACCGCGATCCGTGCATTGAAGGCCGAGCATGACGGCGAGATCGAAGTCGCCGGCCCTGATCTGGCCGCATGCCTGACCGGGATGGGCCTGATCGACGAATACCGCATCTACCTGCACCCTGTCGTTCTTGGTGATGGCACACCCTACTTCGCCAAGCCCCGCCCACCCCTGCGGCTGATCTCACACGACCTCATGGACGAGGATGTGATCAGGCTGCGTTACAGGCCCGCCTGAGCCGGCATGCGATAGATGGAGGGCGATCCTCGAAAGTTTCACCACGTATGTGAAGGAGATCAAAGCATGAGTACACGCACTTACCAACCGCACGGAACCACGATGATCGACGGTATCGCGCGCGAGATCGCAACTAAAGAGATCTGGCAGTCACGTCTGGGCGAGATCGCCGCGCGCGAGAAGGAACTGACCCGTGCGCACGACCAACTGGCTGCCGAGCGTCGCCGGGCGCCCTGGGTCAGGGTCGAGCGTCCCTACCTTTTCAGGGAGCGGTCTGGGGAGGCTACCCTCGTCGAGCTGTTTCAGGATCGCAAGCAGCTGATCGTCTATCACCACATGCTGAAGCCCGCCGATCCAAGCCCGTGCGAAGGTTGCTGCATGGTCGCCGACCAGATCCCGCATCTGGCGCATCTCAATGCTCGAAATACAACGCTCGTCTTCGTCTCGAAGGCGCCCTTCGCCGAAATCGACGCCTTGCAGCGCCGGATGGGATGGGCACTGCCGTGGTACGAGACGACGGACACCTTCAATGCCGATCACGACGTGACCGGCGGCTTTGGCCTGAACGTTTTCTTCCGCGATGGACCGGACGTCTACCGCAGCTACTTCACGACTGGCCGCGGCGTCGAGACGCTTGGCACCGTCTGGACGCTTCTCGATCTGACACCGTTGGGTCGACAGGAGACCTGGGAAGACGCGCCAGCGGGCACGCCACAGACCGAACCCTACCACTGGTGGCGTCGTCACGACGAGTATGAAGGCGCAGCAGGAGTGAAGACATGACCGGCCTGATTCTCACGACTTTCGATTGGGTGCCCGATGGCCCGCGTGGCTTCGTGCGCGAAGTGCGTCTTAGGCCGGCCGCCTTCTGCAGCGATCCCTTCGGCCACGGCTTCTGCGTGATCGCGGCAAGCCCTGACAAAGCGCAAAGTGGAGAATGATCCATGCGCCGCCTGACCAGTTTCACCTTCCAGTCGATCGACGGGTTCTTCAAGGGACCGGACGAGGATATTTCCTGGAACCGCCACGGGCCGGAGGAAATCGCGTTCTCGGAGGCGCAGCTGGCGCGGGGCGACACGCTCGTCTTCGGGCGGCGCACCTATGATCACATGGCGGATTTCTGGCCCACGCCAGCCGCCGCCGCGCATCTGCCGGCGATTGCTGGGGCCATGAACCGGGCCGAGAAGATCGTCGTCTCGAACAGCCTGCGCGAGGCGCTGTGGGGACCGGCGCGCATCATCGGCGGTGACGTCGCGGGAGCGTTCCGGTCGCTGAAGGCTGGCGACGGGCCGGACATGACCATCCTTGGAAGCGCCGAACTCGTTACCTGCCTTGCCGCCGAGGGACTGATCGACGCGCTGGAGATCATGATCTATCCGGTCGTCATAGGCGCGGGAACGTCGTTGTTCGCCGGCCTCTCCGGCATGCTCGACTTCACGTTGACCGACCACCGCGCCTTCAACAGCGGCACGGTCCTTCTGACCTACGCACCAGACGGGTCCGCGTCATGAACCCGATCCTGAGCGTCTTCGAGACCTCGCCCGACCGGGGCCGTGGACTTGCGCGCGACATGCGCGTCCGCTGGGCGCTCGAGGAAGTCAGGCAGCCGTATGACGTTCGTCTGGTGTCCTTTTCCGCTCTCGAGGAACCGGCGCATCGGGCGCGCAATCCTTTCGGCCAGATCCCGACCTACGAGGATGGGGAACTCTCGCTTTTCGAATCGGGGGCCATCGTGCTGCACATCGCTGAGCAGCACTCGGGCCTGCTGCCGGTGGACGTCACTGCGCGCGGCCGCGCCTTGGCGTGGATCTTTGCCGCCATCGACACGGTCGAGCCGCCGATCTTCGATCTGGACATCGCGGGGATCGTCGAAGGCGGCAAGCCCTGGCACGCCGAACGGAAACCGATGCTCGAGGATCGCGTGCGCACCCGGCTGCGCGAACTGGCCGCATGGTTGGGAGAGCGCGACTGGCTTGAGGGGGAGTTCACCGCTGGCGATCTGATGATGGTCACGGTGCTGCGCCGCCTGCAGGGGTCTGACCTGCTGGGCGAACAGCCCGGGCTTGCTGCCTATGTCGCCCGCGCCGAGGCACGTCCTGCCTTTTCGCGCGCCTTCGCTTCGCAAAAGGCGGTGTACGACAACGCCGAGGGGAGGTCCGCATGACAATCGACGTCAGCCTGACGATGACCGGGGTAGCCGAACGACCCGCACGCGCAGCCGACAGGACGGCGGTCGGGATATTCTGGAGGAGGGAGAGCACATTGCAGGGTCAACGGGGCACTGCATGCGGTGCTGGCACGGATTGTTCGGAGGGCACGCGACTATGAAGCTGTGCCGTCCACCAAGACCGTCGCTGAGGCCATTTGTCGATCTGATTTGGGCGTCCGTACAAGATGCGGCCCCCGCGCCGCGTTCCGCCCAAAAGGAACTGGTTCTTCCCACCGGCGCTGCGCATATCGTTCTGCGGCTGGAGGATGTGCCCTTGCGCCTTTATAGGGATCTCGACGATGCCCTTGGGAAAGACGTTGGAACAGCCCTGATTGGTGGATCACGCGCTTCCTTCTATATCAAGCACATCTCGAAGCCAGTGCCCGTTGTTGGCGCAATGCTGCGTCCGGGCGCAGTCGAATTGCTGTCGCGGATTCCCGCCATCGAACTGGCAGGCAGGCATACGCGGCTCGAGGATCTCTGGCCGAGGTCCGGTCTGGCGGATTTGATCGATCGGCTTCGCGAGACGCCAAGCCTCGCTGATCGCCTGAAGCTGTTCGAGGATATTCTGTCATCCAGACTGCCGCGGGTCCACGCAATCCACCCGCTTGTCGCGCATGCCCTGAGACGCTTCGATGTTGCGGCAGGCGTCGAAGAGGTCGCGTTCGAGACGGGTTTCAGCCAACGCCATTTCACCCGCACTTTCACCGAGTGGGTGGGGCTGACGCCCAAGGCGTACTCCCGCGTCCGCCGGTTCAGTCGTTTCCTCGAAACCATGATTGCAAGCTCCGCATCCGATCTGGCCGGCCTTGCCGCAGAGGCAGGCTACGCCGACCAGGCCCATATGACGCGCGAGTTTCGCAGATTTACGGGAGTGACGCCGATGCAATATATCGACGCAGCGCCTCCTGATCGGCATCACGTTCGGATCTGACCCTTGGCATGTCCGATTTCTTCAATACCGCCATCCTCGCGGGTCTTATAGATTGCCAACCTATAATGGATACGGAGTCCGGTCATGCAGATCCATGAAGTTTTCGCGTATTTGCGCGCCCGGGACGGCGAAGCGGCGATCGCCTTCTACAAGGCGGCGTTCGGCGCAACCGAGAAGTTCCGGCTGGTCGAGCCTGGTGGTCGGCTCGGTCATGCCGAGTTGATGTTCGGGGACACGATCATCATGTTGTCCGAAGAGTTTCCCGAATACGGAATTCACGCGCCGGACCCGGCGGCGCGCGGCACCTTCGCGATCCATCTGCATGTCGATGACGCGGATGCGATGATTGCCAAGGCTGTCGACCTGGGCGCAACCCTTGTGCGCGCACCGGCCGACGCCTTTCACGGCGAACGTTCAGGAACGATTCGTGACCCTTTCGGCTATGACTGGATCATCGGACATTCCATCGAGGAGATCACGCCCGAGGAGATGCAAAGACGCTATTCCGCGTCCGGCGGAAAGGAGACGTGATGGTCACGGCATCCGACGTCACGCTGGTTGCCCTGGCGCTTGAGGGGACCAAGGCGTCCCGACATTTCCACCGAACCGCGTTCAAGGTGCGGCGCATCTACGCCACGCTCGCCGCCGATGGCCTGAGCGTGAACCTGAAACTCAACCCGGATGAACAGGAGATGAAATGCCTCGTGCGTCCGGAGGCCTTCGCTCCCGTTCCGAACAAATGGGGGAAACAGGGTTGGACGGTCGCCACCCTGGCCGCGCTGACCGCCGACGACATGCGATCCGCGTTGCATGCTGCTTGGGCCCATGCCGGGCCGCCCTGAAACGGTTGCCTCGGAAATGAGACTCGGCCAAGCGGTTGCACGCCGTCAGTCGGATTCCGCATTGCGCCCGGCAGCGGGCGCAGTCGCGACCCGAAATTGGTTTGACTTTGAACTAACAGAGTGATGAACGATGACAACCCGACGGAAGCTATTGAAGATCGCAGGTGGCGGCGTGCTGATGTCCGCCTTGGGCCGACGAAACGCTGCAAATGTTCGCCCGCCTTGGCTACGGACGAAGCGTAAACAGCGCGCCGCGTTGGCCTCTTGAATCGCGGATCAGGGCATGATGGCGGAAAATGTCGAGCTCGATGATATCTTTCGCTTTTTGATCGAGATCGGCATCATTGACCAACTGGCGGGGATGACGTTCGAATAAGGTCCTCCCGCTTGGGATGACGATGCCACAGTTCGATGTTCTGCATAATCTCGCCTGAGCGGAAGCCGGCATGGATTGCCACTGTCATGCAAAAAAAACGCCCACAGGGGACACGAACAAATCCGTGTCCCCTGCCTTCAACGCTGCGCATGCGCACGCATGGCTGAGATCAGCCAGTCTGACAGGCCGACCGCCAGCGTGTCGAACCGCGCTCGGAAATCGGGATGCTCGTACACATCCGCAAGGCGGCCATAGGCGGTAAGCTCGCACTCGCGGCCCCAGCTTTGACCGACCCAACCGCGGTGTTCCTCGAGCACAGGCGCGATTGCAGGCGAACCGACCGCGATGCCCCGCATAAACGCGTCCGTCAATGCGGCTTCGATGGGCCGCAAGGAAGCCATCAGTTCCTCACCCCGCGCTTGCGAATGCGCCTCGTCTGCCTTCGACCCCGCGCAAAAGTTTAGCTGTTTGTCCAGCCAATCCAGATACTCGGCCTGCTTTTCGGGGGCAAAGCCCTGATACAATTCGTCGATCTTCATTTCTCGTTCTCCTTTCAGAACCGCGACGGTGCGGTCGATGGTCCGCAGAATCCGGCTAATCCGCTGAGCGTCGGCTGCCAATCGCGCGCGGTGATTTGTAAGCGCGGCGATGAGGTCGAAATCGGGCTGATTTAGAATGCGCCCGATGTCAGCCAGAGCCACTCCGAACTCGCGCCAGAACAGGATCTGCTGCAGACGAAGCACCTGATCCTGTCCATAGTAACGATAGCCGTTCCCGCCAATCAGCGTCGGCCGCAAAAGACCGATCTCGTGATAGTGGTGCAACGTCCGGACAGAGACTCCGGACGCTTTCGCAAGCTCGTTCACAGTCAGGTATTCCACGAATCCCACCTCCGTGACGAAGGCTTGTGGTCCCTCACGCCGCGTGAGGGTCAAGGGAAAATTTCAACGGGACAGTAATAGATCGCTCCGGCTTCGTCTGCTGTCCGCGGATGCGAATTGATCGCGAAGCACGCGACGGGGCATGGACCTTTCCAAGGCACGTGGATTGTCCCCCGCGCCTCACGTTCGATCCGCCTGCCCGGCTAGGTAGTCCGCATACCAAGTCCTGAAGTCCTGGGCCTCGCCGAACGCCGGCATTCTGGCCGAAAGCTCTCGTATGATCGCGGCCTCCGACGTCGCCTCGACGGCAATGACCTCCGGGGATCGGGGAAGGTGGAAGCGACCGTGATCGTGGTGCGAACCTACAGCTATGGCGCCAATGGCTGTTCCATCGGCTTTCGAGACGACCGACCATGACCAACGCTGCTGGTGCGATTCGTCGGCGTTGCCCCATTCGCGGCTGCTCTGGAAACGGCCGGGCAGACGAGGAGTGGCTTTGAGGCCGGCCGTTCCGAGCATCGCGCGAACCGGCCAGAACAGTTCCGTGTTCAGCCTTCCGTAAGCCGCATCGCCCACCTGATCGAACAGGTCCTGAAACTCCTGCTTACGGTCTGGTAGGCGTTCTGCCATTCCCCTATCGACAAGAATCTGGACCGCCGCGGCGATCTCATTGATGTCACGGAACGAATCCGGCGTGATCGAAGCTTGTTTCATGATGATTCCCGTACTATGTACGGTGATGTTATGGCAGTCTGGAAACCGGGTGTAAAGACGATGACGAGACGATTCTCCAAATCCGACCAGGATCGCGCCCAACAGGGACTGGCGCGGCTATGGAATGAAGCAAAATCTCCTGGTCCTGGCCCAAAGCGGAGATTCACTCCACGCGAAATCGCACTGGCCGCGATTGACCTTGCGGATCGACACGGCTTGAAGGCGCTGACCATGCGGCGGGTGGCCGATCACCTCCGCGTGTCCGTAATGAGCCTTTACGGATACGTGCCTGCCAAGGACGACCTGCTCGATCTGATGATCGATCAGGCGCTCGGCGACTGCCGAAAGACCGAGCGAGTTGACAGCCTGCGTTCGCGTCTGGCAGCTCTCGCCACCGCGAACTGGGATCTCTACATGCGCCATCCCTGGCTCCTGGAGATCGACGATCACCGTCCCGTGCTCGGGCCAAACGTTCTGGCCAAATACGACAGCGAGCTTGCCGTGCTGGACGGTTCGGGTCTGTCCGACATCGAAATGCAGGCTGCGCTGAGCGGGCTGCTCGCTCTGGTGCGAGGCGCGGCCAAGACCAAGCACGATGCGCTGACGGCGGTGGCACGAACCGGCGAGACGGACCAACAGTGGTGGGCCCTGCGTGCTCCGCTCCTGCAGCAGATCACCGGCCCGGACGCGTTCCCTGTTGCCACTCGGGTCGGCTCTGCTGTGGGTGAAGCGGTTCAGGGTCCCGACGATCCCGATACCGCCTTCCGCTTTGCACTTGACCGCTACCTTGATGGGTTGGTCGCATATCTCAAGCATATCGACAAAGAGAATGATGCCGGGTGCGCGGAAACAAGCGGTCAGTTGCAGGTTAAACTGGCCCCACGGCACAGAGGTAGATAACTGCCGCGGTCATCACCACCTATCACCGCGATGTGGAAAGGTTCAGAAGCATGCAACTGGAGACGCCGCGCTTCATCTTGCGCGATTTCACCGGCGAGGACTATTCCGATTTTCGGGACTACCAGACGGACCCGAGATATCGCGCGCTCTACGATATACCGATGGGAGCCAAGACGCCGGGTTCGGACCTCTTTTCCCTGTTTCTAGGCTGGCAAGAAGAACGTCCGCGAATAAACTTCCAGCTTGGCATCTTTGACAAGAAGGATGGTAGCCTCTGCGGTTGTGGCGGCATCCGACTGAGACCCGAGGATCCGGCGACGGCGGTCATGGGGCTAGAACTCGCTCCGCGTTGCTGGGGACGTTACAGACTGGCAATCGAAGCAGGCGAACGGCTTGCGGAATTTGCCTTCGATGATCTCGGCGCCCACCAGATCCTCAGCGATACGTCGAGCGGAAACACGCGCATTGCAAAGATCGCCAAACACTATGGTGCCGTCATCATCGCCGAGCGGCCCGGGCCGGAATGGATGAAAGCACGCGGGTGGACTGAAGTCGACTGGTGTCTGTCAAGAGATCGATGGGAAGCAGGCGCGACCCAGCGCGGCAGCTAATCAGGGGCTTCCTTTACCCAAACGTTGCCGACGAGCCTCGCGATTGCTTCATGTGCGCGGGCATCCAGCGATGCCGCGGATCGGCTGCCCCCACCAGTCACAGCAGTTCCGTCCCACAAGTACAGCCTACCGATCCGTCTCCATTGTCCGGTATCCGCCAGCGATAAGACGTGGGGCGCCGATGCTGCTTTCTATCTGGATCGCCAGAGCGACGTCGGCGGCATAGCCGCGTGCAACCAACTCGGCTGCAGACGTGCAGGCAGCGATGACACGCACAATTCCGGCGTCACTCAAGCCCGCTACGCACGCAGTTGCGGCTTCCGCTTCTGGGGTCAGTTCGAAGCCTGCCCGCGCAAGATGCAAGGCAATGCATCCCGCGCCCAGCCAGTCCTCAATAGCCGGTCGTAGCAAGCCATCGGGCCAGCGCTCACCGGCGGCGACGACTATGATATCGCCGCCGTCTGCCGCTCCTGCCGCTGCATCTGCAACCGCTCTGGCGTTGCGCAGACATCCGGCAAAGACAGGACGTTTGGCGCTCGCGAGGCTGAGCCGAGATCCATTGGGCGATGGAAGGACGAGCCGTGTGCCGGCCTGCAGGCTTGTCAGCGACCCGGGTGCCAGGCTCGGTCCTTCCTCGTCGCGCCGCCCGGCGCACAGGGCTCCCATCGACTCGGCATAGGCCTGTGCAGCCGCACGATCCCCTAGCTCAAAGGGAAACACGATTGCTCCACGGCTCGTGGCCACATCGACCGCAGTCGAGAACGACAAGACATCCACGATCACGAGAGTGCCGATGGCGCAGCGCTCGGCAGCTTGGTCAACCCCGTGGCGTCCCCATTCGATATGAACCTGCGCCGTCACGTCTGCCTCCGTTCAGTTCACCAGCCATATTGAGCGGGCCATAGCGTCCGAAAAGGAAGATTATCGTGGCAATCTACATTTTTTGTCGACTACCATGGCGAAAGCTCTTTCGCCGCACACTGGGCCGCAACTCTCACGAGCTGCTTTCCGAGATTCTTGCCGGTGAAAAGACCCGCAAGTGCACTTGGAGCGGATTCCAATCCCTCTGAAACACTTGTTGCCACGGTCAAAAGTCCGGCGTCGCGCCACGTTTTCAACCGGTCGAAGGCTTCCGGAAATCGGTCAGCGTAATCCAGGAAGATAAACCCCTCCATCCGCGCGCGCTTGAAGGCCAGCTGCATGTAATTTCCGGGCCCTCGCCCGTACGATCTGCTGCGATAGCGTGATGAGATACTTCCGCAAAGAACGACCCGAGCGCCTGGCGCAAGATGGTCCAGTGCAGCCTCGAGCGCTTCACCGCCGACATTGTCGAAAACGATGTCGATCCCGGAGGGTGCCAGTTCGACCAAACGATCGGCGAGCGGCTCAGACTTATAGTCAATGCACCCATCAAAATTGGCGGTGTCGACCACCCAGCGACACTTGTAGTCGCCGCCCGCGGACCCGACGGTTCTACAACCAAGGATCCTTCCGATCTGTCCTGCGATCGAGCCGGTGCTGCCAGCCGCACCTGTCACGAGCGCGGTCTGACCCTCAACCGGGCGGGCGATGTCGAGCATGCCGAAATAGGCAGCGAGGCCACTGGGGCCGAAGATGCCCAGCATGTCCTCCGGCCTTACACCAGGCGGAACAAGGTTCAGGCCGAAAATCCCCATCTCCTCGCGCGCGACCACATAGCTCTGCCAACCGGTCATGCCGAAGACCCATGCCCCGATCGGGAAAGACGGATTTCGGGTATCAACAACCTGACCGACTCCGCTGCCGGGCATGACACGGCCGAGGCGCGCTGGAGAAATGTATGTCTCCTCCGGATTGAGCCATGTGCGTTGCGTGGGATCGATTCCGAGGACGCGTACACGGACGAGTGCCTCGCCCGGAGCCAAGTCCGGAACTGCAGCCTCCACCGTCCTGAAGTGCTCGGGCCCGACAAGATCCGTCGGTCGTGATGCGAACACGAGCATCCGATTGGTCGGGGTCACGGTTCTGGCTCCTGGTGCTTGTGTCCAACCGCATAAAGAAACCGCACCATTCCGATTTCGGCGGCGTTCTTTGTGAGCTCGACGTTCAGCCAAACCGCAATCTGAGCTGTGGAAGCGTCTTTGATTGGCCAGCTCTCGCCAAGCGGAAGTTTCAGGTCCTGCTCGCTGGCGCCATTCAAGAAGCGCAACCACTGCGCATACAGATCGCCGATAGCCTGGCATGCTGTTTCAGCCGCGCCCGGCCACAAGATGGACTCGCGCTGCGGAGGTGGTCTGTCTTCGAGATGACAAAGCACCGTCTCCCACCAGAAGAGAATGTGCCAGGTGGTCCAGGCTATACTTGGGGGGCCAATCGTGTAGTCCTCGGTCTCGGGCCAGTCCGCTCGCCACCCGCCTTCGGGGTCCTTGCTGATGTGCAGACATTTATTTGCGGGCCGCCACATGCACTCCGATGTCGTCAATCCCTGTAGATGATGATCCGTCAAGGCCCACGCGGTTTCGAACTGGCCAAGCAGCAAAGCCTTCAAGGAAGAGCGTTCCCGCTGGGACGCTTCGACAAAGGAAGGCTCTGCCAGGTGACGCGCATGATCTCGGATGTCGGTGGGCCAATCTTCGGTGAGCTCGTGCAGCCGCGCTCGATCATTGGAGTAAAGTGCCCTTGAAGCCTCCTCATACCCCGGTCGGTTGCCGGCCATCACGGCCATGAACCGATCAGCAGCCTGCCGAGCCTGGGCGGCGAGATGTTCCGTCTGCCCGCTGCGGCGAGCCTCGTCGACGAGCCGCCTGATGGCCGCAGAGGCGGTGCCGCGCTGGTTCTGCAGCCATTCCCAGTGCCGAGGGAGAAGCGTCACTTCTCGCCCCACCACACCGAGCTTCGGCCGCCCTGGCCCTTTCGCTCCTGATGTAGAGTCCCGATGCGGCTGCTGGTACCGCGCGCGGACGTCTTCCTCCGTCCCTGAAAGGTCGAAGTCAGCGGGCCGACCTGTCTGATCGTCGAAGACGAGATAGGTCTGCTCGTCGCGCCGACGCGCGGCACGCCATAGCAGAACGCCCACCTCCATCCTTTCGCCCCGCGCGAAGAGTTCCTCTCCTGCGAAGGCGGTAACTGTTCCTGACATCACCTTAGCCTTTTTCCATTCGTTCTCGAAGTTTCTACCCGGGTGTAATTGACGCGTCAATATCACCCGGGTAGAAATGCACACGAATCGCCCGGCCAAGGCATGGGGCCCTCGCGCCGCGCATGGGCAAGCCGATGCGCATTCAGAACAGGGAAACGAAGCATAGAGGACGGGATGAAGAAGCGAGACAAGATGAGCCACGATGACCACGGCCTGACAGCAGCGGAAATCAGGGCGTTTATCGACGAAGGCTTCATCAGGATCGACCACGCGTTCAGTGCGGACGTCGCGCTGGCCTGCTGGAATGAACTGTGGGCCGATGCGGGCCTGTCGCCGGATGATCCGTCAGGCTGGGTCGAACCTGTCGTGCGAGTCGGACACAAGTTCACACCGCCGTTCGTCGCTGCTGGCAACACTCCGCGTTTGCATCGCGCCTACGATCAGCTGGTCGGATCGGGCCGTTGGGTCCGCCCGAACGGTCTCGGCACCTTTCCGATCCGGTTCCCGTCGTCAAAATCGCCACCCGATACCGGCTGGCACATCGACGTGAGCTTCGGCATGGAAAACCCCGACTTCATGGAATGGAGGGCGAACGTCAGAAGTCGCGGAAGGGCGTTGCTGATGCTCTTCTTGATTTCCGACGTCGGTCCTGACGACGCGCCCACCAAAGTCCGCAAGGGATCTCACCGAATCCTGGCCAAAGAGCTCCTGCCTTATGGCGAGGCGGGCGCAACCCTGAGGGAGCTATCTAAAGACAACTACGCTTCGTCAGAAGGTTGCGAAGAAGTCTTCGCGACTGGAAAGGCGGGCACGGTCTATCTATGCCATCCCTTTCTTGTTCACTCCGCTCAACCTCACCGGGGTACGACGCCACGTTTCATGGCTCAGCCGCCGCTCCTGCCTGCTGGCGACTTCGATCCCTCATTGCCGCCTTCCCCGGTGCAGATCGCAATCCGGGAAGCCTGCGGGCTGACAATATCCCGCCACGGAGCCTGAGGAAGCGAGTTACACCTGCTTTGCGCTTTTAACGTTGCGCCGCCTGAAGGACGAATGTCATGCCGGGAGCATCCGATCACCATCATCTGCAGGGCCTGAACGCTCGGGAACTCGTAGGCGGGCTGCACGACCTCGGCGTGCGGCCCGGCGACACCCTGATGGTGCACACCTCACTCAAAGCCCTCGGTCCGGTCACCGGAGGAGCCGAGACGGTCGCGCGTGCGATACTGGATGCCGTGGGCCCGGGGGGAACCGTTATGGCCTACTGTGCCTGGGATCGCTCGCCTTACGAGGAAACGCTGAACGGCGCGATTCTCGATCCCGCCGAACGGGAAGCCTGGCCGGCCTTCGACCCGGCCACGGCGGGAACCTATCGCGGTTTCGGCCTGCTGAACGAGTATCTTCGCAAGCTGCCCAGCGCACGGCGCAGTGCCCATCCCGACGCGTCCATGGTTGCAGCCGGTGCCAACGCCGATCACCTGGTGCGGCCGCACGAGTTCGGAGCGGCCTTCGGCCCCGGGTCACCGCTTGACCGGTTCAGGGCGGCTGGCGGGCGCGTTCTGCTGCTCGGCGCGCCGCTTGATGCGGTGACTGTCCTGCACCTCGCCGAGGCGCTGGCCGACATTCCCCGCAAGCGGCGAGTCAGCTATGAAATGCCGATTCTCGAGGACGGCCGGAAAGTCTGGCGGCGGACCGAGGAATTCGACAGCAACGGCATCCTGGACGGCTTCGCGGTTGAAGGCGAGATGGACGCCGTCGAGACCATCGCGCGCCTCTACGTCAGTGAGGGCCACGGGATCAAGGGCCGCATCGGCGGCGCCCAATGCCACCTGCTCCAAGCGGCCGACATTGTCGATTACGGCGTCCGCTGGCTTGAGCGTCTTTTCGGACCTCCTGGTGGCTGAGATGGTCGTGCAGCCGCGTCGCACCTAGCATCATGGAATTCAGGGAATTTCTGTGATCAGACTCCGTTACCTCATTCTCATAGTTCCGCTGATCGTCATCGGGGTCGTCGTGGCACCGCAATGGTCACAGTGGCGGACTGGGCGTCCCGCCGCACTTCCGATCGCGCTGGCGCCCATGGAACCGCACGACGTGCAGCCGGGCCGCATCTGGATCGATACCGATGCCGCATGCGGCGCGATGGGCCGCACCGATCCGGACGATTGCTTCGCCATTGCATGGCTGGTGGCGCGGGGCGTCGATATTTCGGGGGTCTCGACGAGCTTCGGAAATGCGCCGGGGCACGTCGTGGCGGATCGGCTCGCAGCTCTATTCGCGCAGCTGGACCGCGAAGGCCTGTCCTCGCCGTCGATGTTCGTCGGGTATGGCGCCCCCGCAACCGATCGGATGCCGCCGCCACCGGGTATCGCCGCCCTGCAGTCCTCCCTGGAAGAGGGTCCGTTAACGATCCTGGCGCTCGGCCCGCTGACAAATATTGCGGCTGCGTTGAACAACCGGCCAGACCTGCAACGAAACGTCACGCGCATCGTCTCCGTGATGGGGCACCAGCCCGGCCATCTGTTCCACCCGACCGAAGGCAACGGGCGAGGTGCGCTATTCGGACACGGTCCGATCTTTCGCGACCTGAACGTCTCGGTCGATCCAGAGGCAACCCGTCGCATTCTTGAGATGTCGCTGCCGATGACCCTCGTCCCATATGACGCAGCGCGTAGCGTGCTGATTGATCGAGCGGATCTGGACGTCCTTGCTCGGCAAGGGTCGGCGGGCGAGTGGCTCGCGGTGTCATCGCAGGATTGGCTTGATTTCTGGAATGATGTCGTTGGGCTTCCCGGGTTCTATCCGTTCGATTGGGTGGCGGCGGCATACCTCGTCGAGCCCGCCTCGTTCGCTTGTGCCGTCGTCACCGCTCGAATGACCCGGCAATGGGTGTTCTGGCTACTACCACGAGACAGCCTCGTCGTTGAGCAGGGGCACTCCGAGAACCCGTCACACACCAGGGTCCTATACTGTCCGAAAGCTTCGCTTGAATTGCACCACGTGTTGATATCTCATTGAGTGGTGGCCGGACTTACCAGTTCACTTCAGCCAAGACGCCCTCTGACTCGAGGTATGGGCGTACCTTGGGCGCTCCTGCTTCGGCTCTGCAAGCGAGGCGCGGGAACAATTGAGAAAGGCAGGCAGTCCGTTGTCATCTGCAAGCTCGCGCCTGATCACGCATTACCGAACAATCGCTCAGCATCTCGCCAATCGTCGGAAAAGCACCGTACCTAAGCCTTGGCACCAGCGGGAGCCAGCATCGCCGCGGCCGTCGCTGCGTCGGCCGGAAAGAAGCTTTCAATCGCGATCCCTGCTAGCGTAATATCGACCGCCGTTCCAAAAACGGTGGTGGTGCTGAGGAATGACAACCGCCCGAGGTTGCTGCGTAGCACCAGCGGCACGGCCACAGAAGGCGCCGTGGTGCCCGGCCACCCGGCGGCACCCGGCGGCGCGGGGTATCCTTTCAATTCGTCCCGCAGCGCGATCAGCCGGGCGTCGCTCGACAGATCGATGTCATTCGCTAACCGCGACAGGACATGCGCCCGCCACTCCCCGTAATTCACGATCCGCGGAGCAACTCCCTCCGGGTGCAGGCTGAGTCTAAGGGCGTTGACCTGGCCCTCCAGCAGGTGCGGCGCGGCACCCTCGGTCAGTACGGCGACCGCGGCATTGGCCTTTAGGATCGTCCAGCCGCGATCCACCGCAAGTGCAGGGTGCGGCGCGTGCCCGGCCAGAATCGCATCAATTGCGGCGCGCGCCTCGGCCATGTCTGGCCCCTGCAGCGTCGCTTCGCCATGGGCGGGCGCGAAGCCCGCGGCCAGGAGCAATTCGTTGCGGTCCCGGAGCGGCAACCGGAGCGTTTCGGCCAAACGCAGAATCATTTCGCGACTGGGGCTGGAGCGCCCGGATTCGAGAAAGCTGAGGTGCCGCTGCGATATCTCGGCTTCGGACGCGAGAGACAGCTGGCTGTGCCTACGCCTCTCCCGCCAACCGCGCAGCAGCGCACCCACGGGCTGCGTGTTCTGCTTGATGCTCATGTTTGAAGTGTGCCGTATCGGAATTGGGAATTCCATTACCTATGGGGTAATCGCCTACGCCCCTTGGTTTGCCCATCTTCGAGCCATGCCGATCCCTCACCGGCGCGACAATGGAGATAGACCAATGATACTGAAGACCCCGGCGCTGCCGCGCCTCCTCGCCTTCGACGGCCTGACCTGCACCGCCATGGGTGCCCTGCTGCTCGCCGCCGCCGACCCCATCGCCGGGCTGACCCAGATACCCGCCGGCCTTCTATGGTGGGCCGGACTGCTCCTGCTGCCGACCGCCGCCTTCATGGCTATCGCCAGCCGCCAAGCGCCGACGCCGCACTGGATGACCGGCGTAATTGTCGCTGGCAACGGCCTCTGGGCCCTCGTCAGCTTGGCACTTCCGCTGCTGGGCCTGATCCAGCCCAACCTCTTGGGCTGGCTCTTCCTCCTCGGCCAGGGTGCGGTGGTCGCCGCGCTCGGAGTGGCGGAATACGCGGCAGACCGCCGGGCGCATCCAGCCCCGACGCGGAGAGTGGCCCAATGACCGCCTATGCCATCGGAGAGTTGCGAGTGGCCGAAATCACCCGAGGGATCCGCGACTACCTCGCCCGCATCGACGCCACGCTCGCCCCCTATGGGGGCGAGTTCATGGTGTACGGGGGCCGCAAAGAGATGCTAGAGGGCGAGAGCGATCACGATCTGATCGTCATCGCTTTCCCCGACGTGGCAGCCGCCCGCAACTGGTATGCCTCGGCCGCCTACCAGAAGATCGTTCCCCTTCGCCGCGACGGGGCCGAGGGGGCGATCTACCTGATCGACGGCGTCGGACCGGAGCACCGGGCGACGGACATACTGAGATGAGTCTGCCCATCGACGGGGGCGAGCAGACGTTGCTTCCCGTCGACAGCCCAAGCTTGCCCCCGTCGTGCAGGATCAAGCCGCGAGCGTCTTCAAATCGTCCTGGATGGCGCAGCGTTGCCCGCAACCACGGGCTCGTGGCGATCCCGGTGAGCAGCCGGGCGATCACCGCCGCACCCGCTTCCAGTCATCGAGGCGGGCATAGATGGTGACCGCGATGCCACCGAGTGCCACCGCGATGAACACCCAGCGCAGGGTATCGAGATAAGGCACCAGCGGCAGGATGGCGGTCTGGGTCTCGGCGAGGACGCTCTGCGCCACCTCGACACCCGCGACACCCAGCGTCGCCAGACCGGCCGCGCCACCGCCCTTCATGGTGCGGCTCTCGGCCAGCACTTCGCGTGCGGGCGGCGTCTCGGCAGCAAATGCCGTCGCCCGGACCGGGAACCGCTCGCCCCACTGACGCGCGGGGCCGAGGTCGACGTGGATGAAGCCTGAGCGCGGGTAGAAGCCGAAGCCGAGGAACCCGACTTCGCGCGCCGCCGCCTCGAATGTTGCCGGGTCGTGGTTCGCCATGGCGATGTCGAAGGCGGCGCCGTCGAGGTGCTTCGACCGGGTCGCGCCGCCGACGGCGCGGTTGTGCTCGGGGCTGCGATAGGCCGAGCGGACGATGAGCGGCTTCCTCAGCCGGTCACGGAGTGCCTGCAGCTTGTCGAGGGCCGTCTCGTTGACGAGCAACCTGCCGGTGCCCCGGCATGCGATTTCGGCCGGGCTGAAGTTCGGCCAGCGCCAAGTGCCCTCAGGCACGTCGCGCCAATGGCTGTGGAAGGTCGTGGTCATGGGGTCTCCAGAAACGAAAAAGCCCGCCACGAGGGCGGGTGCGGTTGGGCTGATGACGGGAGTGGGGAGCGGCTACGGGCTGCCGCCGAAGATCTTCAGCTTGATGGCGATGCCCGCCAGCAGCGCCAGCATGACGCCGGTGGTGATCATGCGGACGGCGGTCTGCATCGCGGTGCGGCGCACCAGCCGGATGCAGTCGACCAGGGAGCGCAGATCGCGGATGTCGAGGGCCGCCTCGTCGCCGTCGAGGCCGACATCGGCGAGCGCGCGTTTCGCGCCTTCCTCGGCCGCCCGCGTCAGGATCGCCTCGAACTCGGCGTCGGGCATGCGCACGAAGCCCTCGGATCGGGGTGGGTTCATCGGATCCTCCTTTCGCCGCTCAGCCGATCTTGCAGCCCCAGAAGGACGTGTGCACGGCGGCGAAATAGCCGTCCGCGACCCGGAAGTACCCCTGCAGCTCGACGGTATCGCCCGCGGTGAGCGGCACCATGGTCTGCAGCCAGATCGCGGTGGCGAGCGAGACGTGGGTGGCGGAGATTTCGCCGAGGGAGCCGCGGATTTCGGTCGTGCCGTTCAGCACGAGCCGCCCGCGCATGCGGGCCGTGGCGCTGGCATTGATCTTGTAGAGCAGCGTCGCGCCGAAGAGGTAGGTGCCGTCGATCGGGGCCACGAAGTGGTTGTTCGCGGCGTCGAAAGCCCCCTGATCGTTGTAGTCGGTGTTGTTGAGGCCGATCTTCGTCCAGGTCCCGACACCGACGTAGTTGTCGTAGTTCGTGTACGCCTTGAAGCGGGGCAGCCGGGGCTGGTCGACGATGCCGTTCGCGTTGTCGACGCTCAGCCCGTCGAAGAAGGTGCTGCCGTCGGCGGAAACCGAGAGGCGAAAGCGGTCAGAGCCGAAGAGCCCCACGAGCGCCTTGGTCACGAAGTTGGTCTGCAGCGTCAGGCCGAGGTCGTCTCCGGCGGCCTCCTTGTTCATGGTGTAGAAGAGATCGCCGGTGCCGCCCTCGGCCACGGTCTTCGCGGTCCAGAGCGCGGCGTTCAGCTTGGCCGAGAACGGGTTCGACGCATCCGCCGTAGTGCCGAGCCCCAGCAGCGCAAGGTTCTGCAGCGCGGCTGGCGTGGTCCCGACCCAGCCCGCGCCGTCGTAGACCAGCAGCAGTCCCTCGTCCTCGACCCATGCCCGCCAGCCGTTGCGCGGCGGCAGTCGGAGCCAGGCGCCATCGGTCCAGAGCGCGACGCTCAGGTCCCAGCCTGCCCAGTCGCCCATTGCGCCGGAGGCGACGATGTACCGGTCGCCGTCGGCGTGGCTTCCGGGTGGCGCGGTCAGGTCCCGGTCGAGGACGGAGAGCTGCACGAGCCCGTCGAGGATCCTCAGCGCCTCGTTGTGGGTGACGTGCTTCTGGGCCTGCGCCGCCAGGATGTAGGGCAGCAGCAGATGGGTCGTGGCGTCGGACATGGGATGGCCTTCAGATCGTGAGCGTGACGGTTTTCGGCGCGCCCCGCCCCACGAGGGCGGAGAGCTGGAAGATGCGGATGTCGAGCGTGTCGCCGGGACCGAGCGGCGCACCCCAGTCGGCGGTCTGCTGGGCGGCCGTGTAGACCGCGCTGGTGGTTGTGCTGACGAGCACCCGCTGCACCGTTGCGTCGTCGAGGATCTCCACCTCGTAGGCTTCGAGTTCCTCGGCCAGCGGCACCTCGAGCCCGCCCCAGCTGTCGGCAGCGAGTGCCCGGGACCGGCGTGTCCAGCGGATCGTCAGATCGCCGGGACTGCGCGCCTTGCGCCACGGCTGCTCCACATGGGCGACCGAGAACGGCCGCAGCCCGATGCCTTCGGGCGTGAAGGCCTGCGCGACATAGGTCTCGTCGCTGACCGGTCGGCTCGCCGGACCAATGCGCCAGTTCCACGGGATGCCGAGATCGGCCTCGGCAATGGGCAGGGACGCCAGCGCGGTGTCCAGCACGACCACCCGCGCGCCTGCCGGAGCCGGGCTGCCCATCGCGCCATCGGTGCCGCGCTGACCGCGCAGGAGCCGCGTCAATCTATACCGGCCAGGCGCCAGCAACTCGACCGCGCCCGCCTGGACGATCTCCCAGGTGCCGGACGTGCTCTCAATGGCGAGCGCATTTGCCCCTCCGAACAGTGTCAGGTCCGTGACGCTTTCGAGAGTGCCGGTCAGCAGGTCGACCACCAACGCATTGCCGAGGTCGAAGCGCGACGTGGGGCCCGCGTAGAGGTCAGAGACCAGCGCCCCGATCCGCGCGCGGCTGCCGAACGTGGTCAGCAGCTCGAAGCCATCCGTCGAGGGGCTGCGGAACACAGCCATCTCACCCGGCCAGGGATCCGCGTGCGCTGCGACCAGCGGCCGATGTGCGGGCTGATCCTCGGTCAGCTGCGGCAGGTCCATCAGCACCGCATCCGGCGCGCCGAACACCACGGCCCGGGTCAGTGAGGCTGCGCGGGGATCGCCGGGCGGCAGATCGTAGGTCGCGCGATCCTGGCGGACCGCCTCGATGCCGCGCGCCTCGGCGTCGGCGATGGAGACGAGCCGCAGGTCGACCAGACGCCCGTCATGTGCGAGCCGGATCGCATCGGCCGGATCGAGCGCCAAGCGCGACGGCGGCAGACGGAACGCCGCCGTCTCGCGACCCACCCACGCCTCCATCAACGCGCGGCGGCAGCGGCGCTCGGCCTCCTCGGGCGGCACCGCCATCGCGAAGGACTCGGACGCGATCCGCGTCGTGTCGACGGTGACGCGCCGCGCCTCGACGAGGGCCGCGTCGTAATCCTCGTCGGCGCGGGCGACCTGCCACTTCAGCGCCTGCGGCAGTTCGGTCTCCTGGCCGCGGGTCAGCTCGAGGACATCGCCTTCGCGGGCCGCGACCAGATCGTCGGGGCAGAGGCTCGCCACCGCCGCCCGGCCGCGCATGACGAAGCGGATCACGCCCTCGGTCTCGACGGCGTCGAACCCGAAATGCCGCGACAGTGTGGTGATCGAGGCGCGCGGGCTTTCCAGCGCGGTGATGGCGTAACCCTCGACCGCACCCCAGAGGCCGGAGACGTCGACCCGGGACTCGGGCAGCCCCGCGCGCAGGCATAGGTGCCGGACCAGTGCGGCCAGCGACACCGCGCCGAGCCGCCCCGTCAGCCAATGCCCAAGCCGCCAGTTCGCGCCGTCCGTCCAGACGTCGGTCAGCGCCGGGAAGAACGGATAGGGCCGCGCGTCCCAGGTCCAGGCGGCGCATTCGGGGACGTGCACCATCCGGCCACCGTAGACCGAGGACACCGGATTGTTTGCGGCCTCACCCCACCAGAGATACGTCGCCTCGAGATAGGCGCGCTGAATGGCGTCATCGCGCCAGCCCCGCGAGAAATGCGGCGTGAAGCTCTCCGAGGACTTCGGGTCGAAGAAGACGTTGGGCTGGTTGGTGCCCCGGTCGATGGCGGGACAGCCCAACTCGGTGAACCAGATCGGCTTCGACTGCGGCGCCCATGCCGTCGGCGTCCCGACCTCCACCCCGCCCGGGCGATTATAGTGCGGGTTCGCCCACCAGGCGCGCACATCCTTGTAGCGGAAGACCCACGGCTTGTCGGCGGCGCCGTCGGTGATTGCGGTCCGGATCTGTGCCGAACGATCGGCCGCGCTGGCGTAGAACCAGTCGAAGCCTTCGCCGCCCGCGATGTTCGCCTGCAGATAGGCCCGGTCGTAGATCGCGGGCCAGCCCTCGGCCGCATCGGCATGGTCGAATCCGTCCCGCCAGTCGGAGAGCGGCATGTAGTTGTCGATGCCGATGAAATCGATCTCCGGATCGGCCCAGAGCGGATCGAGGTGGAAGAACACGTCGCCCGAGCCGTCGCCCGGCTGATGCCCGAAATACTCCGACCAGTCGGCGGCATAGCCGATCTTCGTCCCGGACCCGAGGATGGACCGCACATCGACGAGCAGATCCCGATAGGCCTGCACGGCGGGATAGGTGCTGGCGCCCGAGCGGATCGTGGTCAGCCCCGGCATCTCGGTGCCGATCAGGAAGGCGTCCACCCCGCCCGCTGCCGCGCAGAGATGGGCGTAGTGCAGCACCATGCGGCGCAGTCCCCAGTCGCCGGAGGGTCCGATCCAACTCACGCTCTCGCCCGAGACGCTGAAGCTCGCGGGCGTCGCCGCGCCGAACAGCGCCGCGACCTGACTTGCGGCCGTCGCCGTCTTGTCCACGGTTCCGGCGAAACCCGCCGCAGGCGAACAGGTGATCCGGCCCCGCCAGGGGAACGCGGGCTGGCCCGTCTCGGCGGCGTTGTCGGAATACGGGTTCGGCAGCGTGTTGCCGGGCGGCACGTCCATCAGGATGAACGGATAGAAGGTGACGCGCAGCCCGCGCGCCTTCATCTCCTGGATCGCCTGCACCACCGCGAAGTCCGACGGCGTGCCGCCATAGACCGGACGATCCTCTGCATCCCGGCTGACGAGGAAGGCGCTGGCGCGGCTCACGCCGTTCACCGACCAGCTGGCGGGCGTGGTCGACTTGGCCGAGACCTCGACGCCCGGCCGCACCTTGCAGGATCCCGCGCGCAGATCGTCGCCGAACCAGGCGACGACAAGGCTGACGCTCTCGACAGCCGGGGCCATCGCCTGCAGCCGGTCGAGCGCTTCGACCATGTCGGTGGAGTCGGCCAGCGCGTTCAGGTTCTCGGGCACCGTCACGCCGCCATCGGTCTTGCGGATCGCCTGCCTGGCGTAGGTGAACTCGCCCGAGGCCGGGATCATGGTGACGGCGCGGGTCAGCCCCTCAGCGGTGTCGGGATCGGCAAGCGGCCGGAACACCTCGAAGGACAGCTGCGGGAGGCGGTTGCCATAGGTCGAGAGCGCCAGCTCCCCGAAGACCACATAGGCCGTGCCGCGATAGGCGGGTGTGCTGGTCGCACCCATCTTCGCGGCGATGAACGGATCGGCGGTCTGCGCCTCGTCGCCCGGATACCAGCGCCAGGTGACGCCGGAGAGGTCCATCGGCTTGCCGTCGGCCCAGATGCGCCCGATGCCGGTGATCGGCCCCTCGCAGAGCGCGACCGCGAAGGAGGCGTAGTAGAGATATTCGGTCGTCTTGACCTTGCCGCCCCCGCCGCCGCCCTTGCCGCCGCCTTGCGTGGTGGTCTTCGTCTCCTCGCGGAAATCGGTCGCCCAGATGATGTTGCCGCCCATGCGCATGCGGCCGTAGAGCCGCGGAATGACCGCGCCCTCGGTGGCGGAGGTGATGCGCAGCGTGTCGAGCCGCGCGCCCTCGATGCGCTGCGTGGGCGCCAGCGACGAGATGATCCAGCTGTCGACGACAGAGCCGATGCTGGAGCCGATGAAGCCGCCGATGGTCGCGGCGCTCACGCCGAGGATCGCGCCGCCGATGCTGCCGCCAATGGCGGCGCCGGCCGCGCCGAGAACGAGGGTGGCCATGGTCGGGGTCTCAGCGTTGCGGGAACAGGAAAGCGAAAGCGAGGCGCCGCCGCCAGGATTGGGTTAGCGCCTCCTCGATCACGCCGAGCCGCTCGTAGGCATGGAGGAAGGTGGCGGGACCGGTCAGGATCCCGACATGCTTGGCGATGGCGCGGGGCTTCATGCGAAAGAGAACCAGCGCGCCGGGACCTGCCTCGGCGGGCGACACCTCGATCATCATCCGGCGTGCGCCCTCGGCCAGAACCTCGCGCGGCCCGGTCTCGCCCCAGTCCCGGCTGTAGGGCGGGATCGGGAACGGCTCGGGGCCGACGACCTCGCGCCAGACGCCCCGCGCCAGCCCGAGGCAATCGCAGCCGACACCGCGCAGGCTGGCCTGATCATGATACGGCGTGCCGAGCCAGGACCGCGCAATGGCGATGACGCGGGTGGGATCGGCGGAGGTCACAGCACCGACCCCTCGTGCCCGCCATCCTTGGTGGCGTAGCGAAGCACGGCATCCTGGCCGGGGATGTGCGGGAAGCCGCGGAAATTGGCGGTGTTGGCGAACTTCGCCCCGCAGGTCTCCATGCGCTTGTCGCAGCCCGCGCGGATGGTGAAGCCGTCACCCTCGGCGATCGCGCGCACCGGCGCTTCGAGCAGGGTCAGCACGGCGATGCCGTCGGTCACGTCATGGCCCAGCACCTCGGTGCGCCGCCCCGCGTTCGCGCCGCTCGTCCAGTCCAACGTGCCGAAGGTGAACCAGCCGGAGGTGAAGCCGCCGAGTCCCGAGGCGGTGAGGGCCCGGTCGCGCAGAAGATCGATCATCGCGCCCGTGCCCTTGTAGGCGGGGTCCTCCAGATCGACCCCGCAGCGTGCGTCGCCAAGCTCGGCATCGCAGGTCGCTTGGAAGGTCCGCCCGACCGTCTGGCCCAACACATGGGCGAGCGAGCGGACCTCGGCGACGAAGGCAAGCCGCCCGCGCCGGATCTGGCCGATAGCGCCGCGCCGCATCAGCACGCGCTGGCTCGTGTCGGCCCAGTTCACCCGCCAGACCTCGACTTCCGCGTTGTCCCAGAGGCCGTCCAGGATGTCGGTCTCGGTGATCCGGTCGGAGGTCAGCACGCCTTCGGCGTCCTGCGCATCGACGGACAGGTCCGAGCCGGAACGGACCTCGGAGGCCGTCAGCCCGCTCTCGGGCTCGAAGTCGGTCTCGTCGAAGCTGAGCGTCCGGTCGTGATCGGTGAAGCCGAAGGTGACGCCGTCGGCCCGCGTGATCCGCCAGCACCAGGCGAGCGTGGTCGTGCCCTCGTCGAGATGGGCCTGCAGGGCGGGATCGAGGGACTTCATCGGCGCAGTTCCAGTAGCGGAATGGAGGTGATCGAGCCGAGCCGCTCGAGGTCGAGCGTCACGTCGAGCGCATCGGAGTCGAAGCGGACCGGCACATCGAACTCGAAGCCCGCGGTGATCGCGACGCCTGCGCCCGGTGCCGCGCCAAAGCTGACGACACCTGTCGTGGTGTCGACCGACCAGCCAGAGAGCTGCTCCACCCCGTCGAGCGTGATGCGCACGGTGCCCGCTACCGGCTTCGCGATGGCGCGCGTCCAGGATTGCGCGCCGGAGGCGTAGCGCTTCACCAGCTGGAACGCAGTGCCGTCGCCGGTGCCGATCGACTGATCGGTGGGCGACGGCGTGCCAGAGGGTAGACAGGACTTGTGGTCGCCCCAGTCCTTGAAGCGGAAGCCGTGCAGGCGACCGTTCCGCGCTTCGAAGAAGGCGACCACCGCCGCCAGATCGTCAGCGCGGCGGATGCCGTAGGCGACGTCGTAGCGGCGGCGCGAGTTGGCCCAGCTCGCATTGCGCTCCTCGTCGCCCGAAGCGAGCTCGACGATCTGGGTGCGCCGTTCCGGCCCGCCCCGCGCGCCCCGGCTGATGTTGTCGGGAAACCGGACCTCGTGGAACGCCATCACATGCCCCTCCGCCCGAGCGAGACGGCGCGGGCGATGTCCGCCGCGACCTGTGTGCGGGACTGGCGGAAGCTCTCGGCGTCGCGGGCCATGATCGTGATGTTGACCCCGCCGCCTGCGCCGTAGCTCTGCGCCTCGCGCCGCGACAGCACCCGTTCGCCGCGTTGCAGGATCGCGGGCACCTCGTCGTGACGAAGCCCGGCCATGCCGCCGCCATGCATTCGCGGCGCGGCGGCGAAGGCAATGGCCGGGACCATGCGCCAGGGCCCCGCAGACCCCACCATGCCGCCCGCATGCAGGACGTTGGCGAAGATGCCGCCCGCCCCGGCAAACACGCCGGAGAGCGCATTGGCGATCGGCCCGAGGATGAACCGCCGCGCCGCCAGCTGGGCGAGATCGGCCAGGAGCGACGTCACCAGATCGCGGAAGTTCAGCTTGCCGGTCTTCACGAACTGGCCGACGGCGTTCTCGGCCGACTGAAAAGCCCCGACGAGGCTCTGGCCGATATCGCCGCCGATCTCGCGCGCCTTGCTGGCATAGTCGGAGAGCGCCGCCGTGACCGCCTGCCAGCCCGTGACGGCAGCCTCGGTCGCGGGCTCCACTGCAGCGGCGGCAGCTCCGGCCGCCGCGCCTGCACCCGTCGCGGCGCGTCCGGCATCGCCGAGCGCCGTCTCCAGCCGCTCGGCCGCACCGGTAGCCTCGGTCAGCGCATCGGCACTCGCCTCGTCGGTGCCACGCACGGCATCGCGCAGGGCTTGCCAGCTTTCGAGCGGCGCGCGGGCGGCTTCCGCCAAATCGCTGGCCGCGCCGCGATAGAGGTTCGCGGACTCGAGCGCCCGATTTGCCGCCTCGGTCAGACCGAGGTCGGGCGCGGTGAGCGGGTTGTCCTCGAAGGCCCGGTCGAAAGCCGCCTGCGCCGCTGTCGTGGCAGCGCTGGCCGCGCCCTCGAAGCGGTTCTCGATCTCGCCGAGGTCGAGGTCGGGCACCAGCGAGATGCGGCGCTCCGACCCGAGCGCTTCCAGCCCCTGATTGATCCCGTCGATGAAGCCGTTGATGCGCGAGACCACGCCGTTCAGCATCGCCTCGACGCCGTCGACCAGGCTGTTGGCCGCCTGGAACGCCAGATCGCCGATGGCGGCGGGCAGCAGGCCCCAGACCGCCTTGATCGCCTCGTAAGCGCCCTCGAAGGTGTTCGCGGCGGTGTTGCCGAAGCTCACCACGCTCTCGATGGCGCTCTGCATGCCCGAGGCGGCGTCGGCCTTCAGGTCGAAGAACATCGCCGTGGCGGCTGCGCCCGCCGCTGCGGCGCCCATCCTGATGCGTTCCCAGACCTCGACCGCGAGGTCCTTCAGGAGCGACATCGCCTCGCCGAAGCCGCCCGCGCCGGAGACGAGGCGGGTGAACTGGTAGACGAGCTCGCCCGCGCCGACGATCAGCGCGCCGATGCCGGTGCGGATCAGCGCGCCGCGCAGCACGACGAGCGCCGTGGCGAGACCGCGGACGGAGAGCGCGGCGGCGGCCATGCCAGCCACCCAGCGGCCCGCGAGGAAGGCCGCGAAGGTGGCGGCATAGGTGGTCAGGCGACCGATGTTGTCGAAGAGGCCGCGAATGGCGATGCCCAGCGGTCCGGTGCGGCTGGCGACCGCCGCCATGGCGTTGGCGACGGCTTCCAGCGCGGGGGCTGCTGCGACCGCCAGCTGGTTCGACAGCCCGCGCCAGATCAGCCCGAGCCGCGAGATCGCGTCGTTGGTGCGCTCGATCTGGTCGGCATCCTGCTCGGAGACGACGACTCCGAAAGCGAGGACGTCCTCGGTCGCCTGGCGCAGCGTAGCGGTGTCGATCCGCGACATGGCGATGGAGCCTTCCTCGCCGAAGAGCTGCCCAGCGACAGCCGCACGTTCGGCGGCGGGCACGAAGCTCTCGATGGCAGCGTTGATCGCACCCACGCGCTGGTCCAGCGGCAGGGCGATCAGCTCGTTGGCCGAAAGCCCGAGCCGGTCCAGCGCATCGGCTGCGGGGCCGGTCCCGGCGGCCGCCTGACTGAGACGGCGCGTCAGATCTTTGGTCGCCTGCTCGATGCCGGACATCGAGACGCCCGCCAGCTCGCCCGCGCGCTCAAGCGTCTGGATCGAGGCGACCGTGGTGCCGAGCGACTGCGCGAGTTTCGCCTGTGCATCGACGGTCTGCAGGCCGGATCGGACCATGGCGACACCGGCGGCCGTGGCAGCGGCGACGGCAGCGGCTGCGGCCACCCGCACCCGCCGCGAGAAGGCCGCGAGCCGGGCATTCGCCGCCTCCATCTCCCGGCTCAGTCGTCCGAAGCCACGCGACCCGGCTTCGCCCACGCCTTCCAGCTCGGCGCGCACCTGCCGTCCGCCCACGGCCGCGAGGCGGACGCTGACCCTCTTCTCAGCCATGGGAGTGATCCATCTGTTCGTTGAGTTTGGCGACCATCACCGCCTCGATCACGGGCAGCAGTTCGGCCGTGGCGAGGGCTGGCACGCCAAGGGCGTCTCCGAGCGCGAGCGCCGCCGCCATGTCCCAGCCGATCACCGCGCCGGGCAGCACGCGGACCTGACCGCCGAGGCGGCTCACCAAGTCCCAGACCTGCCAGCCTTCATGAGTGAGCGGCTGGTTCAGCCGCGTCGGGCAGTCCGGACAGGCTTGCGCACAGGCTTCGCAGTAGCGGTCGCCCCCGCCGAAGGACCATTCGGCGAGAGCGCGGAGGCGTTTTTTTCCGCATCCAGCAGCAGGCCCTTGGAAACATAGGTCAGCTGGAAGGCTTCGAAGATCGGCCAGATGTCGAGCAGCGCGTCGATTGCTGCCGGGCTCGGATCGATGGGGGTGCCCTCGGCATCGCCGATGCCGTCCCAGGCGAGCACCGCCCGCCGCGCCAGTGCCTTCGCGAAGGCGACGGCGCGCTCCTCGTCGGACGTCTCCTCGGGCACCGCCTCGACCGCGGGGTCGCCGCGGGTCGCCACCATCAGGGCGGTGGTCAGCGGGCGCAGCTGCACCCGGACGCCGGGCGCGAGGTCATGCCAGCGCGGGGCATTGGTCAGGTCGAGCGTCAGCATCAATACGTCTCCACGTCGTTCACGAGGGTGGCGGTGCACATCCGGCCGACGACGCTGTCGCGGGCGGCCTGCCAGTTGAAGGTCGCCTGCACGCCCTGCGGCCCGGAAATCTCGATGCGCGGGCGCGGCAGGTAGACGGCGTGCACGGTGAAGGTGAAGCTCTCGCCGGACGGCAGGACGTAGGCGAATTCCATCTCGCAGGCCTCGCCGTTGATGGCCTGCGTCACCAGCGTCTGGTCGGCGAAGCGCACCTCGATCCGGCCGGTGAGCGCCGCGATGGACGGGTCCGCACCGTCGATGCGGCCGTCCGAGCGTATCGTCTCGATCCGGTCCAGGTTGTTGGCATAGGTGATCTCGGCCGAGACCACGTTGCCGAGTGCCGAGCCGTTGCGCGTGATCGCCCCGTTGAAATGCCCGAAGCGCTTCAGTTCCAGCGCGGCCGGTGTCCCCGCGCTCGTCGTGGTCCCGACCGTCTCGCCCTGCGCGACCAGCCGCGCCGTTGCCGTCAGCAGCCCCGAGCGCTGCATCTGCCAGGTGATCTGGTCGAGCACGCAGCCCGAGTACATCGCATAGCGCGGCACCTCCGGCATGCCGGTCTCGATCGACATGCTGGGGAGCGTCCAGGACCCCGACTGGAACTCGTGGGTGTACGGCGCTTCCGCGCCGGTGTTCGTGGGCATGCCGAAGGCCGCCTTCAGCCAGAAGCCGAAGGCCTCGGCGTCGAGCGGCACCACGACATCGCCGTCGGCCGTGACCGCGTCCTTGATCGGCGCCAACGGATCGCGGCCATAGCCCAGCAGCTCCGAGTTCAGCAGCGGCTGCTCGGCGCCGAGCGACGTGCTGGCGAAGGGCATGCGGGTGAAGCCGCTGGCGGGCGGCGTTCCATAGGTCGTCTCGAACGCAAGCGCCATCAGCGCCCGCGCCCCCTGGGCTCGTGCCATGTTCGTCTCCTGTGGGCGGTTGGGTCAGGCCAGCTGGTCGGCCGTGGAGTAAGGCGGATCAGGCGACAGTCCAGTGGACTGTCGTCCCGCCGAACGCAGCACCCGCCCTCACGGCGGCGTCAGCCAAGCGGGTCCGGGACAGAGTAATGTAGAATGACCGGGATCACCGCCGCCTTCAGGCTGGCCGCGCCCTCGACCGGCAGGTCTACGGGACGTGGCGCTTCCGCCTCGACCCAGTCGCAGAGGCCGCCCAGAGTCCGGTCGGCGGCTATCGCCGCGCCGATGCTGGCGGTCAGCGTGTCGAATGCCGTGTCAAGGTTGGCGCCTTGCACGACCGCCTCGATCTCGGCGCGGTGCTGGTAGTGGTAGCGCAGCGGCGACAGCGTGACCTCTGGCTCCCCCGGCTCGCCGTCGCGCAGGATCAGGAGGCCTGCGGCGGGCACGCGCTCGGGCAGCACCTCGCCGCGCATGGCGGTGGCGGGCAGCGCCACGAGCCGCGCATGCAGCGCAGCGAGGATGGTTTCGCGGGAGCTGGGCATGGTTCCAGGACCTGTAACGGAATGATACCTACGACTTCAAAGCCGACCCTGGGCCACCCCTGGACAAGCATAGTCGGCTGCGAACGGATGCGATGCGGTCTGATCAGTTGGCCTTGATCTCGATTTATGTCCAACTCGGCAAACAGAGCACGATCACTCAGATCAACAGGAAATCCGGTGTCATCCAGCAAACTTAGTGACCCTGAATGGGGATATGAGGACCTTCGTCGCGCCATCGACGCGGCCGGCGTGGCGCTTTGGTCGTGGAATGTCGATACAGACAGTCTGGCCATGGATCCGCATGGGTATGAGCTGTGGGATATTCCACCAGGGGAGGAACTGACGTTCGAGAGGCTTTCGGAAAAGATCCACCCCGCCGACATGGACCGCGTCAGGGAAGCCTTCACGGCAACTCGCGCGGTCACGGGCGCCTATGAAATAGATTTTCGAACCCGCGTGGGGCCTGACGTCCGGTGGATTTCCGCACGTGGGCAAGGCAGCGATGTCGGCATCGTCGGGCGCTCCATGACGGGTATCTTCATCGACATCACCGGTCGGAAGCAGGCCGAGGAGGGCCACGAACTGCTGGCGGGAGAAATGAGCCACCGGGTGAAGAATCTGCTCGCGATCGCGGCAGGGCTGACCAAGATCACCTCGCGCACTTCGACCTCCATAGATGACATGTCGAAACAGCTGACACAAAGGCTGATAGCCTTGGGCAGAGCCCATGATCTTGTGCGCCCCTTGCCCGACAGCCAGGGCAAGGCAGCTCTTATGGGGGATCTGTTCAGCGTGCTGCTGGCGCCCTACGATGATGACGGTGCCTTTGCAGGCCGCATCAGGGTGGCTGTGCCTCGCATGGGCATCGGCGAGGCCGCGGCAACCGGCCTCGCGCTCGTGGTGCATGAGCTTGCCACGAATTCGCTGAAGTACGGCGCGCTTTCAGTCGAAAGCGGCAGGCTTGACATATCGGGATCCTCGAATGGAAATGATATACAGATCGTCTGGTCAGAGGATGGTGGGCCCGAGGTGACCGCTCCGGAAGCCGGTGACAGCTACGGAAGCGAACTGATACGCCAGACAATAGAGCATCAGCTTGGAGGTTCGATCTCTTACGACTGGTGCGAAAGCGGGTTGATTGTGACCCTCCTGATCGGTGGCGAACAGCTGTCAAGCTGAAGCACCGGCCGAAAAGCTGACGTTGCCCAGTGAGCGATCAGCTAACGTTGAAGCACCACGGGATCGCCGGAGGCGAACAGCCAGTGCGGGCCATCAGCCAGTCTGCCCTTCCACCCAGTTCGCCACGATCAGCCCGGGCACCGCATCGCGCGCCCGCTCCGCGTCCCGCGCGAGGTCCAGCCGCTTCTTCAGCCTGACCTGTGGCACCAGCAGGAAGATCGGGACGGTGGTGAGCCCCCGGCCGGTCTTCGAGCGCGACGCCACCGCGCGGCCTTTCGTATTCAGCCGCCCCTCTGCTACCAGAAGGCTCGGTCCGCTGCGCCGATAGACGAAGCGCAGACGCAGGCCGGTGCGGCGCTCCCACTCGCCGGGGGTGATCCGGCCGCCGCGGAGGGACTTACCGGCCGCGGCCGTGGGGATCGCCAGCCAGAAGCCGTCTTTCGAGCGGATCAGCGGGCCGGTGTCATGCGCGCCGACGATCACCGGCGCCTTCGACCAGACGAGCGCCGCGGCGTTCAGGCTGGCACGGCCTTTCGGGAACTGCTCGGACCGGATGGTCCGGGCGAGCCGCGCCCCGAGGCCGGCGCCGGTGATCTGCGCGCGCCAGGCTGCTTTCAGGCCCGTTCCGGCGTCGCGCATCGCCGTGGTGACGGCTTTCTCACCCGCGCGGGTCTCGGCCTCCACGATCCGGCCGATATCGCCGACGATGTTGATGCCGAGCTTCACGCAGGCCTCAGATTGACGGTCCAGACCAGCCGCTCACGGTCGCGGAGGGGCTCGCCTTGGACGAGGAAAGCCTCGCCGTCGATCTCGATCCGGTCGCCGGGGCGCGGCTGCTGCACCTCGGCAACGCGCAGGTCGAACCGGGTGGTTTCCGACCAGAGCCTCGCATCGCCGAACTCGGTGATCGCGTCGGCGCGCCGGGCGACGACGCGCACCAGCACGGGCGCGCCCGCCTCGGCGATGTAGACCGCATCCCGGCCGATGTTCGGGTCGGCGAAGAGCGTGTCGACAGCGGCGGCGAAAGCGGACATCACGTCCGCCGCGCCGAGCGCAACACCTGCGGGCGGGTGCAGATCGGCAGCGGATTGCTCTCGATCTCGAGCCGCACCCATTCGTCGCGGTCCCGGTCCGGGATGGTGCGAGCGTAGAGCGGCAGACCCAGCGTGTTCACCGTCTCGAAGGTGTCGGCGGGGGCGTGACAGATCTCGAACAGGCCCTCGACACCTTCGGGATAGAAGAAGGCCTTGTCGGTCGGCACGCCGAAGCCCGCGCCGCCCCGGTAGCGGCGGAAGGTGACGCCGCCGAAGCTGACCTCGTCGGCCACCCGGCCGCGCAGATCGGCCGCGGCGGCGGTGTTGAGATAGGTCTCGCGCACCTCCTTGTGCGCCACCAGATCGGCGAAGAAGGCCGAGCCGCATTCCGCACGAACCTGGATGGCGCCGGCAGCCAGGCCGCCCATCGACGCCTCGACGTCTTCGATCAGAGCCTGGCACCGCTTCCGGAGCGCGCCCGAGGTCGGGGTTGCATTGTCGAGGTCGAAGTCGATCTCGGCGGCGGGCGTGATGCCGAACTCGGTGAAGTAGCTGATCACCGTCGCGCCGTCCTTCGGGTCCTTCACGATGCCTTGGATGCCGTTCAGCAGGTGGTACTCGAACGTGGCCTCGGCATCCTGGCGCAGGCGGCCGAGCTTGCGCGCGACCTCGCTCTGCACCTGCTGGGCCGCGCTCTCCGAGCCGAAGTCGCGAATGCCCTGGATTTCCGAGGCCCAGAGCACGTCCTGCTTCTTGAACTGCCGGCACACGAAGGCGCGCATCTCGCGCCGCTCGGGCACCTGGCTCTCGTAGGCCGCGCCGCGTTCGGAGAACGGGATCAGCGACAGCGTGCCGTCGCGGCTCTCGATCACGACGGTGCGCGCGCGCACCCCACGCGGCGAGAACAGGCCGGCGCCCGACAGGATCGCGGGCCGGAAGGGGATGTTTTCCAGCGCGCGGGTGAGTTCGATGATGGTGAAGGCATCGCCTTCGAAGATGTCCATGGTCGCCATGGGAATGCCTCCGGTCGGTTCTGGGTCAGCGGACGAGGATGCCCGCGGCGAGGAGCGCCGTATGGGCGGCGGCGATCTCGGGGGCGCTGGGCGTGCCGGCGAAGACGAGATCATGGCGGTTGACGATGGCGGGGCCGCGGACCACGGCGACGGCGAGCGCATCGCCGACCGAGGCGTCGGCCTTGCCCCAGAGCACCGCGACGGCGGTCTCGGTGCCGTCGACGGCCGCGGGATCGTAGGCGGCGTATTTGCCGGAGGCGGTGATCCTGCCGAGCACGGTGCCGGGGTCGAGGGTGCCGGTTGCAACAGTGATGGTCTCGCGGGTGTAGTCGCGGAACGCCTCCCAGACGAGGAAGCCGCCGGGATGCGGGGTCTCGGTGAGCGTGGTCATGGGTCATCCTTTCAGCCTGAAGGTGCGGGCGACGATCTCGCCCCAGGGGCGGGTGCTCGATGGGCGGCCCGGTTGCGCGTGATGGCCGGCGATCTCGGGCTCGGCCTCGGCTTTCGCGGCGAGCAGTGCGGCGCGGACGTTGTCGAGGTCCGCATCGCTTTCCAGAAAGCGGCCGGCCATCTGCGGCTGTCCGGCAAGACGGCAGAGATCGACGACGGCGCGGGCGTGGGTGATGGCCTCGGCGCGGATCGCCGCGGGATCGGGTTGTGCGCCCCCGGGCGCTGGCGTCTCGACCGGCGGCTGTTGGGCGTCGGTCCCGGCGATCTCTTCTTCCCCGGCGCCAGAGGCCCCATCGCTCTCCTCGGCCCCGCCGGCGGCCTCGGCGGCATCGGTGCCGGCGCCGTCGTTGTCGTCACCATCGTTGTCGTCGCCGCTGTCGGTTCCAGCCGCGATCGCTTCTGCCAGCGCCGGCGGCGCGTTGCGGAAGCGCGCGATATCGAAGCGCGCAGCGATCCGCACCGGTTCGGCAAGCCGGTCGGCAAAGCCGAGCGCCAGCGCCTCGCTGGCATCCAGCCAAGTCTCGGCAGCCATCAGCGCCGCAATCTCCTCGATCGAGCGGCCCGATTTGGCGGCATAGCCGGCAGCGAGGCTGCCACCCACCTTGTCCAGCGCCTCGGCCATGGCCCGCATGTCAGAGGCCGTGCCCATCACGAGACCGGCGGGATCATGGAT
>NZ_CANMEH010000017.1 GCF_947496875.1 uncultured Paracoccus sp. | reverse complement strand
TGGGTCTGCTCATGCATCACAGCTACCACGCTGGATTCACGAGATGAATCCCTCACGCGATTTGTGCAACAGAGCCGAACAGCAGCGCCTTGCGCACAGGAATCTGCGCGCGCTCGTTCTCCATCCCATAATCCATCTCGATCGCACGACGTTGCGTTGGAGAAAGATCAGGATGCGGCCCGATTTCCAGGATGACCTCCGTGTGCCAATCGACATCACTCTGAGGGTCGGCCGTGACCGGCCCGTGCTTGCCTGTTTCGACAATCCGGGAGAGCAGGAAATCCTTGAACACCTGGTCATTCTGACAGAACGCACGGGCGTGCCAGCGAAACCCGTCGAAGGCCAGTGAGTGCGGCTCGATCCAGCGCGCGCTTGGCTCGGGGCGCGACATCGACTGGTAGGTTACCTCAAGAGCCGATGGCTCATGAATGGCGGTCAACACCTCGCGCAGGGTTTCTGGCGCAATCCCCCCCGCGGGTGTCGGCGTGGTTCCATAGCCTGGAAACAGACAGATCCAGCTCTGCTCGCGCGAGACCAGGCCCTGATCGAGGGCACGCAGCTGAGCGAGATAGTCCTCGGCGCTAGGCTTTATGAAATGCGGCTTGAAGCTCCGCCCCCGGACATAGGCACGCTGGCTCTTGTCATAGACGAGGTTCCGCTTCCACCTATCAGCATAGCCCGTCAGGTCGAGGGATGCCTGCTGGAGTGAGATGCCGAAGGTTTCCATCAGGTCCGAGCGATTGATCCGGCCATGCCAGAACACCCGGAATTCGATGAACTCGTTACGCCGCTCCGCACCCCAGTTCAGCTGTTTGATCCGTTTGCGGGGCACACCGAGCCTTTCCTTCACCTGTTGCGAGTATAGAACCATAAATTAGTCCCTCGCAATAAAATGATTCTGGTAGCTGAACAGCCTCTGATCGTTAGCTTTCCGGCAGACCAAACTGTTGCAGGAATGTCTCGATCTCGGCGACAAGTCCCAGATCGAGCCCTTCATCGGCCCGCATCTCGTCCAGAGCAGCGTGTGCGCGAACCGTGGTCATCCATTCAGTCTCCCGGTCCTCCGGTGCAGACCAGCGCCCCCGCAACCATGCCTCGTATTGCCCGCGCTCTTCGGTCGAGAGCAGATCGGGCGCGTGAAACGCGACGAGGCGGCGGCCGAGCTGGCGCAGGCGGGGGTCTACAAGACTGGACACGATCTCCTGCCGTCGACGCCAGTCCGCAGGCTGGAACTTGGCAAGGAGAGTCTTGTCCGCATGGCTGTAGAAGCCGCCATAGATCTGCTTTTCTACCGGAGGCAGCGGTGCCGCAGGATCTTTGGGGAAGCGGGCGGCCAGAGCCTGCGCGACCCGCGCCCGGAAGTCAGGAGCAGTAGCGATCACCTGTGCCCGCTGCACCTGGATAACGCTGGGCGTCGAGACCGAAAGCAAAGCGGGTGACTTATTGATCGAGAAGGCCCGGATGACCTTGGGTGCGGCATCGACGGCAGCAAAAAGCGTTGCGTCATCGGCCGCAAGGAGATCGGCCGGATCAGTGGCATCAAGATCGAAGAAGGCCGCCTGATTGGCGTTGCTGGCCGACATGCCACAGAAGCAGCCGACGGTCGCGTGCGGCGGGCCGCCGCCAAAACGCTCCACCAGCGCCATGGGCTGGTAGGTTTCAAGGCTGGCTTGAACATGCGCCTTGTCCCGGTTGGCCAGCAATTCTGCCCAGAGCGCCGGGGCACGGTCGGCGATGCGGCGGGCGATGTGTATGGTCGCCTCGACATCGCCGAGCGCATCATGCGCGTCGTGTGCAGCAAAGCCGTTCAGCGGCGCTATGCGGTCCAAATTGAAGCGTAACCTGCCGTCCACCTCGACCGGCCACTCAAACAGGTCAGGCTGACGATACCAGACGGCATAGAGCGCGGTCAGCACATCGAAGCGCGTGTTGCCGTTGAACTGGGTGGCGAAGATGTCGGGCTGCAGGTTCTGATAAAAAGCCTGGCGCAGCATTTCCTCATCGAAGCGGATGCTGTTGAATCCGATCCAGATCGCGGGAGACCAGCGCTTGATCAGCGCGCCGATTTGCTGCGCAAGCTCGAAGAACGTCGGCAAAGCCGGGTCCAGGAGCTGCGCCGGGCGCACCCCGGTAACTGCAAGCGCCCAAGGCGACGGAATGACATGCGGCGCGATGCGGCAACGCAAATTGACGTGCTCGATCTCCCTGAGCGCATCATCCGTCAAAATGGCAGCGAATTGCAGGGGCTGATCGAATGCAGGGGAAGTGCCGGTCGTCTCCAGATCGTAGAAGGCAAAGGTCATGGGGCACCATAACCGGTGGTCACCGTCGCGTCAGTATCGATGTTCTGGTCTGGACCTGTGGCCAACGACGACGGGTCGGACCTGTTCTGGGCCAATAAGTGCCGCTCTCAGTGCTCGCGTCGGTGACAATCCCACGGACAGCGAATAGGCTGCGAAAAATGGAAGGGCGTGATTCAGAAAGTAGGGATACGTGTCGGAAGGACCGATCGAGACAGCATTGGCGGAACTGTCGCGGCTGCAGGACGATGATAGCGCGCGCGGCGAGATTCTCGACCGCGCAAGCTTTACGATGCTGCATCGGCCTGCATTGGGTGGGCGTCTGGTCGCGAAGCTCTGCGCCACGGAGGAGAGTGCCCCGGAGCTGGAGCCACTCACCGTATTGCTGGCATCGGCACTGGGTGCCGCACGTATCGCTAGGGAGAACCGAAAGAAGCGAGGTGATACCTTTCTAGAGGCCGTGGCGGATGCGGTCGAACTGGCTTCTGGCCAGGGGCGCCTGAGCCCCTTCCACCGCCTGCTCCTTGCAAGCGCATGGACCACGAACGGACTGCCCGCACCCACATCTCTGGAGGTTTCTGCCGCCGATATGATGCTCGCAGCGCCCAGTCCTGCCCCGCAGGATCGTGTCGCGGCGGAGGCGGCGCTGGAAGATCTGTTCCGCAGTCTGATCGAGCAGACCGAAGGCGATGCGCTCGCGCTGCATGCAGCGCTGACCGAGACGTTCCCGGCAATGCCGTCGGCAATGCGTCAGCATGTCATTGCATGGTCGGTTGGACGATCGGAGCCGATCCACGCGAAGCTGGCATGTTTCTGGCTGCTCGATCCGTCAGCGCAGATCCGCGCTGCGGCTGCACGGGCGCTGAGCGAACGCGCCACCGCCGGCACGCTGTCGGAAGAGGTTGCAGGCAAGATGGTGATCCTGCGCAGCTGGATGCCTCAGGACGAGGCCCGCGCCTCGGTGGACAAGGCATTGAAACTCGCCAAGCGGTCGGGTCTGGCTACCGGCGCGTCAGCCAAGCCGTGGACTATCCATTCGGTCATGGCCACACTGCCCGATGGCGGCGGCGCGCAAAGCCTCATGATCGCGCTGCAGTCGGGCGGCAGCCGCAAGACCGCGATGCTGCTCTTCAAGCAGGGCTACGGGGTCAAGGACGCCTACACCGTGCCCTGCAAATCGGCGAACGAACAGAAGGCGCTGTTAAGCCGCATCAGCCAGGAGACCGGCGCGGTCAAGGTGCCCCTCTCCTGGCTCGAAGGCAGCCTCGCCATGGCGCTGGCCGATGGCCTTGCAGCAGGGTTGCCCCCGGCCGCGGGGCTCATCGAGGTGGCGGAACTTTGCGGCCTCGATAAGCTGCGGCCGGAAGCGGTCACGACCGAGGCCTTGATCGCGGCGCTGCCCGTCGCGGAACGCATACGCGGTCTCTCGGCTCAGGCGCGAGGCAAGCTGATCAATGCCAGCGAGGGCTGGTGGGATCGCCATGAGATCGTCCAGAGCTGGTTCGAGGAAGGTGATCATGCGCATGAGGTGCTCGAGGGCCGCCACAACCCGCGCGCGCTGGACGCGGCGCTCTGGCGATGGCTCGAGACCCGGCGCGACTTCTGGGCGCGGCTTGTCGCGCGGGCGGCAGATGTGCTGGCCGCAAGCGACCACCCGGACGCCGCCAGCTTCACGGCCACGGCAATGGCGCTCCTCGAAGGACGCGATCTGAAGAAGATCCCGGTCATGGCCGATGTCCACGACCAGACAATCGAGGCGTGGGTGTTCGACGATCCGGACGTGGATCAGGATGCCACGCTTGAGGAATGGGTGGAAGAGGCGGAGGCAGATGCGCCAAAGTCGGAGCGGAAGGGCGAACTGGCGCGCCTCGTGAAAGGCTCGGCGATCACGGCGGACTGGATCGACGGGTTCCTGATGTCGGTCACCATCGCGCCGAAGGTGATCGCGCCGAACAGGTGGCTACCCGAGATCCTCGGCAGCGCCATTGGCAACCTCACGTCGGATAGTATCCAGCGCTTCGCCGATCTGATCCTGATGCGCGCGAACGCCTGCGTGGACCAAGCGAAAGAGGCTGCGGAGTTTTCAGCGGCGATGTCCGCGCGAAGCCAGATGGCCATGCGGGACTGGGCGGCCGGGTTCAGTTATGCCTGTGGGCATTTCCGATCATCCTGGCCCGCGAAGTCGACCGGCCCGGATGATCGGGCGATGATGCAGCGCGTTGCCGATGCGATGGCCACGGGCTTCAGCGGTGCCGAGGTGAAGGCGCTCAGCCAGTGGATAGCCGCGCGCCATGATCGAAACTGCGGTTCCTGAAGCCCGCGACTTCCGCCGAATTTCGTTCGGTGGGGGGAACGCAGGAGTTCTTGTGCCATGCATCCTGCGGAGCTGAGGCTTCCCGTCGGCGCTGAAAGTGGTGCTGTATGAGAGGAATCGCAACGGAGGCACACATTTGGAAAGCGACGATGTCCCCTCAGGCGTTCGGTTGTAATGTTGACGAGGTTTTCCCCATCGCTCGAGCCATGCTCAACAGGCGCCTGCAGGCCGGATTATCGTTTCTATCCGACCAGACCATGCTGAAGGGCAGCACTTCATCCGCCAGTTGCCGGAATGCGATCCCCGGAAACTGCCCAACGGTGGTGGCTTCGCTTGTCAGCGTTAGCCCCCGACCGACGGCTACCAGCGACAGGATATTGTCGCGGCCCACCTGCTGGGATTGAATGTCAGGGTGATGACCGAGACCCGCAAGGTGAGCAACCAGATAGTCGTGGATCTCCTGGCCCGGTGCGACATCGCTCACGATGAAGCGTTCACCTGTCAGATCAGGCCATTCGAGTTCGGCTTTGGCGGCCAAGGGATGGCCAGCAGGCAGCACCACGAAGACCCGTTCGCACCAGAGATGCTCCGTTTCGCAGCCATCCCAGGGTGCCGTTCCGGTTATGAAAGCGATGTCCAGATCCAACTGCCGGACGGCAGCGACGTGCTCGGACGGATTTCCATCTATAAGATCGACCTGAACGGTCGGATGGCGCGTCCCGAACCGTCGCAGGAGGTTAAACAGAAATCCCGACGCCAGCGAGGAAAATATCCCGACCTTGAGCAGTCCCTGGTCAGCCCGACCGACTGCGGCAACCTTGGTCACGCCGATGTCGATCTGCCGAAGAGCATGCCGGGCGCTGCGCAGAAACTCCTGCCCGGCGACCGTCAGCCGCACCCCGCCCGAATGTCGTATGAATAGTGAGGCACCCAATTCATCCTCAAGGTCGCGGATCTGGCGGCTGACCGACGATTCATTGATGGCGAGCGCGATTGCTGCCTTGCGGAAACTCCCTTGGTCCGCCGCTGCAAGGAAATGCCGCAGCTGGCGCAACCGGATTGTGTTCTTACCGGCGCTGCCCTCGACAATACGCGCGAGGACGGAGCTACCAGATGGGGCGTCCCTGTTCCGGCGCGCAGGCATGACGCATCATCCCGAACCGCAGTCGGCTTCTGGCCGGCGTTCGGTCGCGGCCTGCCGGCGAAGGCGACGGCGCGTGCCACAAGAGAGGCGCGCACCATGATGCCCAGATTCGGACGCGACCATCTCCCCTCCTCTCCGCCTCAAACTGAATGTCATTCAGTTCTTGGAATGGTGCTGCTTGACATCGGCTCCGTCAACGAAAAAAATAAATCGTATTCAGTTTCAGCGGACAGTCGCAACAGGGATCTCGATGGCTCGCCCCCGAAAAGAGCAGGAACTTGATATTGCTCGCCGTGCGGTCGAGGAAACGATCCGTCTGCTGGCACAGCAAGGCGACTTCGATGTTCCACTGACCTCGGTGGCACAGGCCGTGGGCTGCACGGCGCCGGCCCTTTACGGCCATTTCCGCAACAAGAATGCTTTACTGCGCGCGGCGCGCGACGAAGGATTTGGACGCCTCTACAACGAGAAGTTCGCGGTTTTCGAACAGATGCGAGGCGATCCGTTCGGCTATTTGCGCGATGGCAGCTATGCCTATGCGCGCTTCGCCCTGGAGAACCCCACTCTGTACCGGCTGATGTTCTCACCGCCCCCGAAGCTTGGGGTGAGCGATGATCCGTGGTCAAGCGAAGCGGGTCGTCAGGTCCTGAGTCTGCTGCTGACAGGCCTGCGCTCATCTCAGGAGCATGGTTACTTGCCGGGTGCTGACCTGCAACGCTACGGCTTCATGTTCTGGTCAACGATCCATGGAGCGGTCAGTCTGAACATTCAGAACCGCCTGCTGGACCACGCGGCGAAGTGGGACTCGACGCAGAGCGTGATAGACGCGCTCATGGAGATGATCGCGGCAACCGGCCCGGCCAAACACCCGATCACGTCATGAGCGGATCTTTCGCGCCTTTGCAAAGCCACGATCCGTGGCGATGAACCGCTCCAACATCGGTACGATCAGCCTGACGGGATCGGCGGTGGGCTGGCCGGTCTCGCGGGCCAGTACCTCGGCATAGGCGACCAGATCGCGGTGAAGCGACGCGGGCAGTTCCACCGTCACCTTCACGGGCTTGTCGTCGGGGAGCGGGCCGAGTTTCAGCTTTGTCATGGTCAACCTCCTGCCGGCTCGAATACCAGATCGCGGGTGACGATGATCCTGACCGGGTAGCCAGGACGGATCGTCAGTGTCGGTACGACCTGCAACTGGCGCTGGACGATCTGCTGACCCGCCTGGTTGATGGTATCCTGCGCCCCGTCGCGTATGGCGCGGATCAGTCGATCCTCGTCGCTGCTGGCCAATTCCGCACCGACCGCAAGCAAGGTCGAGAGGCCAGCGGCCCGCATCAGATCCCACCAGTGGTAATCCACGCCATCCTCAAGCCCGGCGTAACCGGAAGCGTCCGCACCCGGCAGGCGCTCCAGGACGATGGAGCGGCCGCCGGGCAGGATCAGGCGATTCCAGACCAACAGGACGCGGCGCTGGCCGAAGGTCACACCGTCATCATATTGGCCGATGATGCGCGTTCCCTGCGGGATCAGCAACAAGCTGCCGGTCGGGCTGTCATAGACGTTCTCGGTCACTTGGGCCGTGATCTGGCCGGGCAGATCGGAACGGATGCCGGTGATAAGCGCCGCCGGGATCACCGCCCCGGCCTGAAGGATATAGGGCGATGCCGGTGGTGCGACGCGATCCGGGGCGACGGTTTGCCGGTCCACAGGCCCGTTGAGAAAAGCGGTATGGCGATCCTGCGCTGGAGCCTGACCACCGAGATCGAGACCCGCGAGGCCGGGCATGGTCGTTCCCGGCGTCGCTCCAGCCCGCGGGCCAGACTGGAAGAACACGCCGCTCAGACGAGCGGCTTCTTCCTCGGCGAGACGACGCTGCTCATCTGGATCAACGGCGGGCGCCGTGATGGTCGGTGGCGCGACCGGCTGCCCCCGATTCTGCGCCTCAAGTATCGGGCGACCGAGATCGCCCGGCAACGCCGGTCCCAGGACCGGGCCGGTATAGTCGCGCGGCAGGCCGGCAAGCCCATCTGCTGTGGGGCGGTTCTCGGTCGAATAGAGTTCGCCGCCGCCCGGCCCGGCATCGCGGGTCTGGAGAGCGTAGATCAGTGCCCCGCCAATGCCGAGAAGGGCAACGGCTCCGGCGCCTGCCAGCACCTTGCGGGACAGGCGGGTGACGCGGGGCGGCTCGGCGCGCAACCGCATGGGGGCTGCGGTGTCGGTATCGCTCATGAGGGTGATCCTCCCGTGGTCGCACCGGCTGGCTGGGCTGCGGCCCGCGTCTGCTCGACGCGGACGATCCTGACGACCTGCTGGCGGTCGCCGCTGCCGAGGCGAAGTTCCGCTGCGCCGAACAGGCGGTCCACGATCAGGACGTTCCGATGGATGCGGGAATTGACGATCTGCGGTTCGCCGTCCGATCCAAGGACGAACAGAGGCGGCATCTCTCCCTGCACGATGCCACGCGGGAAGACGACATAGACGCGCCTGCCGTCGTCGAAGACGGAAACCGGCCGCCATGGCGGGCTGCTGCCCTGCACCTGCAAGCCGTAACGATAGTTGCGCGCGGTCTCGGCCGGGATGACGGGGGCTGAGGGCGTGGTCACGCGGCTTCCCGGCGGTGGTGTCGGATACGCCCATGCCACGGCAGGCATATAGAGAGCTTCGCGGGCGCGGAGTTCGATCATGTAGATGCGCCGGTCGGTGGTGATGACGAGGTTGGTCGAAATGTCCGGTCGGGTCGGCTTCACCAGCACATGCACCCGGCGGGTCGGGCCGCTGCCGCTCTCCGTGTCACCGATGATCCAGCGGGTGGTGTCTCCGGCGGCAATCGGCCCCGCGCCGGTCAGGCTTTCGCCCGGCTCCAGCGCGATGGTGGTGATTTGCCCGACTGCGGCATAGACCTGATAGAGCGCGCCTTCCGACCAGGGATAAATCTGGATGGCATTATAGTAGCCTTCCCGGCGCGGCTCGACGCGGGCGGCGGCATTGGCGTTCTCGACGCGGGCCGTCGCCGTGCCGGCAGCCTCGCCGCCCCGCGCCACAGTCCAGGCGGGCGGGACGTGCAGCGGCCGGGGCGTTGTGTCGGCTGCGGCGGCCTGCACGGTCGGCACCGGCGGCACATCGGCGTCGTAGCTGAACTGCGGCGTCCGGTTGGTGGCGCAGCCGGCCAGCATGGTGGCGGAAAGCAGCAAAGCCGCGAAGGCGGGTTTGCGGAAAACCGGAAGCCCGGCTTTGCGGAAAGTCGTGGCGGTCATTGGCTCATCTCCCGCGACCAGTTGATCGCGTTGACATAGATTCCGAGGGGATTGGAGCGCAGCCGCTCGGCATTGCGCGGGGTCTGGATCACGACCGTCAGGATCGCGGTCCATCGCTCGGTGGTGGAGAGTTGGCCGTTCTCGTAGTGCCGCTCAGACCAGGCCACACGGAAACTGTCCGGCGACGCCCGGATGATGCTCGATACTTCGACGGCTACCTGCTGGCGGCCGACGCGCGTGAAGGGATCGTTGGAGCGGGCATAGTCGTTCAATGCGGCCGCGCCCCGGTCGGTGGTGAACTCGTAAGCCCTGAGCCAGTTCTGGCGGACGACGATGGCGTCGGCCGGGAGCGCGCGCACCTGTTCGATGAAACGGCCGAGGTGAAAGGCGATCTGCGGGTCGGTCGGCCGATAATCGGCTGCTGCCGGCGCGACGGCTTGCGCCTGGCCGAGATTGTCCACCTGAACGACCCATGGCACGATGCTCCCACGCGCCGATTGCCAGACAAGAGCGCCGGCGAAACCTGCCGCGAGGATCAAGGAGCCGAACGCCATGTAGCGCCAGTTCCTTGCCTGGACCCGGGCCGAGCCGATGCGGTCGTCCCAGACCTGCGCGGCGCGCTGATAGGGCGTTTCGGGTTCCGGCATCTTGCCGTAATGGGTCGTCGGTCGTTTGAAGATGTTCATGTGCGGTTACTTTCGGAAAGGCTGACGGAGGAGCCGCCACCATGGCTGTCGCCGGACCGGACGGCATGGGCGGCAGCGGTGACGCCATGGCTCATCGCCCGGCTGCGGCGCATGTTCTGCGCCCAGGCCGGCGGGCTATCTGCGGCTGAGGGCGTTGACGGATCAGGCGATGGGGCGCCGCCGATCGTGCCCATTGAGGAGCTGCCGCCGGACGCCGCGAACCCCGCTTTTGCGCCGTCGGAATAGCTGGATTTCATACTGTCGGCGGAGCGAGACGCGGCACGCTTGAGGGGCGAGATGGCTGCGGATGCTCCGGTGCGCGCCACGCCACCAAGGCCGGACGCGACACCGGCTGCACCGGACCCGCCCATGGAACTGAGCGTATAGGCCGACGAGGCCGCACCGGCGGCCGAGGCCCCGCCGCGGGCAAGTGCAGCACCGCCCGAAAGTGCGGCACCGCCACCACGCGCCGCAAGCATGGTCACGCCACCGCCCGCGACAGCAGCACCGCCGACCGCGAGGCCGGTTCCAACCGCCGCCCCTGCGCTGAGTTGCGGGCCGCCCGAGACGAGGCCGGTGGCGATACCGGGACCGAAGATACCGAGGCCGAGAAGAGAAAGGGCGGCCAGCACGATGGCCATGGCGTCGTCAATGGTCGGGGTCGCACCGCCGAAGCCTGCAGTGAATTGGCCGAAGAGCGTCGAGCCGATGCCGATGATGACGGTCAACACCAGCACCTTGATGCCGGATGAGACGACATTGCCCAGGACCCTTTCAGCCATGAAGGCGGTCTTGCCGAAGAGACCGAAGGGGATCAGCACGAAGCCTGCAAGCGTCGTCAGCTTGAACTCGATCAGGGTGACGAAGAGCTGGATCGCCAGGATGAAGAAGGCGAGGATCACCAGTGCCCAGGCGAAGAACAGGCAGAGGATCTGCACGAGGTTTTCAAAGACCGCGATCCAGCCCATGAGATCGGAAATGGATTCGAGCAGCGGGCGCCCGGCATCGAGGCCGATCTGGGCGACGCGGCCAGGGCGCAGGAGATCGGCGGCAGAAAACCCCGTGCCCGAGGCCATGAGGCCGAGGCCGGCGAAGCTCTCGAAGACGATGCGGGCGAGATTGTTCCAGTTGGCGATGATATAGGCGAAGACGCCGACGAAGATCGTCTTCTTCACCAGGCGCGCGATGATGTCGTCGTCGGCGCCCCAGGCCCAGAACAGGGCGGCGAGCGTCACGTCGATGACGATGAGCGTCGTGGCAATAAAGGCAACCTCACCGCCGAGCAGGCCAAAGCCCGAGTCGATGTAGCCGGTGAAGATGCCGAGAAAATTGTCGATGACCCCCGTCCCGCCCATGATTATCGCCCCTCATCCGGGCCAGGCGTCGACGGCGCGGGTGTCCGGCCGAGAAACCGGTCGCGGGTCTCGGCCCAGATGCCCAGGCAGGCGGCATCATTGGCTGCCGCCTCTCCCATCTCCTGACAGCGGCGCTGCCCTTCGCGCAGGGGATCGACCTGACGCGAAAGCGCAGGAGCGGAAGGTGCTGGCGCGGGGGCTTCCTCGCGGGTCATCTCGATGATCGCCGCGGTGATCGCGACGGCGACGAACACGATGGCGGCAATCCGGACCAGCACCTTCCCTTCCATGATCTGCCCTCCCCGGCTCAGTTGAACATCTGCGCGTTGCCGGGCTGGTAGCCCGAACCCGGGTTGAGGAACCGCTCGCGCTGGATGCGGCCCTGCTCGGCGGCGGTCGCGCGTTCGGCCTCCATGAGGGCCTCGGCCCGGCCATTGGCCGAGATGACCGCGATCAGGTCGGAAAGCTGCTGCGACTGGAGGGCGAGAAGCTGGTTGCCGGCCTGAGTGGCCTGAAGCGCGCCGGTCGCGCCCTGGCTTTCGCCGACGAGCGCGGACATCTCGGCCCGGTTGCTGTCGATGTTGCCGACAACGCCGGCCTGCACCCGCATGGCATCCTGGAGGCCCCCGACGGTATTCTCCCAGCGGGACCGGGCATCGGCAATGAGCTGCTGGTCGGTCGCGGTCAGGGACAGATTGCCGTAGTCCTGCTGGAACATCTGGTCGATGTTCTGCACATCGAAGGCGATGTTCTGGGCCTGACCGAGAAGCTGCTGAGTGCGCTGGACGTTCTGCTGAAGCTGCTGGAGCGACGAATACGGCAGGCTCGCGAGATTGCGGGCCTGGTTGATCAGCATCTGTGCCTCGTTCTGGAGCGAGGTGATCTGATTGTTGATCTGTTCCAGCGTGCGCGCGGCGGTCAGCAGGTTCTCGGCATGGTTGGTCGGGTCATAGACGATCCGGCCGAACCCGCCGAAGAAGGCATGGGCCGGTGTCGTGAACACCGGCGCCAGAGCCAGCGGCACGGAGAGCGCAAGCAAGAGCGTCGAGGCGCTGGCCATGCGGATGAACCGGGGAATTGCGCGCTTCATGGGGTAATCTCCTCTTCTTCCAGGATGATGCCGAATTCGTTTTCATCGACGACTGGCGGCAGGTGTTCGCTTTCGGTCGCGAGATTGGTGAGGTCCGGGATGAGATCGGCCGCCCAATCGACGCCGCGTACACGTAGCCAGGCGGCGAGAAACCCGTTGCTGCCATACTCGGCGAGGATGTCGCTGATCAGGGCCTGATCGGACTTGGCCGATGCCGCGCAAAGCGCCAGCCCGACTTCTGACAATCCGAGGTCGAACAGGCGGTTGCCGCGCCGCGACTGGCAGTAGTAGTCCCGCTTGGGCGTGGCCCGTGCGAGGATCTCGATCTGGCGATCGTTGAGGCCGAAGCGGCGATAGATCGCGGTGATCTGCGGCTCGATGGCGCGCTCATTTGGCAGCAGAAGCCGTGTCGGGCAGCTTTCGATGATCGCGGGTGCAATGGCCGAATTGTCGATGTCCGACAGCGACTGCGTGGCGAAGATGACGCTGGCGTTCTTTTTGCGCAGGGTCTTGAGCCATTCTCTGAGCTGGTCCGCGAACCCTTCGTCATCGAGCGCCAGCCAGCCCTCGTCGATAATCAGCATCGTCGGCCGGCCATCGAGCCGGTCGCCGATACGGTGGAACAGGTAAGAGAGGACGGCGGGCGCCGCGCCGGTGCCGACCAAGCCTTCGATCTCATATGCCTGCACATCCGACGAGCCGAGATGCTCGGCCTCCGCATCGAGCAGCCGACCATAGGGACCGCCGACGCAATAGGAGCGCAGCGCCTGTTTCAGGTCATTGGACTGAAGCAGCACGGCGAGGCCGGTGATGGTGCGTTCCCCGACCGGAGCCGAGGCAAGTGAGGTCAGCGCGGTCCAGAGATGTTCCTTCACCTCGGGCGTGATCTGGATGTTCTCGCGCATCAGGATCGCCACGATCCAGTCGGCGGCCCAGGCACGTTCGGATGTCTCGTGGATGCGGGCCAGCGGTTGCAACGAAACCGACGTCTCGGAAGCGTCGGTCAGTTCACCGCCGAGATCATGCCAGTCACCCTGCATCGCGAGTGCGGAGGCGCGGATGGAGCCGCCGAAATCGAAGGCGAAGACCTGTGAGCGCGCGTACCGACGGAACTGCAAGGCCATCAGCGCCAGCAGCACCGACTTGCCGGCGCCGGTCGGTCCGACGACAAGGGTATGGCCTACGTCGCCGACATGAAGGGACAGCCGGAACGGGGTCGATCCTTCGGTTCTGCCGTAAAGCAGCGGGGGTGCGCCGAAGTGATCGTCCCGTTCCGGCCCCGCCCACACAGCGGACGAAGGGACCATGTGGGCAAGGTTGAGCGTCGAGACCGGCGGCTGGCGGACATTGGCATAGGCATGTCCGGGCAGGCTGCCGAGCCAGGCGTCGACGGCATTGACCGTCTCGACCATGACGCTGAAATCGCGGGACTGGATGATTTTCTCGACCAGCCGCAGCTTTTCGCCGGCGCGGCGGGCGTCCTCGTCCCAGACGGTGACGGTCGCCGTGACATAGGCCATGCCGGCCATGTCGGCGCCGAGTTCCTGCAACGCCATATCCGCGTCGGCGGCCTTGTTCGCGGCATCGGTGTCCACGAGCGCGGATTGCTCGTTGGTCATCACCTCCTTGATGATCGCCGCGATGCTCTTGCGCTTGGCGAACCATTGCCGGCGGATTTTGGTCAGCAGCCGGGTCGCGTCGGTCTTGTCCATGAGGATGGCGCGGGTGGACCATCGGTAGGGAAAGGCCAGCCGGTTCATCTCGTCGAGGAGGCCGGGGGTGGTCGTGCCGGGAAAGCCGGTGATCGTCAGCACCCGGAGATGCGACAAGCCCAGGCGCGGCTCCAGCCCGCCGGTCAGCGGCTGATCGGCCAGCAGAGCGTCGAGATACATCGGCACTTCCGGCACGCGGACGCGATGCCGATTGGTCGAGATGGTGGAATGGAGGTAGGTCAGCGTGCCGGCGTCATCGAGCCAGCTACATTCCGGCATGAAGCCGTCGAGCAGCGCCAGCACGCGGTCGGTGCGGTCGATGAAGCCGCGCACCAGCTCCCACGGGTTCACGCCCGAGGTCTCGCGGCCCTCGTAAAGCCAGGACTCCGATCGTGCGGCATCTTCGGCGGGCGGGAGCCAGAGGAAGGTCAGGAAGTAACCGGAGACGAAATGGCTGCCCTCTTCCTCGAAATCGGCCTTGCGCTCGGCATCGACCAATGCCGAGGCGGGATCGGGGAAGCGGTCCGCAGGATAGGTTGCGGCCTCCGAACGCTGTGCTTCCACGAAAATGGCCCAGCCAGAGCCGAGACGGCGGAAGGCGTTGTTCAGCCGTCCCGCGACCGCAACCAGTTCGGCCGCGACGGCGGAATCCAGATCGGGGCCACGAAACTTCGCCGTCCGCTGAAACGAGCCATCCTTGTTGAGGACAACTCCCTCCCCGACCAGCGCCACCCAGGGCAGATAATCGGCCAGGCGGGAAGCGGTGCGGCGGTATTCTGCGAGATTCATCATGGATCAAACCTCACACCGAGAGATGGCCGGGGATGCGCAGATGGCGGCGCGCGACCTCGACGAAGAGCGGATCGCGCTTGGCGGCCCAGACGGCGGCGATGTGACCGACCGCCCAGATCAGGATGCCGGCGAGCCAGAGCTGGAGGCCGAGGCCGACTGCCCCGGCCAGCGTGCCGTTCAGGATCGCGACGGATCGCGGCGCCCCACCGAGCAGGATCGGCTCGGTCAGGGCGCGGTGGACCGGGACAGCGAAGCCCGGCACCGCGTCGAGCGCCTCGAAACTCACGGCCATCAGACCAGCGCTCCGCCGCCGAAGCTGAAGAACGAGAGGAAGAAGGAGCTGGCGGCGAAGGCGATGGAGATGCCGAAGACGATCTGGATCAGTCGCCTGAAGCCGCCGCCGGTGTCGCCGAAAGCCAACGTCAGGCCTGTGACGATGATGATAATCACCGCCACGATTTTCGCCACCGGCCCTTCGACGGATTCGAGGATGGATTGCAACGGCGCTTCCCAGGGCATCGAAGAGCCGGAGGCAAAGGCCGGGGATGTCATCAGGCTCACCCAGGCGAAGGCGGCGGCGGTTGCGATATGGTGACGGATGCGGAAGGCGCGACGGATCATGCAGGTTCTCCAGTGTTGCGAGTGGTGCCGGGTTCTGAAAAGGCGGGGAAAATCCGGTAGTCGCCGTCGGGACCGAGACCATCGACGCGGGCGAGTTCGACAAGCCGCCGTGCGGAACCGCGACCGGCAAGGACGGCCACGAGGTCGATGGTTTCGGCGATCATGGCGCGCGGGACGGTGACGACGGCTTCCTGGATCAATTGTTCGAGGCGGCGAAGCGCGCCGATGCCGGAACCGGCATGGATGGTGCCGATCCCTCCGGGGTGCCCGGTGCCCCAGGCTTTGAGGAGATCGAGCGCCTCGGCGCCACGCACCTCACCGATCGGAATACGGTCGGGACGCAGCCGCAGCGAGGAACGGACCAGATCGGACAGAGTGGCAACGCCATCCTTGGTCCGCATGGCGACAAGGTTGGGTGCCGCGCATTGCAGCTCGCGGGTGTCCTCGATGATGACGACGCGATCCTGCGTCTTGGCCACCTCGGCCAGCAGCGCATTGGTCAGCGTGGTCTTGCCGGTGGACGTGCCACCGGCGACGAGGATGTTCGCACGCGACTGGACGGCGGCGCGGAGCGTTTCCGCTTGACCGGCGGACATGATGCCGGCCGCCACGTAGTCGTCGAGTGTGAAGACCGTGACGGCGGGCTTGCGGATGGCGAAGGCGGGTGCGGCGACGACCGGCGGCAGCAGGCCCTCGAAGCGCTCGCCGGTCTCCGGCAGTTCGGCCGAGACGCGGGGGCTGCGGGCATGCACTTCCACACCGACATGGTGGGCGACCAGCCGCACGATGCGCTCACCATCGGCAGCCGACAGTATCTCGCCCGTATCGGCCAGTCCCTCGGACAGCCGGTCCACCCAGATCCGGCCATCGGGGTTCAGCATGACCTCGACGACCGACGGGTCTTGCAGCAGGGCTGAGATGGCAGGCCCGAGCGCCGTTCGGAGCATGCGCGCGCCGCGGTCCACCGTTGCCTGATTGTGGTTGATGCCTGCCATCTCGTCCCCGTTCCACCGGGGAGGCGAGAGTTCCCCGGATGGGGATGACTAAAAGAGACCCCAAAGCGGCCGTTTCAACAAGTTTCGACCGTCGTAGTAGTGTGGCGTGCAAATACAGGAGAATGGCGGTGATGCTACTCAGGGCCAAGGCGGCGCGGCGCGGGGGAGTCGCTCAACACAAGCCGGCTGATTCGATGAACATTGCGACCTTGCGGACCAAGTTGCCGTTCGCTGCTGAGGCGCGGTAATCGGCTGCACTGCAGCAAGCTCGACCAGCAGGGGCGAAAAGGCGGGCTTTCGCTGCTTCTGCGCCGGAGGCGTGGTGCAATGACGGGAGCGGACATTCGTGGGTTCGTCATCAGTGTCCAGCAGGCCAACCACTTGGTGCTGGACTGATCAGAGCTTCATTGCGCTGGTTGATCGGGCAACACGAAACCCATCTCGCGTAGAAAACGTGACGGTTGCTTGTTCCATCCCCGATAGTTGTCTGCATAGGAGAGGCAGAGCCACTCTCGCGCACGCGTGATAGCCACGAAGCAGTTGCGCCGCTCCTCTTCCATTTCAGCGCTGTTCTCGCCCGCCTTCAGGCTTTGAAAGCTCGGCAAGATGTCCTCCGCCAGTCCGACCACATAAACATGATCGAACTCCTTCCCCTTGGCGCCGTGGATCGTCATAAGGGTCACGGTATTGCTGCCGACTGGGGCTTCCTTTGAGCGGATGGCCAGTTCCTGGAGAAACTGTTCAAGTGGCGCATCGCGGCCGATGGTTTTGCCGATACTTCTCACAAGATCGGACCAAGCCGCCCGGTCTTCTGCAATGTCACTGGCTTCATCGTCCTGCGCCGGGATCATGGCGAGGACTGCGTCAACAAACTGCCTGAACCGCGCGGGCTCCTTTGCGAAGGTTGCAGCTACATCGACGAGAGCGTTGCCATTGACATCATCACCCAGTCCGGCTTTGACCGCTACCGCCCATTCATCGAGCAGGGAGCGTTCCGTCAATTCGGTGGCGGTGATGATGAGATCGACACGGGCGTCAGTGCCAAACCAACGATTGAAAGCGCCGGTCAGGGTTTCCAGCGCACGCCGATCAAGCGGGCGCAGCGCTTGGCGAAGTACGGCAGTGAGCCACAGGAACTGAGGTGATCGGAAATCATCGCGGCGCTGAGAAATGACCGCACTGACCTGCTTCTGCGTCAGCGCGGATTGAAGCTTTTCTAGCATGTAGCGCGTACGGGCCAGTACCGCGACTTCACCCCATCGAGCGCGGTCGATTTTGGCGATGCCTTCCGCAATCGACGCGGCTTCCACCTCGTCGGTGGAATAGCGTAGGACGCGGATGTGCTGTTCATCGCGATATTTCAGCGAGGTCTTGCCCGCCTCCAGCGGCTGCTTGGCGGCCGTGCGTTGCAGATTATGGACCACAAGATGGTTCGCGGCGGCAACAATTGCGGGCGGACAACGGTAGTTTGTGGGAAGCTGCAGTTCCTGCGGGGAAAAGTCGGCTCGGAACCGCTGGATCTGTTGGTAGCTCGCGCCGTTCCACTGGTAGATGATCTGGTCATCGTCGGCGACGGCGAAGACATTCCTGAAATCCTTGCCGGCGAGCGCGCGGATTAGTCGGTACTGCCCATCGGTAGTGTCCTGAAACTCGTCGAACATCCAGTAGGCATAGGTCTTGCGATAGCGTCCGGCGATGCCGGGGAAGTCTGTGACAAGGCGATAGGCCTGGGCGATGAGCGAACCAAAATCTAGGGCATTGGCTTGGGTGAGCGCCGCCTCGTATGCGGTGTATACCTGCTCCACCCGTGCGCCATCGGACGGATCACGAAAGTATCGGGCCGAGCCTGTCGGTTGGATAAGCTGCGACTTAAGCTTGTCAATGGTAGACAGAAGCCGAACGTCGTTTTGGCTCAGGCCCGCCTGTTTGATCGCGTCGCGCAAAATTTCCTGGCGATCGACGTCGAGCGAGTAGATTGCAAAATCAGGGTTGATGCCAATGTGGGAGCCGTGCTGCTGCAGCATCTGCATGCAGAAGGAGTGAAAGGTCCCGATCAGAGCGCGCCGTTCCTGTTCAGGTACCAATGCAGTGACGCGCGCGGACATTTCGTCAGCCGCCTTGTTGGTGAAGGTCAGAGCCAGCACGCGGAACGAACGATCGGGCGTATCGGCAAGCAGCTTGGCCACCCGCGTCGTCAGGACGCGGGTCTTGCCGGAGCCGGGGCCGGCGAGAACGAACATCGGGCCATCGCGCCAAGCGACAGCGATACTTTGTGCTTCGGTCAGTTCTGACAATGCCACGTTGAGGGCGGTATCGGTCATGTTAGGCCTCTCAATGCCAAGATTGCATTGCGGAATGATGCAGGCATGCGCTGCGCCAGCGCCGGGTTCTCGGCGCACTGTTTTGCGAGGACGGCTGCGTAGCCGCTCTTGTCGTTCTCGAGTGCCGCAATCAATGTCGCATCGTCAAAATCCGCTGCTCCTACGTTTCCAAAAGAGACAAGAATTGCTTTCAGTTCGTTTTGCAGTCCATCTGCTATGAGCTGCTGTTCGAGATAACCGGCCGGCAACGAGAAGGTGCGGCGAGCCATTTCCTCGGCGGAAAACTTTCGTGCGGTGATCCTGGCGATGTAGCCGAGCCCGGCGGCATCTCCATCGACGACGGCAAGCCAAGGATAACCGAGCGCTCTTGCAAGTACCGCAAATATCTCGGGGCTGCCATTGTTCTGGAAATCGATGACGGCGACGCCGTGTTCATCAAGGTCGTAGCCAAGGCCCTTGGCGATGCCATGAACCAGATGGTAATCGGACGGGCCCTCCACGAGAAGCCAGCGGCGTGCGAAGAATATTTCGCCACGGATCCGCCGAGCAAATGTCTCCAGTTGCTCCAGTTCCGCGTCCGAGACGAACTCCTGCGATGCATCGGATGCCTTACGCAGCGCGGCGTGGATGGTCTGTGTGTCAGGGCGTCCGCCGTAGGCGATGAGGAGATCGCGATACTGGTTTTGGGGCAGAGCGCCGGACAGCACGAGTTCGTTGAGACCGCGGTCATAAGTGATGAGGCCGGCGGAGGCTGCGATGATGGCGTCAATCTGGGGAACATGCGGGACGGGCGCGCGGAATTGACGGGGGAGAGAGCTTACAGTTGTGCCGTTGGCCTCGACACGGACGACGCGGATATCGCGGAACGGAACGTGCTGTAGGAAGTACGGCGAATGTGTCGTTACGATCTTCTGGCCTGGGAGCTCAGTGATATGACGCCAAAGGCTGCGGGCCGCCTGAGGATGGAGATGTGTCTCCGGCTCCTCAAGAGCCAGGACAGCTGTGCTTTCGGGCCGGTACAGATCGCTCAGGATCAGCTCAACGAAGGCTTTGAAGAGGAACATGACGGAAAGGCTCTGCACGCCTTGACCGTGCCGCGCCAACGGTAGCCACGGTTTGCCGCCCTCCGTCTGATAGATGACCTCCGCCTTCGAGAGGATATCCCATGTATTGAGGGGCAGCAGCCGCAAGTCCGCCTGGCCTGGGACGTCGGTGGCGGCGACGCGGCTGATATGGGAAAGACCGTTGGCAAGATTGGCCAGAAGCGGATCAGCGTCGAGCAAGCGTCGATTCAGAAGGTCGAAGATCCGCTTTGATTTCTGCTCGAGAGGTTCAGGGATTTGCACCGTCCGGAGCAACTTGCCCCAGAACTGGCTCCTTGAGGAAAACTCGTCCGTGACGTCGCGGAGCGCCTCAAGGTAGAAGACGGGCAGAAACTGGAAGAACTCCTGGAGATTGACGGCGCGAGCGCCGCGCCCGGCGAGTGGGTTCCTTTCGACGTTCAGGAATTCCCATCGTGGCACGAAACTCTCTTCGGTCGCCCCCCATGAGCAGCTGACGCGCATGATTATTGACGCGCGGCCGGTCACTGGATCGAGTTGGATGATGTCTTCGAGTTCGCCGTGGAGGTCCTCGGGCCACTCGTTGGTGACAGCCTCCTGGAACTCGACCTCGATAACGACGGGATCGCCGACTTTTGGATCTGGCCTACCGTCGCACAGATGCACATCATACTCAGTGAATCCGGTTCCGCGCTGTCCCCACCGTCTGGTAAGCGCGATGCGGATCGCTTCCAGTATCGCCGACTTTCCGGCGTTGTTGGTTCCTATAAGGACTGTAACCGCGCCAAACTGAATGTCTGCCTCTTTGATAGAGCGAAAGTTTGATATTTTAAGTCTACTTATTTCCACTGCTGAACATCCCTCCCGCCCTTGGCCAACGATACCGAGCGAACAGCGTTTTGCACAGCTTGAACCGCAAGTATCCGCCGAAGGCCGCCGCCGTGTCTTACTGATTGGGTGGATTTCCGTTCGGCAAGAGTGCGGTGTCCGCTTTCGGACATGTCGCCAGGCAGGATCGACAGCGCTCGAATGTCTACTTTGGGCCGGGTCTTCTTCCGCATCCGTGAGGGGCTGCGCCATACCGCAGTCTGCCTGAATGTCGCTGATGGGCTCGAAATGGTATACCAATCAGTGTGTCCCCGCACCCTGTTCTGATCCGGCCACATCCTCCGAGATTTCCTGCCGGAGCTTCGGCCCCTGCGCAAGACGACGACCAAGGGCCGTGATGAACGCCTCGTATCGCTCCGCCGACTTGGCCTTGGCCGCCTTCGCTGCTGGCTCGGGCAAGGCCGGCGTTGTCGTGACCCAGAACCGAATGAACACCGCCAGGCTCTCGACGGCGATGCCGACATCACGCTCCAGCCGCGTCATGCGGCGGTCGAGCTGGTCGAGGCGCTTGGCGACAACCGCTTCCCGTCGCTCGGCATCGTCCGGCGACAGGAACGACGCGATGGCGGCTTCGGCGATCATGGATTGCGAGCGATCCCGGCGCGCGGCGAAGTCCGCCAGCGCCGCCTCAATGTCGGGGTCCAGATAGATCGTGGTCTTTTTCTTCTTTCGGCGATTGGTCATGGCGCTACAGCTCCATGCCGTCGTTCGGGTCCATGGCGACCTGCCGGGCAATCCCCTGAACCTGGCGGATCATGCGTCGGTTCCGGGCAATATCTTCGTCCACGTCATCGGACAGATCGGGCTCGAACTCGTTCTCGATGGGCTTTTTCTTCTCCACCGGCTTCACGCGGCTGAGTTCGGGCTGCAACCGGCGCTCCGACTCGGTCGGATCTTCATCATCTGCCATGTGGTCCTCGTCATCCTCGGCAGGCCCGGGTCGCGCGGGGATCGGTAGCGTGGTCCAGTCGTCGGGGCGCGTTCCCTCGGGGCGCTTCAATTCGGGCGGGGAAAGAACCCGCTCCCGGAATCGGGCATCCTCAAAGTAGCGCGCCTTTGTCGCCCGGATCGGCGGGATGCCCGCCACCATGACGATCTCTTCATCGGGTGGAAGCTGCATGATCTCGCCTGGCGTCAGCAATTGCCGCGCGGTTTCCGAGCGTGAGACCATGAGATGCCCCAGCCAGGGCGACAGCCGGTGCCCGGCGTAGTTCTTCATCGCCTTCATCTCGGTGGCGGTCCCCAGCGCGTCGGAAACACGCTTGGCGGTGCGCTCGTCGTTCGTGGCGAAACTCACGCGGACATGGCAGTTGTCGAGGATCGAGTTGTTCGGCCCATAGGCTTTCTCGATCTGGTTCAGCGACTGCGCGATCAGGAAGCTCTTGAGGCCATAGCCGGCCATGAAGGCCAGCGCCGTCTCGAAAAAGTCCAGTCGCCCGAGCGCCGGAAACTCGTCGAGCATCAAGAGCAGCCGATGCCGCCCGGCATTCGCCTGCAGATCCTCGGTCAGGCGACGGCCGACCTGGTTCAGCAGCAAACGCATCAGGGGCTTGGTTCGGTTGATGTCGGATGGCGGCACCACGAGATAGAGCGTGGTTGGCTGATCACCGGCCACAATATCGCTGATCCGCCAGTCGGAGCGGCGCGTAACCTCGGCCACGACAGGATCGCGATAGAGGCCGAGAAACGACATCGCCGTCGACAACACGCCCGACCGCTCGTTCTCGGACTTGTTGCGCAGCTCGCGCGCCGCACTGGCCACGACCGGATGCGGCCCCGCCTCACCCAGATGCGCGGTTGTCATCATGGCGCGCAGGGTGGAGTCCACCGGACGCTTGGGATCGGACAGGAACCTGGCCACGCCAGCCAGCGTCTTGTCGGGTTCGGCATAGAGAACATGCAGGATCGCGCCGACAAGGAGTGAATGGGAGGTCTTTTCCCAGTGGTTTCGCTTGTCCAGCGAACCCTCCGGGTCAACGAGGATGTCGGCGATGTTCTGCACGTCCCTCACCTCCCACTCGCCGCGACGCACTTCGAGCAGCGGATTGTAGGCGGATGATTTCGGGTTCGTCGGATCGAACAGCAGCACGCGGCCATGACGTGCCCGGAAACCGGAGGTGAGCTGCCAGTTCTCGCCCTTGATGTCGTGGACGATGGCCGAGCCCGGCCAGGTCAGCAGCGTCGGCACCACCAGGCCGACGCCCTTGCCCGAACGGGTCGGCGCGAAACACAGCACATGCTCGGGGCCATCATGCCGCAGATACTCGTGGTCATATCGGCCGAGGACCACGCCATCGGGGTCGAGCAGGCCGGCGGCCTTGACCTCTGGCTTTTCCGCCCATCGTGCCGAGCCATAGGTGGCGACGCCCTTCGCCTCGCGCGCCCGCCAGACCGACATGCCGATGGCGACCGCAATGGCGATGAAGCCGCCCGAGGCTGCGATGATCCCGCCCTTGGCAAAGATCGGTGGCGCATAGGCTTCGTAGAAATACCACCACCAGAAGATCGCCGGCGGGTAGTAGATCGGCGTCCCGAACAGCTCAAACCAGGGCGGGCCGAGTTGGGCCTGATAGCCGAGGCTCCAGGCGACATATTGCGTCGCGCCCCAGGTGGTGGCGAGGATGATAAGGAAGACGATACTGATCTGTCCCCAGAGAATTTTGGTGGCGGACATGGGCAGAGATCCTTTCCAGTTGAGGTCAGAGGCCGAGGCTGCGCTTGCGCCCAAAATCCCAATCGATGCCGCCATCGTCGCGGGCAACGCCGGAGACACGACGGCCGATCTGCTTTTCCAGCGAGGGCGACCAGGGCACGAGCTGGAAGCCGAGGCCCCCGTCGGGTCCGGGACCCTCGATCATGGCGAAACGGCCGGAGGCGAGCGCGAAGCGCTGACGATAGGAACCGGCGACATATTCGCCACTGGCGGCGCGCTCGAAGGACATGCCGGTCTCAGCTGTGAGCTTCTCGGCAAGGCTGTCGAGTTCGCGCCGGCGCAGCGTGCTGAGCAGCCGGCGCGCAAAGACCACGCGCCCGCCCTGTAGTTCGGCATAGCCCTCGCCAATCAGATGTTCCGCGCGGTCATCCAGAGCCTGACGGACCTCGGCGCCGAAGCCGCTGTTCGAGAGCGCAACCGGATCGCGGGCGATGGCCTGCCGGTCGAGCCAGGTCGCACCCGAGGCGCCGATCTGCGCGCCGAGATCGAGATCGGAGCGGACGGCAAGCGCGACACGGCGCGCGCCTTGCGCATCCTCATAAGCGCGCAGCTCGACAATCGAGCCGGGCGGGCTGTCGCCGGCGGCATCCAGATACGGCAGCCTGATGTGATGGCTGCGGCCGTCGACACCATCGACCACGGCATAGGCGCTGCCCTTCAACTCGTCATCGAGACCGCGCTCGACCAGGCGGCCGATAATGGGAACGTCCAGGCTTTCACCGGCGAGGACATAGCTGGCCGAACCGCGCTCGATGCCGCGTTCGGTCAGGGCACGGTGCATGCGCTTGATGATGTCGCCGCGCTCACCCATCTCGCGCAGGACCGCTTCGGCCTCGGGCTTGATGAACCATTGCGAATGGCCGATCTGCCCGGCGACGCCAAGAACTTCGAGGGTGCGCAGCCGACCAACCTTCAGCGCATGGAACTCATCCTGCGGGTGATCAGCGAGCGGGGCGAGATCGACGATACCGGATTTGCCGGCGTCACGGACAAGCTGCCGGTCGAGCTGTGTCCAGCGTTCCGCCTCGATCTGGGCCTCAAGGCTGCGGCGGATATCGAGATCGGTGCACGGCCCCAGCTCCAGGGTGATGAGATCGCGCGCCCGGTCCCGCATCCCCTCCTTGATGTAGTCGCGGGAAATCACGAGATCCTGCCCGTCATCGCGAACGCCGCGCACGATCAGATGGACATGCGGATGCGCCGTGTTCCAGTGATCGACCGCCACCCAGTCGAGGCGCGTGCCGAGATCCTTTTCCATCTGCCCGACAAGATCGTCGGTGAAGGATCGCAGGTCAGACATGTCTGGCGCGTCGTCGGGCGAGACGATGAACCGGAAATGATGCCGGTCATCACCGCAGCGCTCCGCGAAGGCGCGACCATCGGCGTCCTCGGTTCCCGGCCCGAACAGCCTTGCCTTCTCTCCGTCTCGGGTCACGCCGTCACGGCGCAGATAATCGAGATGCACCCCAAGCGGCGCCGACGACGCCATGTGGCGAACGACGCGCGCCTTGACGACAGCGCCGCGTGTGCGGGAGGTGATGAGGCGGTTGGCTTGAACGCTGGCGCGCTGGCCGCGCCCGAAGCGGGAGCGATTACCGGAGGTGACGCGACCGGATCGCGAGACGCCGCCTCCGGCCTTCTTCGCGGCGGCAAGTGCCTGCGCGATGAAGGGCCGGGTCTGCTGCGCGCGGGTCGAGCGGATGCGCCCCGGACGGATGCGAAACTCGTGCTCATCGGACATGGCACATCCCCGCACGGTGCAAAACTGAGAAGAAAATCAGGAAGATGGACGCGAAGCACACGGTGCGCGATAGCGCTGCACGGTGCGAAACGCGCCAGAAACATGAACAAAAACAACCGCCCGCCTGAGCCGCACCGTGCGCGCTTTTATCCTGCCATCTTTCGGTCGTGGTGCCTGCCGCCACCCTCTGCGCCCTCCATGACACGCCAGCGCCCGATGGGATGCGAATTGCGGTGCCGCTGCTCATGGCCGGTCCCCACCGGCATCGCGGGCGACGAACAGCCCCTCCGACTGCAAGGCGGTGAGTGCGTCCGGTGCCGCCGGGACGAGCGAAGGGGCATCGTCCGGCGTTCGGTCGGGGGACGCGGGATCGGCAGCGGAAGCGCCGATTTCACGCGCGACGAAGAGCGCCGCCTCGCGCCAGTCGGGCGGCGGAGCGACCGTCGAGCCGCTGCCGGAAGGCCGCTCGCCGAGCAGGATCGGCGTCAAAGCAGCGACATAGGCGCGCGTCTCGGCAGGCAGCGGACGAGCCGTCGCGCGGTATTCATCGTAGCGACCGGGACCGGCATTGTAGGCCGCGAGCATCGCGGCGACATTGCCGTAGCGATCCCACATCTCGCGTAGGTAGGCGGTGCCCGCGAGGATGTTGTCGCGCGGCTCGAAGGGGTCGCGGCCGAGAGCATGGCGGATGCGCAGCTCCGCCCAAGTCGAGGGCATGACCTGCATCAGCCCCATCGCGCCGGCAGACGATATGGCGTGCATATTGCCCGCGCTTTCGACCTGCATCACGGCGATGATCCATGCCGCCGGGATGCCGAACCGCTGCGAAGCCTCTTCGATATGGGCGCCGTGCGGATGCACGGCGACGGCACGACCCATCACGGCGATCTGCGCCAGGCCGGGCAGCGGGGCAATGGCTGTGACGAACAGGCCGGAAAGAAGAAGGAGGAGGATGCGGCGGCGGGCGCCACATCTCCCCGAGGCGGGACGGATGCAGGACGTGACCATGATCACTCCTGCTCGTCGCGCTTCTTTTGGCGGGTCCAGTGCAAGCCCCAGTCGCGGCCGTCTTCGTCCGACTGGAACAGGCGGGCGCGGATCGGCTGCTGGAAAACTGGATCGTCGAGAAGCACGGAGACGAACGGTCCCGCGCGCTCGCCGGAATGTTTCCAGCCTGCGCCGACCTCCGGCCCATACTCATCGCCGAGATGGATGCGATAGGCAGGCGCCTTGTCGGCGTCCGCATTTTCCGACGGCGTGAAGGTCAGCTCGACGTCCAGCGAGAGCGTGCGGAGTCGCCCGGAATAGCCGGACGGGGTGCGGGTAAACTGGCCGATCTGTGCCATGGAAGGCTCCTTTCCTATGCGGTGGAGAAGATGCGGGACGGCTCAACCGCCCCGCTATGGACGCGCCGTCACCGCATCGGCGCGCGCCAGACAAAGCGGCCATCGCCGTCCTCGTCGGTGAAAAGCGGGATCGCGTGGCCGATCACCGCCGAGGCGGGGAACGGGCCGAAATAGCGGCCGTCGAGGCTGTCGCCGACGTCCGGGTTCATCAGGAACACTTCGCCCTCGGCGATGACGCGACAGCCCTGCCAGACCGGCAGGTCTCGGCCGAAGCTGTCGTGGTCGCGCGCCTCGCCGAGCGGAACGCCGTCGACGATAATGGCGCGGCCATCGCGGCACAGGCGCTGTCCGGGCAGGCCGAGAACGTGCTTCAGAAGCGGCACGTCGCGTGCGACGTAGCCGCGCTCGACCATAAACGAGGCGAAGGGTTCGGGTGGGATGACGGCGACCAGATCGGGCACCGCGATCCGGTCGTCGGGTGCGACAGTATAGAACCCGATCGGCACGCTGGCCGATGCGTTCCAGACCAGCCTTGGCGCAGTCGGAACGAATCCGGCAAAGGCGATCCCGAGCGTGGCAACCGTCGTCACCATGACATAGCGAAAGCGCGTCATGGGGCGATCTCCCGCCGCCAGAGCCATGCCTGATGACGCTCCGCGGTGTAGGGACGCGGCGCTTCGCCTGCGTTTATCCAGTGGGAGACGTGCCGCCAATGATCGGGATCGACTTGGGCCGGATCGACACCTATGGCCTCGATCCCGTCGACATGGCGAAGGACAGCCTCGACCTTCGGCCAGCCTTCGATCTTCAGCAGGATTTCGCCGCCTGGACGGACGAAGGGCAGCGTCTGATAGGACTGGCCCGGCGCAACCGCGCGCAGGATGTCGAGGCGCGAAATGATCGTGCCGTGGTCGTTCGCCGCCCAGCGGACGAACGCAAACACCGTGCCGGGATGGAAGAATACAACACGCCGGTTGCGATCGAGGATCTGCTCACCAGTCGCATGGCCGAATCTGATCCAGTATTCGGTCCTGCCTTCCACCCGGGTCAGTTCCGCGCGGGTCAGATCGCCGTCATGGGCGTCGATGCCGATCATGGGCGGTCTCCCCCTATGTCGGGAAACTCGCGCGCCAGCAGGTCGCGCAGCATGTCGGCGACGGTGATGCCGCGCTGGAAGGCCGCGATCTTGATGCGGCCGCGCAGCGCCGGCGTGATGTCCACAGTCAGCCGCGCCGAATAGGCGTCGGCGGTATCCGTGCGCTTTGGCGGCGCGTCGCCCGCCTTGATCCAGCTATCGGGATCGGCCGGGCGCGTAGCGAAGCTGCGCTTCTCGGTGCGCGCCGTCATGACGAAATTCCGTCATGGAATGGCAGCACGGTGGCGATGCGCGCCCGCGCGCACTCGGCCATGTCGGGGTCGATCTCGCAGCCGAGATAGCGCCGGCCGGAAAGCCGGCAGGCTTCCCCGGCCGCGCCGGAACCGGCGAACCAGTCGCCGACCAGGCCGCCTTCGGGGCAGCTCGTGCGGATCAGGATCTCCAGGAGCGCCGACGGCTTTTCGGTCGGATGGATGGCGCGGCCGTGGCAGTTGCGCAGGTAGATGACCGAGCGCATGAGGCGCGGCCCGCCGTCATGGCTGACATAATGGCCGGCGTCGATCTGGCCGGTATGGGGCGGGCGCTGCTTGCGCCGCACCGTGCGGGCCGTCGCGTCGGGCGTGGTCTGGACGTCGTTGTAGATGTCACGCCAAGCGGTCTCGGCGGGATAGAACTGGACGGCCAGTTCATGCACCCGCTTGAAGCGGTCGGCATGAAAGCCGGTGCCGTTCTGCTTTTCCCAGACGATCTCCTGCGCGATCCGCAAGCCGGCGTCAGTGAAGCGGTCGGCGGTGGCCATGAAGCTGCGCAGCGAACCGAAGACCCACAGCGAGCCGGTCGGCTTGAGGGCGGTGCGCGCCAGCGCGACCCAGCCCTCGACGCGCCGATCCCAGGCGAGCGAGGTGTCGCCATAGGGCGGATCGGCGAGGATCATGTCGTAGGGTGCGTGCCAGGGCATTTCTTCGCGGCAGTCGCCGGTAAGGATCGTCATGCCGATACCCTCCCGATCCCCAGCAGGCCGATCTCGGCGGCCAGGGCGGCAATCTCGCGCGCGGCGGGTGATCGGCGCCCGATCTCGCGGACGAGCCGCCCGGTCTGCGCGGTGTCGGCGAAGACGACGCGCTGGCCGATGGCGCTGGTGAGCACGGGAGGATCGTGGTCCGCCAGCGTCTCGGCGGTCTCGCGGGCGATGACCGTGCGGGCACCGCAGCGGTTGAGCACGAAGCGGGCAACGAGCTGGGGCCGGTAGATGCGCGCCTCCGCCAGGAGGGCGAGCATCTCCGCCGAAGCCCAGCCGTCGAACGGCGATGGCTGCACCGGGATCAGCACGAGATCGGCGGCGAGCAGCGCGGAGCGCATGAGGCCGGCGACGCGCGGTGGCCCGTCGATGACGATGCGATCGACATCGCGGGCGAGTTCGGGCGCTTCGCGATGCAGCGTGTCGCGGGCCAGGCCAACGGTGCCGAAGGCGCGTGGCAGGCCCTCACGCGCGCGTTGTTGCGACCAGTCGAGGGCGGAGCCTTGCGGATCGGCGTCGATCAGGGTGACGCGCTTGCCACCCTGAGCCAGTTCACCGGCAAGATGCAGCGCCAGCGTCGTCTTGCCGACACCGCCCTTCTGGTTGAGGAGCGCGATGATCATTTGCACCCCCCCGGCAGATCGAGAGGCAGGCGGGGTCTTTCTGCAGATTCAGGAGCCTCGGTTGCGCCTCGATCAGATGCCGGTCGAGGCGATGCCGGGGCGTCGGATGCCCTCTTCTTAGCGGCTCTACCAAGGCTTCTGGCGGTGTCGCGGATGAGGTTTTCCACATCGCGCGCGCGCTCTTCAAAGTTAGACTCTTTGTTAGACTCTAAGTTAAGGGCGCGATTTCCTGAATGGGTTCCGGGTGTTAAGCCCGGTTTCGGTTCCTGATAGCACGAGCCTCCGGTTCCCGATAGCACGATAGTCCGGGTTCCTGATAGCACGAGGCCATCCACAGGTTTTCCACAGGGCGCGACCGGCTCGAAGGCCAGCAGCATCCGCCCGCCAACCTCAGCTTCGAGAAACAGCGAATAGCCCGGCAGAGGCTGGCGCCGGATGATGTCGCGCAGCTCGAAGGCGAAGCGCTTGAACGGCGACAGGCTGCCGGATTTCTGGTGAAGGTGACGGAAATCGAACCGCCAGCCATCGCGCTGGCGGCCGCCGTGCTTGCGCACCAGGCGGTAGAGCCAGCGGTCGAGGCCGCCGGTGAGATCGAAATAGGTCCGGTCGATGGTCAGCACGAGCGCATCGTCGAGGACGGCTTGGTAGAACCAGTCCGGCACGATCATCTCGATGCCGTCGGGTCGGCCGTTGCGGTCGGTGCGCTCCTGCCATTCGTTGATCCACGAGAAACGATGACGGCGGCCTTCGGTCGGCTGGCGGATCGAGGTGGAAATCGTGGTCGATTGCAGCCGGTCGAGCGCCGCCTTCAGCCGCTGGTAGTCGCGAAGCGACGTGCCGCGCCCGACATAGGTGAGAACCTCATAGGGCGTGGCGGCCATCAGCCGGGAGGTGCGAAGCCCGGCATCGCGGGCTTCGACGATCTGGCTCGCGGCCCAGATCAGGATGTCGGCGTCCCAGATCGTGGCCATGCCATGATCGGGAACCGCCTCGACCCGGATGGTCACGCTGCCGGCAGCGAAGTCGATGGGCGCGATGCGCTTCGACTTGGCGAGGGAGAAGAAGGGATAGGCCATGAGATCCTGCGCGTCTCGTGGCGCGAAGTCGCCGGGGAGCGCCCGGAACAGGTCGAGCTGCCCGCGCTCAGAAAGGGATCGGCGTCGCACCGTCATGAAGGGAACCGGCTGCGATCAGCGGGCGTAACGACCGGCCTGCGGGCCGGACGGAAGCGACTGACGCTTGGCGGGCAGCACTGAGCCACGCGGATCGGAGGTGGAGGTCACCGCGCCGCGCTCGGTCCAGGCCTCGAGATCGTCGATGGCATAGACCACACGGCCGCCGAGCTTGCGATAGGCAGGCCCGGTTCCGTAGGTGCGGTGCTTTTCGAGGGTCCGGGCCGAGAGGCTGAGAAAGGTCGCGGCCTCCTTGGTCCGTAGAAAACGCGGCGGCAGGACGACGGGTTCATGTGGCATGATCGGGCCTCCGTGGGGTTGCAAGCGGCCGCTGCGGATCAGCGGCGGGCAATGACCACGGTGGCGCAGGAAGAGCGGCGAGTTGCAGGGCGAAGTTGGGGGGTATCGAAATCGCCCACCATCAGGGCAAAGGATCGCGTTATCGTGGGCGGCGATGACGAAGGAGTTTCCGATAACCGCCGGCGACCATGGAACGGGCGTCGCGCAGGAGTGCCTTGATGGCATGACGGGCCGAGGACGCCTGCCATTCGTCCCGCTCAAGCCGGCCGGTGTTCAGAAGAACCCGCGCGATCTCCTGCTGCGTGACGCCGGCCCGATGGCCATCGAAGGCCCGCAGCATCCGTCGGAGGCGTGCGCGTTGCTGGCGTGTCAGGCGCGTATCCGGCGGGATCGCGCGACCATGCAGGGCCGAAAGGAAGCGTTGAATGGCCTCGATCCGGTCGAAACCGGCGAGGCTGAGAGGGACGATGGCGACCGCGATCGCGTCCCCCTTGATGGCACCGTCGAAAATCTGGAGCTTCTGCCCGTTGCCGAGCGGAAAGTGAAACTCCGCACCTGCATTCTCGACCGCGTAGTCGATGCGGCAGTTCTGCGGAGTGACGTCAGCGCTGTCGCCAAGTTCCGAAGGGACCCCGGTCAGCACCACCACACTTGTGTCCTCCGCCGGGAGCCAAAAGACCGGCGCATCGGGTGGCGGGACCAACGGATCGACAGGGAAATCGCAACCCCCATCGCTGCCGGATCCGTTCGGTCAGCGGTTGGGGGTCTCCATGGTCGGCAATTGAGGCTTCAAAATCTGCGTCATAATCGTCATTGCGGCGCAGCCATTCCCAGGCCAGATCGGATGCCGTCAGTTCATCCAGATGGTCGTATTGCGCCGACGAACGCCAAGTCGATGCGTCAGGGGTCATCGCGGCCTCCCGGGTCTACTCAAACGAATTGAGAAGGGTCAGGATTCCCGCACGCGTTGAATTGAGGAAGTCAGGCGATGGTCAACAGGTGATGCGCGGCACGCATCACGCGTCAGGAATTGCGCTGGCTTTCGCGGACCAGCTCGCGGTAGCCGTGTTCGGTCATCCAGTGCGCGCGGGCGAGGTGAGCGTCATGGATGGACCGGCAATGCTTGGGGTCATGTTCGGGATCGAGGCCAAAGAGAACCTGCACAGCTTCGCGCCAATCGGCGCCATCACGCTCGGCATCGAGCAGGCGCATGTAGAGTTTCATATGCTCGCGATCATAGGACGTCAGCGTCTGGCTGGACGGTGGCTTGTCGAGGAAAGTCTGTGTCGGGCGTCCCATCATTCGCTCATGTTTGGGTAACGTATTTGTTAACCATCTTCGGCGGAAGACAGCCATTCCTTTTGACGAGAACCTGACATCACGCTGTCCGCTGTTTCACCGTTTGTCGGTGTTGACCGTATCGTGTTGCAGCAACACGCCCTCGCCCTTATCCGTCGACAAGAAAACGATCCCGGCCGCTTCGAGAGCGCGGCGCACCTGGTCGCGGGTGGACTCGAACACCTCGAGCCCGCTTTGGGATTCGAGGCGTTTGAGTGCGGTCAATGCGACCTGGGCCTTGTCGGCGAGCGTCTCCTGTGTCCATCCCAGTAACGCGCGCGCAGCCCGAGATTGGCGAGCGGTGATCATACATGATCACCTCCCACCGGGATACGCACGCACTCCAGAACTACGGCTATAATAGTCGTTCTCGCTGTGAGCACCAGCCGAAATTCAGGTGCAATTATCAAGGATAGAGAGACGACGCTCCCGTCCATGCCCGTCTGATTCGGTCGCTGGACCTTGCCAGAAGCGGCGGGCGCGATCCGGTGAAGCAGGAGGGAAACCCGGCGGCTTGCGCCGCCGGGCCTCGGGTTCCCGATCAGAACGGAATGTCATCGTCGTCGATGAACTTGCCGTCGTCGTTCTGGGTCTGCTTCGCCCGGCTCAGGAAATCGACCGTCTCGGCGATGATCTCGCAGCCGTAGCGATCGACCCCGGCAGCATCGGTCCATTTCGTGTAGTGGATGCGGCCGCGAACCAGAACCTTCATGCCCTTGTCGCAATGCTGCTGGACCGTCTTGCCGAGGCCGTTGAAGCAGGTGATGCGGTGCCATTCGGTGTCCTGGACCCGATAGCCGTTCTCGTCGCGCAGGACGCGGCCTTCCGAATAGCGGGGGCGCGAGGTGGCCAGGGTGAAGTGGGTGATGCCGGTGCCGCCCTGGGTGGTGCGGGTTTCGGGAGCCTGGCCGATGTTGCCGGCGAGGATGACGATGTTCTGCATTGTAGGTCTCCGTTGCTCCTCGGAGGGACCGTCCCTCCGACGAGACCCGGCCAAGGCCGTCGGAAGACTCCTGCAACTGCCGCCCTTGCTGCAGCTTGCCCCCAAGGCCCCAGGTGGGGCGGGCAGCCGCGTTTGCGCGGCAACACGGCTGGGAGCCGCGGGGGTTGCTGGTGGAAGCCGAACGGACTTAGGGGATCAGTCAGGCGGAGGGATGGTGCTTTCGAAAGCAGATCGGGGACGCACAGCAGAACCATCGTCCTTGCTGGCGACAGCGACCAGGCAGGCCCCCATGCGAACCGAGACCACCGGCATGGCACTCCTTCAACCGTCTTTGCCGGTCACCGTCGTGTCCGCCGCCGGAAGGCCATGTCATCCGCGATGTGATCGGACAGGCTATCGGGTTCTCAGGTCCGGTATGTCGCCGCCCTGCTTCATCGGCCAAAGGCTCGGTCCCTCAGCATCGTGAAGGGACAAGGAAGGTGTTCGCGAAGGCCCCACGAAACGACGTGGACCGATGCAGCGGGGCATCGACCGCACGGGACCACGGTTCGCACCGCAGACCATTTCAAGCGCCGCGAGAAGCAGACCGGGTGCGATGGTGACATGCTGCGACGAACTGCTTTTCCGTCTTGGGCGAAACGACCGGGGCTCGGCGGCGCAAGCTGCCGGCCTTCCTCAGAAGTGGCTGATCGCGTCTGCCGTTTCAGCGCGAGAACACCGACTCGCCGAGGGCGTTCAGATTGACGATGGCCGAGATGCCGATGACGAGACCGCCCATGCCGCCGAACAGGTTGAGAACCAGCCCCGAGTCGATGGCGTTCTTGGTGATGCCATAGACAAGGGCATAGCCGGCGATGACGGCGGGCACGGCGAAGAGAGCGAGCGCAATGAGCCGCAGGGCCGGGTTCTTCGCGAAGCCAAGAGTCACGATCACAAGCGCGATCGAGAGCACGGCGGCGCCGATGGCCATGAGGCCGGACATCACGACCCCGGCGCCCGCGCCCCAGGCATATTGCGCGGCCGTGATGGCTGCCATGACGGGCAAGGCATAGATCGCGAGATTCCAGGCGATCACGCAGGCCGCGATGGTGAGCGAGATGGCGAGCAGGATCAGCGTCATGGAAACCTCCAGAGAACGGTTGGGGATCACGACAGGCTGCCGGGAGATGCGCTCCGCCTGCGACTATGCTGCTTCGCCGGTTCTGCAAGGATGTTCCATCAAAGGCGCGGCCTTGCATCTTGTCAAGTATCGGCGGCCGAAAGCCGCCAGGCGGCGGCGCTTACGCGCCGCCGTCGAACTTCATGACCGGGATGCCGAGCTTGCGGGCCTTGTCGGCGAGATTCTCCTGAATCCCGGTGCCGGGGAAGACGAGGACGCCGACCGGCAGCACGTCCAGCATGGCATCGTTTCGCTTGAACGGCGCCGCCTTGGCGTGCTTGGTCCAGTCGGGCCGGAAGGCGACCTGGGGCACCTTGCGGTGATCTGCCCAACGGGAAGCGATCAGTTCGGCTCCCTTCGGCGACCCGCCGTGCAGCAGCACCATCTCGGGGTGCTTGGCATGGACCTGATCGAGCTTCGCCCAGATCAGGCGGTGATCGTTGAAGTCCGCGCCGCCAGTCACGGCAACCTTCGGGCCGGCGGGCAGCATCACCTCGGTCTCGGCCCGGCGCTTCGCGGCAAGGAAGTCGCGGCTGTCGATCATCGCGGCGGTCAGGTTGCGATGGTTGACCATCGAGCCGCTGCGCGGCCGCCAGGCACTGCCGGTGTGGTGCTCGAAAGCCTCGGCCGCGAGGTCGCGGAAGAGTTCCATGCTGGCGCGCCGTTCGATCAGGGCCTGCCCCTCGGCCGTGAGGCGTTCGAGTTCGACCGACTTGACCTCGCTGCCGTCCTGTTCCCGCTGAAGCCGGCGCTGCGCCTGCTCGTTGTCGTCGAGATCGCGCTCCACCCGGCCGGTGGCGCGGTGGAAGAGATTGACGGTCCCCCAGAGCAGCTCTTCGAGGTCGGGCTCTAAGCGGGTGTCGCCGAGCGTCGCGACGAGGGCGTCGAAGATGTCGGTGACGGCGGCGGCGACGGTGTTGCCCTCGGGCAGCGGCCTCGGATCGGGTTCGTCCTGGAACGGGCGCCAGCCGTAGAGCTGGAGTTCGGTGAGGGTGTGATCGGTCTGGGAGGAGGTGTGGACCGGCTCGTCGCCTGCGGAATAGGTTTCGTTCGTCATCGGGAGCGTCCTTCGTCTGGAGACCGCGCCCATCGCGGCCTTCGCAGGCGTCGAAGCGCACGGGCGGGACGGGTTGGCAGCCCTCGCCCGCTCCGCGAGGGCCTCGATGGCCGGGGTGGGCTATTTTGACTTTCGCGATGCAAAGGCGGGGCCAGAGACGGGGTCCCCACGCGACCTGTCGCGTGGGGTGGCTCCCCGCCGGCGGAAAATAGTCCAAACCCGGCCATTGCCTGCCCGGCCCGTTTGTGCGCCGATCGCCCTCTCCGAAGGCCGTGGGCGCGGGACTCTCCGACGATGGATGCACCTGCCGATGGCGAAAGACTGAAACCGGCAGAGGATGACGCTGGGCCGCGCCTCCGGGACCGATCACACTATCACCCCGCCATGAAACGGCGGACGTCTTCAGGATGAAGCTGATCCTTCAGACGCGCCCGGAGGGCATCGGCGCCGTGGCGTCGCAGATCATCGTTGAAATCGCCGTTGAGCGGCGTGAGCGACATCGCCTCGATCCCGAGGCTCTCTGCTCTGGCGGCCAGGCCGTCTCTTGCACCGTCCCCGGCCGGGTCGCGATCCCTGACGACATAGAGCCGGCGCAGCGACGGCGGGAACAGGATGGCAGCGAGGTGAGCGGCCGAAAGCGCCGCCAGCATCGGCATGCGGGGCAGGACCTGACGGGGCGACAGCACGGTCTCGATGCCCTCGCCGGCGGCGAGAACCTCAGCGGCGGTTCCGAAGCGGACAGCGTGCCCGAGAAGGACGCCCATCGCCCGCCGCGGTGTCTCGACAGGCGCCTTGCCGGAACCGTCCGGGGCGAGCCATGTGCGATGCGCGCCGGTCTGGTGGCCGGTGAGATCGATGACGGCGGCGACCATCGCCGGCCTGATCTCGGTGGGCGCATGCTCGTTGGGCCTGTAATAGCACCGGGGATGGTAGCGCAGCGCGGTGGTGCCTTCGAGCGTGGTGATCGCTCGCCGGTTGAGGTAGATCGCAGCAAGGGTGCCGTGGATCGGCTGCGCCATGGCGAAGAGCCGCCGCGACGCTTCAGGCGAACCGGGTGCCGCGCCGGATGTGCTGTCGGTCGGCGCTCTCGTCTTTGCCGGTTCGGGATGCGGGAGGGCGAGGAAGCGGCGCGCTTCCTCAGCCACGTCCTTGAAATCGGCGAGGCCGAGCGCCTCGCGGATGACGTCGAGAAGGTCGCCATGCTCTCCCGTCGCCATGTCACTCCACTTGCCCGCCGCACCCTTGCCGGATTCCGGGCCGGTCAGTCGCACGAACATGGAGCGTCCTGGGGTGTTCTGCACGTCACCGACCAGCCAGTATCGCCCGGCGCGGTGGCCGGACGACAGGTAGTGGCGGCAGACCGCCTCGGCCTCTCGGCCAAGGCGGATCGCCAGTTCGGATGCGTCGTGCCTGGGCATCAGGCTGCCTCCCGCTCGCCGATGCGCTCGACCGGCCAGCGGTCGAAGAGCTTCCCGAGGATCGCCGGACCGCTGGCATCGACCGGCACGAACATGCGCAGCTTCCAGGAGATGATCTCGTGGAACAGCCCATAGGCCGTGAGGCGCTGGCGCATGGTGTCGGTGAAACCCGACAGCTCGATCCGGTTTGCCCCCATGACCCGGACCCGGCGAAGCTGGAGGCCCTCAGCGAGATCGAGGATGATCCGACTTTCCAGCAGCGCCGCGAAGGCATCGTCCGGCGAGACCGAGGTGATGCCGGTCTCGGTCGCATTGGCCGCCCAAGCCGGGGAGACCTTGCGGCCGATGATGCGCTCGCCGGCGTCAGACTGAAGCCGATAGACGCGAGTGGAGTCGTTCGGCAGCCGCTTCCAGATCGGTAGCAGCAGGCCCGTCACCATGTGCAAGGTGGACTCGGCGAACTCCGGCACCTCCGCGACTTCGGCTTCCCAGGCCGATGCGAAGGCATCCCTGTCGGCTTCGACCCAATGGGTCTCGCGCATCATCCTGACCTGGACGTTCTGCGCTTCCATCGGCCGGATCAGCCGGACGCGGCGCTCGATCTCGCCATCGTCCAACATCACGCTGGTGGTGGGGATCTGCACCGCTGCCCGGCCTGAGCGCTCGTTGATCAGCAGCCTGGCGCGGGGATCGTCGAGTTCCGCCAGCGCGGCGTCGAGCGTCACCGGGCGGTTGCGCCTGCGTTCGGTGATGGTCAGCAGGCTGGTCTCGGCCCCGGTGCGCGGGTGCGTGTAGATCACCTGCCGATCCGTCACTACGAAGCTCTCGGCGCGCAGGGTCTCCAGCCCGGCGTCATAGGTGCCGGAGGCGATGGCGCCCTCGATGCGGGCGGTCAGAAGTTGTTCGAAGGCGGTGAAGAGGATGCCCTGAAGCTCGATGGTCAGCGCCAGCAGCCGGTTGAGGAAGGTGGTGATGGCCGGCAAATTGTCCTTGATGCCGTTCGCATCCATCAGCTTCAACCCGGTGGCAGCCTCGAACCGCTCCAGTGAGCAGCCGTCGACCTTGCCGCGCACCAGCAGGAGATAAAGCTGGCGCAGCGCGTCACGGGCGTAATGCGATTCCAGGTTATCTTCCGGGCGGAACAGGCCCTGACCACCGGTCTGGCGCTGGCCGCGCGTAATCGCGCCCAGCGTGTCAAGACGGCGGGCGATGGTCGAGAGGAAGCGCTTCTCGGCCTTCACATTGGTCGAGATCGGTCGGAACAGTGGCGGCTGTGCCTGGTTGGTGCGATGCGTGCGGCCGAGGCCCTGGATGGCGGCGTCCGCCTTCCACCCGGCTTCGAGGAGATAGTGGACACGCAGCCGGGTATTCTTCGCCGACAGTTCGGCGTGATACGACCGGCCCGTGCCGCCCGCATCGGAAAAGACCAGCACGCGCTTCTGATCGTCCATGAAGGCTTGCGTCTCGGCCAGGTTGGCCGAACCGGCGCGGCTTTCCACGACGAGCCGGTCGATGGTGACGCTGCGTTTGCGGACGATACGGCGCGAACGACCCGTGACCTCGGCCACCGTGTCGGTCCCGAAATACTGGATGATCTGGTCGAGCGCGCCGGGAACCGGCGGCAGGCTGGCGAGGCTTGCGATCATCTCGTCGCGCCGGGCCGCGGCCTCGCGGCTCTCGACCGGCTGGCCATCACGATAGACCGGGCGCGAGGACAGATTGCCCTCGCTGTCGGTGAACGGCTCGTAGAGTTGGACCGGGAAGGAATGGGCAAGGTAATCTAGGACATATTCGCGCGGCGACAGGTCCATTTTCAGATCGCCCCATTCCTCGGTGGGGATCTCTGCCAGCCGCCGTTCCATCAGCGCCTCGCCGGTCGAGACGATCTGGATGACGGAAGAATGTCCCGCTTCCAGATCGGCCGTGATGGACCGGATCAGCGTCGGGGTTTTCATCGACGTCAACAGGTGCCCGAAGAACCTCTGCTTGGCGCTCTCAAAGGCCGAGCGGGCGGCGGACTTGGCCTGCCGGTTCAGCGTGCCGGACCCGCCCTCGCCGCCGGTGATGTTGGCGGCCTGCATCGCCGCATCGAGATTGTTATGGATGATGGCGAAGGCATCGGCATAGCTGTCGTAGATGCGGACCTGTTCAGGGGTCAGTTCGTGGTCGAGCAACTCGTATTCCACGCCTTTGAAGGACAGCGAGCGGGCGGTGTAGAGGCCAAGCGCCCGCAGGTCGCGCGCCAGCACCTCCATCGCCGCGACGCCGCCGGCCTCGATCGCCTCGACGAACTCCGCCCTGGTCGAGAATGGGAAATCCTCGCCGCCCCAGAGACCGAGCCGCTGCGCATAGGCGAGATTGTGGACGGTGGTGGCGCCGGTGGCCGAGACATAGACCACGCGGGCCTGCGGCAGGGCGTGCTGGAGGCGCAGCCCGGCACGGCCCTGCTGGCTGGCGGCGACATCGCCGCGTTCTCCCTTGCCTCCTGCGGCATTGGCCATTGCGTGCGCCTCGTCGAAAATCACCACTCCATCGAAGTCGGAACCCAACCATTCGACGATCTGCCTGACCCTGGAAATCCTTTCTCCGCGGTCGTCGGAGCGCAGCGTGGCATAGGTTAGAAATAGGATGCCTTCGTTCAGGGTGATCTTTGCGCCTTGCGGGAATCGCGACAGCGGCGTGACCAGCAGCCGCTCCATGCCAAGCGCCGACCAGTCGCGCTGCGCATCCTCCAGCAGCTTGTCGGACTTCGAGATCCAGACCGCCTTGCGCCGCCCCTGCATCCAGTTGTCGAGGATGATCGCTGCGGATTCCCGGCCCTTGCCGACGCCGGTGCCATCGCCGACCATGAACCCTTGGCGGAAGCGGACGGCGCCCTTGGCGTCCTCCGGCGTGGCAGCAAGATTGTCGAGCGTGTCGTCCACCGTCCAAGCCCCGGCGAGGAATCCCATATGGGCCTCGCCGGCATAGATCACCGTCTCCAACTGCGCCTCGGACAGCCTGCCGAGAATGTCTTTGGGCAGCACCGGACGATAGCTCGGCTTCGGCGGCGCGATGCTCGCCATCGAGGCCGACTGCACGAGCTGGGTCGGATGCGCCTGCGCCCCGGCGATGCGGATGGTCTGAAGACCGTATTCCTCGTAGATCGCGTCGGAGAGGCGGCCGCCCTCGGCCGGTTCCCAATCCACGATCTCGTAGGCGACCGGCACGGCCTCCGGTTCCGCAAGGGGCGCGTCGGGCGCGGATCGCGCGGCGCGGTTGACATAGCCGCGCACGGTGCGCGGCGCGGTCGGTCGTGCCACCGGCACGGCCAGGCCGGGATCGACGGGAAGCCTGGCCGGAAGCTGCTCCGCCAGCCAGCCCATCAGGGTGGCAACATCCGACGCCACACCGGGCGCTGCCGGGAACACCGCCGGGTCTTCGGCGGGCAGCTTGTCGATGACGGTCAGCCGCGTGTCGATGGTGGTGCCGTGCTTGGCATAGACCGATCCATCGATGACGGCCGAGAAGACCACGCGGCCGCGCTCCTGCAGCCGTTTCCAGTTAGCCGTCCAGGCCGGATTGTCGGGGGCGAAGCTCGCGCCGGTGATGGTGACGAGCCGCCCGCCGGGCGCAAGGCGCGCCAGCGTCGAGGCGACATGGCGGAAGGCGGCATCAGCCACGCGGCCCTCGACATGGGCCATGACCGAGAACGGCGGGTTCATCAGCACCACTGTCGGGATCAGGCCGGGATCGAGATGATCGTCGATCTGGGCGGCGTCGAAGCGGGTGACGGACAGGGCCGGAAAGAGGGAGGAAAGCAGGCCGGCGCGGACCTCGGCCAGTTCGTTGACGAGCAGCGCACCGCCGGCGATCTCGGCCAGGATGGCGAGGAGCCCGGTGCCGGCCGAGGGCTCCAGCACGCGGTCGGCGTGCGTGATCGCCGCCGCCGTCACCGCAGCGAAGCCGAGAGGGATCGGGGTGGAGAACTGCTGGAAGGTCTGCGCTTCCTCGGAACGCCGGGTGTGGGTCGGCAGGAGCCCGGCAATTTTCGTAAGCTGCGGCAGGATTGCCGACGGAGACCCGGCTTTGCGGAAAAGTGCATTGCCGTATTTGCGCAGGAAGAGGACGGTCGCCGCCTCGCAGGCATCATAGGCGGTCTTCCAGTCCCAAGCGCCGGTGGCATCGGACGTGCCGAAGGCGGCCTCCATGGCGCCGCGCAGCGTGGCGGCGTCGACACGCTGACCGCGTTCCAGATGCGGCAGCAGCAGACCGGCAGCGGTGAAAACGCAGGCCGCGGTCTCAGCGTCATGGTCGAACGGAAGCGGCGCGGTGGCGGATGCCGCCGCGGATGCGGAAATCATGTTCATCGGGGATTCCTCGGGAGAGCAAGTCAGGATCAAGCCGGGCAGCGCTCTCTCTCGACCGCACCGGCTCAAACCCCTTCCGGCCCATCTCTCGCTCTGAAGCCGTGGCGAAAGCAGGCATGAAACAAGCGCCCGACCGTCAGGCTGGGCGCTTGTGGGTTTCAGTCGATGGCCTGGAAAATCGCCGCCGCCTCCGCGTGATCGGCGGCATGCTCGTAGAGGCGACCATAGCCCTCGGCGAGTTCGTCGTCATCGTAGCGGAAGGAAAGATGCGAGAAGGCGAAGAGCGTGGCGATGATCCCGGCGGCATCGCTTGAGACCTCGCCCTCGAAGCCGTTGCCTTCGCAGAACAGGCGGCAACGGGGCTTTGAGGTCGGCGCGAGATAGAGCGGCTGGCCGGCGCGTTCGTAGAAATCCCAGAGCCCGCCGCTGTAATCGCCGGGGCTGAGTATCTCCATGAAGCGAAAGACGGTATGCTCGCCGATGATGAGCAGGCGCCGGCCAAAAAGGCGCGGCAGGAAGTCCATGCGGCGCTCGTCGGGGACGCGGATTGCGGATTGGGAAGCAAGTTCGGGCAAAGCCATGATCGGTCTCCGAGAGGGAAAGGGGCACCTGCCGGACGACCCTCTCTCAACCCGTCCGGGGGCACCTGTTCCCGGCCCTCCTTTCGCTCTGGGGGCTTGAAGTGGACCATTATCTGGACCATCTTGTGCAGAATAGCGGAGAACATCTGGAGTGATATGCGATGAGGGTTTCTGTCACCGAGGCGAAGGGGCAGCTCACCGAACTGGTGAAGCGGGCCGAAGCCGGCGACGAGGTGATCCTGACGCGGCGGGGCCACGAGGTCGCCCGCCTCGTGCCGGTTGCCGTGGTGGCGACCCCGAAAGGCCGGCGCGCGCTGATGGAGCGGGTCCGGGCCACGGCGCGGGGCAAGGCATTGCCCGGCGCGGCTGCCGCGCGCAGCCAGGATTTCCTCTACGGGGATGACGGGATGCCGGCATGATCGCCGTCGATACCTCGGCGCTGATGGCCATCGTGCTGGACGAGCCGCAGGCCGAGACCTGCATGGTGGCGATCGAGGCGGCAGACGGCCTGCTGATCTCGGCCGGAACAGTGGCCGAGGCGCTGATCGTCGCCGGGCGGCGCAATGTCGGTGAAGAGATCGCCGCCCTGGTCGAGGGCCTTGGGTTCGAGGTGGTCTCCGTCACTGAAGCCTCGGCACGCAGGATCGCCGAAGCCTATGCCCGCTGGGGCAAGGGCGTTCATCCCGCCGGACTCAACTACGGGGATTGCTTCGCCTATGAGGTCGCCAGCGAACGCGGCTGCCCGTTGCTCTTCGTCGGCGACGACTTCTCACGGACGGACCTGCTGTCGGTTCTGTGAGGCAGCGCAGAAGGGTTTCAGCCGAAGCGCTTTCCATCAACTGTGAAGCTGTATTCGTTGGCAACGATGGCCTCATCGACCGCCTCATCCGAAGTCAGGTAGTCGTATTCGCGCTCAAGCTGGCGATAAAGCCAACGGGAGAGATCGCGCAATGCCTCCATGACGGTCTCCTCGGCATCGGCGGTCATGTCCTGCCAGGTCGGGCTGTCGCGGGTGACCGAGATCGCCATGCAGTATTCGTGATAGTATCGCCCCCGATGGGTCGCCTCGGCGGTCAACTGGTAGAAGTTGCGGCGTTGCGCCTGGTGCAGGGCATCCGCGATGCGGTGCAGCTCCACATCCTTCGGCGCATAGGTACGGATTTCCGCCGCCGTGCCTTTGCGATAGGAATAGTGGCCTTCGAACGCGGCGCCATCGCCCTGCGACCAGAAGCCCGTAAACCAGATGCAAGGCTCTTGTCGCACGCCGCCGCCCATGAGGCGGACGGTGCGGCTCTTGATGCGGATGCCGAGGATGTCCGCGATCCGCCGGAAATCCTCATAGACGGCATCGTACCAATCGTAGTCGAAGCCGCCCTCGCGATACCAGGCGCGGGCATTGTCTTTCGCGGCTTCGGAAAGCTCGTCGAGCCGATAGACCGTGGTTTCGATGACGTCAGGCATTGGGGTCGCCCCCGTCCAGAACGGTGGAAAGCCAACCGTCGTTGTAGATCCAGTCCACCGTCTCGCCGGTGGCGAGGTCGAGGACATGCGCGCCGCCCCCGAACCCGTCGATTCTCGGACGTGAGCAGGTATTGGCGTATTGCATCCCCCATAGCCCGGTCAGGCCGAACGCGGCGGCACAGCGTTTGACGAACTGGATGACATGCTCGGGATCGCCGGTGCCGTCATCGCGCATCCAGAGCTGGGTGCCGCCATGTTCGGGCTGGATCGAAAGCATGAAGCCGTCCGAGGGCGGATCTTCGGCGGCGTTTTCGCGCGCCAGCGCGTTGTAGAGATCAAGCGCGCGGGCGGCGTTCTCGGGGCTGCCCACGTCGAGCAGGCAGGAGAAATGGGTGAAGTAGTCGGCCATGTCAGGCTCCTGAAACGAGAAGGCCCGGCGCGGGGCCGGGCCTAGTGGATGGAAAGGGGCGACAGGTCAGGCAGCTTGTGGCAGCCGCAGCAGATCGGCAGTCGTCTCGCGCCAGAAGGGATCGACCAGCCGCGCCTCGAGCAGGCTGGCGCGGTGGCGGAGATCACGAGCCGATACCGCATCGCCGCGCCCGGATGCCGTGAAGGCCATGCCCCGCAGACGGCTGGCCTCCGTGACGGTGCGGCGAGCCTCGGCGTCGGAGGCGACCGGATGCTGCCAGAGCACGATCCCGGCCCGGACCTCACCGGCAAGGACAAGGCCCAGTTCGTTGTCCTGAATGACCATGACGCGGGGGCGAAAGCGCAGCGCATCGCCCTGTCCAACGCGGAAATCACCGCGCGCAACGCGCTGGCTGGCGATGATCAGCGCCTCTTCGGGGGATTGGCACTGGCCGATGACGAGCGTGCGGTCGAAGCCGCCGACGTCATCGCTTTCGTCATCGCTGGCGATACCGATGCAGGAGATGCGCAGCGGCAGCTTCTGGGCATGACGCAGCCGGGGCAGGATCTGTCGCGCGACAATTTCGCCGATCGAGGCGAAAGTGGTGTGGTGGGAAAGGCTCATGGGGAATGCTCCGCGACGGACGGCGGAAGCCCCTCTCCCGCCTCACAATCCGTCACGGCCAACCGGCCCGCACTCTTACTCTCCCGTCCCGACGGTGGATCGTCCCGCACCTCGGCGGGACGATCCGGCGATCAGCACCAGGGCTCACGCCGCCCGGCCCAGGTTCTCGCCAGCCCTTCATCGACGAGAATATCGCCGACATCGCGGCCTTCGACGCGTATCGCCGCCAGGGTCCGGCCATAGCGGTCGGTCCCCTGACGCAGGATTTCGACCCGCCGACCTTGCAGGATTTCCGCCAGCCTGATCTTCGCTTGCCGGGCAAGGTCGGTTTCATGGATGCAGCGGCCCTCCATTTCGGGAGCGTCGATGTTGAATATCCGAACAGCTTCGGACTGCTGTCCCATACCCAGCCGGATCGAGTCACCGTCCCAGACGCGGACTTCCGCCGGTTCGCAGGAAGCCGTGCAGAGCAGGACGGAGATGACGATATGGCTGAGCATGGCAAGAGGCTTTCATAAGGGGGAGGCTGACGCGACTGCTCAGACTTCTTCCTGAAGTCGGCCATTGACGCAATGCGGATCGACCTCCGCCTCGATCCGCTGCGTCCGCCCCATCCAAGGCGCCGGGTGGATTGCCCGCGCCCAATCGGCGAAGGACGGGATACGGCCCAGATCCTCGCGGACATGCTGCTCCCCGACCCATCGGGCCGGGATCACCCTGCCGGTGGACAGGGTGATCGTCGCCCCGAAAATGGTCTCGGCCATGAAGATGCCCTCGGCATGGTAGCGAAGCGCGCGATGACGAAAATCGGCCAGGATCTCCTTGCTGGCATCGAACCAGCTATGGATGGGCAAGTAATCCTCGACCGTGCCGCCCCATTTCTTCACCGACGAGAGCGCATGATGATAGGGATGTGCCATTTCCGCCCCCTCAGAACTCGTGACTGTAGAATTCGGTGGCGGTGTAGCGCTCGTTGTAGTCGAGCGTGATGGTGCGCGCCGCCACATCGAAGCTGAACTCGCCATAGGCGCCATCATTGTTCTCCCAGCCGCCATGGGTTTCCGAGAGGAAGTCATAGGCGAGCTGTTCGATGGCCGCCTCAACGCCCATTGAGATTGCGGTCACCTTGTCGGTTCCCCATGCCACCGTGGCAATGGTGATCTCGCCCTGCGGCAGGTCCACGGTCCGGTCGTCCGATTGGGCGGTGATGTCCTCGATCTGGCCGCTGTCGCCAGAACCGTCGAAGGTGACGGTCACGAGAGTGATGCCTGCGGCGGCCAGCGCCGTCTTGTTGTCGGGACGGACCGCTTCAGCGCGACGGTTGCGCTCATCGCGCTCGGCGAAGAAGCGCGCGACGCTGGCGGCCATGTCGAATTCCGGCGTGGCTGGTTTGTCGGTATCGGTCATTGGATGATCCTCCAGGAGAGCGGGATGATATGGCCCGGCGGCGCTCTCCTCTCCTTCCGCCAGGCTCGCCCCGATCCCGGCCCAACTCTCCCTTTCCACAGCCGAGGCGAGGCCTCGGCACCGCCGCTGGCGATGCGCAGCCTGCGCATGGCACAAGGCCCGGCTGCGCCTGACGCGGGCCGGGCCGTCGGGCGGAGGCGCTTTCGCGCCTCAGCCGAAGGGATCGAGTTCGAGCTTCACCATCTCATCGTCGCCGTCGAACTCGTCGGCGGGCATGGCGCCGTGGGTGCCGTCCCCGGCCTGGAACACGACGATCACGACCATCAGCGTGGTGGCGAGGCTGGCGGCGAAAGCGGTGGCATCTGCGTAGGACATGGGTTCCGGCTCCTGTCTTTGGAGGCGGGGGACCATCCCCCGCGCGACAGGCGCCCGAAGTGTCTGACCGGATCTGCAATCACCCTCGGGCGTTCGGATTCTTTCCGAATCCCCGAGGGCGGCACGCGCGCGTAAGCCGACCCCACCGGGGTTGAATGCAAAGAGACGGTCGGACCAAGGTTAGCGAATGGAAGCGGGGGATGGTGCTTTGCGTCGAGCCGGTGCCGGAAACCCGTCGCAGATGCTTTGCTGCGCCAGCCTCGTTGCCGGCGGATATTCAGGGTGTGTTTCAGGCCGGGGACGGAACCCGTTGCCCCCACAACACCAAGGAGTTGGCGCAATGGTGAAGCTCGAACTCGATCCATCGCTGCTTGTGCAGCGATACCCGATAGCCCCGTGTGCAAGGTTCGGCTTTCAGGGCCGGTCAGTCCCAGAACCCATCGGCGATTTCGCGGGCGATCATGGCGCGGGCCTTCATCATCACATCGTCGCCGGAGGTGTCGATATGACCGAAAAAGCGCGTCCGGGCGCCATGGGCCGTCCAGTCGGCATAGCGGCAGTATTCGCGGGCATCGAGCCGGAAGGCGCGCATGTCCTCGGCCCAATGCGGTTTCGGTTCCACGATGACGGTGACGCCGTTGCGGGTTTCCTCCCAGGGAAGCGAGCGCTCCGATGGCGGATTGCAGCGGTCATCGGCGAAGATTTCATCGACCGTCATCATGATGCGCCCCCATCTTCGGCCTTCTCGACAAAGCCGGCAGGATCGTCGGGATCCGGTGGCAGATAGGCGTCATAGGGGTTGCCGCTTGCGAGATGGCCGAACGGCGTGAAGACGTAATCACCCCCGTCGCGGCCGACCGCGCACAGGACATAGCGTGTCTCACGGGTCGCGGCGTCGAGGCATTCCATAAGGGCGAGATTGCCGTCATCGGCAGCACGAAGCAGAGTGTCGAAGTTCGTTCGAACGGGATCGGGAATGGCCATTGTGTTCTCCTGAAACGAAGAAGGCCCGCCGTCACGGGACAAGCGGGCCGGATGAACGGGATCGGCGATGGTCACGCGGCAGCTCGACCCTCGACGGCGTCGGCGCCTGCCTCGTCGGCGGTGATCTCCTCGAGGCGCGCGCGGGTGTAGCCGTTCCTGGCTAGCCAGAGTTCGGCCGCCTCGTGGTTCTCCGCGAGGTGCAGCAATTCGACGTTCTCTCCGACATCCTGCACAACGCGGACTTGACCGATCTTCGGGCGTTCGATCACCCGGAAGCTCAGATCGCTGTCGATGCCGTAGCTGCGCATGACGGTGATAAGAATGATGCCGCCTTCGCCGAAATCGCCTTCATGCAGGGTGAAGGACGGCGTGGTCGTGTAGGTCGGGCGCTCGCGGCCCGGTTCCTTGCGCACGAGACGACCGGCCCCGTTGCGGGATTTCCACGCGGCGAGCTTCTTGGTGAAACGTGCGGGCGGCTTCGGCTGGCCGTCGCTGTAGGCCACGAGCGAGCCGAGCGGCACGATGTCGAAGATGAGGGAAGCGGACATGATCTTGCTCCTGAAACGAAAGCGGCCCGGCGAGATGCCGGGCCTTGAGATGGAAGGGATGGAATGCGGGGCGACGGAGGCCGCCCCGCTGATTCGCGTCACTCGGCGGCGACGAGGGCCTCCGGATCGTCGGCGGCCTCGGCCGTGTCCTCATGGCCACCGGCGAGGAAGTCGGGCAGCGCCACGCTGTCCTCGTCCTGATCGGTCGCGCCATCCACGGCCTGCGCCTCGATGGCGGGGCGCAGCGGCTCCGGCAGCCAGCCGGTATCGGCCAGGAGCCGTTCGGCCTCCTTCGCCATGTCGCCCTTCTTGAGATGCGCGATGAGATCGGCCGCGCGATCGCCGGCACCCTCGCGCACCGCCTCGATGATGCGGGTCTTGGTCACGCGGCCCAGATAGTTCTCGACCGTTGGCCTCCAGCCCGCTTCGACGAGGTCGAGGCCGGTGGCCTGCGCCAGCCGTTCGGCCTCGGCCATGCGGCGGTCGAGACCGTGCTGCGAGATGCCATTCCCCGAATAGGGGTTGGGCCGCTCGTAGAGCGCGTTGACGCCGAAACTGACGCAATGCGCAAGCAGCGCCAGGCGGCTGGCATCGTCGAGACCGTCGATCCAGTCCCAGAGCCGGTCGTCATCACCGGAGGGAATGTCCCCCCGCCAGGCGTCCGCGCGCTCGTCGATCATCTTCGCGGCGGCGCTGTCAGCGAGCCCGGTCGCATCCGTGGGAAGATAGATGTGACGCACGGCGGCATAGAGGCTGGTTCCCGAGGTGGCGGTGCGCTCGAAAGTATCGAGAACCAGCTTGTGCAGCAGCGCCGTCATGGCGACGCGCGGATTCTCAGCAAGCGCATTGCGCAGCGCCAGCGTCCGCCAAGCGGTCAGGTCGGTCACGAGTCGCTCGGGCAACGGCTTGACGGCATCGTCCTCCTCTTCATCGGCGTCCGGGACGGGCTCGCCGCCGACGGTGATGACCGCGCGCTGCACCGCATCGGGATCGGACGGGTCGGCACCTTCGCCCGCATCCTCACCATCGACGCTCTCGGGTTGTTCGTCCTCGGGGCGGACATAACCGGGACTGACGATCAACTCGCCATCGCGGTCGATGCTGACGAAAACACCGGCACGGGCGATGTCTTCCGGCGCGAAGGTGACGGGCCGGTTCTCGAAGCCTTCCAACTCGGCTTCGATCTCCCCGAGCCGCTGGTCGATCTCATCGGGCAGGTCGTCGGCTTCTGCATACTGCGCTTCGAGTTCGTCATACTCGTCGCGCAGCGCCTCGCGGGCGGTGCGCTCCTCGTCGGTCAGCTCCTGGGTCACACCGACCAGCCTGCGCAGGCCGTTGGCGTAGCCGTAGGGAAGTTCGACTGCCGCGTCGATCCACTTCCAGCCCTGTCCGGCGATCTCGTCGGCGACAGTGCGCAGCTTCTCGTCAACCAGGCGGTCGAGCAGCGTGACGTCCTGCAACCAACCGCCGTTCTCGTCGGAGAAGAGATCGCGCAGCACCGGGCCGCCCGCCGCCTCATAGGCGTCGATGCCGATGAAGCGGGCGCGCTTGTTGGCAGCCGGAACCGTGGTCTCGGTCAGCAGGCTGCGGATGTGCCAGGGCTCTTTCTGCCACGACGTGCTGATCCGCTCCCAGACCTGCTGCTGGCGCTCGTGGTCGGGATTGACGGTGAAGGCTTCCAGCATCGCCAGCGTCATCTCATTCCGCGCATAGGCGTCGTGCAGCGCCGGCGCGACCGTCGCGAGACGAAGGCGCTGCATGATGTAGCGCGGCGTGGTCCGCCAGGCGTCGGCGATCTCCTCCTTCGACATGCCCATGTCGAACATCCGCTTGAACGCCTTGAACTGGTCGAGCGGATGCAGGGCGAGGCGCAGCAGGTTCTCGGCCAGCGAGTCGTCGACTGCCGAGGTCTTGGCATCGGCCTTCTTGACGATGCAGGGGACGAGGCCATCGGCCGGGAAGCGACCGGCTTCGACGAGGCGCGCGATGGACCTGTAGCGGCGGCCGCCGGCCGGGGTCTCGAAATCGCCGGTCTCAACGCCGTCCGCGTCGAGGATGGCGCGAACGTTGAGGCCCTGCACGAGATCCTCGCGCCGGTCGATGTCATGGGTAAGTTCGTCCAGACCCGCCTCGACGTCAGCCTCGCGAACATTGCTGTCCGACAGCCTGATCCGGTTGAACGGAATGTCGCGCGCCCGTGAAAAGACGATCATCGGGGCGACGGGCTTCTTCCTGGCAGCTTTGGCCATCGTGGTATCTCCGCGACGGGCGGCCGGGAGCCACTCTCTCGACCTCCAACCCGTCACGAAGCGAAGCGCCGCCCTCTTCCTCTGAAGAGTGCGACGCCAGGCCACAAAGCCGGCAACCGGAAATCAGGATTCCCGGCTTTCCGTATCTGTGGATGTGCGGGTGAATGCCGCACCGGCGCGGTAGAGGGCTCGTTCCGCCGCCTGGATGCTGCCGGTTTCCCACGCAGCCTCCGCCCAGACCGAGATCGGGAAATCCCCGGTGAAGAGCAGATCCCGCTCGATCCCCATGCCGAAGGGCAACCGGACCCCACGCAGCTCTTCCAGGCTCCACGAGCCGAGTTCGGGGTAGCCGATATCGGCCAGGCCGAACATGATGTCGCCGCCCTGATCCAGCTCGGTGGCGAGCCAGACGCCCTCGCCAAACGGATTGAAGAATTTCACGACGGGGACGTGATCGGCACCGCGATGCCGACCATTGGCGAGGAGCTGCGCGCGCTGTGTACGGGTCAGGAGGATCATGCCGCCACCCTCCGCTCGGTCGAGGCCGCAACCGTTTCAGCGCCGTCCTCGTCGGGCAGATGCGCCAGCAGCCAGTCGGCCGCCTTACTGGCCTGTGAGGCCGCGCGGACAATGGCGCGGTTATCCTCGCGCAGCACCTCCAGCCAGGAGCCGATGTAGTCGGCATGGCGCACGGTCGGCACGATGCCGAGCGAGGCGCAGCAGAAGGCCGCGTTCATCTCAGCCACCAGCTCCTCGAAGGCGTATTTCTTCGTGCCGAAGCTGCCCGAAAAATCCCGCCCCAGGCGCGAGGCATGGCCTGTGGCGTGACCCATCTCGTGGAGCGCCGTCCTGTGCCAGTTGATCGGTTCGAAATAGGCGGCCGGTGGCGGCACCTGGACATAGTCGAGCGCCGGAACATAGAAGGCGCGATCCCCGCCGATGCGGAAATCGATACCAGTGGCACAGATCAGCGCCTCGACCCTCGGCTCGATCATGCATGGCGGTGGTGGTGGTGCCTCGACAGCGATGTCCTCGGGCAAGCCTTCGCATTGCGCCGCGTTGAACACGGTGAAACGCTTCAGGAACCGAATGCTGCCTGCTTCTTCTCCCGCCTCCTGAGCGCGGCGCTTCTCGTCCTCCGGCGTGAAACGGTCGGCATAGACGACGGTGGTGCCGCGCTCGCCCTTGCGGACATTGCCGCCGAGCGAGAGAGCTTGCCGGAAGGTGAGCCAATGCTGGGTCGGATAGCCGTGCTGGACCACGGCGCCCCAGAGGATCAGGACATTGATCCCGGAATATTGCCGCGCGGTCGCGGCATTTCTCGGCATGGCGAGCGGCGCCTTCGCCGCCGCCGTCCCCCAGGGCTGGACCCAGGGCAGCCGCCCTTCCTCCAGCTCGGCGATGATCTTGTCGGTGATGTCGTCATAGAGATTGCTGCGGGCGCCGCCTGGGCGAGCGCGGTCCTGTCTGGCCATCGGGATGATCTCCGCGACGGGCGCCGGAGGCCACTCCTCCAGCCCTCAACCCGTCACGGAAAACCCGTCCGCACTCTCCCTCTCAGGGGGCGTTGCGGGGTCTCCCCGCTGAAGGGGGTGCGCCGGCAACGATAGTGCCGGCCAGGGGGAAGGCCTTCCCCCTTCAGGCCCACTGCAAGATGCGCGTTTATTCGCGGGAACAATAAAAAGAGCCCGCGCGAATGAAGAATCAGAAGCGAATAGCCGTCGCCGGTGTTGGCGTCTGCCGGTATGATGAGGTGAGTTTGGCGCTCAGGCTTGGAAAACTAATGACGCAGCATGACCAGCACATCGCCACGTGGCGGGATGCTTTTCGCGACGAGACAACGGGCATCCACAGAACCATTCAGGATCTGCTCTGGAACTACGCCGCCTTTCGCACGACGGTTCGGATCGTCCGTCTTGCAAATGAGAAGAGAGGCTCGAGACCCCCGCCTAACCAGATGATGTTCAATCTCGTTTCCGAGGGATACTGGTCAAGCCTGCTTCTCGGCACTCGCCGACTTCTCGATAAGGCCCCGATCAATGGCCCCAAGGGAGTTTACTCGATCCGATCTGTCGTCAACGACGTGAGAGCGAGCCAAAACTGGTTGACCAGGAGAATCTACGTCGAGAAAGTGCTTGACGCGCAATACGATCTCGATCGCCTGGGCTTTGTTGCACAAAGCCTCTGATGTCCGAGGTTCCCCTTTCCCCGGACGGATTTATCCCGCGGTTTCTGTGACAG
>NZ_CANMEH010000016.1 GCF_947496875.1 uncultured Paracoccus sp. | reverse complement strand
AGCCCGTGGCCAGGACCAGAACCTCGGCGCGGATCTGCACCGGGCCTTCGGGCGTCTCGACCACGGCGGTCTTGCCGGGTTCCGCCGGGAGGGTCCGCGTCGACGATGACCGTATCGATGCCGAGTTGGCCGGCGCGGATGGCGCAGACATAGCCCCCGGGTCCCGCGCCGATGATGAGCAGCCTGCATTGGATCTCGCGCGTCTCAGCCCTCCACGAAGATCAGCGCCGGGGTCTCCAGCAGCTCCTTCAGCCGCGCGACGAAGACCGCAGCCTCCCAGCCGTCGATGACCCGGTGGTCGAAGCTGCAGGACAGGTTCATCATCTTCCTGGGCTCGAAGGCGGCGCCGTTCCAGAACGGCCTGACCGCCAGCCGGTTCACGCCGACGATGGCAACCTCGGGCACGTTCAGGATCGGCGTGGTCGCGATCGCCCCCAGGGGTCCCAGAGAGGTGATGGTGATGGTCGAGCCGGAAAGCTCGTCGCGCCTGGCGCTGCCGTCCCTGGCGGCTGCGGCGAGCCGCGCGATCTCGCCCGCGGCGGCGCGCAGCTCCAGCGTCTCGGCATGGCGCAGAACCGGCACCATGAGGCCAGAGGGCGTCTGCGCCGCGATACCGATATGGACGGCGCCAAAGCGGCGGATCAGCCCTGCGTCTGCATCGTAATGCGCGTTCAGCATCGGCTGCTCGCGCACGGTACGCACGATGGCGCGGGCGAGGAACGGCAGAAGCGTCAGCCTTGTCTGCTGGGTCGACGCGTTCATCCGCGTCCGCAGCTCCTCGACGGCGGTGGCGTCCACCTCCTCGACGATGGTGATGTGCGGGACCTGGTTGGCCGCCTCCATCCGCTCGGCGATCTTCCGGCGCAGGCCGATGACCCGAATTTCCTCGGTGCTGTATCGGGGCGCGGGGCGGAAGGCGCCGCTCGACACTGCGTACAGCGGCGCCCGGCCCGACCAGCGAGCGAACGAGCGAACGAGAGGAGAGGAGAGGAGAGGAGAGGAGAGGAGAGGCGCACGTCCTGCGGGGACACGCGAACCTCATTTGTGCCTGCACCGACATCCTTGCGGAACCTATTGGGGGGCTAACGGGCAGCCATGCCGCGGACATCTCCCGGCGCGCCCCTGGCTGTTGGGGAGCAACCCGCGCGTCCTCGGCAATGTCACCGCCAGCCTCCTCCAGCGCATGGATGGTCACACTTGCAGGGTGGCGATGGCGTTGCCGCGTGGCCACTCGGCGGCCGGCCGCTTTTGCCAGGTCGATCCGCAGACTTCAGGATCGGATCGAGGGCTGAAGCAGCTCAGCTGGCACAAGCGACGAGCAGGTCATCGTGAAAGCACTCGCCTCGCTGCTCATGCGCTGGACGAGTCTGCGCGCCGCGCACACCCAGTGACGTGTGGAATAGCGTGGCTGGGCGCTCGCGATGCATGCCCGCTCAACTGGATGAGCCATGCGGGGAGCGACAAAAGACTTCGCAGTTGGACAAGAAGGTCGACGAGATTGACCATCGTCTCGACCGCCAAGCAGCAAAGTCGCGGCAGGCAAGAGAAGCATCCCTACGCGTAGGTTCGTCGCTGGGATTGCGACCCAGAGGAGAACTCCGCACCCGGACAATGCGGTCCACCCGCCATCTCGGCTACGTCCTGATCGGGGGGATAACCTGGGGGGACAGATCCCTGACCCTCCGATATTTACCCATCGCACACCAACACTTACACGTATGACATGGTGCGGTCGAGAAGACTCGAACTTCCACTCCGGTTAAGGAACAGCGACCTCAACGCTGCGCGTCTACCAATTCCGCCACGACCGCAATCCGTGGTGCCGCTGACATAGCGAGCCTGCCCCGACTTGAAAAGATCTATTCCGCAGCCGCCCGCTCGACCGGGTCGTAGTTGAGGACCGGGGCCAGCCAGCGTTCGGTCTCGGCGACGCTCATCCCCTTGCGGGCGGCATAATCGTCGACCTGATCTGCCTCGACCTTGGCGACGCCGAAGTAGTACGCCTCGGGATGCGCCAGATAGAGTCCGCTGACCGACGATCCCGGCCACATCGCCATCGACTCGGTCAGTTCGACGCCGGTTGCCGCCGTCGCGTCGAGCAGGTGGAACAGCGTGTGTTTCTCGGTGTGGTCCGGCTGGGCCGGATAGCCGGGCGCAGGCCGGATGCCGCGATAGGGTTCGCCCACCAGTTGCTGTGGCGTGAAGGCCTCATCGGGCGCATAGCCCCAGTATTCCCGGCGCACGCGCTGGTGCAGCAGCTCGGCCAGCGCTTCGGCGAAGCGATCCGACAGGGCCTGGACCAGAATGGCCGAGAAATCGTCATGCGCGTCACGGTAGGCCTGAACCCGCGCCGTCTCGTCCCCCGCCGTCACCACGAAGCCGCCGACCCAGTCGGGCTGGCCGGCAGGCGCCACGAAATCGGCCAGCGCGACGTTGGGTCGACCTTCTCGCTTGGTCACCTGCTGACGCAGGGTGTGCAGGACGGCTCGGGTTTCGCTGCGGGTCTCGTCCGTCCACAGGCGGATGTCGTCGCCGTCGCGGTTGGCGGGCCAGAACCCGACCACGGCCCGCGGGGTGAACCACCGTTCGTCGATGATCCGTGTCAGCATTGCCTGCGCATCGGCAAACAGGGTCCGCGCGGCCTCGCCCTGCACGGGATCGTCGAGCAGCTTGGGATAGACACCCTTCATCTCCCAGGTCTGGAAGAACGGAGTCCAATCGATATAGGCGGCAATCTCGGCAAGGTCCCAGTCGGGAAGCGCACGGGTTCCCGTGAACTGCGGACGCGGCGCATCGTAGGACGACCAGTGCAGTCGCACCGCGTTCTGACGCGCGGCGTCCAAGGACAGCCGCGACCGGTTGTCGTCGCCGCGCTTGTAGCGCTCAGCCATTTTCTGATATTCGCCCCGTATCTCGCTGATGTAGCTCGCGTTGTCGTTTGACAGCAGGCTCGAGACCGCACTGACCGCGCGGCTGGCGTCGGTCACGTAGACGGCCTGGCCCCTGTTGTAGCGGGGATTGATCTTGACGGCGGTGTGGATGCGGCTTGTCGTGGCCCCCCCGATCAGCAGGGGGATGTCGAAGCCGCCCCGCTCCATCTCGGCGGCGACATGGACCATCTCGTCGAGGCTCGGCGTGATCAGTCCCGACAGTCCGATGATGTCCACCTTTTCGGCGACGGCGGTTTCCAGGATCTTGGTCGCCGGCACCATCACGCCCAGGTCGATGATCTCGTAGTTGTTGCAGGCCAGCACGACGCCGACGATGTTCTTGCCGATGTCGTGCACGTCGCCTTTCACCGTCGCCATCAGGATCTTGCCGGCGGAACTTGAGGCTCCGTCCAGCTTTTCGGCCTCGAGATAGGGAAGCAGATGGGCGACGGCCTGTTTCATGACGCGGGCGGACTTGACCACCTGCGGCAGGAACATCTTGCCCGCGCCGAACAGGTCACCCACGACGTTCATGCCGGCCATCAGCGGCCCTTCGATCACGTGCAACGGACGCTCGGCGGCAAGCCGCGCCTCTTCGGTGTCCTCCTCGATGAACTCGGTGATGCCGTTCACCAGCGCGTGTTCCATGCGCCTGTCGACCGACCATTCGCGCCAGGCCAGATCCTTCTCCCGCCCCTTGGCGCCGCCTTCGCCCTTGAACCGTTCCGCAAGCTCCAGCAGGCGCTCGGTGCCGTCGGCGCGCCGGTTGAGAACGACATCCTCGCAGGCCTCGCGCAGCGGCGGATCGATCTGGTCATAGACGGCAAGCTGACCGGCGTTGACGATGCCCATGTCCATGCCCGCCTGGATCGCATGATACAGGAACACCGCGTGCATGGCCTCGCGGACCGGCTCGTTGCCGCGAAAGCTGAAGGACAGATTGGAGACGCCGCCCGAGACATGGACATGCGGCAGCAACTGCCGGATCCGGCGTGTTGCGCCGATGAAATCGACGCCGTAGTTGTCGTGTTCCTCGATTCCCGTCGCCACCGCAAAGATGTTGGGGTCGAAGATGATGTCCTCGGGCGGGAAACCGATCCCGGTCAGCAGATCGTAGGCGCGGCTGCAGATTTCGACCTTGCGGGTTTCCGTATCCGCCTGCCCCCGCTCGTCGAAGGCCATGACGACGACGGCTGCGCCATAGCGGCGGCACAGCCTCGCCTGATTCAAAAAGGACTCCTCGCCTTCCTTCAGGCTGATGGAGTTCACGACCGACTTGCCCTGCACGCATTTCAGCCCCGCCTCGATCACCTCCCATTTCGAGCTGTCGATCATCACCGGTACGCGGGCGATGTCGGGCTCGGCCGCAATCAGGTTCAGAAAGGCGGTCATGGCCGCGGCGCTGTCGATCAGCCCCTCGTCCATGTTGATGTCGATGATCTGGGCGCCGTTCTCGACCTGGTCGCGCGCCACGTCCAGCGCGCCCGCATAGTCGCCGCTGGTGACCAGCTTTCGGAACCGGGCGCTGCCGGTGACGTTCGTGCGCTCGCCCACATTGACAAAGGGGATCTCGTCGGTCTTGACGAACGGCTCCAGCCCCGAAAGCCGCAGCCGCGGCGTGATGTCGGGCACCTGACGGGGCGCCTTGTCCGGGACGGCGGCGGCGATCGCGGCGATATGGTCGGAGGTCGATCCGCAGCAACCGCCCACGATGTTGACCAGCCCCTCATCCGCGAATTCCGCAATCTGGGCGGCCATTGCAGCGGCCGATTCGTCGTATTCGCCCATCTCGTTGGGCAGCCCGGCATTGGGGTAGGCACAGATCAGGGTGCCGGCCACCTCGGACAGCTCGGTCAGATGCGGCCGCATCGCGCTGGCCCCCAGCGCGCAGTTCAGCCCGACCGTCAGCGGTTCGGCATGGCTGACGGAATGCCAGAAGGCGGTCGGCGTCTGACCCGACAGGGTGCGGCCGGACAGGTCCGTGATGGTGCCCGAGATCATCAGCGGCAGGCGGCGCCCGCCTTGTGCAAACACCTCTTCGGCGGCAAAGATCGCCGCCTTGGCGTTCAGCGTGTCGAAGATCGTCTCTATCAGGATCAGGTCCGCGCCGCCGGCGATCAGCCCGTTGATCTGCTCGGCATAGGCCTCGCGCAGCTGGTCGAAGGTCACCGCGCGGAACCCGGGGTCGTTCACGTCCGGGCTGATCGACGCGGTGCGGTTCGTCGGCCCCAGCGCGCCGGCGACCCAGCGCGGCCGGCCGTCCTGCGCCGTCGCCTGGTCCAGCGCCGCGCGCGCCAGCCGTGCGCCCTCGCGGTTCAGCTGGAACACCCGCTCCTCCATCCCGTAATCCGCCTGCGCGATCCGGGTGGACGAGAACGTGTTGGTTTCCACGATGTCGGCGCCGGCCAGCGCGTAGCGCAGGTGGATGGCCTGGATCGCCTCGGGCTGGGTCAGGTTCAGCAGGTCGTTGTTGCCCTGTTGCGGGTGATCGGTGTGAATGTGGCAGGCGCAGCCCCCGGCGCGGTTGGCGTCGCCCACGAAGTCTTCCTCGCCCAGCCTCAACTGCTGGATCTGGGTGCCCATCGCACCGTCCAGGATCAGGATTCGGTCGCGGGCGGCGGCCCGGATGGCCTGGGCCGCGGGGGCAAGGGGCAGTGTCATGGTCGGTTCGTCCTTTCGCGGGTGCCGCCTTATACCCCCGGCCGGCACATAAGGGAAATTCATGTTCTTCACCGAAAACATGCGCGCGGCTCATGCAGGCTTGCGCGACCGCTACGCTCCCGGCAATCGGGTCGGATGATCGAATGGACGTCCCGGCCCGCCCTGACCCCCTATCCCGACGCCGTTGCCGCGATGGAGGCGCGGGTCGCCGACATTCTCGCTGGCCGGGCGCCCGAGGCCGTGTGGCTGGTCGAACACCCGCCGCTCTACACGGCCGGCACCAGCGCCAGAGCCGCCGACCTGGTCCAGCCGGACCGCTTCCCCGTGTTCGCAACCGGACGGGGCGGGCAGTTCACCTATCACGGCCCGGGCCAGCGGGTCGTCTATGCCATGCTCGACCTGAACCGGCGCGGGCGCGACGTGCGGTCTTTCGTCGCGGCGCTCGAGGGCTGGGTGATCGACGCGCTTGCCGAGTTCGGCCTGCGTGGCGAGATCCGCGACGGTCGTGTCGGCGTCTGGATCGCCCGCCCCGAAAAGCCCGCCCTGCCCGACGGGTCGATGCGCGAGGACAAGATCGCGGCCATCGGCGTCAAGCTGCGCCGCTGGGTGAGCTTTCACGGGCTGGCGATCAATGTGGAACCGGACCTGTCGCATTACGCGGGCATCGTGCCCTGCGGCATTCGCGGGCACGGCGTCACCAGCCTCGTCGATCTGGGCCTGCCGGTCACCATGGGCGATCTGGATGCCGCGTTGCAGGCGACCTTTGCCGCGTGGCTGGACCCGGACAGTCGGGCGACCGCGAAATGGGACGCTGACGAAGTTGTCAGGACCTAATCCGGCTTGTAACCGTTATACCCTGCACATATCCCGGACGGCGAGGGAAACGACCCCTTGCCCCCACTCCGACGGTTGAGAGGACATCATGATGAAGACCAGCATTTTCGCCACGTTCGCCGCGCTTGCCCTGGCCCTGCCCGCTGCCGCGCAGGACGGCGACGCCGCCGCCGGTGAAAAGGAATACAACAAGTGCAAGGCCTGCCACATGATCCAGGACGATGACGGCGAAGACATCGTCAAGGGTGGCAAGACCGGCCCGAACCTTTACGGCATCGTCGGCAGAAAGCCGGCGTCGCAGGAAGATTTCAAGTACGGCGACGGCATCCTCGAGCTGGCCGAAAAGAACCCGGACATGGTGTGGGACGAGGCTTCGCTGGCCGAGTACGTCACCGATCCGGCCGCCTATCTGAAAGAGAAGACCGGCAACGACAAAGCCAAGACAAAGATGACCTTCAAGCTGAGCAAGAATCAGGCCGACGTGGTCGCGTTCCTCGCGCAGCACTCGCCTGAGGCCGGCGAGAACGGCGATGACGACGACAACGGCGACGACGATAATGGCGCGGCCGCGGCCCCCGCAGCCGACACCCCGGCCACGGACGCGGATACCGCCCCGGCGTCGAACTGATCCGTCTTGCCGGTCGCCCCGACGGGGTGACCGGGACGATGAGCGCCACATGATCGACCCCCGGGTGCCCTGCACCCGGGGGTTTTCTCTTGCCCGAACGGTCCGACGCATTGCCCGGCTGGAATTCGTCGGCTAACAATCGTGAAAGTCCCGCGGCGCTGCCAGCCGGGCTGGCGCTGATTCTGAGGAGAGCATGACATGGCTGACGCCGCCGTTCACGGCCACGGTGAGCATCATGACACTCGCGGGTTCTTCACCCGCTGGTTCATGTCCACCAACCACAAGGACATCGGTATCCTTTACCTGTTCACCGCAGGCCTGGTCGGCCTGATCTCGGTGTCCTTCACCGTCTACATGCGCATGGAACTGCAGCACCCCGGTGTGCAGTACATGTGTCTGGAAGGGGCGCGGCTGTTTGCCGACGCGGCCACCGAGTGCACGCCCAACGGGCATCTGTGGAACGTGCTGATCACGTATCACGGCGTGCTGATGATGTTCTTTGTCGTCATCCCGGCACTGTTCGGCGGCTTCGGCAACTACTTCATGCCACTGCATATCGGCGCGCCCGACATGGCATTTCCGCGGCTGAACAACCTGTCCTACTGGCTGTATGTCTGCGGTGTGGCGCTCGGCGTCGCCTCGCTGCTGGCCCCTGGGGGAAACAGCCAGCTCGGGTCGGGCGTCGGCTGGGTGCTGTACCCGCCGCTGTCGACCACCGAAAGCGGCTACTCGATGGATCTGGCGATCTTCGCGGTTCACGTGTCGGGCGCCTCGTCGATCCTGGGGTCGATCAACATCATCACCACCTTCCTCAACATGCGCGCCCCGGGGATGACCCTGTTCAAGGTGCCGCTGTTCGCATGGTCGGTGTTCATCACCGCCTGGATGATCCTGCTGGCGCTGCCGGTTCTGGCCGGGGCCATCACCATGCTGCTGATGGACCGCAACTTCGGCACCCATTTCTTCAATCCGGCGGGCGGCGGTGACCCTGTGCTGTACCAGCACATCCTGTGGTTCTTCGGTCACCCCGAGGTCTACATCATCATCGTGCCGGGCTTCGGCATCATCAGCCACGTGATCTCGACATTCTCGCGCAAGCCGATCTTCGGCTATCTGCCGATGGTGCTGGCGATGGCGGCGATCGGTGTCCTGGGCTTTGTCGTGTGGGCGCACCACATGTACACGGCCGGGATGAGCGTCACGCAGCAGGCCTATTTCATGTTGGCGACCATGACCATCGCGGTGCCCACGGGCATCAAGGTGTTCAGCTGGATCGCGACGATGTGGGGCGGCTCGATCGAGTTCAGGGCGCCGATGATGTGGGCCTTCGGCTTCCTGTTCCTGTTCACCGTCGGCGGCGTGACTGGCGTCGTCCTCGCGCAAGCCCCGCTGGACCGGGTCTATCACGACACCTACTACGTCGTGGCGCACTTCCACTATGTGATGTCGCTGGGTGCGGTGTTCGCGATCTTTGCCGGGGTCTATTACTGGATCGGCAAGATGAGCGGGCGGCAGTATCCCGAATGGGCCGGCCATGTCCATTTCTGGATGATGTTCATCGGGTCGAACCTGCTGTTCTTCCCGCAGCACTTCCTGGGACGCCAGGGCATGCCGCGCCGCTACATCGACTACCCGGTGGAGTTCGCCTACTGGAACAACATCTCGTCGATCGGTGCCTACATCACCTTTGCGTCGTTCCTGTTCTTCATCGGCGTCGTGTTCTACACGCTGTTCGCCGGGCGTCGGGTCACCGTGCCCAACTACTGGAACGAACACGCCGATACCCTTGAATGGACGCTGCCCTCGCCGCCGCCCGAACACACGTTCGAGCAGCTTCCCAAGCGCGAGGACTGGGATCACGCGCACAACCACTGAGCCGCGTCGACATTGATGCAAGCGGGCTCCGGAGCAATCCGGGGCCCGTTTTCCGTAAGCACCCGAACGGGGGACCACCGAGCCACATGCCCTATGCATGGCACGACACCAGCCCCACCGACCGGCGGCTGATGATCTGGCCTCACCGGTCGCTTCCCGTCACCGGCTTCGTGTGGGTGATGGGGCTGACGGCGCTGGGGCTGGCGCTGCCCATGCTGGCTGTCGTGGGCAATGCCGTGCTGTGGGGGCTGCTGCCGTTTGCCGTGCTGGTTGGGGCCGGGCTGTGGATGGCGATCCGGGTCAACAACCGCGCCGGCCAGATGCACGAGCTGGTCGAACTGACGCCGGACCGAATTACGGTCACGCGGCACGATCCCGGTCGCGCCGACCGGCAATGGCAGGCGAACCCCTACTGGGTCCGCCTGTCGCTGCGCAGCAAGCCGGTCGAGGATTACCTGACCTTGACCGACGGCGGCCGCGAGATCGAACTGGGCGTCTTTCTGGCGCCCAAGGAACGACGCGCGCTGCGCGACGACCTGACCCGCGCGTTGGAAACGCTGCGCAGCTAGAGGCGGACTGGCCTGGCCGGTCTGGGGCGCGGCGCCATCCCGACGCCTGACCCCGGCCGTGACCGCCTTAAGCCACGTTCAGCGCGTGGCCGACCTGACCATCTCGATCGTCTCCTTGCCGATCCGGGACTCCATCTCGGCGTAAACGCTTTCGAGCTCGGCCATCCATGCCTCGCGCTCTTCAGGCGTCTGCTCGTGCACCTCTGTCGTACCCGCGTCGCGGATCGCCTGCAGCGCGGCGGCATTCTCGTCCTGGGCGATGCTGTTGGCATACTCGCTGGCGTCGACCATCGCGCGATCGAGCTGTTCGCGCACATCGTCCGGCAGGCCGTCCCAGAACGCCTTGTTCACGATGACCGCATAGCCGATGTAGCCGTGGTTCGACACGGTGGCGTGTTTCTGAACCTCGTGCATCTTCTGTGTGTAGACGTTCGACGGGGTGTTTTCGGACCCGTCGACGACCCCGGTCTGCATGGCCTGGTAGACCTCGGAAAACGCCATCACCTGGGGAACGGCGCCCAGCGCCTGGAACTGCGCCTCCAGCACCTTAGAAGACTGGATCCGCATCTTCTGTCCCAGGAAATCCTCCGGCATCCGCAGTGGACTATTCGCCGTCATGATCTTGAAGCCGTTGTCCCAGTACGCCAGCCCGGTGATCCCCTTGGGTTCCAGCTTGGCCAGCAGCGCGTCGCCCACCTCGCCAGAGGTCACCTTCTGCAGCGCCGTGCGATCCGGGAAGATGTAGGGCAGGTCGAACACCTCGAAGTCCCCGACGCCCAGTGGCCCGAACTTTGCCAGTGACGGCGCCAGCATCTGGACCGCCCCCATCTGCAACGCCTCCAGCTCTTCCTTGTCCTTGTAGAGCTGGCTGTTCGGGTACACGTCGACGGTCACCCGTCCATCGGTGTACTCCTCGGCGAGTTGCTTGAACTTCTCGGCGCCCTTCCCCTTGGGCGTCTCCGGCGCGACCACGTGGCTGAACTTGATCACGATCGGCTCCTGCGCGCGCAGCGGCATCGCGGTCAGGGCGAACGCTGCGGCGCTTGTCGCCATCAGCATGCGGCGGGTCAGTGTCATCGTCCTATCCTCCCGTTGGACGTGGCTGGACAGGGCGTGACCTGTCCCGGCCCGCCGTGATGCGGCGCAGCCTGCGGCCCACAATAGGATCAGTTGGCGCTTGCGTCCGCCATTTTGTGTCCTTGGGACGCTGGCACTTCGCTCGGCGGAATGATGCAGTAGAGGTCCGCTGCGTCCACCGGATCCACGTCGCCGGGGTTTTCAGGCCAGCGTCGCGGTGGCATCCATCGCCAGCGCGCCGTCGTGACGGCGCACCCACAGGCGCATGCTACCGTCATCCTGACGGGCGCCGTGCACCGTGAAATCCTCGGTGTCGATGATCGTGGCCAGGGCGCGGAACGCGAATGTCGCCACCTCGGCATCCGGCATCTGGCGCCGCAGCAGGTCCATCAGCAGCGTCGCCAGCAGCGGCCCATGAACGACGAGCCCGCCATAGCCCTCGACGCCGGTGGCATATGGTCGATCATAGTGGATCCGGTGACCGTTGAAGGTCAGCGCCGAGTACCGCATCAGCAGCACCGGATCGGGGTGGACGGCGCGAGTGAAATCCGACGTCTCGGGGGCGGGCTGAGGCGCAGGTGCCGGCGCCCCGGCGGCAGGTTCCTCACGATAGACGATATCGTGTTCCTCGGCGATGCAGTGGGTATCTCCATCGAACAGGTCGTGCTGCACGGTGACGAAGCACAGGGCGCCGCTGCGCCCCTCCTTGGGACGGACACTGGTGATGCTGGACACCCGGCGCGCCGCGGTCCCGATCCGCAGGGGCGAGCGGAAGCTGAACCGGCTGCCCGCCCACATCCGCCGCGGCAGCGGCACGGGCGGCAGGAAATTGCCCTTTGCCGCATGCCCGTCGCGACCGCTGTCGGACAGCTTGTGGATCGGCAGGAAATACAGCCAGTGCCACAAGGCGGGCAGCGCCGTGCCGTCGGGATGGCGCTCGTCCCGGTCCAGTGTGGCCGCCATCGCGTCGGCCGGGAACGGGCGCAGGATCTCGTCCCGGCTTTCGGTTCGGCCGATCCAGTCGGTGAGATCCGGCCGGCGCTCGGGTGTGTCGATCATGAAATCCTCCTGCGCACAGCCCAGGCCAAGGCAGGGCCTTCGGAGATCGATTTTCGCGGGTGAGCTCCCGTTCCGCAACCGTGCGATCGGGTGCCAATGGGGTCACTCGGCCGGGCTGCCCTGAACCTGCATCCGTCGTGCGCCCGTCATGCGACGAACCGCGACGTAGAAGCCGGGCACCATGAAGATCCCCAGAAAGGTGGCCGCGATCATCCCGCCCATCACCCCAATGCCGATGGAATTCTGCGCCGCTGCCCCGGCCCCGCGTGCAATCGCCAGGGGCAACACCCCCAGGATGAACGCCAGCGACGTCATCAGGATGGGGCGCAGGCGCAGACGCGCGGCCTCGACGGCGGCCTCCTCGGGGCCGCGGCCCTGCTGTTCCAGCACGCGCGCGAATTCGATGATCAGGATCGCGTTTTTGGCCGCCAGCCCGATCGTCGTCAGCACCCCCACCTTGAAATAGACGTCATTCGACTGACCGAACAGCAGCGCCGCGAGGACCGCGCCGAGCACCCCCACCGGCACGGCCAGCATGACCGAGAACGGCACCGACCAGCTTTCGTACAATGCCGCCAGCGACAGGAACACCACGAGGGCGGACAGCGCATACAGATAGGGCGCCTGGTTGCCGGCCTGCCGTTCCTGGTAGGACAGGCCGGTCCATGCCGTGCCATAGCCGCCACCCGGCAACCCCGCGACAAGTTCTTCCATGGCGTCCATCGCCTCGCCCGAACTGGTTCCCGGTGCCTCGCTGCCGGCGATCGATATCGCGTCCGTCCCCTCGAACCGCGCCAGTCGCGGCGACACCGGAACCCAGCGCGTCGACATGAACGCGCTGAACGGCACCATCTCGCCGGCGCTGTTGCGGGCGTACCACGCCTCCAGATCCTCGGGCTGCATCCGGAACGCGGCCTCGCCCTGCACCAGCACCGGCCGCAGCGTGGCCCCGAGCGCGAAGTCGTTGACCTCGCGCCCAGCGAAGATCGTGGACAGCATGCCGTTGACGTCGCTGAGGTTCAGCCCCAGCGCCTCGGCACGCTGGGTGTCGATATCGAGGCGCAGGGCGGCGTCATCCTCGTCCCCCCGGCCAAACACGCTGGTGACGCGCGGATCGCTGTCGGCCCGGCGTTGCAGTTCCATCGCCGCTTCCTGCAGGGCCGGTACGCCACGCCCCGATTGGTCGATGAGGAACATGCTGAACCCGGCGCTGTTGCCCAGCCCCTGAATCGGGGGCGGCTGCATGAAGGTGACGCGGCCGGCCCGATGCGACCCGAACCGGGCGTTGGCGCGTTGGACCAGTGCCGCGGCGGCCTGATCCGGTTCCGGCCGTTCGGCAAAGTCCTTGAGTCGGACGAACAACATCGCCCTGCCCTGCCCGCTTCCCGAAAAGCCGAACCCCAGCGCGCCGAAGGTCGAGGCGACGGACGGTTCCTCGGTCAGCAGATAGCTCTCGATCTCCTCCACCACGGCCCGGGTCTGCTGCGCCGTCGAGCCTTCGGACAGGTTGATCTGGGCCATCAGCACGCCCTGATCCTCGGTCGGCAGGAAGGTCGAGTTCATCCGCGTGAACAGCTGCCAGACCGACACGCTGATCAGCACCAGTACGAGGAGCACGAGGAACGGCCGGCGCACGATCCGGACCACGACACGCGCGTAACCTTCAGTGATCCGATCGAAGCTGCGGTTGAACCATCGCGCCGGGGCAAAACCCGACGGGCCATGATGCGGACGCAGCAGTGTCGCCGTTTGCGAGGGGGTCAGGATCAGCGCCGCGGCCAGCGACAGCATCATCGCGGTGATGATGGTGGCCGAGAACTGGCGATAGACCACGCCGGTCGACCCCGCCATGAACGCCATCGGCAGGAACACCGCCGACAGGACGACAGCGATCCCGATCAGCGCGCCGGTGATCTGGCGCATGCTGCGTTCCGTCGCCTGGACCGGGTTCAGCCCGTCCTCGCGCATCACCCGCTCGACATTCTCGACGACGACGATGGCGTCATCGACCAGAAGGCCGATCGCCAGCACCATCGCGAACATGGTCAGCGTGTTGATCGAATAGCCCAGCACCGCCAGCACCGCGAAAGTGCCCAGCAGGACCACGGGCACCACGATCACCGGGATCAGCGTCGCGCGCCAGTTCTGCAGGAACAGCAGGATCACCGCGACGACCAGCGCGATCGCCTCCAGCAGCGTGTGATAGACCTTCTCGATCGACTTTTCGACGAAGGGCGAGGTGTCATAGGCGACCCGAAGTTCGACCCCGTCGGGCAGCGCCGTCTGCAGATCGGCCAGCACCGCGCGGACCCCCGCTGCGGTCTCGACGGCGTTGGCCCCGGTTTCCAGATTGACCCCGAAGCCCGAGGCATTCAGCCCGTTGAAGCGGCTGTCGACACCATAGCGTTCCTGACCGATCTCGATCTGGGCCACATCGCCCAGCCAGACCGACGCGCCGTCCTCGCCGGTTTTCAGCAGGATGCGGCGGAAATCGTCGACCCCGGTCAGCTGGCTCTGGGCCGTGATGGTCGCCGTGAACTGCTGACCCGGCAGCACCGGCTGGGTCCCCAGCGCGCCCACCGACACGGTCACGTTCTGCGCCGCGACCGCCGACACGATGTCGGTGGGCGTCAGCTGGTACTGCGCCAGCCGCAGCGGGTCCAGCCAGATGCGCATCGCATAGCCGGACCCGAAGATGTTGATCCCGCCCACGCCCTGGACGCGCTTGACCGGTCCCTCGACCACCTCTTCCAGCAGGTTGCCGAGTTCGACGGTGCGATAGCGGTTGTCGGTGGACACCAGCGAGCCGACCATCAGGATGGATGAGGACGAGCGACTGACCGACACGCCAGCGGTCTGCGCGGGCGAGGGAAGCCGCGACTCGACGCTGCGCACCCGCGACTGGACATCGTTCAACGCGTCGGTCGGATCGACGCTGTCATCGAAGGTGAGGGTCAGTGAGGACCGGCCCTGGGACGAGTTCGATTCGAAATACAGCAGTCCATCGATGCCGGTCAGCGAATCCTCGATCGGCGTGGTGACCGAGTTCTGCACCGCCTCGGCCGTCGCGCCCGAATAGCTGGCGCTGATCCGGATCGTCGTGGGGGCGATATCGGGATATTGCGACACCGGCAGCCCAAGCAGTGCGTAGACACCCACCAGCATGGTCACGATCGCCAGCACCCAGGCAAAAACCGGACGGTGGATGAAGAACTGCGCCATGGCCTATTCGGCCCGGACCGCCGGCGCGGGCTGCCCGCCCGGCGGGCCGACCGACCGCAGCGCGTCGGCAGCGTCAGCCGATCCAGGGCCGCCGGACGGGGACCCGTCGGCTGGCGGCGCGCCCAAGAACGCGGTCGTCCCCGCCTCTGCCGCCAAGCCTGCGGGCTGTGCCCCGGCGCTCTGCGGCCCCGGAGTGCCGCTCCCCTCGGCCGCACCGTGCTCGTCCGTGTCGCTTTCCGCAACGTCGCGCACCACGCCCTCGGCGTCGATCATCACCGGAACCGGCGCGACCTCGGTGCCGTCCCGCAGGTTGGTCAGACCGTCCAGCACCAGCTGATCGCCAGCCTCGACCCCTTCCGTGACGATCCAGGCGTTCTGATGGGTTCCCGCCTCCGTCAGGACAACCTCCTCGGCCTTGCCGTCGCGCACCAGGAAAGCGGTCAGCGAGCCGTCCGCGGCGCGGCTGGTCGCCCGCTGCGGCACCAGCACCCCGTCGACCAGTCCGATCTGCAACTGCACGCGCACGAACTGCCCGGGCAGGATCAGCCGGGCCGGGTTCCCGAAGCGCAGCCGGAACGGCACGGTGCCGGTGGTCGGGCTCACCGCAAGGCCGGGGCTGACCATATAGCCTTCCTGATCATAGACCTGCCCGGTTTCCAGGATCAGCTGTGCCATCGGTCCCTCGCCGGGACGCAGCGTGCCGGCGTCCTGCCGTGCCAGGTTGCGCAGGAACCTGGCACGGGATTCCGCCACGTCCACGTGGATCGGATCGAGCTGGGTCACGGTGGTCAGTGTCGTCTGGGGCCCCGCCGACACGATGTCCCCGATGCTCACCGACGGCACGTCAACTATCCCGTCGATCGGGCTGCGGATCTCGGTGCGACGTAGCGCCAGCTCGGCCAGTTCGCGGCGAGCCTGCGCGCCGCTCAGCGCCGCGCGGGCGCTGGCCAGCGCCACCTGAGCGTTTTCCAGCTCGGCCTGGCTGACACCCGATCCCTGCAGCCGTCGATAGCGGTCGACCGTTGCCTCGGCACCCTCTACCGCAGCCTCCGTCGACACGACGGCGGCCTCCTCGGCGGACAGCTGGGCGGCCAGGGTCTCGTCCTCCAGTCGGAACAGCACCGTCCCGGCCGTGACCTCGGTCCCCGGCTCATAGGCGATCTCGGTGATCTTTCCGCCGACCTCGGGGGTGATCGCGGCCTGTTGAAAGGCGACGGCGCGGCCCGGCAGAGTAACGGTGACCGGCACCGCCTGCCGCGACAGTTCCAGGACCCCGACGCTGGTCGGGGCGGCGGGGCTGTCCCCTCGACCACCGCTTGATCCGGCTTGGCCGTTGGCGACGGTCGCCCCGTTCAGGACGAACATGGCCGCCACGACCGACAGCGACAGGACTGCAGCAAGGATGGCGGCATATCGCGTGCGTCGGTCCGTCATCGTCGCCCCAGTACCGCGACGGCCCACGCCGCCAGCCAACCTCATCCCCATATGGGTGCGGTAACGCCAGCATAACAAGCCGGAAGGCTGGCCCACCGGGTTCAGAAAGCCTCGGGAACGGACAGGGTCAACCGGGTCGAACCTGCCGCATGTTCTCGGGCAGCCAGGTGGCGAGCGCCGGGAAGGCGATCAGGAGCAGCACCATCAGCACCATGATCCCGAACATCGGCAGGGCTGCCCGGGTGATGTACCCCATGCCGTGCCCCGTCATTCCCTGCAAGACGAACAGGTTGAACCCGACGGGCGGGGTGATCTGCGCCATCTCAACCACGACAACAACAAAGATCCCGAACCAGATCAGGTCGATCCCGGCCTGCCGGACCATCGGCTCGACCACCGCAATCGTCAGCACGACGGACGAGATCCCGTCCAGGAAACAGCCGATCACGATATAGAAAACCATCAACGCCAGCAGCAGCTGCAGCCGGCTCAGCTCCATCGCCCCGATCCATTCGGCCAGCGCCCGGGGCAGCCCGGTGAACCCCATGGCCAGCGACAGGAACGCCGCGCCTGCCAGGATCAGCGCGATCATCGCGGATGTGCGGGTCGCGCCCATCAGGCTGTCGCGAAACGTCGCCCAGGTGAGCGAGCGCTGCACAAGGGCCAGCCCCAGGGCGCCGAGAACCCCGAAGGCCGCAGCCTCAGTCGCGGTGGCGAGCCCCAGGTACATCGACCCGATCACCAGCGTGATCAGCAGCATCACCGGGATGAGAAACCGTGAATTGCGCAGCTTGTCCGCCAGCGTCATCGCCGGCTCCGGATCCGGACGATAGGTTCGCGACAGGGTCGAAACCAGCACGATGTAGCCCATGAACATCGCCGCCAGGACAAGGCCCGGCAGGACTCCCGCCATGAACAGCCGGGTGATGGATTCGTTGATCGTCACGCCATAGACGATCAGGATCAGGGATGGCGGGATCATCAGCCCCAGCGTGGCGGCGCCGGCCAGCGTGCCGATGACCTCGCGTTCAGGATAGTTGCGCCGGCGCAGTTCGGGGATCGACATCTTCCCCACCGTCGTCAGCGTGGCGGCCGAGGATCCCGAGACGGCCGCGAACACCGTGCAGCCGACCACGTTGGTGTGCAGCAGACCGCCGGGCAGCCGTGCCATCCACGGCGCAAGGCCCCGGAACATGTCCTCGGACAGGCGAGTTCGGAAAAGGATCTCGCCCATCCAGATAAAAAGCGGCAGTGCGGTCAGGGTCCAGGACGACGACGACCGCCAGATGATCGTCATCATCGCGTCGCCGACCGGACGGCTGGTGAACAGTTCCATTCCGACCCAGGCCACGCCCATCAGGGCCAGCCCGACCCACACACCGGCACCCAGCAGCGTGAACAGGGTCAGCAGGAACACCGCAATCGGGATCATCTCGGCAGACATGGCGCCTCGTCACTCGGCCTGAATCTGTTTGGCCACGCCGTCGTCCCGGATGTTGTCACGCCCGGTCCGGACCAGCGAGATCAGATTGTCGACGAAGGCCACGGCCAGCAGCATCGCCCCGATCATCACCGGCGTCTGCACGATCCACAGCTGCGTCATGTCCTGCCCCTGGCTGACATCGCCCAGCTTGCGCGACCAGAACACCATGCGCGCCGCGTACCACGCGAGGTAGAGGGCGGCGGCACTGCCGACGATCAGGCAGAACAGCTCGCCCCAGAACCGGTGTCGCCCCAGCGCCGTCAGGCCCAGTCCGACGCGGATATGCGCGCCGCGGTTCAGCGTGTGCGCATAGGCCAGAAAGGACGCAGCGGCCATCAGATAGCCGGCGTATTCCGGCCCGCCCCGGAACATCTGTCCGGTCCAGCGGGCCACCATCTGCGCCACGATCACCGCCAGCAGCGCCACGAGGCTCAGCGCCGCCAGCGCGGCACCGGCATCGTAGACAAGGTTCAGCCCGCGCCGCAGCGGGCCGGTCGGCGGGGCCGATGCCGTCTGGTCCATGTTGCGCGCCGATTCTGGTGCGGGGCAGGCCGAGGCGGGCCGCGACCCGCCGCGGACCTCACTGTTTACGATACGCGTCGATGATCGCCTGCCCGTCCTCGCCGGCGGCGGCGATCCATTCGTCCGTCATCGTCTGGCCGAACCCTTCGAGATCCGCCTTCAGGGCGTCGCCGGGCGGGGCCACGGTCATGCCGTTGTCGGCCATCGTCCGCAGGTATTCCGAGGTCAGGACCTTGGCGCGTTCCGTCCCGCGCTCGCGGGCTTCGCTCCCGCAGTCGGTCAGGGCCGTCCGGGTCCCCTCGTCCAGCCCGGACCACGCATCCTTGTTCACCAGCACGGAGTTGCGGGGAATCCAGGCCTGCGCATCATAGAAATGATCCACCTGTTCCCAGACTTTGCTGTCCACCCCCGTCGCACCCGAGGTGATGAACGCCTCGGCCACGCCGGTCGCCAGCGCCTGGGCCAGTTCGGCCTGTTCGATCTGCACCGGCACCATCCCGGCCAGTTCGGCGATCCGCGACGTCGCCGCGTTATACGCCCGGAACTTCAGGCCCTCCAGATCGGCGGCCGAGTTGATGGGCTTCTTGGTGAACAGCCCCTGCGGCGGCCAGGGCACGGAATACAGATGGACGAGGTTCTGTTCGTCCAGTGCCGCGGCCAGCTTGTCGCGCGCGACTTCCCACAGGCGGTCGCTTTCGTCGAACGACGTGACCAGGAACGGGATCGCATCGACACCGAACAGCTTGTTCTCGTTCTCATGCGCGGACAGCAGCCGTTCGCCGATCGGAGCCTGGCCGGTCTGCACCGCCCGCTTGATGTCGTTGCCGGCGAACAGGGCGCCGTTGGGGTGGATCTCGATTTCAAGCGCGCCGCCCGACCGCTCGGCCACGCAGCTGGCGAACTCGGTCAGGTTCTCGACATGATAGTTGCTGGCCGGATAGGCGGTGGGTAGGTCCCAGGTTTCGGCCTGCGCGCCGGCGGCGGTGGCCATCAGCGCCGAGGCGGCAATGATCGTGGCTTTCAATTCGGCTCTCCCCTTTTCTGTTCGTTGGGCCGAGCCTAGGAGACAACCGGCCGCCCCGTCCAGCACCATGTCTGCCGTCCTCCGCCAGTTCCCCACATCCGGTGGGCCGCTGAAGACGTGCGGCGCTTGACGGCCCCACGAACTAGGAACGGGGTTGCGGCGCGCGTATTCGCCGGCATCTCCCTTTCGCGGCCAGCGCTGCTGCGCTATCCCGCCGGTGTGAGGGAAATGACCATGACCGACCTGACCGCCACCGACGCACCGCAGCTTTACCTGATCGCGCCGACGCGCGTTCCGCTGTCCGATCTGTCTCGGATGCTGGCGGCGGTGCTGGACGCGTATCCGGTGGCGTGCCTGCGCCTGCGCGGGGCGGGCGAGGAAGCCGAGCTGGGCCGGCTGGCCGACCTGGCACGCGATCTGGCGCATGAACGCGACGTGGCGGTGGTCATCGATGACCATGTCACACTCGCGGCACGCCACGGCCTGGACGGGGTGCACCTGACCGATGGCCCACGGGCGGTGCGGTACGCGCGCAAGGAACTGGGGGCCGATGCCATCGTCGGCGCCTTTTGCGGCAGTTCGCGCCACGACGGGTTGAACGCGGGAGAGGCGGGCGCCGACTATGTGAGCTTCGGCCCGTGCGGGTCCACGGCACTCGGCCATGCCGATCCAGTCCGGATGGACTTGTTCCAGTGGTGGTCCGAGGTGATCGAGATCCCTGTCGTTGCCGAAGGTGCGTTGGACGCCGCCCTGATCCGCGACCTGTGGCCAGTGGCGGATTTCATCGCGCTGGGACCGGAAATCTGGACGGCCGCGGACCCTGTCGGCGCCCTGTCGTCGCTGTGGCCCGGCTGAAATCGCCGACCCGCTTGCCGCCCGGATGCGGGTGGCTTAAGCGCTGCGCATGACCGAGCATCAGCGCCTTCTAATCATCGATTTCGGCAGCCAGGTAACCCAGCTGATTGCGCGCCGCCTGCGCGAACTGAACGTCTTCTGCGAAATCCGCCCCTATCAGACCCTGACCGACGCGGCGCTGCACGAGCTGCGCCCCCAGGCGGTGATCCTGTCCGGCGGACCCGACAGCGTCACCCGTCCAGGCAGCGCCCGCGCACCGCAGGCGGTGTTCGACCTGGGCGTGCCGGTGCTGGGGATCTGCTACGGTCAACAAGTGATGATGGCGCAGCTGGGCGGAGAGGTCGAGGCAGGGCATCACGCGGAATACGGTCGTGCCTTCATCGGGCCAACGCCGGGGCATCAGCTGGACGGGATCTTTGCGGGACTCTTTGCACCGGAACCGAACTCGGCCGGCGAGCCGGGTGTGGCCGGACGCGAAGAGGTCTGGATGAGCCACGGCGACCGCGTCACCCGGCTTGCCCCCGGGTTCGAGGTCATCGGCACCTCGCCGAACGCGCCGATGGCGATGATCGCCGACGAGGCGCGGCGGTTCTACGCCGTGCAGTTCCACCCCGAGGTGCACCACACGCCGAACGGCCGCCGGCTGCTGGAGAATTTCGTTCGCCTGGCCGGGTTCACCGGGGACTGGACGATGGCCGGATATCGCGATGAGGCGGTGCGCCGCATCCGTGAACAGGTCGGCTCGGCCCGGGTGCTGTGTGCGCTGTCCGGCGGCGTCGACAGTTCGGTTGCCGCGGCGCTGATCCACGAGGCCGTGGGGGATCAACTCACCTGCGTGTTCGTCGATCACGGACTGATGCGGCAGGGCGAGGCAGAGGAGGTCGTGGGCATGTTCCGCGACCACATGAACCTGCACCTGATCCACGCCACGGAATCCGACCGGTTCCTGTCAGCCCTCGAGGGGGTCAGCGACCCCGAAAACAAGCGCAAGATCATCGGGCGCCTGTTCATCGAGGTATTCGAGGAACAGGCACACGAGATCGGCGGCGCGGAGTTCCTGGCCCAGGGGACGTTGTACCCGGACGTGATCGAGTCCGTCAGCTTTTCCGGCGGCGCGTCCGTGACGATCAAGTCGCACCATAATGTCGGCGGCCTGCCCGAGAAGATGGGGATGACCCTCGTCGAACCGCTGCGCGAACTGTTCAAGGACGAGGTGCGGGCGCTGGGGCGCGAACTTGGCCTGCCCGCCAGCTTCATCGGCCGCCATCCCTTTCCTGGCCCTGGGCTCGCGATCCGCTGCCCCGGCGAGATCACGCGCGAGAAGCTGGACATCCTGCGCAAGGCCGATGCCGTCTTCATCGACCAGATCCGCCGGCACGGGCTCTACGACGAGATCTGGCAGGCGTTCGTGGCCATCCTGCCGGTCCGCACCGTCGGCGTGATGGGTGACAGCCGCACCTACGACTATGCCTGCGCCCTGCGCGCCGTCACCTCCGTCGACGGGATGACGGCGGACTTTTACCCCTTCACTCATGCATTCCTGGGAGAGACGGCGACCCGGATCATCAACGAGGTGCGGGGGATCAATCGCGTCACCTATGACATCACGTCCAAGCCGCCGGGGACGATCGAGTGGGAATAGCTGTCCGCAAGAGGACAGGTCAGATGTTCCTCTGCGCCAGATTACCAACGGGGACCTGCAGGGCATGATGACCTGGGGCGCGACATCGGACGGAAGGTTCCACTCCGCGGAGGCCCACATGGTGGCCAAGCCGGCCGTAGGTCAGCGTCGGTACGAAGTCATCGAGGTGCTGCGATTCATCGCTGCCACGGCTGTCGTGTTCGTGCACATTCCTGGTTTCGGGCGTGGAAACTTCGGAGTCGACATCTTCTTCATCATCAGCGGCTTCGTGATGATGCTTTCGACGGAGGTCAGTGCCGACAACTTCTTTCGCAAGCGGCTCATTCGAGTACTTCCAACATACTACCTGTTTACCGCAGGGGTATTTATCGTTGCGATATTGGCCCCGGGACTTCTAAACAATACCACCGCCAATGCCGTCCATCTCGTCAAGTCGCTTCTGTTCATTCCGTTCGACAAGAACGGATCGGGCCACTTCCCGGTCCTGTTTCTCGGCTGGACGCTGAACTACGAAATGTTCTTCTACGCGGTCTTCGCGCTGGCCCTGATGGCGACACTTCGTTATCGTGCGCTGGTCGCGACCGGCCTGTTGACGGTGATCTTCACGGCGTGCTTGGGGTCGAGGGAGTTGCCGTTGGCGGCCTACGGAGATCTCATCGTTTTCGAGTTCGTCATTGGAATGATGCTCTACGAACTGGTCGTCAAGAAGAATGTCGGGCACTCATTAATCATGGGTGGCGTTGTCGTTTTCGCGATCATGACCGTGAATGGCGCATTCGACCACAGGCTGGTAAAAGCGGGATTGCCTTCTGCTGTACTGGTTACCAGCCTCTTGCTTGTGTTCGGGCGAAACAGGTTTCCCCGGATTCTTCTCACCCTCGGCGGTGCCAGCTATGCGCTTTACCTGACTCATCCGTACGTCATTCAGTTCTTCGAAAAGATCACGGGAGTGTTTTCGGGCGGCGCGACCGAAGCGGCGCTTGCGCTAGTTTCAAGCCTGGTTCTCGTGAACCTCGTCGCCGTCGCCATTTACCGGTTCGTGGAAACACCGATACGACATCACCTTCGGGCCAAGCTCCTTTGACGTCTGCACCAGAGTGCGTAGACTGATTTGGCCTTGGGCGTTGATCACGCCCCCTGCAGCGGGTGAGCGGGGAGAAACAGGATTCATGGCAAACCGAAGCAGTCGGATCCGCATCGGCGTGGGTGGCTGGACCTACGAGCCGTGGAACGACAGCTTCTATCCTGCCGATCTGCGCAAGAAGGATCAGCTGTCATACGCCGCAGGGCAGTTGAGCACGATCGAGATCAATGGCACCTTCTAACGGACGCAGAAGCCGGAAACGTTTCAGGCATGGCACGATGCGGTGCCTGCGGACTTCATGTTCGCGGTCAAGGCGCCGCGTTACACCGTCCAGAAGCGGACCCTGGCCGAGGCGGGTGAATCGATCAGCCGCTTCACCGACAGCGGGCTCGACAGGCTGGGCGGGCGGCTCGGCCCGATCCTCTGGCAACTGCCACCCACCAAGCAGTATGACGATCAGGATTTCCCGGCGTTTCTGGACCTGCTGCCGGACCGAGCGGGCGATCTGCCGCTGCGGCATGCGATCGAACTGCGCCACCCTTCATTCGCCAGGGCGGAGGTGGTGGCCGCCTGTCGGGACCGCAACGTCGCCATCGTGCTGGCGGGGGACAGCGACTACCCGATGATCGCGGATCAGACCGCCGATTTCAGCTATCTGCGGATCATGGGCACCAGCGCGGATGAGGCGGCAGGCTATGCACCCGAGATGCTCGACCAGTGGGCTGCACGCGTGCGGGAACTCGCCGCCGGTCAGCAGCCGGAGGGGCTGAGCCCGTTGGTGGAACCGCTGTCGGACGGAGTTCCACGGGATGTCTTCTTGTACGTGATTTCGGGACACAAGGCGCTGAATCCGCGCGCCGCGATGGAGTTGATCAGGCGCGTCGACTAAGCGCCCGGTCCGCTGCGTCGCGCAGGCGCGGTCGTGCCGGGATCAGCCGGACGGCGCGTTAACATCCGGTACGCGCAGACGGACACGTTTTATTCGCCGGGGGTCTGCGTCAACGACTTCGAACTGCACGCCACTGTCATGCGTCACGATCTCGCCCCGCGCCGGGACGCGGCCGGCCAGCATGAACACCAGCCCCCCCAGAGTGTCGATCTCGTCGTCGTCCGCGACCGAGGCCAGCCGCAGCCCGGTCTCCCGCTCCAGCTCGTCCAGCGGGGTTCGCGCGAGGACCATCCACTGACCCGGCCCCTCGGCGATCCACATCGCCTCGTCGCTGTCGTCATGTTCGTCCTCGATCTGGCCGATGACCTGCTCGATCAGATCCTCGATCGTGACCAGCCCGTCCACACCGCCATACTCATCTATCACCAGCGCCATGTGGATCCGCTTCTGCTGCATCTGCTGCAGAAGAGCGCCGATCGGCATCGAGCCGGGCACGTACAGCAGCGGCCGCAGCAGCGGACGAACCGCGAACCTGGCCGCCGGCGTACGCACCCCGAAACCGTGCTTCATTGCAAGGTCCTTCAGGTGAACCAGGCCCAGCGGATTGTCCAGATCGCCGCGATAGACCGGAACCCTGGAATAGCCGTGTTCCCGAAACACTTCGACCAGTTCCGGCAACGTCACGGTCACCGGCACCGCCACGATGTCGGCCCGGGTGATGGCCACGTCGTCGACCGATTTGCGCCGCAGGTTCAGGATGCTGGGCGCATGGCCCGCCACGGCAGCCTCCATCATCGAGGCGGGTGCATCGTCGTGGTCCGCCCCCCCTGTCCCGAGCCGTCCGAAAATCCGCCCCAGAAAGCCGCGTGCTTCGGGCAGATCCCGCCCCTCGCCCCCCACGCCGTCGGCCCACCCGGCCGGGTCGTCGGAAACGGGGGTGACGGGACTTCGGGGGTCGTTCATCGGGTTACCACGCTCATCGATAGGGATCGGGGATGCCCAGACCCGCCAGCACGGAACGCTCCGCCTGCTCCATGGTTTCCGCGTCGGCGTCAATCTCATGGTCATAACCGATCAGATGCAGCGTCGCGTGAACCAGCAGATGCACCACGTGATCCGCCATCGGCTTGTCGTGGTCCTTCGCCTCACGCGAGCAGGTATCGTAGCTGATCGCGATGTCGCCCAGTTCCGGCACGGCCGGGGGCGCAGGGCTGGCCCCGTCGGCACGGGGTGCGGGCGAGACGGATGGCCAGCTGAGCACATTCGTCGGCGTGGGCTTGCCGCGGAAGTGGTCGTTCAGCCCCGCGATCCGCTGGTCGTCGCAGCCCAGAACCACCACCTCGACCCCGTGCAGCCCCAGATATGCGGCAGTGGCGCCGACGGCCCGGTTGGCCAGATCTTCCAGCCCGACGTCCAGCCAGCGCTCATCCTCGATGACGATGTCGACGGGCCTGTACGGCTCTTCCGCACCCTCGCCGGGTTCCTCGGGGGACATGGTCACTCGTCCTCTCCCCCCCGTCCCGCCACAGCATCGCGCGCGCCTTCGAAGGCATTCTTGCGGGACGGATAGACCCCCCGCTGCCCTTCCGGCTCGCCGCGCCCGCGGGCGGCATCGTCCGCCGCGCCGTAGGCCTGGATCACGCGCGCGACCAGCGGGTGGCGCACGACATCGCTGGCGGTGAAATAGCTGAACGAGATTCCGGGAACGTCCTTCAGGATGCGTTCGGCGTCGGCCAAGCCTGACGTCACCCCGCGGGGCAGGTCGACCTGAGTCCGGTCGCCGGTGATGACCATCCGAGAACCTTCGCCCAGACGGGTGAGGAACATCTTCATCTGCATGGAGGTGGCGTTCTGCGCCTCGTCCAGCACGACAAAGCTTGACGAAAGCGTCCGGCCGCGCATGAAGGCCAAGGGCGCGATCTCGATCCGCTTTTCCTCCATCAGCTTCTGCATCTGCTTTGCCGGCAGGAAATCGTTCAGCGCATCATACAGCGGCTGCATGTAGGGATCGACCTTTTCCTTCATGTCGCCGGGCAGGAACCCCAGCCGCTCGCCGGCCTCGACGGCCGGGCGGGACAGGACGATGCGGTCGACCTGGCCGCCGATCAGCATCGTGACACCTGCCGCCACGGCCAGATAGGTCTTCCCGGTGCCGGCCGGGCCGATGCCGAAGGCCAGTTCGTTGGCGAACAGCGCGCGAACATAGTCCTTCTGCGCGTCGGTGCGCGGTTCGACGACCTTCTTGCGGGTGCGCAACTCCGTCCGGCCGCGGGCGAACATTTCCAGCTGCTCGGCCGGGGTCGGACCGGGCCCGTCCACGTCCCCGCCCATGCGCAGCGCGGCATCCACGTCACCGGCCTCGACGGGCTTGCTCTGTTCGAGGCGGGCGTAAAGCGCACGCAGCACCTGGGCGGCCTCGGCCTGCGCCTCCGGCGCGCCGACGATGGCCAGCAGGTTGCCGCGTCGCAGGACGTGCACGCCCAACGCGCGCTCGATCGACGCCAGATGTCGGTCGTGCGGGCCACATAGCTCGATGAGCAATCTGTTGTCGGGGAACTCGATCAGCGTTTCGGCCGACCCGGCGGAAGCAGGGGTGATCGGGGCAAGACCCAAGTCGATCCTCATCAGGTGGGGTCGCGATCCGACCATGGTTGCAAGCGTTCTGGCGAGACGCAAGCGAAAGGCGCGACCCTGAAGGTCGCAGCGGGTGGCCAGGGTGCAGGGGGTGGCAGGCCGGTCACAGCCACCGGCGTGGATAGCGGCTGCCCAGAGACGTCAGGATTTCGTAGCCAATGGTGCCGGCCTGATCGGCCACCGCATCGATACCCTGCCGTTCCGTCAGCAGCGACAGGCTGTCCGGTATGTCGGGCAGGTGGGTCACGTCGACGGTCAGCAGGTCCATCGACACCCTTCCCACGACAGGACAGGACCGGTCCCCGGCCCAGAGCTCCAGGCCCCGTCCGGACAGCGAGCGCAGAATGCCGTCTGCATACCCGGCGCTGACCGTGGCGATGCGACTCGGGCGACCGGCCGTCCAGGCGAAACCATAGCCGACGCCCTCGCCGGGCTGCACGATTCGCGTCTGGATCACGGCCAGGTCAAGCGACACGACCGGCTGCGCGTCCAGAAAGGGCCGCCCACCGTACAATCCGATACCGGGACGGGTCAGATCGAAGTGATAGGCGCGGCCCAGCAGGATCCCCCCTGTCGCGGCCAGGCTGAGAGGCGCATCCACACCCCTGGTTATCGCCCTGAACTGGTCAAGTTGCGCCTGGTTGCCTGGATGGTCCGGCTCGTCCGCATTGGCCAGATGCGACATCACGAGAACCGGCCCCTGGCCCTCGTCCGTCGGCGCCGCCAGCGCCTCGGACCGGATCGCCGCCCATTCGCCCGGCTCCATGCCCAGCCGGTTCATTCCGCTGTCGAGTTGGATGGCAAAGGCAGCCCGGGGATGCAGGGTGCGGCGGCGAAAGAACTGTGCGGCACTGTTCAGCACCGGGATCAGACCGCCAAGATCCTCGCCGGGCATCGCGCCGGACAGAACGAAGATGCGCGCGTCGTCGCCCAGCAGCGGCCGGATCGCCCGCCCCTCGGCCGCTAACGCGACAAAGAAATCCCGCGCACCCGCCGCGTACAGCGCCGGGGCGACCCGATCCGCGCCCAGTCCATAGGCATCGGCCTTGACCACCGCACCGGGCCGGGCCTGCGGCGCCAGGCGCGCAAGACTCCGCCAGTTCTCGACGATCGCAGGCAGGCTGATCACAAGTCCCATGACGCGGACTTGGACCTGCCACATCGGCCCGTCAAGATTGCCGCGGCCCGATTGTTCAGGGAGGACGGGAACCACGGCGGCGATGTGCCTGTGGCGTGGGCCCGAAACTTACCCTTTGCCCTGCCCGTGCCATGTTCTATGGGAGGGCTCGTCTGCCGGCGCCGGAAGGAAATGTGATGAAGGATATCCTGCAAGAACTGGACGAACGTCGGGCCGAGGCGCAGCTGGGCGGCGGTCAGGCGCGCATCGACGCGCAGCACGCCCGCGGGAAGCTGACCGCGCGTGAACGTCTGGAATTGCTGCTGGACGAAGGCAGCTTCGAGGAATTCGACATGTTCGTCCGGCATCGATCCACCGACTTCGGGATCGAGGCGGACCGGCCCTACGGCGACGGCGTGGTCACGGGCTGGGGCACGATCAACGGGCGCATGGTCTACGTGTTCTCCCAGGACTTTACCGTGTTTGGCGGGTCGCTGTCGGAAACCCACGCGCAGAAGATCTGCAAGATCATGGACATGGCAGTGCAGAACGGCGCGCCGGTGATCGGCATCAACGATTCCGGCGGCGCCCGCATTCAGGAAGGCGTCGCCAGCCTTGCGGGCTATGCCGAGGTGTTCCAGCGCAACATCATGGCGTCCGGGGTGATCCCCCAGATTTCGCTGATCATGGGACCGTGTGCCGGCGGCGCAGTCTATTCGCCGGCGATGACCGACTTCATCTTCATGGTGCGGGACACGTCCTACATGTTCGTGACGGGCCCCGACGTGGTCAAGACCGTCACCAACGAGGTGGTGACCGCCGAACAGCTGGGCGGTGCATCGACCCACACGCGGAAATCGTCTGTGGCAGACGGCGCCTTCGACAACGATGTCGAGATGCTTACCGAGATGCGGCGGTTCTTTGACTATCTGCCGCTGTCGAACCGGGACAAGGCGCCCACACGTCCGTTCTTCGATGATCCCGCCCGCGTCGAGGATTCGTTGGACACGCTGATCCCCGACAACCCCAACCAGCCCTATGACATGAAGGAGCTGATCGCGAAGGTCGCGGACGAGGGTGACTTCTTCGAGATCCAGCGCGACTTTGCGGCGAATATCGTGACTGCCTTCATCCGGATCGAAGGCCAGACGGTCGGCGTGGTGGCCAACCAGCCGATGTGTCTCGCCGGCGTTCTGGATATCGATTCCAGCCGCAAGGCCGCACGGTTCGTCCGGTTCTGCGATGCCTTCAACATCCCGATCCTGACGCTCGTTGACGTTCCCGGCTTCCTGCCCGGCACCGGCCAGGAATATGGCGGGGTGATCAAGCACGGGGCCAAGCTGCTGTTCGCCTATGGCGAGGCGACGGTGCCCAAGGTCACGGTCATCACCCGGAAAGCATATGGTGGCGCCTATGACGTCATGGCGTCCAAGCACCTCCGCGGCGATTTCAACTACGCCTGGCCGACCGCCGAAATCGCGGTGATGGGGGCCAAGGGGGCGGTCGAGATCCTGTATCGCAGCGAACTGGACGACCCCGAACGGATCGCCGCCCGCACCAGCGACTACGAGGATCGCTTTGCCAACCCCTTTGTCGCCGCTGAAAAGGGGTTCATCGACGAGGTGATCCAGCCGCACAGCACCCGCAAGCGGGTGGCCCGGGCCTTTGCCAGCCTGCGCAACAAGCAGCTGACCAATCCCTGGAAGAAGCACGACAACATTCCGCTGTGATGCCTGCGCCTGCAACCGTGTTCCTGATGTCGCTCGCGGCGGCGGACAGTGCCCATGTGCTGTTCCCCGTCCCTTCGGGCGCCGAGGTCTGGCTGCAGGAGGTTCTGACCGATCGGGTCGTGGGCATGGGGCTGGTGGGCCGGTTCCGGTTCGTGATGCCGGCGCTCGCCGACCAGGTTCCCCCGATCGAGCTGGACATGCACGAACTGCCGGGCGAGACGCTGACCGACGAGGACATCGCGGCGCTCAACGATGGCAGTCTGTCCGGTGAGCCCCTGGACGAACCGGGGGCGAACGATCCCGAGCCGATCTTCGAGGTGCTGCCGCCGGACACCCCGGCCATCGACGTCGGGCCCGATCCGACCGAGATGCCCGACGCGCAGATGATCCCCGAGGAGCGCTTCGATCTGCCGGCGGAGCCGGTTCCGCCGGGAACGGAGGCAGCCGCCGACGCGGACATCGTCGTTCCCGCGGCGCCGGACATCCTGATGCAGGACCCCAACCATGCAGATGTGGTCTGGCTGTGCGAGAACGTGGCCCTGCCGCGGATCAGGGACATGGCCGAGCGACCACAGCAGGTCGTGATCTCGATCGCCTCCGAGGAAAGCGAATTCGGGACCTTCGATCCGGAGGTGGTCCAGCTGTTCGAAGGCTTCCGGATCCCGCCCGACCGGGACGTCTGTGAATGGGAGCCGTGGTGATGACGGGGGAACCAGTCCGCGCAATCCGACCGACGCGTGATGCAGCCGTGCCACAGGCCAGGCGTGACGCAGGCATCCGCCCGCCACGCGCGCGTGACGCCGCATCCGCAACCAGTATCATCGTCCGTCGTCTGTCGAAGACAGATGATCGTTCGAGCAGTCGGGGAACTGAATCCCCGCACAACAGGAGCTTGCAGAAATGTCCAAGAAACTCGCCTTTGTTCTGGTCCTCGCCGGTGTCGTCGCCGGTTGCGCTCAGCAGCCGCAGCCCGTCGCCGTTCAACCCGCCGTCACCGTCGAGCCTGTGTACCAGGGCAAGTACGGCAACTGATCCGCGCGGCAGCCGGCTGGCGGTCGGGGCTGATCCACGTCTCGCCAGCCTGATCGACCCGGGGGCCGTGCCATGCTGAAGCATCGCGGCTTCCCGGGGCGACTGCCCTCGACCGATTTCCAGTTCACGATCCGGCACGCCAACAAGAAGGGCGCCACAAAGCTGGTCGCTCGCGAGCGCTATCGCGATCGGCTGCCCGCCGATCGTCGCGCCGACGCGGCGTTTCTGGCGGCGTTGATCGACCATTTCGGGGACCAGCCGTTCGAGCGCGGCAACCTGGATGCGGGTCGCCTGTCCTGGCTGCTGGGGCGCGAAGTCGTTGCAGTCGGCACCTTGGACCCAACCAGCTATGATCAGTTGCTCAAGGTCGATCTGAAGCGCGCCGAGGCGTCGTTCCCCCAGCTGTTCGATACGGACCAACTATCGGACGGCGTGTGGGACGATCCGGACGATATGGGGGACGGCCCGACTGACGACGAGCCGGGCAGGACGGGTGACGGTCGATGATCGGGTCCGCGCCATCCCTTCGTGACGGCTCACCGGCCGGGCGGATGCGCAAGCCCGTGCCGATCGCAGCAGCTTCACCCGCTTGTCAGTTTGATCTTGCGGTGCTGCATGCGATAGTTTCGACGTGTTCAAGACTAACGGCTCCAGATCGGGCCCCAAAAACAGGCAAGAGAGAATGCTTACACCAACCATGCTTCGTGTTTCCGGTGCCGTCCTGCTGGCCGCCGGCCTGTCGGCCTGTGCGCAGGGCTACACCACTGGATACCAGACGGGCCTGGCCCCCGACGTCCAGCGGGCCGCGGGCGGGGCGATCGCCGGCGCCGTCGTCGCCAAGGCGCTCGACGAAAAGGTCGCAACCGGGGCCGTCATCGGCGCAGCCGGTGGTGCGCTGTGCGACGACGTGGGCGTCTGCGCGCCCTGATCACCGGTCCGACCGGCGGGTTTTCGCCCGCGCGGACGTTCGCGATCTCACGGTAACGCACCGGCCGTTCACTGCGACCGGGACGGTTCATTTCAAGAAAGTTGATCCATGTCCTACAAACTCATGTTCGCGGCTGGCCTCACAGCGGTCTTGCTGGCCGGATGCACCCAGAACATCCGGCCGACCGATGTTGATCGGGCCGTCATCGGCGCCGGCACGGGCTACGTCGTCCAGAAGGTTGCCGGCAAGGACAACAGCGACCGCCTGGCAGGCGCTGCGATCGGCGCCGCCGGCGGCGCGCTGTGCGACGACGTCGGGCTGTGCCAGTAAGCTGACGCCGCGCACCCGCGCGACCACAGTACACATCCCCTGAATCTGCCGTCCCGGTCTGGCGACCGGGGCGGCGTTTTTCATCCAGCGCCTCCAAGGGACAATCATGTTCAACAAGATCCTGATCGCCAACCGCGGTGAAATCGCCTGCCGGGTCATCAAGACCGCGAAGAAGATGGGGATCGCGACCGTCGCCGTCTACTCCGACGCCGACCGCAACGCGCTGCATGTCAAGATGGCCGACGAGGCGGTGCGGATCGGGCCCCCGCCGGCCAACCAGTCCTATATCGTGATCGACAGGATCATGGACGCCGTTCGCCAGACGGGTGCGCAGGCCGTGCACCCGGGCTATGGCTTCCTCAGCGAGAACAAGAAGTTCGCCGAGGCGCTGGAACAGGAAGGCGTGGTGTTCATCGGTCCGCCCTCGGGCGCCATCGAGGCGATGGGCGACAAGATCACATCGAAGAAGATCGCGCAGGAGGCCAGCGTTTCCACGGTGCCGGGCTACATGGGGCTGATCGCCGATGCCGGCAAGGCGGTGCGGATTTCCGCCGACATCGGTTATCCGGTGATGATCAAGGCCAGCGCCGGCGGCGGCGGCAAGGGAATGCGGATCGCCTGGAACGACGAGGAGGCGCGGGAGGGCTTCGAGTCATCCAAGAACGAGGCCGCGGCATCGTTCGGGGACGACCGGATCTTCATCGAGAAATTCGTCACCCAGCCGCGCCACATCGAGATTCAGGTGCTGGCCGACACGCATGGCAACTGCGTCTACCTGCACGAGCGGGAATGTTCGATCCAGCGCCGCAACCAGAAGGTCATCGAGGAGGCGCCCTCGCCGTTCGTCGACCCCGAGACGCGCCGGGCGATGGGCGAACAGGCCTGCGCGCTGGCACGGGCGGTCGGCTATGCCTCGGCCGGCACCGTCGAGTTCATCGTGGACGCCGACCGCAACTTCTTCTTCCTCGAGATGAATACCCGCTTGCAGGTGGAGCACCCCGTCACGGAACTGATCACCGGCGTCGACCTGGTCGAGCAGATGATCCGGGTCGCGGCCGGCGAGCCGCTGCCCTTCCGCCAGGAGGATCTGCAGATCCACGGATGGGCCATCGAGAGCAGGCTTTATGCCGAGGATCCGTTCCGCAACTTCCTGCCCTCGATCGGACGGCTCACGCGCTATCGGCCCCCGGCCGAGGTCGCCGGCGGCCCCCTGGCGGCCGCAGACCGCTGGGTGCCCGCGCATCCGGGCACAACGCCCCCGGTCGGCCGAACCGCTGTCCGCAACGACACCGGCGTCTACGAAGGCGGCGAGATCAGCATGTTCTACGACCCGATGATCGCGAAGCTGTGCAGCTGGGGTGCGGACCGGGACGAGGCGCTGTCGCAGATGCGCACGGCGCTCGACAGTTTCGAGGTCGAGGGGATCGGGCACAATCTGCCGTTCCTGTCGGCCGTCATGGACCATCCGAAGTTCGTTGCAGGCGATATCTCGACGGCCTTCATCGCCGAGGAATACCCGGACGGGTTCCAGGGCGTCACGCTGCCCGATGAAGAACTGGAGCGTGTCGCCGCTACGGCCGCGGCGATGCACCGGGTCGCCGAGATTCGGCGCACGCAGATCAGCGGCAGACTCAGCAACCACGAACGCCGGGTCGGGGAAAACTGGGTGGTCTGCCTGAACGGCCAGGACTTCCCCGTGCGGGTCCGCGCCGATCGCGCCGGCGCAACCGTGACACTCGGCAACCGGGAACTGCGCGTCGAATCCGACTGGAAGCCCGGCATGTCGCTGGCGACGGTGACTGTCGATGGCCAGCCTTTGGTGCTCAAGACCGACCGGATCGCGGCGGGCTATCGGCTGCGCACCCGCGGCGCCGAGATCAAGGCCCATGTCCGCCGGCCCCGCACCGCCGAACTGGCGCGGCTGATGCCCGAAAAGCTGCCGCCCGACACGTCCAAGTTCCTGCTGTGCCCGATGCCCGGGCTGGTCGTGAAGATCAATGTCGAGGCGGGCGCCGAGGTGCAGGAAGGCCAGGCGTTGGCCACCGTCGAGGCGATGAAGATGGAAAACACGCTGCGCGCCGAACGCAACGCCGTCGTCAAGTCGATCAACGCCGCCCCGGGCGAGAGCCTGAAGGTGGACGATGTCATCATGGAATTCGAGTGACGTGCCGGCGAGCGGCGAACCGGTGCCGCGGCCTGTCCGGGGCTTGAGCGACGGCGGCGATGCCGCTCAGTCGCGCATCTCGTCCTGTCGCATCGGCATGTCGTCGACGATCGCGAACAGGGTCTCTGCGGGAACCGGGTCGGCAAAGCGGCGCTTGACGGTGCCGTCCTTGCCGATCAGCCGCACCTCGAATCCTTGGCCGGCCCGGAAATCGGTCATGACCGGCATGTCGCGTTCCCCCAGACCATGCGCGGCAGCGTTCAGCATCTGCAGCTGCGCGCCGACCCGCGGGTCGAGTTCACGGTCTGCCACGATCACGACCGGCCGTGCCTTTCCGCGCAGATTGCTCATGTCCGTTTCCGCCAGCGGTATCGTGACGATGCGTTCCATCGTGCCTCCTTCAATCGCGGTGCCCCGGCCCGCAGCCCATTGGATTGGGCATGTCCCTGCCGAAGGGCCTTCACCCCACACCCGACGCGCCAGATGGCAAGCGGGTTCCCGGCCGGCCGCGTGAAAGGTGACACCGCCGCTCGACCATATTCTGTCGCCGCAGGCCCAGCAGGCCGTGATAGCGGGGGTCTTTCTCTCGGTCGGGTGGTGGGTCGTTGCCTGGCAGAACCACCGCCGGGATGCCCGCCACCGGGCCGAGCGCGTGCGCGACGTGCAACGGGCCCTGTTTGCGGAGATCCGCGCCTATCTGGCCGCCCTGCAGCGCGACGACATCGCCCGATATGGCGAGGATATTGCGCAGAAGATCCTGTTGCAGGCGGGATACTTTCCGGTAATTCCCACCGAAAGGAACGACGCGATCTTTCGGGCGATCGTCGGTGAGATCCACGTTCTGCCCCGCGACACGGTGGACCCGATCGTGCTGTACTACAGTCAGTTGAACGCCATTGGCGCGATGATCGACGATTTGCGGGCCCTGGATGTCGGGCGGATCGGCGCCGAACGGGCGGTTGCGATGTACCGGGATTATATCGCCATGAAGATCGAGGCGATGATCATGGCGGAAACCGCGCTGCAATCAATTCGCAACAACATGGACGGGCGTGGCACCCCCACGCGGTCCGTCAGTAACCCGGCCGCGGGCCGGTCCGGCCGGTGATCGGTGGGGGGTTATAGGATGTGGTGCTCATCGCACGGCTCCTTGTCCTGCAAGCTCAAGATAGGGACAGCGGGGGCAACAATCAATCGTCATGCGTCACCGGTCAGGCGGGCGAACCGCTGCTGGCGTCACCGACCGCCGCGTGCCTGCATCATCTCGTTCCGCCGTCCAGGGGTCTTGTCGATCGCCCGGCCGATCTCGCGCGAAGTCCACGGTGCCGGCTTGCGTTCGATAACGCCCCCTTCCTTGTCCAGCACCACCAGGGAAAACCCGCGCGGCCGCAACTTGTCGCGCCAGGCCGAACCTGCTGCGGGGTCGGTGTCGGTCACCACCACCACGTCGCGCAGGACCAGCGTTCGCGGATCGCGCCTGAACTCGTCGAGCTGCGTGACGAACAGCGGATCGGCCGGGGTGTCGGCGAACACCACAACCGGCCGCGCCTGCAACAGGAACTCCTGGGGATCCGCGTCGGCGGCGTTAAGGATCTGCAGATCGACCGTGACCGGCGCAACCACCGGGCGCGGCGGGTCAGGCGGACGCGGCAGCGAGACGGGCGGGGGTGGCGGTGTTCCCGCGCCCATCCCCGCAACTGACATCGCCGCCGCCAGAACCATCCACCGCTTGAACCTCATCACCGCCTCGCCAAGTTTCTCTAGATATAGCGACGTGCCCGACTTCTGAAAGGACCTGACGATGACCGATCCCAATCCTTCGCTGGACGACTGGCGCGCGCTGGCCCGCAAGGACCTCAAGGGCAACGACCCTGAAAGCCTGACATGGGACACGCTGGAAGGCATCCCGGTCAAGCCGCTTTACACCGAGGCGGATACCGCCGGGCTGGATCACATGGGCAGTCTGCCCGGGATCGCCCCATTCACGCGCGGGCCCCGCGCCACGATGTATGCGGGGCGACCCTGGACGATCAGGCAGTATGCCGGCTTCTCGACCGCCGAGGAATCCAACGCGTTCTACCGCCGCGGGCTGGCTGGTGGTCAGCAGGGGGTTTCGGTCGCGTTCGATCTGGCGACGCATCGCGGCTATGACAGCGACCATCCCCGGGTCGAGGGCGATGTCGGCAAGGCCGGCGTCGCGATCGACAGCGTCGAGGACATGAAGATCCTGTTCGACGGCATCCCGCTGGACAAGGTCAGCGTCAGCATGACGATGAACGGCGCGGTCATCCCCATCCTCGCCAGCTTCATCGTCACCGGCGAGGAACAGGGCCACGATCGGTCGGTGCTGTCGGGCACGATCCAGAACGACATCCTCAAGGAGTTCATGGTCCGCAACACCTACATCTATCCGCCCGAACCCAGCATGCGGATCATCGCCGACATCATCGCCTTTACCTCGCGCGAGATGCCGCGGTTCAACTCCATCTCGATTTCCGGCTATCACATGCAGGAGGCCGGCGCGAACCTGGTGCAGGAACTGGCCTATACCCTGGCCGACGGGCGCGAATATGTCCGCGCAGCCATCGCCGCGGGCATGGACGTGGACGATTTCGCCGGGCGGCTGTCGTTCTTCTTCGCCATCGGCATGAACTTCTTCATGGAGGCGGCAAAGCTGCGTGCCGCCCGCCTGCTGTGGCACCGGATCATGACCGAGTTCGGGGCAAAGAAGCCGGCCAGCCTGATGCTGCGGACGCATTGCCAGACCTCGGGTGTCAGCCTGCAGGAACAGGACCCCTACAACAACGTGATCCGAACCGCCTATGAGGCGATGTCGGCGGCGCTCGGCGGCACGCAGTCGCTGCACACCAACGCGCTGGACGAGGCGATCGCGCTGCCGACCGACTTCAGCGCCCGCATCGCACGGAACACCCAGTTGATCCTGCAGGAGGAAACCGGCATCACCCATGTCGTCGATCCGCTGGCCGGGTCGTACTACGTCGAAAGCCTGACGGCGGAACTGGCCGACAAGGCGTGGTCCATCATCAAGGAGGTCGAGGAGATGGGCGGCATGACCAAGGCCGTCGCCTCGGGCCAGCCGAAGCTGCGGATCGAGGAAACGGCGGCCCGGCGGCAGGCGATGATCGACCGCGGCGAAGAGGTGATCGTCGGGGTCAACAAGTACCGCAAGGACAAGGAAGACCCGATCGACATCCTGGACATCGACAACGTTGCGGTGCGGGCGTCACAGATCGCCCGACTGGAACGGATCCGGGCCACCCGTGACCAGTCCGCGTGTGATGCGGCCCTAGCGGAGCTGACGCGCCGGGCCCGGGATGGTGGCAATCTGCTGGAAGCCGCGGTCGAGGCAGCGCGGGCCCGCGCCACGGTGGGCGAGATCAGCATGGCCATGGAGGAGGTGTTCGGCCGGCACCGCGCCGAGGTCAGGACTCTGGCCGGCGTCTACGGCGCTGCCTACGAGGGCGACGAGGGCTTTGCCCAGATCCAGAAGGATGTCGAAAGCTTTGCCGAAGCCGAAGGCCGCCGTCCGCGCATCCTGGTGGTCAAGATGGGTCAGGATGGGCATGACCGCGGTGCCAAGGTGATCGCCACGGCCTTTGCGGATATCGGCTTCGACGTCGATGTGGGACCGCTGTTCCAAACCCCCGATGAGGCCGCCCAGGACGCGATCGACAACGATGTGCACATCATCGGGATCTCCAGCCAGGCGGCGGGTCACAAGACGCTCGCGCCGCAACTGATCCGCGCGCTGCGCGACAAGGGGGCGGACGACATCATCGTGGTTTGTGGCGGGGTGATCCCCCAGCAGGACTATGCGTTCCTCAAGGATGCCGGCGTGGCCGCGATTTTTGGGCCCGGCACGAATATCCCGGCCGCGGCACGCGAGATCCTCGACATCGTCCGCAGGTCTCGTGCGCCGGCCGAGGCCTAGACCAGCCCCGCGCTCTTGATCGTGGCAAAGCAGGCGGTGCCGGGGGCCAGCCCCAGCGCCGCCACGGACCGGCAGGTGATCCGCGCGAGCAAGGCGCCGCCCCCGTCCAGTCGTACCTGCACCAGCGCGGTCGGCCCATCGGGCTCGATCCGGGCGACGGTGGCTGGCAGGACGTTCAGCGCCGAGCTGTCCTGCGGACGGGACAGCGAGAGGATGACCTCGGCCGCCTTGACCCGCAGCCGCAGCGTCTGGCCAGGCGAGGCGGCGACCATTGGCACCAGCAGATCGCCGTCGGGGGTCGTGATGCGGGTCAGTCCGTCCGGCTCCTGCGCCGTGACATGGCCGGACAGCACCGCGCCGACATCCCCGCCTTCCATGGACCGCGCCGCCAGCGGGTCGGACAGCACCCTGTCGATCGGCCCCGCCTGCGTGACCCGCCCCGCCTCGATCATGACCAGGGTGGTGGCCAACCGCGTCACCTCGGCCATGGCGTGGCTGATATAGAGGATCGGCACCGCCGTGTCGTCGCGCAGCCGCTCCAGGTAGGGCAGGATCTCGGCCCGGCGCTGACCGTCAAGCGCCGCCAGCGGCTCGTCCAGTATCATCAGCCTCGGCCGGGCCAGCAGCGCCCGACCGATCCCAACCCGAGCCTGTTCGCCCCCGGACAGCAGCGCCGGCCGACGGGGCAGAAGGCCGCCCAATCCCAGCAGGTCGACCACGGTGTCGAGCGACGGAGCGACGGCACCCTGCCGTGCGAAACGGGCGCCGTAGAGCAGATTCTGGCGAACCGTGAGATGCGGAAACAGCCGCGCGTCCTGGAACACGTATCCGATCCGTCGCTGCTGGGGGGTCAGGTCAACGCGGGTGGCGCTGTCGAACAGAACCCGGCCGTCGGCGACGATCCGGCCCGCATCGGTGCGCAACAGCCCGGCCACCGCGTTCACGATCGTCGTCTTGCCCGACCCCGACCGCCCGAACAACGCCGTCACGCCGGCAGGTGCGTCGAATGCCACGTTGAGCGCGAACCCCGTAAAGCGATGCCGCAGCGCGACGGTCAGCATCAGCGGCCCGCGATGCGGCGCGCCACCGCGCGCGACATGACCTCGGACAACGCCAGCGCCACCAGCGCAACCACGATCGACAGGATCACCAGCCGCGCGACAGTGACGTCGCTGCCCGGCACCTGCAGCGCGGCGTAGATGGCGGAAGGCAGCGTCTGGGTCTGCCCCGGAATGTTCGACACGAAGGTGATTGTCGCTCCGAATTCACCCATCGCCTTGGCGAAGGCCAGCACCGCGCCCGCGATGACCCCCGGAAGGATCAGCGGCAGGGTGATCGTCGCGAAGATCGCCGCGCGCGACGCCCCCAGCGTGGCAGCCGCTTCTTCCAGACGCGGGTCCACCGCCTCGATCGCCAGCCGCATGGCCCGCACCATCAGCGGGAACCCCATGATCGCGGCCGCCAGGGCAGCCCCTGTCCAGCGGAACGCGAACACGATCCCCAGGGATTGTTCCAGCCAAGCCCCGACAGGGGCACGGCGGCCAAGAACCACCAGCAGCAGATAGCCGGTCACGACCGGCGGCAGGATCAGCGGCAGGTGGACGAGGCCGTTCAGCAGCCCCCGGCCCCAGAATCTTCCCCGAGCCAGCGCCATCGCACAGATCAGACCCGGCGGCAGGCTGACGAGCGTCGCCCAGAACGCGACCTTCAGCGACAATGCCAGTGCCGTTGCCCCATCGGGTCCCAGCCATTCGGACAGCGCAGCCCCCATGGGCGACGTCAGTGCCGCGGCAGAGGGTCGAACCCCTCTTCGGCAAAGATCTTCCGGGCATCCTCGTCCTGCAGGGCGGCCATGAAGTCGCGCGCAACCGGCCGGTCGGCCGACGTGGCCACCAGCGCCGCGGGATAGATGATGGGGTCGTGGCTGGCTGCGGGGAAGGTGGCAACCACGGCGACCCTTGGCTCCGCCAGGGCGTCGGATCCGAACACGATTCCCAGCGGCGCCTCACCCGACGCGACAAGGGCCAGCGCAGCACGGGCACTGTCGCCCTGGGCGACGTCGTCCGCGACATCGTCCCACAGCCCCAGGCTCGACAGTGCCTGTTTGCCGTACACCCCGGCCGGCACCGCAGCGACGAGGGCCATCGCCATCATGCCGCCGTCCAGAAGCCCCGAAAACTCGACATCAGTGATGGCTTGCTCCGACGGCAGCGTCGCTGCCTCGGCAACGGGCGCGATCAGGACCAGATCGTTGCCGAGCAGATGGACCCGGCTGTCCGCCTCGATCAGGCCCGTGTCGGCCAGCTCATCCATCCATTCCGGCGCGGCCGAGATGAAGATGTCGGCGGGTGCGCCCTGCTGAATCTGGCGGGCGAGTTGCGGACTGCCCGCATAGGACACCGCGACCGTGTGGCCGCTTTGCGCCTGCCATGCGTCGGCAACCCGATCAAGCGCGGTTTTCAGGCTGGAAGCAGCAAAGACCGTGACCTGATCCGCATCGGCAGGGCTGCCGACGATCGAGATCGACAGCGCCAGCGGCAGCGGCAGAACAGCGGAACGGAACCGGTATGCCACGCAGCGGCCTCACCCTGACGACCGTGCCAGATAGCCAACACGCCGCCACCGCCGCAAGCGCTATTTCCGGCGGGACATATCGAAGGCGCGGCGCAGTGCGGCTATGTCAGCGGCGCCGGCGCGTTCTGCCGCCTGTTCGATGGCGCGATAGCGGGTCAGGACCTCCTTTCCCAATGGAGTCAGGACCGCGCCGCCACCCTGCGCCCCGCCGCGCATCCGTTCGACCAGCGGATCGCCGAACATGGCATTCAGACCCTCGACCAGTGTCCACGCCCGCTTGTAGCTCATCCCCATCTCCCGGCCCGCGGCCGAAATCGAGCCGGTCTCGGCGATCAGCGCGAGCAGGTCGGCCTTGCCCGGGCCGATCCACGTCCGGTCGTCCAGATAGATGCGCAGTCGCACCGCGCCGCGCTGACTGGTTCGGACGTCGGGCATGACAATGTCAGCTCATCATCCGGTCAGCGCCCGGATTGCAGGGGTCAATGCCACCGGCTTGGGGTACTGCGGGGCAACCGAAGGAGCCCGGTCCAAGGCATCGCGGATGGTGAAGCCGTCGGCGCCGTCCAGCCCCTCCAGCACCTTCCACGACACCGGAACAGCCACCGTCGCGCCGGGGCGGGCGCGCAGCGAGAATGGCGTGATCGCAGTCGATTGAGGCTGGTTCCTGAGCCAGTCGATGAAGATCTTGCCGCTGCGCTTGGCCTTGGACATGACCGCGACAAAGCGATCCGGCTCCTCGTCGGCCATCAGCGACGTCAGCGTGCGGGCAAAAAGCGTCGCGGTATCCCAGGGCACGGTCCGCTTGATCTCGCACACGACATGCACGCCCTTGCCGCCGGTCACCATCGCCCAGCTGGGCAGGCCCAGCCGCTCCAGACGGTCGTGCAGGTCGAATGCGGCGCGCTGCACCTCGCTCCAGCCCAGCCCCTCGTCGGGGTCGAGATCGAACACGAGGCGATCCGGGCGATCCGGCCTGTCGCGATGGACCCCGCGGATGTGGAACTCGATCGCCCCCATCTGGGCCGCGGCGACGATCCCCGAAGCGTCCGTGACGTACAGCGCCGGAGACGATTCACCCTCGATGGCGGTTTCGCGGATCTGCTTTGGAAACCCCTTGCCCGCATGCTTCTGAAAGAACGCCTCGCCCCCGAGCCCTTCGGGCAGCCGGACCAGCGACAGCGGGCGGTCGCGCAGATGGGTCAGCATGGGATCTGCGGCCGCCGCATAATAGGCCGCGACATCGCCCTTGGTGACACCTGCATCGGGGTAGACGATCCGATCCGGGTTCGAAATCGTGATTCCGGCCACTTCGACCGTGTTGCCGGACGGGCCCGACGCGATGCGGACGACCGGCTTTTCGGTTTTGCGGGAAGTCGGCATCTTGTCCTCGCGCAGGCCTTGGAAGCTGGCGTGGCGCAGGCGGCCATCGCCGGTGATGTCGGCATAGCGGATCTCGGCACTCAGGACCGGCTCCAGCCATTTCGCCCCGCGTGCCTCCGCGCGGGGGACCGGCAACGCAGGCTTCGCGCTTTTCAGCGGGGCCAGCGCCGCCGCGACCTGGTCCTGTGTGGCGGTATCGAAGCCGGTTCCCACCTTGCCTCGGTAGAACAGCGTCCCGTCATCAGCCTGGTCGGCGAGCAGCAACGATGCGAAGGGGCGCGACGGCGACGTGCTGGGCAGCCAGCCGACGATCAGGAAATCGTCCCGATGCTCGCATTTCACCTTGCGCCAGCTGTCTCCGCGACCGGATCGATAAGGCGCGTCGACGCGTTTCGACACGATGCCCTCGCCGCGGGCGGCGCAGATCGCCGCCAATGCCTGGCCGCCATCGCCCTGCACGGCCAGCGACTGTTCGATCAGGCCCATCGGCGGGACATCGGCCAGCAGCCTCGAAAGTGCAGCTTGGCGTGCGTGCAACGGCTTTCCGGTCAGGTCCTTGCCGTCCAGATGCAACAGGTCGAACGCCACGTAGGCAAACGGCCCGCCGGCCGCGATTGCCTGCTGCAGGGCGGTGAACCCGGCCTGCCCGGCGCCCGCCACGATCTCACCGTCGATCAGCGCGGATCGCGCCGGCAATTCGGCAAAGGCCGGCAGCAGCGGCGAAAACCGGTCCGACCAGTCCAGCCCGTTTCGGGTGCGGATCAGCGGTCCCTCGGCGCCGATCTCGACCAGTCCACGATAGCCGTCGATCTTGATCTCGTGCTGCCATCCCCGACCTGCCGGTGCCGCATCGACCAGCTTGGCGAGCATCGGCTCGACCGGTCGGGGCCGGGGCAAGCGGCGCGTCGGCCCGAAGGGCACGGGGGGACCATCCTTGGCAATCGCCGCGAAGTCCCGATTGGTTGACACGCTGGTACGATAGCGCTCGACTGGGTCGGGCTGGTGGGCGGCGGCGTCCTCCTGCTTGATCAGCAACCAGTTCTCGCGCTTTTCCGCCGGCTTTCCCTTGATCCGCACCAGATCCCAGGCGCCGGTCAGGCGGCGACCGTACAGCTGCAGGCGCAGATGCCCCTTGGACAGACCATGTTCGACATCGATGTTCGGTCGCCATGACCCGATGTCCCAGAGCATGACGGTCCCTGCCCCGTACTGCCCTTTCGGGATCGTTCCCTCGAAGGTGAGATAGGGGATCGGATGATCCTCGGTTCTCACCGCCAAGCGTTTCTCCTTGGGAGAGAAGGACGGCCCGCGCGTGACCGCCCAGCTCAGCAGGACGCCGTTCCACTCCAGCCGCAGATCCCAATGCAGCCGGGTCGCGTCGTGGTTCTGCATGGAATAGCGCAGCGCCCCGGAAGAGGGTGTGCCCGCATCGAATGGTTCGGCCGTCCGGGCCGGGTCGCGCTTGGCGCGATAGGTGCCAAGCCGGTCCAATCAGCTCGCCTTGCGGGCCGACCCGGCGCGGCGCGATGACGCGGGCGCCGCCTTGTCGCCCGCGTCATCCCCCGTCTTTGCGGCGGTCTTGCGCCCCGAGGACTTGGTCGCGGCGGCCTTCGTACCGGAAGACTTTGTCGCCTTCGAGGTGGAGGACTTTGCATCCGCCGACTTTGCCGTCGGCTTCGCCGTGGATGACCCTGCCGAGGCACCGCCGAACGCTTTCGCCGATGAGGCGCCGCCGGACGCCTTCAGACTGTCGCGCAGCGCCTGCATCAGGTCGACGACGTTGTCACCCGACGGGCGCGCGTCGCCCTCGGTGCTAACCCGAGGGGCGCGGCCCTTGCGCTTGTCCTCGATCAGCGCCCGCAGCGCCTTGTCATAGTTGTCGGTGAACGCCGCCGCGTCGAACGGCGCCGTCTTCTTCTCGATCAGCTGTTCGGCCACGGTCAGCAGGTCTTGATCGACCTCATCATCCTCGATCGAGGCGAACAGCGGATCGGCATCCTTGATCTCGTCCGCGTAGAACAGCGTTTCCATCAGCAGCCCGTCGCCGCACGGCCGGACCGCGCACAATTTCTCGCTGCCATAGATTGTCAGCTGACCCAGACCGACCTTTCCCGACCGGCGCAGCGCGTCGCGCACCACGCGATACGCATCCTCGGCCAGCTCATCGGTCGGAACGATGTAATAGGGCTGATCGTAATAGAGCGGCGAGATCTCGTCATGCCCGACGAACTGCACCATTTCGAACGTCTTCTTGGTTTCCAGCTTGATGGCATCGATCTCTTCCGGATCGATCAGCAGATACTCGTTGTCGCCGAGTGCATAGCCCTTCATGATCTCGTCCTTGTCGACGGGTCCGATGCCCGCGACAGTCTTCTCGTAACGGATGGGCTTGCCGCTGGGGCCGTGGATCTGGCGAAAGCTGATGCGCCGCGCGGTCTTTGTCGCGCTGTGAATCTCGACCGAGATCGAGACCAGCGACAGCCGCAACTGCCCCTTCCAGATCGCCCGTGACGCCATGGCCATTTCCCTTGCCTTCAGGCGGGAACGCGCCCCTGCCCCGCAGGGTTTCGCAAAAAGCCGGTGTTGTCTGCAGTTTGTACCCTAAGGCAGTCGTTCAGCGCGGACCGTCGGCGCTGTCGAGGACGTCCTCTGCCTTGTCGGCCAGCGCTTCGGCACGGGCGGCGAGCTCCGCCATCACCTCACCGACCTCGATCGGAATGACAGGCACTTCGACGCGGGGCGGGTTCGATTTCAGGCGCGTCAGCTCGCGTTCCGCCGCGGCCGCACGATCCTCCGTGGCCGAGGCGCGGTCGGCCAGCATGAGCCCTGCGAGCAGCAAGAGCCGCGGTTCGGGAACCCGTCCGACCTGTTCCAGGATCTGGCGCGCCTCGGCATCCAGCATCCCGGCCGCGCGGCGCAGCAGCTTTTCCTCGCCCTCCTGGCAGGACAGGGAATATTCCTTGTGGCCGATCCTGAATTCGACTGTGGCCATCAGCGGCGCCCCCCTTCAAGGTCATCAGGTGCGTCATCGTCGTCGCTGTCGCCCCGGTCATCGACGTCGTCGACGCCGTCGAACAACGACATGTGGCTTTCTGGCAGGTCGTCGCGTTCGCCATGGAGCTCAGGAATCGGGGCGTCCGGGGAGGCGTTCATGGCAGAATCGGAGCTGTCCGCGGCGGTTTCTTCGTCATCCGCAGGGCTGCCGACGCCAGTGTCTGGTCCCACGGCCTCAGAGGGGATCACCGCGTCGGAAACCTGGTCCGAGGACGGCGCCGCAGAGTCGCTTTCGCCCGGTTCGGCGCGACGTTTGCCGTCCGTTCCCTCATCACCATCACCGATCGCCGGCTTCGCAGGCATCTCAGCGGCGCCGAGCTTCGCCTGCTTGCGCGGCTTCGGCTCAGGCGTTCCCAGCATCCGGTCCAGCGCATCCAGAATGTCGCCCATCTGGGCGATCTCGGCCGCGCGGGCGGCACGCAGGGATTCGATCTCGGCTTCAAGTGCGCCGCGAACCGCCGCGTCCCCGCTGCCCGCCCCTTCCGCCGCCGCATCGATCAGCGCGCGATTGGCCGCCGCCAGCCCGTCATTTGCCGCGGCGATACGAGCTGCATGGGCGCCGGCCCCGGCCAGCCGCTCCTGCGTTTCGGCCAGCCGTTCGCTCATCGCCCGCAGCGTGGCGGCCTGGCGATCGTGCAGCGCCGCCAGGTCGTCCGACAGCTTGCGGTTCTCGGCCTGCATCTCGGCCAGCCGCGCCTGCGCGTCGGGCCCGATGGCTCCAGCCGCAGGCTGCGCGCCAAGAGCAGGCCGCTGCCGCAGCCTGGCCAGATCCTCGGCAGCGCGATCCATGCAGTCATCGAGCCGATCCAGCGCCGCAATCAGGCGGCGTTCGCTTGCCGAAAGGTCGGTCATTGGCAGATCTCCCTTGTCGCCCGTGTTTCTGACACCCAAGCGGCGGGCTTGGCAAGCTGTTGCCGACCGCTCGGGCAGTGCCGCCCCTGCGAACCGGCGCAACTGCAACCCGTTTCCTCTTGCGCGCTGATCCACGTTTGTCTAAATCGCCCCGGTCGGCCCAGACGGGCTGCATCGGCGCTGCGGTAGCTCAGTGGTAGAGCACACCCTTGGTAAGGGTGAGGTCGAGAGTTCAATCCTCTCTCGCAGCACCATATTACAACGATAAAGCTTTGTTCCAAAATAGAAAACTGTCCAATAAATCGACTCAGTCTCCCAATTTATCCCCCCGACTACCTCCTAGCTCCGCTGGGTCTTGGATTGGCTTGCCAAAAGGTCGGACTTCTCGATGGACAGCATTAGCGCATGGTAATGGAGGAGCGTCGCTCAACTCCGCCCTCCCGAATCGCTAGAGTCTACGGCGCATTTTACTACGAGATCCCATCGCCTCACAGCTTGTCCAGCTGGGGGGAATGCGTCGTACTTGCCAGCAACGGCCAGCTCATGTCTCACCGGCTGGTCACAATGCGCCCAACCTGGTCCAGCGCTTGAGCAGCGAGGTGAGCGCACTGACAGCGAGTTGCTCCTTGGCTTGCGCGGGCACGAACTGCTTTAGCACCTCCTCTCTGCGGATCGGCACGGGACTCGACGGACGGTCGTCGTAGTATCACGTGGCGATGCCACCCCAATACGTTTGTGCGACCATCCCTCCGCTGGAGTAGAGTTGCGATCTTGCCGCTGAGGTCGCCCAGATTGCTCTCGACAGCCAAGAGCGCGCCGGAGACGTGCGTCCGCACGGCTGCCGGCATCTCTAGCTGCGGCGTTCGATTGTCAGTGGCACCGCGATTGCGGTTCGCGCGTCCCCGAAAGGCGTGCACTTCTCCTATCGCTCACCGCTCAGGCCAAGCGCTCTAGTGCTGAAGGTCCAGCGGCAGGCGCGCAGCTGCGGCAGGATGGCCGCTGTTCACGGCCATCCGGTTCTCACTTGTCTTCGCCTACAGGCCCTCGAACTTCTCCGCCCCGAACATCGGAATGAGCATCCGCCCGGTCTCCGTCCAGCCGTCGCTTTTCGAGAGATGTTCCTGCTCTTGGTCACCTGGCGACCGGGCTGTCCAGGCTGGAAGCCGCGAAGACTTAGCGAGACGAGATTTTTCTGTGTGGACGTTGATGCAGGCACGCCGCAGTGATCGGTCGACCGGTTAAGCGAGCAGGGTCCTCGCCATGCTCGGCTTCAAGTCGATCGCAGTCGTTCAGAGCCTCCGCGCCCGATCCATAATGGATTGCGGCACGGATCCACGGCATGCGCAGATTGGCACGTTCGCCGATGAGTTGCTGGACTGAGGCGCCCCCCCCGTCCTCGACCTGAAGGGTACGGCCGAGTCGCGAGATCACCTCTTCATCGAGGCGGAGTTCGTCGGCCTGCTCGCCAGCGGCGGCGAGTTCGTGCGCGAGCAGTCTCATGCCGTTGGCGACCGGAGATAGTTCGATCGCCTCGCAGATCGCCGGCAGGCAGAGTTGAAGCGCGCTCCAGGTGAGGGAGGAGTCGCCGACCCGGCTCACGAGAATGGCGGACAGGCCCGAGCGTCGAAATACATAGGCCGGCCGGTCGCCGGGAGCCAAAATGCGCTGATCGTTGATCTCGAAAGAGACGTCCTTCGCCGCAACGAATGCGACATCGCTCAGGCGTCCGAGAACGAGCCCGCGGTCCGATGGAAGCTGACCGGCGTCCGTTCCTCTAAGCCCCTCCATCGCCACAGCGAGCATGACGCGGAGCCAAGGACATTGATTGAGCACCGTTTCACTCGTCTCAATGTCATGGAGCGCCACGTCATTGATCTTCACGTCATAGCGCATAGTCGACAAGCGGCTCACGTTCTTACCAAACAGCGCCTCCGCTGACGAACCCACCCGCGCACGGTCGGCGCCCTTGATGTCTAGGAGCAGGCCGTCGATTGACGCCACAAGGCTCGGCGCGACATCGTCGTCGCTGTCCCGAACATAAAGGGGAGCGGTCTCCTTTCCCGGAATAGCAACGACGAGGTCCCCGCGTCGGCGGACCAGGATCGGCATATCGTTCCCCGCCTTCTCGGCGGCACGCGGTTCGGCTGCGTGTTTGTCGGCAAGGACCTTCCAGGTTGCATTGTAGAGGTTCGTGAGTTGAGGCTCATAATGCGGTCTAACCGTCCCCGCGGCATATTGGGATGCGAGAAAGCGGGCTTGTTCGATGGCGGTTGCGGGATCGTTGAGCACGCGGAGCTGGCCGAACGTTCGCAGCTTCCGTATTGCGTCAGGCTGCCGACGATCGATGATCTTGGCGACCGAGACGGCCACCTGTCGGAGGTAGAAAGGAAAGCGGTCGTTCGCCGCGCCGAGACCCAGACATCCGCCGGTCTATAGAGGCCGCGAACTGGCCCCTCGGATGATGGATCGTCTGCGGGCAGCCAGGCACTGCTTCGGATGAAGGCGCCCGCCGGTGTCGACCAAGTGTATTGGTCGCCAGCGAAGTGTTCATGCCGAAGCTCACCGCTGAGCAGTTCCTTGCTCGCTCCGGCCAGCCACTCGACTACCAGACACGCGTAGATTTCACGGCAATCATCTGAGAAGCGGTGGTGATCGCTCTGACCCGGCACGTACCAGAGCGGATTCATGAATTTGTAGTTCGTCGAATAGGTGAGATTCAAGCTCTCTTTGGTGAAGGTGCTGACGTCACGTTTCCAATCATTGACCGCACTTTCGCTCAACCCCAGCTTCTTCGCGAAGTCGAAGCTCGTCACCTCATAGGCCCGAGTCAGCGGCATCGTGGGCAAAGCGAGCGCTCGCAGCCCAGTCCGACCCCCAATCCACGAAGGAACTCCGCCCAAAGTGCCGTCTGCCCCTTAAAAGCCCTGTGGCTCGTCGGCGCGAGGAGACGCTTCCGATACGCGGCAAAATCGGCCACGTCCGGCGGCGCTGCGCTGAAAAGCGCATTCAACCGCCGGCCGAGCAGCTCTTCAGGCCATGTCTCCGAAAAGACAGCGTCGGTTGCGCGGATCATGCCGTCGGCCGTTGGGACGAGGAGGCGGTACGAGGCATCCACCTTGATCGACCGCGTTGACTGAGCACGGCGCCAGATGGCGAACGCCCAGCGCAGCCCGGCCAGCGCCTCCTCAACGGAGGCACCAGTGTTGACCACTTGGGAGATACGACTGAGAACGGTTTCGCCGTCGTAAGCCGACACCTGGCCGCGCTCAAGAAACTCGCGCGCCTCACGAAGCTCACCCTGCCATGGTAGCGTGTTCGCGGCGAAAGCGAAATGCGCCGCCAGCGGCGCCGGCACACTGAGCTGTTCGAGCGGGATCTCATCATTCTCACCCGCTTGGCGTGTCGCGGGCGGGAAGAACAGCGACGGCTCGACCTGCTCACCTTTGCGGCGGCGGCGGCGAACGCGCGGGAGTTCCGGTTGGGGCTGTATGTCCGCGCGCCCGGCCCTGACCGTTCCGTCATCGCACAGGATAACCGGTAGCCCGGACAACATCTCCGGACCTTCTTTCATGAAGGCCGGTAGATCTCGGTAAAAGGCGGTCCACTGCGTGATCGCCGGACGCCGACCAGCTCTCAGCGTCCCGGCGACACTTGCCGCGATCCGCGCACACTCTCTCGCAGCACAGCGCCACTGGGAGGTCAGCGCCTGAGATGAGGGCAAAGCGGTCGGCTCCCCAAGGCAAGAGACGGAGGAAATGGGCGCGGGTCCAACCCGGCATGATGCGACCATCGACATAGCCAACCTCCCTGCCTTTCAGGTCAGCCGACATCGTGACCCGGCAATGACTGCCGCAACATCAGCGAAGGCACAGTTTCGTGACCTGCCTCCGAATGGTGCAGTCTACCCAAGTAGTTGCCACTCTCTGCAATCTGGACGCAGAAGACCGAATACTGAACGAGATGGGCGGCGCCACATGGCGGCGACCACGCATATGGGAGCCCTGCATGACATTCGACAGCCTAGTTGCTGCGTTGCGCGACACCGACGTGATGCTGCCTCTGCTGTGCAGCGTGTTGGCCGGGGCGCTGATCGGCGCAGAGCGCGAGTTCCTGCGCAAGCCGGCCGGACTGCGCACGCATACGCTCGTCTGCCTCGCGTCCGCCCTGATGACGTTGCTGGGACTCAGAATGGCGGAATGGACAGCAACCTTTCCGGCAGGCACGCAGATTGTGTCGGATATGGCGCGGATGCCGCATGCCATCCTGACCGGCGTCGGATTCCTGGGCGCCGGCGTGATCTTCCGGGCCGGGGTGTCCGTGCAGGGCCTGACCACCGCTGCCTCGCTCTGGTTGACGGCGTCACTTGGGATCGTCTTCGGCGCCGGTCTCATCGAGCTGGCGACGATTTCCACGGGGATTGCGCTGGTCGTCCTGGTTTCCCTGCGGGCCTTGCGCTACGTCGCCCCGCCGCAGCCGGTCGTCCGGATCGAGTTCGCGGTCGGCGGAGAGACCGGCTATGACGGGGCTCGGCTCGAAACCCTTCTGGCAAGCCATGGGCTGCAGGCAGGCCGCCCCGCGATCATGCATGACCGTGCGAGTGGGCTGCGACGCTACACGCTTCTGGCCTCTGCGCATGATCTGCAGGTCGACAGCGAAGCCCTCGCCCGGGCGTTGCAGGCCGACGCTGCAGTGCAGGAGTTTTCCGTCACCCCGCTGGAAAACGAAAGCAGCTGACTTCATTTCGCGTGGACATCCGGGTGGGGCCAGCGCGCTCGCCAGGTTTAACTGGCCATCACCACTGTTTCCCTACCGGCAGCAATCATCTTCCCCGTGGCCAGATAATCATGCAGCCCGGCACGGGCTATCTTCTCATCATCAGCGACGCACCCCCGCGCTCGCCCTGAGGAGACCCGACATACGACCTCTACCCCGAGGACCTGCGCGGCGACATCGAGGCGCTGAACGACGAGATCTATCCCCGGCTGAACAACGGCGTCTATCGCGCCGGTTTCGCCACCACCCAGGAGGCCTATGAGGAGGCGTTCCACGAAGTCTTCGGCATGCTCGACACGCTGGAGGCGCGGCTGTCGGACGGGCGGAACTTCATGCTGGGCGACCGTCTGACCGAGGCCGACATCCGCCTGTTCGTGACCCTGGTGCGCTTCGACCCGGCCTATCACGGCCTCTTCAAGTGCAACCTGCGGCGGCTGTCGGATTATCCGGGGCTCAGCGCCTATGTGACGCGGATGCTGGCGCTTCCCGGCCTGCGCGAGACGGTCAGCATCGACCACATCAGGCGCGGCTATTACTCGATCAAGGCACTGAACCCCACCGGCATCGTCCCGGTCGGGCCGGACCTGCCGGACTGCCTGCGCCAGCCGGAGCCCGCCACGACGTAAGCGCGACGCAGACCCGACCCCCGCAGGCAGGGGCATGTCGCTGGCTGCGGTAGTCCGTCTGGCTGAGGCCACGATCGACATCTCGGCTCCTGGGCGGGATCGGGCGGTTGCATTTTGGAGTGCCGAAAAGAGCAGGATCGACTTCGGCACGCGCGCGAGACCTCCCGGTTGCAGCGAGGCTGCGCTTCGTGATCAAACGTCCATGATCCGCAGCAAAGCGCCGCCGCGGGTGCTCTGTGGCCTGACGCAAGGGAGGTAGGCCTCTCATGTTGACGCAGAACTGACGGCGGACACGCGAGGCTTTGCAGCAAAGCCCAGTATGGAAAAGGAGAGCACCAATGAGCGAGACATTTCGGGCGCTGATGATCGTGGACCAGGACGGCAAGCCGAAGGCCGAGTTCCGGGAACTCACGCGGGAGATGCTGCCCGATCACGAGGTCCTGGTCGAGGTTGCCTACTCCACCGTCAACTACAAGGACGGGCTGGCCGTGTCGGGAAAGGGCCGGATCGCCCGGCGGCTGCCGATGGTGGCGGGGATCGATCTTGCGGGGATCGTGGTGGAAAGCCGCTCGCCGGACTGGGCACCCGGCGACAAGGTCATCGTCAATGGCTGGGGCCTGTCGGAAACCGAATGGGGTGGCTACACGCGGTTCCAGCGGCTGAAGCCGGAGTGGCTGACCCGCTTGCCGGAGGGGTTCACGCTCGAGCAGGCGATGGCAGTCGGCACTGCCGGCTACACGGCCGCGCTCTGCGTGGATGCGCTGGAGGACTGGGGCGTCATCTCGGCCGATGGGCGCGAGGTGCTGGTGACCGGGGCGGCCGGTGGCGTGGGCTCGACCGCGGTCAGCCTGCTGGCGGCCAAGGGCTACCGGGTGACGGCTGCGACCGGGCGGCCGGAAACCCATGACTATCTGTCCGAACTGGGCGCCACGGGGTTCGTCGAACGCGCGGCGCTCGCCGAGAAGGGTCCGGCACTTCAGAAGGAGCGCTGGTCCGGAGCGGTGGATTCGGTCGGCTCGACCACACTGGCCAATGTGCTGGCGCAGACCGCCTATGGCGGGGCGGTCGCGGCATGCGGGCTGGCAGGCGGCATGGACCTGCCCGCCACGGTTGCGCCCCATATCCTGCGGGCGGTCGCGCTTCTGGGCGTCGACAGCGTGTTTGCGCCTCTGGCCAAGCGGAACCGCGCATGGGCCACCCTGGCGCAGCACCTGGACCAGGCGCACCTGGCCCGCATCGCCCGGACCGAGCCGCTGTCCGCCCTGCCCGCACTCGCCGACGACATCGTGGCGGGCCGGATCCGCGGCCGTGTCGTGATCGACATCGCGAGCTGAGGCACCGAGGTCCCGGCCGCACTGCAACCAGCAACGCGCCGCCGCCCGGCTTCGGCGGGCGGACGCCAGCGCCGGCGGATCCGGTTCAGCGCCCCAGGGTGTAGAACTCCTCGTTCGGCCGCATGCTGGTGACGTTCGCCATCCGGTTCGACATGCCGAAGAAGGCCGAGATGGCGGCGATGTCCCA
>NZ_CANMEH010000015.1 GCF_947496875.1 uncultured Paracoccus sp. | reverse complement strand
GCCCTGGCGCTGGAAATGGGCGCCCGGCTCGAGGACATCGCCGGCACGATCCACGCCCATCCGACCCGCGGCGAAGCGCTGCACGAGGCCTGCCTGCGCGCTCTGGGCCACGCGCTGCATATCTGAGCGGCCGCCGACCTAGCCCCCGCCGACCGTCCCGCACCTCAGCAGCAGGCCGCTCGCGCTCACCCTCTGTCTCACCCAACCGACGTGGTCCGCGCCTTGCTCCACGGCGCGCTCGGCCTGCTGGCGGGCCTTTCGCGTCCACCTATGAGCCAGTTGGATTTAGGGTGTGGAGGAGGCAGATGGGGCGAGTTGCGGGCATCTAGCAGCCCTGACACCTCCGGGAACAGCCGGACTGTCAAATGCGGGAAGTCCGCGGTTCGAACCTTGCGTCAGTGCGCTGTAGCGCCCAAACAGGGCTGTGACCCGTTCGTCAGATCAGCAGCCGCTCTCGCTATCGGCCCTCGGATGGTCGAGGTTTTTCGGCGACCAGCTGCAACCCGCCGAGGCCGCTCTGACCTCGATGCGGATCGCGACCGTCCATCGGGCCAGAGCGACCGCTGAGTCCCCAGCCGGTTCAGTCAGGCTGAAGCTTCCAGGCAAGGCCAGTACCGCGGACCTTGCCGTGGGGGATTGGGTTCTGGTGGAGCCTGACACCCGGATGCTTGTCCGTCGGCTCGATCGCAAGACCTTGCTGCAACGGCGCACGGAGGGCGGGCGAGGGCCGCAACTGATCGCTGCGAACATCGACACCCTCTTCATCGTTTCCTCCTGCAATGACGACCTGAACCCCGCGCGGCTCGAGCGGTACCTGGCCTTGGCGAACGAGGCCGGGACGACGCCGGTGATCGTTCTGACCAAGGCTGACCAGGTCGCCGATGCCAGCCCCTATCGGGAGAGGGCGGCTGCCCTGCAGCGCGACCTTGCCGTCGTCACGGTGAATGCGAAATCGCCGGACGCCGCACTGGTACTCGCTCCATGGTGTGCCCCCGGTCAGACGGTCGCCCTGGTCGGATCCTCCGGGGTAGGGAAGTCCTCTCTGCTGAACGTGCTGTCAGCCAAAGCGCCGGAAGACGCACAGCCGACCGGCAGCGTCCGTGAGGCTGACGCCAAGGGGCGTCATACCACCACGTCCCGCTCGCTCCATGCCATTGCCGGCGGCGGCTGGGTGATCGACACGCCGGGAATCCGGGCGCTGCAGGTCAGCGACATGTCGGATGGACTGGACCTGCTGTTTGCGGAGGTGTCGGAGCTTGCGCCCGCGTGTCGCTTCCGCGACTGCACCCATGCGCACGAGCCCGGCTGTGCGGTCCAGGCAGCCGTGTCAGGCGGAAGGATCGATCCGGCGCGCCTCGAACGCTGGCGCAAGCTGCAGGCGGAAAACCGGTCCAACACGCCCGTCGCGTCCGGGCCCCGCGGCAACAGGACCTTGAATTTCCGCGGCAAGGGGCGCTGAGCGCCCGGCCAGTTGCGGACCAGATGCGCGCCGCGGCATCAAAGCCAGCGACGGTACTTGAAGTAGAGATAGGGCAGGATCGCCGCGGCGATCATCAGCCCGATGGCGAAGGGATAGCCGAACAGCCACGACAGTTCGGGCATGTAGGTGAAGTTCATGCCGTAGATGGAGGCGATCAGCGTCGGCGGCAGGAAGATGACGGCGACGACCGAGAAGATCTTGATGGTCGCGTTCTGCTCGATGTTGATCATGCCGAGGCTGGCATCGAGCATGAAGGTGATCTTCTGCGACAGGAACCCGGAATGGTCGGTGAGCGAGCGGGCATCCTCCGACAGTGTCTTGACGCGCTCGCGCAGGTCCGGGCCCCACGCGCGTTCGGACGCGACATGGCCAAGAAAGCTCACCAGTCGCTCCATCGTCACCAGGCTGTCCCGGATGTTGGAGTTCAGGTCCCCCTTGCGACCGATCTTCTCGAGCACGCCCCTGAAATCTCGAGGCGCTGCCGTTGTGTCAGCCTTGCGGAAGATCGTGGCCGAGACCGCATCGATGTCGTGGCCTGCCCTCTCCAGCACGTCGGCGAGCCTGTCGATGATCGCCTCGAACAGCGCCATCAGAATGGTGTCCGCATCCGGCAGCTCCATCGCCATCCTCTGCGCCTGGGTCGGGAAGGTCGCGAAGGCGCGGGGGTCGTGATAGCGGACGGTGATCAGTTGCTTGCCGCTCAGAATGAACGACACCGGGGCCATCTCCGGGTCGTCTCCATCCGTCCCTGCCGGCAGGATGGCCGTCATGAAGGCGGCGCCGTTTTCCCAGAAGAGCCGCGAGGACAGCTCGATCTCCTCCATGTCGGCGCGGTCCGGAATGCTGATGCCGAGATGATCGCCTAGGGTTTTCGCCTCATCCGGTGTCGGGTTCAGCAGGTCGATCCAGGTGGCGCTCAGGTCCGGGCCAGCGGCAATGTCGTCGGCATGCAGGCGGCCTTGGGCGATGCTGTAGGTCTGGACCATGGATGTTCCTTGACGAGGGGCAGGACAGGAAGGTGGCGGGCCGTAGCTTTCCTTGCGCCCCGCAAGAGCACGATCATCCTTGTTGCTGCCGGTGGTGAATAGCCGGTCTGGAGTTTGGAGAACAGCGCCGGACGGGCAGAAGCAGTCTCCACCGGGGCATTACCCCTTTGCACCGGGTGGAATGTCCTGAAAGGCGCAATGCGATGATGCTGTCTAGGCCAAAGACAGCCACGATTGCTCTCACGTCTCGGCCGCGTATTCCTCGTATTCCTCGATGATCGTGTCGCTCATGTGCAACCTATGCGGTTTGGCCGCCAGCCTTTCCACCGCGTTCCTAGGACGGCAGCGTGCAGCTCCCGTAAAGTGGGCCGCGATCGAGCAGGGAAAAGACCGGGCGCTTGATCTCCCGCATGACCTTGTCACGCTTACCTCAACCATTGCCCTTATCGCTCTACCAAACTCCGGCGCCGGCTTTCCAGCAACGGGGCAAGAAGATACCGGGCCAGGCTTTGCTCGCCATCGAGCAGCATCACTTCCGCCGGCATCCCGGGAACGAGTTGGATGCGGGCAAGTGTCTCGAGGTCCTCGGGCGCCACCTCGACCCTGGCCAAGAAATAGCTCAGCCCGCTTCGCTCGTCGGTCAATGCATCGGCCGAAATCGATTGCAGCGTTCCGTGGATCAGCGGCCGACCGCGCTGCTTGTAGGCGGTCAGGACCACGCGCGCCTGCATGCCCGGCGTGACGCGCTCGATGTCGTTCGGCTGGACGCGGGCATTGATGATCAACTTCGCAGCGTCCGGGACGATCTCCAGCAACGGGTCGCCGGGACCGATCACCCCGCCCTCGGTCGTGGCCCGCAGGTTCATGACGGTGCCGCTGATCGGCGAACGCACGACCGTGCGCTGAAGGATGTCCTCGCGCGAGGGCAGCTGACCCCTGAGCTCGGCAAGAACCCGACGGATGTCGGCCAGTTCCGTCGTGATCGCCTCGGGTGAAACACCTGCGCCAGATGCGTGATCGTGTAGGCGCCCGTCGCGGTGTTCGTCACCTAATGCTAATCACATCGACCGAAACGCCATTCTGGGTCTGGCTGATCGTCAGCGTTGTCCCGTCAGCGCTCAGAATCTGGCTGAAGCCCCCGACGGCCGGCAGCGTGGCACCGGTCAGAAGAACCGTTCCGGCTCCATCGGCCCCGAAGTTGTGGGTCAACGTGCCGGTGGCAGTCGCAGCTGTACCGCTTGCATCGCCAGTTCCGCCGACATTCGGGGCTGCCCGCGTGGTTTGTGCCGTTTCGTCATCGAGTTGCACCGCCGTATTCGCTCCCGCGGTCGGCGCATCGTCCTTGAAGGTGAAGCGGTCGCCCACGTTCTCGGTGCGGCTGGCGGTGTCGAGATCGCCGTCCTTCGCGGTGGCGCTCAGGGTGATGACCCCGTCGGCCAGCGTCACGGCCTCGTCCGGGCCGGTATTCGCCGAGTGCATCACGGCCCGCTGCTGGTCGAGCGACCCCACGCCGGTGCTGGCGTTGACGCCGATGACGAACACGGTGTCGCCGGTCCCGGTCCCGGTCCCGGTCCCGGCATCGGCGAGGCTCGTTCCCTCCTTGCCGGTGATCGTCGTGCCGTCCGCCGACAGGAACAGGAATACCGAATTGCCCGTGGCGGTATCGACCAGACCGCTGTTGGCGTCCGCGACCCCGATGCCCAGGGCATAGGTCAGCGGCCCCGTGGCCGCCTGCCCGTCGGCGCCGTAGGATACGCTGAAGAGCCCGGCGAAGCTGCCTGAATCGTCGGTGCCCAGCGTCGTCTCGTCCACCGTCAGCGCGTTCGGGTCGGTGCCGGCGGCGATCGAGGGCCCGTCGTCCTCGAAGAAGATCTTCGATCCGATCTCGTCCGTGTCGGCGGCGACCTCCGTCAGCCGGAACCCGCCGATGTCCCAGTCGAGCGTGGTGGCGTCGTCGCCGCTGTTCCAGAGCTCGACCCGGTTGTGCTGCCCCACGGTCGTGTAGGTGATCGTGTCCTTGGCTTGGAGGCCGCTGACCGTCACGGTGCCGTCGCCGTGGAAGGTGACTTCCAGATCGAATGACTTCTGGTTGCCGCCCTTGCCGACCGTCCGCAACACGTAGTCGGTCTCGGGCGTGGTGGTGTCGAGATCACTGTCTTTCGCCTCCAGCCAAAGGGTGCCATTGCCGTCCGTGATCGTGACCGTGTTGATCGCAACGGTGGTGTCATTCTCCAGGCCCGATACGAAGCTCGTGCCGGTCTCCTTCGCCGTCGAGAGTGCCTCCATCGACAACGGCGTAGTCCGAGCCGCCCTGCGTCTGCGAGATCGACCACTCGGCCCCCGTTGACGGCAGCAGCGAGTCATAGGTGATGTCGCTGGTCACCTTCTTGTCGAGCGCGAAGAGGCCCGGCGAGTTCGACACGAACGTGAAGACCAGGGCGTTGCCGTCGGCGTCTTCGGACGACCCGACGCCGTCCATCAGCTGGTTGGAGTTGGCTATCGTCGTCGAGCCACCGCCTTGACTGGTATTGACGGTCTGGCCCGCCTGGTCGGGAATGACGATGATCTGGCTCGCATCTGTCCCGAAGACGCTCCAGGCGTTCTGCCCCGAGGCCAGCGTGTCCAACGGGAACACGAACGACTCGGATGCCGTGACGTAGATCTTGTTCAGCAGGTCGACCGCGCTGTCATGGTCGTTGCCGTCGTCGCCGTGGTCGATCGCCTCGTACTGGACGGTCCAGAGCTTAGCGCTCTCGGGCGGCGTTCCGCCCGTCTCTTCGAGACAGATGGCGAACACGATGTCGCCCGTGGGTCCGCCCGCGCGGCCGAGAACGATGTTGTCGTTGATCGGGTCGTTGTCGTTGGTCGTGTAGGTGTAGAGCAGCATGGCTTCGCCCGCCGTCGTCACCAGCCCGCTGTCGGTGCCGTCGAGCAGGTCGCCGTTGGCATCGGTCAGCGCCACGTTGCCCAGTTCCCCGGTCGGGGTGAAGGTGACGACGTTTCCGGAACTTTCGGCCGCCCCGATCGCCGTCGCCAGCGCACTCAGCGCCCTCAGCCGCGTAGCAAAGGCGGACGGGATCGATGAATAAAGCACATCGTCGTCATCCGCGTCCCTGACCGGGGCCTGCGTTGCAACGCTGTTCTGCCACCCGGCCGTCTCGTCATGGGTGACGAGCGTTCGGTTACTTCGATAAGTAGTAACTCGGACATGACTGTTTCCTCCTCTGGTCCGAGGTGAAGGCGTCTTCTCTGTGGAGCATCCAGCGTCGTGCGTGCGGCAAAGATCGTCGCCGACCCACATCAGCGAGTCGGACCCGATCACCATCGGGGCGCTTGTCAAAAGGCACTGGACGTTGCTATCGGAGACCGGCGTTGTCGGGCTTCGATGTCGATTGAATTAGTGATCCGACCTCTGCACTACGTCACGCAGCGGGGGTGTCAGGATTCTTGATGGAGCATGTCATCCGCCTCACAGGTCCGGGCGGTCGCCCAGCGCCCGTCCAGCCTGGCTGCGCGAGCCGGGGCCTCCGCGCAGGCTGATCTGGCTGATCCGGGTTACCCCAGTCCGATCGCGCTGGCCCTGGCCAGATCGGCGATCTCCTCGGCATCGTATCCCGCCTCGGCCAGGACCTCGGCCGTTCCCCCGCCGAGGCGCGGCACGGGCCGGCGGACGGCGCAGGGCGTCGTGCCCAGCTTGACCGGGAAACCCAGGACCCGCAGCGCCGGGCCATCCTGCACCGGGGCCTCGATCACCATCTCCTGAGCCTTGATCTGCGGATCGGCAAAGACCTGCGCCAGATCCTGCACCAGCCCGCATGGGACGCCGGCTGCATTCAGAACACCCAGCCAGTGGTCGCGGCTGTTCCCTGCCATCCGACCGTCGATCAGGTCGCGCAGTTCCTCCCGTCGGGCCATCCGCTTGGGGTTGGTGTCATAGCGCGGGTCCGACATGACCCAGCCCAGATCCAGTGTTTCCAGGAACCGCTGCAGGATCTGGTCGTGCGAGTTCGCCACGGCGATCTGCCCGTCCGAGCATTGGAACAGCCCATAGGGATAGACCAGCGGATGATCGTTCCCGGTGCGTTCGGGCACCTTGTTGGTCGCGAAATACTCCGACGCGATATAGGCCATGATGCTGAGCAGACCGTTCACCATCGCGACCTCGACCGTCTGGCCCCCGCCGGTCCGCTCGCGCCCGATCACCGCGGCCAGCACGCCCACGGCAGCATAGATCCCGGCGGCCAGATCGCTGACCGGGGGGGCCGCGCGCATGGGCGGGCCGTCGCGCTCGCCGTTGACGCTCATGAACCCGCTCATCGCCTGGGCGATGAAGTCGAAGGCGGGGCGATCCACATAGGGCCCGGTGCTGCCATAACCGTTGATGCTGGCCACGATCAGGCGCGGGTTCAGCGCCTTCAGCGCGGCCTGGTCCAGCCCCATCCTGTCCAGGGTGCCGGGGCGGAAGTTCTCGACCAGCACATCGGCGTCGGACAGCAACCGGCGCAGCACCTCGCGGCCCCGATCGCTGTAGAGGTCCAGCACGACCGACCGCTTGTTGCGGTTGAAGCCTGCGAAATAGCCTGAATGCCCCTCGGTCATGGTGCCTTGCGCGCGCACCGGATCACCCTTGGGCGGTTCAATCTTGACGATATCGGCGCCCAGATCTCCCAGGATCATCGTGCAGAACGGGCCGGACAGAACGCGGGTCAGGTCGATGACGCGCAACCCGTCCAGGGGACCTTTCGCGGGCTCAGCCATTGGCGGTCCTCACGCTGTCCATGGGTGCCGTCTTCAGCCGCGGCCCGGCCTTCATCACCTGTCCCGACAATTCGTGCCCGACGAACCGTTCGGCCAACTCGGCCGCGGCGATCAGCCCGTCCAGATCGGTGCCCGTGGCGACGCCGGATTCGTGCAGCAGATAGACCAGGTCCTCGGTCGCGACGTTCCCGGTCGCACGGGGCACGAAGGGGCAGCCACCCAGTCCCCCGATGCTGGATTCGTAATGGGTGATCCCCAGCGACAGCCCGGCATAGGCGCAGGCCAGCCCGACGCCCCGCGTGTTGTGGAAGTGCAGGGCGAGCTCGACCTCGGGCACGGCCGCGCGCAGCGCGTCGACCCGTTCGATGACCAGCGCCGGCGTTGCCATGCCGGTGGTGTCGCCCAGTGTCACATGGCGCATGCCCAGATCGCGATAGGCGCGGGCCATGTCCACCACCGCGGCGACCGGCACCTCGCCCTCGAAGGGGCAGCCGAAGGCCGTGGCGATGGCACCCTGCAGGGCGACGCCGGTGCCCTGGGCCAGTTTCGCGATTTCGGCAAACCCCTCCAGCGACTGCGCGCGCGAGCGGTTCACGTTCTTCAGGTTGTGGCTTTCGGACGCCGAGGCGAACAGCACCATCGCGTCCACCCCGGCCTCGATCGCCGCGCCGGCCCCGCGCGCATTCGGCACCAGCGCGGTCAGATGCGCATCCGAGCGATCGCGAAAGGCGGCCATCACCTCGGCGGCGTCGCGCATCTGCGGCACCGCGCGGGGCGACACGAACGAGGTGATCTCGAACCGCCGCAGACCGGCGTCCAGCAGCGCCTGGATCAGCGCGATCTTGCTCTCGGTCGGGACGAATACCGGCTCGGACTGCAGCCCGTCGCGGGGGCCAACTTCGGTGATGGTCGCCTGATCGGGAAAGCCCGGTACGCTGGCCATGTCATCTCCTCGGAAAACGGCTTTGCATGTGGATGCCGGATCGGTATACCACCGACGAGGGAGGCGTCAATGATCGCAGCAGCAGCAACGCACCACGCGAAGGATCGGGACCTGCTGTCCGAACTGCGCTTTGCGATCCTGTCGCTGGAGTTGGTGCCGGGCGAGCCGATCAGCGAGCGCGCGCTGGAAAGCCAGTTCGAGGTCTCGCGCACGCCGATCCGCGAGGCGCTGTTCCATCTGCAGCGCGACGGACTGGTGGTGCGCGAGGGGCGCAGTCACGCCGTTGCACCGTTCGATCTGGCGGCAATCGTCGAACTCTTCGCCTTTCGCGACATTGTCGAGCCGCAGGCGATGCGGCTGGCTGCCGAATTCGCGACGCCGGCGGAAACCGCCGCGATCCGGCACAGCATCGACACCAGTCATGCCGAGTTCACGCCTGAACGCTGGCTGAACATGGGCCTCGATTTCCACGTGCGCTGTGCGGCCCTGACCCGCAATCGCTGCATCGTGGCGGCCATGCAGGACATGACCATGCGGACGCTGCGCGCGCGCTGGCTGTCCTTTGCATCCGAAGAGGGCCGCAACACGACGCACCGCGAACACGGCGAGATCCTGGACCTGATCTGCGCGGGCGACGGCGAGGGCGCGGCACAGGCGGCGCTGGCGCATTCGGCCGCGGTGCGGCAAGAAGTTCTGGACGCGATCGAAACCGCCCGCCGCTTCATCGGTCGGCGCGGCGTGATCAACGGATAACGACAACATGCAACATTCCAGGGAGGAGAAAGCATGATCACCAAGACGAACGTCCTGCGCGCTGCCGGGCTGGCGGCCGGGCTGTTTCTGGCGCTGCCGGCAATGGCCGCCGAATGCATCGCACCGGCCGATCCGGGCGGCGGATGGGACTTCACCTGCCGCGAGGTCGGGCGCCTGCTGACTGCCGAAGGGCTGGTCGACGGCAACGTGCAGGTGACGAACATGCCCGGCGGGGTCGGCGCCGTGGCCTTTGCCAACGTCGCGGGCAAGCGGGCGGACGACGGCGATCTGCTTGTCGCCACCTCGACCGTGGGGATCACCCAGATCGCCCAGGGCAAGTATCCCGGCGGCATCGACCAGATGCGCTGGCTGGCCATGCTGGGGGCCGACGTGGGCGTGATCGCGGTCGCCAAGGACAGCGAGTACCAGACGCTCGACGATCTGCTGAACGCGCTGAAGGAGGATCCGACCTCGGTCGTCACCTCGGGGTCGTCCGGGGCAGGCGGGTGGGACCATATCCGTCTGCTACTGCTCGCACAGGCCGCCGGAGTCGAGGGGCTCGACAAGATCCGCTGGGTCCAGTTCGACGGCGGCAGCCCTGCGGTCACGCAGATGATGGGCGGCCAGGTTGGTCTGGTCGCGACCGATCTGGGGGAAATCAAGGGCTTCGTCGAGTCGGGCGACATCCGCATTCTTGCGGTCATGTCGGACGAACCGGTGTCGGCGTTTCCCGACATCCCGACGGCCAAGTCGCTGGGGTATGACGTGACCGGGTACAACTGGCGCGGCTTCTACACGGGCGGCGAGGTCAGCGACGAGGATTACGCGGCCTGGGTCGAGAAGCTGCAGAAACTCTATGAAAGCGAGGGCTGGCAGGAGGTCGCCAAATCTAGTGGGCTCGAACCGATCTGGCGCGGAGGCGAGGAGTTCGCCGCCTATGTCGCCGAGCAGGAACAGCAGATGGCCGAGATCTCGCGTCAGATCGGGGTCATTCAGTGACAGACCGGGTGGCCGGCCTGGCCTTTGTCCTGTTGGCAGCCGGTTATGTATGGCTGTCGGCGGGATACACGGCAAGTTTCGGCGACCCGCTCGGGCCCGCCATCTTTCCCCGGGTGGTGGGCATCCCGGCCGTCGTGCTGGGGCTCGCCCTGGTCATCTGGCCGGGACACAATGCGCGATGGGCGGGGCGTGACGGGATGATCCGGCAGGCCGCCGCGGTGGCGATCCTGATCGGCTATGCCCTGCTGCTGGAGCCTCTGGGCTTCGTCCCGACCAGCTTTGCCGTCCTGCTTGGCCTGTCGCTGCTGATGCAGGCCCCGCCCGTCCCGGCGGTTCTGACCGCAGCCGTCGCGGCCCCCGCGCTCTACCTGCTGTTCGACAGGGTGATGGGGCTGCCGCTGCCGCTGCTGGGGACGGCGTTCGGCTGACATGGACACGCTTTCCTCTCTGATGGCCGGGTTCTCGGTCGCGATCCTGCCGCTGAATCTGGCGCTGATCTTTGGCGGCTGTTTCCTCGGCACGCTGATCGGCGCGCTTCCGGGGATCGGGCCGGTCAACGGCGTGGCGATCCTGATCCCGCTGACCTTTGCGCTTGGGCTCAACCCGACCTCGGCGATGATCCTGCTGTCGGCGATCTACTACGGCTGCATGTATGGAGGCCGGATCACCGCCATCCTCATGAACATCCCGGGCGACGAGCCTGCGCTGATGACCACGCTCGATGGTTACCCGATGGCCGTGAAGGGGCAGGCGGCCGATGCGCTGGCGATCTCGGGAATGGCGTCCTTCGTCGGCGCGACACTCGCCACCATCGGCCTGACGCTGTTCGCGCCGATGCTGGCCAAGGCCGCGATCCATTTCGGCCCGGCAGATTATTTCGCGCTCTATGTGATGGCCTTTGCCACGATCGGCGGCATCGCCGGGGCGGATCCCCGCAAGACGCTGCTCGCCGCCCTGCTGGGCCTGATGCTGGCGACTGTCGGCCTCGATCCTGCGACGGGGGTGGCGCGCTATACCTTCGGCTCGTTCAACCTGTATGACGGCTTCGACCCGATCGTCGCGCTGGTTGGTCTGTTCGCGATTTCCGAGATCCTGTTTTTCCTCGAGGAAAAGCTGACCGGTGGACCCAAGGTGCCCAAGGGCAACCTGCTGCCGCGCTGGCGCAGCCTGACGATCGGCATGGGGGCGTCGCTGCGCGGATCGGTGGTAGGCTTCGTCGCGGGCATCCTGCCCGGCGCCGGCGCATCGCTGGGCGCTGTCCTGTCCTATGGGCTGGAAAAGCGCCTCAGCGACAAGAAAGGCACGTTCGGCAAGGGCGATCCGCGCGGCGTCGCGGCGCCCGAGGCCGGCAACAATGCCGCCAGCGGCGGGGCGCTGATCCCGATGCTGACGCTGGGCGTGCCCGGGTCGGGTACCACGGCGGTGATGTTGGCGATGCTGATCTCCCTCAACGTGCAGCCCGGCCCGCTGCTGTTCGAGCGGAACCCCGATCTGGTCTGGGGACTGGTCGCGTCGCTGTATCTGGCCAATCTGGTGCTGCTGGTGCTGAACCTGCCGCTGATCGGGCTGTTCACGCGGATGCTCGCGATGCCGGTCTGGGCGCTGATGCCGCTGGTCGTGGTGATCAGCTTTCTGGGCGTCTACGCGATCACCCATGCGGTCTTCGACCTGCTGATCATGGTGGGCTTCGGGATCCTCGGCTATGTCCTGCGCAAGCTGGACTTCTCGCTGATCCCCGTGGTGCTGGGGCTGCTGCTCGGCATGGACATGGAAAACAACCTGCGCCGGGCCCTGTCGATCTCGGGCGGCGATTTCATGGTCCTGTTCGAAAGCCGGATCGCGCTGGTGATCTATGGGGTCACGCTGGCCTTCCTGTCGCTGTCGCTGTGGTTGTCGCGGCGGACGCCTGCGCTGCTGGCGGACAGTGACGTGTCGGAGGACTGAGCGAAAGCGCCGCCGTGCGTTGGCCTGGCTTGCCGCTGACCGAAGCGCCCGCACCTGTAACCCGACCCCGACCGCCGGGATTATGCGTTGCAAAGCATCGGGGCGGCTGCATAGTCTGGCCGCGCGCAGCCGCGACCAGGAAACGACCGACAGGGAGACCGCGTTGACAGCCACAGCCGGCACCAATGGCTTTGTCGTCTTCGATCACGTGCAGAAAAGCTATGACGGCCAGACTCTGGTCGTCAAAGACCTGAACCTGTCCATCGGCAAGGGCGAATTCCTGACCATGCTTGGTCCGTCGGGGTCCGGCAAGACGACCTGCCTGATGATGCTGGCCGGATTCGAGACGGCAACCCACGGAGAGATCCGGCTGGACGGCCAGCCGATCAACCAGGTGCCTCCGCACCGCCGCGGGATTGGCATGGTGTTCCAGAACTATGCCCTGTTCCCGCACATGACGGTGGGCGAGAACCTGTCCTTTCCGCTGGAGGTGCGCGGCATGGGGCGGGCCGAGCGCGAGGCCCGGGTCGTGCGGGCGCTGGACATGGTGCAGATGGGCGCGTTCAAGACCCGCCGTCCCGCGCAGCTGTCGGGCGGCCAGCAGCAGCGCATCGCGCTGGCGCGGGCGCTGGTGTTCGATCCCAAGCTGGTCCTGATGGACGAGCCGCTGGGCGCCCTGGACAAGCAGCTGCGCGAGCACATGCAGTTCGAGATCAAGGCGCTGCACGAACGGCTGGGCATCACCGTCGTCTACGTGACCCACGATCAGGGCGAGGCGCTGACGATGTCCGACCGGATCGCCGTCTTCAACGACGGTCGCATCCAGCAGCTGGCCACCCCGTCCGAACTGTACGAGGCCCCCGAAAACAGCTTTGTCGCCGGCTTCATCGGCGAGAACAACGCCCTGCATGGCACCATCGAGCGGCTGGACGGGGTGGCCGCGCTGGTCCGCCTGGGCAATGGCGAGCTGATCGATGCCACCGCCGTGAACATCCGCGACGTCGGTCAGTCGACGCTGGTGTCGATCCGCCCGGAACGGGTCGAGTTCAAGCCCGAACTGATGCCCAGCGGCGCGCACACGGTCGAGGCCGAGGTGGCCGAGGTGATCTACATGGGCGACATCTTTCGTGCCCGGATGCGGGTCGCGGGCACGAATGACTTCGTGATGAAGTATCGCAATACGCTGGGTCAGGTTCGCCTGTCCCCAGGCCAGAAAATCCGGGTCGGCTGGCACCCGCAGGACGCACGGGCCCTGGACCCGGTATGATGTCCTGAAAGAACCGTTTTCCTTGGGAGGTGAGAGATGAAGCTGAAACAGACATTGATCGTGACCACGGCGATCGCCGGCCTGGCCGGCCCCGCGCTGGCGCAGGATCAGGTGCTGAATGTCCTCGACTGGGGCGGTGCCTATGGTCAGTCGCACCAGGTCGCCTACAACAAGCCGTTCGAGGAAAAGACTGGGATCCGCGTCGTGGTCAGCGATGCGGACAATCCCGCGACCCCGATCAAGGCGATGGTCCAGGCCGGCAACGTGACGGCGGACGTGGCCTCGGTCGAATATGCCGATGCGGTGCGGCTGTGCGACGAGGGCATGCTGGAGGAGATCGATCCCGCGATCCTGACCCCTGCGCCCGACGGCGCCGCGGCCGAGGAGGACTTCATCGAGGGCGCGGTAACCGACTGCTTTGTCGCCACCGACGTCTACTCGATGGTGCTCGCCTACGATGACAGCAAGTTCCCCGACGCCAAGCCTGCGGCTGCGGCGGATTTCTTCGACACGGCCAAGTTCCCGGGCAAGCGCACGCTGCGCAAAGGGGCCAAGTTCAACCTGGAACTGGCGCTGATGGCCGACGGCGTGGCGCCCGACCAGGTCTACGAGGTGCTGTCGACCCCTGAGGGCGTGGACCAGGCCTTTGCCAAGCTGGACACCATCAAGAACGACGTGATCTGGTGGGAGGCAGGCGCCCAGCCGCCGCAGCTGCTGGCCGACGGCGAGGTCACCATGGCCTTTGCGTTCAACGGCCGGATCTTCAATGCCGCCATGGAAGAGGGCAAGCCGTTCGAGATCATCTGGGACGGCCAGATCTACGAGATGGAAGGCTGGGTGGTGCCGAAGGGCGCGCCGAACAAGGACAATGCGATGCAGTATATCGCGTTCACCACCGAGGCGCCGCAGCTTGCCAAGGCGGCCGAGCAGATCAGCTATGGGCCGCCCCGCACGTCGGCCTCCGCGCTGGTCGGCAACATCGCCGGCAAGGACCAGCCGATGGGCCCGCATCTGCCGACCTCGCCCGAGAACCTGGACCTGGGCCTCGGCTCGGATCTCGATTTCTGGGTCGACCACGATGGCGAGCTGAGCGAGCGGTTCAACGCCTGGCTGGCCGGCTGACGGCAATGGACCGGCGCCGCGCGGAACCCGGGCTGACCGGCTCCGCGCGGCCTTGCCGCTGCCGTCGCGTCATGCGTTCGGCAGCAGGGACGGAAATCGCATGAACCTGCCACGTCGCTGCCTGTTCGCGCTGTCGGCTGCGCTGGTGCTGTCCGTTCCGGGCTGGGCGGCGGCAGACGAGCGGCCGCTTACCGTCCTGACCTGGGGCGGCGACTTCACGCGGGCCCAGCAGGTCGCCTATGCCACACCCTTCACCGAAGCGACCGGGTATCCGGTGCGGCTCGTCGATGTCGACAGCCCGACCGCGCTGATCAAGGCGCAGGTGGCGTCCGGGAACGTGACCGCCGATCTGGCCAGCGTCGGTCAGGCGGATGCCGATCGGTTGTGCGCCGAAGGGCTGGCCGAGCCGATCGACCCGGCCATCCTGGCCCCGGGAGCCGACGGAACCCCGGCCGCGCAGGATTTCCTGCCCGGCGGTCTTGACGACTGCTTCGTGGCGACCGACGTCTACTCCACGGTGATCGGCTATGACGCCACCCGGGTGGGCGCGCACCGGCCGGACAAACTGGCCGACTTCTTCGACCTTGACGCCTTCCCTGGCCGTCGCGGGGTGCTGAAGGAGCCGCGCTTCACGCTCGAGATGGCGCTGATGGGCGACGGGGTGCCGCCTGACCGGGTCTATGCGGAACTGTCCACGCCACAGGGGCTGGACCGTGCCTTTGCGCGACTGGACAGCATCCGCGACCAGATCGTCTGGTGGGAGGCAGGGGCGCAGCCCGTGCAGCTGCTCGCCGATGGCGAGGTTGCGATGACCATGGCCTATAACGGTCGGCTGTTCGCCGCGCGGTTCGATGAGGGGCGACCCTTCGCCATCCTGTGGGACGGCCAGGTCTATGAGATCGAGGGCTGGATGATCCCCAGGGGCGCACCCGACGTCAGCGCCGCGCTGGAGTTTGTGGCGTTTTCGACAGCACCGAGGCCGCTGGCCCGGGCCGCCGAACAGCTGAGCTACGGTCCCCCGCGGGTCTCGGCTCAGGCGCTGGTCGGCCGGTACAAGGACGGGGTCACCGAATTGGCCCCGCATCTGCCGACCGCCCCGGAAAACCTGCGCAGCGCACTGGCCGTGGACGCGGGGTTCTGGACGGATCACGACGCAGAGCTTACCGAACGGTTCACGACCTGGCTTGCCGGGGACTGACCCCGCCAGCCTTTCCACGAGCCGACCACGCGGCCCCGACCGCCACAAAGGACGATCATGGCTACCCCTCTCGATCCGCATGCCGCCATCGTCACCCATGCCGCGGGGCAGGGTGCCGCGGCCGAGGCGCGGCCAAACGCGCAAGGGGTGCTGCTGACCACCGCCGATGGACAGCCGCTGGCGCGCGCGCTGACCCGGTCGCGGCGCCGTGCGCGCCGGCAGGCATTTCTGCTGGTCCTGCCGCTGCTGGCCTTCGTGCTGATCACCTTCGTGGTGCCGATCGGCCAGATGCTGCAGCGGTCGGCAAAGAACCCGGGCTTTTCCGACAACATGCCGCAGGTCAGCGCGTGGTTCGACGAAAACCCCCGTGGCGCGGTGCCGGACGAGGCCGCGTTTGCAGCGCTGGCCGCCGACATGGCGGCCGCGGCCGAGGCAAGGACCGTCGGCATCGTCGGCACCCGGATCAACTACGAGCTTCCCGGCACGCGGTCGCTGTTCACCTCAACCGGCCGGAAGGTGGCGCGCGGGATCGAGCCGCCCCATCGCGAGGCGCTGCTGGAGATGGATCCGCGGTGGGCCGACGAGGAGCTGTGGACCGCGATGCGGAATGCGTCCACGCCCTACACCTCCAGCTTTTATCTCGCGGCGCTGGACCGGACCCGTGACAGCGCCGGCGACGTGGCCCGTGTTCCCGAGAACCGGCAGGTCTACGTCATGCTGTTCCAGCGGACGTTGTGGCTGTCGCTGCTGATCACCGGCCTGACCTTCGTGCTGGGCTTTCCGGTCGCGCATCTGCTGGCGACGCTGCCGATGCGGAGATCGAACCTGCTGATGATCCTTGTCCTGCTGCCGTTCTGGACCTCGCTTCTGGTGCGCACGACCGCCTGGATCGTGCTGCTGCAGCAGCAGGGCGTCGTCAACGACGCGCTGGTCTGGCTGGGGCTGATCGGCGAACAGGGTCGCCTGCAGATGATCTACAACCAGACCGGCACGATCATCGCGATGACCCATATCCTGCTGCCCTTCATGATCCTGCCGCTGTACTCGGTAATGCGGACCATCAATCCCAGCTATGTCCGCGCCGCTCGTTCGCTGGGCGCAACCAGTTGGACCGCGTTCCGCCGCATCTATTTCCCGCAGACGCTGCCGGGGCTGGGGGCAGGGGCGCTGCTGGTCTTCATCCTGGCGGTCGGGTACTACATCACCCCGGCGCTGGTGGGCGGATCGTCGGGGCAGCTGATCTCCAACATGATCGCGATGCACATGACCGAAACGCTGAACTGGTCGATGGCCGCGGCGCTGGCCGCGCTGCTGCTGGCCGGGGTGCTGATCCTCTACTGGCTTTATGACCGGCTGGTCGGCATCGACAATCTTAAGCTGGGATAGGGATCATGGCACTTCCGACCTATGCGACCCCGCTGGAGCGCGCCTGGCACTGGGCCTATCTGGCGATCTGCACGGCGATCTTCGTGTTTCTCATCGCGCCGATCCTCGTCATCATCCCGCTGTCCTTCAACGCCGAGCCCTATTTCACCTTCACCGACCGGATGCTCGCGCTGGATCCCGACGGCTATTCGATGCGCTGGTACGACAGCCTGCTGACCTTCGGCATGACCCGCCCCGACGCGCCGCGCGACGCGGCGTGGTGGGCCGATGTCTGGGCGAACGCGAAATGGGTCAACGCGGCCAAGAACTCGCTCATCATCGGCCTGTTCTCGACCATCCTTGCGACGGTGCTGGGCACCCTGGCGGCGCTGGGACTGGCGCGCCCGGAAATGCCGTTCCGCCGCGCCATCATGGCCGTCCTGATCTCGCCCATGATCGTGCCCATCATCATCACCGCGACAGGCATGTTCTTCTTCTATTCGAACCCGTGCGAGGCACTGACATGGATCGGCCTGTCGCCGCAATGCGGGCGGCTGGCCGGCACCTATCTGGGCGTGATCCTGGCCCATGCGACGCTGGGCATTCCGTTCGTCATCATCACCGTCACCGCGACGCTGGTCGGGTTCGACCAGTCGCTGTCACGCGCTGCCGCCTCGCTGGGGGCCAATCCGCGCACCACGTTCTTCCGCATCATCATGCCGCTTATCCTGCCCGGGATCATCTCGGGGGCACTCTTCGCCTTCGTCACCAGTTTCGACGAGGTCGTGGCGGTGCTGTTCATCGCCGGGCCGGATCAGCAGACCATCCCTCGGCAGATGTGGAACGGCATCCGCGAACAGATCAGCCCCGCCATCCTTGCCGTGGCGACCCTGCTCGTCATCTTCTCGATCACGCTGCTGACGACGGTCGAATTGCTGCGGCGCCGCGGCGAACGCCTGCGCGGGGTCACGCCACGATGACAGCGGACCTGACGCCCCGGGATCTGATGGACGATGCCGCCCGACCGAAGGCCCCGGCGTTCGAGAACCTGAACCCGTTGCAGGAACTGAACGGCCGCGGCCTGGCCGCCATCCATCGCTGGTACCTGCGCGACCTGTCGGCGGTCGGTCGGCTGATGGCCGAGATCCGCGACGGGATGGCCGATCCGGCGTCGCTTGCACCGCGGGTGCGGGACATGCAGATGGCGCAGAACTTCCGTCAGTTCGGAACCGCCTGCGGCGAACAGTGCCGCGCGCTCACCTCGCATCACCAGATCGAGGACGGGTACCTCTACCCGCAGCTTGAACGCCACGGCAACGACCCGCTGAACGCGGTGCTGACCCGCCTGCGCGCGGAACATGCCGTGATCCACGACCTGATCATCGATCTGTGGGACGCGGCAGCGGCGCTGTCCGAAGGCGTCGACCGGGACGACTTCCACGCCTGCGCCACCGCCTTCGTGGCGCTGGACCAGGCGGTCCGGTCGCATTTCCGCTATGAGGAAACGGAACTCGCCCCGGCGCTCGGGTTCTATGACATGCGGGTCTAGGGCAGCAGGTCCAGCCACATGGCGCTGCTGAGGACCGACAGCAGCGTCGAGATCAGCACCGTGGACGCGGCGACGCGCTGCGCCGACTGGTACATCGACGCGAACAGGAACGCATTGACCCCCGGGGGCATGGCCGCCGTCACGACCGCCGACCTGATCGACGCCGTGTCCAGCCCGCCCAGACTGCCGATGGCCATCGTCAGGGTCGGATGCAGAAGCAGGCTGACGGCGCAGCACATCGCGATCACCCCCGCATCCCCGCGCGGCCGATAACGCCAGATCACGCCGCCCAGGGCGAAGAGTGCCGTCGGCAGCGCTGCGCCCTTGACCATGGCAATGGCGGCCCAGAACCCCTCCGGCATGACCAGCCCGCCCATGCCGGCAAGGTTCATGGCAACGCCGCAGAGGATCCCAAGGACCATCGGGGTGCGGAACACCCCGATCAGCGCGCGCCAGGCGACCCGTGAGACCGCAAGTCCGGTGCCACGCGCCCGGGTGAATTCCATCGCGGTGATGCCGAAGGTGTAGACCAGGGGCGAATGGATGGCCACGATGGCGAAATTGCCGGCCAGCGCCGCGTCGCCATAGGCGCGCTGGGTGATCGGCACGCCCAGCAGCAGGGTGTTCGAGAACAGGCAGACGAAGCCGATCGCCACCGCATCCTCGGGCGAACGGCCGAACAGGAACCGCGCCCCTGCCCAGCCCGCCGCGTAGGACGCGAATGCCCCGACATAGAAGGAGGACAGCAGGACCGGATCGAAATGCGCCCCCAGATCCATCGTCGCGATGGACTGGAACAGCAGCACCGGCACCGCGAAGTTCTGGGCGAACCGCATCAGGCCGTCGATCGCCTGCGTCGACATCCATCCCAGCCAGGCGACCAGATACCCGTAGCCCAGGACCAGGAAGACCGGCAGGACGACGGTGAACAGCATGGTCACAGCTGCAGCACCAGACCGTCATGTGCGGGAACGACATGGTCGGGGGTCGCGGCCTGGACGTCGTCGTAATTCATGTCCAGGTGCATGTTGGTGATCACAGCGCGCGGGGCGCCGGACCGTTCGATCCATTGCAGCGCCTGGTCCAGATGTGCGTGGGACGGGTGCGGCGTCCAGCGCAGCGCGTCGCAGATGAACAGCTCGGCCCCCATGATCGCGGGCCAGGCGGCGTCGGGGATGGATTTCACGTCGGGCAGATAGACCAGCGCCGGCCCGTCGCCCGAGATCCGCAGCCCCAGCGCGGTGATGCTGCCGTGCTCGACCCGGAACGGGATGACATCCAGCGGCCCCCCGCGCCCGCCCAGCCGGAACGCGCCATCGATCAGGTTCAGCGCCACGACCGGCGGATAGGGCGATCCCGCCGGCGTCTGGAAAATGTAGCCGAAGCGGCTGCGCAGCGCCCGCGAGGTCGGCGTGTCGGCCCAACCCGGCAGGACGCGGCCGGTGTTGTGGACGATCTGGCGCAGATCGTCGATGCCGTGGATGTGGTCGGCATGGGGGTGGGTCCAGACGACCGCGTCCAGCACGCCCACCCCGGCGTCGGTCAGTTGCGGCACCAGATCGGGCCCGGTATCGACCAGCATGCGGGTGGTGCCCTGCGGGCCGTCGCGCTCGACCAGCAGCGAACAGCGCCGGCGCCGGTTGCGCGGGTTCGAGGGATCGCAGGCGCCCCAGTGACCGCCGAGCCGCGGCACGCCGCCGGATGACCCGCAGCCCAGGATGGTGGCGCGGATCATGCCCGTTCCGCAGCCGCTTTGGAAAACAGCCGGTCGAAATTGGCGCTGGTCAGGGCCGCGAACTCGGCATCGGTCAGGCCCAGCAGCTCGGCGCCCACGCGGGCGGTATGCACGACATGCGCCGGCTCGTTGCGCTTGCCGCGATGCGGCGGCGGGGCGAGGAAGGGCGCGTCGGTCTCGACCAGGATGCGGTCGCGCGGAGCAGCGGCAAAGATGTCGCGGATGGCGGTCGATCGGGGAAACGCCGCGATGCCGGACATCGACAGGTAGAACCCGATCCCCAGCGCGGTTTCCGCCAGCGCGGCACCCGAGGTATAGCAGTGCATGATGCCGGAAAAGGCCCCGGCGGCGTATTCCTCCGACAGGATCCGGGCCATGTCGTCGTCGGCATCGCGGGCGTGGATGATCAGCGGCAGGCCGGTCCGGCGCGCGGCCTCGACATGGATGCGCAGGCTGTCCTGCTGCCGGGCGGCGCTGTCGGCCGTGTAGTGATAGTCGAGCCCGGTTTCCCCGATCCCGACCAGCTTCGGATGCCGGGCCAGCGCCACCAGCTGGTCGACCGTCGCCATCGGCTCCTCCGCGGCCTGCATCGGGTGGGTGCCGGCAGCGTAGAAGACGCCCTCATGCGCCTCGGCAATGGCGCGGACCTGCGGTTCCAGCCGCAGCCGCGTGCAGATCGTCACCATCCGGGTCACGCCCGCCGCGCGGGCTCGCGCGACCAGCGCCGCCTGTTCGCCGTCGAAATCGGGAAAATCCAGATGACAGTGGCTGTCGACCAGCGCCGGCGGGGCGGTGAGCGGATCGGTCATGGCGAGCCTTCGGACAAGGGACGGTACGGGCGTCAGGCCTCGGGCACGCCAGGCTGCTGCGCGAGCGTGACGAGCATATCCATCACCAGCGCCGCCGGGTCAAGATTGACGGCCCGGCCGCGGCGCGCCCGGGCGGACAGTTCGGCCTGCGCCGTTGCCCAGCCCCGGGCGCTGCGCTCGTCGGGCGACATGCGGGTCAAGACCTCGGCCTCGGCCCGGGCGGCCTCGGGCAGCGGGGCGCCCATCAGCCCGGCCCGCGCGGCGCGCGCCAGGAACCGGTCGAGCAGGGTCACCACCAGGTCGAACGGATCGCCGTCCGCCCCCGGCCGCGCCGCGGCCGCGTCGGCCAGCGCGGCGGCCTGCCGGCGGTCCAGCCGGGGCAGGGTGGCGAACAGGTCGACGATCGCCTGATAGACCGAAAGCCCGTCCTGTCCGGCCAGCCGCAGCGCCTCGCCCACCGAGCCGTGGGCCAGCGCCGCCAGCCGTGTCGGATCGCCCTGCACCGCCAGCGGCGCCATCGCCGCGGCCATGTCCTCGGGCGCCAGTTCGGACAGGCGCAGGGTGCGGCAGCGCGACCGGATCGTCGGCAGCAGGCGGTCCGGCTGGTGCGCGACCAGCAGCAGCAGCGCGTCGCGCGGCGGCTCCTCCAATATCTTCAGCAGCGCGTTCGCGGCCGAGACGTTCATCTCGTCTGCGGCGTCGATGATGGCCACGCGGTGGCCGCCCTCGGCCGCGCTCATGTGGAAAAAGGACAGCAGCCGGCGGATATCGTCGACCGTGATCTCGGCGCGGATCCGGCCGGTCTTTTCGTCGACCGCACGGCGGACCAGATGCAGGCGCGGTTCGGACAGGGCCAGCACCCGACGTGCAACCGGATCGTCCGGGGTGACCGACAGGTCGTCGCTGCCGGCACCCGACAGCAGCCAGCGGGCGATGGCCCAGGCGAGCGTGGCCTTGCCGGTGCCGCGCGGCCCCGTCAGCAGCCAGGCGTGGTGCATCCGGTGTGACCGGGCTGCGTCGACGAACTCGGCCACCGCATGATCCTGACCCACCACCCGCCGGGTCTCGCGGGGGTGCGGAAAGCCGGGGACGCGATCCGCCTCGGGCAGCGCCGCCTCGGCGCTCATGCGGGATGCGGGCGCGGCGCGGCCGGCAGCAGCTGGCCGACGGCCGCCTGCACCCGCCCGGCGACTTCCTCCGGGCTGCCCGATCCGTCGATCAGGCGCACCCGGTCGGGCAGTTCCTCGACCAGCGCGCGAAAGCCGTCGCGCAGGCGTTGCTGGAAGGGCACGCCCATGCGTTCGAACCGGTCCTCGGCACCGCCCCGTGCGGCGCCCCGGGCCAGCGCGCCCGCCGGATCGGCGTCGATGACCAGCGTCAGGTCGGGCTCCAGCCCGATCATCAGCGCGTGCAGGCGATCGACCGTGGTCCGCAGGTCGGCCCGCGCGGCGCCCTGATAGACCCGGGTGGAATCGGCAAAGCGGTCGCTGATGACCACCGCGCCGCGGGCCAGCGCCGGCTCGATGGTGCGCTCCAGATGATCGCGGCGGGCGGCGGTGAACAGCAGGATCTCGGTCTCCGGCGACCAGCGGTCGCCGGCGCCCTCGACCAGCAGGCGCCGGATCTCTTCGGCCCCGGGCGCGCCGCCCGGTTCGCGGGTCAGTACCACGTCGTGCCCCGCCCCGCGCAGATGCTGCGCCAGCAGGCGGGCCTGGGTCGACTTGCCGGACCCGTCGATGCCTTCCAGGCTGATGAACATGCCGAGGCTCTTCAGCCCCCGACCGCGTCGATCGCCCGGCGGCCCAGCCGCATCGCGGCGCCTTGCAGGCGGCCGACCACGCCGGCCCGCGGCACGTCCGATACCGCCAGCAGCGGCAGCGTGGCGCCCGCGGTGCCGGGGATCGTCACGACCAGGTCACCCAGCTTCTGCCCCGAATCTATAGGTGCCTCCACCGGGCCATCGAACACCGCCTCGGCCTTGACATGGCCCGCCGCGCCCGCGGGGATCAGCACGTTGACGCCTTCCGCGGTGGTCAGCCCGACCCGTGACGCCGTGCCCAGCCAGACCGGTGCCTGTGCCACGATCTCGCCCTTGGGAACCAGGGTGCGCATGGTGAACTGCCGGAACGCCCAGTTCACGATCCGCTCGGCTTCCTCTGCGCGCGCCTCGGCAGTCTCGAGCCCGGTGATCACGAAAACGATGCGGCGGCCGTCCTGCACGGCGGACCCGACCAGACCGTGACCGGCTTCGCTGGTGTGCCCGGTCTTCAGCCCGTCGGCGCCGATCCCCAGTGCCAGCAGCGGGTTCCGGTTGAACCGGTTTGCCGGGGCGCGGTTGTCGAACGGGAACTCTGTCAGCGCAAAGTTGCGGTACAGCTCCGGATAATCGCGGATCAGGTACAGCGCCAGCATCCCCAGGTCGCGCGCCGACATCACATGCCCGGGCGCCGGCCAGCCCGAGGCGTTCACGAAATGGGACTGCGTCAACCCCAGCGTCGTGGCGCGTTCGTTCATCTGCCGGGCGAATTCCTCCTCGGTTCCGGCCAGGCCCTCGGCGACCACCACGCAGGCATCATTGCCGGACAGGACGATGATCCCCTTGATCAGCTCCTCCACCGTCGGGCGGTCGCGTTCGTTCAGGAACATCGTCGAGCCCTGCATCTGCCGGGCCTTGGTCGAGACCGGGAACCGGGTATCCATCGCCACCCTGCCTTCGCGCACCGCCTCGAACAGCATGTACAGCGTCATCAGCTTGGACATCGAGGCCGGCGGCTGCGGGGTGTCGGCGTTCTTGTCCATCAGCACCGTGCCGGTCGGCACGTCGAACACCCACGCCTCGCGCGCATTCGTGTCGAAGGCACGGGCCGCAGGCGTCCAGACCGCCGCGATCACCACGGCGAAAACGATGCGGGACAGGATCGCGCGCATGAAACAGGTCCTTTGCCAGTCTGCAGACAGGGTTAGCGCAGCAGCCACAGCCCCGCAATCGGCCTGCAGCCTGTCGTAGGCGGGGTAAAGATTTCCTGAACGGCCGTGTTTCAGCCCATCTCCTGGCGCCAGTGGCGGCGGCACAGCGGATCATAAGACGCCTGCAGCAAAACCGTGCTCATGCCGGCGTTCGTGGTCGAATAATGGGGGTACAGCTTGGCCCCATGCAGGTTACCGCCCCCGCAGGGGCTGGCAAGACGCTGCGCGGCCAGCACAGGTTCTCCCCGGCACGCGATCGGTGCCCGGGCAGAAGCAGGCCGGGGGCGGCGAACCGCCCCCCCCTCCTGGTAGGTCAGCCTTGCCGGCTGCCCGATTTCGGCGCGCGCGAGGGACGGCGCGCGGGGCGCTTGCCGGCGGCGGGGCCGGCCGATCCGGGGCGTCCGCCCTGGCGGCGGCCAGCCGGGCCGGGTACGGGACCCGTCGGCACCTCGCCCCCGATCACCGGGATCGAGGCCTTCATGGCCTTTTCCATGGCGCGCAGTTCGCCGACCTCGGCCGGCGCGCAGAACGCCACCGCCCGACCGTCGCGGCCGGCGCGCGCGGTGCGACCGATCCGGTGGACATAGTTTTCCGGCACGTTCGGCAGGTCGAAATTGTAGACATGCGCGACCTGCGGGATGTCCAGGCCGCGGGCCGCGACGTCGGTCGCGACCAGCACCTGGGTCTGTTCGGCGCGGAACCCGGCCAAGGCGCGCTCACGCTGTCCCTGGCTCTTGTTGCCGTGGATCGCGTCGACCTTGAACCCCCAGTCGGCCAGCAGCTTGCGCAGCTTTTCCGAGCCGTGCTTGGTGCGACCGAACACGATCGCCAGCTCGCCCGGATGCTTGCGCAGATACTCGGCCAGCAACGACGCCTTGTCGCCCTGGTTCACGAAATGCACGCCCTGGGTGATCTTTTCCGCGGCACGGCCGGGCGGGTTCGCCTGGACCCGCACGGGATCGGTCAGGTAGCTGGCCGCCAGCTCTTCCATCAGCTTGGGCATGGTCGCCGAGAACAGCAGCGTCTGGCGGTCGGCCGGCAGCAGCTTGGCGATACGGCGCAGCGCGTGGATGAAGCCGATGTCCAGCATCTGGTCGGCCTCGTCCAGCACCAGATAGCGGGTCTGGTCGAACCGGATCGCCTTGCGCTCGATCAGGTCGATCAGCCGGCCCGGGGTGGCGATCAGCACGTCGACGCCACGCGACAGCCGGTCGATCTGCACGCCGATCGAGGCGCCACCGACAACGCGGAAGGCGCGGACGCCGGTCCCGTGGGCATAGGCCTCGACATTGGCGGCGATCTGGGTCGCCAGCTCGCGCGTCGGGGCCAGGATCAGTGCACGGCAGGTCATCGGGTCGGGGCGCTTGCCCGCGACGAGCAGCCGGGTCAGCATCGGCAGCCCGAAGGCCGCGGTCTTGCCGGTGCCGGTCTGGGCCATGCCCAGCAGGTCGCGCCCCTCGATGATCGCGGGGATCGCCTGCGCCTGGATCGGCGTCGGTTCGGTCATGCCCAGCTCGGGCAGGTTGATCGCCACGCGCGGGTCGATGCCCATGCGGGTGAACGGGGTGTCCATGTCCGGAATGGCGCGCCGGATGAAGGGCTCGGCCTCGAACCGGTCCTTCTTGGCGCGGCCCGGGCCGCGACGGGCCTGGAACCCGGCCGAGCGCGGCTTGCCGCGGCTGTCGGCGTCGGTCGGGTGCGGGGCAGGGCGGCGGCGATTGGCGGTGCGGGCACCGGTATTGGTCGTGTCGGTCATCTCAGGTCCTGTAGCCGGCCCCCGTATCGGGCCGTGCAGAAGCCGCGGCCCGATCGGCCGCGGAAGGCAAAGGTCGCGGGTCAGATACGACACCCGCCGGCAACCCTTGCGTGACATGGGAACCTGGTCTGATGTCGAGCCTTGGCAGGAAACCTGCAGCTGCTCACGCGGCAGCGGGCGTCGACAGGGGGACAGATGGCGTGCCCCAGCCCCGGTGTCAACAGCGCGACGCCGTTTTCACAACGGTGTCGTGGACAGCAGGCGACTCGCGCCGGGCGTGCGGACAGCAAAAGTTAACCGATCCGGGCCCGGAGGTGACGCGTTGTCCCGCATCGGACCTGCGAGGAGGCACGGTCCGGATCACGTCGTGATTCACCAGGAGTTCATGCGCAGGGCTGGCGCCCGACCGGTCGCGGTTCCTGCCGCATGACAGAGGAGGAAATGATGACCAGGAAGTACACCGTTCTGTTCACGTCGCTGATGCTGGCCACCGCGCCCGCCGCCGTCATGGCGCAAAGCGCCGCCGGGGCACCCGGGGCCAGCACCCCGGACGCTGCGACCTCCGGCATGGCCGGCAGCAGCGGCTCGGCCACGTCCGGCGACGCCGGCGCGGCGGCCAGCGGGAGCATGGCGACCGACAGCGCCACGACCGGCGCCGCGGCGTCCGGCAGCGCCGACGCAACCGCCGGCGCCGGATCGGATGCGGCGGATAGCCCGGCCGACTCCCACGCCCTTGCCGACACCGGGACCGGGACAACGACCGAGGGCGCAGCCGGCACCGCCAGCGGCGGCGAGGCGGTCAGCGGCGATGCGGCGGCTGCCGCCGGCACCTCAGAAGGCACGACCGCCAAGATGGCTGGCGGCGACATGGCGGCGGACCGCGGCGTCACCGCGCATCTGAACGCGATGCTGTCGATGCCCTCGACCGGCAAGTCCGACGTGGATTTCGTGCGCAACATGATGGCGCTGCATCTGGCGGCGGCGCAGCTGGCCAAGGAGGCGTCCGGGTCGGTCGAGAACGCCGAGGTCAAGTCGATGGCCGAACAGATGGCCCCGTCGCATGAAAGCGAGGTCAAGCGCCTGGGTGACTGGCTGGAAACCAACGCGCCGGATGCCGGCGTGAGCGACATGCAGCAGATGATGCAGATGGGGTCGGATGGCGCCATGTCCGGCGGCGGCAGCATGGGCGGGTCGGCAGCGGCGTCCGGTATGGACGCGACCGGATCGACGGACGCCGGATCCTCGATGCCAGCGGCCGGGGGCGCGGATGCGTCACCCGCGGGCGCCGCGTCGGGCAGCATGCCGGCTGACGGCACCTCTGCGGACAGTGCATCGGGCAGCGGCGCCGGCGATGCCGCCTCAAGCGGGGCGGCCGGCGACGCCAGTTCCGGTGCAGGCGGCGCAACCAGCGGCGCAAACACGGGCACAGGCAACTGAGTCCGTCAGATCCGCAGGCGGCCCCGGCAACGCGCCGGGGCCGCTTTTTTCTGTTCGTCCCTGAATGTCTGTGGTCTGTTCCGGTAACCGGCCGTGCAACCGGACGGCGCGTGACCCCCTCGGTGCAAAGGAAAAACCATGATCCGTTCTGTCCTTCTGTCGGCCGTCACCGCGGCCGCCCTCGCCACCTCAGCCCACGCGCAGGTTGTCGTCTCGTCCAAGATCGACACCGAAGGAGGCGTCCTGGGCGAGATGATCCGCGCGGTGCTGGAGAATGCGGGCATCGAGACCGAGAACCGCCTGCAGCTGGGCGGCACGCCGGTCGTCCGTCAGGCGCTGCTGGCGGGCGAGATCGACATCTATCCCGAGTACACCGGCAACGCGGCCTTCTTCTTCAACCGGGCCGAGGATCCGCTGTGGAAGGATGCCGGGGCCGCCTATGCCGAGGCGAAAAAGCTCGACCAGGAGGAAAACGACGTGGTCTGGCTGACCCCGGCGCCGGCCAACAATACCTGGGGCATCGCGCTGCGCACCGACGTGGCCGAACCGGCCGGCGTCAGGACCTTGTCCGACTTCGGCAAATGGGTCAGCGACGGGGGCGAGGTCAAGCTGGCGGCCTCGTCCGAATTCGTGAACTCCGCCCCGGCGCTGCCGTCCTTCCAGGCGGCCTACGGTTTCACCCTGGGCGCCGATCAGCTGATCGTCCTGTCCGGCGGCGATACCGCCGCGACCATCCAGGCGGCCGCGAACGGCACCAGCGGGGCGAATGCCGCCATGGTCTATGGCACCGACGGCCAGATCGCGTTTTCCGACCTGACCGTGCTCGAGGACGACAAGCAGGTGCAGCCGGTCTACCAGCCGGCGCCGGTCGTCCGCGCCGAGGTCCTGGCCGAGCATCCCGAGATCGAGGGCCTGCTGCAGCCGGTCTTCGAGAAACTGACGCTCGAGACGCTGCAGGACCTGAACGGCAAGGTGCAGGTCGAGGGGATTCCCGCCGCCGATGTCGCCCAGGAGTTCCTGACCGCCAACGATCTGCTGAACTGATCCCGCATGCGGGACCGCATGGCGATCCTGCTGCTGCCGCTGGCGGCGTCGGCGGTGCTGCCGCTGGCGGTGTTCCGCGCTAACCGGATCGCCGCCGGACAGCCGCACGGGCTGGTCGACACGCTGGGTCCGGGCGCCGCCGGGCTGGCGCTCGGCGCTCTGGCGCTGGTGATCGGCGCGCTGCTGGCGCTGCACCGCCCGGTGCTGCGGGTCGCGGTCGCGGCGGGGCTGCTGGTCGGGCTGATCCTGCTGATGGGCTGGGGCGCGGCGCGGCTGGCGGCCGACGCGCCGCCGCAGGCGCGGGTCGGGCCGGGCACCGGGTTCTGGATCGCCCTGGCCTGCGCCGGGCTGCTGGTGATCGACGGGATGACCCGGCTGCGGCCCGGCCCGGCCCTGCGGCTGGCACTGGTGGCGCTGGCGGTGGGCGCGGGGTGGCTGATCCTCGGCTCCGGTGCGCTGGCGCAGCTGTCGGTCCTGCAGGAATACCAGAACCGCAGCGGCGCGTTCTGGCGCGAGGGGGCCAAGCATCTGTGGCTGGCCTTCGGCTCGTTCGGGGTGGCGATGCTGGCGGGCGTGCCGGCGGGGATCCTGCTGACCCGGCTGCCGCGGATCCGCCCCGCGGTGCTGAACCTGCTGACGATGGTGCAGACCATCCCCTCGATCGCGCTCTTCGGGATGCTGATCGTGCCGCTGGGCTGGGTGGCCGCGAATCTGCCCGGCGCCGCCGCCCTGGGCATCCGCGGGATCGGCATGGCGCCGGCCTTCGTGGCGCTGTTCCTCTATTCGCTGCTGCCGATCGTCGCCAACACCGTGGCCGGGCTGACCGGCGTGCCGCGCAGCGTCACCGAGGCCGCCGACGGCATGGGCCTGACCGCGCGGCAGCGGATGCTGCGGGTCGACATCCCGCTGGCCCTGCCGGTGATCCTGACCGCGGCGCGCATCGTGCTGGTCCAGAACATCGGCATGGCGACCGTGGGCGCGCTGATCGGGGCAGGGGGGTTCGGCACCTTCGTCTTCCAGGGCGTCGGCCAGACCGCCACCGACCTGATCCTGCTGGGCGCGCTGCCGACCGTGGCGCTGGCCTTCCTCACCTCGGCGGTCATGGACGCCCTGATCGCCATGCTGCCCGGGGCCGCGCGATGATCCGCTTCGAGTCCGTGTCCAAGGTCTATGACGGCATCGCCGTGGTGGACGACGTGTCCCTGACGCTGGAGCGTGGCACCATCACCGCCGTGGTCGGCACCTCGGGCTCGGGCAAGTCCACGCTGCTGCGCATGGTCAACCGCCTGGTCGAGCCGACCGCCGGCCGGGTGCTGCTGGACGGGACCGACACCGCCTCGGTGCCCGCCGCCGACCTGCGGCGGCGCATCGGCTACGTGATCCAGGACCACGGGCTGTTCCCGCACTGGACCGCCGCCCGCAACATCGCCACCGTGCCCGGCCTGCTGGGCTGGCCGCGCGCCGCCATCGACGCCCGGGTGCGCGAGCTGATGCTGATGCTGCAGCTCGACCCGGACGTGATCGGCCCGCGCTTTCCGCACGAACTGTCGGGCGGGCAGGCGCAGCGGGTCGGCGTCGCCCGGGCGCTGGCGGCCCGGCCCGAGGTGCTGCTGATGGACGAACCCTTCGGCGCCCTGGACCCGGTGATCCGCCAGCAGGCCCAGACCGACCTGCGCAAGCTGCAGCAGCAGCTGGGCACCACGGTGATGCTGGTCACCCACGACATGGCCGAGGCGATCCGCCTGGGCGACCGGATCGCGGTGATGCGCGCCGGCCGCATTGACCAGTTCGCCCCCCCGGCCGAGATCATCGCCGCCCCGGCCACCGGCTTCGTCGCCGACCTGCTGGGCGAGGGGGACCGCGCCTTCCGCTACCTGTCGTTGCAGCCCGCCGCGCGGCTGGCCCGGCCCGGCGCGGCCGACGGCCCGGTGCTGCCCGCCGACGCGACGATGGCCGACGCCCTGGCCGAGATGATCTGGTCCGGCCGCGACCGCCTGCCCGTCGCCGGCCCGGACGGCCACCCCGCCGGCGTCTGCACCCGCGACGACCTGATCCGGGCGGGTCGGCCCGGATGACCGGCGCGCTGATCGGCCGGCTGGTGCTGCTCGCCGGGGTGCTGGGCTTCATCCTGGCGCCCGACAGCTTCGTGCCGCTGCTGCGCCCCTTCGCGCCCGACGGGATGCCGGTCATCTATGATCGGGCCGGCTTCGGGAACCTGACGCTGTGGCATCTGGGGCTGGTCGTCGCGGCCATCGTTCCCTCGGCGCTGCTGGCCATCCTGCTGGCGGTGCTGGTGACCCGCCCGCGCGGCGCCGAATTCCTGCCGCTGTCGCGGGCGCTGGTCGGGTTCGGGCAGACCTTCCCCCCGGTGGCGGTGCTGGCGCTCGCGGTGCCGGTGGTGGGCTTCGGCGCCTGGCCCACGCTGATCGCGCTGTTCCTCTACGGGCTGCTGCCGATCTTCGAGAACGCGCTGGCCGGGCTGGTCGGCGTGCCGGCATCGGTGGCGCTGGCCGCCGACGGCATGGGCATGACCCCGCGGCAAAAGCTGTGGCAGGTGGAACTGCCGCTGGCGCTGCCGCTGGTGGTCGAGGGGATCCGGATCTCCGCCGTCATCGCCATCTCGACCGCGGCGATCGGATCGACCGTCGCGGCGCGCAGCCTGGGCGAGGTGATCATCGCCGGGCTGAACGCGAACAACCTGTCCTTCGTGGTGCAGGGCGGGCTGCTGACGGCGGGGCTGGCGGTGCTGGTCTATGACGGGCTGGGGCTGGTCGTGGCCGCCATTCGCCGCCGCCCGCGCTGACCGCCCCGCGACCGGACGCGCCGCCGGGCGTGCTGATGGCATCGCATCGCCTCGCAGCGGACCTCGCTGGGCGCATGGCGACGCGCGGACCGGGACCACATGCCGGTTCACCCTTGCCCGGATCGATCCGGCACGGCTAACTGGAGGGCAAGCCGATCCAGCGCCGCGTGACCCGATCTTGACGACCGCCTCCCTGCTGATCTCGACCTACAACTGGCCGCAGGCACTGGAAAAGGTGCTCTGGGCCCTGTCGGTCCAGTCCCGGCAAGACTTCGAGATCATCCTGGCCGACGATGGATCGGGCCCCGACACCGCGGCGCTGATCGCCCGGATGGCGCCCGCAATGCCGGTGCCGGTGGTGCATGTCTGGCAGCCCGACCTGGGCTTTGCGAAATGCCGCATCCTCAACAAGGCGCTGGCGCTGGCGCGCGGGGAACGGATCATCGTCACCGACGGCGACTGCGTCGTCCGCCGCGACTTCGTCGACTGCCACATCCGGCAGGCCCGGCCGGGGCAGTATCTGTCCGGCAGCTACTTCAAGCTGCCGCCGCATGTCTCGCGGGCGATCAGCCGCGCCGGGGTCGAAACCCAGCAGGTGTTTTCCCCACGCTGGCTCGTCGCGCACGGCATGCGCCCCGGCCCGCGGCTCTACGCAAAGACGGCAGCGTCTCCGCTGTTGGGCCGGTTGCTCGACCGCGTGGTCACCGCCAGGCCGACCTGGAACGGCCATTCCGCCTCGTGCCTGCGCCGCGACGCCCTGGCGGTGAACGGCTTCAACGAGGCAATGGGCTATGGCGGGGAGGACGCGGAATTCGGGGCGCGGCTGACCCACAGCGGCCTGCGGGGCCGCCGCATCCGGTTCTCCACGGTCGCGCTGCACCTGCATCACGGCCGCAGCTACGCCACGCCCGAGATGCGGGCCAATAGCAGTGCGATCAAGCGGCGGACCCGCGCCGAGGGGCTGATCCGGGCCGAACGCGGGGTCGACCAGTGGCTGGGACCGGACGGGGCGGCGCGGCTCGATCCGCAGGACCGGGTGGCGCGCTTCGATCCCTGACCGGGTCCGCCGCCGCGCAGGCTCGGCAACCCGGTGCGGCGGTCAGCCCGCCGCCGTGTCGGTGTCCATCCAGATCGTCACCGGCCCGTCATTGACCAGCCCGACCTGCATCATCGCGCCGAACTCGCCGGTCGCGACCGGCACCCCCAGGCCCGCCAGCGCCGCCGCAAACCGCTCGTACAGCCGGCGTCCCTCGTCCGGGGGCGCGGCGGCGGAAAACCCGGGCCGGTTGCCGCTGCGCGTGTCGGCGGCCAGGGTGAACTGGCTGACCACCAGCGCCGCGCCACCCGTGTCCAGCAGCGACCGGTTCATCTTGTCCGCGTCGTCGCGAAAGATCCGCAGCCGGGCGACGCGCCCGGCCAGCCTGTCGGCCACCGCGCCGTCGTCGCCCTGCATCGCGCAGACCAGGATCAGCAGCCCGGGGCCGATCTGGCCGACGGGGCGCCCCGCGACCGTCACCTCGGCCCGGGTCACGCGCTGGACTAGCGCCCTCACTTCACCAGACGCGCGGCCTGCATGCCGATCAGCATGGCGGGCAGGAACACCAGGATCGCGCCCCCGGCGATCAGCGTCGACGCCGCTGCCGGGCCGGGGCAGTATCCCGCCAGCCCCCAGCCGGTGCCAAAGATCGCCGCCCCCAGGATCAGCCGCCCGTCCAGCCGGGATGACGGCTTGCCCGGCAGCTTGTCCCCGGTTGCGGCCCGCTCGTAGCGGCCGGCGACCGCCCAGGCGACCGCCATCGCCGCCACCGCCCCGCCCATCACAAAGGCCAGCGTCGGGTCCCAGGCGCCGAACAGGTCCAGGAACCCCCGCACCCGGGCCGGATCGGTCATCCCGGACACCAGCAGTCCGACCCCGAACAGCCCACCCGACAGCGCCGAAAGCACGATGCGCATCATGACCAGCCAAGCCCCCGTGTTGCCGCCACGGCGATCACGCCGAAGCTCAGATAGACGCCGGTCGCGACGATGCCGCGCGGCGCCAGCCGCGAGATTCCGCAGACCCCGTGCCCCGAGGTGCAGCCGTTCCCCAGCCGCGACCCGAACCCGACTAGCAGGCCGGCCAGCGCCAGTAGCGGCCAGCTGACGACCGCGTCATGGGACTGGCCCGGGCCCAGATGGACGAACACCGCCGGGACCAGCACCAGCCCGCCCACGAACATGGCGCGGTCGAGCCAGGCATAGACGGAATCGTCGGTGTTCATCAGCCCGGCAATGATGCCGCTGGCACCCATCACCTTGCCCAGCCCCAGCAGGAACACCGCCGCGGCCCCCCCGATCATCAGCCCGCCCATCAGCCCCAGCAACCATTCCGTCGGCATGTTCATCCACCTGTCGTTGTGCCGCGGTGATATATTCAGCGGCCCGAATGATTCAATGCGATCGCCGGGTGGTTCCTGCGCCGGGCACGCCGGGGGTTTGATAAGTGGCGGAACGGATCATGAAAACTGCATGAAGCATGCGTGAACGTCGCCACTTTCTTGCGGTTTTGATCGGCGGGTCCGGTGATCGCTTCGGGACCGCTCAGGGACCCAGCATCACGCCCAGCACGACCGTCATCAGCCCCAGCAGCGAGGCCGCCAGCGCCGCCATGTTGACCGCCACCACCACCCGCATCCGGGCCCGCATCGCCGCGTCGTCCAGCCCCGCGCGGCGGGCGCGCAAGACGCTGACGATGCACCACAATATGCCCGCCAGACCGGCGCTGGTCAGGATGATTCCACCCCAGATCAGCATGTCGAAGACGGTCATCGGCTGGTCCCCCGCACGGTCGCCCCCGGCCTAGCGGCGATTGCACGACCCGGCAAGACGCCCTATGGCTCCGGCCCTGGCAGATCGCGCCACGGGACAGAGGGACATCCATGCAGGACGACAGCAGCTATGGTGTCGCAGCCGGAGAGCTGCGGCAATTCATCGAGCAATATGAACAGCTTGACGCGGAAAAGGCCGACGTCGCCGAACGCCAGAAGGAGCTGCTGGCCGAGGCCAAGGCCCGCGGCTATGACACCAAGGTGATGCGCAAGGTGATCGCGCTGCGCAAGCGCGACAAGGACGACATCGCCGAGGAAGAGGCGCTGCTGGAAATGTACAAGGCCGCGCTCGGCATGACCTGACGCGCGGCGGACCGGGCCACCGGACGCGCTGCATGCAAGACACCGGCCCGACGCGGACCCGTCCTCAGGGCGCGATGAACTCCACCCCCGGAAGCGCCGCGATCTCGGCGATGTCGCGATCATAGGTCGCGGTCATCCGGTCCACGCGCTCTTGGGTCCAGCCGGACAGCGCAATGGTGGTCTCGACCGCATCCGGCCGCGCATGCTGGCCCAGGACCCGCACGAAGATGTCGCGCCGGGTCTCGATCGTCAGCCGTGGCGCCGCCGCCAGCGAGGCGCGCAACTCGGTCATCCCCTCCGGGGTCAGAACGTCGGCGAGGGCCGACAATCCGGCCCGCAGCGGCACGTCGGGCGGGATGGTCCCCACCCGGCGCAGCACCTCGGGCCAGATCAGCGGGGTATCCTCGTGACACCAGAGCACCAGGCGCCGCCGACCGATCGACTGAAGGATCTGGCGCACAGCAGGCGCCCAGCGCATCTCTTCGGGGTTGCGGCCGCTGATCAGCTGGTCGGCCCGGCTCGGGTCGATCTTGCCCAGCAGGAACGGGATCAGCGTCGCGGGATTGCGCAAAGCCAGGAAGAACTCGGCCTCGGCGCTGGGAAAGAGATTGGCGGCCGCCACCATCTTGGGCCCCGCGGCCGAAAAGAATCCCGGTTCGGCGAGACAGCGCGCCGGTATGCCGATCAGGCCGGGCTGCGAGATGATGATCCGCTGCGGGTGATCGCTGTCGAGGATGGAGTCGAGCATCACTCCCTCCATCTCTGGAGTGGCGGGACCGCCCGACAGTGCCGCCAGCGCCTCTTCGAACAACCCGCGATGCCGCGACGGCGGCACCGGCTCGATCCCGTTCGGCAGCATCCAGCCGCGATTTTCCATCAGGGCCCGGATCATGCGTTCGGGTTCGGTTCCGTGAACCCCCAGATAGAAAGCTGCCTTCATCATCCGTCCCTGTGACCGGCCTCACCGGCCCGGCCCGGCCGGGCCGCAGAGTAGCGGCGCCGGCGCGGCAGTCAAACGGCAGGGCTTTGCCACCGACAGACCCTTGCGCGGAGGCCCCGTGCCCGCTACGCATCCGCCGATGCCGGTTTAGCTCAGTTGGTAGAGCAGCTGATTTGTAATCAGAAGGTCGCGGGTTCGATTCCTGCAACCGGCACCACGAATCCATGGCAAAATCAAAGTCGGCACGTGGCAGGGTCCAACACCGCGGCGCTCGTGCGGCTTTATTGCAGACACTGTTTTCCGGTGCGGCTTCGCGCGCACGCCGGTACTTGCGATGCGGCAGGGTTGTAACGATCGCATTCATCCGGCAGAGCGGGTTACGGAAAACAGCCTGTGGTGCGGAGAGGCGCGCAGCGAGCGGCTCGACCTCGAGGCAGCTTCTTGTCAGTCCTGGATCGATACAGTGCCACATGTCCACCGACGCTCTGACAAGCTTGGCTCGTGTACCGCAGCGCGGCGCATGTGCCCTCAACGCGGATCAGGGCCGCCTCGGCTCACGGCGGGCCACGCTTATCATTTTGCCACCATGAGGTAAGCGACTAGCGCGCCGCGCGCCGCGCGGACGCACGTTAAGGATCACATTCTCCCCCCTTTCGAGTTTGAAAGCTGGCCGCCAATTCGCGCGTTGGCAGGGTGACCAAATAGATTAGCGTCGCCAACCTAAAGTCGCACCCACTCGCATCCAGCGCCGGAGTTAACATCATTCGTCGCACAGCGCGGCCCGCCGTGACGCTGCGTACATGGTGAGAAACTAGTTTCCTGTTTCGTGTCTCCAAGCCGCTAATCTTAGGGAACCTGGTGCAATGGCTGACCTGTCTTACGGCCTCTATGACACAACGTCCGATCGGTTGCTCAACTCGCTTCAAGATGGTTCGGTCATAACAGCGGGTAGCCTGACAGACCGCACAACCTTGCTGGTGCAGGTCGACCCGACGGGGGCGCTCGCCGGAACGGCGCGCAGCATGCGCCTCACCCTGACCGGAGGCGGCCAGACCTACACCACCACCGACCAGTCCTCTCCCTACACGCTCTTTGGCGATCGCGGAGACGATTTGCTGGGCGGCGTGACGCTGGCACCCGGCAGCTACCTCTTCCAAGTGCAGGTCTACTCTAAGCCCTCGGGCAAGGGGACCCTGCTGGGAACCTACGACGTGAACTTCTCGGTCGTGCAAGGCACCAACACTGCGCCAGTCGCGGATTCGGAGAACGCGACGGTTCTTGAGGATGGCTCGGTCGTTATCGACGTGGTCGCCGGCGACACCGACGCCGAGGACGGACTGCCGGTCGCAAGCACGGTCTTGATCGTCGGCGCAGACGGACCGGACGGCCGGTTGAAGACAGTTGCCGGCGAGGGATTGTGGAGCGTCGACGGCACCAGCGGTGCGATCACCTTCATCCCTGCAGCGAACTACACCGGGCCTGTCTCACCGATCAGCTACACGATTGCCGACAGCGGCGGCCTGCGGTCTGCGCCGGCTACTGTCAGTGTCACGATAACCCCGGTCAACGACCCGCCCGTCGCCGATTCTGAAACGGCGACTGTGGCCACCGGCAGCGTTCTGACGCTCCCCGTGGCAACGCTGCTCGCCGGCGATACTGACGTTGACGGCGACATCCTGCGAGTCACGGGTGTCTCGAATCCCGTCAATGGAACGGTGGTTCTCGACACCAAGGACGACAGCGACGCGGCGAACGACGAGATCTTGTTTACGCCGACGCCAGGCTTCGCCGGGCAGGCATCGTTCAACTACCAAGTCTCCGACGGGAACGGCGGCAGCGCGACCGCTGCAGTCATGGTCTCGGTCACGGCCGGCACCACGCTGTCGATCCTACAAGAGAACCAGAAGCCCGGCGTTGCCAAAAGCATCTGGGATGCTGACGCCACTAACCAGATCGAGGGGTTTGCTACCGACATCAGCGTCGACACTGGCGAGGTCGTCACTTTCAAGGTAAACGTCAACGCCACGCATACTGCACCTTATCACATTGAAATCTACCGCCTCGGCTACTACGGCGGCAGCGGCGCGACACTGGTCACGACTCTCGATAACCTGACAGGCAGTCGGCAACCCGACCCGGTCCGCGACGCGCGCGGGCTTGTCGACGCGGGCAACTGGAGCTTGTCCGCGAGCTGGCAAACTCCAGAAACTGCCGTATCGGGGGTCTACCTCGCGAAGCTCGTACGTGACGACAACGGTGCGACCAATCAGATCCCATTCATTCTGCGCGAAGACGATCTTCGCCCGAACGGTACGAGGAGCGATGTCGTATTCCAGACGGCAGACACGACGTGGCATGCCTATAACGGCTGGGCTGGGCGCGACGGGCAGGTCGGAGGAAATTTTTACGGAGGGTTCAGTCAGCCCGATGACTTGACGCCGGACCCAGGTCCGAACCCGGACCGGGCGTTCGCGGTTTCCTATAACCGACCAATCATCACCCGAGACGGCGGGGGAGCTGCGGCGGGCGCGCAGGACTACCTGTTCGGCGCAGAGTACGCCGCAATCTACTGGCTTGAACAGCAGGGCTATGACGTGTCCTACGTCGCGGGCGTCGATACCGATCGGCTAGGGGTGAACGGGTTGCTCGGAAACAAGGCCTACCTGTCGGTCGGCCACGACGAGTACTGGTCCGGTGGGCAGCGCGCGAACGTGGAAGCGGCCCGAGATGCGGGCGTGAACCTGCTCTTCTGGAGCGGCAACGAAGTCTACTGGAAAACGCGCTACGAGCACAGCATCGACGGATCGAACACCCCGTACCGCACCCTCGTCAGCTACAAGGAAACTTGGGCGAACTTCTCCCGCGATGCACAGCCTGAGGATTACGCCAATATCGACCCGTCGGACGAGTGGACGGGCACCTGGCGTGACCTGCGGTTTGTGGAGTCCCGCGACGCCTCTGGTAACCTGATCGCCGTTGGCGCGCGCCCGGAAAACTCATTGACGGGACAGTTGTTCGGCCCCGACGGCAACAACTTCGGCGGCGGGCTCGACGTGCCGGCGACATACTCCACCCTGCGGTTCTGGCGGGGAACCAACGTCGCTGATCGCGGGGTCAACTACATCGCCACCGGAATATTGGGTTACGAGTGGAATACCTCCCCCGAAGACGCTAATCGCCCACCGGGTCTGATAAAGCTTTCGGAGACAACGCTCGAATGGCCCCGCATCCTCATCGACGAGGGCAACCGAACCGAGCCTGGCACAGCCACCCACAACCTGACCCTTTACCGAGACCCCAGCGGGGCGCTGGTCTTTGGGGCGGGAACCGTCTTCTGGAGCTGGGGGCTAAGCAACCAACACGATAGCTCCCCCTACGGTGGAAATATTGCAGACACCAACATACAGCAGCTATCTGTCAACGTCTTCGCCGACATGGGCATTCAGCCCGCTGTAACTGACGCGATCCTAGCGAGCCGCGGGCTTGCACGGGCAAGCGCATCCGCCGATGGCGTTGCTGCCAGGACCAGTCTCACCGACTTGCCGGAAAGTATCGCCGCATTCACGCCTGTCACGATCAGCGGTACAGCGACCGACAACGACGGGAACGCCTCGACAACTGACGGTGTGGTGGGAGTGGTCGAAGTATCAGTCGATGGCGGCGCAACCTGGAACGTCGCCGACGGGAAGGCAAACTGGAGCTACAGTTGGATGCCACGAACCGAGGGTACCTACGAGATCGTGGCTCGCGCCATCGACGACAGCCTGAACCTGCCTGTCCCAAGCGGTCTGTCCCGGGACACTGTCGTAGTGACCGCGCCACCTGTACCTTCCACGCTCAGCCTTTTTGATCCCCACGAAACCGTTACCGGCCTGCCGTACAATGATTCAGCTGCGGTGGAGCTTGGTGTCCGGTTCCGGGCGGCCGAGACTGGGCAGATCACGGAGTTGAAATATTGGCGCGCGGCTGGAGACGCTGGTGATACTGACACGCGCGCCGGACGGCTTTGGGACCAGAGCGGTAATCTGCTTGCGAGTGTCACGTTCACGTCCGCTCCCGGCAATACCGGCTGGCAGGTCGCAACCCTGAATACGCCGGTGCAGATTGCCGCAAATGCTGAATACGTGGTCTCGTATCGAACCAACGACAATTATTTGGCGGCTAGCGGTTATTTCACTACTGACTACACCGAGCCTTTCGGCAAGCTTGCAGCTCCGACTGGCCAGAACGGTGTCTACGCATACAATACATCGGTGGTATTTCCGACGCAAAGCTACGAGGCAAGCAACTACTGGGTCGACGTCTCCTTCCGCCCTGATACATCCGCGAGCGAACCGAGCCCCACAGGGCTGGCGACGGGCACCTTCGTTTCCTCGGACGTCTTCGTTATCGCGCCCGACCAAACGACGGTAGGCCGAGTTGCGGCGATCGACCCCGACGGCGACATGCTGCGGTTCGAGATTGCGGGCGGCAGGGATCAAAGCAAACTGACGCTCGACCCCGAAAGTGGCGTGCTCCGCTTAAAAACACGCCCCGGCGAGGTGCCGCCGAGCGAAGTCGTGCCGGAGAAGGTCTTTCAGGTCGTGGTTCAGGCCTACGATGGCGAAGACTCGCCGTTTGAGCAGAACCTTACGATTCGAGTTGGCGGCGGCCCGCAGCACGGTCCACCAGGTTGGATCGAGGATCACGACCGCGGCCTTCCCGATTTTGTAGAGGTGCCGTCTGTCGCATATATCGCGGAGACTGATTCCTTTCTATGGACTTAATCGAACGCTAGCGGTTACCCGAATCGCCAAGACGATTTTCCTGACATTAAGCTTGGTCGATCCAAACCGATTCAGCGGCGCGATCGAGCTTTCTACTCCATCAAAGTCGCAGAGCGGCAGCGTGAATGTCCTCGCAGATCGCCTCCTAAACTACTGGCTTCAGTTCGGTCAGTCGGAGCCATATGCCGGGCTGCGGCGTAGCGTTGACGCCGATTTCTGATCCCTTGCCAACGACCGGCGCAAACGCGTTTTCATCTTCCTCGACCCATGTCTCGACTAGCACGTGCAGTTGACGGCGCGAGCTCGTCGTGCTTTTACAATTCAACGACGGGGTTGTGGCCTATATATCGTGCGCGTAGCAACGGCCAAGGATGGGGAAGGCCGGGGGTTTGCAGACGCGCCTCCCCGCCGTCAGCCTTCGACATGCTGGACGCCTTCGTGGAGTGCCGTGCTGGCTTGCTCGGCGCAGCTCTGGCGGGCCACATCGCGGTTGTGAACCGTAATGCAGGGCCGCAACGACCGTCTTGTCCAACGGATAGGGTCGCAGGGAAATCGAGCCGCTCTCGGGAAACCACGGCCGCGGCATGGTGCCACCGGGCGGACCGGTAGGGCAATCTGTGCTTCGGGGGCGGGTGCAACGCGCAGCCCGCCCCGGATCAGCCGCGTGGCGGGGCTCAAGGCGCGAAAGAAGGATGCTCATCCGCTGGATAACTAACGCTTCGGTCAGGTACACCTTGGATGACGGCAAGGGTGTCAGAGCATTACGTTACAGAATTCGCCGCGCGAGGGTATTCTGGGGAGCAGCCGCTCGGCCCCGGCATGAGCACCCGATCTGCCGCCGCGTCGGGCTGCTGCCATAGACTAGGCAAACGCGGCGCGGGTACGGGATAGGATTGACATCCTGAACTTCTTCGTGACTGCCTTTGAGTCTCACTAGCACGAGTCCGGATCACGGCATAGGCAGCGGGCTTCAACACCCTGTTTTTGCATCAGCGCGAACCAGGCGGCGAGGTCCGTGAGCGCATACTGCACCGCGCGCCTGGCCTCGTCCTCCACGCCACTGCGGCGCCACGGCACCTGTCGTATTAGTCATTTTACGGGAGGCCGGGCCCGGTCTAAGCTGAGTGCAATGTTACTCCGTCGTGCAACCAATTCTCTTCAGGAAGAGGAGATAGTTCGTTCGATGCTTCGGCTCGTGTTTCAGCTCATCGCTCTGTTCGCCGGCCTCCCGGCCTTTGCGCAAGGGCGCTCATCCGGTGTCGGTCCTCCGCCCCATGCCGTTGGTCCTCCGGCCCATGCCGTCGGCCCTCCGCCGCGCGGTGTTCCTGAGATCGACCTGTTTGCCGGCGCCTCCGTTCTGATGATCGTCATCATCGTGGGGCTCCTGCTCTGGGAGTGGCGGCGACGTAGCGTTCACGAGTGACCCACAGCGTCAGCTCCCGGAGGCTGATAGCTCCAGGCGGCGTCACCGCGAAGATGCCGCGTAGCGTGCCCGTAGGAGAGCTTTCCTTTCTGGCGATTGGCTGGCGCAGGCTCGTCGTATTCGGGGCGGTGTTGCTCGGAGAGTTGCTGGTCGTTGCATTCTGCTATCAGTTCCTGATCGATATCGAATGTGCTGGCTTCACGCAGCCCCAAGCCTGCTTCGCTGTGCGTGAGGGCTTTAGCCGCCTGCTTAGCCTGGCGCTGCTGTTTGGTCTGTTGATAGCCGCCAGGCCACACCTGTTCGGCTATATCGCCAGAGGCAGGGCGCGCGCCAGCCGGATGTCGCATGTCGCGACGCTCGGCGCGATGCTCGTCGGGCTCGCCCTTATGCTGCTGCCAGTACTGTGGCGCGATCTGACGACCAGCCTGACGCCGCTCGCCCTCGCCTTGGCCGCGGGCGCCGGCATCTCGGTCACTGCCGCGTTGATTGGCACTGCCCCACTCGGCTGCTGGCTCTCGGTGCTGCGCCGAGGCGGTCCCTGGCTGTGGCTCGCCATCGGGATCGCCCTCCTCTCGCCGGAGCTGACCCAGCTGCTCAACGGCGCCTGGGGCTGGCCGCCGCTGACAGCCGCAACGTTCGCCCTCGTGGTGCGTGCCCTCGCATTCTTCCCTGGCGAACTTTTTTCCGATCCCGGCGGTCTTGTGATCGGCTTCGAAGGGTTCCTCGTGCACGTTGGCGCGCCCTGCTCGGGTCTGCAGGGTTTCGCGCTCATTACGCTGGTGATGGTCGGGTTCATCGCGCTAGAGCAACGGCGCCTGCGCCTGCCGCTTGCGCTGATCCTACTGCCCGTCGGTCTCCTGGCCAGCTTCGCCTTGAACGTGCTGCGGATCGCGCTCCTGATCTGGATCGGCGCGAGGATATCACCTGACCTTGCGGTGAACGCCTTCCACAGCTACGCGGGTTGGCTGCTGTTCACGTTGCTGAGCCTCGGAATGATCGGCGCGACCTATCTGACGCCGGTGCTGTGGCGCAGCCAGGCGGCCAGTGCCGGGCTTGCGCCGCCTGTGCCCTCTACTACCTTCCGAAACGATCTAGTCACCGCCATGCTGATGCCGCTGGTGGTGTTGCTGCTCTCGGGGCTCTTTGCGTCTACCTTTTTCGTGCAACCGGAAACCGCCTATCCACTTCGCGTTCCGGCCATGTTCGTGGGACTGGCGCTTTTCCATTCCGTCTGGTCGGCGCTCGACTGGCGCACCGACCTGTTGCCCCCGGTGGTTGGTGTCGCCGTAGGCTTCGTGTGGATAGCTGCTGCCGTCGCTGCGGGGATCGACGCTCCGGACCCGCCATTCGCCGGGCTGGGGCTGGCAGCGGCTGCGATCTGGGTCGTGCTGCGCTTGATCGGGACCGTCCTGCTGGTCCCGCTGATCGAAGAAGCGGCCTTCCGTGGCTACCTGCTCGGGCACCTGTTGAAGCCTTCCGGTTCGGCCGGACGCGCATGCGCCGCGCTCGTGTCGGCGACGGCCTTTGCCTTCCTGCACGATAGTGGCGTTGCGGCCTTTGTCAGCGGACTTGTCTTTGCCGCGATCTACCTGCGCCGCGGAAGGCTCGCAGATGCGGTCTGGGCGCATGCGGCCGCAAACCTGGTGGTATTCGGGGCGGCCGCGGTGACTGGCAAATGGGGGCTGATCTGAGCCTGGCGGGTCCGAATCAAACGATTGTCTCGCTCAGCGACTTTGCCGTCTTCCGCAGAACTCGTTCTTCAAGGCGAGGAGGAAATGAAACAAAGCTTCGACGTATGAGTTAGAGGTGGCGCAGGTCCGAGGATCAGGCTCAGGCAGCATTTCGCGCCCCCCTCCCAAATAGCTGTATGGGATACTGTGGATGACCGCGGTTTCCCCTTCTATGTAGAGTTGTCATCAGACCTTACACGCGGAATGGGAACTATCCCCTTGTCGCCGCATACCGAGCAATCGGTCCGGCAGGCACAAAGCTCGGCACGTTCTATCGCGGCAGGGCCGGAGTGCTCTGTGGCGTAGCGCGGCGCTCGCCCAGGAGGCCGCGGGCTTTTCGGTCGCCGGCAAATAAGCCTGCAGGCTCAGTGCGGCGTTTCATGCACAGGCTGAGGCTGTTCAAGGCCTTTCGGGTAGATTCGGCCTTGTCGCGCCTATCGGCAGAAGGCACGCAATCCAGAATGTCGGATCAGTCGATATCCGACATCCGCAGCGAGCCCTGCTTTGAAAAAGAACCTAGGGGCTGGACCAGCGGCCCGGCTCGCCGTCGCCCTGTTACTCGGCCTTGCTGCTCCCGAAAGCACAGCAGCAACACTTTTAGTGAATAACAATTACGTGACACTGGGCCTCTCACACCTGAAGGTCCGCAGTGCAGGCCTCCGCATGGCGGTAGAGCCGCGCAGAGGCTCTGAGGTGATCGGTAACGACAAGCGGGCCCACCACACGCACCGCGACACACCGGCTGGCTCGACCTCCGAAGCCATGGTACCGCCGAGCACAATCCGCCGTCCCATGTGGCCGCTACGCATGTTCCCGCGAGTCTCGCTGTTTTGATAAGCGGACTTTCGCACCGAAAGGCAAGAAAGTGCCCGGCTTCATTGAGACCTTGCCTCCAAGGCTCGCCCTCGCAAGCGCACTCGACTATGGCACCTGGAACTCAACCACGAGCTGGTCGCCAAAGAAGGAGGGGCACCGGGCGTTACGTAAGATGCAGCGGTTTCTAGTCGTGCAATTCTCCTCTTAACCGACTGTTCATCAATGCCATTCAAAGTGCGCTTCACATCAGTGACGAGAGACAGGGACTTCGGCCAGCTATCGCGTGTCGATCCGTTGAAGTGCCAGCGACAGCGCGACGTCGCCGTTTCCGCAGCACTAACCACGCGATCGGGTAGAAGCTGAAGCTAAGGAGACAGGAGCAGCTGCCTCGGACCCGCTATGAATAGCAGTTTTCGCCTCGAAAAACGGGATTTCGGACCTTTTGGATTTTAGAGAACAGATCTCCGCGATGTTGCGCGCCGGGCGCAGCGCCGAGGAGTCGGCGTGCGGCGCCTGAGCTTGCGCGGAACCAAGCGAAGCTATGTCAAGCAGGTCGAGCGTGATGTCGAGCGTCGCGCCGACATCTTAACCAGCATCGAACGCGGCGAGTTGCGCGGGCTTCGATGAGAAACTCGGCGGCTAGGCCAAAACACGTTTATCGCGTGGGGCAAGAGCCATGCTCGACCACGAGTGGCGAGAGAAGGAGTGCTGAAAGATGACTGCCAACTATGTGCCAAACACTGGGAGTATTTTATGGAGCCGTTGATCTTCGAAGACTTCGACGGACCATACGTCAACAGGCAATCGTCCGACGGAGTCTGGCGCTTGGCCGGACCGTGGACCGGCACTGGTGGCAACTGGCTGGACCCAAACCTCACTGACGTAAGCGATGGTGAGCTCTCGCTGACAGTCGCCGCGAACGAGTTGCGCGGATCGGAGATCCAAACAGTCGGCGGCTATGGCTACGGCTACTATGAAACGAGCATGAAGGTGTCGCCGACCCCCGGTGTCGTGAATTCGTTCTTTTGGATCCAGGAAGGCTACGGTCCACTTGAGTGGGACGTCGAGTTCCTGACTAACGAGAGCTGGATAGACTCCCCGGATTCTGGTCGCGTCCACTTCGTCGTCCACCCCGCCAATGATGATCGGCCCGTCGACCTGCCGTTCAATCCGACCCTCGACTTCCACCGCTACGGATTCCTGTGGGAGCCCGGGGTACTGTCCTTCACTGTAGATGGCGAGATCGTGCAGGTCTTCCAGTACTCGGAGGCTGACAGCGCCGAGACAGGCTACATCATGATGAACGCCTGGACCGGCAACCCCAACTGGGGTGGCGGTCCGCCTTTGCAGGATGCTACGTCGCAGTACGACTTCGTGAAGTTCTACGACGGTGCCACGGACGTGATCACGACTGTGCGCGGCACCAGCGGCAACGACGCCCTGGCAGGCGGCTCCAATATCGACGTGTTCGAAGCTTCGGCCGGCAGCGACGTCTTTCATAACTTCCGGACTGGAGTCGACTACATTGACTTCTCGGCGTTCGACTCTCTGCTCGCGAGTGACGTCAGCGCCAGTCTGGTCGACGGCAGCCTGCGCCTGGCGTTCAACGGCAACACGATCACCGTCGAAGGTGTGACTGGACTGGCCGCGGCCTCGACTTCGCTCGGCGCAGCGTTCGAGCCAGTGGGGTCCGGACCCGAGCCTGAACCCGGACCCGAGCCTGAGCCCCAGCCCGAGCCGGAACCTGAACCCGAGCCGGAACCTGAGCCTGAACCCGAGCCGGAACCTGAGACCGGAGCAGGCTTCTGGAACGACGATGCAGCTCCCCCCGCGGAAGTGGACAGCGACACCGGTTCTGTCGAACTCGGCATGAAGTTTCGAGCCAACGCCGATGGCGCGATTGCGGCGATCCAGTTCTATGAGACTGCCGAAAGCAACGGTTCGCACCCGGTTTCACTTTGGACCGAAGAAGGTCAGCTCCTGGCAACGAAGAGTTTCAGCGGCGGTTCCGGTGCGGGTTGGCGGGAAGTGGCCTTTGACAAGCCTGTCGCTGTCAGCGCAGGCGAGGTCTACATCGCGTCCTACCACTCGCCGCAAGGCAGGTACGCGGTCACGACTGATTTCTTCACGCAGTCGGTCGATGCCGGCGCTCTCTCGGCGCCGCATGAGTCCGGCGTCTACAAATACGGCGGGGCCGGCTCGTTCCCCACCCAGACCTACCAGGCGAGCAACTACTGGGTCGACGTCGTCTTCACGAATGACGCTGCGAACGAGAGCATTTCACCGACCGAACCCTCGATGCCGCTGCCGGCCCCCACTTTGGAAGGGACAGACGCGGACAACTGGCTGCGCGGCACAACAAGCGATGACGTGATCTTTGGCAGGAAAGGCGATGACACCATCATAGGTAACAGCGGAGACGATGTGCTTCGGGGTCACGATGGCGATGATCTGCTGCAAGGACAGCGAGGCCGTGACATATTGATCGGTGGCTTGGGGAACGATGATTTCGTGTTTCGCGCCATCCGCGAATCGAGCTGGGAGTCGCCCGACGAAATCCGCGCCGGTGACGGTGCGATCGCGTTCGAGGGTGCCGGCGTGGACGGTGGAGACATCATCAACGTCGCGAAACTTGATGCTGACCACGCCATGAGAGGCAACCAGGCGTTCACATTTGGCAGCAGCGACAAGGGCGGGCTCTGGCTGATCGATGTCGACGGTCGAACACTGGTCCATGGAAATACCGACGGCGACGCACCGGCAGAAATCCAGATCTGGATTGACGACGGAGCGGTGACGGCCAGCGACTATGCCGCGAGCGACTTCATTCTCTGACCCCAACGGAGTGGGCCCGCAGCCTAGGCGGGCCGTTCAACTTCGGCGGCGGCTCTCTGGCCTGTCGAGCCGCCGCCAATCGGAGCTTTGGCTCCCACCATCATCCAGCCTGGCCCTCGTTCACCTGCGGATGCAGGTTTCAGTGGGCATTGCGACAGGTCAGCACGGTCCAAGTGGTCCGTAATATGATGAGCAGATCAAGGCGCAGCGACGCCGTTTCGATATACTGAAGGTCCAATGCTACGCGCTGCGCAATCAAGTCTTGGGTCGTCGTCGCGCCGCGGTAGCCGCGCACCTGAGCCAGGCCGGTGATCCCCGGCTTGCAGACGAAGCGATTACAGTAAGCGTCGATCCGCGTTGCGAAAAGTTCATCGTGCACGATCGCATGGGGCCGCGGACCCACGATCGACATTTCCCCCTTGAATACATTGAATAGCTGAGGAATCTCGTCCACACTGGTGCTCCGCAGGAAGCGCCCGAGCGGGGTGGCTCGGGGATCGCCGGGGGTCGCTTGAACGATCGAAGATTCCGCTGGTTGAACGTACATCGAACGGAACTTCATAATGCGGAACGGCCGTTGGCCGCGTCCCCCCCGCTCCTGTAGAAACAAAGCCGGGCCTCTGCTCGTGACAAGCACCGCACTCGCGATCGAGAGCATAAGTGGGAATAGCACTGCCAGCGCTATGGCTGCAACGGTCAGATCAAGAAATCGTTTCGTCCGGCTGTCAAGGTAGGGATTCTTGCCTCGCGTTTCGGTTTGGGTGAATGCATCATTCGTCCGTCCGCGCGGGGCGACGACATCGAAGCCCTGCACAAATTCATGATCCGGGGAAATTCGCTCGGCCGCACGATGCGATCCAAGTAAGCTTTGGTGTCCAGCAAAGTCCATGTTCGACCCACTCCGGAAAAACCCCCGCGCGGTTTGCGAGGCAGATATCGAACGCACCCTGCTCGAGGGCCCCTCAACGATCCCCAAGAGCGCCAGGGCAAGGATGCTTTGCACCCGGTTGCCGCGGCTCGACATGGAGAATTATGCCTCGTGTACTCGGCGAGGAGAGGTGATCATTCGGTTAGTCCGCTACCAAAATGGGGGGGGGTAGCAGCCCCTAAGCGCCTCCAGCGCGGCCTTGGCAGTCTTCCGGGAAGCCGACTGGACGGCGGCGCCCATATCGCGTTGCGAGGCGAGCGCAGGTCCGGGCGCCCTCGTCCGAACATTCGGCATGAGCACGCCTTGCAACTGGCGGCGCCCGAGCTGATCGCAACGAAGATCATGCACCCTACGAGACGGGCACATCCAGCGGTGCGCTGCTGCCGAGAGTGGCGGATGACAGGGATTAACAACCTTTTGGACGACCGAGGTTCACCCTTTGCCCAAGTTGCTTCCCAGCCCGAGGTAGATGAACGTAGAATTCACCCAGTCGAGAGGTGTCACAGCGGGCGGCCCCCGCGGGGGCGGCGGGAGCCGCTGATTGTCGGATAGGTGCGAGGCGCGATCTCCGTCGCAGCAATGTTGGCCGATCGCGCGGACTTCTCCGACACGCCGGTCCGCGGGCGGGCTTGCCGGGCCAAGTGTCAGCGCAGCGGAGTGGTGTAGCGGTGCGACGAGGCTGAAAGTACTGGCACCTCGCGGGAGGTTGGTGCGCCTTATCGCATGGCGCAGATGCGGAAGGAATCTGATGAACGTTGCTGCCAAGGACATCAGACGATACGACGTTGGAGCGGACCTCCAGGACGTTTCGCGGCCTACTCGGCTGCTCATCATGGATAGGCAGCCAATCGTTGTCCGCGGCCTGACCGAAGCCCTGCGGCACGAGTTCGATTTCCACATCTGCGGTGTGGCGTCTTCGATTGCGCAAGCGTCCCGCGTGATCCAGAGCGAGCGACCCGACATCGTCCTCTCCGAAATCGACTTCGCCGACGGAAACCTGCTAAGTTCTATCGAAACGTTTCAGGCGATCCGGTCCGGCCTTAAGGTCCTAATTTTCACCTCGCACTCGGACTGCGCCTATCTGCATCGAGCAATGCGGCTCGACGTGAGCGGCTTTGTCCTGAAGAACTCGGACACCCAGGCTATCTTCCACGCGCTTTATGCGGCGCGGACGGGCGGCATGTACGTGGATCCTGCCATCCTCGGCCGTGCTCTCTGCAAGCAGACGAGACGACCCGAGACGTTGGAGGCGGCACTCTCGGGGGTGGTCGACCGCCTGAGCGAGCGAGAAATTCACACGTTGAGGCTCGTCGCCTTCGGCCACAGCATCAAGGAGATCGCGCGGGAACTCGGCGTTAGCCCCAAGTCGATCGAGACCTACAAGGCGCGCGGCTGCCAGAAGCTTGATCTCGCCTCGCGGGCAAGCATCGTGCGCTACGCCGTGGCAAGCGGCTGGTTCGACGACGAGAGCGACGCGCACGGGTAGAGCTAAGGTACAAGCAGCGACAACCCAAAGAGCGGCGCAAAGCGCGAGCAGTAGGAAGGATGGTGCCGAGTTGCACCCGCGAGTATCAGTTATCCTTCCCACCTACAATCGGACGCGCACGCTCGGAGACGCCATGGCGAGCGTACTCGGCCAAAGCTTCACAGATCTCGAGTTGATCGTCGTCGACGACGGATCGACCGAGAACGTCCAAGCTGTCGTCTCCGAGCAAGATGACGGGCGAGTCCGCTACGTCCGCAGGTTATTGAACGAGGGCGCCGCGGCAGCCCGGAACACGGGGATCGCTCTGGCCCGGGGCGCCTTTGTAGCTTTTCAGGACAGCGACGACCTCTGGCTCCCCGGCAAGCTCGCGAGGCAGGTGGAGCGACTCGATAGCCTGCCAGGCGAGGTCGGGGCCATCACTGGCCCAAAGATTCTCGTCGGGCGGAACGAGCGTTTCGTCTACGGTGAGGGGCTCGTCTGCCTCGCCCCCGCCGCTGAAACGCCACTATGTCTTGAGGAGGATCAAGTCGGGCACCTCCTGCGGGAGAACCGGATCAGCGTTCAGTGTAGCCTGTTCCGACGCGAAGCGCTCGGCGATGGACCGTATTTCGACAGGAGAGCGCGCGCGAACGAGGACTGGGAGTTCGCCATACGCCTCGCGCAACGCACAAAAATCGTCGAGGACCGCGAGCCCGTGCTGCTGGGGTTCGTCTCAGACGACAGCATCTCGCGAAGCCGCAGGAGAGAGACGCTCGGGGTCCTGCGAATCCTCAAGGCGAACGAACAGCTCCTAAGCTTCTACCCGCGTCAGCGCTCCGCGCTCTGGCTCGAGGTCGGCCGGCAACTCGCAGAGAGCGGAAAGCCACGCTTGGCCAATCGTGCGATTCTTAGGGCGTTGCGCGCCGATCCGGAGGTGGCGCTCGGGGTGGCCCGTGCCGTTCTTCGGCGGGTGGCAGGGCCACTGCGGCGGGCGCGCAACCGACCGTTCGGTCACCGGAGCGCCTGAGGAGGCCAAGACTCCGATCTCGCCGCATCCAGTAGCCCGTGCTCGAATGCCGCTAGCCGGCGTTTCTGCCGCGGGTCGTGGTTCTCCACCTCGAGCTTCAGCGCCCTCCAGCCTCCTCGGAACGCGTCGATGAGGTTGCGGCGGGGCGGCGTGCGTAACACATCCCGATACATCTGCAGCGTCAAGTCGATACCACGAGCCAAGCTAAAGCGCTCCGTCACTACGGACCGACCGTACGCTCCGAGCGCCTCCCGTCGGGCGGGCGCACGGTAGAGTTCGGCGATCTGGCGGGCTAGGCGGCCGGCGCCAGGTTCGCACTCACCCTCACCGAAAAACCCTTGGCGGAGGAATACTGGAAGGGTGTCTGGTCCAAAGACAACTGAAAAAGCGTTCAATCCCTGAACGATGAGTGGCCGCCCGATCGCGAGCGCGCGCAGCGCCGAGCTGCCCATGCCCAGCACGAGATCGGCCGCTGCGTAAGCCGTGCGGGGATCGAGCCAAGGCCCGGCGAACACGATCACATCGCGGCCAACGCGCCGGTTGAGTGCTTCGGCCCTCGCTCTCAGCGCATCCGACGCCTGCCCGCCGCCAACGATAGCGAGACGAATAGGAATGTCGCTCGCAAGCTCTTCCATAGCGTCTACCGCGCGCACCAGCGCATCGATTTTGATATCCAACGACAGCCGCGAGACAGTCACGATCAGAAACTCGTCCTCCGCTATCCCTAGATCACGCCGGAAAGGCGACCCCTCCATTGCAGGGTTGTCCCGCTCGGTGTCGATAGGGGGTTCGAGTACCCAAACTCTCTCCTTCTGGAGACGCCGCGCCTCCGTCCCGAGATCTTTGGTGCCCATGACCAGCGGCACGCTCGGCGGCACCATAGGAGTCGCGCTCATGCTGAGGACGGTGCAGAGCAGCGGCACACCCAGGCAAAGGTGCGGCCCGAAGTAGGCGTCGAGGCAGGTCGACCATTCATAGGTGTGAATAACGTCGATCCTGCGGCGACGCGCAAGGGCGACGAGCTGCGCGATCCGCGTTGGCGCGGGCCTCCAGCTGAGGCTGTGGGCATCGACGAATTCCAGTCCGCGCTCGTGGATTATGTCCACGAGCGGCCCTCGCACACCGAAGACCACGACCTCGTGGCCGGCTTTGGCCACGCCCGCGGCAAGGTCGATGGCGTTGATCTGGCTTCCGCCGATAGCAAGATCGTGCGGCATGACGAGTACCCGCATCCTACCGTCTTGCGGGCCGACTGACCCTCCCCGCCGGGCATTCAGAGCAGCCGCCGCTGCCTCTTCCTCCAGCGTGCAAGGCACGCTCTGATTTTCGGTTGTCTCGGGACCAGTTCGCACTTCGCGGAAAGTCATACTGCCCTACCAAGCAGGTGAGAAAGCGGGATTGCTGAATGGCGCGCCCCGCAGGCAGCAGAGTTGGGCCTCGGACACGGGGAATTGGGAGGACCACACCTTAGTCACGGTTCCAGTTCGCAATAAGTTCCGCGCCGCTCCCGTTATGCCATACCGAGACCATCCGCTTCGCCCGGTGCAACCGCGAGCGCACAAGCAGGGCAGATACCGCCAGGCGTTCCCTTGCGCCACTTAGCCGATCGCTTGTCAGGACTCGGGGGATTTCGAAGAGCGGCGAGGCGACGACAAGACCCGTCCTCAGGAGCCAAAAGAGCTGTCCTCGTTGCGGGCTGTCTCTACGGCTGTGCACCACGAGCCGGTCGAGGCGCTTTGCGAGCGCGTCGAATGAGTCGCAGGCGTCGGTCAGAACGATGACGGTGGGCTTGAAGGCGATGGTGCAGCCGAGCGCACGCGCCCTGCGGCCCCACACGACGTCCTCGTGGGTGCCGAGCCCCGGGAAAGGGCCGACGCGGCGAAAGACGTCCGCTCTCATAGCCATGTTGCCCGTCGCAGCATATCCGTGCCGCTCGACGAAGAGCTTGGCACGATAGCTGTAGAGCCCCTCGTAAGCTTCAAGTGCGGTTCGCTGCGCCGAACGAGGCAGAATGCGGATGTCGCCGCCAATGATGTCCACCCCAGGCTTTCTGAATGCCTCCTCGATCGCTTCGGTCCAGCCTGGGTGCGCGACGCAATCTGCATCGATAAACGCGATGATCTCGCCTCTCGCCAGTGCCGCACCGCGGTTGCGCGCGGGTCCGGGACCGGGAACTGGCTCGACGACAAGGCTGACTCCGGAGAACGCGTGGCAGATCTCAGCAACGGACTCGCGTGAGCCGTTGTCGACCACGATGACCTCGAACGCCACGTGCCCTTTCCGTTGCCGGTCGAGGGAGCGGAGGCAGCGCTCGAGACGAGCTGGCTCGTTTAGGTGCGGAATGACCACGCTGACCGCGACGTGGGGCGACTCATCGATCCCGTTGGGCTCGGCGCTCACCGCCGGGGTGAGCGGCGCGGGCAGGGGATCGAGTTCACGAGGAGCGCCCCCGAAGATTACCCCGTCGGCGGAGATGTGGGCCGTTCTGTCGTCTCCGGCCGCGCGACTCATGCCGACCTCTTCCACCGGCACGTCTTAAAGCGTCTGCGGACAGAAGTATGTGTCTGGATCATCTATTCCCCTACCGAGACCTCACGGTTTCGGATGATGTTTGCACGGAACGGTAGGGGATCGTTCCCGAAGAGTCTGTCCGGTGAATCCCCCGCAGCATCAGTCCATCCGCCTGACGCGACGGAGCCGGGCCCTCGAGCGGAGGCGGGCCGGCCACCGCGCCGCGGAGGGAAACAGCCGCAGGAGATCCCGTGTGGCAAGAACTCCGCTCACGGCCGCAGCCACGGATCCCATCGCCATTGCCACGAGAGGGTGGAGCCAGGTGAACGCAAGGAGAAGGACGAGCACAATCACGAGATATCCGCCCGCCAAGATGAGGTTCAAAACCGAGAGCGTGACCCCGCAGGCGCGCCGGGCAATGGCGTAGACGAATGGCGCGTGGACCAGGTACATGCCGAAGAAGGCCATCCCCGCGCCGACCAAGCCAATCATCGGCACGAGCAGCTGAGCAAGCGCAACCTGAACGGAAAAAGCCACCACGTCGACCAGCATGAAAGTCCGCCTCATCCCGCGCGCGAGGAGGATGAAGCCCATCGGCCACGACACGATTCGCATCGCCATGCCGGCGCAGATCCAGCGCAGCGCCTCTGCGGCCGCCACGAACTCGGACGAGTAGAAGAGGGTCATGGCGAGCGGCGCAAAGGTGATCGTGGCCGCGATACCCGGTCCACCGAGAAGCATGCTGATTCGCATCTGCTCATTGATGAGCGCCGACGCCGCCGCTCCGTCGCGGTGGATTGCTGTGAGCCGGGGATAAAAATCCGTTCCCATTGCCTGAAGAAGGATCCCGACATAGAGACCGCCAAGCGTCCATGCCGCCTGGTACAGTCCCGCTGCTTCGATGCCGCCATGGCGCAGGACGATGATGCGCACGAGGTAGGCGGCGCCGAGCGCCAAGATGCCGCTCACCATGAAAGCGAACCCGAGCGTGACGAGGTCGACAACGTCGCCGCGCGCGCCCATGGCGACAGATGATCGCAAGTGCGGGGTAAGCTTGCGGCTGTAGGCGAAGTTCGCACCCGCGCCAGCCGCCGCGATTACCAGGAGGGCCGGGACGACGCCGCGAATGCCAAGTGTGAGGACCAGCGCAATGCTCGCGACCGTCCCGACCAGGGCCGCCGCGATGGTTGCCTTGGCCAACGCTCCGATCTGCCGCTGTCCCTGAAGAAGACTACCCTCGCCCGCACCCAGGATGCGGAACAACACGGCGACGCCGAGAAGCGCGACGGCACTCTCTTGCGCGGCATCGCCGAAAGAGAAGCGCGCTAACGGACCGGCACCGATAATGAAGCCGACGACGGCAAGGATGCCGAGCGCGAGCGACAGGCGCCGCACCAAGGAAGCGGTCCGCGCGACCCGCCGCAGGTCGCCGGCTCCATCGGCGTCCGCGATCTGCCGCACGCCGCTGGAGGCGATACCTAGCCCGCACGCGCTGGCGGCAACGTCGATGAACGCCGAGTATATCCCGAACACGCCGACACCTGCCGGGCCGAGGAGCAGCGCGAACGCCTTCACCCGGACCATGCCGGCGGCAATCGTCACGATCGAGGCGCCGGCGACAACCGCGCTCGAGCGAACGATCTCCCGATAGCTCTCGTCCGAATGTCGGACCCCCATGTCGTCGCTTACCGCGTTCGGAGGCAGTTCGGCGAGGTGGCCCGAGCCGCGCCGCATGTCGGCAACCGATGCATCGGCCATCAGTCGGATTCTGCGAGTGTCGAGAGTTGCGTTGGTCGCTCGGCCGCGAGATCTGGCTCGCGGCGTGACAACTGGGTCGAGCCCGGCGTCTCCACCTTGAGGGTGTCGCCGGGGAGTAGGGAGGTCGCCTCGCTGGCCGAGATCGTCTCCTCCGGGCCTCCGATGCGGATGATCGAGAATTGCAGTTCGCCCATATCGCCGGCCCCAAATTCGGACTGTGTGAGGAGGAGCTTGCGCTGCGAGACGTCCAGGAGAATGCGGAGCCGATCGAGGTCCGCCCGCGCATCCTGCAGCTCGGCGGTAACTGTTGCCTGACGTTCCTCATCGAGCGCTATGTGGTCTCGCTCCGTCGCAGCGAGGCCCTGGCGGGCGCGCGTGATGGCGGTAGTCTGGTCGAGCCGCTGCGCGCGGAGGTTCGAGAGGCTGGCTTCTAGGCCTTGGGCCGGCAGACCTTCGAACCGGCGGACGCCCTGCAGCTCCTCGTCGGCACTGGCGATCGCGGCGTCCACCATCGCGGCCTTTTCGACGAGAACGTCGATCTCGACACCGAGAAGCTGCGTCAGTTCGTCGAGCGCGGCGCGCTGGCGCCGAATGCCGTTCGCGCGAGCCTCGAACAGGACCGTCTCTGCGGCGATGATTTCGTGGGCAAGCGGGCCGGCGTCGGTACTGGACAGCACCGGCGGGAAAACGATCGACTCCGCCCCCCGCTGCTCCGCCGCAAGGCGCGCGATGCGGGCCTCTGCACGCAGGATTCTGGTCGAAAGGTCCTCCTGTTCACCAACGAGCGCGACCTGGTCTTGGATCGCCCGGTTGCCGGGACGATACGTCCCCCCGCCGAGTGCCAGAGCTTTGAGAACCGTCAGCCCCGGTGTGAAGGCGTACTGACCGGGCGACGTGACGTCACCGACGAGGAAGATCGGCGGATACTCGGCAACCGTCACCACGACATCGGGCGCCGCATTGAGGCCGACCTTTCGCGCGAAGCTCGTCGCAATCTCCGCCGCGACTTCCGGAGCCGTCTGCCCGGCCGCGGTAACGGCTCCGACCATCGGAAGGCGGATGGTTCCGTCAGCGCCGATGGTGAAGTCCCCTTCGAGTTCCGGCCAGTGTCGAAAGGCTCCCTCGGCCTCCACCCACTGGGCCGCGGTGATGGAGATCCGGGCGTGGGGTACGAGGGGGATCTCGGACGCGACGAGTTGTGTGGCCGCCAAAACGGTAAAGGCAAGGACGGTCGCGAGATGCCGCCCTCGCGCTACCCAGATCCTGCGACCGTGGCGACGCATGTTCGTCATGAGGGCACATCCAATAATGGCCGACGTTCGCGATGCCGCTCCGTATGACTTGAAGGCATTAAAGCGTACATGTGTTACCGTAGCAGAGCGTAGCGAAGCGTGACGTCAGGAAAAGCCGCAGTCTCTGTCCACGTTCCAAAGGCCTATCAACCCGCGAGCGGCGTGGTGTAACCTTAGAAGGTCAAGGTCCCGCACCACACCGCTGCCGGAGAGAACTACCTTGGTCAAGCGGAGCGACACCTTTCTTCGAATGCAGAGGCGCTTCCGCTCGAAGCGGTTCTTGAAGATCGAAAGAATCATTCGAAGGCTGACGTCGGAGAAGCGTAACCGTCCGGTCTAACCGCTCTGCCGCGGTGTGAGAGTGCGGGATAGTGTCCACCATTGATAGTGGACATTGTG
>NZ_CANMEH010000014.1 GCF_947496875.1 uncultured Paracoccus sp. | reverse complement strand
GTGGGTCTGCTCATGCACCCCAGCTACCATGCTGGATTCACGAGATGAATCCCTCACGGGATTTGCGCAACAGAGCCCCTCCCCGTGGTTAAGGGGATGCGAAGGTAGAATTTTCTCGGCAAGATGGACGAGGAGATTCCGATGAAGAAGAGCCGTTTCACCGAAGCCCAGATCATGGGCGTGCTGCGCCAGGCGGAGGGCGGGCTGCCCGTTTCCGAGCTTTGCCGCGAGCATGGGATCAGCAGCGCGACGTTTTACAAATGGCGCGCGAAGTTTGGCGGCATGGATGCATCCATGATGAGCCAGATGAAGGCCCTCGAGGATGAGAACAGGCGACTGAAGCGCATGTTCGCCGATCTCAGCATGCAGGCCGATCTGCTTCGAGAGGCTCTGGGAAAAAAGTGACGCGGCCAGCTCAGCGCCGGGAGCTGGCCGAGAAGGCGGTGGCGACGAAGGGGGTCAGCATCGCGCTGGCCTGCCGGGCGTTCGGCGTCAGCGAGACCTGCTTTCGCTATAGTCCGAAGCGTTACGACGAGAACGAGATGATTGCCGATCTGCTGGTCGGGCTGACGAATGTCCACAAGACCTGGGGTTTCGGCCTGTGTTTCCTGCACCTGCGGAACGTCAAGGGACATGTCTGGAACCACAAGCGGGTCCACCGGATCTACTGCGAGCTGGAGCTGAACCTGCGGATCAAGCCGCGGCGCAGGCTGAAGCGGGAGAAGCCTCGGTAACGAGCGCATCAGGTTGAAGGTGACATTGTCGTATTTCGTGGAGCCGAATCCGAGCTTCGCAAGCGCGATCGATCCTGCACGATACCAGTCGTTCGGTCTGCGTTTCGACTTGAAGCGAGCGCGTGAGACAGAACGCAATTTCATGCGTCGGGTCAATAAGGACGACCGGGATGAGGGCGATCTTCGGCCGGTGAATGAAGACAACGATGGTTGGTTCTTTGGGCCGAAGTCGGTGTCGGCCGGTTCAGTCCACATGGATATTTGGGAGGGCAGTGCCGTTGAGCTTGCAGCGCGGGACCTTCTCTATGTGTTTCCGATTTCAGGTTGGTGGCGCGAGCGCAAGGCGCTTGGAAGAGCCGAGAGCAAGAGTCGATATGCGCTCGTTGTCGGTATCGAGACACCGGATGTCGACGTTGACCTGATCACACCAATCGCAACAGAGCTTGCGAACCTGATAGCAGCGGGCGTAGCAATCGAGACATAGCAAGAATGCTCTGCCTTGTGCCGATTGGAGGCTGCCTAGCTGCGGCTACCTTGTTTTGCCCCGAAGGACGCGCGCAGGTTCGACGTACGGAACTGGATATTTTCTTATGAGTCTTAATAGGTTAGGCTAAGCGGCAAGTCTTGGGATATTCCGTTCGACCAATCGCAAGTATCGTTGGTTGCCTGCCCCCGCAACCAACTTTCTTCGCGTTTTCAAACGCTTAAGCGCCGCCCTCCGGGGCGGCGTTTGCGTTTCCAACACCCGTGGAAGCACTGTGGAAGCAAGAGGGCACGAAGTCCTTCATAACGCTTCGTAAATCGGTGCCTGCCATGGCCGTTGCTTCCAGTGCGGCTCGATCGGGATCATCGCATCGATACCGGCCGGGATCCCGCTGCCAAAGGCGAGCTCTCGAACATCGATCGCGACAACATCCAGCACCGGCCGCTCTTCGGTCATGAGCACGAACTCGGTGATCCATCCTGGCGGACAGTCCCTTGAGGCCGGGTAAATGAGCGCGAGTCGCTTGCAGCGGTAGCGACTGGCGTAGGCGTTCATCTGATATGCGTCGCCGCTCGAGACGCCCGAGTTCGGTTCGGCGAGATCGAGGCGTTTCCACTTTGCATCAAAGATGGCGACGCACTCGTCTCCGCTCTGAACGGTGATGTCGGGGCGCAGCTGGAAGCCCGCCGTCGCGAGGTTCTTCACAGGGCTCTGAAGTCCGACAGTAAGGGGTGCACCGGCCTGCACCTGGCAAGCATGCCGGATGCGCAGTCCGAGTACCGTCTCGAAGAGCTTTTCCATGTTGAACAGCAGAGCGGAACCAGCTGCGTCGCCGATGCGAACATCCGGATAGAGGCCTGTCAGCAGCCAGCGGGCCCGCGCAAACACCGGCTCCCAGTGTCGGATGGTACGATCAAACCGCAAGGCGCCAACGTCGCGAGCCCTGACCCTGCCATCGGTCACCTCGACAAAGCGATGGAGGAACGCCGCCACCATCGCCCGCGTCCTCGGGCTCAGTGCGAGCCCTAGAAGGATCCGAAGGACCGCCTTGAGCGCTTGATTGTAGGGGTTGTCGATGCTGCGCTCGTCGAAGCGACAGAGTAGATGAGAACGGTCGAAGGCGTTCGTGCGCAGGTGCTCGGTCAGCTCGAGCCGTCCGCGGATGGCATTGAGGTTCTCTGTCCTCTCCGAGTACCGGGCAATGGCCCCGCCTCGGAGCGCGGATTTCACCTGGCTGCAGAAATCCTCGATGAAGACGTCCAGGAGGTGGCTGTGCTGTTGCCCAAGGCCAGCATCGCCCACGCGCTTTGATCCGAGCTCACCTGCGCGCGCAAGCATGGCCACCAGAAGGCCCCGCATGTCTTCGCTGCTATTGCTGCCATGGTCGATCTTTGGAAGTATCTCGATTGCCAGCTGCTCGGTTTGCAGGACTCCGCAGAACGGCCCGAACTTCAATGACCGATGGCCCCATGCGAGGACCCCGGGTGGCAGACGTCCGGCGAGTTTCGCGATGCCTTCTGCCTCGAGCTCGCTGATCTCGCCGGCCGGGCCGATGCTGACATCCTCCCTCTCTCGGAAGCTCAGGCACCTCATTCCGGTGGCTCGTAGATCTTGCGGATTGCGTCCGGGGTGATGTCGTCTTCCCGAATGATCTCGAAGGCCTCGCCGTCCCCGATTTCGGTCGGGTCCGCCTTCGGAAAGAGCACGGCAGCACTCTGCGTGCGAGCCCGGACCAATTGCAGCTCTTCCTCCACGGCCTGGTCGGCGAGGACGTAACGGATCTGACGCCAGTCGTCGTAGAACGCCTCTTGCAGGAACGGCAGTATCTCCCGGGCAAAGACCCGGCGCAGCTCGTCGAACGACTTCACGTGGTAAAAGTAGCTGTGGCCGAGGGTCTGGTCGCGATGCAGCAGGCGGGACAGGCGGGCATTTATGGCCTGCAGAAGCTGACGCAGGTCGATCGCGTTGCCCTCACCGTCATCGATCGATTCAAGCAGTTCCGGCTTCGGCGTGAGTTCCTCGAACCGGAACCGGCGCCGTAAAGCGCTGTCGAGCAGAGCAATCGAGCGGTCCGCGGTGTTCATTGTGCCGATCACGTCGACATTCGCGGGCACCCCAAAACGCTCGCCGGAGTAGGGGAGCGTCACTTCCAGGCCCTTGCAGCTCGAGGCGCGGTTGCCCGAGGCATCGAGGCGGATGCGCTTGTCAACTTCGACGAGCGTGATCAGCTCGCCGAAGACCTTGGCGACGTTTCCGCGATTGATCTCGTCGATGAAGAGGGCGAAGCGCTTGTCCGGCGCGCGCCGGGCCCGATCGCAAAGCCGCTTCAACACTCCCGGCCGCACCTCATAGGTGACAGCGCCGTTCTCCGTGACAGGGCGAATGCCCTCGACAAAATCCTCGTACGCGTAGCTCTGATGAAACGTCACGAACTCGAAGCGATCACCGGCCTCGTCCTGGTAGCGCGGCAGGTAATCGTTTTTGAGGCGGTAGGTCTTCCCGGTGCCGGGCGGGCCGTAGAGAATGAGGTTCAGGGGCGGCGCGAGTTTCTTTCGAGATGCGTCCCCAGTCCCGGCGTCGCCCGCCGGCGTAGTAGCGCCCGATGTGACAGGTGGCAGCGCCTTCCATAGGCGCTCCAGTGTCCGGGCAGCCTTTGCCTTGATCTCGATTCCGGAAGACTGCGGGTTCCATTCCTGGCCGGGCTCGCGGCTTTGCAGCTGTTCCAGAGGGACGATTTCGTCCGACGTTGCATCGCGGACTGAGTCGAATGCCACGTCAACGAAGCGCGTCGTCTCTCCGGCGTCGGCGCGGGCCTGTTCCCAGTGCTCCGCTTCGTAGGGCGCGCGCGTGACCTTTCCGACTGCAACGACGCCTTTCGGTGGACTGCCGGTGCGGATCAGAAAGACGCGGTCGCCCTCGCGAGGCTTGCTCGAGCTGCAGCGCCACCGGTTGTCGGCCTTCTCCTCATTGATTGTCGTGGCGCGGTCGCTCGCGAGTGTCTCCCAGTTCCATTTGGAAGGGTTCCAACTGAGGAGCCAGTTCTTTGTCTGGTTCTTCCACTGGGCTTCGAACTCTTCCTGATAGAAATCGATGTCCGCGCCATGTTCTTCTTCAAGCCGGCGGCGCAGCTCGAGCAGGGCACGGTCGATCTCGACAGTGCTCCACTTCTTGATCTCCTTCTCCGGCGTGTCTCCGAAGCCGGCGAGGATCAGGCGCTTGTCGCCCTCAGAACTGATCCGCTCGAAGGTATCGGGGAACAGCAGGTGCGGAAGAATATGTATCAGCTGTCTGTGCCGCGCCTCAGGAAGACCACTCAGCCAGCCAGAGAACGCCCACGGGTCCGAAGCGATCTGCTCGCGCTCGGAGCCATCGCGAGCCTTGAAATCTTGCAGAGCGCCGATGAGAAAAACCAGCTCGCGCCAGCGGTGCGTGTTGTAGGCAGTCCCGGCGGAGCCGATGCCTTCGAGAACAGCGTCTGCGAGGAGTGGGTGGGTCGCGCTCAGGTCATCTCCTGACCAAGACCAGATCTCAAGCACGTTCTCGCGCTTCTTGGCCGCGCCGACGTTCGACGGGAAGAGCAGCGTAAGCCACAAGCTCTCCGCCATCAGCTTGCGGCAATCAGGGGAGCCCTCCGAAAGCTGGACCTTCAATTTCGAGAGAAAATCACCTTCACCGGCGTCGAGATTCTTTACGAAGCGCTGATCGAGTTCGCCGAGTAAGGTGTTCGTCCAGAGGTTTCCGCCGTCCGACAGCGCCGACCCATCTGCAAGAAAGCAGTTTTTCTTCCATGCAGCAGCAGCGTCGTAGATCGGTGCGACGTGGTGATTTGGATTGAAGCGAGACAATTGCCCTCTTTCCTGATTTTACAGTAGCGCCCTTGGTCGCTTATCTTTCATTGACAAAGAATGATGCTTGTCGCTGATCCGCCGATGCGGACTGATAGCGAACAGGTTTGCTGAGCTTCTTGATCTGCCCATCCGACGTGCCCCGTTTCAGCCAAGCGTTCACTTGCGCTTTCTCCAACTCTAGGCGCGCAGCGATATCCTCGACATTCATTGGGGCTCGATCGGTTAACTCCCGCATGCGCAGGAGAAACAGGCTGTAGAAGTCGCTCGCAGGTTCTGAAGAGCAGTAGTCTGCGTCGGCCTTCGCGATGGGATTGCCTGAGGGCGGCGCATCGGCAGCCCCACCCTCACTCTCTGCAGAAGTGGCCTTCGTGGGTGTAGTGCCGGTTTCAGCAGGTGCGTTCACCGTCTCGGATTGCAGTAGCGGAGATCCTGCTTCTTCGGGCAGAGACTCGTCGGGAGGGCTAACTCCTGCCATCGTCACGGTCTCAGCCGTCTTCTGCGCGTCCCTCTTCTCCACTGCACTCGGTGCTTGCCGGGCCATCTCCACTTGCCTGGACTGCTTTAGTGCGTCCGCTGCATTGCGCTGTTTGTTGGGGGGGCCATCAAAGGCGTCTACCAGATGGTCGATATTCGGCGCCCCATCCTCACCGCGACGACCGATTGGCCGGGCGCCCACGCTTGCCAAGGCATCACGCATATACGGGGGCATTGTCTCGTAGCGGACATAAGAGATTGGCGTCTGCGCCCATTTTCCGAGCCCCTTACTTGTCAGCCAGTCTGGTTCCGGGTCCGAAAGCAAAGTCGCCGCCGCGTTGGCTCGCAACATGTCCATGCTTTGTGCAAAGAGCTGGCGGGTCCATTTACCGTTGGCGGATGCAAGTGAAACAAGCGTCAACGATCCGGTCCGTTCTTTCCGGATCTGTTTAGGGATCGACTTTCGCGTCAAGACACCGAAAGGCAGAAGCAAAACGGTATCGACACCCTGCCTCAGGAATATGGCGGCAACCTCCTCGGAGACACGTGTTCCATGAACCAACGCGACCACCTTGTTCGCGCCGGACTGCGCCAGCTCAGTTGCGATCGAACGCAGGGCCTGCAATTCGCGGTCCCCGGGACTGCGTGACGGAAGTAGCGCAATCCAATTGTGAGTAAGAACGTCTAGACTGCCCGAAACAAAGAGCGGAGACGATGTTTCTAGTGCCGGAATTTCATCGCTTTCGATGAGACTGTATCCCAGCTGCTCTGCACCCTTGCGTTCGTCCTCAGTAGGATGTGCTACAGCCGAACGTCCTGTCTTACGCGACGCCGAAGGCTCGAAGACCAGGACATGCGCATCAACGCCATCGAGTTTGTTCCGGATCATCTCGGACACGCGATTCCAGTCCAAGCCACCATGCCCGCACCCAAGCGCCGGCAGCGCAACCGTCACCTGACCGATCCCGTCGAGATATTTGCGCAGATCCTCGAGGCCGCTGGCGATGTCCTCGTAACGAGAAGATTCGCGCCAATCCCGCTTGGTGGGGAAATTGATGATCCAGTCACCGCCAAGCGACTTCCAGATGTGCATCATGCCGGGCTTGACGCGGCCATCCTTACAGTCTCGCTGGTAGTCCTTGAACATGTCCGGATAGCGCTGCTTGAACGCTAGAGCAACGCCAGCTCCCATAACGCCGACACAATTGACTGTGTTGACGCGGATATCAGCGGGGGCGTCGAAGATATCGCCTTTCACGAACTCAAGCATGGCCTAAGCTTCCGATGCGTTCTCAATTGCCTTCAAACAACGATCGTACAGCTGCTCAGCGCAGTCCTCATCCCACCAACTTGGGTACAGAGCCATCACGTCGGCCCGTCCGATCGCGAACAACATGTCGAGTTCCTCCACGCTGTCGACTACGTCGAGTATCTGCTGCTCGTCGCGACCACGTCCGAGTACATCGCCTACAAGGTCATGGTAGCATACCAGCTTGAGAAGCGTCCTCGCTGAAGACATATTTACAGACGCGACGTGCTCGGTCAGTATTTCGGCCATCATCGGCATCGCTCCGACTGGGTGGTCCGGGTCGACCTTTTGCAAGCCGCCATTCTTGTCCCAGCGTGAGCGAGGTCCCTTCCCGATATCATGTAGGTATGCAGCTATCTCGACTAGCATCTGATGTTTCTTTCCGAGGGCAGCATATTCGTCAAGCAGCAACAGATTTTCGACTACTTCTTTGGAATGAACGTCGACGGTTTGCTCGTGGATGCCATTTTCAGAGCGCAGGCCAATCAGTTCGGCAGTCTGTGGCAAGCATCCGAAGTCAGAACGAAGCCCGTCTTGCAAGTGTTTAAGGTTCTTGAATTTCGCCGTTTCTGAGTGGCTGCCTGCATGCTCTTCGACATGAGCGCAAGTCGCCTCAAATATTTTCGCGATCGCCTTTGGTCCCTTGACAAGGCTGCTCTTTCCGCCGCTCGCAAAATTCTTGAACCAGTGAGGCCGAGCCCTATAATCCTCGAAGCAGATCTGCGGAAACGGCTTCGTGCCAACTATTGCTTCGACGCGCTTCTTGGCGGCCTTGTTCCACACTATGCATCGGGTTGCGGCCGTCACCGGGAGTTGGCTATAGACTAGGAGCTCAGCCATGCGTCGGTGGCGAAAATCGTCATCGGGATTTCCCCATTTGCGGCTATCGATCGCAGCCCAATCAAGTTTTACCAAGTCCTCCGGCTCACTGTAAAACGTAGGCGGAACCATTGTGTTTGCGGAGGCTCCAGTGAACACCGCATCTTCCCGTCCAATCAGGTCGATTGGAAACTCAAAGTATAGTATGTCATATTGGTCAACATTTTTTGCGTTTATAACTCCCAACAGCATCGGGCTTACGCGATCCTGCCGATCGCGCCCGGCACCAAGAAGCCCGGCCAGTTCGCCCGCGCGGCCTGGCACGACTATGCCGGCGTTCCCGTCGGCACGATCAAGCGTCACGCCACCAGCAAGGGCAACGCACCGAAGGCGGCGATGATCGCAGCCGCGCGGGCCCGAGGTTTCAGCCCCGCCGACGACAACGAGGCGGACGCCATCGCGCTCCTCCTCTGGGCGATCGAGACGAACGGGGGTGTCGCATGAGGTGGCATCCCAAGGGCTACGGCGGCCATCGCCGGGATCCGGACCAGGTGAAGCGCGACGGCTGGCGCGAGCAGGGACTGCTCGCTGTCTCGCTCGAGGACGCGCGCCTGCCCGCGTCGTCGGACGGCGTGCGCGTGTTGGGCAGGGTCCAACGGGGATTGCTGACGACCCCCCGGATCAGACAAGCTTCGACATAGCGCGCGTGGCTCTTGGTCAGGTTCTCGTCCTTGCTGATCAGCACGACCGTGTCGGTCCAGAAGCCTTTGGCATCGCGACCGGCCTCATTCGAGTTGTGATACGACAATCGAGCGCCGACGCCTTCGGACTCGCCGATGTATGCAAGCTGCCGGTCCTGCGCGTCTTCGTCGGTCCCGATCAGGATGTAGACGCCTGGCCGTTCGATCTCGGGGAAAGCCTCCCGAACCCGACGAAGCTGGTTGCGCCGGAAGGCAATCGCCTGGATCGTCGACATCGAGATTTGCGCCACCCGGATGCCATTCGGGTCGCCGTCGAGCAGGAAGATATTGATCGACCTCGGTTTCAGTACGGACGCTCCTAAAGTAGCACTCGATAATTTCGAGCATCAGCATCGGTTGATTTAATGATCTGATATTCCATGCCGCTGGCCACTGCTATTTGCTCTGCAAATTCCTTCTTGGCCTGAACTACCGCATTGTCGACCTGATGATCGCCTTTGACCTCTACCACGACGTACTTTTCACTGCCGTCCGGCTCCTCGCGAAGAAAAACAAAATCAGGATAGTAGCTGCGAACCGTGTGTGAGTCAGGGTCGATATACTGAATGAAAAAGTCTGACTGACCGTGCGTAAGCATGCCAGTAAAATAGATCTTTTTCACTCTTTTCTCTCTAAGAAGATCCCAGAACAGCGTTCGCTCCGAATTGGAATCGAAGCAGTAGGTGTCGAGATGGAAGCTCTTGTCGCGCTCATGATCCTTCACCACTGCGTCCGTGCTGCGGACAATCTTGTCCTTGGCAGCCGTGATCTCGTAATAACCGTTCGCCGGGAGCTTGATGAGTTCGACTTCGTGCTCTTCGGTTTTTTCCGACTCATCCAGCTCAAAGATCATCCGGAACAAGCGTGGAATGACCTCGTCGTAGAGCAGCTCGTTGAATTTGTTAGTGATTTCAGCGAGCTTATTGACGCCTTCCGTTGTGGCATCCAGCAGCGACTCGATTTCCAATGGCGATTGGTTGAGATACCTAGCGATTTCTCCCACAAGGCTGAGGCGTGAGAACACCTGCTTCTCGCGGCGCTCGGTAAGGTCGAACGTCCTGCTGGCTGACGCACGGGCGGCCTCACTTGGGGTGAGCCCTTCCTGCTGCGTCTCCACGAGCCGATATTTCTCGACAAGCTCACTCCATTTGTCCCGAGCAGACAGCTCGGGGAAGAGCGTCTGTCCAGGCGTGACAGTTTTTTCGCGGACATTGTATTCCTTGCGCACCCGCACCAGCTTGATCTTCACGGGGGGCTCGATGACCTTGACCTGGACGCGCTCCTTTTCGCTGGCGACGTTCTGCAGCTCGGCAGCGCTGATCCTGAAGTTCTGCTGCAGCTCGTCGTTCAGGATCTCCATGTTGTCGTCGGAGAGAAACACATGCCCGGTGTGCTGTGCTTGGCCGATGGCGCGAAGGCAGCGCATGGTGGCCTGAAGCACGAAAACCTTGGATTTGGGCTCGCGGAAGAGGCCGACGCCAAATAGGGACCGGCAGTTCCAGCCCTCGCGCCCCTTGTTGACGAGCAGAATGAACTGCTTCTCCGAGTCTGGGGTGTCCAGACGGTTGAACTCCCGAATGTCGTCGTTCGAGGTCAACTTCTCGTCGCCGACGTTGACCAAGATGCGTGACGTCGGAACGTCTCTCTTGGCGAGGGCTCGTTCGACCGCGGGGCGTAGCTCCTTGGTTAGTTCCTCGATCGTGGCTGCGAAGAAGGCCAATTTGGGCAGCATCCCCTCAGGCTTCAGATCGCCAGTCTCATCGAGGAATTGCTCGACGGCTATGTCGACGAACTCGTCCGTTCGGGTGTTTCGGTATCCGTGAAGGACGACCTTCTTGAGGAAACCCTTTTCGATGGCCTCCTTTAGCCCGTACGCGTAGACGACCTCGGGCAGCACTTCTTTCCCCACGTAGGGCGTGCCGGTATAGTTGTAACACGCGACGACGCGCGTCCCGGCGCGGTTCAGATTGGCGGCGAGCTGGTCGATGGTGGTGCGGAGGCTCGTGTCAGTCTCCTTGGCGCCGATCCCCATGTCCTTTGCGAGCGTTTTGCCGAAGGCGTGGTGTGCCTCGTCCACGTAGATGCCCAGCTGCTCGAGGCGGCACAGTTTTTCGAACCGCTGGTTCGTGGCGAGTTCGGCCTCTTCTTCGGGCTGGTCCCAGGCATAGAGGTCGGCCGCGTCACCATAGACCCCGAGCGCTGTCACCGTGTCCGGGGTCGCGCCGAACAGCGCGTCCAACGGGGTCTTCTCCTTGTGGCGACGCTTCAGGATGATCTTCTGTGTGTTCGAGACCACGATGTTGAAGCGCGATCGGTCCAGCGTACTGAGCGAGGTGCCAGCCTCCTCGAGGTAGTGGAAGCGCAGGTGGGTGGTCAGGAAGTTGACGTACTCGGGGGGGACGACCAGCGCGAGGTCGAAGGACTCGATTTCCTTCAGAGACTGCAGCACGGTCTTGTCAGGGGCGAAAATCAACGCGTTATGGCAGTACCGCTTGTTTTTCTCGAACTTGTTGCCGAGCAGGAACTCGTAGAAGATGCACGTGGCCATAAGGATCGTCTTGCCGGTCCCCATGGTCAGGGCGAAGATGTAGTTCGGGTAGATGCGGGAGTTTTTCCGCATGGCCGCGAAGACAGCTTTGTACTGGTCCTGCGTCACGGCATCGAACATCGAGACCTGGCGCGTGTCGCCGCCGATGATGCCGCCTTCCTGGCGGCCAGCGAAGCGGCCGGTCTTCTCGAACCACGCCTTGAAGATCTCCTCGACCTTCGCGTTGTCCATGAATTCCTTCAGGAAGACATAGATCTCCAGTGCCTCGTACTGAGGCTGGCGCAGGAAGGCCTTGGGGTTCTTGTCCGGGTTGTTGAAGTCCAGAAACTTGCGGGTCAGCTCCTTGTAGTGGGTGCGGATCGTGCCGCGGTTGCTGCGGAAGAATTCCCACAGGAACTGGAAGAAAGCGAAGTCCAGCGACGCGGTGACCGCCTTGGTGCGCCTAGCCATTGGTCACGCTCCCTTCCCAGGACTCGGAGAGGAGGTCCGTGATCTTCACGCGGATCGTTCCGGCGTCGGCCGGCACCTTGTAGCGGCCGGCGACGAGCTCGGTCTTTCCGGGGATGTCGACCACGGCTGGCTGCAGCACGGCGCCGTCGTAGTTCCAGTCGATGAGGACGCTCTCGACCAGCTCGCGCCAGTCCTCGACCGTCTCCTTCTGCATCGACAGCTTCTGCAGCAGGTTCATGGGGTAGAAGCGCTCGACCACCAGCTCGCCATCCTCGATGACGACTTTTGCCTCGGAGTCGCGGCGGAACTCGAGGTTGGCCTTGTCGCGCAGGATGTCGACCACCTCGACATCGATCTTGTAGGGCGTCGCAGCCATCTTGAGCCGGGCGGCGAGGTCGGGCTCGTGCCCCATGCAGACTAGCATGATCTTCTGCACCGGACGGTTCGGATGCTCGGCCTGGCGCCGATCCCAAGCCTTGTAGTCGAAGCCTGCGATCAACTCATTAAGGTCCGCACGGGTAGCGATACGGTTGACCGGCATGATTTTGACCATGCGGCCGTCCTTCTCTCCGTCAAAGACCGTGCTCAGCTCCAGAGGCTGAACTTCAAGCGCCTCGAGAAGAAGGTCTTTAGCCTGCGTTGGATTTCGGAAAATATCGTAATTGTTTACGTTATAAATTTCGAATCCAGTATGGCTTTCTTTCAACTCTCCGGCCTCGGTGTCCTTCGACTCCTTCACGGTTACTGCAAGGCGGTTAATGGTCGTCTGTATTGCGCCTAGGTTGATATCGGCACCTATGAATAGGCGATCATTCTTTTCCGCCGCAACCGCAGTGGTGCCCGATCCCAGAAAGCAGTCAAATACCAAATCCCCTGGATTTGAGGACGCTCTAATTAGTCGCTCGACTAGCTCAACTGGCTTCTGTGTTGGGTAATCCAGACGATCCGCCGCTTGCGAATTTACGGGGTAAATATCATTCCAAACTGAGTCCAGAGGACGTCCCTCGGACTCGTCCAAGAAGCGAATGAGTCGCGGTCGCTTTGTTTTTTCATCAGGATACCAAATCCGCCCGTCAGCATCCAGCTCCGCCATCTTCTCCTTGCTGTATCTCCAGCCATTCGCCGGCGGAGGGAATCCTTTCCACTCGTATGTCATGTTTGGTCGAGGGTTCGGACTTGTAATGTTGTCTAGCTGATAGCGCCGGCCCTTTGAGTCAATATTGCTATACTTGCTCTTCAAATAGGCTTCGCTGTGCTCTGTGAACTGTCTATTCCAGGTAAATTCGTCAGTCTTGGTGTAGAAGAAAATAGTATCATGAACGTGGTTGTAAGTTTTGGAGTCGGCCCGAGCGCTCGTCCGCTTCCAAATTATTTCGTTTCTGAAGTTTGATGCTCCAAACACCTCATCCATCAGGCACTTGATGTAATGACCGCGATTGATATCGCAGTGAACATAAATTGATCCTTCGTTGCTCAACAGCTCACGGAGAAGAACAAGGCGCTCAAACAGAAATTGCAGGTATTCGTCGTTGCTCCAAATATCGCCATACTGCTTGTCCTCGAAGGCTGCCTGATCGCTTTCTGCAGTAGCCCCCCGAACCTTGATCCGCTTTTTGTAGTCAGCGTTTGAGTCAAAGGGCGGGTCAATATAGATCATATTAAACTTGCCACGAAACTCCCTCAGCAAGTGGCTCATGACCTGAAGATTGTCCCCCCAGAAGATCTTGTTGCGCCACCCATCGACCTCTTCGCCATGCACTTCCTTCAACTGTGCCGGATAAAACTGCGTGGACGTAAATGGCCGCTTCCCGCGCCAGTTCAGCATCGGGTAACCCTTGATCGGCGCGAACTGGAACTTCTCCACGCTCTCCAGGTTGGCAGCCTCGGCGCCCAGATCGATCGCGGTCTGATCGGCTTTCACATCACTCATCTGTCATATTCCCTGAAATTCCAGTTCTTCGCGTCGCAATAGGCGCGCATGTCACAGTTCTCGCACAGCCGGTCGGGCCTCGCGGAAATCCGGTAGTCCGCGCTTTCGATGCGGTGGACGATCTCGTCGAAGCGGGCGACCGTCTTGGCGCTGGAGCGAAGGTCTTTCATTGACCCGTTGACCTCGCGCTATTTTGTCGTTCTCCGATTATGTCAGTCGCATTCAGAAGAACGATCTGCTGATCCTGCGGCTTCCGGGCTGCCGGATCGGTATCAAGTCCAAGTCGTCTCAACGCATAGTAGAGGAGCGCGCGCCTCACCTTGATCTTCGCCTTGCCGCCCCGCATCCCGTAGTCGAGCGCGATGACCTTGGCCTGCGACTCCGAGAGCTCAGGGTGAGGGCCGACCTCCAGGGTGACCTCGGAATGCCAGTCGCGATCTTCGTTGGCCGACGTTTCGCTCTCCCGCGATCCGCGGATGCCGAGGATCCGTGAGAGCAGGAAGTCCTTGAAGCATTCGTCGGTCAGGCAGAACGCCCGCGTATGCCAGCGAAACCCGTCGAACCCGATGGCGTGCGGAGCGATCCAGCGCCAGCGCGGCTCCGGGCTCGACAGGGACTGGTACTTCACCTCGATCGCCTCGGAACGGCGGATGGCACCGACGACCCAGCGCAGCGTCACTGGATCGACGCCCCGCACAGGCGTCGGTGCGGAAGCGTAGGACGGCAGGTCGGGGATCCAGCATTCTTCGCGCTCCAGCACATCGTCGGCAACCAGGCGGAGCTGGGCGAGGTAATGCGCTGCATCTGGCGGGCGGAACTTGCAGTCGAAGTCCGGGCCACGGACATAGCTGCGCGCGCTCTTGTCGTAGACCATGTTGTCCGGCGCCAGCGCGATGTAGCGGTTCAGGTCCGAGGATGCCTGGTTCACAGAAACGCCGAACTGCTGCATCACGTCGATACGATTGACGTGTCCCTCCCAGAACAGACGGAACTCGATGAACTCGAGGCGCTGCTCAATCCCCCAGCGAAGTTCGGCCTTGTCCCGGTCCACGTTGCGCTCCCGCCCAGCCCTGCGCGCACGCGAACTGTGCGCGCCCAATTTCTGGGCTTTCTTGGACCGTAGCCGCGAGGGATTGCGCAATCAATCGAAAAGGGGCGCGTCGGGGCGCGATTATCCCAAGGATTGCCTGAGGTTCTGCGCCACCGCATCGGCAGCCATCCGCACCGGCTCGGCCGCCAGATGGGCGTAGCGCGCCGTGGTCTGGACCTGCGTGTGGCCAAGGAGCTTGCCGATCATCGGCAGTCCCTGACCCGAGGCGACGGCGGTCGACGCGAAGGTGTGGCGCAGGTCGTGTATGCGGACGTCCTTCACCCCGGCGCGGGCGCGAACGCGCTGCCAGAAGGGCTGGAGATCGCTCAGGCGCTTGCCCGGCAGGGTGCCGGTGATGACCCACGGGTTCTCGTCGATGCGCTGAGCGTCGCGGAGCAGATCGACGACGGGCTGTCCGAGATGGACGATCTTGGCGCCGGACTTGGAGTCCGGAAGGCGCAGAACGCGTTCGGCGAGATCGACGTATGCCCACTTCAGCGTCATGATCTCGTTGAGCCGACACCCGGTCAGGATCAGCAAGCGCGCGGCGAGGATGGCCGAGGGCAGTTCGATCCCCTCCACCTCCATCTCGCGCAGGACCTCGCCGATCCGGCGGAGTTCGGCCGCGCTGAGAAAGCGCTCGCGCTTCTCCTCGGGGTATTTCCGGATGTGCTTTCGCGGGTTGGTGCCGTCCGGACGCAGGCCCCACATCTCGGCGAGGCTGAACATCTTCGAGACCACTTCGAGGCAGCGGTTCGCCTGATAGGGGATGTGGCGGAGGTCGTGGTGGAACTTCGCCACGTCCGCCCGGGTGATGCCGGTGACCGTGAGCTGCCCGAGTGCGGGCAGGATGAAACGGTCGAGGTTCCGGCGATACTCCTTGGCCGTGCTCGCCTTCACGCGGATCGCGATGTGTTCCTTGTCGAACCTCTCCGCCAGCTCCTTCACCGTGATCGCATTGCGTCCAGCGTCCCGCTCGGCGGCGGGGTCCGCGCCATTGCGCGCGGCGGCGACGATGGAGATGGCGCGGTTGCGCGCCTGCTCGCATCTAAGGACCGTGCTGGGCCCGAGGCTGATCCGCCGGGATCGGCGTCCGGCGCGATACTGGACCACGTAGCCCTTGCGCCCGCTCGGCAGCACACGCAGCCCGAAGCCAGGGATCTCGCTGTCCCAGACGAAGTATTCGGCGGAGCGGGCTTCTGCGGCGTCGACGAGGCGTTTGGTGATCCTGGGCATGGCACTCTTCGGTGGTTCTTTCGCCGTTCCACAGTGCTGAAGCGCGGGCGACAGTCAACGAACACATTGAAATTGCGAAGGAAAAGGAAATGAAGCGCGGTTCCGCGCAAGGCGTTTCAGCGCGCTGATGCGGGAAATCGACGAGCCCAGCGAATCAGAACGCAGGTTGCCAAGGTGGAGGGCAGCGTCGACGGCTTCATCATACGTCTCGAAGCGCTGGCTAATCGCTGCAGCTCCCGCGACGATCGCGGAGCGTTTGCCCTGAGCCGGCAGGGAGGGCGAGGCGTGGAGCTTCGACTGGCGTCCCTCTCAGAACGTGGTTGCGCCACTTGATAAGAGGGCATAAACCATTACCTGATACGTAACGATGTTGGGGCCGCCTGTTGGACATTGCCTTCCGCACCCGAAAGCTCGCGAAGTCCTTTAACTCAGCCAGCGAGCTGCAGAAGGCATATGGAGTCCGCATGGCCAGGACCATCATGAAGCGCCTTGCCGTGCTGAGGGCGGCTCGCAACCTAGGCTTGGTGCCGTCGACCCCGCCGGACAGGCGGCATCAACTGCGGGGAGATCGGGACGAGCAGTTCGCGGTCGATCTTGTTCACCCGCACCGGCTCGTCTTCGAGATTAATCACGACCCGATCCCCCGAAAGGAGGATGGAGGGATCGATCTGGAACAAGTGACTGCGATCATGATCACCGACGTGATCGACTATCACTGATGGAGGAAAGAGATATGGCGACAATGACCAATCAGTTTCGGCCGGACTATGCAGTTCCGCCGGGGTGGGTCCTCGAGGAGCGCCTGGAAGTTCAAGGCATATCGCATGCTGAGTTCGCTCGACGGTGCGGCCGCTCTCCTAAACTGATCAGTGAAATCATCGCGGGAAAGGCACCCCTTGAGCCTGAGACAGCGCTCCAGTTTGAGAAAGTGCTTGGCATGGATGCTAGCATCTGGCTCGGCATTGAATCAGATTATCAGCTTCATCGAGCTCGCGAGAGTGAAGCCGCTGACGCTGCCGGTTCCAGTGCTTGGGCCAACGGGTTTCCAGTCAAGGAGCTGGCAAAACGGGGTGCCATTCGTCGGCCTGCCAACGATGCGGATGCCGTCTCAGAGCTTCTCGCGTTTTTTCGCGTGGGCTCCGTTGACGCTTGGAAAGTCAAATATGGCATGGCGAATGTGGCTTATCGGCACTCGCCGAGTTTTGCTAGCAACGAGACAGCATTGGCAACGTGGCTACGTCTTGGAGAGATTGAGGCGGAGGGGCAGAAATGTACCGACTATAATGAGAACCAGTTCAAGAAGGCGTTGAGGGAGATCCGCGAACTAACTTGCGCGCCGATCGAAGATTCGTTGCCTCGCTCTCGATATCTTTGCAATCAGGCGGGTGTCGCGCTGGCTGTGGTAAAGCCGCTGCCGAAGACAGCACTGAGCGGTGCAGCATGGTGGCAAACACCTAGAAAGGCTGTGATCCAACTTAGCGCTCGGCACAAGTCAGATGATCATCTTTGGTTTAGCTTCTTCCACGAAGCAGCGCACATTCTCCTGCATAGCAAGAAAAGTGTTTTCGTGGATGAAGTGAACGGGGGTGACGCGGACCTGGAAGCTGAGGCCAATGAGTGGGCTGCGAATGCTTTGATTCCCCGTTCCGCTTGGGAAGATTTCGTCCAGAGCTCTCCTCGCAGTGCGGTCTCGATTCGAGCTTTTGCAAAGGAGCAGGGGATTTCGCCAGGAATCGTTGTTGGGATGCTTCAACATCAAGGCCGCCTTCCTTGGACGCACTTGAATGGCCTAAAGGTGAGACTGACCTGGAAAGACGAGACGTAGATCCCGCAGTTCAGCTGTAACAAGTGCTACCAAAAAATAGGTCTCGGCCCGTTGGAAGCATTGTGGAAGCACGAGGCCGAAAAACGCTGCGCAATCCCGACAGATCGTGCGAAGTGGAGCCTCAGCTCCGGGATCGGCAAGTGTCGGAAATTGCGCAACAACTCGCGTTGCCGCGTGATTGTTCATGGTTCGTTCGACACGACTCATAACCTGAAGGTCGTAGGTTCAAATCCTACCCCCGCAACCACTGATAACGACAAACCCGTAGCATCCGCTGCGGGTTTTGTCGTTTTGACAACCTTTCCAATGGCTTGTCGCTCCGTCCAATTGAGGATCGTGCCCAGTTCTCCGTGAAGCGTTGCGTAAATCTCACCGCGTTCTGGCCCCGGTGTCAGCGAAATCTTATCGATCAGGCCGCGCAATGTCTCCGCCGCTTCCTGCCGCTCCTCCTTGCGATTGAGCGCCTTCGTCAGGGCAGAAACCTTCTTCGCATAGATCGCCGAGGCACTCGGCAGAATGTCCGGTGTGTCTTCGGGCGCGTCGGCCAACAGGGTGTTCAGTTCGGTCTTGCGCGCCTCAAGCGTGTCCATCTCTGCCTTCATGCTCTCATGGAACATGCCGCCCTTGATCGCCTCGATGATGCCGCGGATCTGCTTCTCGATCTTTACCAGTTCTGCTTTCCAGGCATCGCCGCTGGAGCGGCGTTCGCGGTTCAGCCGATTGGTTTCCTCGGCATAGGCGCGCATCGCCTCCTCAACGATCTCAGGCGCCATCATGCGGTCCTTCAGGCCGGAGAGCACGCGTGCTTCCAGATTCTCACGCGGGATCGTGCGGCTGTTTGAACACGCGCCCTTGCTGATGTGGTTGGAGCAGGCGAACCGATCAGCGCCGCGAAGCGAGTAGGGTCCTCCGCAGCAGCCACAGAACACCAGGCCGGACAGAAGGGACTTCGGTCGACGTGTGCCGTTCAGGCGGTTCTTTTTGTGGTGCTTGCGAACAGCCTCGGTGACGTTGGCAAACTTCTCGGCGATCTCGCCCTGCCGGACACGGACCGAATGCCAGAGTTCGTCATCGACAATGCGCAGCTCCGGGACATCCTTGATGATCCATTCCGATTCCGGGTTCAGGCGTGAGACGCGCTTTCCGGTCGATGGATCTTTGATGTAGCGAAGCCGGTTCCAGATCAGACGACCGATATAGAGTTCATTATTCACCAGCCCCGTGCCGCGCTTCACATGGCCCCGGATGGTGGTGTCGCTCCAGAGCTTGCCAGCTGGACCGGGGACACCTTCCTCGTTCAATGTGCGGGCGATTGTGCGCGGACCCACGCCGGCGGCGAACTCGCGGAAGATGCGCCGGACAACATTCGCCTCGGCTTCGTTGATCTCGCGATCACCGCGAATGGGATCGCCGCGCGCATCGAGTTGCTTGATGACGTTGTAGCCGAAGCAGAGCCCGCCACCTGACTTGCCTTCCTCGACGCGGCCACGGATGCCGCGATGCGTCTTTGCCGCGAGGTCTTTGAGAAATAGCGCATTCATCGTGCCCTTGAGGCCGACATGCAACTCGCTGATCTCGCCCTCGGACAGCGTGACAATCGGAACGCCGGCGAACTTGAGGTGCTTATAGAAGGTGGCGACGTCAGCCTGGTCGCGACTGATGCGGTCGAGCGCCTCTGCCAGCACGATGTCGAACTGGCCTGCCTGCGCGTCCTGCAGGAGCGCCTGAATGCCGGGGCGCAGAATCATACTCGCGCCGGAGATGCCAGCATCTTTGTAGGTTCCGACGATCTTCCACTTCTCGCGCTTCGCCTGTTCGCGGCAGATGCGCAACTGGTCCTCGATCGACGCCTCGCGCTGATTGTCGGAAGAATATCGGGCATAGAGCGCAACGCGGGTCATATCGGCAGTCCTTTCAAGCTCCGTGTTCGGGGAGGTGTCCTAATTCCGTTCAGGTTGGGAGGCGGCTTCAACCGCCTTGCCCCTGCGCTCCGCCGCTGACAGTAGCTCGTCATATTGGGTGGCTGACATCAGCACAAACTCGCGCCTGCCATGTCGTGTGATCTCTACCGGCTCGCGGTGAGACTCATTCAGATATTGTCCGAACTTGCGCTGAAATTCGAGGGAGGTTGTGGTTGGCATCGCAGACTCCAGGAGAACAGGTCTGTCGATATAATACGTATTACACGTATAAATGCAAGAAGGATTTTAATGTCAGGGACGGAGCTGACGTTGTGCTTTGCGCTCCGCTGCCAGTTTACGCTCGAACTGCTCGTGGGCGATCTGACGTCCGAGCAGGCGAGCCAGCGACATCAGGGCAGCATCTTTATGCGCAGGATCATTCCGGTCCGTTTCCGGTCCGGTCGAGGCTGTAACCTCGATATTGATCCTGTTCCGCTTGACCGCCATTGTCTCTAAAATTCCATGCCCGGAAAGGGGCTGGGGCAATGGAAGCGCGGAATGTCAGCGGAGGGAAGGTCTCGGGCGCCGCTGTGCGGTGAATAGGATACAGTGGCGTAGAAAAGGGAGGGGCGTCGGGGGAGGGCATGATCCTGTCCTGTCGCCTTTCGATATGCGACGGCGCGCAATTACTCAATCGCCCAGTCCAAAGTCGCTCAGGTAAATATTTTATTGGCGGCGACCCGAGCTGCAGTTAGGTAAAACGATATACTCGCGCAATTTGAAGAGAAGTACCAATTGATTATCGCAACTGAGCGAAGAAATTATAAGTCTCTTACGAAGAAATAAAAACTAAGGAGCTGGTGCGATATGGCTGATGTTAACAAGCTGCCGCGACTACTGTATAAATATCGCGGTTTCAGTCATCGCCTGCTGGACATGCTGGTCGCGGACGAGCTGTACTATGCAGACCCTGGTGACTTCAACGACCCACTCGATTGCCGTCCAACTCTCGATGCAGACCTACCCTACGATCAGCTTGAGCAGGTTCTAAGCCGTCTGCGCGAGCAGCGTATCCTCGCCGAGATGCAGGCTGCAGCAAAATCCCTTAAATATCGTGGCCCAAAAACCATCGAACATATCGCGCGGCATAGCCAGAAAGATGCCGCTCGGCTGCTTGACGAAATCCACTATCACGCAACCGATGCGAGCTACGAGATCGCCGATCCCTTGCAATCGCTGCTGCGTAAGTATCTCGAAGACGAACTGCTTCGCCGCTACGACCGTGGCATCGTTTCCTTCGGAGTCCGCGCCACATGCCCGTTGATGTGGAGCCACTATGGCGATCAGCATAACGGTATTTGTGCTGGCTACTCTGTTCCCGCCGGGGCGGAAGCCGACCTCAATAAGATGCGCTATGGAGGCAGTCGCAAGGTGCTGGCCAGCGACGTGGCCATGATGGAGAACGACAGCGCCGCACGGCAGCGCGTGGACGAAGCCGTCCTGCTCCGCAAGGCCGCAAATTGGCGTTATGAGCGGGAATGGCGTCTGATAGGCAAACGCGGCGCACAGGATTCACCGCTGGAACTCGAAGAAGTCGTATTCGGCATTCGCTGCAAATCCTCCGTCAAATTTACAGTCGTTCAGGCCCTGGCAAACCGAGGCCGCCCCGTGCGCTTTTTCGAGATGCGTGAAGTACCGGGAACCTTTCACCTCCGGAAGTACGCGCTCGACACGGAAGAACTTGGCGCTTCCCTGCCCCGGCGATCGCGCGCAATTCTTGAGGCTTTCGACAATCTCAGCGAGGAATAGCAGAACGTTGCATGGAAAGAGTTGTTATAAAACAACTTGTGAATGCTAAACATCTTCTAGATCACATAAATTCGGACAGAGCATAGACCTTCTATGTCTGCCGACACACGCGGAGGGGCAATGATCGGCAGAGGTTCGCAGTGGCGGCGTTGGGAGCCGCACATCCATGCACCGGGGACAATCCTGAACAACCAGTTCGGCGGTGGCGATCCCTGGGAGGCCTATATCACGTCACTGGAAAGCTGCTTGCCCGCAATCGGTGCGATAGCTGTCACCGACTACTATGTCACAGACACCTATGAAGAGGTCTTGCGACGCAAGCAAGCCGGGCGCTTGCGCGACGTCCAGCTCATCTTTCCAAATGTCGAACTGCGGCTCGACATCGCCGCCAAGACCGGCTTCGTCAATGTGCACCTGCTGGTCAGTCCGGAAGATTGCAATCATTTGGCCGAACTGCATCGCATTCTCCAGCGATTGCAGTTCCAGGCCCATGGCGACACCTATAACTGCACTCGCAACGATCTGATTGCCCTTGGCAAGCGCGCCGACTCCGCCATCATCGACGATGGCGCGGCTCTGCGCCACGGTGCCACGCAGTTCAAGGTCAACTTAGCTCAACTGCGCCAGGTGCTACGAGACAGCGACTGGGCCAAGGCTAACATTCTGGTCGCAGTGGCCGGCGCAGCGGGAGATGGAACGTCGGGATTGCGGCAGGCGGCCGATGCGACGATGCGCCAGGAGATCGAGCGGTTCGCCCATATCATCTTCTCAAGCAGCCCCGCGCAACGTGAATTCTGGTTCGGCAAGAGGGGCGTCAGTGTTGAAAAACTACGCGAGGACTATGACGGTTGTAAGCCATGTCTGCACGGCAGCGACGCACATGACCAGAAAACCGTCGGGCAACCGGTGGAAGAGCGCTTCTCTTGGATCAAGGGCGGTCTCGAGTTCGATGCACTGCGCCAAGCCTGCATCGATCCGGAAGGCCGCGCTTACGTCGGAACGGAACCGCCGCGAACCGCTATGCCCTCACAGGTCATTTCGCACATCTCCATCGCCGATGCAGATTGGGCCGCGACTCCCGAAATCCCGCTAAACCCCGGCCTAGTGGCTATCATCGGGGCTCGCGGTTCCGGAAAAACGGCACTCGCCGATATGATCGCTGCTGGATGTGATGCCATCACGCCATCTGGATGGAGCGCCAGCGAGAATGCTAGTCCCTCCTTCCTTGTCCGCGCCCGCAAGCTGGTCGGCAATGCGACGGCCACGTTGACCTGGGGCGGTGGCGCCACCATCACCCGCGCGCTCGATGGCCGGGACGCCAACAATCATTTGTCCTTTCCGCGCGCCCGATATCTGTCGCAGCAATTCGTGGAAGAGCTCTGCTCCTCCGGCGGCTCCTCCGGCGGCTTCTCGGACGGTCTCATCGCCGAGATCGAACGGGTGATTTTTGAATCCCACTCCAACGATCAACGAGACGGTGCGATCGACTTCGCCGAGTTGCGCAGCCATAGCACAAGTCGCTTCCAGCAAGCCCGTGAGCGAGAAGCCGAAGCCATCGCCGACATTTCTGATCGCATCGCCACGGAACTGGAAAAGGAAAGCTCTGTCGCTACTCTGACTGCGCAGGTGGCCCAGAAGACCGGCCTGATCAAAAGCTACAACGAAGATCTCGCAAAACTCGTCGTCAAGGGCACCGAGGCACAGGCACAACGGCATACCCAGCTCAGTCAGGCGGTTCAGGTAGTACGCGGCAAGATCCAGGGGTTCGGCAATCAACGGCGGACCTTCCTCGCCCTGCAGGATGAGGTAAAAAGTACCCGTGCAACCAAGGCGCCCGAATTGTTGCGGCAGGCCAGGGAACGCCATCAGCAGGGCCATATGAACGATCAACAGTGGGACGAATTCCTGCTGGTGTATAAAGGCGATGTCGACAAGAGTCTGGCGGGCTACGTCACATGGGCCGATCAGCAGATTGCTGCTCTCAATGGTCCTCCCCTGCCACCGGGCATTCCCACGCCACCCATAGCCGATAGCGCCGATCTTGCCACGCTCACCCTCAACGTCCTTCAAGCCGAGATGACGCGGCTCGAAGCCTTGGTCAGCGCAGACAAACTGGTGCGGGATCAATATTCTGCGCTTTCACTCCGCATTGGTCAGGAAAACACCGCTCTCCAGAACCTGCAAGCCCGTCTCACCGATGCGCAGGGCGCCGCGACCCGCAAGAAAGACCTGCAAACCGAACGTGATGCGGCTTATGGCCGTGTGTTCGAAGCCATCATCAATGAACAGACGGCGCTCGCCAGTCTCTACGCGCCGCTCATGAGCCGTCTGGCAGCCTCATCAGGAACCTTGCAAAAACTCGGCTTTTCCGTGCGCCGTATCGTTGATGTCGAAGCCTGGGGAACGATTGCGGAAGAGAAACTTCTCGACCGCAGAAAGGCCGGTCCCTTCAATGGCCGTGGCTCGCTGATTCAGTTGGCCAATACTGCGCTCAAGCCGGCTTGGGAGCATGGGACGGCAGCGGACGTGCAAGCCGCAATGGCCGCGTTCATCTCAACGTACCTGCGAGACTTGATCGGACACGCGCCCATTGCTCAAACGCAGCAGGCTGAGTTTCGTGCCTGGCTCAAGGAGTTTGCCCACTGGCTGTTTGCGACTGACCATATCTCGGTGCGCTATGAGATTGTCTATGACGGCATCGACATCCGTAAACTCTCGCCTGGGACGAGGGGGATTGTGCTTTTACTTCTGTACCTCGCTCTGGACGACGCAGACGACCGGCCACTTATCATCGACCAGCCAGAGGAAAACCTCGATCCTAAGTCTGTCTTCGATGAACTCGTCTCACTGTTCATTGCCGCCAAATCCAAACGGCAGGTCATCATGGTCACCCACAACGCGAACCTTGTTATCAACACCGACGCGGATCAGATCATTGTCGCAGAGGTTGGCCCGCATCAGATCGGCGGCTTGCCGCCCATCACTTACAAGGCAGGCGGCCTGGAAAACGCAGATATCCGCAAAGCGGTGTGCGATATTCTTGAAGGCGGTGAAGAAGCATTTCGCGAGCGTGCGCGGCGTCTGCGCGTCAGACTGGAAAGATGAAATGCGTCGATCGGCTTGACAGTTTTCAGGCACTACAGAAAAACGGCTTTGTGGAGGGAAGACCTTCCTCCCGGCTGGCGCCGAGATCGCCGGCCATTCGCCGGAGCGCATCCTCTCAGCCTGGCCGAACCTCGATGCCGAAAAGGTCAGGCTCGCCACGATCTACGCGGAGGCCAGCCCGTTGCGCGGTCGTCCTCGCACATCTCCCGACCTTACAACGATGATGGCCCGCAATGGCGGTAACAACGAAGGGTGGACATCCCATGACCAGCGCGGTTCGACAGGATGAAATCGTGCAGCAAGCAATCCGAAAACTGTTCATCTGTTCCGTGCCGGAACGGGCGGACGAGCTTTCTTCACTCTGGGAAGACCTCGACCTGGTGTTTCGGCTCCTTCCTGATGACCACGAAGATGGTCGGCTTATCATGGACGCCGGCAGCTATCGCTACATCCGGATCAATCACCGCGTCGTGCGATCCTTCTGGATCGGCGCTTTCGCCGCCTGGGAGGGCTACAGGGCCGTCGCGGAGAGCAAGGACTTCCCTACGGTGGACCTGACCCGGTTTCAGGAACTGATCGCGGCATTTGACGCTGCCCTTCAGAACGATCAGCCGGACGAAGCCCCTTTGCCAGATGGCGTTCCCGAACCCGGCACACTGCCGGACAAGAACGAAGATCCTCAAGGACGGGCAGCCTCAGAACTGTCCATCATTGCGGTGGCCTGGGCCTTGCTGCATGAGGTCCGGCACATCCGGCACCAGCGGGAAGGCACGAGTGCGAGTGTCCATGGCGACACACAGGAGGCGCGACATCGGGAGGAATTCTCCTGCGATGAATTTGCGACCCTGTTCATTCTGGAGCATGCACGGCGCTATTCCGATGAAAGCGGCGATGATCTTGTCCTTGTCCGCCGCAAGCGGGAGATGGCGATCTATTTCGCCCTGTTCGCGCTGACCTTGCTTGCGAAGGACAGGTCGGGCGTATCCGATACGCATCCTTCGGTGCAAGATCGTGTCGACGCGGTGGGCGGCTTGATGGGAAATGATCGGGATGTATTGGCCGAGGCAATTGCCCATACCGCCTTTGCGACGTTGTGGACGTTGTGGCCGTCTGCACCAATGATCGTGGTGGGCGATCGTTCTGCTTAAATCGCCTTGTGCAGCAGCTTGCTGCACTCTGTCATGGTGGGGAAAGCCTTCCCCCTGGTCGGCACTGGCGTTGCCGACGCACCCCCTTCTGCGGGGAGATCCCGCAACGCCCCCTTCAGAGTGAGAGTGCGGACGGGTTTTCCGTGACGGGTTGAGGGCTGGAAGAGAGGCTTCCGGCGCCCGTCGCGGAGATCATCCCGATGGCCAGACACGATCGCAGCCCCGTGGAAGATGGCGCACGCAGCAACCTTTACGATGACATCACCAACAAGATTATCGCCGAGCTGGAGCAAGGGCGTCTGCCCTGGGTCCAGCCCTGGGGTGCGTCGCCCGATACCGCCCCGCTGGGCCTGCCGAGAAATGCTTCAACCGGCCGGTCCTATTCCGGCATCAATATTCTGATCCTCTGGGGCGCTGTCATCCAGCATGGATTCCCAGGTCAGGCGTGGCTGACCTTTCGCCAGGCGCTTTCGCTTGGCGGCAATGTCCGCAAGGGCGAGCGCGGCACCACCGTCGTTTATGCCGACCGTTTCACGCCCGAGGACGAAAAGCGCCGTGCCCGCGAGACCGGTGAGGATGCGCATGCCATTCCGTTCCTGAAGCGGTTCACGGTCTTTAACGCCGCGCAATGCGATGGCCTGCCCGACGAGATCAGGGCAGTCGCGCCGCCACCGCCGTCGAGCCTGATCGAACCTCGGGTCGAGGCGCTGATCCGGGCCACCGGCATCGACTTCCGTATCGGTGGTAATCGCGCCTTCTATATGCCGTCGCTCGACTATGTGCAGGTGCCGCCTCCGCAGGCCTATTTCGAGCCGATCAACTGGCACAGGACGGCCCTGCACGAGCTGGGCCACGCCAGCGGCTATCACAGTCGCCTCAACCGCGATCTGACCGGCTCGTTCGGCTCGAAGAAATACGCCTTCGAGGAAATGATTGCCGAGCAGACCGCGGCTTTCAGCTGCGCCGCGCTCGGGATCGTGCCGACCGTGCGCCATGCCGATTACATCGGGTCGTGGCTGGAGGTCATGCGCGAGGATTCCCGTGCCATTGTCCGCGCGGCCTCGCAGGCCAGCAAGGCGGCGGACTGGCTGCTGTCGCATCTGCCGGCCGAGGACACCGAGGAGCCGGATGCCAGCGTAACCGACCGGAGGGCTGCGGCATGATCCTCCTGACCGGCACACAGCGCGACCGCCTGCTGGCCAATGGTCGCCAGCGCGATCAGGATCACATCCCGGTCGTCAAGTTCTTCAACCCTCTCGGCGAGGGCGTCTGGCTTGCCACCGAACTGGATGAGGAAGGCGACATCATGTTCGGTCTGGCCGATCTCGGTTCTCCCGAACTGAGCTCGTGGAACCTGAGCGAGATGCAGCCAGTCCGGCTGCCCTTCGGCATGGGGCTCGAGCGCGATCTGCTGTTCACCAGCGATTTCCCGATCACGCTCTGGGACGAGGCCGCCCGCGAAACCGGCAGCATCCGCGCCGCCGAGCGTCTGCTTTATCGCGTCGGCGCGGGCTTTTCCCGTACATCCGCCGATACAGAAAACCGGAGTGCCTAATTTCCGGGTTTCAGGTTCTGCGGCTGGCGTCGCTCTCTTCAGAGGAAGAGGGCGGCGCTTCGCTTCGTGACGGGCTGGTTGCCGGAGAGAGAGGCTCCCCGGCGTCCGTCATGGAGACCCTGACATGGCCACTGCCACGCAGAAAATCACCCTGTCGTCCTCACGCGACATTCCCTTCAACAAGCTGGTGCTCAGCCAGTCCAACGTCCGGCGCGTCAAGGCCGGGATCTCGGTTGAGGAACTGGCCGAGTCCATCGCGCGTCGCGGCCTGATCCAGTCCCTGCATGTCCGCCCGGTCGTGGATGCCGAGGGTAAGGAAACCGGCATGTTCGAGGTGCCCGCCGGCGGTCGCCGCTTCCGGGCGCTGGAACTGCTGGTCAAGCAGAAGCGCCTCGCCAAAGTCGCGCCGGTTCCGTGCGTCGTGTCGGAGGCCAGCGCCGATGTGCTGATCGACGAGGTATCGCTCGCCGAGAATATCGAGCGCGCACCGCTGCATCCGCTCGACCAATTCCGGGCCTTCCAGGCCATGCGCGAAAAGGGCATGACCGAAGAAGCCATCGCCGCCGTCTTCTTCGTGGATGCCAAGGTGGTGAAGCAGCGCCTTCGTCTGGTTTCCGTCTCACCGGCTTTGCTCGACGTCTATGCCGAGGACGGCATGACGCTGGAGCAGCTCATGGCCTTCAGCGTCAGTTCTGACCATGCCCGTCAGGAGCAGGTCTGGGACGCGATCAAGGACGGCTGGCAGAAAGAACCTTACCACATCCGCCGCTTGCTCACCGAAACCACGGTCCGCGCCGCCGACAAGCGGGCGGTTTTCGTGGGCATTGCAGCTTATGAAGAGGCTGGCGGTTGCGTGCTGCGCGATCTCTTTCAGCAGGACGATGGCGGCTGGCTGCAAGATCCGGTGCTGCTCGACCGGCTCGTGGGCGAAAAGCTGAAGGCCGAGGCCGAAGCCATCGCCGCCGAGGGCTGGAAGTGGATCGAGGTCGCCATCACCTTTCCCTATGGTCACGATCATGACCTTCGCCAGATTGTCGGCACTACGGTCGATCTGAGCGAAGAGGAACGCGGCACCCGCGAGGTATTGCGTGGCGAATATGACCGGCTTGAAGCCGAATATGGAGAGGCTGACGAGCTGCCCGACGAGATCGACGTGCGCCTCGGTGAGATCGAACAGGCGCTGGAAACCTTCGAGCGCCGTCCAATAACCTTCGAGCCGGACCAAATCAGCATGGCGGGTGTCTTCATCAGCGTCGACGCCGATGGCGCCCTGCTAGTCGAACGCGGCTATGTTCGCGCCGAGGATGAAACGCCTGCGGAACCGGAGGCGGAGATCGTTGACCCGGAAACCGGCGAGGTGATCGAACGGGCAGAACCGGAGGAAGGCCGCATGCGTGCAGTCATCACGCTGGGCGGCCAGGTAGTCGAAACTGAGGAGGACGACGAGGCCGACACCATCAAGCCGCTGCCCGATCGTCTGGTCAGCGAGCTGACCGCGCATCGCACGCTGGCGCTGCGAGATGCGGTGGCAGTGAACCCGCATGTCGCCATGACGGCACTGCTCCACCGGCTGGTCATGGATTGCTTCATTCCGCATTCCAGCAAGGGATGCCTCGAGGCACAGGTCCGGGAGGTTCATCTGCCCGCGCAGGCCGAGTATCTGCGCGATAGCGCGTCGGCCAAGGCCATCGCTGACCGCCACGAACGCTGGGGCGATCATGTCCCGGCAGACGATGCTGCCCTCTGGGATTGGCTGACCGATCTGGACGATGGGTCGCGCATGGATTTGCTCGCCCATTGCGTCAGCTTCGGTGTCAACGCGCTCTATGAAAAGCCGAACCCTTACAGCGGCACGGGCGTCAGTCAGCACGGGCTGGACATCCGCCTGTCGCAGGCTGACCGGCTGGCCCGTTCGACCGGCCTCGACATGGTGGCCGTGGGCTGGCGACCGACCGTTGGCAATTATCTCGGCCGCGTGACCAAGCCGCGTATTCTTGAAGCCGTGCGCGAAGGGGCCGGAGACCGGGCTGCCGATCTGATCGGGCACCTCAAGAAGGGCGACATGGCCAAGGAAGCCGAACGCCTGCTGGCCGAGACCGGCTGGCTGCCTGAGCCGCTGCGCATGGTGGATGATGGTATCGAAGTCGATCCGGTATCAGGTGCTGCGGCGGAAGCCGACGATCTGCCTGATTTCCTCTCCGGTGATGGCGAGGACGATCCGGCTGATGACGAGGAAGAACAGCATATGGTCGCTGCTGAATAGCAATCATGCGGGGCGGCTTCGGTCGCCCCGTATATCACCCTCCGTTTCCGTAACTCGCCCGATCCTCGTGATCGGGCTTTTTCTTTGGGAGCTATCCCAACAAAGCTGCTATTGGCTGCAGCAACGCCTTTTCATTTGCTCAGAGGTTGATGCGTTCTAAGACTGGCAGCAAACCAATCGGCGCGCCTATATATACAGCTATTGTGCGTCTTGAGCCGAGAATTCCTCGAACAGTCCGACCCAACGCTCCACGGTATCGTGCGGAATAGTGCTCAATCCCCTTGTTAACATTCTCTGTTTGATTTTGATCGACAGCGGCACTTTCCAGTGCTCGTCAAGGTTTACGCCCTGCGCCTGCGCCCATGCTTCGATCTGGCCTACAATCGGCTGACCCACCTGCACAACATCCGCAAACCTGACGTCTGGATCGCGTTCCATTCGGTCCAACTCATCGGCGATGATGTCGAACGGTATTAGGTCTTCAATTTCTGCACGCTCGTAGCCAACGTGGTCTGCGACGTTCAGCACCTTCTCCGGGCGTTCCGCATACAGGCCCTGGGCCAGGTTGGCGCGCATCTGGCGGCCGGGCCCATCATCGTCCAACAGCATCATCGGCAGCACTTCATCGCGACCAGTGAGGATGCTCGCCACCACCCGCGCCGTTTTCGTTCCGCCAGACGGCGGGAAGACCAACTCTCGCTTGGGCGTGATTTTTGCGCCGGAGACCAACAGCGCCTTGATTGTGGTCAGGTAATGCTGGTCTGATGGGCCCTCGACCAGCACGGGCCGACAACCAACAAGCAGGCTTTCTGCAACGCTCAGGTTCAGTGCGGAATGAACGGCATATGCCGCCCCAGCCTGTTCGTCTCGGCCCTCGCTGTGGCGCAGGTTTGGCGTCGCCTTCGTGGTCCCGTCCGCTGCCACATACACCTTCCGAGCCCGCTCAAGTCGATCCGCATCGACAAGGAAGGGCGAATGAGACGTATAGATGATCTGGTTTGTCTTGGACAGGCTCTCAAAGAACGCGGAAAGGTCACGTTGGGCTAGCGGGTGCAGGGACACGCCTGGTTCGTCCAAGAGTAGGACCGCTTTTTTGTGGTCACCCCTGCTTTCGACAAGGAAGACAAGATAAAAACTCAGAAACCACTGCAAACCCGTGCTTCGGTTCTCAAGTTCGACCTCAGTCGGACGCCGGTCGTCAGCTACCCAAATTCGGAAGTGATTTCCGTCTGCCTCAAACCGAAAACGGTAATCCCCTTGCTTCCACCAATCTCGAAAGCGAGTGGTCAGGGTTGCGCCCGCTGATTGAAGCAAGATTGATCGCGTCCGCTTCTGCTCCGCGATTACGGCGATCTCATCTGCGGTTGGTTCTCGGTTCTGGCCATTCACCTCTTTAAAGTCACGACCGAGTTCAAGGATTTCCTTTGCCTCCAACTTCACGAAGCTAAACAGCACCCGCAGCGTTCTCGCCTTTGCTGCTTCTTTCGCACCCAAATCTTGGCGCGCGAGGTTCTCGACGACATGCGGCAGGTAGATTTCTGAGTCGAGATTGCCGTAGTTGGAATAGTAGACAAAAGGCGGAATGGCATTAACCACAGCGTCGGTGACGCCCTCGACCTCACCTGGCGGCGGCGTCGTGAGGACGTGAAGTTGCTCGCCTAGCTCCGAAGACAGTTGCCGGACCATAGGGACAATAATGCTGGTCTCTGCCGGTTCGGCGGGTATCAGCGCATCGACCGCAGTGATTGCGGTGCGCAACTGAGCGGCTCTAAGGTTCTCAGCGTCGGGCAGCACGTCGGCGGTCGCTCTGAGGCCCTGGACCAACTGAGGCTGCAACTCGGCTTCTTTCTTGAGTGCCTGTGCTGCCCCAACAGCATCCGCTGTCCCGGTGAGTTTGCCTGCGAGCCACGCTCGCGTGACAGTCGTTGTCTGTTGGTGCTTTGGAAACTCGATGTGATAGGCGCCGTCGAAGAAACGTGTAACGCGGACTGTCTCTGCGATCTCAGGTGAGATGCCGGCGACACGCGCGATGGCAGCGCTTGAAACCCCGGCACTAAATTCTGCCTCGATGAAGTGATAGTCGCCAGGCGCGTTACGGATTTCTCCGAACATTGTTTTGGGGTAATCGGAAGTCGGTTGAATTTCACCGTCTTGGGCAGGCTTGAGTTTCCAAAGGGGCAGCAACAAGTTCGTCTTGCCAGACTCATTGACCCCAATCAGGGCTGTCACATCGTCTGCATCAAGCCAGCCACTGTCCGACACGGACCGGAAATTGGTGACTCTGAACCTAGTCAATTTCATCTGATGCCCCCCATTGAACGAGTGTCATACTATGGATTGTGCTCTCACAGGGCAATGTACATGACATTCAACGATCTGCTTGTAATAGATAGTATAGTCGGCAAGATATCATTTATTTGCTGCATCTGCATTCGCCACAGGAGCGGCGACCGATCGTTATGGGCTCTCTTCGTCAATCAACTGCTCCAGTCCCAGCTTCACCATGAATTCTGTTGCCTCTTAAGGTCAAGCGTCAGCCATCTCTGTCCTGAAGGGAACACGATCCTGAGGCCAGCATGGTGGCAAGGCTGGCGCGGCAGAGCATCTGCAACGGGTATCCGGCATCCTGTCAGATGCGAAGAACCACCCCCGCTTCCATTCGCAAACCTTGGTCCGATCCGTCTCTTTGACATTCAACCCCGAAGGGGTCGGCTTACGCGCGCGTGCTGCCCTCGGGGTTTCGGAATAAGTCCGAACGCCCTCGGGTGATTGCAGATCCGGTCAGACGCTTCGGGCGCCTGTCGCGCGGGGGATGGTCCCCCGCCTCCAAAGACAGGAGCCGGAACCCATGTCCTATGCAGATGCCACCGCCTTTGCCGCCAGCCTCGCCACCACGCTGATGGTTTCGATCGTTGTGTTCCAGGCCGGAGACGGTACCCACGCCGCTTGCCCCGCCGCCGAGTTCGACGGCGACGACGACATGGTGAAGCTGGAGCTGGACCCGTGGGAATAAGGCGCGGAAGCGCCTCATCCCCACGGCCCGAGCTCGGTAGCCCGCGCTTCGGGCCTTCAGCGCCTCACGATGGTCCCCCATCGTCGGCAGCGGAAACGGGAACAAGCCCGGTCAGAGAGGAAGAGTGCGGGCCGTTCGGCCGTGACGGGTTGAGGGCTGGAGAGAGGGGCTCACCGGCGCCCGTCATGGAGTGATCCCGATGACCTTTGCCCGTTCCGAAACCTTCCGTTCCATCGGTCAGATTCTGGCTGCCGATGTTATGCCCGCGCTTTATCGGTCGCAAAAGCTGCCGCTGCGCATCTCCTGCCTGGGCGTAGCCAGTTATTGCGCCAGCGACGATGAAAACAGCTTCGACCGCATGATCCCGCTTGGGGAATGCCCATCACCGGAGGGGGCCATGCAGGCCGCCGCCGTGCGCCTGTCACGCGGTGATATTTGCATGGGACCTGACAGCTTCCCGTATTTTCAGCCGCGCATCATGCTCATTCAGGACCAAGATCAGCGCCTGGTCCTCGCTGGCGAAATCCGCGCCGGCATTATCCTCTGGCAACAGCCAGTCGCATGCGATGCCGAGGCACGCAGGATCGTCACTGAGGCCAGCCGCCTGCGCGGTATGGCATTCAGGGCATCGGACCCCGGTGATGCGAGACGGCTGCGTTACCGCGCCGCTGCGCTGGAGGCCCGGTTGGTCGATCCCTTCTGGCGCGAAACCTCGGCCGATCTGCTCCGCCTGCCACTGGCCGCCTGAGCTTCATCATTTTCATCCATTCGGCCCGGTCGTGCATCGGGCCATGTCTTCTCAGGAGACCACGATGGCCGGCTATTACACGCACTTTTCCTGCCTGCTCGACGTAGGCACCCCCGAAAACGCTGCCCGCGCGCTTGATCTCTACAACGCTCTGGCGGATGACAATGCCGCCGAAGATCCACCCTCGGATGGCTTCCTACTCTCCATCCAGCCAGAGCATGTCGGTACGCAGCTTTGGATGCGCGATGACGTCACCGGCGATCCCGAACATGTCATCCAGTTCGTCAAACGCTGCGCCACCGAGTTCGGCCTGACGGGACTATGGGGCCTTCAATACGCAAACAGTTGTTCCAGGCCGAGAATCGACGGCTTCGGCGGTGGTGCGCATGTCCTCGATCTTGCCACCGGCGAAACAGTGGACTGGATCTATACTGACGGCTGGCTTTCCTCGGTTCTGGAAGGGAGAGATCCCTATGCCTGAGATCATCGAAACCACCGTCTATCGCTTGGGAGAACTTTCCGACGCGGCGAAGGACAAGGCCCGCGCCTGGTATCGTGAGGGCGGCTTCGACTATGACTGGTACGATGCCGTCTATGAGGATTTCCAGCGCATCGCCGAAATCCTCGGGCTCAACCTCAAGACCCGCACCGTCCGGTTGATGGACGGCGGCACACGGCAGGAACCGTGCATCTGGTTCCGGGGCTTCTGGTCACAAGGGGACGGTGCCTGCTTCGAATCTCTCTATTCCTACCGCAAACAGGCGCCGCACCTGATCCGGGAATACGCGCCGCAGGACACCGAACTGCACCGCATCGCCGATGCCCTTCAGGCGATCCAGCGCCGAAACTTCTATCAGATTCGCGCAGAGGCCAGCCATCGCGGCCATTATTATCACGAATACTGCATGTCGATCTCGGTCGAGCGCGACAGCCCGACCTGGCAGGACATGACCGCTGATGCCGAGGAGACGATCATCGAGGCGTTGCGCGATCTGGCCCGCTGGCTCTACCGCCAGCTTGAGCGCGAATATGACTATCTGTCCTCGGACGAAGCGGTCGATGAAACCATCGCCGCCAATGAATACACGTTCACCGAAGCCGGTCGCCGCTTCGGATGATCCCGAGAAGACACTGACAAGCGCCCCGCCGTCCGGTCGGGGCGCTTTTTCATGCTGCGCTTTGAGAGTGAGAGGTGGGCCGGAAAGGGTCAGGTCCGGGTGGTCGAGAGAGAGCGCTGTCCGGGCTTGTCCTTCCCGCTCTCCTGAGGTTCCCGACATGAACATGGTTTTCCCCGTGGCCGATCCGGTCACGCCGCTGGCGGTTGCGCCCGCGATCCTGGCTGCGGCCAGTCTTCTGCTCCCCCATCTCGAACGCGGCCAGCGCATCGATGCCGTGACATTGCGCGGTGCTATGGAAACGGCCTTCGGCGCATCCGATGCTACCGGCGCGTGGGACTGGAAGATGGCTTATGAGGCGTGCGAGGTCGCCACAGTTCTCTTCCTGCGCAAATACGGAAAGGCGCTTTTCCGTAAAGCAGCGTCTCGGGCTGCACGGATTTCCGTGCTGGCAAAGATCGCCGGACTATTGCCGACGCAGACCCGGCGTTCCGAGGAAAGCCAGAACTTCCAGCAATTCTCGACGCCGATCCCCCTCGGCCTTGCCGCTCTGACGGCTGCCGCGATTACGCCCGATGACAGGGTGCTGGAACCATCGGCGGGCACCGGCCTTCTGGCGATCCTGGCGCAGACCATCGGTGGCTCGCTGATCCTCAACGAACTGGCCGAGACCCGCGCCGATCTGCTTGCCGAGCTCTTTCCGGCTTTTGCCGTCACCCGCTTCGACGCCGCCCAGATCGATGATCATCTGGCTCCGGATGCTGTCCCGTCCGTGGTGCTGATGAACCCGCCATTCTCGGTCATGGCCAATGTCAGCGGGCGTGTCGCGGATGCGGCCTATCGCCATGTTGCCGCGGCACTGGCCCGTCTTGCTCCCGGCGGGCGGTTGGTGACGATCACCGGCGCTGGCTTTGGCCCCGAAGCTCCGGCATGGCGAGACGCCTTCATCCGCTTGCAGGCCCGTGGCCGCGTGGTGTTCAGCGCTGCCGTCGATGGTGCGGTCTATGCAAAGCACGGCACCACGATCGACACGCGGCTGACCGTGATCGACAAACTGCCCGCCGACGATCCTGGCATCTTTCCGGCCTCTCCAGGGATCGCGCTGGATGTTGCTACGCTGATCGAATGGATCGAGGCGCATGTCCCGCAGCGTTCGCCGGTATCATTGCCGAAGATCGTGGTGCCTGCTTCGACCGCCGCGCCGAAAACCGTGCGAGGCTATCTGACCCGCGCGACAGCGGCACGACCTGCCGCTGCTCTCGCTAACGATCCCGAGGGCGCCGAACTCGCCTATGAGACCGTGGACTGGACGCAACCGGAAGGCGCTCGCCTGTCCGACGCCATCTATGAGGAATATACGCTGCAATCGCTACGCATTGCTGGCGCGCAGCCGCATCCGACCAAGCTTGTGCAATCCGCAGCCATGGCCTCGGTCGCACCGCCGAAGCCCTCCTACCGGCCCTTGCTGCCCGCTGACATCTGCGCGCGTCTGTCGGACGCCCAGCTTGAAACGGTGATCTATGCTGGTGAAGCCCATGCCGATCATCTCGCGGGTGCATGGACCGTGGACGAGCATTTCGACAATGTGAGCGCTGCACCCGAGGATGCTGCCGGATCGATCCGCTTTCGCCGGGGCTTCATGCTCGGTGACGGAACCGGCGCTGGCAAAGGCCGCCAGTCCGCCGCCATCATTCTCGACAACTGGCTGCGCGGTCGGCGCAAGGCGATCTGGATCTCCAAATCCGACAAGCTGATCGAGGACGCGCAGCGCGACTGGTCGGCGCTTGGCATGGAACGACTGCTTGTCACGCCTCTGTCACGCTTCCCGCAGGGCAAGCCGATCACGCTGTCGGAAGGCATCCTTTTTACCACCTATGCCACGCTACGCTCCGACGACCGGGGCGAGAAGGTTTCCCGCGTCAAGCAGATCGTCGAATGGTTGGGCTCCGATTTCGATGGAGCCATTATATTCGACGAGAGCCATTCCATGCAGAATGCCGGTGGCGGAAAAGGAGAACGCGGCGATGTCGCCGCTTCGCAGCAGGGACGTGCGGGCCTGCGGCTCCAACATGCGCTGCCCGACGCCCGCGTGGTTTATGTCTCGGCAACCGGCGCCACCACCGTCCACAATCTCGCCTATGCGCAGCGCCTCGGCCTCTGGGGTGGTGAGGATTTTCCGTTCCAGACGCGTGCAGAGTTCGTAGAGGCGATCGAAGCCGGTGGCGTTGCGGCCATGGAGGTCCTGGCCCGCGACCTGCGATCTCTCGGCCTCTATACCGCCCGCTCACTCTCCTATGATGGCGTCGAATATGAACTGATCGAGCATCAGCTCACGGACGAACAGCGGCACATCTACGACTCATATGCTGCCGCCTTCGCCGTCATTCATGGGAATCTGGACGCGGCGATGGAAGCCGCCAACATCACCGGCAGCGAGGGGACGCTGAACCGGCAGGCCAAATCCGCCGCCCGTTCGGCCTTTGAAAGCACGAAGCAGCGCTTCTTCGGCCATCTGCTGACCTCCATGAAAACCCCGACCCTGATCCGGTCCATCGAGGCCGATCTGGAAGCGGGCCATGCCGCCGTCATCCAGATCGTCTCGACTGGCGAAGCCCTGATGGAACGGCGGCTGTCCGAGATCCCGACCGAGGAATGGAACGATATTTCCGTCGATGTCACGCCGAGGGAGTATGTCGGCTCGTATTTGCAGCATTCCTTCCCGGTGCAGCTCTATGAACCCTTCACCGATGGCGAGGGCAACCTGTCGTCACGCCCCGTCTTCCGCGATGGTCAGCCGGTGAAATGCCGTGAAGCCGTGGCGCGGCGCGACGAGATGCTGGAGCAGCTGGGTTCCCTTCCGCCTGTCCCCGGAGCGCTCGACCAGATCGTGCAGCGCTTCGGCACGGATATGGTGGCCGAGGTCACAGGCCGTTCGCGCCGGATCGTGCGCAAGGGTGACGGGGTATCGGCACGTCTTGCGGTCGAGAACCGTGCGCCTTCTGCCAATCTTGCCGAGACCTCGGCCTTCATGGATGACCAGAAGCGCGTTCTGGTCTTCTCTGATGCCGGTGGTACGGGGCGCAGCTATCACGCCGAACTCTCGGCGAAAAACCAGCGGCTGCGCGTGCATTACCTGCTGGAACCTGGCTGGAAGGCCGATGCCGCCATTCAGGGGCTGGGTCGCACCAACCGTACCAATCAGGCGCAGCCGCCGCTCTTCCGGCCCATCGCCACGGATGTCAAAGCCGAGAAGCGCTTTCTCTCGACCATCGCCCGCCGCCTCGACACGCTGGGCGCGATCACACGCGGCCAGCGCCAGACCGGCGGTCAGGGGCTGTTCCGTCCCGAGGATAATCTGGAATCCGCCTATGCTCGCGATGCGTTGCGCCAGCTCTATCTGCTGATTGTGCGCGGCAAGGTCGAGGGATGCTCGCTCGAACGGTTTGAATCCGCAACCGGCCTGAAGCTGATGGACAGCAATGGTGTGAAGGACGACCTGCCGCCGATCACCACCTTCCTCAACCGCCTGCTAGCATTGACCATCGAATTGCAGGGTATCCTGTTCGCCGCCTTCGAGCAGCTTCTGCAGGCGCGTATCGACGGGGCGATTGCATCCGGCACCTATGATATGGGGCTGGAAACGCTGAAGGCCGAAAGTTTCATCGTCACCGACCGGCAAGTGATCCACACCCATCCGGGCACCGGCGCGGAAACCCGGCTCCTGACGCTCACCGAGCGCAAACGCAATCAGCCGGTCACGCTCGATGCGGCCCTCGCGGAACTGGATGATCCCCGCGCAAGATTGCTCATCAACGAGCGATCCGGTCGCGCCGCCGTGCAGATCCCGACCACCAGCGTCATGCTGGATGATGGCGAGATCGAACGGCGCGTGCGGCTGATCCGTCCCATGGAGGCGATGAACATTCCGGTGCGGGCGACGGGCGAGACCCATTGGATCGAGGCTGACCGTGCCGCCTTCACCACAGCCTGGAAGGCGGAACTGGCCCAGGTGCCGGAGTTCACCGACAGCATCCTGCATATGGTGACAGGGCTGCTTCTGCCGATCTGGAAACGCCTGCCGCAGGACTCCGCCCGCGTCTATCGGCTCCAGACCGACGAGGGCGAACGCATCATCGGTCGCCGGGTATCGCCGGCCTGGGCCGCCAATGCTTCGACCAGTGGCGTCACCAACAGCCTGACACCGGATGCCGCCTATACCGCGCTGATCGAAGGTCGCACGATCCTTGATCTCGCCGAGGGGCTGCAATTGCGCCGCGTCCGCGTCATGGGCGCCAACCGGATCGAACTGACCGGCTTTACTGACGCGATGCGCGAACGGCTGCGGGCCTATGGCCTCTTCAGCGAGATCATCTCGTGGAAACTGCGCTTCTTCGTGCCCGTCGATGCAACGGGACCGGAGATCATCGGCAAACTGCTTGACCGCTTCCCGGCCCTGCGCATCGGTGAGCGGGAGGCCGCATAATGGCGCGTCTCAACGCTTCCGAACTGGCGCAGCGTCTCGGCCGACAGGCCGAGGCGGTGTGCCGTCACTATCTGTCGAATGGTCGCAAACAGGGCAATTACTGGCAGGTTGGCGATGTCCGAAACACGGCTGGCCGCTCCATGTTCGTCCGGCTGCACGACAGCGTGAAAGGCATTGCCGGTAAATGGCAGGACTCGGCCACGGGTGAATATGGCGATCTGCTCGATGTCATCCGGGATTCGCTCGGTCTGATCGACTTCGCCGACGTTGCCGAAGAAGCCCGGCGCTTCCTCACCCTGCCGCATCCTGAACCGCAGCCGCCATCCCGTCCGTCCCGAACGCCAACACCATCGAGATCATCCGAGGCCGCACGCCGCCTCTGGCGCATGACCCAGCCGCTGATCGACAGTACCGCAGAAGCGTATTTACGCGGACGCGGCATTACGGATTTACGCCAGACCACAAATCTGCGCTTCCACCCCAACTGCTACTGGCGGCCCGAGGATGATGGCCCGACGCAAGCCTGGCCCGCCATGATCGCCGCCGTCACCGACCTCAATGGCAGGATCACCGGCGCACACCGCACATGGCTGGCCCCGGACGGTTCCGGCAAGGCGTCTGTCGATCCGCCGAGGAAGGCAATGGGCGACCTGCTCGGACATGCGGTTCGTTTTGATGATGCGCAGGATGTCATGGCAGCGGGGGAAGGTATCGAAACCATCCTGTCGCTGCGTCAGGCTCTGCCCACCATGCCGATGGTTTCCGCACTCTCGGCCGGACACCTCGCCGCCATCCTGTTCCCGCCGCAACTGCGCAGGCTCTATATCGTCCGTGACAACGATCCGGCAGGTGACAGCGCTCGTGATAGCCTGATGGACCGGGCGCACGAGGCCGGGATCGAGGCCATCACACTCTCGCCCATGATGGGGGACTTCAACGAAGATCTCGCAACTTACGGGCTGGATGCCATTCAGGCAGAGATCCGGGTGCAAATCGCTCCCGAGGACGTCAGCCGCTTCATGGCTTCAATCGCATAGCCGGCACGGGGCCGTGATCGGGGCGTTCCGATCCCGTCATGCGCATTGGCTGCATCCTGTCATCAGCAGAGGACTGCGCCTTGGCCTTCCGAGAGGGCGATCGGCCCACAAACGCTCCGGTCAGGCAATGGCGGCGCCCGACTGATTTCCGTCGGCGGGCAAGCCCGCCTTTACAGCGCGAAACAAATCAGCCGGGCTTTGCCATCAAGACCCTCGCCAGAGGCTCGCGCTGCCAGACCGGAGCGCCCGTGGGCGTGTCTCGCCATGAAGGCCGCGACGGTCGCGGTCCAACTGACGGAAGCATCCCATGTACGCGCACGACGATTTCGAACCCGAGCACAGGACGTCCCCGACCGGCCACGCCATCGAAGAACTCGAACTCTACGGCTACCGCCCCTCCGAAGACGAGGCCGACCCCCGGATTACACCCGAAGATCACGTCATTCAGGGCGCAGTCTCCGACATCTTCGACGCCCTGATTTCCACCATGGCCGACACCAGCCTCGATTTCGACCTCGACGAGATCATGTGGTCCACCGTCAACACCTTCCACCGCGCTGTCGAGCGGATCGAGACCAAACTCGACGATAACGAGCAGGCACAGAAGCGCCTTCAGCGCGAACAGGACGGCAGCGAGGTCAAATCCGTCCAGCTCGAAACCCTGATCGGCGCGGGCCAAAGCCTGATCGAGCGCCGCGACAGCATGGAAACCTTCCGCGATACCGCCGCCGACATCTATCTGCGCGCCACCGGCACGCCCTGGTCGCAACGCTCCGGCTCACGGGTCAACCATCGCCAGATGACCTCGGCCATGATCGACAGCCGCGACTTCATCGCCGCAAAACGTCGGGCCGACAACGAGGTGCTGCTGCCCGCCGGACCAAAGATCGCCTTCTCGGGCGGCGACACCACCGATCACCAGACGATCTGGGCCAAGCTCGATCAGGTCCACGCCAAGCACCCGGACATGGTGCTGATGCACGGCGGATCGCCCAAGGGCGCGGAACGCATCGCTGCCACGTGGGCCAACAACCGCAAGGTCGCACAGGTCGCTTTCAAACCCGACTGGGCGAAATATGCCAAGGCAGCACCGTTCAAGCGCAACGACCAGATGCTCACCACGATGCCAATCGGGGTCATCATCTTCCCCGGAACGGGCATTCAGGACAACTTGGCCGACAAGGCCCGCAAGATAGGTATCCCGGTCTATCGCTTCGGGACCGGCAGCGCGTGAGCGCTGCCTTCCCACCTCATCATCAGCGTGCCGATAGCTCCCGCCGATCAATCCACATCGCACAGACAGGCATATTCATGCTATATGTCGCGATGCGCCATGGTGGTGGTGGAAGGCGCAACCGTCCAACCTTTTGCACGGAGACACCACCATGATCGTTCTCGGAATCCTCGTTTCCATCGCAGCCATCGGCACTATGTGCTGGTTGCTGTTCAATCTCGCCGTCTTTGCTCTGCCGTTCTTTATCGGTCTGAACGCGGGCACCTTGGCCTATGGCACTGGTGCTGGCTGGCTCGGCGGCATCGTTGTTGGTCTTCTCGCCGCCGGTCTGACACTGGCAGTCGGTCAGGGCCTGCTCATGCTGGTCCGTCCGATCTGGGCGCGTTTGCTGATTGCTCTGGCCTTCGTCGTTCCGGCAGGGATGGCCGGGTTTTACGCCACGCTCGGAATCGTCAAGCACGATGCCGTCCGATACATGGCAGCTCATCTTCTCGGTGGTCGGCGCGGTTGCCGTGGGCGTGACGGCGTTCCTGCGCGTTGCAGGCATGGCGGCAGCCGGTCCAGCGGACGGGAACCTTGCACGCACCTGAACCGCAATGATCCGTTGATGGCGACCAGAAGCGGATGCGGATCATCTTCCATCTTCGTCAGGAAAATGGTGGCAGACAGCGACCAGGCATCGGATCAGCTTGAGGCACAGACGCGGCTCATAGGAGCGCAGAACGGGGAGCACCAGCGTTTGTGGACTGACCAGAACCCGGTTGGGGGCAATGCCGGTAGAACACGTCGGGAAAAGAGATGCGCATGGCCTGGGACGCAGGGCGACAGGCAATGCCGGTGTTACCCGTCTGGTCATCATGATGGGGCTTCAAGATTGCCACGTCTCCGTTCAGCCCCCGTGTCTCGACCGCTCCAAACGGCCTCTTCAATGGCCTGATCTGGCCGAAGAGCAGCGCGATACGCTTCGACCGCTTTAGCGCAACAGCGTCGTCACAACTTTCTTCCCCTGACGGCAGAGCCGCCATTCCGCGCTGAACAAGAAAGTTTCTCCTGTGCTGTCCAGCCCCCAAAGGGGGTGCGCCAGCGTTCGTCTCCGGCCAGTCGATCGCCATAGAGGCCGCAATGGTGCGGGCTCGGAAACGGAAAACGGAGACTTAAAATGGCAACCATCGGCACCTTCAAGAAGACCGGCTCGAACGACTTCACCGGCGAAATCGTCACCCTAAGCGTCAAGGCCAAAGGCGTGCGCATCGTTCCCGACCTGCGCGCCACCGGCGAGAACGCCCCCAGCCACCGGGTTTTGGTCGGCCGCGCCGAAATCGGCGCCGCCTGGTCCAAGCGCTCTAACGAAGGCCGCGACTATCTGGGCCTCAAGCTGGACGATCCGAGCTTCAACGCCCCGATCTACGCCAACCTCTTCGATGACGAAGAAGGCGAAACCTTCTCCCTCATCTGGTCCCGCCCCAACGGTCGCCGCGGCGACTGAGGCGCGGCACAAAGGCTCCGACCGCAAGGTCGGGGCCTTTCTCATACCCGAAAGCCGTCACGCCCACCGCAACCGCTATACCCGGTTCTCCACCCGCACGCCGGGCATGCGGACGAACTCCTTCATGTTATTCGTCACCACGATCAGCCCTTCGCTGCGGGCGTGTGCGCCGATCTGCATGTCGTGCGGCCCGCAAGGCGTGCCCCGCACGCTCCAGCTCGGCGCGGACCTGCCCATAATGGGCGGCCGCCTTGTCGCCCAGCGGGCCGCGCTCTTGGCTGCGCCGGAACCACGCAGTTGCGCGTTTCCGCCATTCGGCTTCGATCACTGACACAAGTATGTCGTCAGGGTGTCTCCCATGTGATGCGCAACAGTGCTAACGAGATTGTATAATGGATTGATCGGGTTAGGCGATCCACTTATCGCGTTAGAGACGCTACCGCAAAACCATTCAATACCGCAGCCTTTTCAGGTCGGATGGGCCTTGTGCCGTCCGGCTTTGGGAGGACGCGCCATGCAGAGCATAGATTGGCGTATTCCGGCGGCCTATAGACGCATTAAAGACCTTCCGCCCGCCGGTTTCGCCTGGGAATATCTTCGTCGTAACGAAGACTATCGCCATGACGTCGAGAGACTCGCGCAGAGGAGAGAACCCGCGGGAGAAGAGGTTGACGCCTTTGCTGCCCGCTGGGGGGTACGATTTCGCACACGACCCCGACGCGCAGCCTGACGGCGCACCGCCTTTCTGGTCGCCGCATTTCAATCCGCAGGCTATTATTCTGTCACCGGTCGAGCAGAACAATCCCGATGACAGGAGGCTTGTCGCTCTTGCGCATCTCGATGGCCTGATCCTGCGCCGCGCGCCGGATGGCTGGCACGCGATCTGGCGTATCGGTGGGATGGAGCATCAATTCTGGCTGCCACAGGGCGCGATCGATGCGGCAGCTTTCTATGCTGCAATCCTGCCCATGGACGAGTTCATGGAATTACGCGCCCATGCGGCCCGCCGCCTCTGGAGGTGCCTGACAGGCCGCTCTCCGGGTCCGGATATTCGCGCCATGCCGGCGCAGCTTCGGCAATGGCACCTTCTGTCGCTACGGGCGCTGGACGCACGGCTGCACGGCGAAAGCTATCGCGCCGTTGCCGAAGTCCTGCTCGGCTTCCGTGGTAACAAGGAAGATTTCGAGGCTGATCCGCGCAAGAATAAGGCACGTCGTCTTGTTGCCCACGGCATCAGGATGATGCGCGGGGGCTATCGGTTGCTTTTGCATTATCCGGTCAAGCCGATTCCACGATCAAAAGGCAAATGAGGCAATCTCACCGATTCCTGTTTGCCGCAGCCTGTTCCAGTATTTGCCTGTAACCTTCCCGTGACAGCCATTGAGCGCGTTCCAGATGGCTCTGCCAGCATCGTCGGGTTCGCATCTCATCTGATGTCGGATCGCGGTGCAGAACTATTCGCGCCACTTCCTTCCAGTCGGCTTCCTCGGACTTGGCGTCGAGAAGGCGCAGATAAGTCACAAAGTGCTGCTCGTCATAGGCGGTGATGACATGGCCGGACGGGGCCAGATCATCCACATCGGGGTCAAGTTCGACGGGTGTTTTCACGATTATTCCCCTTCTTTCAGAAGAGTTTCTGCGGTTCGCCCCCGCAATAAAACTCTCTGACTCCTGGTGATCGGGGAGTTAGTAACCGTGTTGGACGGCCCCATGGCCTTTAGGCGAGAAGCCCTGAACATACGCCAAGGGCTCCCCGACCATAGGGTCAAGGAGTGTGGCATCGTCACGGCCGACACCAACCGCCAACAAGGGTTACTAAGCCCCGGAGCAGTGCGTCTGCTCCATCTGTGTTCATAGCTGAACTGCGTGCGGATGTCTTGGGCGAATCCGCATCGGGCTCACTGAGTTGCTGAAATCTCACGTCTTTTCACGCTGGCACAGCCTATTTCAGGGGTGCCGTCTGCGCATAGGCGCAAATGCGGCACGCTACATGCCGCCGATCACTTCCCATGGTTCGCCATAGCGCGCCGCCGTCTCCGGCAGCCGCATCAACCTGACGCACCGGAGGTGATCTCATGGCCGAGCGCCGCAACACGGAAATGCCACCGCGCATGCTGCGCACTCAGGAAGCTGCGCGTTTCCTCGGTATTTCTCTTCGCACGCTGGAAAAACACCGGACCTACGGGACCGGTCCGACCTATCGCAAAATCGGCGGCCGCGTCCTCTATACGGTCGAGGATCTTCAGTCCTGGGCCGACATCGGCACGCGCAAATCCACCAGTGACGAGGGCGCAGGCACGGTCTTTCCGGCGCGCCCCCTGACGCCTGAAGAGCGGAGCAAGCTCTGAATGCGGCGCGTCGATCAACATGACGCCTTGCGGAGAGAAGGCGGTAGCGAGCGCAGCCACCTCGATCCCTTCGTGGTCGCAACCGGCGATGCCAGTCCACGCGACCAGCGCGATCTGATGGAACGGCCTTTCTTCTCGCTGGCGAAGACGCCGCGCACGAAGCCCATCCTCTACAAGACCGCCGATCTCGAGGTGCAGGTGTTCGGGATGCCCGAACATGGAATGGCGACGATCTGGGATGCTGATGTGCTGATCTGGGCTGCAAGCCAGATCGTCGCCGCCGAAAACAACGGCATCAAGACATCCCGCTTCTTCCGCTTCACCCCATATCATCTGCTGCGCGCCATCGGGCGCGACACCGGAAACCGGCAATATCTGCTGCTGAAGGCAGCGCTTGCCCGGCTGCAATCCACGGTCATCGCCACGACGATCCGTAACGGCAAGCATTGGCGCCGCCGCCAGTTCTCCTGGATCAACGAATGGGAAGAGATGACCACGCGCGACGGTCGCGTCGAGGGCATGGAGTTTGTCCTGCCCGAGTGGTTCTACAACAGCGTCCTTGACCGTTCGCTGGTCCTGACCATCGACCCGGATTATTTCCGGCTGACAGGCGGTATCGAGCGCTGGCTCTACCGTGTCGCCCGTAAACATGCCGGACATCAGCCGCATGGTTGGCTGTTCGAGGTTGCGCACCTCTACCAGAAATCCGGCAGCATGGCCCGGCCATCGGACTTTGCGCTGGACCTGCGCCGCGTTGCTGCCCGCCAGCCGCTGCCCGGCTACAGGCTCAAGATCCTGCGCGAAGATCGCCGCGAACTGCTGCGAATCCGCCCCGAAAGCCTATCCACAGTGCCTGTTGATAACATTGTGGATACCGTCGGTACATCAGGCGCAAAGGGTATCGGTACATCAGGCGCAGCACTATCGGCACATCAGGCGCAGGAACCCCAGTTAAGTCTCTGGAATAAAGCGCAGAATCCGACTGCTAACTTTGAATCTAACATAGAATCTAACTTTTCTTCTTTGACGCGCGCGCATGGGAGGCACGGCGCCAGTGCCACTTCCCGCCGACCAGGGCGGGGCACGCCATGATCGTCGCGCTCCTCAATCAGAAAGGCGGCGTGGGCAAGACCACGCTGGCGCTGCATCTCGCCGGAGCCTGGGCTGTGCAAGGCAAGCGCGTCATTCTGATCGATGCCGACCCGCAAGGCTCTGCACTCGACTGGTCGGAGCGGCGCAGCCATGAAGGGCTGCCAAGGCTGTTCACCGTCATCGGCCTTGCCCGCGATACCCTGCACAGGGAAGCGCCGGAGCTGGCGCGCGACGCCGATCATGTCGTCATTGATGGTCCGCCCCGTGTCGCTGGTCTGATGCGCTCAGCGCTGCTTGCAGCCGATCTGGTGCTGATCCCGGTGCAGCCGTCTCCTTTCGACGGCTGGGCCTCCGCCGGGATGCTGGCGCTTCTGAACGAAGCACGCATCTATCGTCCTCAACTGGCCGCCCGTTTTCTGCTGAACCGATGCGGTGCGCGCACCGTCATCGCCCGCGAAACAGCCGAGACACTGGCTGACCATGATCCGCCCCTGCTGGCCACAACGATCGGACAGCGTGTCGCCTATGCCGAAGCCGCACAGACCGGACGGCTGGTCTCGGAGATCGATGGCGGCGAACGGGCTACACAGGAGGTCATCGCACTTGCAGCCGAGATCGATGGCCTCGGTATCGGGAGGATCGTGCCATGACACGTCCGTCCGTCAAATCCGGCTTCGCATCGCGTCCGTGCAATCCCGATAGCTGGGTCAGAACCGCCGATGCGCCGGCAACCGGCAAGACGGCTGCGGAGGCGTTCACCGCCCGTCTGACTATCGACATCACGCCCGAACTGCGCGGGCGCATCAAGGTTGCCGCTTTCCGGCGCGGCGTCACCGTCGCCGTCATGCTGCGTGAGCTGCTGGTCCGCGAGTTTCCACCCACCGAAGGAGATCAGCCATGACCGGCAGAACCGTGCGTACAGTACATGAACATCCGCGTGCGGACGGGGCAGCACCGTTCACCACATTGGTCGAACTGACCTTCCAGAAGAAGAAGGTCGAGCGCTGGATCAGGTTCGGTCACAAGAGCTTGGAGCAGATCATCGACCGCCGCCGAAGTCTGATCGGCTTTGCGCCCGAAAGCATCTTCGCCTTCGTCCGCTGGGCCTCCAACGATTACGGCACCATCGTTTCGCGGCTCGACATCCTGCGCGCTGTCGGGCGTGGCGAACCGTACCAGACCGTGCCCTTCGTTCGTCCTGGCGGTGAGATCCTGCTGCGTGTCGATGGCTGGCCGAAGGTCCAGCGGGTTATGGCTCTGATTGACGCCGTGGACGCGCTTGGCGTCGATCCGGCGGATGTTGCGCCGGACCATTGGCGGCACGTCCACAACCGTTTGAGCGCCGGTCAGGAACCCAATCCCTACACCCCGGAGCGCCATGCCGCGTGGGTCAGGCGCCGGAGGATTGCGCCATGAGCCGCCGTCATATCCTCGCCGTGTCCATGCTGGCCGTCGGCACGCTTGTCGCCACGGCGGTTGCCGATCTGCCAACTCGGCTGATCTGGAATGCAACCGCCAGCGCGCCCATTGGCTTCTACGCAGTTACTCTCGCCGATGGGCTCGAGGTTCCGGAACTGGTCGCCATCATGCCGTCTGAGCCGCTGGAGCGGTTCATGGTCGAGCGTGGCTATATCGGACGCGGCGTGCCGCTGCTGAAGCGTGTCCTCGGCCTGCCGGGACAGCGCCTCTGCCGCAACGGTGCGACCATTACCGTCGATAATGTCGAGATGGGGGACGCACTGGAGCGCGACCGCATGGGCCGTGATCTGCCGGTCTGGCAGGGCTGCCGCATCATCGGCGACGGTGAACTCTTCCTCATGAATTGGGACATCCGGGACAGCCTCGATGGCCGTTACTTCGGACCTGTTCCCTCCAGTTCCGTCATCGGCCGGGCGCTCCCGCTCTGGACCGATGAGGAAGGCGATGGCCGCTACGAATGGCGGGCGGCCACGCATTGAACCCACGCCGAAACCTCAACGACAGGAGATTTTTCATGCCACAGATCGGATTGTTCACGCGCGATGAAACGGGCTTTTCCGGGCGCGTTCACACGCTCACGCTCTTCCGTGAGCTTACCATCCTACCAGCCGAGCATTCGGACGCCGAAAACGCGCCGGACTACCGTGTCCATCACGGAGCTGATGACGGCCCCGAGGTCGGCGCTGCATGGAAACGCACCGGCGAAAAAGCTGGCGAATATCTCTCGGTGCTGCTCGACGATCCCGCCTTGCCGCAGCCGATCCGCGCCAATCTGTTCCGCGACGACGATGCAGGCTCGTCATGGTCGCTGCACTGGAGCCGCCCGCGGCCCCGCGAAGATCGGGACTGAGATCATGCGATCCCGCGCCCTTCTTCTCTTCACGGCCCTTCTGTCGGCTGGCAGCGGATTGACGCCCGCGATTGCGCAGGTGCCGCCACAACCCGCGCCTGTCGCCGTGCATCCCCATGCTGCTTTCATTGCCGAGGCGTCACAGGGCTTCGGCATTCCGGAGCACTGGATTCGGGCCGTGCTGCGTGTGGAAAGCGCGGGCGATGTACGCGCCATCTCATCGGCGGGTGCAATGGGACTGATGCAGGTCATGCCCGATACCTGGGCTGGCCTGCGCAGCCGTCATGGCCTCGGGCGCGATCCTTACGATCCGCGCGACAACATCCTCGCAGGTACAGCGTATCTGCGGGAGATGTGGGACCGCTATGGCAATGTCGCGGCAATGCTTGCCGCCTACAATGCCGGTCCCGGCCGCTATGACGAGCATCTGGCGACAGGCCGCACTTTGCCCGCAGAAACACGCGCCTATGTCGCCACGCTCGCACCTGTTCTCGGCAGTGCGACTGCGCCTGATGTGCCGACGATTGTGCCGCCGCCACCGCCGGATTGGCGCGAAGCTCCGCTCTTCGTTGCGCAATCCAGCGGCAATTCAGCGGCGGCCAATCAGCCGTCGAGCGACGTCCGCGCAACTGTTCCTCTGCGCGATTCCGTCGATCAGGAGCCGCAGGGCGGCGGCATATTCGTGGCCCGTGCGAGCAATGGAGATGCGCCATGAGTATGGGGTCTCCAAGTTGCTTCGGTCCGCTTCGGGTGTGTAGTCAGGCAAGGGGTCGCCTGGTTGTATTCCCGGCAGGAAGGGCAAAAAGGGCAGGGAAGGCGGAGGGCAAGATAAAGGAACATGGCACCATTGCGGGCCAGTTCTCGAAATTGTTGTTGTCTGCACACTGTTTAGGTGGGTCGCGAGCGGCACCATGTTTTCGGCCCCCGCGTGCCGGGACTTGGCGCAAAGCCTTGACTTTGCGGGGTTTTGACCGGCACCATCGCCGCCAATTGCCCGATTTTTCGCGATTTTGGCCGGGGCCGCGCCCATGAGCGCAGATGACGAAATCCGCTTCCGCCCGAAGCTTGGCCGCATCCGCGCCGATACGCCGAAGGTCGGCAGGTCAGGGAGCTTTCTGACGCAGGCGAAGAAGCTCGCCCGGCAGCACAGCACCGCCCATGCCAAATACTCGCCGCGCCTCGAATCCCGCACGGCCGCGAAGGGCGGCAAAGGCCCTCGCTCGGCCAAGGGGCCGGGCGTGCAGCGCGGGCGTGGCGCATGCTTCGTTCGCGCCCGCATCTTGTCGGGCGGCTGGCGGCACAGCGCGCCGGGGATGCGCCGCGTCGTCGTCAACACCCGCTATGTCAAGGACGCCGGCCGGAACGGCAGATCGGTGGCCCATCTGCGCTATATCCAGCGCGACGGGACATCGCGCGACGGCGAGCGCGGCCAGCTCTATTCGGCGAGCCAGGATCGCGCTGATGGCGATGCCTTCGTCGAGCGCGGCAAGGAGGACCGTCATCAATTCAGGTTCATCATATCACCGGAGGACGGTGCGGATCTCGTGGACCTGACGGCGCACACGCGCGACCTGATGAGCCGGATCGAGGCCGACCTTGGCACGAAACTCGATTGGGTCGCGGTCAACCACTACAACACCGGCCATCCCCATGTGCATGTCATCGTCCGGGGCAAGGACGAGCTGGGCGAGAATCTCGTTATCAACGGCGACTATCTCGCCAACGGAATCCGCGAGCGTGCCAGCGAATTGACCACGCTCGAGCTGGGGCAGGTGACCGAGATTGAGCAGAGCCGCAAGCTGTCCGCCGAGTTAGATCAGGACCGTTTCACCCGCATCGATCGGGCGATGACGGAGGAAGCCGACGGGCGGTTTCTCGATCTTCGTCATGAGGCTGCCGAGCCTCGCCGCCAGTTCAATCGCGCGCTGCGCCTACGCCGCCTCGCCAAACTGGAGAAGATGGGCCTTGCCATCCCACATGCGCCGGGCGTGTGGGAATTGAGCAAAGACATGGAGCCGGCCCTTCGCGAGCTGGGAGAACGTGGCGACATCATCCGCAACATGCACAAGGCGCTGAAGGGCGATGGCCTGGACCGCGATCCCATGACCTTCCATCTCCATGATGGACCACCGGAGGCGCTCATCGCCGGGCGCGTCGTAAACAAGTATCTGTCCGACGAGATGGGCGAGAACCTGACGGTCGTTGTGGACGGGATCGACGGGCGGACGCACCACATCGCGGGCGTCGCGCCCGAGCGGCTGGAGGATGCCCGCATCGGCAGCATCATCGAGATCGGCCCGGTCGAGGCGACGGCCCGGCCGTCCGACAGCACCATCACCGCCATCGCCGAGGACGGCATCTATCGTCCGAGCCGCCATCTGGAGCAGGCGAAATTCGAGAGCCGCGTTCCCGGCGGCGACTATGAGGGCTATGTCGATGCTCATGTGCGCCGGCTGGAGGCGCTGCGCCGTGCCGGGATCGTCGAGCGGATCGACGCCGGCCAATGGAGCATCCCCGATGATCTGGTCAGCCGTGCCGCCGCCTATGACGCTGGCCGCGACCTGCAAGCCAGCGTGCGCGTCCTTTCCCCCGTCGATCTAGGCAAGCAGATCGGATCGGATGGCGCGACCTGGCTGGACCGGCGATTGGTCCATGGCGAGACGGCCGACCTTGCCCCGGTCGGCTTCGGCCAGCAGGTGCGCGAGGCGATGGACCAGCGGTGCGAGCATCACATCGAACAGGGCGACGCCACCCGAGCGCGGAACGGCCGCAACTTCTATCGGCGCAGTCTTCTCGCCACCCTGCGCGAGCGCGAGGTTGTCCGCGCCGGCGCGGAGATGGCCGAGAGCAAGGGGCTGCCGTTCCGTGCCGCCACGGACGGCGAGAGCGTCAGCGGCAAGTTCACGGGCACCGTGCAGCTATCGAGCGGCAAGTTCGCCATTGTGGAGAAGAGCCACGAGTTCACCCTTGTCCCGTGGCGGCCTGTCATCGATCGCCAGCTCGGCCGCGAGGTCATGGGCGTCGTGCGGGGCGGATCGGTGTCGTGGCAATTGGGGCGGCAGCGGGGGTTGGGGCTGTAACCACATTTGTTATTTGGTTATGCCTATGCGCTTCGCGTTTACGGTTTCCCGGCCGCACCGATGCTTCTGGGCTGCGTCCTTGGACCGATGATGGAGGAGCATTTCAGGCGGGCGATGCTCCTGTCACGCGCCAGCTTTGCGACTTTCATTGACCGGCCCATCACGCGACGGTTCTGGCGAACGCGCTCATCGTTCTGCTTTGGGGGCTCAAACCTCTTTTGCTCAACCGGTCACGAGCCGGTTGACTGGCACGGCCAACGCCGTCCGGCGTTCAGACGATAAGTGTCCGTTGATCGAACCTGCCATATCGCAGATGATTTTGGGACTACCGTCTGGCGGCAAGTGCCGGTTCTGCCCGAGGACGTACACGCGGCCCGGTCTCGCCATCGATCACCAGGGGAATGCTTGTCTCAACCACACCGTTCCAGCCTCCACCGAGAGCCTTGTTCAGACTAATGTAGCCGTGCACCAATCCGAGTTGGCTATCTATAAGAGCAGCCTGCGCCCGGTACAATTCGCGTTGAGAGTCCAGGAGAGCGAGGTAGTCGCTTGCTCCGGCTTCATATTCGACCTGCGCCGCGTTTCTGGCCGTCTGATAGGACGAAACAGCGGAGGCCAACGTGGCGCTGCGATTGCGCTGCTGTGTAAGCGCGACGATCGAGGTTTCGACATCCTCGATGGCGACGAAGATAGCTTGCTGATACGCTGCAAAACTCTGGTCCCGCCGTGCCCGCTCGATTTCTACAGCAGCTCTCAACTGGCCACTGGGAAAAATCGGAATCGATACCGCCGGTCCAACGGCCCACGCGATCGTTGATTTCTCGGCAAGATCGCTGAGGCTCAATGCCTGCGTAGCCAGATTGCCTGTCAAGCTGATGGAAGGATAGCGAGCGGCCTCGGCCACGCCGATCCTGGCAGTTTGCTGGGCCAGACGGCGCTCAGCAAGCCTTACGTCGGGGCGCGCAAGCAGTGTTTCTGCGGGAATGCCTACCGGCATCGGCAGTTTGGAGCGCGGTATTGGAGCCGCGTGAGAGAGCTGGTTTTCAATGTGCCCGGGCTGGATTCCCAGCAGCGTGGCAAGCCTGTGAGCCGCATCCGTGCGCTCGATCTCAAACAGTGGAATATCGGCTTCGGTGATCGCCGCCAGCGCTTCGGCATTGGCGACCTCAGCACGAGAGCCGGCGCCTCCCTCGAAGCGGGTTCGCGTGAGCGACGCGGTTTCCCGGTGTGAACGGGCCGAGGTTCGGGCGAGGCTGAGTCGGGCCTGGCTGGCGCGGGCCTGGCTGTAGTTGGCCGCCACGTCGCCGATCAAAACCAGCATGACGTTGCGTAGGTCTTCCTCAGCCGCATCAAATCCATATCTTGCGGCTTCCACGCTGCGTCGTCGTCCACCAAACAAGTCAACTTCCCAGCTTGTATCGAAACCGCCGCGGTACGAAGTCGTGGTCTCGGCTCGCCCGGTAGCCGTCTCTGAGGCGGAGTTCCGCGCACGACGGGTTGAGGCCGATCCGTTACCTGTGCCGTAATCTGCCCGGGCAGGTCGGAGCGGATGCCGGTGATGAGCGTGGCGGAAATCACCGCGCCGGCCTGAAGCACATAAGGCGATGCCGGCGCCATGACGCGATCCGGCGCAACGGTTCGGCGGTCGACGCCGGTGTTGAGGAAGGCAAGCTGGCGGTCTTGGGCTGTGGGCGTGCCGGGCTGGCCGGACAGTCCTAATCCGGCAAGGTTCGGCGCAGCGACGCCAGCTGTCGCGCCGGCGGTTGAAGTGCCAGGCGCGGTCTGGAAGAAGACGCGGCTCAGGCGGGCCGCTTCCTCCTCGGCCATCCGGCGTTGCTCCTCTGGATCGACGTTGGGTGTCGTGATGGCTGGCGGCGGATCGGTTGCCCGCGGTTCTGAGCGTCGAGGATCGGTCTTCCAAGATCGCCGGGCAATGCAGGCCCGAGGATCGGTCCGGTGTAGTCGCGTGGCAGACCGGCGATGCCATCTGCCGTGGCGCGATTGTCGACGGAATAGAGTTCCTCATTGCCTGAGCCGGGGTCCCGGGTCTGGAGTGCATAGATCAGGGCCCCGCCAATACCGAGGCTGGCAACAAGACCGACACCGGCAAGCACCTTGCGCGAGACGCGCATGACGCGGGGAACGTCGGCGCGCAGTCGCATATTCGAGCGATACGAGAGCTTTTTTAATCGGTCCCTCGCCGGCAAGGTTGATATGAATGGACTCGCAGCGCTGTATGCTTCCGAGTTTAACCTGCCTTCGACAGTTCCCGGTGCGCGTCGGCCAAAATCTCGAACGAGCGCAGTCGCGCCGAATGGTCGAATATCTGCGACGTGACCATCAGTTCGTCTGCGTTGGTGCGGCGGATGAAGGCGTCGAGGCCGCTGCGCACGATTGCGGGCGAGCCGACGATGGAGCAGGAAAGCGACTGGTCGAGCATCGCGCTCGCCGTCGGCTCGATCTGGCTGCGGTAACCGGTGACGGGTGGCGGCAGCCGCCACGGGCGGCCGGTGAGGATACTAACTAACGCCTGCTGCTGCGTGGAAAACAGAAGTTCGGCCTCCGCATCCGTCGGCGCGGCGATGACGTTTAGGCCGAGCATCACATAGGGCTTTTCGAGCCGCGCCGAGGGCTGGAAGCGCGAGCGGTAGATATGGATCGCGTGTTCCATTTCGGCGGGCGCGAAATGCGAGGCGAAGGCGTAGGGCAGGCCGAGCCTTGCGGCGAGCTGCGCGCCGTAGGTTGACGAGCCGAGAATCCATACGGGTACATCCTCGCCCTCGCCAGGCACCGCGCGAATGCGCTGGCTTGGCTCGGCCGCATGGAAATAGCCGATCAGTTCGACGACATCCTGCGGAAAGCTGTCGACGCCGGCATTGAGATTTCGACGCAATGCGCGGGCCGTCTCCATGTCGGTGCCCGGCGCACGGCCAAGGCCTAGGTCGATGCGGCCCGGATGAAGCGCTGCCAGCGTGCCGAACTGCTCGGCGATGACCAGCGGCGCATGGTTGGGAAGCATGATGCCGCCGGCGCCGACGCGGATGGTGGAAGTGCCCGCCGCAATATGAGCGATGACCACGGAGGTGGCGGCGCTGGCTATACCCGGCGAGTTATGGTGCTCGGCAACCCAATAGCGCCGGTATCCGAGCCGATCGGCGTTGCGTGCGAGATCAAGCGTATTGGCGAGCGACTGCGCGGCCGTGCCGCCTTCGGTGATCGGCGACAGGTCGAGAACGGAAAGTGGGATCATGAGAGGGCCTCCGGGGATCGAGAGTGGTAAGGTCTGGGAGCTCTATTGAGGGCAAAGGCAAAGATGGGTTTTGTGCCTGCACCGCGCTGGCAGTTCCGGCTGGCGACTTGAAGTCGACGGGCGATGAATACGACAGGCATAGAGGCGGAATATGCTGACCGCTCCAAATTGAAGCGTCCGGTCTGCGTTTCCGTATTGATAGAGACCCGCGAGGCACTTGAATTTGGAACTCTTCTTTCTCATTCCGCTGCACTGGTTGCATTGCTGGCCAACTGCGGATCCTCTCGTGCCGATAGGGTGCCTTGGCCAGCAGTACCGTGAGGAATGCCAAGGCCCCCGCAACTATGGATATACAGAAGCCATTGCTGGCGCCTAAGGTGTCCCTTACCCAGCCGGATGCGAAGGCACCGAGCGCCACGCCGATGCCGGTCATGACCCACGTGATGCTCTCCGTCAGCATAGCCGCCTGGACTCGCCGCTCGACCAGGCCGAAGGCAGTTATGCTGGTTTGGGAGAGCATTGCCACAATGCCGATTGGCATCAATGCCAATTGCATCCGAGCAACGAAGCCCGCAAGGGCGAACCCCTTGGCGCCTGGTGCTCTGAATATCCCAGCATATGGGTTCTGCACTACGATCACTCGCTGTGTTGACGGTTGCCCGGGTCACGTTTACATACGTGGCGTATCAATTCCGTAATGACATGCGGTACGTATGTCAACTGCAATACGACTCGTATGTAAGAGAGCCATGGTTTCCAGAACCCGTAGCGACATGATCGTTGAGACGCGCAGCAAGCTGATGGCGGCGGGAAGGCGAGCCTTTGCCGAAATGGGCTATGCCGGTGCCTCAATGGACAGCTTCACTTCTGATGTCGGGCTGACGCGGGGCGCGCTTTACCACCATTTCGGCAACAAGAAGGGCTTGTTCCAGGCGGTGGTCGCCGAGATCGATGCTGAAATGGTCAGTCGCCTCAAGGCTCGTGCCGCCGCTGCGCCGAACCCGTGGGAAGGCTACGTCCAAGAAGGGATTGGTTACATCGAGATGGCACTCGAACCTGAGATCCAGCGTATCGTTATGCGCGATGGACCGGCAGTGCTGGGGGATCCTAGCTCCTGGCCGAGCGCCGGCGGCTGCCTGAACGCGATGCGGGTGGGTCTCGAAGCGCTGATGGAGAGCGGCGTGGTCCGCCGGATCGATGCCGAAGCGACCGCGCGAATGCTTACCGGCGCATTGTGCTATATGGCGCAGTGGATCGCCGATGCAGAGGACCCGGTTGGCACCTCGATCCGGGTCACGGCCGCTTACCGGGCACTGGTCGAGGGACTGCTCAACGACCGCAAGGTGTAACGATCTGGTTCTGCCTTTGCGGGCAGCTCAAACAGGCCCTTCCAAGACCTGTTGTCCCTTTCCCTTACATTAGGTTTTTCCTCGCCTTGTGTGGTTCATTCGCCGTTAGCTACGGTGCCGCTATGGGCGGGCTTACAAACGAAGACAAAATGGTTGGACGGCCCAGGGGGCAAGATTTTGGGTGTCACGCTCACTGTTGATGACGGTTGGGTTGTTTCCGCTGCCGCAGCCATAATCGGCATTTGCTCCGACTGCGGAGGGCGAAGCCGACGGCGGCATGGCCGGTCCGACCGCAACCTCTAGGATCTGCCAGTCCAGGGCAAGCCGGTGATGTGAAACTCCTGCTGAGCCGCTGGCGATACTCGCATCAAGAATGTGAGCGACGAACGTTCACCGGCCGTCTGCCGACGGTTGCTTCCCCTATGCGCGGCGGACGATGAGGGGCGTGGAAATTGTAAATTGCTCGGCCATAGCACGGGCGGCCGTCCTGGCGAGCGCTTGATGCAACGCCTAGGCATGCCGGTCAGCAACGACACCACTGTAAGCTCGCCTGCCCGCTGCCATCAGCTTGCTGCGCATCTCAGCGATCATGTCGCTACGGATTTTGGAAACCATGGCTCTCTTGCATACGAGTCGTATTTCAATTGACATACGTATCGCATGTCATTAGGGCATTTTGGATACTCACGAATGTAAGTGTGACCAACACAGCGAGTGATCGTCAACGCAAACCTGCCGTCCCGTATATCGAAGGAGCATTGTTTTGGCCGGAAAAAGCCCTCTCATCAACTTGAATAATGGCGTGAAAATGCCGGCACTAGGTCTCGGAGTGTTCGCTGCGTCCGCCGAAGAGACCGCCTCCGCCATCGCGTCGGCAATCTCCAGTGGCTACCGTCTGATCGACACCGCCAGGTCGTATAACAATGAGGCTCAGGTCGGTGAAGGCATCCGCAACAGCGGCGTGGATCGCGCCGAGATGTTCGTCACCACAAAGCTGTTCAACGGCGACTATGGTTACGAGAGGGCGCTCAGGGCATTCGACGAAAGCCTCGGCAGGTTGGGGCTCGACTATGTCGATTTGTATCTGCTGCACTGGCCGACCAAAGATTGGAACGCCACGATCCAGTCCTGGAAGGCGGCGGAGAAAATTCTTGGTGACGGGCGTGCGCGCGCGATCGGTGTATGCAACTTCCTGGAGGATCAACTGGACGAACTGATCGCGGCAAGTGACGTCGTGCCGGCGGTCAACCAGATCGAGCTGCACCCCTATTTCGCGCAGAAGCCGCTGCTGGCGAAGAACAGGGCGCTCGGCATCGTCACGGAGGCTTGGTCGCCGATCGGCGGTGCCATCAACGATGGCGATGGGGACAATCATGGCGGCAGGAAGCACCCGCTGACCGATCCGGTCATCACCACTATCGCCGAAGCCCATGGTAGATCTGCCGCGCAGGTGATCTTGCGCTGGCACTTCCAGAACGATGTCGTTGCAATTCCGAAGTCAGTCAACCCCGAGCGCATCGCCAAGAATATTGACGTGTTCGATTTCGCGCTTAGCGACGGTGAGATGGCGCAGCTAGACGAGCTGGATACAGGGGTGCGCATCGGCCCTGATCCGCGCGACGTGGACACTAGCAGCTTTGCCGAATTTGTTTGATCTGAGATGATGCGATGAACCCCGCCTATGATCTCGAGGGTTCCTGCAGCAACATTTCGGCAAATCGGGAAACTGGTATCATCGATCGCATGAGCGATCGATGAACGGCCGGACAGCCCGACGGACCACGAAAATCCGCCGGCGCCGAAAGATACCTTGCAGTCTATATCTTTGCACCCCAACCGCGACGTTCCCCGAAATATTCGCGGCACGATGCGGGGTTGATTTTGGTGCGCCGCCGGTTTCGATCGAAAGTCAGTGGGTCTGATGGTTCGGCTATTCGTCAGGCTCGATTGTTGAGTCGCTTGCGGCGACGTCATCGGGGATTTCGCGCAAGAAGCTCTGCCCCTTTTGCAATCGACGCCCGAGGGTTTCCACGAAACCTTCGTAGCGTTCCCGCCCTTTGATTTGCGCGGCTGATTGCGCGTCAGGTGGAAGCGGTGGTGTGATCGTCAGCCAGAAGCGGACGAACAGAGCCAGAGTTTCGGCAGTGACGCCGAGATCGCGTTCCATGCGCTGCGCCTGCCGCGAAAGCCGGTCGAGGCGGCGGGCGAAGGCGGCTTCTCGCTTGTCGGCTCCATCCGGCGACAGGAACGATGCCACGGCTGCTTCGACGATGGCGGAGCGGGAAAGCTTCTTTCGCTCGGCCAGTTCGGAAATTCCCTTCATCAGGTCCGAGGGCAGATAGACGTTCATCCGGTCGCGCATGGGCTTCCTCACAGGTCCATATTGTCATTGGGGTCCATGGCGATCTGCCGGGCGACACCGCGCATCTGCTGGCGCAGCATGCGGGATTGTCGGGCCGTATCTTCCGGCTCGTCATCCATCACGATGTCGAATTCATTGGACGGGCTGGGCTGCGTGGTTTCCTTGGCATGGCGACGTGATCGGGTAGTGCCGGCTCGCGGCGCAGTCCGCTATTGGCGGCGTCCTTTTCCGCCTTCTGGATCTCGGCAAGTAGGGCAGCATCCGGCTTTTGTGGTTTCAACTCCGTCCAGGCGTCTTTCCGAGTGGTTCGTCTGGTCTTGGCCGGGTCCGGCGGCGGTAGTAGGCGCTCGTTGAAACGCTTGTCCTCGAAGTAACGCGCTTTATTGGCCCGGATCGGCGGGGTCGCCGCGAGCATGACGATTTCATCGTTGAGCGGAAGTTGCATGATCTCGCCGGGCGTCAGAAGCGGACGCGCGGTCTCCGAGCGCGAGACCATCAAATGCCCGAGCCAGGGCGACAGACGATGGCCGGCATAGTTCTTCATCGCCTTCATCTCGGTGGCGGTGCCGAGCGCATCGGACACCCGCTTTGCGGTGCGTTCGTCGTTGGTGGCGACCTTTCTGATTTGGCAGGCCCCGGAAGGGGAGCCGGGGCCTGCCTCTCTTACGGGGCTTCCGCTATTGCTACGGGATCGGCCGGGTCTTGCGGCTGCTTGCGGCCATGACCGACCAGCCTCATCACGAAAACGTAAAAGACCGGCACGAACAGGATCGCCAGCACGGTGGCCGAGATCATCCCGCCGACGACGTTGATGCCGATCGCGTTCTGGCTCGCTGCGCTCGCCCCCGAGGCGATGGCCATCGGAAGCACGCCCATCGTGAAGGCGAGAGACGTCATGATGATCGGCCGGAAGCGCAGCCGCGCGGCCTCGATCGTCGCTTCGATGATATCGCGCCCCTCGGCCACCGCATCCTTGGCGAACTCGACGATCAGGATCGCGTTCTTTGCCGACAGGCCGACGATCGTGATGACCCCGACGACGAAGTAGACGTCATTCGAGAGATTGAAGAGGACGACCGCGGCGACGCAGCCGATGATGCCGAGCGGCACGACCAGCATGACCGAAAGCGGAATCGACCAGCTTCCGTAGAGACCTGCCAGGCAGAGGAAAACGAACAGGACCGAAAGGCCGATCAGGAACGGCGCCTGCGAACCAGACTGGATTTCCTGCAACGATTGCCCGGTCCATTCGAACGCGAAGCCTTCCGGCAGTTCACCGGCCAGACGCTCCATCTCCGCGATAGCGTCTCCTGAGGAGAAGCCCGGTTGAGCTTCGCCGCCAAGGCGCACGGAAGGATAGCCATTGTAGCCGACGATCTGCGTCGCGCCCACCGTCCATTCGACGTTTGCGAAGGCCGAGATCGGAACCATGCCGCCCTGGACGTTTCGCACGTTCAGGCGCAGGATATCGTCCACTTCCATGCGCGCGCGGTCATGCGCCTGCACGATGACGCGCTGCATGCGGCCGTCGTTCGGGAAGTCGTTGACATAGGACGAGCCGAGAGCTGCAGAGATGGTCCGGTTGATCTCGCCGAAACCGACGCCGAACGCGTTTGCCCGCTCACGATCGATCCTCAAACTGAGCTGCGGTCCGGGCTGGAGACCTTCTGTATAGACCATCCCGAGCACCGGGCTTTCAGCCGCGTCTGCGATCAATTGCTCGCTCGCCGCGATGAGCGCATCGTTGCCGAGATTGGCGCGATCCTGAAGGCGGAACGCGAATCCGGCTGACGTGCCGAGCCCGTCGATCGGCGGCGGCGAAATCGCGTAGGCAATCGCGTCGCGGAACTGGTAGAGCCAGCCCGACAGTTCCCCGGACAGTGCATCGGCGCTCTGCTCCTCGCCGCGCTCGCTCCAGTCCTTCAACGTAATGAAGGCAAAGCCCGAGTTCGGCCCCTGACCCGAGAATGAGAAGCCTTGGATGATCAGCACACTTTCGATCGCCTCGTTTGATGCGGCGAATTCCTCCGCCCCGAGCGTGACCTCGCGCAAACGGTTGCTCGTCGCTCCGGAAGGCGCTTGGAAGTCCGCCATGAGATAGCCCTGATCTTCTTGCGGCAGGAACGCGGAGGGAATCTGGAAGTAGGTCCATCCAAGGCCCACGACGAGCGCCAGATAGATGACCATGAATCGCTTGGTGCGGCCGACCAGATAACTAACGCCGTTGGCATAGCCATTCGACGCACGGACGAAACCGCGGTTGAACAAGCCGAACAGACCCTTCCTTGAATGTCCATGTCCTGCCGCTACAGGCTTCAGGAATGTCGCGCAGAGCGCCGGCGTCAGGGAGAGGGCCAGAAAGCCGGAGAACAGGATGGAAGTCACCATCGTCAGCGAGAACTGCTGATAGATGACGCCGACCGCGCCGGGGAAGAACGCCAGCGGCACGAAGACGGCGCAGAGCGCCAGCGTGATCCCCACGATCGCGTTGGAAATCTGCGTCATGGCCTTCTTGGAGGCTTCCTTCGGCGACAAGCCTTCTTCGCTCATGATGCGCTCGACGTTCTCGACGACGACGATGGCGTCGTCGACGAGGATGCCGATCGCGAGAACCATGGCGAACATCGTCAGCACGTTGATCGAGAAGCCCGCCGCCAGCATGATCGCGAGTGTTCCACACAGCGCGATCGGCACGACCAGCGTCGGGATGACGGTGTAGCGGATATTCTGGAGGAATAGGAACATGACCGCGAAGACGAGCGCGACCGCCTCCAGAAGCGTCAGGATGACCTTCTGGATCGAGGCCGAAACGAACGGCGTCGTATCGTAGGGGATATGGTATTCCAGGCCTGCGGGAAACAGGCCGGAAAGACGCTCCATGGTTTCACGGACGCCGTTTGCCGTATCCAGCGCATTGCCTTTCGGCGAGAGCTGGACGCCGATGGCCGCGCTCGGCATACCGTTCAGATAGCTCGAGAAGGCATAGCTCTCCGCGTCCGCCGCGACTTCGGCGACGTCGGACAGGCGCACGAGCGAACCATCCTCGCCGGCGCGAAGAACGATCGACGCGAACTCCGCGGGCGTCTGCAACTGGCCCGTCACCAGAATAGGAGCCTGCGTGCGGTGGCTCGCCGGATTCGGCTCGGCGCCGATCGATCCGGCGGCAACCTGGGCGTTTTGCTCCTGAATGGCGTCGGTGACATCCGTCATGGACAGGTTGAGCCCGACGAGCTTGTCGGGATCGACCCAGACCCGCATCGCCCGCTCCGTGGCGAACAACTGCGCGCGGCCGACACCCGGAACGCGGCGAACCTCGTTCAGGATGTTGCGCGCGATGTAGTCGCCGAGCCCGACTTCATCGAGCGTGCTCGGCTCGCTCGCGGTCAGCGCAACCAGCATCAGGAAGCTGGTTCCCGCTTCCTCGACCTGAATGCCCTGCTGCTGCACCTGCGCCGGAAGCGACGCCTCGACGCGCTTCAGCCGGTTCTGCGTATCCACGACGGCCTGCGAGATTTCCGTGCCGGTCTCGAACGTCACGTTGATCGAAACCGATCCGGTCGAGTCGCTGGTCGATTCGAAGTACAGGAGTCCCGGAATGCCGTTCAGTTCCTCCTCGATCGGATTGGTGACCTGCCGATACAGGTCCTCCGTCGATGCGCCGGGAAACATCGTGGCGATCGTGATCTGCGGCGGAGCGACGCTGGGATATTGCGCAACCGGCAGGTTGGGCAATGCGAGGACGCCCGCCAGGACGATGAAGATCGAGATGACCCAGGCGAGAACCGGGTTGTCGATAAAGAAGCGTGCCATTTCGAGGGTTCCTAGCGGCCTGATGCCGTCGTTTCGTCCGCGTCGGCGGTGCTTGGGGATTGCTGCCGCTCGGTCAATGCATCGACCCATGGAACAGGTTCGACCGGTGCGCCGGGGCCGGTCTTCTGAAAGCCGTCGAGGATGACGCTCTCACCTTCTTCGAGGCCGCTCGCAATGATGGTGCGACCCGACTCGACCCGCCCGAGCGTGACGGGTCTGTCCACGACGATGTTGTCTTCGCCAACAATCCATAGCGACGCGTTGCCGCTACCGTCGCGCCGGACCGCCTGGTTCGGGATCGCAATGGCATTGCCATCGACCCCCTGTTCGACACGTACCCTCACATAGAGACCCGAAAGCAACGTGCCATCCGGGTTCGGGAACTCCGCGCGAAGCGTGACCTGCCCGCTCGAACGCTCCACCGTCGCCTCGGAGAACAGGAGCCGCCCGGCGTGCGGATATTGCGACCCGTCGTCGAGCATCAGATGCACCTGCCCAACGCCGGGCTCGATCTCCTCCAAAGACCCGTCGCGCAGCGCCGCGCGCAGACGCATCATCTCGCTGACCGGTTGCTGGATGTCGGCATAGACCGGGTCGATCTGCTGGATCGTTGCAAGCGGCTCGCCCCCGGACGACGACACCAGGGCGCCTTCCGTGACCATGGCCCGCCCGATCTGCCCCGTTATCGGCGCTGTCACGGTCGCATAGGCGAGATTGATTTCGGCCGCGCGAAGCGTCGCCCGCGCCGAGGCCAGATCGGCTTCAGCCTGTCGCTCGTTGGCGACCGCGTTTTCAAAGCTGGCCTGACTGGTCGCATTTCGAGACACGAGAACACGGGCTCGCTCGGCCTCTTGCCGGGCGCGCAGAAGCTGGGCCTCCGCGCGGGCAATGCCGGCCTGCGCGGCTTCGACCTCGACCTCGAACATGACCGGATCGATCCGAAACAGGGGATCGCCTTCCTTCACGAATGTTCCCTGCTCGAAAACCCGTTCGACGATGATCCCACCGACACGTGGACGCACCTCGGAAATACGAACAGGCGAGATACGTCCAGGCAGTTCGGACAGGACCGGGATGGCCTCGCGCGTGGAAATGACGACGCCGACTTCGCTCGGCGGCATCTCTTCGGCCGCTTCCATCGCGCTGGCCGAGCCGTCTTCGCGACACCCGGCAAGCATCATAAATGCGACGGCAAATCCAAGGAGGCACGACAATTTGTTCATTTCATTCAACCCGCAAGGTCTTCGACCGACAGTGTTCATTTTCCTTCCGAGGTCCCGTTGACTTCGGAGCACACCAGATAAGCAACCCCCTGCGACAGGCGCTTCGTTGGTCATCCGACAGCCTGTCGGCCTCCGGCACATGGCAACATCGGCTCCCGACCGGCGAAGACGGCTGTCCGTTTCGGAGATTGCTTGACCTGGATTGATATGCTCATCTTAAGGGACTGGACCGGAGCTGGACATATGTCCATATTGGACGCATGTCCAGCTTAATCGCGCAAATTTTCCCTGGAGATCGCGAATGACTTACATGAGCAAGGACGAAAGGCGGTCCAGCATCATCAATGCAGCAGTCGAGATCGCCTTGACGAAAGGTCTGACCGGCGCAACGGTTCGGGCCGTCGCGAAGGCGATCGACGCCTCACCCGGCCAGATACATCACCATTTCGCCTCGGCCTCCGATCTGCGCGCTGAAGCTTTCCGGACCGCAATCAACAGGGTTGCCGTTCCGGGTCCTGACGAACTGGCCGGTATGGTGCCGCTTGACCGGCTGCTCTCGGCTTTGATCGGTGAAGGTCAGGCGTTCGACGTTCAAACCGCGGGTCTCTGGAACGAGGCACTTGCCGTAGCCAGAAAAGACGGGATCGTCCGCAAGGCTGTACGTGGTCTGATGGAGGAGTGCATAGAGAGCATTAAGGAGATAATCGAAAAAGGACAATCGACTGGCGATTTCCGAAAGGACGTAAAGCCCGGCGAGGTTGCCACTCGGCTGGTGGCCGTCGCAATGGGTCTTGATCTGTTGGCGAGCCTGGAACTCGAAACCCGCGCGTCCAGCGAGGAGATCAAGGACCTTGTGGCCCGAGGACTCCTTGAGAATCAATGAGCCTCAACGACCGGGAGCATGAAGACGTTCTCGATTACTGCGAAGAAACAACATCGGTTTCATCCCGCGGTGGCCGCAAAGCGCCGGGGCAAGACGTTCGGCCGCCCCCGAGCGATCAGCGACGAAAAGCTCGATCAGATCGTAGCCGCGCTGGAGGCCGGTGCGACCATGGCGGCCGCCTTGCGCACGTTCGACGTCGCCCGCTCCACTCTAACGGCGCGCTTGCGCGCAGGGAGCCGGATCGTGTCGAGATGCTTGGTGCACGAGAGGCGCTGAGAAGGAGTTCGCCGAGCTGTACCGTGCCGAGCTTTCGATCGTGCGCGGCGATGATGTGCCCACCGTGATCTCGTGCAGATTGAAGCGTACAGATATACTTTCTCTGGACATACGTCCAATATGGACATATGTCCAATACTGTCTTGAACGATTTGGAAGACAACCCGCTTCGTTTCGAGACTTAGCAGCACCCCCTGGTATCGAGCTGTCGACGGCGGCGCGAGGGCGCGAGGAAAGGTTAAGTGTTCTCCGCCCAGCCGCCGTGGCTTGCCCCCTTTCCTTACATGCGCTTGCAAGCAGCGCGAGGTCGGCTTTCAAATGAAATATTCTCCAGTCAGACGCCGTTCTCCAAACAAGCCGCTGGTGCGTTTCGCTGCACCTCGCACCCGGCGAGGATAAGGTGATGCGACGGCGACGATCAGCACCCATGAATGATCGTCCATGGGGGATGCCGACCTCGCTGGGGTCGCGCATCCCCCTCGCATCCCTGATCCAGACACTCGCCGTCGCCGAACATCTCAGCTTCTACCGTGCAGCCCAGGCCCTCGGCACCAGCCAGTCCAACGTCAGTGCAAGGATCAAGGCGCTGGAGCAAGACCTCGGCATTCTCCTGTTCGAGCGCAACACCAGAGGCGTCCGGCTCACTGAGGCCGGGCGGCTCTTTGTCGAGCGGGTCGCCGCCGGCGTCGATCAACTCGATCATGCGGTCAAGACCGCTGGCATGGTGGCGTCGGGAGAGTGCGGCGGCATGCGCATCGGCATCCATGCCCTGACCCCGCGCAGCTTCCTCGCCGAACTGATCGCGCAATATCGCGAAGACCATCCCGGCATCGACGTCGAGATCACCGAGGGTACGGCCCGCGAGGCGATCATGCAGCTTCGCGCCGAGCGGCTGGACGTGGCGTTCGTGGCGGGTGCGCCCGAGTTGCCCGACTGCCATACGCGCCCGATCTGGACCGAACCGCTTGTCGCCGTATTGCCGCAAGATCACCGCCTTGCCGGCCAATCGGCGATCACTTGGTCCGATCTGGTGGGCGAGACATTCCTTGTCCGCCATGGCGGCACTGGCCCGCAGGTTCACGATCATATCGTGCTGCGTCTGGCTGGGCGCTGGCCCGCGCCCTCGATCCTGCGCTTCGATGTGGGGCGGGGAACCTTGCTCTCCATGGTCGGGCAGGGCTTCGGCGTCACCATCGTCGGGGCGGCCACGGCGCTGCTGCCGACGACCGGTGTTGTCTTCCTGTCCTTCGCCGACGAACTCGAGCCGGTTGCCTTCTCCGCCGTCTGGTTGCCGTCCAACGGCAACGCAGCCCTAAAGAGCCTGCTCAACCTCGCAGGCACGATGGGCCGCAAAGGCGATTCGCGCAGCTAGTTGCGCAGTAGTAACAGGGCAGCCGCCAGCATCGACGCAGCCCGTCCTATTTGCCGCCGATAGTATCCGGCAGCCCTCCGGCATCATCTTTCCTGTTGCCTGTCTCGATTTTGCCTACTCTCTGATTGGCCTCCGTCTCTTTGCCGATTGGAGCCCGAATGCGCGGAGGACGAATCCGTTGGGGTCAGATCGCTGTCGTCTTCACCATCGTTCTGGTGATGACGTGGGCAGCGACGCAATGGGTTGCTTTCCGCCTCGGCTTTCAGCCGCAGCTTGGAGCGCCATGGTTCGAGCTGGTTGGCCTGCCGATCTATTACCCCCCGGCCTTCTTCTGGTGGTGGTTTTCCTTCGACGCCTATGCGCCCGCAATTTTCGTCGAGGGCGGCATCATCGCGGTATCGGGCGGCTTCCTCGCCATCGCCGCCGCCATCTTCATGTCGACCATCAGCGCACGGGAGGCGCGCAACGTCGCCACCTATGGTTCGGCGCGATGGGCCGAAGACAAGGAAATCCGCGCGGCCGGATTGCTCGGCCCCGATGGCGTCCTGCTCGGCCGATACGACCGGGACTATCTGCGCCATGACGGTCCCGAGCATGTCCTATGCTTCGCCCCGACCCGGAGCGGCAAGGGCGTCGGATTGGTGGTGCCGACGCTGCTGACATGGCCCGCATCCGCCATCGTGCACGACATAAAGGGCGAGAACTGGACGCTGACAGCGGGCTTTCGTGCAAAGCACGGCCGCGTCCTGCTGTTCGATCCGACCAATGCCAGATCGTCGGCCTACAACCCGCTGCTGGAGGTCCGGCAAGGGGAATGGGAAGTCCGCGACGTTCAGAATATCGCGGATATTCTGGTCGATCCCGAAGGCAGTCTCGACAAGCGCAATCATTGGGAGAAGACTAGCCATAGCTTGCTGGTCGGCGCGATCCTGCATGTTCTCTATGCGGAGAAGGACAAAACCTTGGCGGGTGTCGCCAACTTCCTGTCCGACCCGCGCCGTCCGGTCGAGTCCACCTTGCGCGCCATGATGGACACGCCGCATCTCGGCGAGGCGGGCGTTCATCCCGTCATCGCGTCATCGGCCCGTGAACTGTTGAACAAATCCGAGAACGAACGGTCGGGCGTATTGAGCACTGCCATGTCGTTTCTCGGCCTCTACCGCGATCCCGTGGTGGCGCGGGTGACGGCACGATGCGACTGGCGCATTGCCGATCTGGTTGGCAGCCGCCAGCCCGTCACGCTCTATCTGGTCGTGCCGCCATCCGACATAAACCGCACCAAGCCGCTTATCCGCCTGATCCTCAACCAGATCGGCAGGCGCTTGACCGACGATTTGAACACTTCGGCCAAGCGCCATCGGCTGCTGTTGATGCTGGACGAGTTTCCAGCACTCGGCCGCCTCGACTTCTTTGAATCGGCGCTCGCCTTCATGGCGGGGTATGGAATCAAAGGCTTCCTGATCGCGCAGAGCCTCAACCAGATCGAGCGCGCCTATGGGCCGAACAACGCGATCCTCGACAACTGCCATGTGCGCGTCAGCTTCGCCACCAACGACGAGCGCACCGCCAAGAGGGTGAGCGACGCGCTCGGCACCGCAACCGAGCTGCGCGATTCCACCAACTATGCCGGCCATCGCCTAGCGCCGTGGCTGGGGCATTTGATGGTGTCGCGGCAGGAGACGGCCCGGCCGCTGCTCACGCCCGGCGAGATCATGCAGCTACCGCCAACCGATGAAATCGTCATGGTCGCGGGCACGCCGCCGATCCGCGCCATCAAGGCCCGCTATTTCGAGGACGAGCGGTTGCAGGAACGCATCCTGACACCGCCTGAGTTGCCATCGGCTTCCGCGGCGAAGCAAACAACTGACGATTGGACGAGCCGCGTCATTATGTCTGCGAAAAGACCTGCGACCAGCATCCTCAGCGGGACCGAAAGCGATCCCGACAATGCGGGAATCCGCCGTGAGCCGGATTTGCCCGAGCATGAGGAGATCATCCCACCGCCACCATCGCCTGCTCAGGAGTTCGATTTTTTGGACGATGACCCCGACGTGGACTCGGCCAAAGCCCGCGCACTGCGCTCGCGGATGCGGATGATCGCGCGGCAGGCGTCTATGAATCCAGATGACGGTATCGAGCTTTGAGAGACCGCTGATGACAACCCGTACCCGTATGAATGTCTATTTCGACCCGGACCTGCTCAAACAGGTCGACGCGCTGTCGTTGCGCCGACAGGTATCGAAGTCCGCTATTATCGAGGCAGCCGTCGCGTCCTTCCTGTCGGGCGACACGTCGGATCGGCTGGAAGCAGCCATGTCGCGCCGCCTTGACAAGATCGGCCGACAGGTCGACACGCTAGATGAAGACGTCGCCGTCCTCGGTGAGACCCTTTCTTTGTTTGTCCGCTTCTGGTTGACGATGACCCCTCCGTTGCCGGAAAGCGCGAAGCAATCCTCGCGGATCAAGGGGAATGAGCGGTTCGAGGGCTTCATGCAGAATCTCGGCCGCAGGCTGGCGACTGGCGACAGGTTCCTCAAGGAAATCTCGCGTGAGGTGCCGGCAGAGCAGGCGCCTCATGATGATGATTAGAACGGTGTGAGGAATGCGCGTCGATTCTGGCACTCTTCGGGGAACTGCAAGATGCGTGATTTATGCGGCCTGGCCTCTGGCAGCGAAAGCGCCGGGTGGCGTGCCGACATGTCGCGAGAACGCCATGCTGAAGGAACTGACGGACCCGTATCCGACACGGCTCGCGAGCTCGGCCAATGCGATGTTTCCTCCTATCAGCATGTCCTTTGCCACTGCCATCCGCCAGGCAGTTACATATTCCATAGGCGCTGATCCGACCTCGCAGTTAAAGCGGTGGAAGAAGGTTGAGCGGGACATACCCGCTGCGGCGGCCAAGCCTTGAACGGACAGACTGGCACTGGGGTCGGCGTGGATTTTCCGCAGTGCCAAGGCAAGTCTTCGATCAGCAAGGCCGCGGAGCAAACCTGGTTCTGCCATCGTGCTCTCGACGGAGCGCAGGGCCTCAACCAAAAGCAGCTCCAGAAGCCGCCCGAGCACCATGTCACGGGCCGCGAGATTGCTTTGCGTCTCTTCCTGAATCATCTGGCCAAGCGCAATCAGGCGGCGTTGTGCGCGCACATGGACGACCGCCGGCAGCAGTGAAACGAGCAGCTCCCGGTCCGGCGAGGCAAAGTTGCAGTGGCCCACCAAGCACCGCACCTCGATCGGCGCGTCCTGCTCGCCCAAGCGGAAAATGCCTGGACCAGTCTCCAGCGGCAGATGCGGTGCACCGCTTTGTGGAGGGTTGATGCTTGACATGGTGAAATCGAAAACTTCGGGCACCAGCACAAAGTCCCCCGCTTCAAGTACAAGCGGTGGACGGTTTTGAATCGTCAGCAGACACGTGCCTTCGACCATTGCGCAGTAGAACGGGTTTGTCATGTTCGTACGCGTGACGCGCCAGCGACCACCGCCACTGACAAGCTTGGCGATAGACGGCTCTGGCTTGAGCAATGCGACGACGCTGGCGAGGGGGTCAGTTGTCGAAATGGTCAAGTTTCGGACTTTTGCTGAATGATGATGGACTTATAAATATAGGAAGTCCGGGTATTTTGTCTATCTCTCATCGTACAAACGACAGGAGATACACTCATGCCAAAAATTCTTATCACCGGTGCCTCAACGGGCTTCGGCCTTGCAACAGCAGAGCTATTCCTCGCTCAAGGTTGGGATGTTGTCGCAACCATGCGCACACCGCAGGAACAGACAATGCCGGAGCACGATCGCCTGCAAATCCTGGCCCTCGATGTCACGGATGCAGACAGCATCGCACAAGCCGTTGCAGACGTCGGTGTTGTCGATGCGCTCGTCAACAATGCTGGGGTCGGCATGCTGAACGTGCTGGAGGGCGTAGATATCGCCAAGGCCCGTGAGCTTTTCGAGACCAATGTCATTGGTACGATGGCTATGACTCAGGCTGTTCTGCCGGGCATGCGTGCGCGACAAACCGGTGTCATCGTGAACATCAGTTCCAGCGTCACGCTGCGCCCGTTTCCGGCGCTGTCGGTCTACAGCGCCAGCAAGGCCGCCATTAATACGTTCACGGAAAGCCTCGCCCTTGAGGCAGCGCAGTTCGGCATCCGGATCAGGCTAGTCCTGCCAGGGTCAGCGCCGACGACAGCCTTTGGAAAGAACGCCGTGGCACGCATGGGTATGAACGTCCCGGCGCCCTACGAGGCATTCGTGCAAGACTATTTCGCCACGATGCGCACCTCGACCGAAAAAACAGAGGTTGGCGATGTGGCACAGGCCGTGTGGCGGGCCGTGACAGACCCGGGCGCGCCGATGCGTCTGCCGGCGGGTGCCGATGCCGAAGCAATTTACAATGAGACCGCCGCCGAGGCCAGAAACTGAACGCACTGGACTTTTTGACCCAGCAGCCCGTTGAGGGGCAATGAAGGATGATACATGAACAATCTTATTGATCTGTCACGGTCAATCTCAGCGCCCCCAGCGGCGCTGACCGTAGCCTATACCCCGATCCTCTTGCCGATGGCAGGACGCGCGCCGCTTGAACTGCGTGTGACTGCACCAGCCAAAGGCGATGCCTTGCCCATCGTGCTGCTGTCGCATGGGGCAGGGCCATCAAAGTATATTCCGTCTAAAGATGGCTATGCACCTCTGGCGCAGTTTTGGGCTGAACGCGGTTTTGCCGTGATTCAGCCAACCCATGGAAATTCGCTCGTCGGTGGTCTGCCGCAGGACGCCCCCGGCGCGCCCTACTTCTGGCGCCAACGCGTGACTGAGATTACAGCAATTCTTGACCAACTAAATGAAGTGGAACGGCAGGGGCCAGCAATAGCAGGTCGGCTTGATCATCAGCGTATTGCGGTGGCAGGTCACTCGTTTGGCGGCCATACCGTTAGCTTGCTGCTGGGCGCGCGACTTGCAGGGGAAAGCTTCGCCGACCCGCGGATACGCGCAGGGGTCCTGCTTGCAGCACCAGGTCGGGGCGGAAGCGACCTATTCGCGCAAAGCGCAGCCCGTTTTCCGTTTTTCGACGTGGATTTCACGCTTATGAAAGCGCCCAGTCTGGTGGTCTGCGGCGCTGACGACGCCCCGCACTTCACAGGGCGCGGACCGGAATGGCATGCAGACGCGTTTTACGACAGCCCGGATGCCCAGGCACTTGTCACGGTGTACGGTGTTGGTCATGGATTGGGGGGAATCGCCGGGCTGGATGCGAAGGAAACCGAGATCGAGGCACCTGAGAGCCTTGAAGCGACTCGGCGGTTGACCTTGGCTTGGCTTCGCAACGTCCTGGACGTTGATAAGGATACCTGGCCAGCCGCAATAAGTTCACTCGACGGACCAGCACGTACCTTGGCGAAGGTAACGCTGGCTACCACTCCCTAAGGCCATGATGGCGGTTACCCTATTCTTTCAAAGCGATTAGGTCAGAGGTTGCCGATTGATCCAAAGCTCGACATCCCGCTTCCATCGTAACCGTCCGGTCTAACCGCTCTGCCGCGGTGTGAGAGTGCGGGATAGTGTCCACCATTGATAGTGGACATTGTGG
>NZ_CANMEH010000013.1 GCF_947496875.1 uncultured Paracoccus sp. | reverse complement strand
TGGGTCTGCTCATGCATCACAGCTACCACGCTGGATTCACGAGATGAATCCCTCACGCGATTTGTGCAACAGAGCCGCGACAGTTGCTCTGAATGCAGGCTGAAACCCTCTCAACTTTTGAACCATCCATCCAGCGGCAGCCGCTGCGAGTGCGAACCCAATCAAGTATCCGCCTGTGGGGCCGGCAATATAGACCAATCCGGCCGGCGCGGGAGGCGTGCCAGCGAAAACCGGAAGGCCAAGCGCGCCTTCCAGAAGGTAGATTACTACAACAAGTCCACCGCGAACTGGACCCAGAAAAAGTCCAAGGCCCAGGACTGCTAGGGATTGGGTCGACATCGGAACCGGGTAGAAAGGAACCACGATTTTCGCGGAGAGTGTCAGAAGAATGGTGCCGATGAGTATAGTTGCGAACTCTCGGGACAGACTTGCGAGTGGTTGGCGTTGAGTAGATTCCAAATTCATTTTGTTAGTCCTTGTGTCAGTTGGTCGTTGATATGGTTTTTGTAATGGTGAGTTCACATCCGCTTGGCGACCTCTTCGAGCATGACCTCGGTGGCACCGCCGCCGATGGCCTGGACACGGGCATCGCGCGACATGCGTTCCACGGGTGTTCCCCGCATATAGCCCATACCGCCATGGAACTGGACACAGTCGTAAAGCACGCTGTTTACCAGCTCGCCACAATAGGCCTTGACCATCGATACTTCTTTGACGCAATCGCCGCCCGCGGCATCTAGTGACGCAGCGTGAAAGGTAAGCTGACGTCCCGCTTCAATCCGGGTCTGGCAATCGGCCAATCGCTGGCGCACTGCCTGCTTGTCCCACAGCACACCACCGAAAGCCTTGCGCTGCTTGACGTAATCCACAGTCATTTCAAGTGCGGATTGCGCCTCGGCGCAGGCCATTGCACCCAGCACGATCCGTTCGTTCTGGAAGTTCTTCATCACCGAGTAGAAGCCCCGGTTCACCTCCCCCAGCACGTTCTCTGCCGGGATGCGCACATCCTCGAAGATCAGTTCGGCGGTGTCCGAGCACAGCCAGCCGGTCTTGTTCAGCGCCCGGCCGACAGAGAACCCCGGCGTGCCCTTTTCGACCGTGAACATGGTGATCCCGCGCGAGCCCTTGGCGTCCGGGTCGGTCTTGGCGCCGACGAAATAGATGTCGCCATGCACGCCGTTGGTGATGAACATCTTGGTGCCGTTGATCACCCAGTCCGATCCGTCCTGCACCGCGCGCGTGCGCATCCCCGCCACGTCAGACCCGGCGCCCGGTTCGGTCACGGCCACTGCGGCAATCTTTTCGCCCGAGGTGATCGAGGGCATCCAGCGCGCCTTTTGTTCGGGCGTACCGGCGTTTTCAAGATGCGGCGAGGCCATGTCGGTATGGACCAGAACCGTGGCCGAAAACCCGCCGAAGGTGGAGCGACCCGCTTCCTCGGCCAGCATGACGCTGGACATCACATTTAGCCCTGCGCCGCCATATTGCTCGTCATAGCGCATGCCCAGCACGCCCAGATCGCCCATCCGGCGCAGCACGTCACGCGGCACCATGCCATCCTTTTCCCAAGCGTCGGCCTTGGCCGTCACTTCGGTTTCGATGAAGCGGCGCAGCTGCGCGCGGATCATGTTCAGGTCCTCGCTGAACGGGCTTGTGGCCGCATCAATCATGTCATGCTTGGTCATTGGATTTCCTCTGGATCGAGTTTTACAAGGGGCGCTTGCCCGGCGACGGTGTCGCCGGCGGCGCAGTAGATTTCGGCTACGATGCCCGCAAACGGGGCGACCAGGCTTTGCAGCAGTTTCATCGCCTCAAGCACCACCAGTGTATCGCCCGCCGCGACCCGATCGCCGGGCGCGACCCGCAGTTCGACCACTGCACCGGGCATCGGCGCGACAAGCAAGTCTTCCCCGCCGACCTTTCCCGAAGCGCGTTGCAGGTGTCTGTCCTCCAGCGTTTCAATGGCAAACCCGGCCATACCATCCGGCGTTGACAGAAACACCTGCCAGTGTTTTTTCGTGCGGCGCAGGTGCGCGGCGCGGGTAAAGGGCACGCCGCCAACGCGCCCTGTCAGGCGGTCGGCGGTCAGGCCGGGCGCTTCGACGGTAACAGGGGTGTCGTCCGGCAATCTGATCGTCAGATGCCTTTTATCGCCCGCCGCGCTGGTCGGGTCTTCGTCGCCCAAGGCCCAATAGAAGGCAGCGCCGGGCCGGCCTGCGGGCGCGGTCAGACGCCACGCACCTAGACCTTGCCAAGGGGTGTTCCCGGCCGTCGGGACCAGATGCAAATGCAGGGCCAGTGTGGCCAGCGCGCGGCTTTGCGCATCGGGTGCGGGGGGTGCCCACCCGTTCACAAACATCTCGCCAAGCCCGGCGGTGTGATGCCGGATCGCGGCAAAGTCGGGATGAATTAACAAGGCGCGCTGAAACGCCAGGTTCAGCCCCAGCCCGCCCACGGCAAAGCCGTCGATTGCGGCCACGCTCTTGCGGATGGCCTGCGCCCGGTCCGGCGCATGGATGATCAGCTTGGCCAACATGGAATCGTAGTGATGGCCGACAGTTGAACCTTCCCCGACGCCCGTATCCAGCCGCACGCCCGAAGGCGGCACCCACAGCGTGATCCTGCCGGTTTCGGGGCGGTAATTCTCGGCCGGGTTTTCGGCGGCAACGCGCACTTCGATGGCGTGGCCTTCGAAGTGTACGTCGGGTTGCTGGAAAGTCAGCCGCTCGCCCCGCGCGATGCGCAACTGCCATTCGACCAAGTCGATTCCGGTGATCGCCTCGGTGACGGGATGTTCGACCTGAAGGCGGGTATTCATCTCAAGGAAGTAATAGGCGCGGCGCTCGGGGTCATATAGGTATTCAACCGTTCCGGCAGAGCGGTATCCGATCGCCTGTGCAAGGCGCACGGCGGCAGCGCGCATATGCTCGCGCAGATCGTCTGGCAGATTCGGCGCGGGGGCCTCTTCGATAAGCTTCTGGTGATTGCGTTGCAGCGAACAGTCCCGGTCGCCGAGATGCACCAGGTTGCCATGCGTGTCGCCCAGCACCTGCACCTCGACATGGCGGGAGCGGAGCGCATAGCGTTCCAAAAATACCGTCGGATCGCCGAACGCACCCTGCGCCTCTGCCCGGGCAGAGGCGATGGCCTTGGGCGCGTCGGCCATGTCGGTGACGAGACGCATCCCGCGTCCGCCACCGCCGGCGCTGGCCTTGACCAGGAATGGCACCCCAAGCGCGCCCGCCTCTTGCAGCAGGCGTGAATCCGATTGATCGGCACCGCTGTACCCGGGCAGCACCGGCACCCCTGCGGCCTCGGCCGCAGCCTTCGCCGCGATCTTGGACCCCATTTGAGCGATGGCATCGGGTTCCGGTCCGATAAAGACTAGACCTGCGGCCTCGACCGCTGCCGCGAAATCCGCGTTCTCGGACAGAAAGCCATAACCGGGATGCACCGCACCCGCGCCCGTGGCGCGCGCAGCCCCCAGGATGGCCGGGACGTTCAGGTAGCTTTCAGACGCAGCCGCCGGGCCGATACAGACAGCGTGATCCGCCTCGGCTACGAAGGGCGCGTCGCGGTCGGCCTCGGAAAAGACCGCAACCGTTTCCAGCCCCAGCTTGCGGCACCCGCGCTGGATGCGCCGGGCGATCTCGCCCCGGTTGGTAATCAGGACGCGGGTGAAACTCATTTCACTCTCCACGAAGGCACGCTCTTGTTGAGAAAGCTGTTGATGCCTTCAATGCCTTCCCCGGTTTCCCAGGCGTCGGCCAGACGGTCGGCGGTGTAGATCATGTTGGTTTCCAGATCGTGACTGGCGACATAAGCGATCAGTGCCTTGGTATCCGCCACCGCGCCGGGCGCTGCCTGAAGGTGATCGTGCACCACCCGTTCAACGGCGGCATCCAACGCGTCGGCGGCGACGACCTCGGTGAGTAGCCCGATCCTTTCGGCGCGCGCGCTGTCGAAGAGCGCGCCCGACAGCATGGTTTCACGCGCGTGCACCTTGCCGATGCGGGCCACCACGTAGGGCGAGATATTGGCGGGCAGCAGACCCAGTTTCACTTCGGTCAAGCCATAGCGTGCGCCTTCTGCGCCGATGGTATAGTCGCAGACCGAAATCATGCCCACGCCACCGCCATATGCCGGGCCGTTGATCCGCCCGATCAGGGGCTTTTGTAGCGTGTCCAGTCGGCGCAACAGATGCGCGAGCGTGGCGCTTTGTTCGACCCGCTCGGCGCGGGATTTTTCGACGTTGGAGGCGAACCAATTGAAATCCCCTCCAGCGCAAAAGCTAGTGCCGGCACCGGTCAGAACCACGATACGGACGCTTTTATCGGATACCAGTCGCCCGGCCGCGTCGCAAAGTTCGGTGATCAGCGTGCCGTTCAGGGCATTGTGCTTGTCCGGCCGGTTCAAGGTCAGGGTGGCGACGCCACGCGCATCGGTCTCAAGCCGGATGGTTTCATAAGTTGTCGTCATTTCACCGACCTCACATTCTGAATACGGGCGTGTGGCGCTCGACCTTGGGGACAGAAGAAACGACGGCCAGGCACAGGCCTAGAATGTCACGGGTTTGCCCGGGCTCGATCAACCCGTCATCCCATAGACGCGAAGTGGCGTAATACGGATCGGACTGTTCGCCATATTGGGCACGTACCTGCGTCTCGATCTCAGCAAGATCGGTCTCTATCTTTTCAGGTTCGCCGGCTTTCTGGCGGCGCAGCTCCTGCATCACGTTGGTCGCGATGTCCGCGGACATGGTGGCCAACTCCGCCATCGGCCAGGCAAAGAGGAAATTCGGTGCAAATCCGCGTCCGCACATGCCGTAATTACCCGCTCCATAGGATCCGCCAAGCAGGACTGACAATCGCGGCACCTTGGCAACCGACATGGCATAGACCAGCTTGGCGCTGTTCTTGGCGATGCCGCCGCGCTCCGCCTCGGTCCCGACCATGAAACCCGCGATGTTGTGCAAGAACAGTAGCGGGATATTGCGCTGGTCGCACATCGAGACGAACTGCGCCCCCTTCAGCGAACTGTCCGACATGAGCGCGCCGTTGTTGGCCAGGATACCGACCCGATAGCCGTGGATCCGCCCGGTGCCGCAAACCAGCGTCTCACCCCAGCCGGGCTTGAATTCGCGGAACTCGCCCGCGTCGATCATGCGCAGCAGAACCTCGCGCATGTCGTAGGGCTGCTTGCGGTCGGCGCTGATGATGCCGAGCAATTCTGACGGATCATGCGCGGGCGGCGCGGGGGCTGCGTCGGGCGGCATCGGGCGCGATGGACCAAGTTCTGCTACGATGTCGCGCATCAGCGCCAGCGCATGGTATTCGTCTTCTGCCAGATGGTCGGACACGCCCGAGACGCGGCTATGCATCTCGGCACCGCCCAGCGTTTCGCCATCGACCTCTTCGTTGATCGCCACCTTGACGATCGAGGGCCCGCCCAGATGGATGCGCGCGTTGCCGCGCACCATGATGACCTCGTCCGACAGCGCGGGAATATAGGCCCCGCCTGCCGTGCAGCCGCCGAACACGGCCGAGATCTGCGGCAAGCCGCTGGCCGACATGTTGGTCTGGCGATAGAAGGAATTGCCGAAATGGCGGGCGTCGGGAAAGACCCGGTCCTGCTCGGGCAGATAGGCCCCGCCGCAATCCACCAGATAAAGGCAGGGCAACCGGTTTTCCGCCGCGATTTCCTGGGCGCGGATGTGCTTTTGCACCGTCTCGTGGTAAAATGATCCGCCCTTCACCGTCGCGTCATTGGCGATCACCATGCAGGGCAGCCCATGAACGATGCCGATGCCTGTCACGATTCCCGCACCTGGCACCTCGCCGCCGTATTGCCCGTAGGCCGCGAGCGACGACAGTTCCAGAAACGCCGTGCCCGGATCCACCAGCAAGTCGATCCTCTCGCGTACCAGCAGCTTGCCGCGCTTGCGGTGGCGCTCGACCATGTCGAGGCGCCCGCCCGAGGTGGCCACGGCCATCCGCGCGCGCAAGGTCTCGACCCGCGCGCTTTGCGCCTGGTGATTCCGCGCATAGATCTCTGATGCGGTCAGCACTGCTGTTTCAAGGCGCGCCATGGCTCAGGTCTCCTGTCTTTCAAGTATTCCGTTGAGGAACACATCGGCATAGGTGCGTGACAGCGCCTCTGCGCTGCCGCGGTGCGGATCGAACCATTCAAGCGTGGCGTTCAGCGCACCGATCAACATCAGGCGCAGGCGGCGGATGTCCACTTCGCGTTTCAGCGCACCGTCTGCCTGAATCCGGGACAACAGGTTGTCCCATTCGGCCTCATAGGCCCGGCGCGTGTGCAGATTGGCATCGCGGACGGATTGCGGCACCTGCCCGAAAATGCGCACATTGGCCGAGGAATAATCGCTGACGTCCAGAAGCGCGCGCAGATGCGCCCTGATCGCTGCCCGCAGGATCGCCTCGGCGCCGGCGCCCTCGGGCAAGGCGGAAACGGCTTGGCGCATGCTCTCATGAACGACCTGAATACCTGCATCCAGAACGGCCGCGACGATCTCATCCTTGGAGCCGAAATGGTAATATATGCTGCCCGCCTTGATCCCTGCGGCTGCGGCGATTTTTCTGAGTGACACCGACCCATAGCCCTGCTCGCGAAACAGCCGCGCCGCAACATCCAGGACGCCACCACGCCCGACCGCCCCCCGGGGGATCTCGTTGAGCTTACTCGCTGTGGTATTCGCCATGGGGTCTCTTTACAGTATATTGCCTAACTAACAGCTGTTAGGCAATTGGTGCCAATGAGTCAATCGCCCCGAACGTGTTGGATTGGAACTTGTGGCAAATCCCGTTCGGGTAATCGTCATACGGCCGCCCGGAAATGTCAGTCGCCCGCCAAGGCCCGAAAACGTGGCTTGGCGGGCTTGGGTCAGATCGTGAAACCGCCGCCGCAAATGATATGCTGACCCGAAATGAAGTTCGATTCGGGCGTGCAGAACAAATAGACCGCACTGGCGGCCTCTTCCGGAGTGCCGACCCGGCCCAGCGGGATCATGCGCTCCATCTGGGACAAGAGATCGGGGTTCACACCAACCTTGATCTCTTTGTCTTCCACCTTGATCGTGCTGTCGCCTTTGGCGCTGCCCTCGGTCAGCCGCGTGCGGATCGGGCCAAAGGCCACCGCGTTGACATTGACCTTGTAGCGGCCCCATTCCTTGGCCATCGTCCGGGTGACACCCAGAATACCGGCCTTGGCGGCGGCGTAGTTGATCTGGCCGGCATTACCGCCGGTCCCCGCGATGGATGAGATATTCACCACCTTGCGGAACACTTCCTGCCCTGCAGCAGCCTCTTCTTTGGCCTTGGCGCTGATCACCGGCTGGGCGGCGCGCAGAATCCTGAAGGGCGCGGTCAGGTGAACGTCGATGATCGCCTGCCACTGTTCATCGGTCATCTTCTGAACGACGCTGTCCCAAGTGTAGCCGGCATTGTTCACGATGATGTCCAGTCCGCCAAAGCTGTCCACGCCCGTTTTGATGAAACGTTCGGCAAAACCGTCTTCAGTCACGCTGCCGGCGCAAACCATTGCTTCGCCGCCAGCCGCACGAATCGCCTCGGCGGTGTCATTGGCCGGGTCGGCATCCAGATCGTTGACCACCACGCGCGCCCCTTCCGAGGCCAGCTTGAGCGCGATCTCGCGACCGATACCTCGGCCCGAACCGGAGACCAGCGCAACGCGCCCGTCAAGATTTCCAGTCATGTTTTCTCCTCCCGATTGGTGCTGTCACGCTTTTTCATAAAGCGTGGTCACACAAGCTCCGCCGAGACCCAGATTATGCTGGAGCGCCAGCCGCGCACCATCGACCTGCCGGGCGTCGGCCTGCCCGCGCAGCTGCTGGACTAGCTCGGTGCATTGGGCAAGGCCGGTCGCCCCGAGCGGATGCCCCTTGGACAACAGCCCGCCCGACGGATTAGTCACGTATTTGCCGCCATATGTGTTGTCGCCATCGTCGACGAATTTCGCCGCATCACCGCGACGGCAAAGCCCAAGCGCCTCATAGGTGATCAGCTCGTTATGGGCGAAACAGTCATGCAGTTCTACCACGTCCACATCCTGAGGCCCGATGCCCGCCGCCTCATAGACCTTATCCGCGGCACGTTTTGCCATCGAATAGCCGACGACCTCACGCATGTCATGCGCGCCGAAAGTTTCCGGGCCGTCCGTCGTCATGGCCTGAGCGGCAATGCGGACCGAGCTGTCCAGACCGTGCTTGTCGGCGAAGGCCTTGGAGCACACGATTGCCGCAGCCGCGCCACAGGTCGGCGGGCACGCCATCAGCTTGGTCATGACGTCGGGCCAGACGATCTGCGCCGCCATCACTTCTTCTGGCGTCACTTCCTGCCGGAACAGCGCCACCGGGTTCTTGGCCGCATGCCGACTGGCCTTGGCGCGGATTTTCGCGAAGGTTTCCAGCGTAGTGCCGAACTCTTCCATATGCGCTTTGCCCGCGCCGCCGAAATAGCGCAGCGCCAGCGGAATATCGGGATTGCTGATCAGAGCGTCGGTTTCTTCGTCGAACGCCGCAAACGGGCTGACCCGATCGTGGAACATCGCGCCGATTGCGCCGGGCTGCATCTGCTCGAACCCTAGTGCCAGAGCACATTCCACTGCGCCGCTTTCAACGGCCTGGCGGGCCAGGAACAGGGCAGACGAACCGGTCGAGCAGTTGTTGTTCACATTCAGAACCGGGATGCCGGTCATGCCGACTTGATACAAGGCCCGCTGGCCACAGGTGCTGTCGCCGTAGACATAGCCAACATAGGCCTGCTGAACCTTGTCATAATCCAGACCCGCATCGGCCAGGGCAGAACGGGTGGCTGCGGTCGCCATCACATCATAGCTATCAGATTTTCCCGGCTTCTGAAATGGGACCATCCCGACGCCGACGACATAGGCTTTGTCTTTCATTTCTCTCTCTCCCATGCTTGGTCTGGCTGTTGTGAACGGGAAGCCATCTCAATTTCTAACATATGTTTGATTTTAGCGCTTAGCCTAGATAACTGTCAACATAGCTAAACCGTGATTTAGGGCGCTTGCGTCATTTGCTAACACATGACTGATTTTCGTGATCGCGCGTTCCGGAAGCCAGCACCTTTCAGGCTTTCGGGTCCCGACTGGACGGTCGATGAGCGTTTGACGTCTGGTTCCGGTAACCAGTGGATCCCAACCCACAAAAAGGAGAGATAATGGCGTATTGTTATGAATTCAAAGGGTTCGTTCCCGTTGTGCCCGAGGATACATATGTCCATCCTCAGGCGGTTCTGATCGGAAATGTCATCCTGGGTCATGGGTGCTATATCGGACCCGGAGCAAGCCTGCGGGGCGATTTCGGCAGGATCGTGATCGGGGATGGCGCCAATGTGCAGGACAACTGCATCATCCATTCGTTTCCCGGCCGCGAGGCAATGGTGGGCACCGACGGTCATATCGGCCACGGCGCGATCCTGCACGGTTGCAAAGTGGGACGGAACGCCTTGGTCGGGATGAATGCCGTCATCATGGATGGAGTAGAGCTTGGTGCGGAATCAATCGTCGGCGCGCAGGCGTTCGTGCGGGGCGAAACGATAATTCCACCGCGCTCGATGGTGGTCGGATCGCCGGCAAGGGTGATCCGCGACGTCACCGAGAAGGAAGTCGCTTGGAAAACACGCGGAACTGCCGAGTATCAGCAACTCGCGCGCGACTGTCTGGCCGGATTGAAGCCCGTCGAGCCGCTGAAGGCGGTAGAGACCGACAGGCCGCATATGGTCGCCTCCGACGTCGTATCCATTCAGGAGGCGCGGCAGAAGCCATCCTGACATATCCGGCAAACCGGACAGGTCAGGCTTCCCGCGAGCCTCAAAAGCCCCCGTTGGCATCGCCTTGACGCGGGACGGCAACTCCGTAATCCAGTGTGCCGCCCTGCCCTTCAAGCCGTCACAGCCGGAATATCCCATAATGCGGATCGTCGATCGGCGCGTTCAGCGCAGCAGAGATCGACATACCGAGCGCGTTGCGCGTGTCCGCCGGGTCGAGAATGCCGTCATCCCACAATTCCGAGGTCGAGGTATAGGCCTCGACATCGCGCCGGAACTTCTCCAGCACCGGGTCGCGGATCGCGGCGATTTCCACTTCGGTCAGTTGCTTGCCTTCGCGTTCAAGCTGCCGGATCTTGACGTCGGCCATGGTGTTGGCGGCCTGATCCGCCCCCATCACGCCGATTTCCGCCTGCGGCCACATGAACAGCGTGCGCGCATCCCAGGCCCGCCCGCACATGCCGTAATTGCCGGCCCCGTAGGACGCATTGGCAATCACGGTGAACTTGGGCACGACCGAGCCGCCCTGCGCCATCAGCATCTTGGCGCCGTCCTTGGCGATGCCGCGTTCCTCGTATTCGCGGCCGACCATGTAGCCGGTGATGTTCTGGAAGAACACCAGCGGCGTACGGTTCTGGTTGCATAGCTGCATGAAATGCGCGGCCTTCAGCGAGCTGTCGTTGAACAGCACCCCGTTATTGGCGAGGATCCCCACCTTGAAACCCCAGATATGGGCAAAACCGCAAATCATCGTGGTTCCGTAATCCGGCTGGTATTCGTGAAACCGCGAACCGTCCACGATTCGGGCAAGAACCTCGCGCATGTCGAACTGGGTCTTCCGGTCCTTGGGGATGATCCCGTAAAGTTCCTTGGGATCGTAATAGGGCTCCTCATGCGCCGCCGTTTCGATGATGGTTTTTGGCATACGCTTCCACTGACTGACAATCTCGCGCGCCAGTGCAAAGGCGTGCTGTTCTGTGGCGGCGCGATAATCTCCCGTCCCCGAGACAGAGGTGTGCATCACCGCGCCGCCAAGCTCCTGCACGCTGACCTCTTCGCCGGTGGCCGCCTTGACCAGTGGCGGACCGCCCAGAAAGATCGCCCCGGTGCCCTCGATGATGATGTTGTAATCGCTCAGCGTCGGCACATAGGCGCCGCCCGCGGTGCAATGCCCGCCAACGATGGCAATCTGCGGGATATTGGCCTGGCTCAGCTTGACCTGGTTGCGAAACACCCGGCCGCCCAGATAGCGGTCGGGAAACACGCCGTGTTGCAGCGGCAGGAAGCCCCCGGCGCTATCGCAGATATGGACGACCGGCAAACGGTTTTCCAATGCGACATCCAGAAGCCGCACGATCTTTTTAACGGTATGCGGATACCACGCCCCGCCCTTGACGCTCGCATCGTTGGCGTGGATGGCCACCTCGCGGCCCTGCACGATGCCGATGCCGGTCACCACGGCGGCACCGGGCACGGCGCCATCATATTCGCGGCAGGCGGCCAGCGTCGAGAATTCAAGGAACGGCGTGCCCGGATCGAGCAGCAGCTTCAACCGCTCGCGCACGCCCAGTTTGTTCTGGCGTGCCAAGCGGTCGATGTCCCGTTGGGGCCGCTCGAAACGCGCCGCATGCTGGCGGGCGTGAAACTCCTTCAGCCGTTCGGACATGGCGGCGAAATTGGCCTTGTAGTCGGCGGCATTGGTGTCGATATGGCTTTCGATCCGGCGCATTGTCAGTCCTCCTGCGGGGTCAGTTGGGCAAGGACGGCCTTCAGGCCGAAACTGTCACCCGCGGTAAAAGGCATTTCGGCAACCACACCGTCGCGCGGCGCGGTCAGGGTGGTTTCAAGCTTCATGCTTTCGATGACCAGAAGCGGCTGGCCTTCTGTAACGGTGTCTCCGGGCTTAACCGCCACCGAAACGACGACCCCCGGCATCGGCGCCAACAGTCGATCACCCCCTGCAGCGCCCTCCCTGCCGGCAAGCCGGTCGTCGGGATCGACCCTCCCAACCTCGAAGGTGCGCCCGTTCAAATGTATGAAGGTAGATTCCGACCCGACCGCCAGCCGCAACTCATGCGCCCGCCCCCCGGTCCGCAGCACATGTGCGCCCGGCGCCCCGGTCGGGTCCAGTTGGCAGGGAACTGCGCCATCTGGCATGTTCAGGACAAAGCGGCTGCCATCATGGGTTAGCCAGCATTCGGCCTCATGGCCGGCGATCATGAATATTCTGCGCATCAGTTTCTCCACCCGCCCATCTTGCGGTGCATTTCGGGTATCTGCATCACGTCGGTCACCAGACGTTGATCAGACAGGGCCGCCGCCGCCATAAGCAGGGTGGATACATCCTCGCCCGGCGCGGTCAGCACATCCGCCTGTTCGGCTAGAAACCCGGTTGAAACATCGCCCGACGCAAAATCGGGATGTGCAAGGATCGCGTCCAGATAGCCGGTGTTGGTCGTCACCCCGAGGATGACGTAATTCTGCACGGCGTTCCGCGCACGGGCGATGGCCTGTGCGCGATCTGCCCCATGCACGATCAGTTTGGACAGCATCGGGTCGAAATCGGTCGTGACCTTGCCGCCGTCCAGAATGCCGCTGTCTACCCGGACGCCCTCGCCTTGGGGTTCGTCCAGCAGCAGGATATCCCCAATCGCGGGCCGGAAATCGGCCGTCGCGTCCTCGGCACAGATGCGCAGCTCGATCGAATGGCCGGTCTGCCGAATATCCGACTGCGCCGCGCTCAGCCCCTCGCCCGCCGCGATGCGCAACTGTTCGGCGACCAGATCGAAGCCCGTCACCATCTCGGTCACCGGATGTTCGACCTGAAGGCGGGTGTTCATTTCGAGAAAGTAGAAGGCCCCGTCCTGCGCATAGATGAACTCGACGGTTCCGGCACCCCGATAGTTGACGGCGCGCGCAATTCCGGCGGCGGTTTCGCAGATTTCCAGACGTTGCTCGGGCGAGAGCGCGGGCGAGGGCGTTTCCTCGATGATCTTCTGGAACCGGCGCTGGATCGAGCATTCCCGCTCCCAGAAATGCACCACGTTGCCCTGTCCGTCGCCCATCACCTGCACCTCGATATGGCGCGGGCGCTCGATATAGCGTTCGACGAACAGACGACCGTCGCCGAAGTACCGCTGGCCTTCGCGGCGGGCGGTTTCGATCTCGGTTTTCAACGTGCTGTCCTCGCGCACGATGCGCATCCCCTTACCGCCGCCGCCCGCCGAGGGTTTGATGAGAAGCGGATAGCCCAGGGTGCGGGCGCGTTCGACGAATGTCGTGGGGTCGTCATCCTCGATCGCCGAGGGGGCGATGGGAAAGCCGCGCGCCTCGACAAAGGCGCGCGCGCGGACCTTGTCGCCCATTAGGTCGATGACCTCGGAGGTCGGGCCGACAAATGTCACACCGGCCTCTTCCAGCGCCGCGACGAAACCGGCATTCTCCGACAGAAAGCCGTAGCCGGGATGCACCGCATTAGCTCCGATCTTTCTTGCGGCCGCAACGATCTGCGAAATATCGAGATAAGCCGCTACAGGCGTTGGGCCGTCGATCATCACAACCTCATCCGCGATCAGATGGGCCGGCCCCTCTTGTTCGGCGACGTGGCGCAACACGGCCGTTGCAAGGCCGCGGGCCTTGGCGGTGCGCAACACGCGCGCCGCGATTTCACCCCGATTGGCGACCAGGAGTTTTGAAATAGTCATGGTATTACCCTCTTGTTCGGGTCCGGGGTGTTCAGCCCGTCGCGCGCGGCCAGGTCGGCCGGCACGGGAATTTCGATATCCAGCAGCATCTGGGCAAACCCCTTGCCTTGCGGATCGATGCGGACCGAGGCGATGCCGCCCCCGCCCAGCGATTCATGCAGGAGGAAATTCAGCGAATGGCTTCCCGGCAGGTCGAATCGCTCGACCTTGCCTTCGCAGACATGGGAGAAATAGTCTTTTACCACCTCTTCGCTGAGAGCCGACCGGATAAAAGGCAGGTAGTCTGGCTTGCGCGCCAGGATACCGATATTGGCGACATCCCCCTTGTCGCCCGACCGTCCCCAGGCCAGATCGACGAGGCGCACCTTGACCGCGTCCGGACCGGGCTCGCGGCTATCTGCAGGCGGTGCGGCAGGCGGATCAAGATGGACTGGCTTGGTGGCCACGGTGAAGGGCACATCGCTGCCGTCGACCTCGACTGCGACGGGGGTGTCGGCCTTGTCCTGCAGGAACGAGAACAGCCGCACCACCGGCTGCACCTTGGGCCGCCCGGCAAAGAACCCGGTCAGCCCCTGCGCGGTCGAGATGGCCATCGGTGCGATCTCGCCAGCGAAGATGTTGAGCGCGGCGCGGTCGTCATGGATCGCGCCGATCTTGAGCACAACTTCGCGCGTCTGGGCGCGGGCGTTCGCGCCATAGGCGGCCTCGGCGCCCAACACTTCGACGTTGACCTGCCGGAAATCGCCCAGGTTGCGGTTGCGGAGAATCCGGCGGCAGCGGGTCAGGATCGCCTCGGCCACGCGTTCGGCCTTGGCGGGTGCGTCAATCGCGGCTAGTGTCAGGGTGGAAACAGCGCGCCAGCCATCGGCATGGGTCGCCGACACCTTGTAGCTTCCGGTACGCCCGAGACCCTTGCCGCCTTTGACCAACACCCGATCCGTCCCGACCTGGTCCAGCGTGACCTGCGACCAGTCGCAGATCACGTCGGGCAGAAGGTAAGCGCGCGGATCGCCGATTTCATAGAGCATCTGCTCTCCGACCGACCCGGGCACGACCAGCCCGCCCGTGTCTGGTGTTTTGGTCATGACAAAACTGCCGTCTTCGGAGACCTCGACAATGGGCATCCCCATGTCGTCCCAGCCCGAAACGTCCTGCCAGTCCGTGAAATTGCCGCCGGTCCCTTGGGGGCCGCACTCGATCAAATGGCCCGCCAACGATCCCTGGCTGAGCTTGTCCCAATCATCGTCGCCCCAGCCGAATTCATGCATCAGGGGCCCAAGCGCCACCGCGCTGTCGGCGCAGCGCCCGGTGATCACGATGTCGGCCCCGGCATCCAGCGCCGCCGCGATTGGGCGGGCGCCCAGATAGGCGTTCATGCTCCAGATATCGTCGGGAAACGCGACGCCCGAGAACATCTCCGTCTGACCACCGGCGCGGATATCGTCGGCCCGCGCCGACAAATCATCGCCCAGCACAACACCGATGGACACATCTATCCCGGCCTCGGCGGCGACTTTAGCCAGCGTATCGCGGCAGCCACGCGGGTTCACACCCCCGGCGTTGGCAACGACCTTGATCCCCTTGGCCTTGATTTCCGGCAACCAGGGCGCCAGCGCCGTAACGAAATCCGGCGCATAACCCGCATCGGGCGACTTGGCGCGGGCTCGCGCCATCAGCGACATCGTCACTTCGGCCAGATAGTCGAACACCAGATAGTCGATCTCGCCTTTGGAGACCAGTTGACCGATCGCTTCAGGCGTATCGCCCCAGAATCCCGATGCGCACCCGATGCGCAGTTTTCGATCCGACATGTGCGTTTTCCTCCCACTTGATCAGCGGCCTTGAAATATTTTCTAACATATGTTTGATTTTGGTCAACGCTGCAGATAACTACTTTTGGGAGGATGAAGAAATGACAACTCAGAGTGAGGCTATCTCGGCTGATCTGGCGGCCATCAGGGCAAATTATTCGCTGACCGATGAGCAGCGCCAGATCGTCGATCACGTGGCGCGGGTGTCCCGCGAGGTTCTTCACCCGCTACAGGCACGCATGGACCAAGAAGATTGGTGGCCTGACGATCTTTTCAAGCAGATGGGCGAACTTGGCCTTCTGGGAATCACGGCCCCGGAGGCTTTGGGCGGATCGGGCCAGAACGAGTTTACCCAGGCGCTGGTGTCGGAGGTGATTTCGAAGTGGAACCCCGCCGTCGGCCTGTCGCATGGCGCGCATGACAACCTGTGTCTGAACAACCTGCTGCGCAACGGCTCCGAAGCGCAGGTGAAAAAATATGTGCCGGGGTTGTGTTCGGGTGACCTGGTCGGGGGGCTAGGGCTGACCGAGCCCGGCGCGGGATCCGATGCGCTTGGCTCCATGGCCACCACCGCTCGTCGTGATGGCGACGACTATGTCATCAACGGCTCGAAAATCTACATCACCAACGGACCGATTGCCGATGTGATCCTGCTCTATGCCAAGACCGACAAATCCAAAGGCGCCAAGGGCATTTCCGCCTTCATCATCGAAACCGACAATCCCGGCTTCAAAGTGGCGCAGAAACTGGACAAGATGGGCTTTCGCGGCTCGCCTACAGGCGAGCTGGTATTCGAGGACTGTCGCGTTCCGGCCTCGGCCATGCTGGGGGTCGAAAACTCCGGCGTTGCAGTGGTGATGAGCGGGCTTGATCTAGAACGAGCGATGGTCGCTTCGGTCTGCGTCGGCATGGCCGAACGCGCGCTTGAACTGGGTCTGGAATACGCGAAGATGCGCGAACAGTTCGGCAAGCCGATCGCCAGTTTCCAGATGATGCAGTCGAAACTGGCAGAGATCTACACCGAGGTCGAAACCGCTCGGGCCTTCAGTTATCGGGCCTTGGCGGCCTGTGTCGGCTTGCCGAAGGGTGCAGGGGGTCGCGGTGAGATCCACAAGCTGACCGCGGCCGCCTGCCTTTACGCGGGAGAGGCCTTCAACAAGGCCGTCACCGAAGCCTGCCACATCCACGGCGGCTCGGGCTACATGCAGGACACCGAGATCAACCGGCTGTTCCGCGCCAACAAGCTGCTGGAGATCGGCGCGGGCACCAGCGAAGTGCGCAAGATCATCATCGCCGAAGAACTTTTGCGCGCCTGAGGGGGGACGAGACCATGAATAAGCAACTGCGCAACGACATCAATCTTCCGACACATTTCATGACAGACGAACAGCAGGCATTGGCCGATCAGGCCGGAAAGTTCTTCTTTTCCGAGTTCCACCACCTGAACGCGGAGATGGACGACACCGACGACCTGCCGCCTTCGGTCTTTCCCAAGCTGGGCGAAATGGGCTATCTCGGCCTCAACGTTCCGCCGGAATTCGGCGGCGCGGGGCTCGACTTCACCTCGGCCTGCATCATCACCGAACAGCTGTCGCGCGCCTCGGCGGCCATCGGGTTGACCCATGTCGCGCATGACAACCTGTGCGTCAACAACATCTACCGAAACGCCAATGACGATCTGCGCCGCAAGTATCTGCCCGGCCTGTGCAACGGCACCCTGGTGGGCGCGCTTGGCCTGACCGAACCGGGCGCCGGGTCGGACGCGCTCGGCTCGATGAGGACCACGGCGAAGAAGGATGGCGATGACTATATCCTGAACGGCACCAAGATATACATCACCAACGGGCCGATTGCCGACTTGGTGCTGGTCTATGCCAAGACCTCGCCCGAAAAGGGCGCCAAGGGCATTTCCGCCTTCATCGTCGAAACCGACACGCCCGGCTTCAAGGTGGCGCAGAAGCTCAACAAGATGGGTTTTCGCGGCTCGCCCACTGGCGAGCTGGTGTTCGAGGATTGCCGGGTGCCTGCGAAGAACATGGTTGGCAAGCTGGACGGCGGCGTTGCGGTGACAATGTCGGGGCTGGACCTGGAGCGCGCCATCGTCTGCTTCAATGCCCTGGGGATTGCGCAGCGGGCGCTGGATATTTCCATCGATTACGCCAAGACGCGGCAGCAGTTCGGCAAGCCGATCGCCAGTTTCCAGATGGTGCAGGCGATGCTGGCCGACATGTATACCCAGATCGAGGCGGCGCGCAGCCTGTCGCTGAAGACGGCCGCCATGTGCGAGGGGCTGGAAGAGGGCGAAGGCGGACGCGGCGAGATCCACAAGCTGACCGCTGCGGCGATCTTCAAGACCGCCGCGGCGACGTCCTTCGTGCTGGACAAGGCGGTGCAGATCCACGGGGGTTCGGGCTACATGCGTGATACCGAAGTGAACCGCCTCTACCGCACCGGACGTGTGCTGGAGGTCGGCGCGGGCACCCAGGAGGTGCGCAAGCTGATCATCGCCGGCGAACTGCTGAAAAACTGAGGGGGCAGAACATGAGCGAAGAAGAAGCACGGCGTTACGCGCCGGATCTCATGGCGGGCCAGGTGGCTCTGGTCACCGGATCCGGCTCGGGGATGGGCCGGGCCACGGCCCTGGAAATGGCTTCCTGCGGGGCCAGGCTGGCACTGTTCGCGCGCCGCGAAGAGCCGCTGCAGGAGACCGCCGAGATGATCCGCGCGGCGGGTGGCGAGGCCCTTGTCGTGCCCGGCGACACCCGTGACGCGAATAGTATCGAAATAGCGATGGAGCGCATCAAGGACCATTACGGGCGGCTTGATGTTCTGGTGAACAACGCGGGCGGCCAGTATATAGCTGCCGCGCGCGACATCACCAACAAGGGCTTCGAGGCCGTGATCCGCAACAACCTGATCGGATCGTGGCAGATGACACGCGCCGTGGCCGATCATTTCATGTACGAGAACGGCGGCTCCATCGTCTTTGTCACCGCCATTTCAGCGCGCACCGCGCTCACCGGTTTCACCCATACCGTCGCCGCCCGCGCGGGCGTGACGGGCATGATGAAAACGTTGGCCGCCGAATGGGGCGAATACGGGATCCGGCTGAACTGCGTCGCGCCGGGAACGATCAAGACAGAGGCGCTTGGCCGCTATCCTATTCCGCCGGAACGCTGGAAGGAGCTTAACCGCTCGGTCCTGAACCGGATGGGCGCGGCGGAGGACATCGCCGGGACGATCATTTTCCTCGCATCCAGATTGGGGAATTTCATGACCGGCGAAGACATCTATGTAGACGGCGGGGAAACCTTGCACATGGGTCACGATGCCCGTGACATGATAAACCCTGATATGTTCGAGAAACGCGCACGAGGAGATGGAAGAAATGAGTAACCCTCCCGTCCTTCTGAATATCTCCGATAGGATCGCCACGGTTACGTTGAACGATCCAGAACGTCGTAATCCGATCACCGGCAACGAGATGATCGCGTCCCTTCTTGAGATATTCGCGAAAGTTCAGGCGGACCCGCAAGTTAGCGTCATGATCCTGACCGGCGCGGATCCGGCCTTTTGCGCCGGCGGCGACATCAAGGAAATGAATGACCCCGACAGTATCTTTCGCAAGGAACCGCTTGCGGCAGCGCAGAGCTATGTCGATGGGGTGCAGCGGTTGCCTTTGGCGCTGTACAACCTCGATGTTCCGACCATAGCAGCGGTCAACGGCGCGGCGGTCGGCGCGGGATGCGACCTGACGATGATGTGCGATATGCGCGTCGCCTCGGACAAGGCGCGGTTCGGCGAAGTCTTTTTGAACCTCGGAATCATCCCGGGCGATGCGGGCAGCTGGTTCATGCTGCGCCGTCTGGGCCATCAGAAAGCTGCCGATCTGACCTTCTCGGGCCGCATGATCGATGCCGCCGAGGCCCTGGAAATGGGAATGGTGCTGGAGGTCGTGCCGCATGACCAGTTGATGGACCGCGCCCTCGATCGCGCCGCCGTCATCGCATCGAAGCCGCCGCGCGCGGTGCGGATCGCAAAGCGTCTGATGCGCAATGCCGAACGAATGGATCTACCAGATTTCCTGAATTCCGCGGCGGCCTATCAGGCGCTCATGCATCAGACTGAAGACCACCACGAGGCGGTTGCTGCCTATATCGAAAAAAGAAAACCGAGCTTCACGGGTCGCTAAAGGAAGATCGCATGTCCGGTATAGCTCAGAAAAAAATCGAGCAGATCGCCCAGATGTGGAATGAGCGCGGCAACGGTTTGATTACCCATATGGCGCTCGAGATTGAGGAGGTTTCGACCCAAGGCGTGCAAGTTCGAATGCCGTTCAACCCCGAGTTCTGCGTGGATAGGGAACAAACACTACTTCATGGTGGTATCCTGACCGCTCTTCTGGACAGTGTGTTCGGTCTTGCGAACTTTGTGGCCATCGAGGGTGTCAGCACGATGGCAACGCTTGACCTCAGGGTTGATTACCTGCGGCCTGCTCGATCGCGCGCGGACGTTATCGTTCGCGCGCATTGTTTTCGAAAAACCCGCCATATTGCCTTCGATTCGGGCAGTATCTGGTTTGATGGCCATGAGAATGCGGAAATTGCACGTGGAGTCGCATCATTCGCATTGACCCGTGGAGACTCCAGCCTGTTTGACGCGTTGGAAAAAGGAGATCCATCGTGATCAACTTGCAAGCCGTCAATGCAAATGTATCCCGCGTGCCGTTCTTCCGTTTTCTCAACTTTGAGGTTCAGAGCGTGGACAGCTGCCACGCCGAAACCGAGATGACCTTTGTAGAACGCCACATCGGAAACCCAGTCATGGACTACTACCATGGCGGGATCATCGCGAGCCTCATGGAAGCGACCGCCGCTATCGCAGTTCATCCCGATTTCGCGGACGTTCCGGCAAAGCCGATCAATCTGACCGTCGATTACCTCCGACCTGGCGTGAAGGGATCGCTTTATGCCCGTGCTAATGTTACCCGCAAGGGCAAGCGGATGGCGAGCGTCAGCGTTACCACATGGCAGACGGACCGGGAAAAGACGGTTGCGGAAGGGCTGTACCACTTCCTTCTGGTTTGATCGCAATGGCTGCGCTCATCAGGCTCGCGCGACGTTCTCCCTGTCGCAGATCCCTTCAAGAAGCAGCGTGATGAGCATGCCAGAGAACTCAGACAATGAAAGATACCCCGAGCTTCCCTCCTTGTTGGGATCAAACCATTCCACCGTCCAGTTCAAGGCGCCCAACATCACCTGGCGCAGAGGGACAATCTTGATGTCAGATCTTATGGCATCGGCCTCTTGCGCTTCGCGAAGAACCCTGTCCCAGAGATGCCCATACTCATGACGAATACCCCTGTGTCTCTTCCTTAAATGATTGGGCAGCATCCCATAGCTTCTGATGTTCGCAGACGTGAATTCGCTTGCCTCGAAGAGAAAATGTAAATGCGTCCAAATCGCAGTTGCGATCCTAGCATGATGGTCGATTGGCGCATAAAATTCTTGGACTGCTGCGGTGACCCCAGATAGCAAATCGCTCAAGCCGGCGTTCAGAACCTCGTCCACTATCGCGTCTTTGGATTTGAAATGGTAATAGACGCTGCCCGCCTTCATATCCGCTTCATCCGCGATCTGTCTTAGCGTGGTCGCCTTGTACCCTTTGTCTCTAAGAACGCGCGCCGCGGCCCTCAGGATTTCGGCGCGGGTTTTTGCGGCCTTGCCGATGGTGTCTTGCTCTTCAACAGAAGCGGCTACGTCGCCCGCCTTCTGGCCGTCTACGTCAGCCCGGTGACTGGGACACATACCGTCAAGTATCAGTTTGCTCATACGTTCTGCGAGGATATGAACCGGATACTGATCCACTTTATACCATTCGACGGTCCAGTTCATGGCGCTCAATATGAACTGCCGGATCGCCGTAACGGAAATGTCGTTTCTCAAGGTGCCATAGTCTTTGGCATCCTGCAGAAAGCTGCTCCATACCCCGGCATAGGAGGCACGCAACTCACGGTGTGGGGCGCGCGCTTCATCCGACAGCATCGGATAGTTCCGGATATTGGCGGAAGTGAAGTCGCTGTCGGTCAGAAGATAGGTCAGGTGGGTTTCGATAAGCAAAGCGAAGGTCTTGCGAAATTCTTCGGGGCGCTGCTTCGTCGCGCGGACGATTTCGCAGACCTTCTCGTAAAGCTGCCGCACACCAAGTTCGAGAACCTCGCTCAAAATCTGGTCCTTGGATTGGAAATGATAGTAGATGCTTCCGGCTTCTATCCCTGATCCATGGGCAATGTCGCGCATCGTCGTCGCGTAAAAGCCATCGTGCCGAAAAAGTCGGGCAGCCGTAGCGAGGACGTCCCCCCGCGTCCTTTCGGACTTGCTCAGGTCATCTTCGATTTTATCGACCACATCGAGTCCTCGCATCATCCGCGATCGATACTTGTCGCCCATAAGGATGTCCATTGCAATAAATCTGACAGGTGTTAGAATGTATGAAAGGACGCCTCGAATCAAGTTCTTTGCGAAGGTGTTAGCGGCAGAGGAGGACATCCATATGCGAGGATTAAATGGAAAACGTGTCATCGTGACGGGTGGCGGCAGCGGAATCGGGCGCGCGGTGTGCGAACGTTTCGGCGAAGAAGGTGCCGAGGTTGCGATCTTCGATATGAATGAAGGCGGCGCGCAGGAAACGGCCCGTCTGATCCAGAGCGGCGGAGGAAAAGCCCAAGCTTACAAGGTGGACATCACCGACCGGGCTGAGGTGGACAAGGCTGTGGCCGCGTTCGAGGCTGGTGGTCCGATCGACGTGCTGGTGAACAACGCCGGCTGGGATGTGATAAAACCGTTCCTCGACAGCGATGCGGATCTGTGGAAAAAGGTCATCGACATCAACCTTTATGGTCCGCTGAACATGCACCACGCGGTGTTGCCCGGCATGGTCAATAACGGCGGGGGCCGCGTGGTCAACATCGCCTCCGACGCCGGCCGTGTCGGGTCTTCGGGCGAAGCCGTTTATTCGGCTTGCAAGGGCGGCATCATCTCGTTCACCAAAACCGTGGCGCGGGAACTGGCGCGCAAGGGCATTCAGTTGAACGCTGTCGCCCCCGGCCCGACCGATACGCCGCTGTTTGCTCAGGTTGCCGAGGGCGAGGCCGGTCAAAAGATCGCCGAGGGTCTCAAGCGGGCGATTCCGATGAAGCGTCTGGCGCAGCCGACGGATTATCCTGGCATCATCTGCTTCCTGTCGTCCGACGACGCCGGTTTCATCACCGGCCAGGTGATCTCGGTTTCCGGCGGCTTGTCGATGCACGGTTGACCGTGGGCGGGAGTGCCTGTCACAAGGTATTGCCGTCACGCCGTGTCCAGGGTTACCTCCCCGACTGGCCGCGCCAAATGCGCGGCCCTTTTTCCTTGTAGAAAGGTGGCGGATGTTTCAGCCAGACACTGACATTCAGCGATTGAGCACGCTGACCGCTTTTCTGAAAGACTGCGGCATTGACAGTTACGAGGATCTTGTCCGCCGCGCCATTGAGGAGCCGGATTGGTTCTGGGGCCGGATCATTGACCATGCCGGTATACGGTTCGGCAAGCCGCACACGGTGCTGCGGGATATTTCCGATGGGCCTGAATCGATCAGATGGGCCGTCGGAGCCACTCTGAATCTGACAGAAACCTGTCTCGACGCACGAATTCACGAAGGTCTTGGCGAAGAAACTGCGATCGACTGGGTCGGCGAAGACGGAAGCCGCCGCCGATGGACCTATTCCGAACTTGTCGCCGAAGCCGCCCGCGTCGCCTCGGCCCTTGACGCGCGCGGGGTGCAGCCTGGTCAGGCGGTGGGCATCTACATGCCGATGATCCCCGAAATCGAGGCTGCGCTGCTGGGTATTGCCCGGCTGGGCGCGGTCGCGGTGCCGCTGTTTTCCGGCTTTGCGCCTCATGCGATCATATCGCGCCTGAAGGATGCGGGTGCCGTGGCGGTGCTGACGGCGGATGCCTCACCCAGACGCGGCAAGCCGGTCTGGATGGAGGCGGTGCTGGCCGAAGCCCTGACCGAGGTGCCTTCCGTTCATACCGTGTTCAGCCTGCGGCGGTTCGGCGGCGCGGTGGCCGATCCGGCCCGCGATCTCGACTGGACCGAAGCTTTGGGCGCCGCCGACCCGGATTTCGCAGCGGTTGCCGTCAAGGCCGAGGACCCTTTCCTCATCGCCTATACCTCGGGCACGACAGGCCGGCCCAAGGGCGTTGTGCATACCCATCTCGGGGTGCAGGCCAAGGCAACGGCGGATATCCTGCTGTGCCTCGACATGAAACGCGATGACCGCCACCTGTGGATGACCGACATGGGCTGGGTGATGGGGCCGCTCACCCTGCTATCGGTGCTGCTGTCCGGCGCCACGCTGGTGCTGGCCGAGGGCGCGCCCTCTATCCCCGGCGATCCCTTCAGGCTGTTGCGCATTGCGTCCGAGATGCAGGTGACCCACATCGGCGTTGCCCCCACGCTGGTGCGGCAATTCATGACGCAAAGCCCCGAGCCACTTTTGGCCTATGACTTGGCACGCCTGCGCATCGTCGCCTCGACCGGCGAGCCCTGGACGGAAGAGGCCTGGCTCTGGCAACTCGACCATATCTGCCGACGCCGCGCTGTGCCGCTGAACATTTCCGGTGGAACCGAACTGTTCGGCGCGATCCTGACCTCAACTGTGCTGCACGAAATCAAGCAGGGCGGTTTTTCGGCCCAGGCCCTGGGTGTGGGCGCGCGCGTACTGCGCGAGGATGGCCACGAGGCCGCGCCGGGCGAGGTGGGCGAACTGGTCGTGACCCAGCCGCCTCTGGGGCTGACCCCGGCGATCTGGGACGACCGCGAGCGGTATCTCGAAACCTACTGGTCCACCTATCCCGGCATCTGGCGGCACGGCGACTGGGTGCGCCGCGACCCTGACGGCACCTGGTATATCCTCGGCCGCTCGGACGACACGCTGAACATCGCCGGTAAACGCATCGGCCCGCCCGAGATCGAGGCGGCGCTGACCGGGACCGGCGAGGTGGTGGACGCCGCCGCCATCGCCGCGCCCGACGATATCAAGGGGGTGGCCGTGGTCTGTATCTGCGTCGCGGCGCCGGGGGTGTCGCCCAATGCGACGCTTGTCGAACGGCTCAAGGACCGGGTGGGCGAGGTCGTGTCGAAACCCTTCCGCCCGCGCGAGATCCATTTCGTCGAGGCATTGCCCAAGACCCGCACCATGAAGACGATGCGCCGGATCGTGCGCGCGGCCTTCCTTGGCGAGAATCCGGGCGATCTGTCGTCGATCAGCAACCCGAAAACGATCCAGCCCATTGCAGACCTGCGAAAGGATAAGACATGATCACCGTTTTCGGAGCCACCGGCACCACCGGCGCCCCCCTTGTCGACACGCTTCTGACCAAGGGCGCGACCGTGCGCGCTGTCACCAGCAACCCCGCAAGTCTGGACGCTCTGAAGGCCAAGGGATGCGAGGCCGTCGTCGCGAGTTTCACCGATCCCGCCGCGCTGGCGCGGGCCTGTAACGGGGCAGAAAAGATATACCTGGTCACGCCTGCCCATCTGGACATGCGCCAGTGGAAGGCGAACGTGATCGAGGCCGCCAAGGCCTCGGGCGTGCGCCATGTCGTTCTGGCCACCGGGCTGGGTGCGTCGCCCAAGGCGGGGCTGACTTTTGGAAAGTGGCACTCCGAAACCCAGGAGCTGCTGAAGCAGGGCGGGCTTGACTGGACGTTCGTCCAGCCGACCTATTTCATGCAGAACCTGTTCTGGCAGACCAGCAACATTGCCAAGAACGGGGTGTACCACGATGATCTGGGTGGCCCTGTAGCCTGGATCGACGCCCGCGACATCGCGGATGTCGCCGCCGAGACACTGACCGCCCCGGGATTTGAGGGCAAGTGTCTTGGGCTGACCGGCCCCGAAGCGCTAACCGGCGATGACATCGCGGCCCTTTTGTCCGAAGTGACAGGGCGAAATGTCACCTGTGCCCCCCTGTCGGCCGAGGATGCGAAAGCGGCCATGGTGGCTGGCGGGATGCAGGATGAGGTCGCCGGAGCCATGGTCGAACTGGCCTCCATAGCGCCTAAGGGCTACCTTGCCGGCATCGAGACAACGGTCAGCGACGTGTTGGGCCGCCCGGCCCGTCGATTTACCGACTTCATCGCTGAGAACCGGGATGCGTTCGTCCAGTGACCTGGCGGCGGCGCCGCTTTATCTTGAAATGGCGCCGCCCCTGAACGCAGCGTCCCAGATCAACCATCTTTTTGTGTTCCGCGATATGGGTGTACTGAGCGGACGTGGAAGCGGGCGGTTCGCGACCGACCTCTTTACCCTTTCGATAACGTGCGACGACAGCGGCGGGGCGCGCGGATCGATGGCACCACCGCGCCCGGGTTTCACGCCCCGCCTAATGCCATTCCATGGTGTCGTGGCCGGGCTACGGCTGTCGTCAAGACCGGAGCGTTTGCCCGAGGCCGAGGAAATGAAACCGTTGGCTTCAGCTCTGGCGCGCGTTCAGCAGAGCGACGAGGCGCTGCCGTTGTTGGTCACTATGCTCGACGAACTTGCAAAGTGTCTGCGTTTTGCCGCGTCACCCGGGCTGTGCAGTGCCCGGACGGAACGACGTAAGGTCCGAGAGGAAACCAGCGTGTCACGACGGCGACTCGCTGCCTCACGGCGCTTTCGGAGGTTGCTTGGACAACTCGCGACGCAGACCGTGTCCCTGACAGATCTGGCGCTGGATGCCGGATATTACGATCAACCTCATATGTCCGCCGCCTGCCGTGCCTTTGCAGGAAAACCACCCCGCGCACTTCGCTTACAGGCGGCACAGTGCGGTTTTGGCCGTTCGCTACAAGATGCGCGCCTCAAGGATCGGCTAATCTTGGTCATCAATGAATGAAATTCAGGAGGGCAGCACGCCATGACGCCATTCGAACCGAAAAATCCTGCCTATGACGCACGCGTACGCGACAGTTTCAATCGACAGAATGTGATGCGCACGCTTGGGATCAGGATTGCCGATCTTACCCCCGGACATATCGTCCTAGAGATGGCCCACAGTGCTGATTTCACCCAACAGCATGGGTTTCTGCATGCCGGAGTCGTTTCGACCGCGCTCGACAGTGCGTGCGGCTATGCCGGTTTTTCGCTGATGCCCGCCGATGCCGCGGTGTTGACGGTGGAATTCAAGATCAACCTGCTCAACCCGGCGGACGGCGAACGGTTTCGCTTCGTTGCCGACGTGGTGAAACCGGGAAGGAACCTGACCATCTGCGAGGCACGCGCCTATGCCACCAAGGGAGGACAGGAAAAGCTGGTCGCGACGATGACCGCGACGCTGATGGCGCTGGTGGGGCGGACGGGCGTGGCGGGGTGAGGGCCGGGCACCGGGCGAGGGTCAGACCTTCAACCGGGCTTCGAGGGCATGCCGCTGGACCTTTCCGCTGGTCGATCTGGGGAAATCGTCGAATGCGATGAAAAGCAGCTCGCGCGGGCGTTTGTAGCCTGCCAGACTTTCGCGGCACAAATTCATCAGTGCATCCGCATCCGGTCGGTCATTGCCGCAGGCGACAAAGGCCACCGGGGCTTCGCCCCATTTCGCGTCGAACGCCCGCACCACCGCCGCTTCGACAACAGACGGATGCGCCAGAAGCACGCGCTCGATTTCCGCCGGATAGACGTTCTCGCCGCCGGTCTTGATCAGGTATTTCACCCTGTCCACAAAGTCGATCGTGCCATCGGGATTGCGCCGGAACAGATCGCCCATGTGGAAGAACCCGTTGCGAAAGTCTCGGGCATTGGTGGCGTTGGCGTTCCAGTAGCCAGAGAACAGCGTCGGGCCGCGCATCGCCATTTCACCGGGCGTTCCGTCGGGAACGTCGCGGTCTTCAGGGTCAACCAGCCGGACCTCGCAGAATGCGCTGATCCGTTTGGACAGTTTTTCGGGTATGACACCGGGCGCGATCAGACCCGCGGTGCCAGGCGGCAAGCCGGTTTCGGTCGCCCCGAAGGAATTCAGGAAGGGCGTATCCAGAAGGCTGGTCAACTCCGCGATCTGATGTGGAGGCACCAGATCAGCCATCGCGCCGCAGACCTTGATCCCTTTCACCGGCAGCGGGTTGGCGCGCCGCTCGGCGATGAAGGCATCCAACGCGCCCGGCATCATCACGAACCAGCCGATACTGTGGCGTGACAGCGCCTCATTGATGACGGCAGGTTGCAACCCGTCCACCATCACCACCGTGCCGCCGCGCAAGATCGTCGCCAGCGCATGATCGGTGGACGCCATGTGAAACATGGGCGCCCAGGCGATGAAGCCCTCGCCGGGATCGAGCGCCAGTTGCGCCGCGAGGACCATGGATCTAGCGATATGGGCGCGGTGGCTGATCAGCGCCCCCTTGGGTCGGCCTGTCGTCCCCGATGTGTAAAGGATCGTCAGCCCGGCCTCGGGATCCTCCACCAGGGTTCCGGTGCGCGGATCTGGTTTGGCCCCAGCGATGGCCGCGTCCAGATCCGGCCCGATCTCCATGCATCGGGTAGCGGAGACCGCATGATACGCGCCGCGCAGGCCGGGTTCGACCAGCGCCAGAACCGGCTCGACCAGGTCGATGCAATGCCGCAGTTCATTCGGCGCAAGCCGCCAGTTCAGGCAGGCGACGATTGCGCCGATCCCCGCAGCGGCCAGTTCGGTTTCAAGATATTCCGCCCGGTTGTGGGACAGGATCGCGATCCTGTCTCCGGGCGTGACGCCTCTCGCCAGAAAGACGGCGGCCAGACGATCAACCCGCTCCAGCAACTCGGCGTAGGTCTGCCGTTTGCGACCGTCCTCGACGGCAAGAACCCTGGCACTGTCCTGCGCGCGGCTTCGAAAGATCGAATACAGATCGGTGCGTCCTGCGCGAAAAACCTCTGGCTGCATCGCATCCTCCCCTCATGCCAATTCAAAGACCCTGCGCCAAACGCACCCCTTCATCAATGGCGCGCAGCGCGTCAAGCTCCGCCGCCTCTTTTGCCCCGCCGATCATCGTGACGGTGACTCCGCGCCCGGCGAGGGCCTCGGCCAGCGCCCGCTCTGGCTCCTGCCCGGTGCACAGCACGATTGTATCGGCGGCGATGACCTTTGGCTTTCCGTCCATGAGGATATGCAGCCCCGCGTCGTCGATACGGTCATAGACCACGCCGCCCATGGCCTCGACCCCGTGTTTGCGCAGCGCGTTGCGCAGGATCCAGCCCGTGGAGACGCCAAGCCCTGCCCCCGGTTTCGAGGTTTTTCGCTGAAGCATGACCACCTTGCGACGCGAAGGTTTCGGTGCCAGCGGATCGCCCGCAAGACCGCCCGACGCGGCGAATGTCGGGTCTACGCCCCATGTCTCGCAGAATGCGTTGGTGCTGTGGACCTCTGCCGATCCGGTCACGAGGAATTCGGCCACGTCATGGCCGATGCCGCCTGCCCCCATCACCACGACGTTGTCACCCGCAGCACGTTCGCCGGACAGGATCTCGGCATAGGTGGCAACGCTCGGATGGTCCACGCCCGGCAGATCGGGAATGCGCGGCGTGACCCCTGTGGCGATCACTACATGGTCGAAACCGGTCAGATCATCCAGACCGGCCCGCTGCCCCAGGCGCAGCGTGACGCCGTGTTTGTGCATCTGGCCGGAATAATAGCGCAGGGTTTCGTCGAACTCGTCCTTGCCCGGCGCCGCACGCGCCAGGTTCAATTGACCGCCCAGCCTGTCATGGGCTTCGAACAAGGTGACGACATGGCCCAGCCGTGCCGCCTCGGCCGCCGTGGCCATGCCCGCGGCGCCGCCGCCGACAACCGCCACCTTCCGGGGTGAATCTGTCGGCGTGTCCCGGAATTCGGTTTCGCGGCCTGCCCGAGGGTTGACCAGACAGCTCACCGGCCGGTCGGAAAAGATAAAATCCAGACAGGCTTGGTTGCAGGCGATGCAGGTGTTGATCTCGTCCGCGCGGCCCTCGCGCACCTTCTTGACGAAATGCGGGTCGGCCAGAAAGGGCCGGGCCATCGAGATCATGTCTGCCTCGCCAGAGGCAAGGATGTCCTCGGCCATTGCGGGCGTGTTGATCCGGTTCGAGGCGACCACAGGAATGGACACTGCGGCCTTCACATTGGCCGCCGCCTGCCGCCAGGCACCTCGCGGAACCGGATAAGCAATCGTCGGCACGCGCGCTTCGTGCCAACCGATGCCGGTGTTCAGAATATCCGCCCCCGCCGCCTCGATCTTGCGCGCCAGTGCCGCAATTTCATCGGCAGGCGCGCCGCCCTCGACCAGATCAGCCGCCGAAATTCGGTAGATGACAAGGAAATCCGGCCCGCATTGGTCTCGCACGGCGCGCACGATCTCGACCGGAAAGCGATGTCGGTTCTCGGCGCTGCCGCCCCAGTCGTCTTCACGCGTGTTGGTATGCGTGACAGTGAATTCGTTGATGAGGTATCCTTCGGAACCCATGATCTCGACGCCATCGAACCCCGCGGCCTGGGCGTTGGCTGCGGCTTTGGCGAAATCTGCAATGGTGCGGCGAATATCGGCGTCGGTCATCTCACGCGGGATGAAACGGTTGATCGGCGCGCGAATCGGTGATGGCGCCACGCAGCCCTCGATTTTTGCGTAGCGTCCGGCATGAAGCAACTGCGCGCAGAACAGGCTGCCTTCGGCTTGGACCGCCTCGCAGATCGGACGCAGGTGCATGGCCTCGTCCGGGTCATCGATTCGCGGACCTTCCGGATCGAACAGCCCCTCGGCATTGGGAGAAAACCCTCCGGTGACCAGAATCGCCGCCTCCCCCCGGGCCCGTTCAGCGTAGAACGCGATCTGTTTGGAAATGCCATCGGGCTCGGTTTCCAGCCGTGTGTGCATCGACCCCATGATGATCCGGTTTCGCACCATGTGTGTGCCTGCGCGGATGGGCGAAAGCAGGTTTCCGAAGCTTTCCCTTTGCGTGTTTCCCATTGTGAACATCCTCCTCAAATCTTTGCTTGACCTATATTCTAACATTCGTTAGGTTTTTGGGAAGAGTATATTTCGGTCACGGGGAGGAGCGCCGATGCAATTCCAGCCAACAGAGGATCAAAAGGCGTTTCGCGAAACCGCCAAGCGATTCGCCACTGAAAAACTGGCGCCCAGCTATCAGGAGCGCGCAAGCGGCCACACGTTTGACCGAGCGCTGATCCGCGACATGGGCGCGCTTGGACTAATTGGTGCCGATCTGCCGGAGGAATTCGGCGGACTTGGCGAAAGTTCGGTTACTTCCGGGCTGATCGTCGAGGAAATCGCCTATGCCGATTTCAACGCAAGCTATGTTCAGCTCCTCGGCTCTCTCATGGGGGGGATGGTGGCCAAGCATGCTTCCCAGGAGATCGCTTCGGAATGGGTGCCCAAGGTAGTCTCGGGGGAGGCCGTCATTGGCTTGGGCCTGACCGAACCGCGCGGCGGTTCGGACGCGGCGAACCTGATCCTCAAGGCCACGAAGTCCGGCAACGGCTGGCGGCTGAACGGCGAGAAGACCTCGATGAGCTTTGCATCCCAAGCCGATGCGGCGGTAGTCTTTGCGCGTACCGGCGATCCGGACGGAGGCTCACGCGGGGTCAGCGCGTTTTTTGTCGATCTGAACCAGGAGGGCATCAAGCGTACCCATTTCGACGACATCGGCACCAAGCCGGTCGGACGCGGATCAGTGTTTTTCGACGATGTGTTTGTGCCGGCCGAAAGCATGATGGCCGAACAGGACCGCGCTTTCGGCACGATCATGGCGGGGTTCGACTATTCCCGCGCGCTGATAGGACTGGAATGCCTGGGCGCGGCACAGGCATCGGTGGACGAAACCTGGGCCTATGTCCGGGAACGCGAGGCGTTCGGCGCCCCCATCGTGCAATATCAGGGCGTCAGCTTCCCGCTGGCAGAGGCCGAGACGCAACTTACCATGATGCGGCAGCTTTGTTATTACACGCTGGATCTGCGCGACCGCGGCCTGCCCCATACCTCCGAGGCGGCGATGTGCAAGTGGTATCTGCCCAAGACCGCCTGCGAGATCATTCACCAGTGTCTGATCCTGCACGGGCATTACGGATACACCACCGACCTGCCCCATCATCAGCGTTACAACGACGTGCTCGGTCTGCAGATTGGCGACGGCACCGCGCAGATCCAGAAGCTGGTGATTGCCCGCGAGAAGGTCGGGCGGCTGGCGCTGCAGTATGACAAGAAGGCGAAGGGAGTAGCGAAATGAGCGCTCCCGTCGCCGTAACCATCGAAGGTAGCGTCGGCATCATCGAGCTGGCTCGACCAGAGAAGTTCAATTGCTTGTCGCTCAAGGTGCATGAATGCATTTCGAACGCGCGCGCCAGGTTCGAGGCCGAACGGAATGTTCGGTCGATCCTGATCCGGGCACAGGGCAAACATTTTTGCACCGGAGCCGATCTGACTGAGGTGAAGGGCAAACTGAACGATCCCGCCGCGCTGGACCATTTCGTCGCCTTTGGCATGAACAACCTGCGCGCACTCGAATCCTCCTCCCTCCCTGTCGTAGTGGCAGTGCAGGGCTTGTGTTTGGCCGGCGGGGTCGAACTAATGCTAGCATGTGACGTGTGTTTCGGAGCCGAGACGGCGCAGTTCGGCGATCAACATGCGCAATTTGGTCTGATACCCGGCTGGGGCGGTTCGCAGCGTCTGACGCGGCTGATGGGACAACGCCGGGCGCTTGACTTGATGTTTTCGGCTCGCTGGCTGAAGGCCGAGGAGGCCAAAGAGGCGGGTTTGGTCAATTACATCGTGCCGGATGCGGATCTGCACAAGTCCGCGCTGGAATACTGCCAAAAGATCGCGACCCGGTCGCGTCCCGGTATCGCCGAGATGAAGCGGCTGGCACGGGAAGGTGCGGACTTGGGCATCGACCAGCAAATGCGGCTGGAGCGTGACGCCGCCGTGCGCGCGTTGCCCAGTGATGACGTGGCCGAGGGGCTCGACGCATTCGAGAACCGGCGCGCCCCCGAATTCAAGACTTGAGGAAAACATGGAATTCACTTTGAACGACGAACAACGCCAGATCTACGAATACGGCGGTCAGTTGGCGCAAGAATTCGACAACGATTATTGGCTGCGGCATGCCCGGAAACATGAATTTCCCAGGGACATGTTCCAAAAGATTGCCGATGACGGCTTTCTGGGCATCATGGTTCCCGAAGAATACGGCGGTGCCGGGCTTGGCATGACCGAGATGGCCCTGTTCATGGAAGGCACGGCCAATCACGGCATTCCGCTGCTGATGATGGTGGTCGGCCCGACCATGTCGCTGGCCCATATCGCCAGCCACGGCACCGAGTTCCACAAGAAAGAGCTGCTTCCAGCCGCCTGCCGGGGCGAAATCCAGTTCTGTTTCGCGATCACCGAACCGGGGGCCGGGTCGAACACGATGAAGTCCACCACGCTGGCCAAGCGCCGGGGCAACCGGTTCAGCCTGACGGGGGAAAAGACCTTCATCACCGGGGCCGATGTGTCCGACTATTGCCTGGTTGTGGCGCGGACCAAGCCGCACACCGAGGTCAGCCGCAAGACCGACGGGTTCACCCTTTTTGCCGTGGACCTGAAAAAGAAGGGCGTCGCGCAACAACGGGTGAAGATCTCGATCCCCTTGCCCGAAGAACAGTGGACCCTGTTTTTCGACGAGGTGGATCTGGGTCCCGAGGACGTGGTCGGCGAAGTGGACGAAGGGTTTTCCATCCTGTTCGACAGCCTCAACCCCGAGCGCATCATCCTGGCCGCACTATGCTGCGGCATCGGCCGCTTCGCCCTGAACAAAGGTGTGGCCTATGCGTCCGAACGCAATGTCTTCGGTCAACCCATCGGGGCGCACCAGGGTGTGCAGCACCCGATGGCCAAGGCCTACACCGCCATTGAAATGGCCAGCCTGATGACCCGTCGCGCCGCGTGGGAGTTCGACAACAAGCTGCCCGCGGGGGCCTCGTCGAACATGGCCAAATACTTCGCCGCCGAAGCCGGGATCGAAGCGGTGGACGCCGCACTGCAGGCGCATGGCGGATCGGGTTTCACCGAGGATACCGGACTCTACGAGATGTATCCGCTGGTGCGCCTGTTGCGTACGGCACCCGTGAACCGCGAGCTGTGCCTGAGCTTCATCGGCGAAAAGGTCATGGGTCTGCCGCGGTCCTATTGATCGCCCGGCCGGGAATGGAGGATAATATGCAATTTAGAATGCGCTTCCGGCGGGAGGATGCCGCCGACAAGGTAAACGATCACTTCTGGCACCCAGTCGAGGGCACGCCGCTCGAGGAGGTGCGCCGCATTCAGGAAGAGCGGCTGCGCGATCAAATGGCCTATCTCAAGGTGAACTCGACCTTCTATCAGGAGAAGTTCGCCGAGGCCGGTGTGGAATTCGGCGATATCCGCACCATCGAAGATCTGCAAAAGCTGCCCTACACATACAAGACCGAGATTCGCGAAAGCCTCGCGGCAGAGCCGCCCTTCGGCAAGCACCGCGCCGCGCCGATGGCCGACATCATCCAGATGCAGGCCTCGTCGGGGACAACCGGCAGCCCCGCATATGTGGCCCTGACCGAATCCGACGCCGAGATGTGGCACGAGATGACGGCGCGCTGTTTCTTTGCCAACGGCGTGCGGCCCGGCGACATGGTGCTGCATGCGTTTTCGCTGGCCAAGGGCTTTGTCGGCGGCATCCCGGTGATGCAGGGACTGCAATACATGGGTGCGATCGACGTGCCGGTGGGGGCGGATGGCGGCGCGGAAAGGCTGCTGCGCGCTTGTGCGGACACGCGCCCGCGCTGTATCGTCGGCGCACCTAACTTCGTTCTGCAACTGGCTGAAAAGGCTCCGGAAGTGCTTGGCTGCAAGGCCAGCGAGCTGGGCGTCGAGCGGGTGGTCGTGGGCGGCGAACCGGGCGGCGGCATCCCGGCGATCCGCGCCAAGATCGAAGCGGCCTGGGGTGCCAAATGCACCGAGATGCTGGGGGGCACCGATCTGGGCGTGACCTATTGGGCCGAATGCGACGCGCAATCGGGCATGCATATGGTCAACATGGACTACATCATCACCGAACTGCTCAATCCCGAAAGTGGCGAGATCATTCCTTGGAAAAAAGGCGCCGAGGGCGAGATGATCTATACCGCGATCGGCCGGCGGGCAAGCCCGCTGGTGCGGTTCCGGTCGGGCGATTATATTGAGGTCATCGACACCGAGTGCTCCTGCGGCCGCACCGGCCCCAAGATCCGTTGCACCGGTCGGACCGACGACATGCTGATTGTGCGCGGGGCCAATGTGTTTCCTTCGGCGATCAACAGCGTGATCACAGAAATGGTGCCCGAAACCAATGGTGTCATGCGGATCGTGGCAGATTTCGAAGGCCACACTACTCAGGGCGCGCTGAAAGTGATCGTCGAACGCGGTCCCGGTCGCGATCCATCTGATGACAACGCCCTCAAGAATAAGATTGAGCAGCGCTTGCGCGATGCCCTCGTTTTCAGGGCCGACATTCGCCTGGTCGCGCCGGATACGTTTGAAAAACCCGGCGCAGCTAAGGTCGCCTTTGTCCTCAGAAAGTACCCGGACCTGCCATGACGAAAATGAAATCCCTTCTCGACACCGGGTCCGACGACTTCCGGAAAAACGATGCGCTTTACCGGGAAAAGGTCGGCGAACTGCATGCGCTTCGGCTGCTACAACGCGTCGGCGGCCCGGAAAATGCGCGGGAACGGCATGTCAGCAAAGGCAAGATCTTGCCGCGCGAACGGGTCGAGCGGCTGATCGATCCGGGAACGCCCTTTCTTGAAATCGGAGAACTCGCCGGGCTGAACAAATATGAAGGCGTGCCACCCGGTGCAGGGATCATCACCGGCATCGGCGTGATCGAGGGACGTCAGTGCATGATAATCGCCAATGACGCTACCGTGAAGGGCGGCACCTATTTCGGCATGACCTGCCGCAAACACGTCCGGGCGCAGAAAATCGCCTGGAAAAACCGTCTTCCGGTGATCACCCTGGTCGATTCCGGCGGGGCGTTTCTGCCGGAGCAGGCGAGTATCTTTCCCGATGAGGGGCAGTTCGGCTCAATCTTCCATCAACAGATCGGCATGTCGGGCGATGGCGTACCGCAGATCGCCGTGGTCATGGGGCCCTGCACCGCGGGCGGCGCCTATATCCCGGCGCTTTGCGACGAGGTGGTGATCGTGCGCGGTCAGGGCTTCATGTATCTGGGCGGGCCAGAATTGACCTTTGCTGCGACCGGCGAAAAGGTCGATGCCGAAACGCTGGGCGGCGGTAAGATGCATTCGTCCGTTTCCGGCGTGACAGACCATCTTGCCGAGGATGACGCGCACGCGCTGGCCATCACCCGCGAAATCGTCAGCCACCTGGGCGAAAAACCGCAGCCGCGCAAGACGCCGACGTCGCCGCGCCCCCCTGCCTATCCGGTCGAGGAGATCTATGGCGTCGTCAGCCGAGACCCAAGGGTGCCGACCGACAACCGCGAGATTGTTGCGCGCCTTGTCGATGACAGCGATTTTCACGAGTTCAAGCCGCTTTTCGGCGACACCCTCATGACCGGCTGGGGCCGAATCCATGGCCACGAGGTCGGCATCCTGGCCAACACCGGCGTGCTCTTTGTCGAGGCCGCGCTGAAGGCTACGCATTTCATCAATCTCTGCGTCCAGCGCGATATCCCGCTGCTGTTCCTCGCGGATGTGAACGGCTTCATGGTAGGCCGCGACGTCGAGCAGATGGGCATTGCCAAGGCGGGCGCCAAGATGATCACCGCCATGTCTTCGGCGCGGGTGCCGAAGTTCACCATCATCACCGGCGGCTCTTACGGGGCGGGTTACCTGGCCATGCTTGGCCGCCCGTTCCAGCCGGACGCGATGTTCGCCTGGCCCACGGGCCGGTCCGCGATCATGGGGCCGGAACAGGCCGCCAGCGTGCTAGCGCAGGTGCGCGCCCAGATCAACGAACGCGAAGGCAAGAAATGGACACCCGAGGAGGAGGAAACCTTCAAGGCACCAATCCGCAAGGAATACGAGGATTTCCAGGGGGCCTACAATTTCGCCTCCAACCTCTGGATCGACAGCGTGATCGAGCCTGCCGAGACCCGGGACGTCATGGCGCTGATGCTGGACATCGCTTCGCGCAGGCCCAAGGTCGAAACGCATTTCGGCGTGTTCAGGATGTGAGGCGCAAACCATGAAAATCAAAACGCTTCTTATCGCCAATCGCGGCGAAATCGCCTGCCGAATCGCACGCACCGCGCGGGCCAGCGGCATCACCCCTGTTGGCGTGCATTCGCAGGCCGACGCCAACGCCCTTCACGTCCGTGAGATCGGCAAATCTGTCTGCATCGGTGCCGGTCCCGCATCCGAGAGCTATCTGAAGATCGACGCAGTCATCGCCGCCGCCAGATCCGTCGGCGCCGATGCGATCCATCCCGGTTACGGCTTTCTGGCAGAGAACGCAGATTTCGCCCGCGCGGTCGAAGCCGCAGGCATGATCTTCATGGGGCCGACACCGGACACGCTGGAACGCTTCGGCGACAAGGCCAGCGCCAAGGATGCGGCGGTTGCTGCCGGCATTCCGGTTGTCTCGGGCGCCCAGGGCGCGCGCTCCAACCCGCAGGAAATCGCACAGGAAGTGCGCAAGATGGGCCTACCGGTGCTGCTCAAGGCGGTCGGCGGCGGCGGCGGGCGCGGGCAGCGGCTCGTGACGGTTGAAGCCACGCTTGTGGAGGACATCGAGGGCGCGCTGCGCGAAGCAAAGTCCACCTTTGGCTCCGAGGGCCTTCTGCTGGAACGCTTCCTGCCCGAGGCACGCCATGTCGAGGTGCAGATCGCGGGCGACGGCAAGGGCCATGTGCTGCACCTGTTCGAGCGCGACTGCACGCTTCAGCGCCGCCACCAGAAGGTCATCGAAGAGGCCCCGGCTTGGGGCTTGCCTCGCGCGCTTCTTGACGAGATCGCGCATGACGCGGTGCGCCTGGGCGAAACGCTCAATTATCGCGGCCTGGGCACGGTCGAATTTCTGGTCGCGGGGGACGAGTATTTCTTTCTGGAGGTGAACCCGCGCATCCAGGTGGAACACCCCGTCACAGAGGCGATCACCGGGCTGGACCTGGTCGCGTTGCACCTGCGCATTGCCGAGGGCGCGGGCTTGGGGCTTGTTCAGGAGGATCTGCGGATCAACGGCCACGCCGTCGAGGCGCGGCTTTATGCCGAAGACCCGGCCATGCAATTCGCCCCCTCGACGGGCACGCTGACCACGCTCAGCCTGCCCGGCGGCCTGCGGATCGACAGCGGTGTCGAAGAAGGCGACGCGGTGACGCCCTATTACGACCCGATGATCGCTAAGCTGATCGTTCACGCGCCCGACCGGGAAACCGCCTTGGCGCGGCTGGCGACGGCGCTGGACCATATCGCGGTGGAGGGCGTGGAAACTAACCGTGCCTTTCTGACGGCGCTAGCGCGAAACCCCGAATTCGGGCAGATGCAGGTTCATACGCGCTGGATCGACGGCCAGCTTGACGCGCTGACACAGCCGCCCCCCCTTACCCGCCCCGAGCGGTGGAAGGCGGCAGCCGCGATTCTGTTCGTGGCAACGTCGCGCCGCGATGCGGACGTGGATCCCTGGAGCAACCGCGATACCTTCACCGGCTGGCGGCTTGGCCTGGGTGGAGATGCGGTTGAGGCGGGACAGCGCGTGACGCTCACCGATTCCGCCGGTGCATCGGAGGAATTGCGCGTCGGCCCTGTCAAACCGGGTGACAAATACACCGTTATTTTGGAAAACGGCGATGCTACCATGTTGACCGCGCGTGAAATCACGCCGGGTCGATGGCGCCTGAGCGAGGGCGATACCGTCCTTTTGATCGACGCGCGGCTCCACGCCGGGGTGATTGAGATGGACACGCCCGAAGGTCGGCTGATCTTTCGCCCGGCCACGCCGCTGGCCTTTGCCGGCGGCGATGCGGCAGCGGATCGCGCCGTGGTCTCGCCGCTAACCGGCATGATCGTCGAGATCAAGGTGACCGACGGTCAACCCGTCGCCGCAGGCGACGTGATCGCGGTCATGGAATCAATGAAACTTGAAATCTCGATCCGCGCTGCCGCAGCCGGTACCGCCAGCAAGATATCCGTCTCGAATGGTGACATGGTCAATCGCGGCCAGGTCATCGCCGAGATACTGCCATCCGAGGAGCAATGAGATGAGCGACTTTCCCAAATTCGTCGAATTTCGTGAGGAAGGCCCGCGCGAGGGCTTTCAGATCGAAAAGAAGATCTATCCGATCGAACAGCGGATCGAACTGATCGATATGCTCAGCGACACCGGTCTGAAGCGCATTCAGGTCGGCAGCTTTGTCAGCCCGAAATACGTGCCGCAGATGGCGGACACCGGGGAGTTGTTCCAGCGTATCAAGCGCAAGCCGGGCGTGAATTACACGTCACTATGGCTGAACGACAAAGGGTTTCGCAAGGCCCTGACGGCGCATGAGGTCGATATCGACCCGCGCCTGCTGTTATATCCTTCCGAGGCGTTTGCCCAATCGAACAACAATTGTTCCTCCGCGGAAATGCGGGAAAAACAACGCGACTGGGTTCGTCTTTACAAGGAAGAGGGATATACGATCGACGCGGCCTATGTGATGACGGCCTTCGGCTGCAACCTCGAAGGCCCCATCCCGCAAGAGCGCATCTTGGACGATTTCCGCTTCGTTCTTCAGCTGTGCGAAGAAGAGGACATCCCCGTACCGATCCTTGTGATCGCCGATACAATGGGCTGGGGCAACCCCGAGGCTCTCAAACGAATGATCGGCGCGCTGCGGGAACTGGCACCCAGTGCCCGCATCGGGATGCATATTCATGACACGCGCGGGCTTGGCATCGCCAATCTCCATGCCGCCCTGTCGATGGGCGTGGACATGTTCGAAAGTTCGGTCGCCGGTCTTGGCGGCTGTCCTTTCGCGGGCCACGGCCACGCCCGCGCCGCAGGAAATGTCTGCACTGAGGATGCGGTGTTCCTGTGCCACGAGCTTGGCATCGAAACCGGCATTGATCTGGACAAGCTGATCGCAGCGGCGGTCAAGGCGGAAGAGATCATCGGCGTGCCTCTCATGGGCCGGGTCATGCATACCGGCGGGCTCGACAAGTACCGCAAGGCAAACTGAGGAGGGATGAAGATGGCGAAGGCGCTTGACGGAAAAGTGGTTCTGGTCACCGGCGCGGGTGGCGGTATCGGCCGCGATATCGCGCTGATGGCGGCGTCCGAAGGGGCGGCGGTGGTAGTCAATGATCTGGGGGCGTCCCTGAAAGGCACCGGCCAGACCGAAAGCGCCGCTCAGGCCGTCGTCGCAGAGATCAAAGCCGCCGGAGGTGATGCGATCGCCGATGGCGGTTCGGTCACCGACCCCGAGGCCGCGCGTGCGATGATCGAGGCCGGTGTCAAGGAATTCGGTCGCATTGACGCGGTGGTCAACAACGCAGGCATCCTGCGCGACGGGTTTTTCCACAAGATGACATACGAGGATTTCGATGCGGTGGTGAAGGTCCATCTTTATGGTGCCTTCAATACCAGCCGCGCTGCCGCCGATTATTTCCGCGAACAGGAAGGCGGCGCTCTGGTTCACATGACCTCGACCTCGGGTCTGATCGGCAATCTGGCGCAGGCCAATTATGCGTCTGCCAAATTGGGCATCGCCGCCTTGTCGAAATCGATTGCGCTCGACCTGAAGCGGTGGAACGTGCGGTCGAACTGCATCGCGCCCTTCGCCTGGAGCCGGATGATCTCGTCTATCAAGACAGACACCCCGGAACAGGTGGCGCGGGTCGAGAAAATCAAGCAGATGACCCCTGCAAAAGTTGCGCCGATGGCCTGTTTCCTGATGAGCGACCGCGCGGCTGACGTGTCCGGACAAGTCTTTGCGGTTCGCAAGAACGAGATCTTCCTGTTCAACCAGCCCCGCCCGGTGCGGTCGGTTCATTCCGGCGAGGGCTGGACAGCGGACGAAATCGCCGAGCGCGCCATGCCCACGCTCAGATCGCAGTTCACACCGCTCGAAGTGTCGGCGGACGTCTTTTCGTGGGATCCGGTCTGATGGGAAAACGTAAGGAAAAGATTAGCTCGAACATCGCCTGGAGCACGCCGGAAAAGATCTGCGTGCGGGGCCTTGATCTGCCGAACGAGATCCTGGGCCACATGAACCTGGGCGATCTCGCCTTTCTGCAACTGACGGGCCGCAAGGCCACGCCAGAGGAAAGCCGGGTCTTCAACGCCATCATCATCACCCTGGTAGAACATGGCATCACGCCCTCGGCGCTGGCCGCGCGCATGACATATATGGGCGCACCGGAATCGCTTCAGGCGGCGGTGGCGGCGGGACTGTGCGGGCTGGGCACGGTCTTTGTTGGCTCGATGGAGGGCGCCTCAAAAATGCTCTACGAGGCGCTGCCGCAGGACAGGCGCGGCACCGGCGCCGACCTGGATGCCATAGCGCTGGAAACGGTTGAGAAGTTCCACGCCCGCAAGGCCATCGTGCCGGGGCTGGGCCACCCGGTTCACAAGCCGGTCGATCCGCGCACACCGCGCCTGTTCCAGATCGCAGCCGAGAACGGCAGATCCGGTCAATACATCGAGTTGATCCAGAAAATTCAGGGCGTGGCCGAGGCGAAATCGGGCAAGATGCTGCCGATCAACGCTACCGGTGCCATAGGCGCGATCTGCTGCGAATTCGGCTTTCCGTGGAAGATCGTGCGCGGCTTTGGCGTGATGGCGCGGGCCATCGGGCTGGTCGGCCATATCCTTGAGGAAAGCGAAAACCCAATTTCTTATGAGCTGTGGCAGCGTGCCGAGCAGGAAATCCTTGAAACCTCGGGACCGGGAGCGAAATAAGCGATGCAGACATCAGCCCCCGACACCCATGGCGACCTGCGCGATGCCCTGCGCGCGCTTTGTGCACAGTTCCCGCCGCAATATCATCGAAAGTTCGGCGAGAACGAAACCTACCCCGAGGAATTTGTCGATGCGCTGACCCGCGAGGGCTGGCTCGCCGCGATGATCCCCGAGGAATACGGCGGATCGGGCCTGGGTCTGACCGAAGCCTCGATCATCATGGAAGAGGTGAACCGCTGCGGCGGCAACGCGGGCCACTGCCATGGGCAGATGTATAACATGGGCACGCTTCTGCGGCACGGCTCGGACGAGCAGAAGCAGAAATACCTGCCCGCCATCGCCAGCGGCGCGCTCCGCCTGCAGTCCATGGCCGTGACCGAGCCGACGACCGGGACCGACACCACCAAGCTCAAGACTACAGCGGTCAGGAAGGGCGACCGCTATGTGATCAACGGCCAGAAGGTCTGGATCAGCCGCATTCAACATTCGGACCTGATGATCCTGCTGGCCCGCACCACACCGTTGAAAGATGTCAAGAAGAAGTCCCAGGGCCTGTCGATCTTCATGGTTGATCTGAAAGAGGCCATTGGCAATGGCATGGAGGTGCGCCCCATCGCCAACATGCCGGGCCACGAAACCAATGAAGTGTTCTTCGACAACCTGGAGATTCCCGCCGAGAACCTGATCGGAACCGAAGGCCGCGGATTTTACCACATTCTTGACGGGCTCAACGCCGAGCGCACGCTGATCGCCGGGGAATGTATCGGGGACGGATACTGGTTTGTGGACAAGGCCCGCGCCTATGCCGGCGAGCGTATTGTCTTCGATCGCCCGATCGGTCAGAATCAGGGCGTGCAGTTTCCTATCGCCAAGGCCTATGTGAACGTCGAGGCCGCCAACCTGATGCGCTTCGAGGCCGCAAGACGCTTTGACGCCGGGCAGGATTGCGGGGCACAGGCGAACATGGCAAAACTACTGGCCGCCGATGCCAGCTGGGAAGCGGCAAATGCCTGCATCCAGACTCATGGCGGCTTCGGCTTTGCGCGCGAATACGATGTCGAGCGCAAGTTCCGCGAGGCCCGACTGTATCAGGTGGCCCCGATCTCGACCAACCTCATCCTGTCCTATGTCGGCGAGCATATCCTGGGTATGCCGCGGTCGTTCTGAGGCCAGGGACCATGAATGAGATCGACCTTGACGCGCTGGCACCCTGGCTAGGACGCACTGAAACCAAAGAAGACGTCCTGACGCACGGTCTGATCGACAAATTCCGTGCCACGTTCGGTCCGCATCTTTGGGGCGGAGCAGGTGATGTCCCGCTGGGGGTTCATTGGTGTATTGCCCTTGATACCGTGCCAGCTGCCGCCCTGTCAGACGATGGCCATGCCGCAAGGGGTGGATTTCTGCCCCCTGTCCCGCTGCCCGCCCGCATGTGGGCCGGCGGCGATGTTACACATTTCACGCCGCTGACGATCGGCGAAGCCGTCACCCGCCGCTCGGTGATCGGGGATAGACTCTGTTGCACAAATCGGGTGATGGCCGAGGTTCCCCCTTCCCCGGACCGACTTATCCCACAGCTTCCGTGACGGGTATGCCGAGCGCGGTGTATCCGTTCAGGACGGCGATTCGGACCTGGAGTTCAGCGACCTGACGGTCGAAGTCCCGCGCCATGAGCCGCTGCCCCAGCAACTTCACACAATGCATCTTTGTCTCGACGCGGCTTCGGCGGTGGTATCCGCTCCATCGTCGCCAGAGCGCGCGGCCCAGGTATTTCGCCGCGCGCAGGGCCTCGTTTCGCGCCACGGCTCCAGCGGTGATCGTCTTCCAGGGCTTCGCGTTCTTGCGGGGCGGGATGACGGCATGGGCGCCGCGGTCGGCAATGGCGTCGTGGCATTTACGTGTGTCGTAGGCACCGTCGGCGGTGACGCTGCCGATCCGCTCGTCCGCCGGGATCTGACCGAGCAGGTCGGGTAGCACAGGGGCATCACCGATGTGGCTCCCGGTGATCTCGACAGCGCGGACCTCCAGTGTTTCCTCATCGATTCCGAGATGGATCTTGCGCCAGACGCGCCGTTTGGGACCGCCATGCTTGCGGGCATGCCACTCGCCTTCCCCCTCGACCTTGATGCCGGTGCTATCGATCAGCAGGTGCAGTGGCCCCTTGGAGCCGCGGTAGGGGATGTTTACGGCCAAGGTCTTCTGGCGGCGAGATAGCGTGCTGAAGTCGGGCACCGTCCAGTCGAGACCAACCAGCTGCAACAAGCTCTCGACGAACCCGGTCGTCTGCCGGAGCGCCATGCCGAACAGCACCTTCATCGAGAGGCAAGTCTGTATGGCGGCGTCGCTGTAGCTCTGCTGGCGGCCACGCCTGCCAGTTGGTGCGGCCTCCCAGCTCATCTCGGGATCGAACCAGATCGTCAGCGATCCGCGGCGCTTGAGCGCTTCATTGTAGGATGGCCAGTTCCTGGTCTTGTAGGTTGGAGGTGTGGGTCTGCTCATGGATTCCAGCTACCACGCTGGATTCATGAGATGAATCCCAAAAGGGACTTGTGCAACAGAGCCATCGGCGGCATCACACCTGCCATGAAACTGAAAATGGCCGCGTAAATTCTACGAATACACCCCGTCAAAAAGGGGGAGATTACCCATTTCAGCGGGGTGAATGCCAATTGCCTCAAACCTTCGATCCGGTCAATAGGCCTAGATCCGGAAAACCTGACCGGCGAAGGCAACAAGCTAAACCTCTCCACCGGCGACGTCCGCCCAAAGGCATGGCGCGACATCTGGGGCTGCGGTCAGGGTATCGGAGCGGTTCACGCGGTGACGACAACGGCGGACTACGTCGACCGCCTCGGCCGGGAATACCGTGCCGCGAAGGACGCGCTCTGCGACTGAGCGCGGGCAACTTTGAGCAAACCCGTTTCGGTCAAGACAGTCATATCAGCCGGATTTGGTCGCCCGCCTTGCGATCTGCCCGGAAAATCAGCGCGGTCCGGGTCCGCGCCTCATCCGTCCTTGTCGTTGACGATCAGATCGGCATTCTCCGGCAACTCCGGCACCACGCTCACCGCGTCGGCGCGGATCCTGGAATGCGACTTGAAGGCCTCGGCAGCGGCGATGATTGCGGCCGAGGCATCGGCACCGTCTTCCAGCACAAGCGAGATGCGGATCATGTCGCGTTCGTTCTCGCGCGTTACCACGGCCTGCGCGGCCTTCACGCCGGGCGAGCCGATGACGACCTCCTCGATCACGCGCGGATAAACGAAAATCTCGCGCACTTTGACCGCTGCGCCGACTCGGCCCTGCAGTGCGGAAATCCGGCTGACGGTGCCATCAGCGTTGCTCCCCAGCGCAAAAGCGCTGTCTCCGGTGCCAAACCGAATCATCGGCCAGGTGGCATCGCGCGCGGTCACAACAACCTCACCCGGTTCCCCGTGAGCGACCTGTTCTCCACTGACCGGATCGCAGATCTGCACAACGCGGTCGGGATGAACCACATAGCCATCGCCGCCATCCTCATAGCCGACAAGGCCCAGATCCGCAGTGGCATAGGCAGCCCAGGTCGTCACGCCATAGTCTGCCTCGATCCGGCGGCGCTTGGCCATCCAGTCGCCCATCTCACCACCGAGGAAGGCCGTTTTCACCTTCCAGGCGTCGCGGCCATAGGTTTCGATCACCTTGTCCGCCAGCGTCAGGAAAAACGCGGTGGATGCGCAGATCGAAGTGACGCCGGTTTCGACGATGATCTGCGCCTGAAGCTCGGTATTGCCGACGCCGCCGGGAATTACGGTGGCCCCGGCGGCCTGTGCCGCTTCGTCGAACAAAAGCCCCGCCGGCACGAGGTGATACATCCAGGTGTTCAGAATGATGTCGCCCGCACCCACGCTGGCCGATCTGAATAGAAGGTCCAAGCCGTGGCCACCGCCGCCCGAAAGCGACGGCTCGAAGATCGGGCCGGGCGACACGTAGATCCGGCCGACATCCTTTAGATCGGCAGCGAGAAACCCGCCGAAGGGCGGATTGGCGCGCTGGAGCTTGAGAAGCTCTTCCTTCTTCATCACCGGCAGCCGTGACAGATCTGCCAAGGACCTGACGGCCGCCGGATCGAATCCGGCAGCCGCAAATCGTGATTTCAGCCCAGATGCCCTTTCGGCTGCGGCGGCATAGGCTTGAGCTATGTCCTTGTAGATGTCTTCAGACATGATCATGCCTCCCTCTTCAGTCGTGGCTTAAAGCGGGCAGTCCTTGCGGAAGTTCGGCGCGCGCTTCTCGCGATGCGACAGTACCCCTTCCTTGACGTCTTCGCCCATGAACCCGAGCATTTCAAGCGCAGTCGAGGCATCGAAGATCGGGCCAGCCTGGCGCAGCCAGTTGTTCAGCGAATATTTGGTCCAGCGGATCGCGCTTTGCGAGCCGTTGGCGAGCTCGACGGCCGTATCCAAAGCGATTTGCTGCAACTCGTCATCTTCGACGCACATTGACACTAGGCCGATGCGCTCGGCCTCTTCGCCCGAAACCGGCTTACAAGTCATCAAATAGTATTTCGCCTTGGCCATCGAGGTCAGCAATGGCCAGATGATTGCCGCGACATCGCCAGCGGCAACGCCCAGACGCGGGTGACCATCGACGATCTTGGCCTTCTTACCGGCGATCGAGATGTCGGCTAGGATGGCCACCACAAGGCCGGCACCGGCGGCAGGGCCGTTGATGGCGGAAATAATCGGCTTGTTACAGTTGATGATGTTGTAGACGAGGTCTTTGGCCTCTTTCCACGTCTTCATGATCTCGTACGAATTGCCGATCATGTTTTCGATCAGGCTGAAATCGCCGCCGGCCGAGAATGCCTTGCCCGCGCCGGTGACTATGACCGCATTGATGTCGGGGTCACGATCGATATCGATCCACATATCTGTCATCTGAGTGTGGGTTTCCGCATCTACGGAATTGAAAGTCTCAGGGCGGTCGAACGTGATGCGCAGGACGCGATCAGCCGGGTAGTCGAATCTCATCTTGTGATATTTTGCGTAACGATCGGACATGGTTCTTTTCCTCCTCAGGGTATTAGGTTCAGTCAGGCAATCCGAGAACGGCCTTGGACAGGATGTTTCGCTGGATCTCGTTCGACCCTCCATAGATCGTCGTCGGTCTGGCCTTGTAGAAACTCGCAAGGACATCGACGCTTACATTGCCGACCTGAAGCGGGCCGACGGTGCCGCCATCGGGTCCGGCTGCCTCGATCATCAGCTCGGTGATGCGCTGAAAGCACTCGGTCACCCAGATCTTGAGCATCGAGACATCGGCGCCCAGCGTTTCGCCGCGCTTCAGTTGGTCGGCGAAACGGGAGTAAAGCGCCGCGTGATCCTCGACATCAAGCGCGGCTTGCGCAAAGCGGTCGCGGAACACTGGATCGTCAAAAGCGCCACGGCCCCGTGCGAAGCTCTCAAGCTGCCCCAACGCGTTCTGGGCCAGGCTGGGCGAGCCGATGAAGATGCGCTCGAAGCTCAGGAGCGCCTTGGCCATGGTCCAGCCCTTGTTCAACTCGCCCACGAGGTTTTCGCGGGGTGTACGGGCATTGTCGAAGAAAACCTCGCAAAATTCCGTTTCCCCCGAAAGCGTGGTGATCGTGCGCACCTCGACACCGGGTTGATCCATCGACGCAAGGACAAAGCTGATTCCCTGTTGTTTTTTGGGCGCGTCCGGATCGGTGCGGACCAGCATGAAGATGTGCGTGGCGTCATGCGCCATCGTGGTCCAGATCTTCTGTCCGTTTATGACAAAGTCGTCGCCGTCAATCTCTGCGCGTGTGCGCAGGTTGGCCAGATCGGACCCGGCACCGGGTTCCGAATACCCCTGGCACCAGATGTCTTCGCAACTGAGGATTCGCGGCAGCCAATAGTTTTTTTGTTTCTGAGTGCCGAACTTGATGATCAGGGGGCCGACCATCTGCACACCCATGTCTCGACCACGATTGACACCCCAGCGCTGCTGCTCTTCGTAGAAGATCAGCAGCTTGGCGGCATTCAGCCCCATACCGCCGTATTCCGCGGGCCAGGCCGGCGCAACCCATCCCTTGGTGTGCAGCTTGCGATGCCAATGTTCAATCTCGGCGAACTTGGGGCGGTGCGGCAGATGGCGCAGCTCTTCGGGGTACTCGGCCTCGAGGAACCCGCGCACCTCTTTGCGGAATTCCGCATCGCTCATTGCGTTCCAGTCGGTCATTGTGCGGCCCCCTCTTCTTCGCGCGCGTCAAACCAGATCCGACGGTGATAGGCGTCGTCGCCCAGCCAGGCCGACAGCACCAGCGCCCGGTTCAGATAAAGCCCGATATCGAATTCATCGGTGTAGCCGACCGCGCCGTGCAGCTGGATGGCGTCGCGGGTGACTTTCCTGGCGGCCGTGACCGCCCGTGCCTTGGCCCGGCTGGCCAGACGTGCGCGGATACTTGCGTCCGTTTCGCCATCCATCCGCATCAGAACTTCGCGCACTGCGGCCTGCGCGACCTCGCACATCACGTTCAGGTCGACGGCGCGGTGCTGGATGACCTGGAAGGATCCGATCGGCTTGTTGAACTGCTCGCGCGTCTTGATGTAGTCGAGCGTAATCTCGAAGGCGCGCTGGCTCAGGCCGACAAGCTCGGCTGCGGCAAGCGCCGTTGCGTCGGCCACAGCCTCGGACAGCGCTCCCTGAACCGCGGCACCGCAGGCCAGCTCCGCAGCCGGCGTTCCTGAAAAGGAAAGCTCGCCCAAGGAACTGCCATCGGCCTGCGCCCGCCTGGTCGTAACAAGCCCATCCGCGCTGGCCTCGGCCAGAACTAGAACCGGGCCACCATCTGCTTCGGCTACAACAAGGAAATCCTGCGTTCCTCCCGCGCCAACCACCCAGGCCTTGCCGCCGGTCAGCTTTCCGTCCGCATACCGGCAAGTCGCATCAGCGGAAGCGCCGCCCGGACCACGTTCCTGCCAGGCAACCGCCAGCGATGCCTCGCCGCCGATAAGCTGTTCCAGCTTCGGATGCTCCGGGCAAAGGCGGCGCAGAAGGCCTAGGCCAAGACCAATCGTCGCCACGACCGGTTCCGGGGCGATCACGCGGCCGACCTCTTCGGCGATAACGCCACCGGCAGCCAGGCCCATGCCAAGCCCCCCCTGTTCTTCGGGCACGGCCACGCCAAAAACACCGGCTTCGCCCAATTCCCGGACCATATCCGGGTCAAATTCGCCCCCGGCATCGCGGAGCTTTCGCGACCGTCCACTTCCGCCCGCGCGGTCAAACAGCGTGCGCGCGCTTTCGCGCAGCAGGCGAAGGTCTTCTTCTTGTTCGCTGGATTGCATATCAACCTGTGTCATTTCGTTTTCGCTTCATCATCAATGGGACGTCAGCTGAAAGAACCACCTCGCCCTTGGGGTTCCTGACGCTGAGCGTATAGTGCAAGACACCTCGATCGGGCTTGCTTTTGGACGGCGTGACCGAGTTGATAGTCATTTCGATATCGAGGGGTTCATCCGGGCGGACAGGCAGCAGCCAGCGCAGATTCTCGAAGCCCATGCCGCCGATATTGGCCACATTGACCATCAATTCCGTCACGACAGGTTTGAACACCTCAAGCGCGGTCTGAAATCCCGAGGCGATCAGGCTGCCATGTATCGCGGTCGCATAGTCTTCGTCGGTGTGCAGCCGCTGCGGGTCCCACTCCTGGGCAAAGGCCTTTATGGACTGTGCGCTCATCGGGGCGCTGCGAAAGTGAAAGACTTGGCCCGACTCGAAATCGTCAAGATATTTCAAGCGGCCCCCTCCTTTGCGAAACCGGAATCATACCCGCTCGAATCTTTGGAGATTCTCACCCGGTTGAACTCTTCCAGTTTCGGGTAGGTTTCCTTGAAGGCCGTCAGGAATTCCGTCATCGGCGCATCGACATGAAGACCCCGGTCGTTCACATATTCCATGTGGCGCTGGTCCTTCTCGTCGAATTCGTGGAAAAGAGCATCGTGATAGCCGTCAAAAACCAGAGGCTTGACCCCGAATCTTTCACACAGCTCTATGTTGAAAGCGGGTGTGACCTTATAGGATTCACCACCCAGCCACAGTTGAACATAACCGTGATAGATAAAGAGATCGGTCCCCATCAGCTCCTGCAGCTTGGGAGTATTCAGGTGGTTGCGCACATCCGCGAATCCCAAAGCGGCGGGGATACCGACGGCGCGCAGACAGGCCGCAAGTAGGATTGCCTTGGGGACGCAGAAGGCTGCCTCCGCCCCGGCGATCCGGCTGGCACGATAAGAATCTTCATCCAGCGCAAAACAATACGGGTCGTAACGGATATCGTCGCGAACCGCTTCGAACAGGCGGATTGCCTTATCTCGATTGGTCGCGTCCACAGGAAGATCGCGCAAAGCCGATGTGATGAAACCCTGCACTTCGAGGCTGTCGCTCTCGACAAAGTGCGCGGGCAAGACAAAGCGCGCAGCTTCTGTCGGCAGGTCGTCGTGGGGTTGGGCCAATGGACCTCTCCATTTTTTTTTCTAACAAATGTTAGAGTACAATCTGAAAACCTGCGGGTCAACGAATTTCATTGTGTTTTTCGCAAGTCCTGGCCAAAGCGGGTATTATCTTCCCCCAATGCCGCAGCACGTCCGGCCGAACTCGCCGCAGAACGGAATTCCGGAGCAATTGGCAGCGGCAGCGCCGGTACCTCCCGACCAGAAATGTTCAGCTTTCGCTCGAATACGCCTCGCGCGATAAAATGCGGATCGGCCGCAGCTTCGGCGGGCGTTTTCACGACGGAACAACAACAGTCCGCAGCGGCCAGCAAAGACTCCCAATGGGTCGAGGGATGGTCGCCCAGACGACGCGCCACTTCCGCAACACTGGCATTGGGGTCGGACCAGTCATCACGAAGCTCCTGCGGCAGGCCGATGACATCGCAGAACAACTGCCAGAACTTTTCCTCGATCGCCCCGACGGCGATCTGACGGCCGTCCGCCGCGGTATAGAGACGATAGCGCGCTAGGCCGCCGGTCAGACGGCTGCTGCCGCTTGCGATGTCATTGCCGGCGATCACGCCATCTGCTTGGGCCCAGTAGGCAAAGGCAAACGCCCCCTCGGACATGGCGATATCCAGATGCGTTCCCTGACCGCTTGCCTGCCGCGCAATCAGGGCCAGCAGGATATTGACCACCGCCGGATAGGTTCCGCCCCCGATATCAGCGACCAACCCGAAGGGCATGGTTGGCTGCTGATCCGGTCCCCGGCTCAGCGACAGAATCCCCGCATCGCCCACATAATTGAGATCGTGCCCGGCAGTCGAAGCCTTCGGGCCGGTCTGTCCATAACCGGTGATCGAACAATAGATGAGACCGGGATTGATCTCGCGCACGGCCTCGTATCCCAGACCGAGCCGGTCCATCACTCCGGGGCGAAATTGCTCTACCAGAACATCGGCCTTTTCAAGCAAAGGGCGCAGAACATTCATTGCGCCCTTTGACTTGAGGTCGATTGCCACCGACCGCTTGCCGTGATTCAAAACAGCGAAGCCAATGCTCTCCCCGTCTATTTTCGGCGCGGTCAGGCGTGCGTCCTCACCCGTGCCCGGACGCTCGAACTTGATAACCTCGGCCCCGGCTTCGGATAACATGAGCGTGGCCATCGGGCCGGGAAGAAGGGTGCTGAAATCCAGCACCAAGATATCCTTGAGCGGCTGTGTCATCCTCCCTCCCTCACGCGAAACGCGCAGCCCCATTGTTTAGAACCACCACGTCGCGGGCCGGGATCGAAGCGCGGAACCGGGCCTCGCCACCCTCTTCCCAGATCTCAAACCGCACGGTCTCGCCGGGATAGACCGGGGCGGAAAACCGCACGTCCAGCCCGACAAGCCGGGCGGCGTCATAATCGAGCAGCGATTTGAGGATCGCCCGCGCCGCCAGACCATAGGTCGCAAGGCCGTGCAGGATCGGGCGGTCGAACCCGACCGAACGCGCCACATCCGGGTCGGCATGAAGCGGGTTCATGTCACCGCTAAGGCGGTAAACCAGCGCCTGGCGCGGCAGTGTTTCGATATCGCAGACATGATCGGGCGCGCGGTCGGGCAAGGCCGCCGGGGCCGGGCCGGGCCTGTTTTCGCCACCGAACCCACCATCGCCACGGCAGAAGGCCGACATCGCCACGCGAGCCAGCTTTTCGCCGCTATCGGCATTGATGATGTCGCGGCTCTGGTAGATGACGGCACCTTTGCCCTCGCCCTTGTCGGAAATAAAGTCGATCCGGCTGCGGCCGATGATGTTGCCGTTCACCGGCAGCGGCTTGTAGATGTCTAGCCATTGTTCACCATGCAGCACCTTCTGCCAGTTCACGCCGGTCTTGGGGTCGCGCAGCCAGAAGCCCGGGTACCCCATCGTGACCGCCATTGAGGGAACCGCCCTCAGCCCAGCTTCATAGACAAAGGCCAACTCTTTCCTGTCGGTCGGATCCTCGCCAAACCCGAGGCCGAGCGCATAAAGGATCGTATCCCGATCGGTCAGTGTCTGCTCGATCTCTTCGAAGTCCCAGTTCGATAGCGCGTCGAAATCCAATGGCATGATCTTTCCTCCCTGGTTTGTTCTTAGAGGGTGTTTTGCGAACCCAAGATTGCCGTGACCTGACTGGACAGCACACCGCCGTTCCCATGGGCCAGCGCCAGGTCGACATCCCTCAACTGAATGCCGGGCGCATCGCCACGGATCTGCCGCGCCGCCTCGATCACGGTGAAAATGCCATACATGCCGGGGTGCACACAGGACAGACCCCCACCATTGGTATTCACCGGCAAGACCCCGCCCGGCGCGATGCGCCCGCCCTCGACAAAGGCGCCGCCCTCGCCCTTGGCACAAAAGCCGAGATCTTCCAGAAACAGGATCGTATTGATGGTGAACGCATCGTACAGCTCGACCACCTGAATGTCAGCGGGCGACACGCCAGCCGCGTCAAAGGCGCGTGCGCCCGACTCGCGAGCGGCGGTCACGGTGAAATCCTTCATCTGCGATATTTGCCGGTGCGAGCTTTCCGCCGCGCTGCCCAAAACGTAAACCGGGGCCTTCGGGAAGTCCTTGGCGCGGTCGGCGCGCACCATCACGATCGCCCCGCCGCCATCGGTGACAAGACAACAATCGCGCACCGTCAACGGATCGGCCACCATACGCGCGCCCAAAACATCCTCAAGACTCAGCGGGCCGCGCTCGAATGCCTCAGGGTTGTGCTGCGCCCAAGCCCGCGCGGCCACGGCCACATCGGCCAGCTGTTCGCGGGTGGTGCCAAATTCATGCATGTGCCGTGCCGCCGCCATCGCATATGCGGAAATCGGATAGCGCGGATTATACGGCGCCTCATAGGCGGGCGGGCGCGATGCCGTCACAAGCCTGCCCGACGCGGTGCGCTGGTTGGAGCCATAAACGATCAGCGCCACATCACACAGGCCGGCCTCCAGCGCCATTGTGGCGGAGGTCAAGTAATTCACGAAGGACGAACCGCCCGTCATGGTGCCGTCGATGAACCTGGGCTGAATACCCAGATATTCGGCCGCCATCAGCGCCGGCATGCTGTCTTCCATCATGGTGCAGAACAGACCGTCCACATCAGACAGCTTCAGCCCCGCATCGCCAAGCGCCGCAAGCGCGGATTGCGCCATGACATCATAGGCCGTAAGCCCATGCGCCTCGCCAAAACCCGCGTGCCCGGTTCCCACAATGGCGGATTTTCCCCGAAGTTTGGGTGTCATGGCCTATACCTCCGCCGGTTTGAACAACACGGCCGGTTGCCCCTCGGCCCCGCCCACGAAGGCGGTCACGACCATGTCGATGACAATGTCACGGGGGGCAATGCCCTCGACTCGGCTCATCATCCGAACGCCTTCCTCCAGTTCCACCACGCACACGTTATAGTCGCCGCCGCGCTCGAGCTTCTGACGCACGACAGTGGTAGTATGGACCCGGCCCTTACCGCTGGCGGGATGCCAAGAGATCGCGGTCCCATGGCAGTGCGGACACAAGACCCTTGGAAAGAAATGATAGGCTCCGCAATCATCGCATCTGGGCAGCACGATCTCTCCGTTTGTCAGCGCGCGTTGGAATATCTGGTCTGGTCCTGTGGCGTCCGGCACCGGCATTCTCCTCAAATGGCCCATTCCTGGTTAATCGTATTGATAATGTTTCTAACATCTGTTAGATTCTGTCACGCTCCTAGGATCACGTGAGAGAACGCCATGTCAAGTTCAAATTCAGCGCCCCTTTCCGGCAAGCTCGTCATCGCGCTCGAACAGGCGGTGGCGGCGCCTTTTTGCTCTTCGCGGCTTGCCGATGCCGGTGCGCGGGTGATCAAGGTCGAACGCAAGGGCGTGGGCGATTTCGCGCGCGCCTATGATACTGTTGCCAACGGCGAAAGCGCCTATTTTACATGGCTGAACCGGGGCAAGGAATCGGTCGCACTAGACATCAAAGCAGCAGAAGATCGCGATATCCTGCTGAAAATGCTGGAAAACGCGGATGTGTTCATCCAAAATCTTTTGCCGGGCGCCCTTGCAAAGCTGGGTCTGGATTCGACGACCTTGCGAGAGAAGTTCCCGCGGCTTGTGACCTGCGATATCACCGGATACGGTGAAGACGGCCCGATGCGCAACGCCAAGGCTTATGACCTTCTGGTGCAATGCGAAAGCGGCCTGGCATCGGTGACCGGCACGCCGGACGGTCCGGGGCGGGTTGGCGTGTCGGTCTGCGACATCGCCACGGGCATGACAGCTCATGCCGGGATCTGCGAAGCGCTGATCGGGCGTGAGCGCTCCGGCACAGGCAGCGGCGTTTCGGTGGCCATGTTCGACGTGATGGCCGACTGGATGTCGGTTCCGCTGCTCTATCACGACTATCTTTCCAAACCGACGCCCCGCGTCGGTCTTAACCACACGATGATCTGCCCCTACGGCGCCTATGAGTGCAGGGACGGCCAGCTTATCGTGATAGCCGTACAGCACAGCGGTGAGTGGGTGAGCTTTTGCGACAACATCCTTGGGGATACCGCCCTGGCAACCGATCCACGTTTTCACGACAACTCGACGCGGCTGCTGAACAAGCCCGCGCTCGAAGCGCTCATCAAGGCCGTGTTCGCCTCTCATGACCGCGCCGGGATGCTAAAGCGGCTTGACGCGGCGGGCATTGCATACGGGGCGGTGAACGATGTGGCGTCCCTGTCCGACCACCCCCAACTCGACCGGTCCGTCATCAGCACGCCATCTGGCGAAATCAACGTCCCTGCGCCCCCGATCCGGCGCAGCGTCGGAGAGACGACACTTGGCCCTTGCCCGGCTTTCGACGCAGACGGCAAAGCCATCCGCACCGAGTTCGACCCTCGTCATAAAACAGGATACGCGCGTAAATGACCGCTGCGCAGAAACCCGCGATCCTTGATGGCGTGAAGATTGTCGATCTTACTTCTGTGGTTTTCGGGCCTTTGGCCACGCAAATGCTGGGCGATCTGGGGGCCGATGTGATCAAGGTGGAAAGCCCCGAGGGAGATCTTTTGCGCCAGGTCCAGCCGTCCCGCAACAAGCTGATGGGTGCCGCCTTTCTGGGTGCAAACCGCAACAAACGCAGCGTCATTCTAGACCTCAAGACGCCAAATGATCGCGATCGGCTGCGCAAGCTGCTGGCCGATGCCGATGTGATGATCTCCAGCATCCGGCCCGCGGCGCTTGCCAGATTGTCCCTTGACCCCGAAACGTTGCGCCGCGAGAATCCGAAACTGATTACGGTATCCGCCACCGGCTTTGGGCAGGACGGGCCCTATGCGGCCAAACCTGCCTTCGACGACATCGTCCAATCGGTCTCGGGGATGGCCAGCTTGGCATCATTGCGCGATCCCGAAGCTGCGCCGGCCTATGCCCCGACGATCCTTGCCGACAAGCTTGGCGGCGTCACTGCGGCCTATGCTGTCATGGCCGCCTTGTTCCATCGTGAGCGCACGGGCGTGCCCCAGCATGTCGAAGTGCCGATGTTTGAAACGCTGACGTCGTTCCTGCTGACCGAACATATGGATGGTGCCACATTCGAGGACAACCCGCAAGATTTCGGCTATGCCCGCATGCTTGTCCCTCATCGCCGCCCGGTTCAGACTTCGGACGGGTTTATCACTATTCTGCCCTACACCAACGTACAATGGGCACGCTTTTTCAAGGCAGTCGGGCGGGATGACATGCTCGGCCACTTGTGGGTGACCGACATGGACACCCGCAGCCGCAACATAGGCGCGGTTTACGATATGGTGGCGCAGCTCGCGCTGACACGGACCACAAAAGAATGGCTTGCCCTGATGGAGCAGGCCGATATTCCCGCCATGCCAGTCCGAAACCTGTCAGATCTGCCCAGCGACCCCCATCTTGCCGCCACCGGTTTCTTTCAGCAGATTGCTCATCCAACGGAAGGTGCCATTTGGACAACACGCCCGCCGGTTCGATTTTCGGCAACCCCGGCGCGACACGACCACCGACCAGCCCCTCGGTTGGGCGAGCACAGCGAAGAGATCTTGGGCCCGGCCGAAGAGTAACCCCACCCGGACCGATCAGACATCCAGCGAACGAGCGATCAGTTCGTTCATGATTTCGTTGGTGCCGCCATAGATCATCTGCACCCGGCTGTCGGCGTAAAGACGCGCGATCGGGAATTCCATCATGTAACCGTATCCGCCATGCAGTTGCAGACATTCATGCATGACTTCGTTCTGCGTCTGACTGCCCCACCATTTCGCCATTGACGCGGTGGCAGCATCAAGCTCGCCAGCCTCTATTCGGGCAATGTCGTCATTGACGAAGCTACGCAGCAGTTCGGCTTTGGTCTTGCATTCCGCCAGTTTGAACCGGGTGTTCTGGAAATCCATGATCCGCTTGCCGAACGCCTTGCGATCCTGAACGTATTTTACGGTCTCATCGATCGCGAAGTCGATGAAACCAAGCGCGGTGATTCCGACATCAATCGCTCCCAGGGCAATTGCTTCATCAGCTGATAGAACCCCTGCCCTTCCTCAGTACCTAGCAGGTTGGCTGTGGGCACGCGGACATCCTCAAAAAACAGCTCGGCCGTGTCAGAGCCCTTCATGCCAAGCTTCTTTAGGTTCCTCCCACGCCGGAATCCTTCTGCTTCCTTGGCCTCCAGAACGATCAGCGACACACCCTTGGCCCCTGCGCTTCTGTCCGTCTTGGCCACCACTACGACTATGTCGGCGGTATGACCGTTGGTTATGAAAATCTTCGACCCGTTGATCTTGTAGTGATTGCCGTCTCGTTCTGCATAGGTCTGAACGCTCTGAAGGTCCGAGCCGGTGCCCGGTTCTGTCATGGCGATAGCGGCGACGCTTTCGCCGCTAATCAACCGCGGCAGCCACTTTTTCTTTTGCCCTTCACTGCCGTAGGTGTTCAGATAGTGAATTACGATGCTCTGGATGCCGTAACCCCAGCCGGTATCTCCGGTGCGCCCTTGTTCATAGACAGTGATCGCGTCAAACCCAATACCGCCCCCGAATCCACCATACTCCTCCGCAATGGATCCGCCCATGACGCCCTGCTCGCCGACGACCTTCCAGAACTCTCTGTCGACGATGCCTTGTGACGCCCATTTGTCGACATTTGGCGCCATCTCGGCATCAAAAAGTTTGCGGGTACTCTCCGCGAACATCTTGTGTTCATCGGAAACCCAGTTTGGGGAGTTCTTGATCAGAGACATGTTTTTTCCTACAAAGGCGACTTGATCTGTTGAAATCTATCAGGTGTCTTGTCTTGAAAATGAGGAGGAACAGGTTCAACAGATTAAGCAAATATCCTCCCAAGAGCCGGTTCCCCTACTGGTTGCTCCCGTTCATGATAAGCTCCGCGCAAGGCGGACCTTTCAAACGCTGTGCGCCCCGAATCAACTGAGTTTCTCGATCAATTCCGGCACCGCGGTGAAAAGATCCGCGACAAGGCCATAGTCGGCAACCTGGAAGATCGGGGCTTCTTCGTCCTTGTTGATGGCGACGATGATCTTGCTGTCCTTCATGCCGGCAAGGTGCTGGATCGCACCCGAGATGCCGACCGCGACATAAAGATCGGGGGCCACGACCTTGCCTGTCTGTCCGACCTGCCAGTCGTTGGGCGCGTAGCCCGAGTCAACGGCGGCACGGGATGCACCGACGGCGGCACCCAGCTTGTCGGCCAGTTTCTCGATCAGGGCGAAGTCAGCTTCCGAGCCGACGCCGCGCCCGCCCGACACAACCACGCCTGCGCTGGTCAGTTCGGGGCGGTCCGAGGCGGCCACCTTGTCTTCGACCCATTCGGACAGGCCGGGGTTGTCGCCCGTGGCAATCGCCTCAACCGAGGCAGAGCCGCCCATCGGGGCCAGATCGAAGGTCGAGGTGCGGATCGTCATGACCTTGACGCTGTCAGTAGATTTCACGGTCTGGATCGCGTTGCCCGCATAGATCGGACGCTCAAACGTGTCTGCATCGACCACGCCCACGACATCGGACAGGATCATCACGTCCAGCAGAGCGGCGACGCGCGGCATGATGTTTTTCGCATCCGTCGTGGAGGGGGCCACGATATGCGAATACTCCGAGGCCATGCTGGCGATCAGCGCGGCGACGGGTTCAGCCAGACGGTGCCCATAGAGCGCGTCTTCGGCGACAAGCACCTTGGAGACGCCTGCAATCTTGGCCGCCTCATCCGCGGCGGCCTTGGCCGATGCGCCGGTGCAGAGCACGGTCACTTCGCCCAATTGCTTGGCCGCAGTGACGGCCTTGGCGGTGGCGTCCAGCGCCAGCGTGCCGTCGGTTACTTCACCAATCAGAAGAACAGCCATTATACAGCCCCCACTTCCTTGAGTTTCGCCACAAGCTCATCGACCGAGCCCACCTTGATGCCTGCCGCGCGCGCTGCGGGTTCCGTGGTCTTGACCACAGTCAGGCGCGGGGTGACATCGACGCCGTAATCGGCGGCGGTCTTTTCATCGAGTTGCTTTTTCTTGGCCTTCATGATGTTCGGCAGCGATGCATAGCGCGGCTCGTTCAGGCGCAGATCGGCGGTGACGATGGTGGGCAGTTTCACCTTGATCGTCTGCAGGCCGCCATCCACTTCGCGCGTGACCAGCGCATGATCGCCCTGAATGTCCAGATGCGAGGCGAAGGCCGCCTGTGACCAGCCCAGCAGAGCGGACAGCATCTGACCGGTTGCGTTCATGTCATTGTCGATGGCCTGTTTGCCCGCAATCACCAGACCGGGGTTTTCCTCGGCGATGACGGCTTTCAGGATCTTGGCCACGGCCAGCGGTTCGATGTCGTTGTGAACATCGTCCGTAGCCACGACCAGAATGGCGCGGTCGGCGCCCATGGCCAGCGCGGTCCGCAGGGTTTCCTGCGCTTGCTTGACGCCGATGGAAACCACCACGACCTCATCAGCCTTTCCCGCTTCCTTCAACCGGATCGCCTCTTCCACCGCGATCTCGTCGAAAGGGTTCATGGACATTTTGACATTGGCGAGATCGACACCGCTTCCGTCCGCCTTGACGCGAACCTTCACGTTGTAGTCGATCACACGTTTGACAGGCACGAGTACCTTCATTGGCGTGGTCTCCCTTGAGTTCTTCGATATGGTTTCGACCGACTTATCGGTCCGTGAATTGTGGTTTGCGCTTCTCCGAAAACGCGTTCATAGCTTCGGGAAAGTCATGCGCGCACAGCAGAACACTTTGGCAGTCACGCTCGATGTCCAGAGCCTCAAGATAACTACATTCCGCCGACGCGCGCATCACACGCTTGGCGGTTTGAACGCCGAACATCGGATGCTGTGCAATCTCGCGCGCGATCTCAAGCGCGCGGGCCTCGACCTGTCCGGCCGGCACACATTCCTCGACGACGCGCAGGTCGCGGGCGGTGCGCCCGTCGATCTCGCGCCCCGTGAGAACAAGCGTCCGCGCCACGCCCGCGCCGGCGCGTTGCTGAAGAAGCCAGCTCGACCCGGTGTCAGGGCAGCCGCCGACACGGGCAAAAACCTCGCACAGCCGGGCATCTTCGGCCGCTACGACGATATCCGCCGACAGGGCCAGGCTCAGGCCGGCACCGAAGGCGACACCGCAGACGGCGGAGATCAGGGGTTTCCGAAAGAGATACGCGGCGCGCCCGCCATCATGAACCTTGTCCACCATTTCCGATGTGGCTCTCGCGCCTTTGGCAATCTCAGACTGAAAGCCGACCAGATCCCCACCGCTGCTGAAATAATCGCCACCGGTCATGACAACTGCGCGTAGCGTGTCGTCCCGCTCCGCCTGCCGCAGGCATGCTACGAGATCCTCGACAAACCCGATGCTGTAGGGGTTACGTTTCCCGGGCTGGGTAAAGCGTAGGATGCCGATAGGGCCGTCCCGGTCTAGGCGCATCAACTCGGTCATGCCAATCTCCTTCAGGTTCCGGTCCACACCGGGGCGCGCTTTTCGGCGAATGCTCTGGGGCCCTCGATTGCGTCATTGCTGGCGTAAACGACCTCGTGCAGGCGCTTACCTTCTTCCAGACCGCCTGCGCAGCCCAGATCCATGGTGGCGCGAACGCCGCCTTTGGCGGCGATCACGGAAAGCGGCGCGCCCCCGGCAATCCGCTTGGCGAGATCCAACGCCCGCGCGCGCACCGCGTCCGGCGTATCCTCGAGATAATTGGTGAACCCGTAATCATGCAGACGCTCAATCGGCATCAGATCGCCGGTCAGAAGGATTTCCATGAGAATGGGTTGCGGCAGCATCGACAGCGCCGGCGCCGCCCAAGGCGACCCCCGGCCAATCTTCACCTCTGTAACACCAACCTTTGTTCCCTTGAGGCCGACGCGCAGGTCGCAATTGAGGGTCAGCATCATGCCCCCCGCCATCAGCGATCCGGTCATCGCGGCGATGATCGGCTTCTTGCAGGCGCGCATGGTTTCATGAAACGGGTCACGCATTTTCGTCAGAATATCGACCCCTTCATCACGCGCTATCTGCGAAGCTTCCTTCAAATCCAGCCCGGCACTGAAGACACCGCAATCGGTCGAGGTAAGTATCGCCACGCGGACGGTGTCATCCGCTCCGATTTTCTTCCAAGCATCTGTCAGCCCGTTCGTTGCGTCCACAGACAACGCGTTCTTGCGTTCGGGCCGATTGATACAGACGGTCGCGATTCCGTCTTCAATTGTAAGCTTGATCGGGCTCATGGTTTCCACTTCGTTTCTCCAGCATCGTTTTAACTTGAACACGCGGTTGTTGCTCCCCCGCGACATGATCGCCACGGGGGAGCTGCCATCTATTCGACAGTGAACTTCGCCGAGCTTTCCTTGATCACTTCCCACACCACATCGATGTAGTCCGCGCTCCAGTCGGTCAAAGGAACCCAGTTTGCCCCGTCCCATTGTTCAATGCGTGTCTTGCCACCGCCACCGTGATCCTGGGGCGTTACGGTCACAGGGGCCATCAAGCCATTGGCGTCGAAGTTTTCTATCGCCTCGTAGCCCGATTTCATGCTCTCGGGCGTCAACGGCCAACCGTTCTCCTGGATCGCAAGCCGAGCAGCTTCGAAACCCGTCGTATAGACCGCAAGGCCGAGATTGTAGTATACGTCACGAACCAGGCTTTCCGGCCCACTTCCCTTTCCGTTTGCATAGTAGGTGTCGAGCATCGTCTTGACGATCGGCACGTCTTGCCCGCCGGCCACGTTAGTCCCGCGCAAGACACCTTTTGCCTCTTCCGCGCCGATGTTATTTATATCGACCTCGTTCATCCAGTTCACCGACAAGTAGCGGTCGATTGGGAAACCGTTACGACGCATTTCCTTGGACGCAACAGCATGCCCACCGGCCAATAGCCAGCTGATCACATAGTCAGGCTTGTCTCGGCGAATCTTGCTCCATGCGCCGGACTGATCCGACCCCGGCAGCGGAACCGGATAGAGCTCCAGTTGGAAGCCTTCCTTCTCGGCAAGCGTCTTAAGAATCTCGATCGGCTCCTGCCCGAAAGGATAGTCCAGATAGATGAAGCCGATCTTGGCATCGCTCAGATCGCCCCCCATTTGGCCCTTGATGAAGGCAACATCGTTCGCCGCCTGCTGCCAATAGGTCGGACCGACAGGGAAGACCCATCCGAAAACCTCGCCGTCGACTGCGTCACCACGGCCGACGAAAGATTGCATCAAAATGTTGCCATCCTTCATGGCACGCGGCAAAGCCGCGTTCGTGACCGGCGTAGACAGGAAGTTGTAGATAAAAACGCCCTCACGCTTCAGCTGCTCATAGCATTCCACGCCCCGCTGCGGCTCATTGCCGTGATCGCGCACGATGATTTCAACCGGGTGCCCCTCGATGCCACCGTTTTCATTGGTGTACATCGCAAGATCTTGGGCCGCCTGTGCGACCTGTGGCGTAATGAATGCGTATGACTTGCTGAGGTCAAAGCAGAGGCCGAACTTGATCGGCTCATTTTCCTGAGCTGATGCCATCGCCCCGCTGGTTGCCAACGCAGCGGCGATGGCAATAGTCCATACTTTCCGTTTGGTTTTCATGTTTCTCTCTCCCGTTGTTGAACGCAGGGCTCATAGTTCCAATACTGATTCTCAGCCCCACGCATTTTGCGTTCAGTTGCCATTCTTCATTCCCCGTACTTCGAAGAACTTTCCCTAACGACGTCCCAAACAACTTCTCCGTACGCCGCGATCCAGTCAGTCTGCGGAACCCAGGTTTCGCCATCCCACATCTCGATACGCGTCTTGCCGCCGCCGCCGTGATCCTCGGCTGTGACCGTGATTGGTGCCATCAGACCGTTGGCGTCGTAGTTTTCCAGCGACTCTAGGCCCTTTTTATAGGATTCCGCCGTGATCGGCATCCCCTCCAGGTCTGCGGCCCTGCGGGCAGCCTCGAAGATGATCGAATACATCGCCAGACCTGTGTTGTAATAGACGTCCTGCGTGTTCACGAGCGGACCGGAGCCCTCTCCCTCGTCATAAAGTTTATTGATGATCTCCAGACGCAGGGGCACGTCCTGACCACCCACGACATTTGTGCCGCGCTTGAGCCCGGTGGCGGCCTCGGCGCCAATATTGGCGATGTCGACTTCATTCAGCCAGTTTACGGAAATATACTTGTCCATCGGAATGCGATTGCGTTGCATTTCCTTCGAAGCGACGACATGCGCACCACCAAGCATCCATGAGATCACATGGTCGGGATTGTCACGACGCATCTTCGACCATGCACCGGATTGATCGCTGCCCGGCAGCGGCACGGGGTAAAGCAGTAGTTCGAAACCCTCTTTCTGCGACAGCGTTTTCAGAATCTCGATCGGCTCCTGCCCGAACGGGTAGTCGAAATAAATGTAGCCGATCTTGACGTCCGAGAGATCGTCGTCATGTAGCTGTTTGATATATCTGATATCGTTTGCCATCTGCCCCCAATATGTCGGGCCGACGGGATAGACCCATTCGAAAACGGTTCCATCCACCGCATCGCCCCGACCCACCAGTGACTGCATCAGAATCCGCCCATCTTCCATAGCGCGTGGCAGGATCGCCAAAGATACAGGCGTCGACAGCGTGTCGAAGACGAAAACCCCTTCCCGGCTCAGCCTGGAATAACACTCGATGCCGCGCTGTGGCTCGTTTCCGTGATCACGAACGATAACCTCTACCGGCTCTCCACCGATACCACCCTGCATGTTGATCAGCTTCGCCACATCCATCGCCGCCTGCGACACCTGAGGCGTGGCGAAAGTATAGGCCTTGCTAAGATCATAACAAACCCCGACCTTGAATGGCTCCGCCAGAGCCAGTGTTCCGGCCATCTAGCTCCCCATCATAGAAAAAACAGCTAGTGTCTTGGTAAGTTTCTTCATCTTTTCCTCCCTGAACAATCTCTGTCTAGTGACTTAACTCAGCCAACGCTTGCGTCGGCTGTAATGTTTGACATTGTGAAAGTTGGTACCTTCTCCGCCGCCAAGGTAGAATTCCTGGATGTCCGAGTTGGATTTGAGCGCCTCGGCTGTACCATGCATGACCACGCGGCCGTTTTCGATCAGATAACCTTCCGAAACGATTTCCAGCGCGGCCAAGGCATTCTGTTCAACCAAAAGCACCGACAAACCCTCCTCGCGGTTGATTTTTTGAAGGATGCCGAAAATTTCAGCCACCAAGAATGGCGCTAGCCCAAGACTCGGCTCATCGAGCATCAGAAGACTCGGTTGGGTCACAAGAGCTCGGCCAATGGCAAGCATTTGCTGTTCGCCGCCCGACAGATAACCCGCCTGCGAATTGCGGCGCTCGGCAAGCCTGGGAAAATAGTCGTATATTTTATCCTTTTGCACACTCAATTCAGATCTGGACATTCCCATCGGTGCGGCCGCAGTCAGGTTCTCGTCTGGAGTCAGATGCTCGAAAACGCGCCGTCCTTCGATGACGTGACAGATGCCCATTTCGACACGTTTCTGCGCCAGCATCTCTGTGATGTCGGTCCCGTCAAACTTTATCTCACCCCGGCTGATATGGCCGCGTTCTGCCTTCAGAAGACCACTGATCGCCTTCAATGTTGTGCTTTTTCCGGCTCCGTTGGAGCCCAGAAGCGCGACCATTCCGCCCTTCGGCACCTGAACAGAAACGCCTTTGATCGCCAGCATTACGTTGTCGTACAGCACCTCGATGCTATTCATCGACAGAATGGACTGGCCTTGGGCTTTCTCTTGCATCGGCATTCCTCTTTACTTTCTGAGCTGATCGAAGGGCCAGGTCATAAGATAGTCTCTGATATTGCCGTAGAGTTTTCCGAGACCTAGCGGTTCGATCATGAGAATGATGACGATCAACGCGCCGTAGACCGCATTGGGGATATGAGCGAGCGTTTCCACATTGACCTGCATGCCGAGCTCTTCGCTCGCTGTCACGACGAGCCCGTTCACCAGCCCCGGCACGAGCAGGATCAACGCAACTCCGAAATAGGACCCGATGATGCTGCCAAGTCCGCCTACGATCACCATCGCCAATACCTGGATTGATACGTTTACCGAAAACTGTTCGGGTGCGGCCAGAAAGTAGAAGGTCGCGACCAGCAGGGCCCCGCTGACACCGGCAATGAAAGACGATGCCGCGAAGGCTAGGATCTTGTAGTAGAAGCTGTTTACGCCGAGGATCGCCGCAGCAAAATCCTTCTCACGCACTGCGACAAGTGCACGTCCCAGCCCAGTGCGCTTGAGGTTTAGCATGAAGATTGTGACCAAGACGCACCAGCCAAGTGCGACATAATAATAGCCGGCATCAGAGGTGATCTGCTGTCCTAACAGCGCCAAAGTTGGAGCCTGAAGTGATGCGTGTGACCCGCCGGAAATCGTTGGGGAGTGGGTCAATACCCAGTCCATCACGAATTGCATCGCGAGGGTCGTGAGCGCGAGATAAAGACCTTTGACCCGCAATGCAGCAAAGGCGAACAGACTGCCGATCACTGATGCCGCCAACCCACCAATGATCAAGGCGATTTCCCAAGGCACCCCGAGCCGCACGGTATGTATGGCCGAATAGGCACCAACGGCCATTACTGCGGCATATCCGAGATGGAGCTGTCCGGCCCAGCCTGTCACCAAGTTCAGTCCTAAAGCGGCGGCGGTCCAGATCAGCCAAGGCAAAATGTAACTGTTAAGGTAAAGTGACGGTAGGATAAACGGTGCCGCAAGTCCGATCAACAGAAGGAACACCGCCAAGTTCCGGTCTGCCGGAACTTTGAACATGCGGCTGTCCGAGATCAAGCTGGAGTGGTAGACACCCGAGAGTCGATAGAACATTTTACACCCTTTCGATGTCGTGACGGCCGAACAGTCCGTGCGGACGGATCATGACCGTAAGAATCAGGACCGCGGCGACGATGAGTTCGCGGCTGCCGCCTCCGACAAGCGGATCAAGAAATTCCGCACCGACATTTTCGATTACGCCCAGAATGATACCAGCAACGATCGCGCCTAATATGCTGTCGAGACCACCCAGAACAGCGACAGTCAGACCCTTGAGAAGCAGAAGCGACAGTGCCTGATCGACACCCTGGATTTCGCCCCAAATGACACCTGCCGCCACAGCCACCACAGAAGCGAGGGCCCAGGACAGCCCGACACCGCGCTCGACCGAAATTCCGACAGACCATGATGCCATGTAATCATCCGCGATCGCCCGCAATTTGATCCCGGTCCGGGTTCGAAAGAACACAATGAAAGCGACGAACAGGGCAAGCGCAACGCCGGCGCCGACCAGATGGATGCGGCTGATGAAGATGTCGCCCAGGAGCAATGGTTCATAGCTGACACCGAGTTCCATCGAACGCGACGTCCCACCCGAGATTGCAAGCGTTGTGCCCCGCAGGAAGATGTCGAGGCCAAGTGTCAGCATCAGGATCATGACGACCGGACGGCCCGCGAGACGCCGAAGCGCCACCCTTTCAATGCCAAACCCCAGACCGAACATGACGACCGCAGCAAGCGGAATAGCTAGCCATAACGGCATTCCCAGATCGCGCGCTAGGGCAAGAACCACATAAGCCCCGACCATTGTCAGCCCGCCCTGCGCCAGATTGGGCACCGAGGATGCCTTATAGACCAGGACCAGGCCGATGGCAAAAAGTGAATACAACAGACCCGTCAGGGCACCGTTGATCGCAAGCTCTGATAAAAAAACCCAATCCATTTAAACCTCCCTTATGGGAAGGTTTCTTTCAACCTTCCCCATTTCTCCGGTCTCGTAAGCCACCTGGGCACTCACATGGACCTCGGCTGAACCGTCGTAGAGTGCCGCGATAACGTCGGCATAGCGTTCCTCTACGACCTTGCGACGCAATTTTCGGGTTCGAGTGATCTCGCCGTCGTCCGGGTCAAATTCCTTTGGAAGGCAGACAAAGCGCTTCAGGTGCAGTGGCTCGGTGACGGCCTTGTTTACCCGTTCGAAAGCCGGGCGTATTAGCGCCGCGACTTCGTCGCGCTGAGACAAATCTGAATAGGACACATATGGCACACCGTTCACCTCGGCCCAATGACCGACAGCTTCAAAATCCACGCAGATCATCGCAGTCAGCTCATTCCGCCCCGCTCCGACAACGGCCGCATCCTTGATATACGGACTGAATTTCAGCCGGTTCTCTATATAGTTAGGCACGTAGCGTTCACCGCCCGCCGTATGCATGACCTCGGAGACGCGCCCCAGAACCACAAGCTGGCCATTATCCTCCAGATAGCCGGCGTCACCGGTATGCAACCACCCGCTCACCAAGGCTTCAGCGCTCGCCTCCGGTTTGTTGAAGTAGCCATCAAACACGCTTTCCGAGCGCAAGAGAATTTCGCCGCTCGCATCGATCTTCACCTCGACACCGGGCGCGGGTTTACCGACGGTATGCAGGCGCACTTCGTTAGGGGCTTGCATCGCGGTGATCGCACTGTTCTCCGTCTGGCCGTAGAACTGGCGCAGCTTGATCCCGAGGGCGCGATAGAACACGAAGGTGTCTTCGCCAATTGCCTCGCCACCGGTAAACGCACTCCTCAGGCGACTCATGCCGAATTGATCCTTGATTGGACCGAAAATGAGCGCCTCCCCCAGAAAACGGCCCAGTGGTTCCAACGCACCGCCACTGTGGCCGTTCAGCTTGCGCGTCTCGGCGGCAATCGCCCGGTCCATGAAGAAGTGGTAAAACCACTTTTTCAACGGGGTTGAGTTCTCCATGCCGACTTGGATCGTAGTTAACATTTGGTCCCAGCTCCTGGGTGCCGCCAAATAAAAGGTCGGTGCGATTTCCCGCATGTCCCGCACGACCGTTTCCTGCCTCTCCGGTACGTTCACTGTGAACCGGAACATCAGCGCCGCCGCCACCGTGATGGCATAATCGCCGACCCAGGCCATCGGGAGATATGCGAGGATGTCCTCATCCTCTCCGTACACTCCCGCCGCGTGGCCGTTGCGAGCTGCGGCAAGAACGTTTTTTTGGCTCAGTACGACACCCTTCGGTTTGCCCGTGGTTCCCGACGAATGCAGGAAGATTGCCGGGTCCTCGGGTTTTGCTCTGTTCAGAAGTTCATCGCGGCGGTGTGGATCCAAGTTGAGATAATCCAGTCCGACTTTAATCAGGTGATCCCATGACATTAGTCCATCGTCTTCATAGGATCCCAAGCCGCGTGTTTCATCGTATATAACATGAGCTATGCCACTCGCGCTCGCACTCCGTAGCTCGAGGAGTTTGTCCACCTGCTCCTGATCTTCTGCTATGGCTGCTACGATCTCGACCTCGCTCAGGAAATGCTGAAGCTCTTCGATCGTTGCGCCAGGATAAGCCGGCATTGCATAAGCCCCGAGTAGCGAAATCGCGAGCATGCCTCCATATAGCCGCGCACGGTTGTCGCCCAGAATGAGCACAGCCTTGCCGGGCTTTACGCCGATCTTCTCAAGCCCGGCAGCGCAGGCCAGTACTTCTTCGGCGTACTCTGCCCAGGTGGTTTCTTTCCAGATTCCACGCTCCTTTTCGCGAATAGCAATATTCGACCCGTAGCTTGACGCGTTCCGTGCCAGCAATGCCCCGATCGTTTCGCTGGCGGAAAACTGCGATTTTGCTGCTTCAACCATGCGATCCTCCAATATATGCCTCGATAACCCTAGGATCTTTTACAACATCCTTCGGGATACCGCTGGCGATCATTTCGCCGTAGTTGAGTGCCAGCACCCGATCACAAATACCGATGATGACGTCCATATGATGTTCGATAAGCAGGACACTAACGCCGCGTTCATCCCGCGCGTCCAGAATGAAGCGGGACATATACCCCTTCTCCTCCTGGTTCATACCCGCCATCGGCTCGTCAAGGATCAACATCTGCGGCTCTGCCACCAGGGCCCGCGCAAGTTCGACCCGCTTTTTCAGCCCGATCGGAAGGCCGTCGACCAGTTCGTACCGGATGCTCTCGAGCTGCAGGAACTCGATCACCTCCTCGACGATTTTGCGGTTCTCGACTTCTTCAGGGCGGGCCGCCCACCAATAGAACGCCGTGCGGAAAACTCCTGGGTGCATATGAATGTGCCGGCCGAGCAGGATATTATCGAGAACGCTCATCCCATTGAAGAGCGCGAGGTTCTGAAACGTCCGGGCCACACCGAGCTTTGCAACCTTGTGGGGTGCCGTGCCGGTGATGTTCTTTCCGGCCAACCGGACAGTCCCCTCGTTTGGCGGGTAGAACCCGGTGATTGCATTGGTAAGCGTCGTCTTGCCACTGCCATTCGGCCCAACAAGGCCGAAGATTTCCCCTCGCTGGATGACAAGATCGACACCGGTGACAGCAACGATACCGCCAAAACGGCGTTCGATCCCTGTGCATTCCAGTATCGGCTTATTACTTAGTGTCGTCATATGGCCCCCGTTTTCCCCCAGGCAATGCACGTATCAAGATATCCGGAAGTAATCCGGTCGACCTGTGGGCCAGGGATCTCCCCACAACTGCTGCCCACCGTCGATATTCAGAACTTCACCGGTTACGAATTTCCCCGAATTTGCCGCCATATAAACAACGCCTTCGGCGACATCCCATTCGTCGCCGGCGTGGCGCATCGGATTTGAGTCCTGGAAGGTGGCCGCGCCGTCTTCGGGATAGTTGTGAAAGCCGTTGCTTTCACAACATCCGGGCGCCACGCAGTTCACGCGAATCCCATGCGGCGCCCACTCTACCGCGACCGATTTTGACAAGTATATCACCCCTGCTCGCGCCGCACAGGTATGCGCGATGCCCGGCATGCCGCGCCAGATGTCGGCCACGATATTCACGATGGAACCGGGTCGCTTTTGCTCGACCCAGTGTCGTGCGGTGGATTGCATCATCCACCAGGTCCCGTTGAGGTTGGTGTCGATGACCGCGTTCCAGCCCTTCGGAGAAAAGTCCAACGCTGCTTGGGGAAACTGACCCCCGGCATTGTTCACCAGAACGTCAATCGATCCGAATTCACGGTTGACCTCGCCAACGAAGTCCTCGACCTGGCCAGGATCCCGGATCGTCATAGGCTTGGCAAACACCATGCCACCAAAAGTTTCGAGAAATTCCTTCGCCGTGGCCAGCTTTACCGCGTCGCGTCCATTGATCGCAAGATTGGCACCCAACCTAGCGAACAGCACCGCAATGGAAAGACCCAAGCCACCGCCGGCGCCCGTCACAGCAACGGTTTTACCCGCAAACAAGTCGCTTGCATACACGGTTGCGCGTGACGCCAAGCCTCCTCGCGAAGACCCGTACTGCGTCTTAGTCATGACGCCTCCTCCCTGTGTCCCGTTCGGGTTCGTTGCGGATAATCTGACGCGTGTTAGAAAACTATGCAAGACAAGAATGCGCTTTGCTATAGTGATCACCTCTCGTCAGTAAGACTTTGGAAGCCCTAACGCTTTTTCGGCGATGAACGACAAAAGCATCTGTGGTGTCACGGGGACGATACGGAAAAGTAGTGCCTCTCTTACCAGACGCTCCACATGATATTCCTTGGCGTATCCAAACCCGCCAAAGGTAATCTGCGCTGCTTCAGTCGCCTCGACCGCGGCATCTGCGGCCAGTAGCTTGGCAGCGTTGGCTTCCACTCCGCACGCCTCTCCCGAATCATAGAGGGCGGCGGCATGCATCACCATGAGATTGGCAGCTTCCACCCGTGCCCATGCCATTGCCAGCGGATGCTGGATGCCCTGATTCTGGCCGATCGGCCGCCCAAAGACCACACGCTCGTTGGCGTATTGCGCGGCGCGCACCAATGCATTGCGTGCGATGCCGATGCATTCGCCGGCAACGAGGATGCGTTCCGGGTTCAGCCCATGCAGAATCTGTCGGAAACCCTTGCCCTCTTCCCCAATCAAGTCTTCGGCCGGGATTGGCAGTCCGTCGATGAACATCTCATTCGAGTCAACGGCTTTCCGGCCCATTTTTTCGATTTCGCGAACATCCACGAAATTGCGGTCCAGATCCGTATAGAACAGGCTCAAACCCTCGGTCGGGTTAGTCACGTCTTCAAGCCGTGTCGTTCTGGCCAGAAGCAACATCTTGTGGGCCACCTGCGCGGTCGAAATCCAGACCTTTTGACCATGAACGACGTACCTGTCCCCCTGTCGCACAGCTATGGTTTTAAGCTTGGTGGTATCCAGCCCGGTCGTCGGCTCGGTTACAGCGAAACAAGCTTTTTGATCGCCGGCGATCAGAGGGGGCAGCATGCGAGCGCGCTGTTCATCGGTTCCGAACTTGACCACCGGGTTGAGCCCGAAAATGTTCATGTGGATGGCCGAGGCCCCGCTGGCGCCAGCCCCCGATTCGGCAATCGCCTGCATCATGATGGTCGCTTCGGTGATCCCCAGACCAGCACCGCCTACGTCTTCCGGCATGGCAATGCCAAGCCAGCCACCATCTGCCATCGCCCTGTGCAAATCATGAGGGAAACCCCCGTTCCGATCCCGGTCCAGCCAGTAGTCGTCATCAAACTGCACACATACACGCAGGATCTGATCTCGAATTTCCTTTTGTTCACCCGTCATTCGAAATGTCATTGTGTCTCGCTCCCATCCACACCTACAAACCCTGCCTCACACAGGACAGTGATCCGGTCATCTTCATATCCAAGATTGCGCAGAATGCTTCGGCTGTCCGCGCCCGGCGGCCGCCCTAGCCAGCGCAACTCACCGGGGGTGGCGCTGAGATGCGGGATAGGTCCAATCACCTGCGTCTGCTCGCCCTCAACCGATACGATGTCGCCGCGATGACGTATCTGCTCATTCGTCATGATCTCCTCGACGCTCAGCACACGAGAGGCAACCGCATCATAGCGGGCAAACTCCGCCTCGACTTCCGCAAGCGTGTGTTGCGTGACGAAATCATTTATGGCGTCGAAGACCACGGCCATATGCTGCGACATCTCGTCGAGTGTAGCGAACCGCGGATCATCGGCCAGCGCATCTCCGCCGACCGCCCGCAACAGGCGTTGCGCTGTTTCTGCGCTGCCAGCCGAAACGGTCACCCACACCCCATCAGAGGTTCGGAACATGCCCCCCGGCGCAAAATCCATCGGCTGGCGCAGCCCGTTGCGCCGCGGCGAGAGGTTCGCGCCCGTCAATGCGGGCACGGGATAGTCCATCAGTCGAAGCAGCGCCTCGAACACCGCAAGATCGACGACCTGACCACGCGCAATCCCTTTTTCCCGGGCAAACAGCGCGATCATGATCCCCAAAGCACCCATCAACCCTGTCGTGCTGTCGGCCGCTGGAAATCCGGGGTGCATCGGTGGCCCGTCCGCAAAACCAGTCAGATGGGCTAGACCACTCAACGCCTCTGCCGCGCGCCCGAAAGCGGGCACGTCCCGCATCGGGCCGTCCTGACCGTAACCCGAAACGCGCAGAATAACTAAATCCGGGTTCCACTTATGCAGGGTTTCAGGCCCTACACGGCTCTGTTGCACAAATCGCGTGAGGGATTCATCTCGTGAATCCAGCGTGGTAGCTGTGATGCATGAGCAGACCCA
>NZ_CANMEH010000012.1 GCF_947496875.1 uncultured Paracoccus sp. | reverse complement strand
AGGGGGATCAGTCGGCCCTTGCAGGACTGACGTTTGGCGGCCGGCGGGGCGCCGTCATCCCCCACCATCCCTCACTCATCCCCCTCCCGGTCCCACAGAGGCCGAGCGGCAGGGGATAGGTCAGTCGAGATTCAGACGGTAGCCGCCACGCCGGTCGGAGCGGATCAGATGCCGCCAGTCCTTCTGCGACTTGAAGACGTCGGCCATGCGCAGGCTTTTCGAGCCCGCGCGCGACAGGATCGCCTTGCCGTTCTGCCAGGGCGCCCCGGTCTGCGCCGCCTCGTGCAGCGCGCGCACGACTTCCGCCTGGATCGGGCCCAGCTTGAACCGGCATCCGTTGCAGCGAACCTCGAAGTAGTCGGCCGAGTGAATGAAGGTGGCTTCCTCCATAGGCTGGCCGCCGGGCGAGAACCCGGTCTCGATCTCGAAACGGTCGCGTTCATCACGCCTTAGAAGAAGGTCGCCGATCATCACCAGTACGGGTTGCGCATCGCCCCAGGTCTCCGCGTAGTCAGCTTTCGGCGTCCGAAAGCTTTCAAGATGGACTTCACCACACCGGAAGAGCTGGAACACATCGCGGGCGTGGAGATCGAGCAGACCGCTATGGTAGCCTTGCTCCCATGGCACCTTGTATGGCTCGCCTCGATCATCCGCCTCGATGTCGCCGAACTCAATGGGCGCGCCGAACACGCGAACCGACAGCCGAAGCTTGTCGTTTTCCGCGAGGTAGATCAGGTCGGCCTCAGTGATCTGCCACCGCTCGAGGATCTCGGGGAGCGTGAAGTACGATTTATCGATGTGCATTCACTGCCCTCCGCGCCGATTCCCGTGTAAGATGTTTACCTTCTGTTCTTATTCGCTTGACGGGCTTCGATCAATCCGATTTTATCCTATTTCATCCACAGTTGGGTGGGGATGACATGACCGAGCACCACACGCTTTCCGACCGCCTCAGAGCCCGGGCCAACCAGCTCGGCATCAGTCCCGCCCACGTCGCCGAGATGGCCGGCGTGAACCGGTCGTTCGTTTACGACATCCTCCGTGGCCGTTCAGCCCGCCCAGGCATAGACCGGCTGGCCGAGGTCGCCCGCGTGCTGAAGGTGGATCGCGACTGGCTGATCCATGGCATCGGTGAGGTGGAGGGGAAGCCCCCCTTCCTGGACAATCCTGACGACGCCTTCGTGGCCATCGCCCACGCCACACCGCGCCCGGCAATGGGCGGCGGCGCCGTCGTGACCGAGGACGGAGACACGCCCGGCCGCGTCTATCACTTCCGCCGCTCCTGGATCCGGAACAGCCTGAAGGCCACCCCGTCGCAGCTGCGCATCATGCATGTGGAGGGCGACAGCATGGCGCCGACGCTCCTGAGCGGCGATGCGGTGCTGGTCGACATGACCCGCCGCGCGCCGAACCCGCCCGGCATCTTCGTGCTGGACGACGGCATGGGCCTGGTGGCCAAGCGGCTCGAGCACATCCCGAACAGCGACCCGCCAGCGGTGCGCGTCATCTCAGACAACAAGCACTACCCCGAATACGAGCGAACGGCCGACGAGATCCACATCGTCGGCCGCATCCGTTGGTTCGCGAGGGAGATCTGAGCATGGCCCACGTCATCATCCGTGGCGCAAATGGTCGCCGTCATGAGGTGGACTTCCAGGACGCCGACATCACCGTAGAGTTGCACGCCAGCGAGGACCACGTCGAACTGGTGATCGAGGCGCCCAAGGATGAGTCGCCATCGGACAGGAAGCGCTTCGCGCTCGTCAGCATCCCGCGACATCTGCTGAGCAAGGCCATGGCGGATCTGGCGCGCAAGGATCGGCGAGCATGATCGCATTTCGAGAAATCGACGATGCCGATCCGGCGCTGCCGTTCTCGCCGCTGGTACGCGGGGTCGAAAAGACCTTCGCCTGGATCGGCGAGCATGGCGGCATCCCCCTGACGACATCCAAGGCGTTCAAACGGGTCTTCGTGCACCGAGCCGCGGCCGAGTTCGACTGGCCCGGCCACACCGGGGCGGACCTCTTCGCCGTCAACAAGGTGCTGAACGAGCCTGACTTCGCCCCGCTCATGGTGCTGCACGACCTGATGATCGCGATGAAGCTTGGGCGACACTACAAGGGCGAGTTCCGCCTGACCAAGGCGGGCCAGGCGTTGGTCGGCCATCCCGGTCGGATCTTCGGCACGGTCGTCCCGTTTTTCCTGTTCCGCCTCAACCACGCCAGCATGTCACGCTTCGACGATGCGCCGATCCTCGGCAACTGGGACGTCTTCCTGAATGTGCTGAACGTAGAAACCGAGGACGGCGCGACCGGAGCCCACCTCCGCCGCGAGCTCTTCGGCGAACCCGAGACAGGGCCGCCTCCGCGCTACGACGAGGTGATGGGCCAGCTCTACATCCAGGTGCTGCGCCCGCTCTGCTGGGCGGGATTTCTGCAGCAGGAGCGCGGAACGCCCAGCTATCGATTCGAAGACGCGGTGTTCATGAAGACGCCGCTCTGGAGATCGGCGCTGGTTCTCGACACCGATGCCGAGGTCGCGCCGGCGATACGTCACTGAGGCTCCGCCGGTTCCCATCCTGTGCGCGGGCTTACGCAGGACTCCCATAAGCCTCTGAATCCAATTGTTTTCGGAGGGTGCGCGGGTAGCGTTTCCCCCATGCGAAACGTGCCGACAAATCCACAGCGGGGTTCAAACCCGCTGCCACCCGACCGGATGACACCCGCTGAACGCCGCGCCGAACTGTGCGGCCTACTGGCGCTGGGGCTGGTCCGGTTGCGGCTGCGCGAGCGCGGCGAACCTTCTGACGAGCCTGGAGAAATTCGCCTACACTCTCCGCCCGACCGATGCCGTCATGCAACTTCAACTCACCGGAGAACCGCATGACGACCCACGATCCCATTCCCGCGCGCCTGGCTGCGCTGAAGGCCGCCACGACGCCTGAACTGAAGGCGCAGTGGCGCGACCTGTTCGACAGCGAGCCGCCGCCGTTCAACCGACGCTACCTGGAGAGCCGGCTGGCCTATCGCATCCAGGAACTGGCCTATGGCGGGTTGAAACCCGAGACGATCCGGCGGCTGGAGCGGCTGGGCGAGGAACTCGACGGCGGCGACCGAAAGAAGAGCCGCGTCCGGGCGGGCACGATGCCCATCACCGGCACGCGGCTGATCCGTGAGTGGCAGGGCGTCGAGCAGATCGTCACCGTCACCGCGGACGGGTTCGAATGGCAGGGGCGGCCGTACAAGTCGCTGTCGGCCATCGCGTGGGCCATCACCGGCACGCGCTGGAACGGCTGGGTGTTCTTCGGGCTCAAAAACCGGCGGGGCAGGACATGACGAAGGCCCCCGCGAAATCAGGAATGGTCCGGAAGCAGCGCTGCGCGATCTACACCCGGAAATCCTCAGAGGAAGGGCTGGAGCAGGAGTTCAACAGCCTCCACGCCCAGCGCGAGGCCTGCGAGGCATACATCGCCAGCCAGCGATCCGAGGGCTGGGTGCTGGTCCGCGATCAGTATGACGACGGCGGGATCTCGGGTGGCACGCTGGAACGGCCCGGGCTGAAGCGACTGCTGGAGGACATCGAGGATGGGCTGGTCGATGTGGTGGTGGTCTACAAGATCGACCGCCTCTCTCGGTCGCTGGCGGATTTCGCCAAGCTGGTTGAGGTGTTCGACCGGAACGGCGTGACGTTCGTCTCCGTGACGCAGTCGTTCAACACGACGACCTCCATGGGAAGGCTGACGCTGAACATCCTGCTGTCTTTCGCCCAGTTCGAGCGCGAGGTGACGGCCGAGCGCATCCGCGACAAGGTCGCCGCCAGTCGGAAGAAGGGCATGTGGATGGGCGGCGTCCCGCCCTACGGGTACCGGGTCGAGAACCGGAAGCTGGTGATCGACGACGAAAAGGCTGGGCACGTCCGCTGGATATTCGCCCGCTTCCTCGAAATCGGGTCGGGCACCGAACTGGCGCGCGAGGTCGCGAAGCGCGGCATCCGCACGTCGCGCGGCAACCGGATCGACAAGAAGTACCTCTACCGGATGCTCAACAACCGCGCCTATATCGGCGAGGCGGTGCACAGGGGCGAGAGCTACCCCGGAGAGCATGACGCGATCATCGACCGCGCGACGTGGGACCGTGTCCATGCGATCCTGCAAGAGAGCCCCCGGAAGCGCGCCGCCCGCACACGCGCCGACACGCCTGCGCTGCTGAAGGGGCTGCTGTTCGGTCCCGATGGCGCGGCCTTCTCGCCGACGCATACGCGCAAGGGTGACCGGCTCTATCGCTACTATGTCAGCCAGACCGTGCTGAAGCACGGGGCCGGATCCTGCCCCATCGGCCGCGTGCCCGCGGGCGAGATCGAAGCGGCCGTCAACGACCAGCTCCGCGCCGTGTTCCGCCAGCCTGAGATCGTGGCGGGCACATGGAAGGCGGCGCGCGCCCACGTCGACGACATCACCGAGGCCGACGCCCGTGCGGCCCTGCAACAACTCGACCCGCTGTGGGACGAACTGTTCCCTGCCGAACAGGCGCGCATCGTGGCGCTGTTGGTCGAGCGCGTGGACATCGGCACCGACGGGCTCACCGTCCGGCTGCGCGTCGAAGGGCTCGGCAGCCTTGCGCGCGAGATGCTTGCCGGCGGAATAGGAGAAGCTGCATGACCCGCGGCACAGCGATCCCCGACACGGTGACGCTCCACGTGCCGTTCCGCGTAGTGAAGCGCGGCGGGCGGAAGGAGATGCAGTTGCCGGAAGGCGCTACCCAGCCGCGGCGCGCGGACAGCACGCTGGTCAAGGCTCTAGGACGCGCATTCCGCTGGAAAAGGATGCTGGAGTCGGGCGAGTTCGCCACCATCGCCGAACTGGCCGAGCGCGAGGGGATTGCGCCCTCATACATGACCCGCGTCCTGCGCCTGACACTGCTTGCGCCGGACATCGTCGAGGCGATCCTGAACGGGAAGCAGGAGCCGGAAGTCACGCTGGCGCGGGTGTTGGAGGCGTTTCCAGTGGAATGGATCGAGCAGCGACAGAACTTCAGCCAATCGCTGTCGCGGCATCCAACGAAAGCGCAGCCTTCTAAAGCCGCCTGATCCCAGCGACGCCACCGCAATGATCGCCCGAAGCGGACTTCGACCGGGTGAAACTAGAGGGGCTGCTTCGGGAAGCTGCGGGCGCTGCAGATATCATTCCGTCGCATCGATCTCAGCCTGATCGAAAAGGATGCGCAGTGAACTGACCTGCAGGATCAACTCCGTGACCTCGCCGCCATTTATGGCCGAATGCGAGGCATCGATGTAGTTCACCTCGCCGAAGCGGATCTCGTCAATGAGGGTCGCAGCCGCTTCCGCGAGGCCGGCGCCAAGCGGCGCAGTCAATGAAGCCAGTTCGTTGCGTCCGCTTGCGAGTTGCGCTTCCAGCGCTGCTCGCACGTCTTTCTCTGCATTTGGCCGACCATCGGTTCCAAGGCCGAGGTGGTCCATCGACTGTAATGAAGCAGCGGATGCTGCGACACCGTCAAACAGTGCGGAAGCGATCGGCATGAAGGCCGGCAACCCGAGGCGAGCAGGCCATTCAGTTGCACGGTCGAAGAGGTTGACCATTAGCCTGTGACCCGACTTGCCCCAGGTTGGTGCGATGCGGCCGCCAATAACTGGGATGGCTGTGACATTCATGTATTCGTGGGCATTGTTGCGAGCGGCTTGTGCGGCGACTTCAAAAACCTCAATTTCTTCGAGACTGTCTATTGGGATCAGCACGGCCATCTCGCTTGGCGGCCAAGGAGCGATCGCGTCCGTGGCCTCGAGCGCGCAGACTTCCGCCTCGATACCTTGGTTAGCAAGCGCATCCCCAAGCTCGTTCGCGAAACGATTGCGCCCGGAGCCCATTGTAGCGGCGACGCGGGCACCAAGGAGACGGAGCGCGTTGTTCCGCCGCCCCTTCCGAAGCAAGGCTCGGTGCTTCAATGACGGCGGGTCTGTCCCGCCAGCTACATCGCCGGCGATGTTTCTGATCGCGACGAGCATCTCCCGCAACCTCCCGAGCGACGCTGGGACACCACCAATCAAGTGCCACGGCTCGTTCGCACTGGCCTTGTCGACGTCGTCGATCAACGAGGCCATCCAGCCAATGAAAGCAGGTGCCCCGTCAGGAAGTTGGTAGAAGCGGCGGATTACGTCAGCGCTCGCCGAGAAAAGAACGTTCTGGAGCGGGGTTACTTGAATCCCCTGCGAATCCTTCTTTCCGCCGACTGTCGAAACGTTCGGCGGAGTGAGTTCGCCCGCGGCATCGTGAACGGCATTCGACACGGTGAGCTGAGCGTCTACCACGCTCTTGCCGATCAGGATCGTGTTGATGATGCGCTGTAGGGCCGGTTCCAGTTGGTCGAGTAGCTGTGAGGCAGCCGCGAGATAAGCTGTCTGGCTAGGCGTTGCGATGCGTGCGCCGATGGCCTCGCCCCAAAGACGGTTCCATGCCGGCAGCGCTGCCGGAGGTAGGTTGGTGCGGGGTATCCGTTTCTCGGCGAGGTTATGGCCGGCGAAACCAGCAGGTTCTCCGTTAGGAAGGATCGCGGAAGAGGCGGCAACCTCAGATCGCGGGGACAGGGCGAGCGCCGCTTCGCAGAGCCGCACAACCTCATCGTTCGCGTCGCCGGTGCCGGGGGCGCCGAGGTGGTAGTGGTCGACTCGGATCACGCCTCCTTCAGGCGCATTCTCCAGCACGGGCTGTGCCGCCCAGGGGATCTCGGAGGGTATGCGGGCGATCAATGCTTCGGCGCCAACAGCATCGACCCAGGTGATTGCCCTGTCGCGGTCGATCGCCGCCAGCGAGCCGAGAAGTCGCATTACAGGTTGGAACGGCCCTTCGAGGAGGTCGGCCGGACTGGATGTAAGCACGTTAGCGAGCTTGGGGTGAAGCGGCAGGCCCATCAGAGCCGACAGCAGCTGATCTAATCCTACGACATCGGGCGCGGACGTGATAATCGCCGCCAATGCGTCGTCGGGCAGCGCTTCGAGCAAAGCCGTGCGCGGATCGTTGACGTACTCCTCGCGAAGCTCGGCCAGATGTGTTCCAGCCACCGTCGCTCGTGCCAAGTTTTCGTTTATGTCGGCAAGCGCGTCGCCGGCGAAGCTCAGCATCATCGCAGTGCCGATCTGCGTTCGTGAAAGCGCCTGAACCTCGGGGGTCTCCAGCCACTGGTCGACCGCAGCTGCGATCCGAACGGTTCCGAACCCGCGCAAGGCAGCCGAGAGTGTAACGATGTCCGGTCTATGCTGGATATGCTCGGCAATGATCCTGACGGCCTCGTCCGTCGCGACGCCACGAAGGCGCACGGCGTCCGTGATCAGTTGTTCGACGTCCGTCGCGGGTACTGAGCGCACCGCCTGCGCAAAGGTGTCGCTTATCGGGGGTGGAGGATCGCGGTGCGTCAGACGGACGAGCTCGGCGGAGCGAAGCGGGTGAAGGCCGGTGAGGCGGCAGTCCCCACTTACGCGCACAAGGTGCTCCTCGACCAAGCGCCGCAGGGCGCGCGCCATATCGTCCGCAGAGACATCGAGGACCTGCGTGAGCCGCCGCAAGTCGACAGCGGCGCCTGCGGCGCCGGCAAGTGCCACGATGCGCAATGCCGCGAGCTCGGTGGTGCGCTCCCGGTCACGAAGTCTGGCGTCGACTTGCTCGCGCAACGTTCGCTCGAAGCGCTCTCCAGCGCTCAGGATGTGCGTGTATTCGAGGACAAGGCCATTGCTCTGCGCCCAGGGCTCGCGCCAGCCGCTCCACTTGGTTTTTCCACTCCGCTTGAGCTCGTCGAAGATGCGCCTTGCCAGATCGTTTTCGGGCTCGGCCCGGACCTCTGCCACGCGCGACCGACCCGAGAGGAGGAAGAGATCCTCCTCTCGGATGGAGCCGAGCAGCACGGCACCCGGAATAGTGGCGAGTTCGCGGGTGAGCGCATCCCATCCTTCGGCTCCGCGCCGGCCGATGTCGTCCAAAACGAACCCAACCGGCGCATCGGCACTGGCGCGCAGAGTGCGAAGCAGCCGACGCAGGACGGCGAGATCGCCCTGCTCCATGCGAAGCAGCCGATACCATCGCACTGTGTGTCGGAGGCCATAGGCCGTCTGCCACATGATTGCTGACTTGCCGGCACCCGATGGTCCGACAACGATCGCAGCGCGGCGGAGCTCAAGTCCCCGTGCCAGATCTGCCTCGGGTTCGGCTCGCGGGACGACGAGTCCTGCGGCGACGTGGCCGGCCTGGACATCAACACCAAGGTAGAATTCGGGGTCATCGAGCGGCGTTAGGAAGTCGACGGGCTCGCAAACGCCGCCGGTTATCGCCTGCTCAATCGCATCGATGTCGATCGCCTCGAGCGCGGCGGTAATGACGTGGTCCGTGTCGCTCGCGGAGAGCCCTCGATAATCTGGTGGCTTCAGACGGCCGTTCTGGTTCGACAAGTTCCCGATCTCAACAAGCAACTGGGCGAAGCAGATCTGTGCCGCCAGCGGGCTGCATTCCGCCCTCTCGGCGATCGTCGCAATGGCTGCCTCGTGCGGTTCGGGCACGTGCTGGATGGTTGTCTTTTTGAGCAGAGCGTCGCCACGCGCACCACCGGGAAGCTGGGATTTGAGGCGGGCGTTAGGGATGATCGTGGTGTCGGTCTCGACTGGGTGGTCGGTGATTGGACGCTCCAGAATCAGCTCGAGCGTTGAGGGGTCCGGGGTGACCTTGTCATGGCGGGTCCACAGTTCCTTCAAATAGTCCCGGACTGTGGCGATGGGCGTCGGGCCCATGTGCTCGCGCCGGCTTTTAACCTGGACCAGTCCGGTGCCCCTCGGCCCCCGCCGCTCGACGTCATCGTTGCCCTCGGGGATGATTGTTACCGGCGCATCGATCCCCGCCCAGACGCGCACCGCCAACCAGGCGGCAACCGCGTCCTGAAAGCGGAAGCCGCGCGCGGCGTTAGAGCCATGTCGGTCATGCGAGGCGGGGCCTGTCATCTCATTTCGAATAGGTTGCGCTCGCTCGAATTCGAGTAGCTTTTCTAGCCGTAACGCGCTGAAGTTCTCTTGCGGTGCTTCGATTATTCATAGCCTCGAATGCATGAGGCGTTTTCGTTGGCGATTGTGTGTTTCAATTGTTGGCGGTGAATTTCCTGATGATTTGATCTCGCATGCTCATTCCATCTACGGTTTTCTCAACCACGATGAACAGGCCCCTCCCGCCACTCGTCCTCTCCCATAGCTGACCGATGGTCCGCTTCTCGTCGGTATCGGCCCCCTCGGCAGTGAGCGCACCCTTGTACTCTACGACTAGTAGTCGGCCGTCCTCCAACTGAGCCACGAAATCCGGATAGAACTTGTCTGTGGCCGTCGGCAACCAGAACGAATTGGGGTGGCGTGCGACGTTGCGAATCCAGAACTTCAGGCCTGACAAGCTGTCGATGGCTTGCGCGCACTGGAATTCCTCCCCGTTCTCGGCCCCATCGAAAGCGGGCACATGGTCCGGTCCAAGGAAGTGCTTGCGAGGTTTCCAGCGCCCACGATACCGGCGCTGATCCCAGTACATCCCGTCCTTGAATGAAAAAGCTTGGTCGAAGGATACCTCGACCTTGGCCTCCGGAGCGAAAAGATACCGCTGGTAGACGCCATCGCGTTCCTGCTGGTGGATGGCGGCGAGCTTCTCGCGGACCTTGCGGGCGAGGATGAACTTGCACCGCATCAGCGCCGCAATGTGCATGCCGCGCGTGGTGATCAGGTGGCCGACCAGGTCGCGTAGCCAACGGAGCAGTTCGCTCTGATGGATGTCCGGCTGCCGCACCTGGCGGTCGAGCCAGAGCACCAGCGCCTCCGGTGTCCAGCCTTCGACATCGACGTCGAGTGCCAGTTGCTCCTCTTCGTCCGCGAACTGGTACGTGATGCGGTTGCCGTCGAGGTCGATCTCGAAGCTGCGCGCCGTCTCGCGGATCGCGAACTCGCCGTCACCCAGTATCGACGAGTGGTCGAGTAGCGACCAGTCGTGGAATTCCATGAACACGTCGGTGTCAGCGAACTCGAACTCGCCCTGGATCTCGGACACCAGGCGAGGGACATCGAACGTCTCGCCCTGTTCTGCAGGCGATAGCTGGTCCTTCACCTCGACGCGATACTTGGTGACGGCCGCCGAGAACCCCGTTCGTTCGGTCTCGGGGAGAGCCGCGACGATCGCCTTTTCGAGGCCGCCGTCAACACGCCCCGTCACGGCAATCTCGACCTTCCCATCATCGGTTTCGCGAACGCTCACCCCTTCGCGCTTCTTCAGTTCTGCAATCACCTCAGGTGTCGCCGTCACCGTGTGCTTGAAGGTCGGCTTCGGCTTGTCGCGCGGGCCGAACAGGCCGGTATCGGCATCGAGAGACGTCTGCGCCGGTTCGATGTTGTCAAGCGCCTCATCCTCCTCGAAACCCATGGCGACCAGCTTGTCGGCCAGTGACCGCGCCGCCTCGCCGAACGAGGGCTCCGACAGGAACGCATAGGCGCGGTTCAGATCCTCGGCCTTGCGACGCTTGGCATAAGGCATCCGCAGGACGCGCCCCAGCAACTGCTCGACGTCCACAGCGCTCTGGATCCGCGAGACCGAGCAGAACGCATAGGCGAAGGAACAATCCCAGCCCTCCTTCAGCGCCTCGACGGTGATGACGTACTCGATCGGGCATTTCGGATCGAACAGGTTGATACCATCCAGTTCGCGCTGATCGCCGGTGGCCACGGCGATCTTGTGTTCGGGGATCTGCTCGACCTCCATCAGGTGCTTCTTCAGCACCTCAACTGTCACCTCCTGGTTCTTGGGCTGCGCCTGGAACAGGACAATGGGTCGGATGTACGCCGTGTCCTTCTCGGCTTCCTCAGCCAGCGACGCCCGTGACGCGATCGCCCCGTTTACAGCGTTCTGCCAGGTGTCGTGCTCGGACAGCATGATCGGTAGCTTGATCATCTCCTCGAGCTTCAGTTCCTGCGCCGTAACGCTGTGCAAGATGTTCGAGTTGAGCCGCGGCGTCGCTGTGAACTCGATGATCGCGGACGGATTGACGCGTGCCTGCATTTCGCGCGTCAGGCCGGTGACCGCGTTGTGCGCTTCGTCCACGATCATCAACGGCCGATGAACATGCATCAGATTGGCGAAGGAGAACTTGACGCCGCCGCCTTCCAGCGTTTCCAGCCCCGACAGGGTCTTGGGCAGCGCCGTGAAGTGCGGCTCCATGTTCTCGTTGTGGGAATAGACCTTGCGGCCCTCGGTGTTCGAGACCCTAAGCGTCTGGATCGTTCCCACGACGATGCAGCAATGGTCGCGGATGTCGTGCGGGCGGATGTGGGTGAAATCGGCGATGTCGAACACGCGCACCCGGCCGTCGAAGGCCTCGTCCAGCGCTTGCCGATAGGGATGGCGGGCGTTCTTCAGCGCCTCAGCCGTCTGAAGCCGGATCGTGTTCGACGGCACCAGCCACAGGACCATCGGATAGTCCTTCTCCACCCAGGCGTCGCGCGCGACGCCGATGGAGTGGGCCCCGAGGATCGTCTTGCCGCCCCCGGTGGGCAGGCGCAGGCAGACATAGGGAACGGCCGGCAATTCCGCGAGCGGCGTGTAGCTGCCGCCGTACCGGCCGAGCCGCTTAGTCTGGTCCGGCTCCTTGGTGATCGCCTCGTACGCGCCCTTCGGGCCCGCCACGCGCGCCTCTTCGAAGAACCGGCGGAGAACGGAGAGAGTATCGGTCTGGTATAGCTTCAGTTTCATCAGATGCCCCCTCAGGCCCGCGCTTTGACGTCGTAGGGCGTCTGCTTGAAGGTGATGCGCTCACGGTCGAGCGTCGCGGGCGTCAGCCGGGATTGTTCGCCATAGACGGTCAGCGGGCCGTCGAAGTCCGGCGCCAGCTTGGCGATATCCTCACGGATCAGGGCGAGGGTCGAGCGGGTCAGCACGTTGCCGCCGCCAGGCCTCTTGTCGCCAAGGATGCCGTTGTAGAGCAGCGCGTGCGCGCGGCCGTCATGGATGCCGAGCAGCGGGTTGTCGCCACTGCCGTCCCACGGACGGTCGGTTTCCGAGAACCAGATATGCGCTGCCAGCACGGGGAAGAGGATGTCCTGCCGGATGTGACCTTCCTGGTCGAAGACGGGAGGGCCGAGCCGGTAGAAGCGGAAACCGCCGCCGCCCTTCCAACCCGCGCTCTCCGAAATGCCGCCTTGTTCACCGTCGATGACCTTCTGCAGGCGTAGCGCGCAGTGAGTGCGGGCCTGCTCGCCCATCTCGATGCCGATGTAGCGGCGGCCCATCTTGTGCGCGACGGCCGCAGTGGTGCCAGAGCCGAGAAAGGAGTCCAGAACAAGGTCACCGGGGTTGGTCGCTATCTGAAGAATGCGTTCCAGCAGGCGTTCGGGTTTAGGGGTCTCAAAGAAGGCCTTTTGACCAAATATCTTCTCCAACTCCGAACTGGCGTGCTGATTCAGTGCTAGACCAGACCATACACTCGGCGCGCTCATCCCCTGTTTTGCTTCTGAGATATAGAGCTTGCGCATCGGCGTCTTGGCGGTGCCTTTTGCGCCCCAGAACAGTCGCCCCTCATTTTGCAGCCGCTGCATTTCGGATTGCGAATGACGCCAGCATGTGCCGGGTCTCGGGAACACATCCTCTCCCGTGTAAGGGTTCCTTACCGGATAATACAGGCTTTGAACAAAGCGCCCGCCCTTGCCATTCGCTGTCGTGTCTATCTTTCGAAACGGTCCTTTGGGGTCAGGTCCACTTGGCTCTGCGAATACAGCGTATTGAGCGTTTGCCTTGTCCGTCCGCGGCATCAGGTTGAACACCTTTTCAGCGACGGTCTGCTTGCTGTCACCCTCTCGCTGTTTTGCCCATACAAGGATGTGCTCGTGAACCATGCCAATCTTCCGGTCGTTCGGCGGGCCGTCGCGTTTCTGCCAAGCAATATCTAGAATAAAGTTTCGACGCCCAAACGCTTCATCTCCAATTACTTTGAAGTAATGGGCTTCGTGATCGTCAAGAGAAACCCACAGAGAACCGTCTGGCGTCAGGAAGTCACGTAGCAATTCCAGCCTGGGCCACATCATGGCCAGCCACTGCGTGTGTTCGAGGTTGTCGTCGTAGTGCTCGAATGCAGAGCGCGTGTTGTAGGGTGGATCGATGTAGATGCACTTCACTCGACCGGCATAGAACGGTAGCAGCGCCTTCAGCGCCTCCAGGTTGTCGCCCTCAATGAGCATGTTGCCAGCGCCAACGTCACCCGCCGACAGCTCTGGGACTTCCTCCAGCAGGCGATAGGGCACGCGCTGCGCCGTGCGGATGTCCTCGTCCCTTGTCAGCCAGTTCAGTATCGGCATGCGTTACCGCTCGTCCTCTCGTTTCTTGCCGGAGGGTTCCACGGTCCGGCCGGTCAGCCGCTGGTACTCCTCGACCGCAAGGACGACGACTACCGGGCGCCCATGCTTCTCGACCACCACGGGCTCGGCCCGCGCCTCGTCGATCAACTGGCCGAAGTGATGCTTGGCCTCACGGGCAGACACGGCCTTCATGGGCCCCTCCCTGATTTGTGGTCAGAATGGTCACAACCCGCCCGGGAGGTCAACGAGTGGCGCGTTCCGAGGCGACAAAACAGGGTTGGATACCGGTGGCGTCACACCCGGACGGAACCGGCGTCGGAGTCAATAACCGCGCTATGAAAAATCCGCTTAGATACAGCGGGTTACAAGCTATTCACCAAATCGGTGCAGTCATGAGGTACGGAGAATATCGGCCCGAAGAGACCACTTCGGTGCCTCCTGGCGCTGGGGCCAGTGCTCAGCCCCTCCGGAATAACCCTCGAAAACAACGGAAAAATCCGGCCGCAGCCGGATCGGGAGAACGCTTTCGTGGGGGCAAGTGGCGGAGGGGATGGGTCTGACGTCCAACGTTCTCCACCTTAAGGGATTGATTTCATTATACAAGATCCCAACAGCTCTCGCTTCAGATCACGAACACCGGCGCGAACCCACCCCCTAGCGTCCTGAAATTTGTGGTCTGGCCTTGATAAAGGCGCGCGGCCACCAGAAGCACCTGCCCATCATAGGTATACAGTCGCACGTCCATTTTGCGCCTCTGGGGTGTCTCGTCGATCTTGATCATGCGCTCGCTGGGGCGGACCAGCGTCTGGGCAACGTATCCGCCTCCCGCGATCTCCGCCCAGACTCCTTTCGTCAGCTTGTCGCCACGATATACCGCCTTGCCACCATGTCCTCCTGTCGGCTTGAAGAACAAGTCCTTGCGGGATTTCCAAAGTGCATCAGCGTTGTCGGGATTGACCAAAACGGTGCGTGGAACGGCAGCAAGCCCGGCCCGAATCCCCGGGTCGACTCCCCATGCCTCAAGTGTCGCGGAATTCGAAAGAAGCGAAAGGTTGCGCTTGTCGGCAAGGAGCGCGTGGTTGTGCGGATTCGGCGTTACGACAACCGCGCCATCACGGTAGGATTCCTGCAATGCCTTGTGCTCGGGCTGATCAAAGGCGAAATCGGTGACCCGATTGTAAACGAGATCGATCGTCTTTCCGTCGACGCTGAGCCGACCATCGTCGTAGCTAAGGTGACCGGCGTCGGCGATGACCGCGTCTACCCCTCGTGCCGCCAAAACTTGCCGCGCGAGCACGAACTCGGGATAAAGGTACTGTTCCGGCGGATTGTCATCGATGATGGCGATGCGTTGTGGCGTGCCCGTTCCCCGCTGCCGAATCCATTCGTTCTGGAACATGCGAAACGCCGCGTCCTCGAACGATGGCAGCGCCGGGGGGATATCCATTTCGGCGCAGCACGCGCGCTGCGCTCGTGCAAGAAAGGCATTGAGAAACGCGCCGCCGGCGTTGGTGTTGATTTCGATCAACCGGGGGCCGTCTTCGCCGAGATGAAAGTCGTAGCCCATCAATGCCCCGAGCGGGCCGTGATCCCCCCACGCGATTTCCGGCGCCCAGGAGAGGACCGCGGTCTTGTATGCCTCGAGTTGGGCGGTGGTCTCCACAGCCACTGCGATCGCGCGCATCTCATTGACGGTGGTGGCCGAAAGGAACACCGGCACGTGCGAGAACAGGTGGGTCTTGGGGCCGATGAACGTCTCGAAGAACGCCGGCTCACCTGCCTCCTGCTCCAGCGCCTCGCGCAGCGATGGAAGGTCCAGTGTAACGCAGAAGCAGTTCTTGTTGAGCCGCTCCGTGCGGTCCTGAACCCGCTTCGATGAACTGGAGCCGGGATTGTTCATCGAGGGAAAACCCGAGGCGGCGCCAAGATCGAGCGCGCTTCAAATGCCAAGTAAGCCATGGATAATCCCACGAACATCCCTCCCAAAGGTTTCGCCATCAGGTCGATCCAAACATGCCGCTTCTGTTCGGCGGCCTCAACTGTGACCGGTGGGCCTCGGGAAATTGCACTGCCGGTCGCAGGGGCAGCTCCATCCCGAAGGTGCCATCAGTGTGGTTGCGACACATTCTCCTGGTAGGTCCGCTCGCGCTCTGGCCAGGTGCTCTTGATATAGGCGAGGACAGCCCGGATCTCGGCGTCGCTGAGAAGATCGGCAAACCCCGGCATGTCGCTCTCATAGCCGCCCCCGACGATGGCGGCCGTGCCTTCCCTGACGATGCGGAACAGGATGTCATCGGGATGGTGCCACGTGTGGCCGCCGGCATCGTGCGGTGGCGCCGGGAGACGCCCGGACGGAAGGGGTGTCTTCCAGTCCGGCTGCCCCTCCAGGTCCGCACCGTGGCAGGAGGCGCATTGGTCCGCATAGACCTGCCGCCCCTGCTCGACTTCTGCAGATGCCGCGGCGGTGGAGGTTGTCCGGGCCTGATGCCATCCAGCGAGGATCGCCAGGATCAGGCCGCCGAGGAGCAATCCGAGCCACGAGATGTTACGGAGTTCTTTACTCATGAGTTGCATGATTGGTGGCGAGTAATTTCTATTGGCTATATGCCGAGGATGAAGTTCTGCCAGAGGCGCGACGCTTGGGGCAATGGACATTCCCGTGACCAGCGCCTATCTTTCCGGGATGTTCTCGCGCCTCGTCACCATGCTGGCCGTGCTCGTGATCGCCTTCATGACGACGGCGACGTCTGCGCATGCGGCGCGCCTGAGCGCAGGGCCGGATCACGCGGCGCATGTCAGCGAGATGACGCAGGTTGCGACCGGCAGCGACCGTTCCTGTGACGGCGAACAGCACTGCGGATCGATGGATGCTGGAAGCTGTGAGTTGCTTTGTTCAGGTCTTTCGGTCTTTCTGACATTTCCGAGGGAAGACTCGCCCAGCGTTTACGCGCCTGCCAGCCATGCCCTGCCAACTGCTGAAGCCGTCGCCAGTCGGGCACCTGGACTGAACGAACGACCTCCCAAGCTCCGTCTCCTCTGATCGCGTCCGGGCCACGAGGCCCGCGGCGTCCTGTCGGTTTTGATGAACGGGACAGGCTGTCCCGAGGAGACGACCATGAATACCCTTTCACGACGCGGCTTCCTTGCCGCTGGCGCCGCCATGCTGGTCTATGCGCACCTACCGCGCATCGCGGCGGCGCAGGGCGCCGCCCCGCTGTCGCTGCGTGCCGCCACCCGGACGCTCGACATCGACGGTCGCGCCGCCACCGTCTGGGGTCTTGCCGGGCCGTCCGGACAGGGTCTGACACTTGATCCCGGCGCGCGGTTCCGGGTGAATCTGCGCAACGATCTCGATGTTGGCACGCTGATCCACTGGCATGGCCAGATCCCGCCCAACGCGCAGGATGGCGTGCCCGAAATGCCTTTGCCGATGCTCGCCCCTGGCGAGACACGCGCTTACGACTTCGCGCCGCTTCCCGGCACCTACTGGATGCACGCGCATGTGCCGATCCACGAGATGCGCCTTCTGGCAGCGCCGCTGATCGTGCGCAGCGCCGAGGATGTCGCCGCCGACCGCCAGGAGGTGGTGCTGTTCCTGCATGATTTCTCGTTCAAGGCACCCGAGGAGGTGATGGCCGAGATCCTTGGCGGCCACGGGACCGCCGGCGGTCATGGAGGCGGCCACGGCGCGGTCATGGGCGGCATGGCGGCCATGGACCACGGCGCGATGGGGAACATGCCGATGGGTGGCATGGATCACGGCGCCATGGGTGGCATGACGGGAATGGGCGCCATGGACGGCATGGCGATGGACCTCAACGACTACGACTGGGACGCCTATCTTGCCAACGACCGCACGCTTTCGGATCCCGAGGTGGTGCAGGTCGAGCGCGGCGGGCGCATCCGCCTGCGGGTGATCAACGCCGCCGCGGCAACGGTGTTCTGGATCGAGACTGGCGAAGCGCAGGCCCGGCTCGTCGCGGTCGATGGCCATGCCGTTCAGCCCGTCCCCGGCACGCGGTTCGGCTTGGCCATGGGCCAACGGCTCGACCTCGAGATCGACCTGCCGCAGGAGGGCGGCGCCTGGCCGATCCTCGCGCTGCGGGAAGGCGCGCGAGAGCGGACCGGGCTGATCCTTGCCACGCAGGGCGCCGAAATACGGCGCATCGACACCATGGCGGAGGCCGAAGCGCCTGCCTTCGACAGCGACCTTGCGCAGGAGACGCGTCTGATCGCCGCGGGCGCTTTGCCGGATCGGCCGGTGGACCGCAGCCACATGGTGATGCTGGGCGGCTCGATGCAGCCCTATGTGTGGACGATCAACGGGGCCGTCTGGGGCCAGCATCGCCCGCTTGCCGCACAGAGCGGCGAGCGGGTCGTGCTGTCCTTCCACAACATGTCGATGATGGGCCACCCGATGCATCTGCACGGACATGTGTTCCAAGTCGTCGGGTTGAACGGACGTGCGGTCCGAGGCGCGCTGCGCGACACGGTATACGTGCCGCCGATGTCGATGGTCGATATCGCGCTCGACGCCGGCGAGGTCGCGCGCTGGATGCTGCATTGCCACCACATGCCGCATCTCGAGACCGGCATGATGACCGAATTCGCAGTCAGCGCATAGGCCAGACAGAGGACGCCGGATGCCGGCGTTCTCCCTCAGCAACAAGGAGGCGGACTCATGTCGATGTCTCACGGCGGCCATGCCGGTCACCTGCCCGCGGGTGGCGATCGCAAGGCGCTTGTCATCTCGGGCTGGCTCACCGGCCTCTACTTTGTAGTCGAACTGGGCATCGGCATCTGGACGGGTTCGGTCGCTGTCATCTCCGATGCCTTCCACACCTTCTCGGCCGTGGGCGGCGTGCTCATCGCGCTGGTCGCGCTACGCTTGACCGAGCGGAAATCCAGCCCGGCGCGCACCTTCGGTTATGTCCGGGCCGAGATCCTCGGCGCCCTTTTCAATGGCCTTTTTCTCGTCGCGATGGCTCTTTTCGTGCTCTGGATGGGTGCGATGCGCCTCATGGAGCCGATCGAGCTGGCCACGACACCGATGCTGTTTGCCGCTGCGGGCGGGATCGCCACCGAGCTTGTTGCGCTCTGGCTGCTCTACGAGCGCCAGAAGGGCAACCTGAACATGCGCGGCGCGTACTGGCACATTCTGCAGACCTTCGTCGGCAGCTTCCTGATTGTCGTCTCGGCGCTGGTGATCCGGTTCACGGGCTTCCTTGCCATCGACCCGCTGCTTGGCATGGCGTTCGGGCTGGTCCTGCTCTGGGCTTCCTGGGGCATTCTGTGCGAGGCATTGCACATCCTGTTGCAAGGCACGCCGGAAGACCTCGATCTGGAGGCCGCAATCACGGCCATCCGGCAATTGGAGGGGGTGACGGATGTGCATCACGTCCATGCCTGGAGCCTGACATCCGGGCGCAATGTCTTCTCGAGCCACATCTGCGTTCGAAACTGGCAGGACGGCGAGCGGGTGCTGCGGCAGGCGAACAATCTCCTGCGCGAGCGATTCAACATCTACTTCTCGACGTTGCAGGTCGAGGAATACTGTCTCGATGGTGAGGAGGTCGCAACCGACATCGACATCATGCGGTCACATGCCGGGCCAGGACAGGCCAGCGTCGGAAAGATCCACGGCAAGCACTGAAGAGCAGGAACTCCGGATTCCGATCACCTCTTGACCTTCCAGCGAAGGGAAAGCGCAGAACAGGTAGAACGCAAGCTTAGAATAAGACGCCGAGGAGGCGTGAACATGACCAGCAAGACCGAACACGATCACCAGAACCAGACTCACGCCCACGGGCATGTGCACGATCACGCGCATGACCACGCCGCCGTCGCGCCGGACAGTGCCCACAAGGTCAAGGACCCGGTCTGCGGCATGATGGTCGATCCCCACACGACCACGCACAAGGCCGAACATGCCGGCCGGCCCTATTACTTCTGCTCGGCGGGGTGCCGCGCGAAATTCCTGGCCGAGCCGGAACGCTATCTCGATCCGGCTGCCGCGGCGACGAAGGCAGAGCCGGTTCCCGAGGGGACGATCTACACCTGCCCGATGCATCCCGAGATCCGGCAGGTCGGTCCCGGGTCGTGCCCGATCTGCGGCATGGCGCTGGAGCCGGTGCTGGTCAGCCTCGAGGCGGCGCCCAATGTCGAACTGATCGACATGACGCGCCGGTTCTGGATCGGACTGGCGCTGGCGATTCCGGTGGTGATCCTCGAGATGGGCGGGCACTTCCTGGGGCTGAACCACTATATCGGCCAGCTGACGTCGAACTGGCTGCAACTGATCCTCGCGACACCGGTCGTTCTCTGGGCGGGCTGGCCGTTCTTCCAGCGTGGCTGGCAGTCGCTCGTCAACCGCAGCCTCAACATGTTCACGCTGATCGCCATGGGCACCGGGGCGGCCTGGGTCTACAGCGTCATTGCCACCCTTGCGCCCGGCATCTTCCCGGACGCGTTCCGCCAGCACGACGGGTCGGTCGCGGTCTATTTCGAGGCGGCGGCGGTCATCACCGTACTCGTGCTGCTCGGGCAGGTGCTGGAGCTGCGGGCGCGCGAGAGCACCAGCGGCGCGATCCGTGCGCTGCTCGACCTCGCCCCCAAGACGGCCCGGATCATTCGTGGCGACGGCACCGAGGAGGAGGTTCAGCTCGACACCGTTCATGTCGGCGACCGCCTGCGGGTGCGGCCCGGCGAGAAGGTACCGGTCGATGGCGAAGTGATTGAAGGCCGCAGCGCCGTCGATGAATCGATGGTGACCGGCGAGTCGATGCCGGTGACCAAGGAGGTTGGTGCCAAGGCTATCGGCGGCACCATGAACCAGTCCGGCGCGCTGGTGATCGAGGCGAAGAAGGTCGGCCGCGACACCATGCTGTCGCAGATCGTCCAGCTCGTCGCCGAGGCGCAGCGCAGCCGCGCGCCGATCCAGCGCCTCGCCGATCAGGTGTCGGGCTGGTTCGTGCCGGCGGTGATCCTGGTCGCGGTGCTTGCCTTCGTCGCCTGGTCGATATGGGGTCCGGAGCCGCGCTTCTCCTTCGGTCTCATTGCGGCGGTTTCGGTCCTGATCATCGCCTGCCCCTGCGCGCTCGGGCTGGCCACGCCGATGTCGATCATGGTCGGCGTCGGACGTGGCGCGCAGGCCGGCGTGCTGATCAAGAATGCCGAGGCGCTGGAGCATATGGAGAAGGTCGACACCATCATCGTCGACAAGACCGGGACGCTGACCGAGGGCCGGCCCGCCGTCACCGCCATCGTTCCCGCCCCTGGCTTCACCGAAGACGAGGCGCTGCGGCTTGCTGCCAGCGTGGAGCGGGCGAGCGAGCATCCGCTGGCGCTGGCCATCGTGCGGGCGGCAGAGGAGCGAGGGCTCGAACTCGCGCCGGTCGCGGATTTCGACTCCCCCACCGGCAAGGGCGCGCTCGGGGTGGTCGAGGGCAAGCGCATTCCCCTTGGCAATGCGAAGTTCCTCGCCGAGCAGGGCGTCGATGTCGCGCCGCTGGCCGATGAGGCCGACCGGCTGCGCGAGGACGGGGCAACGGCGATCTTCATGGGGGTGGACGGGCAGGTGGCGGCGATCTTCGCCATCGCCGATCCGGTCAAGCCCACAACGCCCGAGGCGCTGGCCGCGCTGAAGGCGCAAGGTATCCGCGTGGTCATGCTGACCGGCGACAACTGGACGACGGCCAGGGCGGTCGCGCGCCAGCTCGGCATCGACGAGGTCGAGGCGGAGGTTCTGCCCGATCAGAAAAGCGCGGTTGTGCAGCGGCACAAGGCGGCGGGCGAGGTGGTGGCGATGGCGGGCGACGGGGTGAACGACGCGCCGGCGCTGGCTGCCGCGGATGTTGGCATCGCCATGGGCACCGGCACCGACGTGGCGATGGAAAGCGCGGGCGTCACGCTGCTGAAGGGCGATCTTATAGGTATCGTGCGGGCGAGGCGGCTGTCGGAAGCGGTCATGGGGAACATCCGCCAGAACCTGTTCTTCGCCTTCATCTACAACGCCCTAGGCGTGCCGGTCGCGGCGGGCGTGCTCTACCCGTTCTTCGGCATCCTGCTGTCGCCGATCATCGCGGCGGCCGCCATGGCGCTGTCCTCGGTCAGTGTCATCGCCAATGCCGCGCGTTTGCGGAAGGTGAAGCTGTGATGGCGGTGCCGCGGCCTTCGATTCGCTGCTCACCTCATTGTGCGCCGCACATGGACCGTGACGGGGAGACAATGAATCCATGAAGCGAGGTTTGACGATGAGAAACGATCACCGCATCAGCCGGCGCGCCATTCTGGCCGCTGCCGGCGCACTTCCCCTGCTGTTGTCTACAATCGGCCGGGGGCATGCCGAAGCGCTGCCTCTGGTGAACGTCACCAAGGATCCGTCCTGCGGCTGCTGCGATGGCTGGGTCGCGCATATCGAGGCTGCGGGGTTCCCGGTGCGGGTTGTGGAATCCACCGATATGGACAGCCTCAAGCAGCGGCTCGGCGTGCCAGCCGAACTGGCCTCCTGCCACACCGCCGAGGTGGGCGGCTATGTGGTCGAGGGCCATGTGCCTGCCGCGGCGATCCGCCGCCTTCTGGCCGAACGACCGGATGCGACAGGGTTGGCCGTTCCCGGAATGCCTGCCGGCTCGCCCGGCATGGATTTTCCGGGCGTCGATCCCGAGCCGTATGAAGTGTTCCTGTTCGGCCCGACTATCCAACCCTTCGGGCGTTTTCTCGGCGCGCAGGAAATCTGAGTCAGGCGTCTCCACATGACCGGCCACCTTGCCAATGATCCGAAACAGCACCTGGCCGAGGCGGCTTGCCTCCGTCAGCGGGGCGGTCTTGCTGTGTCGGGTGGCGCGCGACGTGAACGTGACATCGCACGGGCCTCGCGTGCCACCGGGAAGGAAGGTGGCGCATGAACGTGAGCGCGCGAGTTGCTGGCAGGGCAAGATGCGGCGGATTGCGCCAGTTTGCGATCTGCATCCTGCTGCTTGCCATCAGCGCCCTGGTTCTGCAGGTCCCGGCACACGCCAGTCCCGCCGGACACGCCATCCACCAGGAACAGACTGCTGCCACGGCCAGCCACTGCGCCCGCCATCACATGCCGGACGAACATGGCGCAGATCGATTCGCAGGCTGCGTGAGTGATGACGGTAGTCCAAATCTGGCGGACTGCTGCCAGACCTGTCTGACCGCCGCCGTTCTCGTCGAGCCGCCGACGCTCGGCCCGGCCGCGAACGGCGAAGCTTTCACGTTGATGCACCCTGACCCGCGCGATCGGTCCCCTGAAGGAATCCTGAGGCCGCCACGTCTCATCGCGGCGTGAGGCGCAGGGATCGCCGCGAGAACGAAGATGTCTCCGGCTGCTCCGGCGCGACCCCGAAAGACCACGCGAACATATCGGAGACCCGCGTCCGCGAATCTGGACCGGCGCTCCCGTACCAAAGGATGAAATCAATGAACCGAACCGCAATCGCCCTTTCCGTCAGCATCCTGGCAGGCCTGCCAGGCGCCGCCCTCGCCCAGTCCGGGCATGACACCCACCACCCAGCAAGCCCGCCCGCGCAAGCGGAAGCGGCCCGGGCGAGCAGTAACCTTCCCGACTTCACGCAGGCCTATGTCGACGCGATGAACGAGACGCACGGGCTGATGATGGACGGCGTCATGGCCGACGATCCCGATGTCGCCTTCGTCCGGGGCATGATCCCGCATCATCAGGGCGCGATCGACATGGCCAGGATCGTCCAGCAATACGGGGACGATCCGCAGACCAAGGCGTGGGCGGACCAGATCATCGCGGCGCAGGAAGGCGAGATCGCTGAAATGCAGGCTTGGCTGGAGACGAACGCTGGCGAGGCACCGGCAGCCCTCGGCCAGACAAGGGGAACCGTCTACGCTGCCAATGAGGGCGGCAATTCCATCAGCGCCATCGATCTCGGCACCGGATCGGTCGACACCGTTTCGATCCCGGTCGGGCCCCACAACGTCGATCTGACGCCCGATGGGAAGCTGTTGCTGGCAGTCGGAGATCCTGCCACCGAGGGGGATCACGAATCCGACGGCCACGGAAACGGCGAGGAAGCTGCGGCCGAGGGTCTGCTGGTCATTCTCGATCCGCAGAACATCGCCGCGCCCAAGGCGACCGTCGCGGTGGGCTCGCACCCGGCCCATGTGGTCGCCGACCGGCAGGGGCGCGCTTTTGTCTCGCTGGCCGGCGGCGACGAGATCGCCGTGGTCGATCTCGCAAAGGCCGAGGTCATCGGGCGTATCGCGACGGGGGACTATCCGCACGGCCTGCGGCTCAGCCCGGACGAGACCCAGCTCTACGTGGCCAATGTCGAGGATGGGTCCGTGTCCGTCATCGACACGCAGGCGCTGTCCGAGGTGGCACGCATTCCGGTCGGAACCGCGCCGGTCCAGGTCGGGTTCACGCCCTCCGGCGATCAGGTCTATGTCTCGCTTCGCGACGAAAACCGTGTGGCGGTCATCGACACCTCAACCCGCCAAGTAACGAACAGGATCGAGGTGGGGCCGAACCCGATCCAGATGTTCGCGACCGCTGATGGAGCCTACGTCTATGTGGCCAACCAGGGCACCGACGCGGAGCCTAACAACACCGTGTCCGTGATCGACACCGCGACCGGTCAGGTAGTGAAGACCCTCACCACCGGCGGCGGCGCCCATGGCGTCTCGGCATCGACCGACGGGGCATTCGTGTTCGTGACCAACATTGCCGACGATACCGTGTCGATCATCGACGTGGGGAGCCAGGAAGTGGTCAAGACAGTGCCGGTCGGCGATCGCCCGAACGGCATCGTCTACGGCGGCCCGACCCGCTGAGCGATCGGCGCCGGGGTTCGCTCCGGCGCCAGCTGCCGGCCAGGCACCGAGCCGCGGTCGGCCAGAACAAAAGAGCTTCGGCATCAAATCGCCGAGATGGAGGACATGGTCGCCACGCTCACGACGCTGGCCGACGCCTGCGCGGGCGACCACCGGCCCGACTGCCCGATTCTCGGCGACTTCGAGCAAGCGAGCCCGGAGCATCGGCCGGCGCCCGCACGGGCACCCTTGGCGAGCAGCCGCCCCTCCGTCTGACTGCGGGGCATTATCGGCCATCGCCGCCTTATCCGGCGATCTGCTTTCGCGTCTTCGACCATATCGCGGCCGGCGATCAGATCGCAGATCACCGTCCTTTGCACGCGCGGGCTTGATCGCGCATGACACTGTAGTCGCCGAGCATCTCGGCGATGGAAGACCGCTCCGGTAGCAGAACCAGTTCTTCGGTCGTGCGCGCCTGGAACTCGCGGCTATACTCCACCACGGGCGGACAGACGGTGACGATGCGCGGCTCAGAATCGACCGTCGCGCAGCCGGTCACCAAGTTCGTCGTGAGACCGAGGACGGCGAGCCGCGGCCTCCAGCATCTGACGTTGGACGTCATTGACTTCCTCCGAAGTTTCGAGGCGTTCGGCGAGGCGGCCGACGCGCTCACCGGTGCGGCGGATCGACAGCAGGAACAGGACGATGGCGAGAGCAACAGCGCTGAAGCGCAGGGCGGCTCGCGCCAACGGGCTGGCAGCGATTCCGGTGAGAGCGGCGATCATCGCCGCCCCCGGCGCCAATCATCGAGGCGGGCGTAGATCGTGACTGCGATGCCCCCGAGCGCGACGGCGATGAACAGCCAGCGCAACGTGTCGAGATACGGCACCAGCGGCAGGATCGCGGTCTGGGTCTCGGCGATGACGTTCTGCGCCACCTCCACGCCCGCAGCGCCCAGCGTCGCCACGCCAGCCGCGCCACCGCCCTTCATGGTGCGGCTGTCGGCCAGCACCTCGCGCGCTGGTGGCGTCTCGGCTGCAAAGGTCGTCGCCCGGACCGGGAACCGCTCGCCCCATTGCCGCGCGGGCCCGAGGTCGACATGCATGAAGCCCGAGCGCGGGTAGAAGCCGAAGCCGAGGAACCCGACCTCGCGCGCGTTCGGCGGGTCAAGGTCCACTGGACCTTGCCCTATTCCGCCTCACCCTCGAACGCCGCCGGATCGTGGTTCGCCATGGCGATGTCGAAGGCGGCGCCGTCGAGGTGCTTGGAGCGGGTCGCGCCACCGGCGTGAAGCTGGCGCAGGAGCGGCTGGCCAAGCGCGAGGGCGGCGTCATCTGGCACACCCAGGGGTCTGGCAAGAGCATCCTGATGGTGCTGCTGGCCAAATGGATTCTCGAACGTGAGCCGGATGCCCGTGTGCTGGTCATCACCGACCGCGACGAGTTCGACAAGCAGATCGAGGGCGTGATGCGGAACGCGGGAGTCGCCGGCGCCGATGCACCGTCGCCTCGGGTGACGCGCCGCGACGAGTTCGTGAGCTGGCTGGGTGCGCCGTCGCCCCGGCTGATCTGCGCGCTGATCCACAAGTTCGACGCGCGAGGCGGTTGTCGATCTGACGCCGATCCGCGCAAGATGCAGGGCGGAACCAGAGAAACGCGGAACATGAGCAAGCTTTGGCACGGTGCAGACCCAGCACGCCACCATGGAAGCGCCGCCGGGCGTTCGAGTGACAGCGCCACTGCGATGATCGGCCGCCGCTCGCTCCTGCTGGCAACGCCGGCGCTCGTCGTCGGCGCTGCGATGGCGTCGACGCCGTTCCGCCTCGGTCTGACGTCGGTGTTCCTCGACAACGAGGCGCCTGTCATCGCTGGCTTGACAGGGGCGCTGGCCGAGACAATGGGCCGCGCCGTGCTGCCGGTGCAGAGGCGCAGCTATGCCGAGGTCACCCGGCTGCTGCTGGACGGGGGCGTCGATGCAGCCTGGCTCTGCGGCTTCCCCTGGCTCCGCAATCGCTCCCGGCTTGGGCTGGTTGCGCTACCTTTGTGGCGGGGCCAGCCACTCTACCGGTCCTACCTGATAGCCGGAGCAGATGACACTGCGACAAATCTTGGGGATCTTCGCGACGGCGTTCATGCCTTCAGCGATCCCGACAGCAACTCGGGCTGGCTGGTCACTGCCTCGGACCTTGCGCGCCGCCGACAGCCAGTTGAGACCTTCTTCCGACGCGCAATTTTCACCTGGGGCCACCGCAACGTGGTCCGCGCGGTGGCGAGCGGATTGACACGCTCGGGCAGTGTGGACGGCTACGTCTGGGAAGCTCTCGCCGCAGTGGAGCCGGCGCTAACGGTCAGGACCCGCATCGTGACGCGTTCGGAATGGATGGGCTTCCCGCCCATGGTTGCCCGGAGGCACGAACTGTCGACGCCCTCGATCCAGGCCTTCACGCACGCACTTCGCCGCATGGGGAACACCTCCGCTGGACGCACGGCGCTGGAGCAGCTTCAGCTTGACGGCTTCGCACAGCCAGACGCCGGATTGTTCGACCCGATAGCGGCCCGGTTGCGCGACCTCGCGGCTAAGCCATGAAGGCATGGTGGTTCCGGCAGCCCCTGTCGGTGAGGGTTCCATTGCTGGGGGCCGTGATGATGGTGGCCTTGGGAGTGCTCGCATCCCAGCTGGTTCTCGGCACCCTTGGTCGCGTGCAGCAGGACCGCATCCGTGAGGTGGCCGAACTTCATCTCGCGGCACTCGAACTGGCCTTGGGGCCTCACGTCCTGCACCGCGACGTGTGGGAGGTCTATGACCTCCTCGACCGCGCCCGTGGGCAGTCGGAGAGGGTGGCGCTCATCGTCGTTGCCGATCCGAACGGACGCGTACTGGCAGCGTCAGATCCGCTTCAGGCTCCGGTTGACAGCTTGGTTGCGCCATTTCTGGAGGGAGCAGTCCCCCCGACGCACGCTGTCGTCAGTCGTGGCAGCGATCGGGTGCGGGTCGGGGCCGCAATCGATTATCAAGGTCGCACGGTCGGGCACATGATCAGCGAACTCGACCTGTCGGATCTTGCGGCCGGACGCCGTCGAACGCTGCTGCTTCTTATCTTGGGCAGCGCTGCCGCCACCTTGGGGCTGGCGGCCGTTGGCGCTCAGGTGCTGCGCCGCGAGCTGCGCCCCCTCGGACTCTTGGCGCATCACCTGACCTCGGCGGGGCCCCGCCCAGCCCTGATCCCGGAAAGCGCTCTACCGGCTGGCGGGGAGGAGATGGCGAGCCTGGTTGCCGGCTATAACAGCCTTGCCGTTGAGGTTGCCCGAGGAGCCGAGGCCGATCGGCAGCGAGCCGAGAGCGAGCGGCTGGCGGCCTTGGGGCGGCTGTCGGCATCGCTGGCGCACGAAATCAACAACCCGCTCGGCGGCCTGCTCAACGCCACCGACACGGCTCTCCGTTATGCTGACCGCCCAGAAGTCGTCCGCGAGGCCGCCTCGCTTCTGCAACGGGGGCTGCAGCACCTGCGCGACATCACCGCGGCGACTCTGAACCATCACCGGCTTGATCGCGACGGCCTCGATCTGACTGCCGAGGATCTAGACGACCTTCGGCTGCTGCTGGGTCCAACCCTCCGGACCCGCGGCCAGCGGCTCAACTGGCAAGTGGACCCCGCAGGCATCGCCAGGCTGCCTGCGGGGCCCATGCGTCAGGTCCTGCTGAATTTGCTGCTCAACGCATCCCAGGCCGCTCCGCATGGCGGATGCGTCGAACTCGAAGTCGTCCTTGCCGGCACTGCGCCGCGCTTCGTGCTGAGCGATGACGGGCCGGGCCTGCCGGATGCACTTGCCGACTGGCTGCAGTCTGCTGGCGAGCGGCGGCCACCCTCGAAGGGAGTCGGACTGCGTCTGGTTCGTGACGTAATGTCGCAGCTCGGGGGCTGCATTTGCGTCTGCCGGACCGATGAACGCACGGAGATCGTTCTCACTTTTCCGGGAGGCGCTGCGCGATGCTGACTGGCCGCCGTCTGGTCCTCGTCGAGGACGATGCCCTGATGGGGGCTTCGCTCGTGCAGCGTCTCGAGCTTGAAGGTGCGCGGGTTCAATGGCTGCGCCAGGCTGGCCGGGCGTTGGGTGCATTGCGGAGCCCGCAGGGCCACATCGATGCCGTAGTCTGCGATATCGCCTTGCCTGACGGCGACGGCGAGGCGCTGTTCGCCGAACTGTCCCGAACCCGCCCGCCGCGACCGTTTCTGTTCATCACCGGGCGCGGCAGCATCGCGCAGGCCGTGCGGCTGATCCAGGCAGGAGCTGGCGACTACATCGAGAAGCCATTCGCCATGGATCAGTTCCTCGCGCGCCTCGTCACCCTGATCGCGGCCGCCGACCCTCCCGGAGAAGGCGAAGCCTGGCTGGGCGTCTCGGACCTGGCGCGCCGGACCGAGCGAAGGGTTGCGGAGGCGGGGGCCACGGAGCGGCCGGTGCTCATTTCGGGCGAACCGGGCGCGGGAAAAGGACATCTCGCGCGAGGCCTGCACAACGCATCGTCGAGAAGGCTGGGACCGCTGGTCGTGCACGACGCATCGCGCCCTTCTGGCTCGGCGCTTTCTGATGCGATCGCCGAAGCGGCAGATGGCACGCTCTACATCGCGGCAGTGGATCGGCTGGATCCCGAGGGTGAGATGGCGCTCCTCGAGCTGCTCGACACCCCACCAGCCTGCCGGCTCGTGTTCGGTGGCGCACCCGAAGGGCTTGAGGCCGTGCGCCCTGATCTACGTGATCGCCTGCGCCGCAGCGAGATTACAGTCCCGCCCCTTTCCGCTCGACCCGAGGACGCGGACTGGCTGATGCAGCGCCTCTTTGCCGGGGCAAATGCCCGGCGTTCCGCTCCGCTCAGCGGCATCACCGAAGCGGCCTCCGCCGCGGTCCGCGCGCACGGTTGGCCCGGAGGCGGCCGCGAACTGCGGGCGCGGGTGATCCGTGCAGTGGACGCGGCAGAGGGACCGTGGCTGCAGGCGACCGATCTCTTCCCGGAGCGCGTGGCAGAAGCACCCTGGAGAACCCTGGCCGAAGTCCGCGACGAGGCAGAACGTGCCCAGATCCTCGCCGCACTTGACCGCAGCGACGGCCATCCCGCCACCGCCGCCCGCTTGCTCGGAATATCGCGTACCACGCTGTGGGAAAAGATGCAGCGGCTGGGCCTCTGACCTGTTCGGAAAACCGAACGCGTCTAAAAAACCACACGTAGACAACGAGTTAGGCCGGGCGAGTTCCGCCTCTATGGATCGGATTCCCATGCTAGCCTGAGCATAGGGTCTAGCGGGAGAGTTCAACATGACATGCAAGCAGTTGGTGAACGCCGGGCGACGGCAGTTCCTCCGGGGGGGTGTGCTCGGCGCGGCGGGCGCGGCGGCGGCGAGCGTGCTGCCGGCGACACAAGCCAAGGCCAGCCCCGCACTGGCACGCGTATCCTACCCGCCCACCCAGCTGGCCAACATCGCCGATCTTACCGTCAACGAGCCGCTGGACATCGCTTTCCCGGATGCCGACAGCCCCGGAGTTCTGCTGAAGCTCGGCCAGGCGGTCGAGGGCGGTGTCGGGCCGGATGGCGACATCGTCGCCTTCAGCACGCTGTGCCCGCACAAGGGCTGGATGCTGAGCTACGACGGGGAGGACAAGACACTGAACTGTCCCGGTCACTGGTCCCGCTTCGACTGTGAAAAGGCGGGCCAGCAGATCTGGGGCCACGCCACCAACAACCTGCCGCAATTCACGCTCCGCGTGGACGAGAACGGCGACATCCATGCGGATGGTGTCGATGAGCTGATCTACGGCCGTCTTTCGAACGTGCTGGCCTGAGGGAGGATCCGATGACCTACAAGCGCCACGTCGATCGCCTGCCGATCATCCCGGCCGATGCGTCGAAGCACAATGTCACCTGCCACTACTGCATCGTGGGTTGTGGTTATCACGCCTATACCTGGCCTCTGAACCGCCAAGGCGGCACTGCGCCCGGCGAAAACGTCTTCGGCGTCGATCTCTCCCGGCAGCAGGGGATGGAGACCGAGGCCTGGTATGCGCCTTCCATGTATAATGTGGTCAAGCAGGACGGTCGCGACGTGCATCTGGTCATCAAGCCGGATGCCGGATGCGTCGTGAACTCCGGCCTCGGCTCGGTGCGCGGTGCGCGAATGGCCGAGGGCCATACCTCGGATGTCTTGGGCACGCAGCAGAACCGGATGCGCGAACCGATGGTCTGGCGCTTCGGCAGCTACGTCGAGACGAGCTGGGACGACGCCCTCGACCTCGTTGCACGTGTCACGGCGCGGATCGTCGCCGAGCAGGGTGAGGACGAACTGATCGTCTCGGTCTTCGACCACGGCGGCTCGGCCGGCGGCTACGAGAACACCTGGGGCACGGGCAAGCTCTACTTCGAGAGCATGAAGATCAGGAACATCCGCATCCACAACCGCCCGGCCTACAACTCCGAGGTTCACGCGACCCGCGACATGGGCGTCGGCGAGCTGAACAATGCCTACGAGGATGCGGAGCTGGCCGACACGATCGTCTGCTGGGGCGCCAATCCCTTGGAATGCCAGACCAACTACTTCCTGAACCACTGGATACCGAACCTGCAGGGTCAGACAGACGGCAAGAAGGCTGAACTGATGCCCGGCGAGGAGCATCCACAGGCCCGGATCGTGTTCATCGACCCGCGCCGGACGGTTTCTGTCAACGCAGCCGAGATGGCGGCGGGCAAGGAGAACGTGCTGCACCTTGCGCCGAGGTCGGGAACCGATCTCGCGCTGGCGCATGCCATCTTCACCCATGTCGCAGATCAGGGCTGGGTCGACCAGGAGTTCATCGACGCGTTCACCGTTGGCGGCGAGAGCGTCCCAACCGAAACCGCTCCGCCCAATCGAAACACCCTTGATGGCGCGCACCCTGCGGCGCTCGTCTCCTTCCAGGAGGCCGTCGAGGCGAACCGGATGTCGCTCGAACAGGCGGCGGAGATCACTGGCATTCCGGTCGAAGACATCCGAAAGGCCGCCGAATGGATCGCGCAGCCGAAGGGGAACGGCGCCCGGCGCCGGACCATGATCGGCTACGAGAAGGGCGTCATCTGGTCGAACGACAACTACCGCACCAACGGCGCAATCGTGAACATTGCGCTCGCGACCGGCAACATCGGGCGGGAGGGCGGCGGCTGCGTCCGCCTCGGCGGCCACCAGGAGGGCTACGTGCGACCCTCAGACGCCCATGTCGGTCGGCCCGCAGCCTATGTCGACCAGCTGCTGATCCAGGGAAAGGGCGGCGTGCACCACGTCTGGGCCTGCAACCACTACCGGACGACCCTGAACGCCACCGAGTTCAAGCGCGAATACAACCGGCGCACCAATATGGTGAAGGCGGCGATGGACGCGGCCGCCGGCAGGAGTCGCGAGGAGCTGGTGGACGCCATCCTAGCTGCGATCGGTGACGGTGGCCTCTTCGCTGTCAACGTCGACATCATTCACAACGAGATGGGCAAGCAGAGCCATGTAGTCCTGCCAGCTGCGATCTCGGGCGAGATGAACCTGACGTCCATGAACGGCGAGCGGCGCATGCGACTGGTCGAGCGTTACATGGATCCGCCCGGCAGTGCCCGGCCGGACTGCATGATCGCGGCCGGGATTGCTCAGGCGATGCGGCAGGCAATGCAGGACCTCGGCCAGCCGGATCTCGCGGAGAAGTTCACGGGCTACGACTGGCAGGACGAGGGGGATGCTTTCGAGGACGGCTATCGCAAGCACGCCAACGGTGGCGAGCATGTGACCTACGACCGGCTGCGCGCGATGGGCAACAACGGCTTCCAGGAGCCGGCAACCGGGATCGAGGGCGAGACCATCATCGGCACACCGCGGCTGTACACCGACAGCAAGTTCTCGACCGAGGATGGCAAGGCGCGGTTCATGGCCGGCGAGTGGCGCGGCTATGCGACGCCCGGCAAGCAGGAGGAAAGCGAGAAGTTCGCGTTCCTGATCAACAACGGCCGGACCAACATCAACTGGCAGAACTGGTTCATGGATGAAGGTAACGAGTTCGTCCTCGATCGCTGGCCCTACCCGATCATCGAGATGAACCCGGCGGACATGGCCGAGATCGGTGTCACTCAAGGGGATCTCGTCGAGGTCGTCAACGACAACGGCGCGACCCAGGCGATCGCCTACCCGATGGATACCGCCAAGCCGAAGCAGAGCTTCATGATCTTCGGCAGCCCGCGCGGAACGCAGGGCAACGTGATCTCCTCGGGCACGAACGAGTTAGTGATCCCGGTCTACAAGCAAACTTGGGCGGATATCCGCAAGCTGGCCTCGGCTCCTGCTGCGGTCCGGGGGATGTCGTTCAAGAGGCTGGAGGCGCAGCTGTAAGGCTCGTCAGATCCTCGCCTGGTTGACCCTTTTCGAGAGCGCTTCGGCGCTCTCGAGTCGTTCCGAGTAGCGGTCGGTCAACGAAGGCCGCCCCCGCGTCAGGAGCGTGAAACGTATCAGCTCCTCCATGACATCGACGATGCGCGCGAGGTATGGTGAGGGCTTCATCCGCCCTGCAGCATTGAACTCGTCCCACGCCTGCGCGACTGAGGACTGGTTCGGGATGGTGATCATCCGCATCCAGCGGCCGAGAATGCGCATCTGGTTAACCGCATTGAAGCTCTGCGAGCCGCCGGACACCTGCATCACCGCCAGCGTTCGTCCCTGGGTGGGCCGGACACCCCCGAGCGACAGTGGCAACCAGTCAATCTGCGTTTTCATCAGGCCTGACATGGCGCCGTGCCGTTCAGGGCTGGACCAGACCATCCCCTCCGACCAAATCGCGAGATCGCGGAGTTCGACGACCTTGGGGTGGTTGTCGGTTACAGCGTCCACCATCGGCAGCCCGTCGGGGTCGAAGAACCGGACCTCGGCGCCGAGGTGCCGCAGGACTCGCGCGCCCTCCTCCGCCGCGAGGCGCGAGAAGCTGCGCTCCCGCAGCGAGCCGCTCAGAATCGCGATGCGGGGTGGGTGCCCAAGGCCGCCAGCAGAAGCCAACTCTTCCGAGTTGGGACGCGACAGCAGCGAAACTTCAATGCCCGGATTCAGCGTCCAATCGAAACCATCCTCGCTCACGCGTGGCAACCTGGCGTTCACGGCTTCACCGCTAGACGCTGCTCCGGGGCGTCGCTGGCTTCAGTGTCTCCCTCGGGCTCGAAGCGATGGCGCGTCCGGTTGGCGAATGCGACCAGTGACAGCATCACCGGCACCTCAACCAGCACGCCAACGACCGTCGCCAGCGCCGCGCCCGAGTTCAGACCGAACAGGCTGATCGCCACAGCGACAGCAAGCTCGAAGAAATTGGAGGTGCCGATCATGGCGCAAGGGGCGGCGATCCGATGCGGAACTTTCATCGTCCAGGCCGCGGCATAGGCCAGCGCGAAGATGCCATAGCCCTGGATCAGGATCGGCACCGCGATCATGCCGATCACCACGGGGTTCGCGAGGATCTTTGCCCCCTGCAGCCCGAAGAGAATTACCACGGTTGTGATCAGCCCCATCATCGACCACGGCTTGATCCGGGTAGAGAACGCCTCGATCGCCTGGGGCGAGCCGAGCGCGCGCCGCGTGATCAGGCCGGCGATCAGCGGCAGGACGATGTAGAGAACCGTCGCCAGCACCAGCGTTTCCCAGGGCACCGCAATATCGGTAACGCCGAGAAGGAGGGCTACGATAGGCGCGTAGGCGACCACCATGATGAGATCGTTGACCGAGACCTGCACCAGCGTGTAGGTCGCGTCGCCGCGGGTCAGCTGCGACCATACGAAGACCATCGCCGTGCAGGGCGCGGCACCAAGCAGGATCAGCCCGGCGGTGTACTGAGCGGCATCCTCCGGCTCGATCCAAGGCGCGAACACGTAATCGAAGAACAGAACCGCTAGAAACGCCATAGTGAACGGCTTGATCAGCCAGTTCACCGCCAGCGTGATCAAAAGGCCTTTCGGCTGGCGTGCCACCCCGGCGACAGCCTGAAGGTCGACACCGACCATCATCGGATAGACCATGGCCCAGATCAGCACCGCCATCACCAGATTGACGCTGGCCACTTCTGCTGCTGCCACGGCCTCGACGAGCCCGGGCGCCGTGGCCCCGATCCCGGTACCCAGTGCGATCGCAAGTGCAATCCACAGGGTGAGATAACGTTCGAAGACACTCATGCCAGGCTCTCCTGCGTGCGGTCCAGGCTGAGGCGGCTGACAGCGAGCGCAGACGCCACCACCATCGCCGCCGCAGTTCCCAGCATCAGCGCCAGCCCGCCGATCTGATAGGTCAGGCCCGAAAGAAGCGTGCCGAGGAGGCGCCCGCCCGCATTGGCCATGTAGTAGAAACCGACATCCATTGTCACTCGCTCGGCCTGGGTGAAGGCGAGGATCAGATAGGAATGCAGCGACGAGTTCACCGCGAAGACCGCGCCGAAGGCCAGCAGGCCCAGGACAAGCGTCGCTGTCAGCCATGGCTGCGGCTGGGGCGAGATCAGGGCGGCGGCAGTCAGCCCGGCCGGGATGGCGGCCAGCGCCCACGCCCAGCCACGCGCCGCGTCGATCAAGTCGCCGTCCGATCTTTGCGCCGCACGCAAGAGCCGGGGTGCTGCCGCCTGCACCGCGCCGTAAAGGATGGTCCAGACCGCCATGAAGGTGCCGATCATGAAGAAGGCGGCCCGGTTGCCGTCGACGGTGCCGTCCGACAGCACAGCGTAGAAATAGATCGGAATGCCGACGACGAACCAAACGTCGCGTGCACCGAACAGAAACACCCGCGCTACCGACAGCCAGTTCACGTTGGCGGACTTCGAGAAGACCTCGGAGAACTTCGTGCCCTTGCGTCCCTTGGGCAATCCTGGCGGCATAGCGATCAGGACGGCGAGCAGAATCACCGCAAGTACCGCTGCCATCGCAAGGACCGCCGGGACAAAGCCCAACGTGGCGAGCAGCACCGCGCCCAGCAGGAAGCCCAGCCCCTTCACAGCGTTCTTCGATCCGGTCAGCAGCGCGACCCAGCGGAAGAGCCCGCCGTTGCCCTCAGGGGCCAGCAGCTTCACGGCGGATTTCGAGGACATCTTGGCCAGATCCTTGGCCACGCCGCTCGCGCCTTGCACGATCATGACGTAGGCGACCGAAAACCCGATGGCCCAGCCGGGATCCAGTTGCGCCAGCGCCAACAGCGCGATGACCTGCAAGCCTAGTCCAGCATAAAGCGTCGAGGTCAGCCCGAACCGTGCCGCAATCCATCCCGCCGACAGGTTCGTGACCATGCCTGCGATCTCGTAAAGGATGAACAGATAGGCCAGCTGCACCGGGCTGAACCCAAGCCTGTGGAAATGCAGCAGGACCAGCATCCGCAGGGCGCCGTCGGTGAGCATGAAGGCCCAATAGACGGCAGTGACTGCGATATAGGCTGACAGCCCTTCGGGGCGCGGTCGGGCAACGGTCACAGCGAGGCCCCGACCATCAGCGCCACGTCCACCAGACGATGCGCGTAGCCCATCTCGTTGTCGTACCAGGCGTAGATCTTCACCTGGGTGCCGTTCACGACCATGGTCGAGGGAGCGTCAATGATGCCCGAACGTGTGTCGTTGGTGTAATCGGCGGAGACAAGCGGGCGCTCTTCATAGCCGAGGATGCCCTCGAGCGGACCTGTCGCGGCGGCCTTGAACAGCGCGTTGACCTCGTCCGCACTCGTCGGCCGCTCGACCTCGAACACGCAATCGGTGATCGACGCGTTCAGCAGTGGTACCCGGATGGCATGGCCGTTCAGCCGGCCCTTCAGTTCCGGATAGATCAGCGTGATTGCCGTGGCGCTGCCCGTGGTGGTCGGAATCAGCGAGTTGAGCGCCGAACGCGCCCGTCGCAGATCTTTGGCGGGTCGGTCCACGATGGTCTGCGTGTTGGTCACGTCATGGATCGTGGTGATCGAGCCATGCCGGATGCCGATGGCTTCGTGGATCACCTTCACGACCGGGGCGAGGCAGTTGGTCGTGCAGCTTGCCGCCGTGATGATCCGGTGTTCGGCCGGATCGTAGATGTCGTGATTGACGCCATAGACGATGTTCGCCGCGCCGCCGTCCTTGACCGGCGCCGAGACGACCACCTTCTTCACCCCCGCCTCGAAATACGGAGCCAATTTCGCTTCGGACTTGAAGACGCCGGTGCAGTCGATGACCACATCAACTCCCGCGAGCGGCAGCTCGGACAGGTCTTTGCTGCCGACGAAAGGCAGCCGCGTGCCGTCGATGGTGACGCTCTCCGCGTCGTGCGAGAACGCCGCATCCCAGCGCCCATGCACGGTGTCGAACTCGAACAGATGCGCATGCATGGCGGGGTCGCCCACCGCGTCATTGATCCAAGCGATCTCCGCTCCCCGTTCAAGAAGCGGGTTGAGGGCAAGTTTTCCCATGCGGCCGATGCCGTTCAGAGCATAGACGGTCATGCTGGCGCTCCGGCATCCGTACGGCCGAGGTCGTCCACGGCCCGTTGCAGCGAGATGCGGTCCAGCGAAGCGATAGGCAGCGCCGAAAATGTCTTGATGCGGTTGTGCAGCGCCCCATAGGTCTGCTGGAACGCGAGGCTCTTCTCGGCGTGGGTTCCTTCGGCCTTGACCGGATCAGGCATGCCCCAATGCGCACTGACAGGCTGACCGGTCCACGCCGGGCACTCCTCATTCGCCGCCTGATTGCAGACCGTGAAGACGAAATCGAACTTCGGTGCGTCGGGTCCTTGGAACTCACCCACATTCTTCGATCGCAGAACGGAGACATCGTGCCCGTTCTGCTCGAGCACCTCGATGGCAAACGGATTCAGCTCCGAGTGGGGCCGGGTGCCAGCGGAATATGCCTCGAACCGGTGACCCGCCTCCTTGCGGAGGATGGACTCGGCGAAGATCGAGCGGGCGGAGTTCCCGGTGCAGATAAACAGCACCTTGTACTTGCGGTCGGACATGGCGGTGGTTCCTGAAAGCGATGGCAGGGAGACAGGCGCGCAGAGATCGGGCCGACCGCGGCAGCAGTCGAGGATGAGATAGTCGAAGGTGCGACGCACCTCGGCCATGGCGATGGAATAGCGGAGCGAGGTTCCCACTCGCTCCTGCGTTACCAGCCCAGCCTGCATCAGCGCGGAGAGGTAGGCCGAGAGCGTCGACGCCTTGAAATCCAGCGCAGCGGCGATCTCGCCCGCTGGCACCCTATCCGGATAGCGCCGCATGAGCAGCCGGAAGAGGGCGAGGCGGTGGGGGTGACCGAGGGTGGACAGGCGGGAGGGAATCGGTTCTTCCATGTTTCATAAATAGCGGAAATAGCAGCTGGCGCAATCTCCGTTTGGCGCTGTTTGCAGGACCCTCATGTGCAGGACCGCGCCTGCTCACGCATGACACTGTAGTCGGCGAGCATCTCCGCAACGAGCGAGCCGTCGGGAAGGATGCTGAGTTCCTCCGCCGCCCGCACCTGGAAATCGCGGCTGTACTCGATCACGGGCGGACATGTTCTGACGGCGCGCCCGTCAGAACTCACCGTCGCGCAGCCGCTCAGCAAGCTTGTTGCGATCCCGAGGGCGGCGAGCGGCCGCTTCCAGCATCTGGCGTTGGACATGATTGGCCTTCTCCGTGGTCTCAAGGCGTTCGGCGAGGCGGCCCGTGCGTTCGCCGGAACGCCGAAGCGAAAGGAGGAACAGGAGCACGGCGAGGACGATCGCGCCGTAGCGCAGCGCCGCCCGCATCCACGGGGCGGCGGCGATCCCGGTGAACAGGGCGGCGATCATCGACGCCCCCGCTTCCAGTCATCAAGTCGAGCATAGATGGTGACCGCGATGCCTCCGAGCGCCACAAGGATGAACACCCAGCGCAGGGTGTCGAGATACGGCACAAGCGGCAGGATGGCGGATTGGGTCTCTGCCAGGACGCTCTGCGCGACCTCGACCCCGGCTGCGCCCAGCGTCGCCACGCCAGCCGCGCCACCGCCTTTCAAGGTGCGGCTCTCAGCCAGCGCTTCGCGTGCGGGCGGCGTCTCGGCTGCAAATGCCGTCGCCCGGACCGGGAACCGCTCGCCCCACTGACGCGCCGGGCCGAGGTCGACATGGATAAACCCCGAGCGCGGATAGAAGCCGAAGCCGAGGAACCCGACCTCCCGCGCCGCCGCCTCGAAGGCGACTGGGTCGTGGTTGGCCATGGCGATATCGAAGGCGGCGCCGTCCATGTGCTTCGACCGGGTCGCGCCGCCGACGGCGCGATTGTGCTCGGGGCTGCGATAGGCGGAGCGGACGATCAGCGGCTTGCCCAGTCGGTCACGCAGCGCCTGCAGCTTGTCGAGCGCCGGTTCGTTGACGAGCAGCTTGCCGGTGCCCCGGCAGGCGATTTCGGCGGGCGAGAAGTTCGGCCAGCGCCAAGCGTCCTCCGGTGCCTCACGCCAGTGGTCGAAGAAGATTGTGGTCATGGGGGTCCTCCAAAACGAAAAACCCGCCTCAAGGGCGGGTGCGGTTGGGCTGATGAATGGGGATGGGGCGCGGCTATGGGCCGCCGCCGAAGATCTTGAGCTTGATCGCGATGCCCGCCAGCAGCGCCAGCATGACGCCGGTGGTGATCATGCGGACGGCGGTCTGCATGGCGGTGCGGCGCACCAGCCGGATGCAGTCGACGAGCGAGCGCAGATCACGGATGTCGAGCGCCGCCTCGTCGCCATCGAGCCCGACATCGGCGAGCGCGCGCTTCGCGCCTTCCTCGGCAGCGCGTGTCAGGATCGCCTCGAACTCGGCGTCGGGCATTCGCACGAAGCCCTCGGATCGGGGTGGGGTCATCGTATCCTCCTTCCGCCGGTCAGCCGACCTTGCAGCCCCAGAAAGACGTGTGATCGGCGGCGAAGTAGCCGTCCGCGACCCGGAAATACCCCTGCAGCTCGACGGTATCGCCCGCGGTGAGCGGGACCATGGTCTGCAGCCAGATCGCGGTGGCGAGCGAGACGTGGGTGGCGGAGATTTCGCCGAGGGAGCCGCGGATTTCGGTCGTCCCGTTCAGGACCAGCCGCCCGCGCATGCGTGCGGTGGTGCTGGCGTTGACCTTGTACATGAGCGTCGCGCCGAAGAGATAGGTGCCGTCCACCGGCGCCACGAAGCGGTTGTTCGCGGCGTCGAAGGCGCCCTGATCGTTGTAGTCGGTGTTGTTCAGGCCGATCTTCGTCCAGGTGCCGACGCCGACATAGTTGTCGTAGTTCGTCCAGGCCTTGAAGCGCGGCAGCCGGGGCTGGTCGACGATGCCGCTCACGTTGTCGACGCTCAGCCCGTCGAAGAAGGTGCTGCCGTCAGCCGAGACTGCGAGGCGGAAGCGGTCCGAGCCGAAGAGCCCCACCAGCGCCTTCGTCACAAAGCCGGTCTGCAGCGTCAGCCCGAGATCGTCGCCCGCGGCCTCCTTGTTCATGGTGTAGAACAGATCGCCCGTCCCGCCCTCGGCCACGGTTCTCGCGGTCCAGAGCGCCGCGTTCAGCTTGGCCGAGAACGGGTTCGACGCATCCGCTGCGGTGCCAAGCCCGAGCAGCGCGAGGTTCTGCAGCGACGCGGGCGTCGTGCCGATCCAGCCTGCGCCGTCATAGACCAGCAGCAGGCCCTCGTCCTCGACCCACGCCCGCCAGCCGGTCCGTGGCGGCAGACGCAGCCACGCGCCGTCCGTCCAGAGCGCCACGTTCAGATCCCAGCCTGCCCAATCCCCGGTGGCGCCCGAGCCGACGATGTAGCGATCGCCATCGGCGGGGCTTCCGGGCGGGACGGTCAGGTCCCGGTCGAGGACGGAGAGCTGTACCAGCCCGTCGAGGATCCGCAGCGCCTCGTTGTGGGTGACGTGCTTCTGGGCCTGCGCCGCCAGGACGTAGGGCAGCAGGAGATGGGTGGTGGCGTCGGACATGGGGTGCCTTCAGAACAAGAGCGTGACGGTCTTGGGCGCGCCCCGCCCGACGAGGGCGGAGAGCTGGTAGATGCGGACAGTGAGGTTGTCGCCGGGGCCGAGCGGCGCGCCCCAGTCGGCGGTCTGCTGGGCGGCACTGTAGACCGCACTGGTGGTGGTCGTGCTCAGCACCCGCCTCACGGTAAGGCCGTCGAGGATCTCGACCTCGTAGGCTTCCAGTTCCTCGGCGAGCGGCGCCTCAACCGCGCCCCAGCTGTCGGCGGAAAGCGCGCGGGACCGGCGCGTCCAGCGGATCGTCAGATCGCCGGGCGTGCGCGGCGTGCGCCACGGCTGCTCGACATGGGCGACGGAGAACGGCCGCAGCCCGATGCCCGCAGGCGTGAAGGCTTTTGCCACATAGGTCTCGTCGCTGACCGGACGGCTCGCCGGGCCGATGCGCCAGTTCCATGGGATCCCGAGGTCGGACTCGGCAATCGGCAGGGACGCCAGCGCGGTGTCCAGCACCACCACCCGCGCGCCAGCGGGCGCCGGATTTCCCATCGCGCCCTCGGTGCCGCGCTGGCCCCGCAGCAGGCGGGTCAGCCGGTAACGACCCGGCGCCAACAACTCCGCCGCACCCGCCTGCACGATCTCCCAGACGCCGGGCGCGCTCTCGATGGCCAGCGCGTTGGCGCCTCCGAACAGGGTCAGGTCGGTGACGCTTTCCAGCGTGCCGGTCAGCAAGTCGACCACCAGCGCGTTTCCGGGATCGAAGCGCGACGTCGGTCCCGCAAAGAAGTCCGAGACCAGCGCCCCGATCCGGGCGCGACTGCCAAACGTGGTCAGCAATTCGAACCCATCGGTCGAGGGGCTGCGGAACACCGCCATCTCGCCGGGCCAGGGTACGGCATTCGCCGCGACAAACGGCCGATGCGCGGGCTGGTCCTCGGTCAGCTGCGGCAGATCCATCAGCACCGCATCCGGTGCGCCGAACACCACGGCGCGCGTCAGCGAAACCGCGCGGGGATCGCCGGGCGGCATGTCGTAGGTCGCCCGGTCCTGGCGCACCGCTTCGATGCCCCGCGCCTCGGCGTCGGCAATGGAGACGAGCCGCAGATCGACCAGCCGCCCGTCATGCGCGAGCCGGACAACGTCGGCCGGATTGAGCGCCAGGCGCGAGGGCGGCAGACGGAACGCCGCCGTCTCGCGCCCCACCCACGCCTCCATCAATGCGCGGCGGCAGCGGCGCTCGGCCTCCTCGGGCGGCACCGCGATCGGGAAGCTTTCCGAGGCGATGCGGGTCGTGTCCACGGTGATGCGCCGGGCCTCGACGAGGGCCGCGTCGTAATCCTCGTCCGCCCGCGCGACCTGCCACTTCAGCGCCTGCGGCAGCTCGGTCTCCTGGCCGCGGGTCAGCTCGAGGACATCGCCTTCGCGGGCCGCGACCAGATCGTCGGGGCAGAGGCTCGCCACCGCCGCCCGGCCGCGCATGACGAAGCGGATCACGCCCTCGGTCTCGACGGCGTCGAACCCGAAATGCCGCGCCAGCGTGGTGATCGAGGCGCGCGGGGACTCGAGCGCGCCGATGGCGTAGCCTTCCAATGCGCCCCAGAGCCCGGTGACGTCGATCCGGGCCTCGGGCAGCCCCGCCCGCAGGCAGAGATGCCGCACCAGTGCCGCCAGCGACACCGCGCCGAGCCGCCCGGTCAGCCAGTGGCCGAGCCGCCAGTTCGCCCCGTCCGTCCAGACGTCAGTCAGCGCCGGAAAGAACGGATAGGGCCGCGCGTCCCAGGTCCAGGCGGCGCATTCGGGGACGTGCACCATCCGGCCGCCGTAGACCGAGGACAGCGGGTTGTTCACGGCATCGCGCCACCAGAGATATGTCGCCTCGAGATAGGCCCGCTGGATGGCGTCATCGCGCCAGCCGCGCGAGAAATGCGGCGTGAAGCTCTCGGAGGACTTGGGGTCGAAGAAGACGTTGGGCTGGTTGGTGCCCCGGTCGATGGCCGGACAGCCGAGCTCGGTGAACCAGATCGGCTTGGACTCCGGCGCCCATGCCGTCGGCGTGCCACTCTCCACCCCGCCCGCGCGGTCGTGATGCGGGTTCGACCACCAGCTGCGGAGATCCTTGTAGCGGAAGACCCACGGCTTGCTGGCGGCACCGTCGGTGATCGGGGTGCGCACCTGCGCGGAGCGGTCCGCTGCGCTGGCATAGAACCAGTCGAAACCTTCGCCGCCCGCGATGTTCGCCTGCAGATAGGCCCGGTCATGGATCGCGGGCCAGCCCTCCTGCGCGTCGGCATGCTCGAACCCGTCCCGCCAGTCCGACAGCGGCATGTAGTTGTCGATGCCGACGAAATCGATCTCCGGATCGGCCCAGAGCGGATCGAGATGGAAGAACACATCGCCCGAGCCGTCACCCGGCTGGTGCCCGAAATACTCCGACCAATCCGCCGCGTATCCGATCTTGGTGCTGTCCCCGTGGATCGAGCGCACATCGGCGAGGAGGTCCCGATAGGCCTGCACCGCCGGATAGGTGTTGGCTTCGGAGCGGATGGTGGTCAGCCCCGGCATCTCGGTACCGATCAGGAAGGCGTCGACCCCGCCCGCCGCCGCGCAGAGATGGGCGTAGTGCAGCACCATGCGGCGCAGGCCCCAGTCGCCGGGCGTGCCTGTCCACGAAACCGACTGGCCGGAGACGCTGAAGCTCGCGGGCGTGGCCGCGCCGAACAGCGCCGCGACCTGGCTCGCCGCCGTGGCGGTCTTGTCGACGGTCCCGGCGAAACCAGCAGCGGGCGAGCAGGTGATCCGCCCCCGCCAGGGGAATGCGAGCTGCCCCGTCTCCGCGGCGTTGTCGGAATACGGGTTCGGCAGGCTGTTGCCGGGCGGTACGTCCATCAGGATGAACGGATAGAAGGTGACGCGCAGCCCGCGCGCCTTCATCTCCTGGATCGCCTGCACCACAGCGAAGTCGGACGGCGTGCCGCCATAGACCGGGCGGTCCTGGTCGTCGCGGCTGACGAGGAAGGCGCTGGCGCGGCTCACGCCGTTTACCGACCAGCTGGCGGGCGTGGTCGACTTGGCCGACACCTCGACGCCCGGCCGCACCTTGCAGGAGCCTGCCCGCAGGTCGTCGCCAAACCACGCCACCACGAGGCTGACGCTCTCGACCGCCGGGGCCATGGCCTGCAGCCGGTCCAGCGCCACCACCATGTCGGTGGCATCCGCCAACGCGTTCAGGTTCTCCGCCTGCGTCGCCCCGCCATCGGTCTTGCGGATCGCCTGCGTCGCATAGGTGAACTCGCCCGAGGCCGGGATCATGGTGACGGCGCGGGTCAGCCCCTCGGCGGTGTCGGGATCGGCGAGCGGCCGGAACACCTCGAAGGAGAGCTGCGGCAGGCGGTTGCCGTAGGTCGAGAGCGCCAGTTCCTCGAAGACGACATAGGCGGTGCCGCGATAGGCGGGCGTGCTGGCCGCGCCCATCTTCGCGGCGATGAACGGATCGGCGGACTGCGCCTCGTCGCCGGGATACCAGCGCCACGTGACGCCGGAGAGGTCCATCGGCTTGCCGTCGGCCCAGATGCGCCCGATCCCGGTGATTCCCCGCCCTGCCGGGCCTCCTCCGCCTCCATTCTCTCCCCCGGAGAGAATGGTCCCTGCGGGACCGGCTTCGGAGCCTTCGCAGAGCGCCACGGCGAAGGAGGCGTAGTACAGATACTCCGTCGTTTTGACCTTGCCGCCCCCGCCTCCCTTGCCGCCGCCCTGCGTGGTGGTCTTCGTCTCCTCGCGGAAATCGGTCGCCCAGATGATGTTGCCGCCCATGCGCATGCGACCGTAGAGCCGCGGGATGACCGCGCCTTCGGTGGCGGAGGTGATGCGCAGCGTGTCGAGCCGCGCGCCCTCGATGCGCTGCGTGGGCGCCAGCGACGAGATGATCCAGCTGTCCACGACCGAGCCGATGGTGGAGCCGATGAAGCCGCCGATGGTCGCGGCACTCACGCCGAGGATCGCGCCGCCGATCGAACCGCCAATGGCAGCGCCGGCCGCGCCGAGAACGAGGGTGGCCATGTTCGGGTCTCAGCGTTGCGGGAACAGGAAGGCGAAGGCGATACGCCGCCGCCAGGATGGGGTGAGCGGTTCCTCGATCACGCCGAGCCGCTCGTAGGCGTGGAGGAAGATGTCGGGCCCGGTCAGGATCCCGACATGCTTGGCGATGGCGCGGGCCCTCATGCGAAAGAGGACCAGCGCGCCGGGACCGGCCTCGACAGGCGAAACCTCGATCATCATGCGCCGCGCGCCGTCCGCCAGAACCTCGCGCGGGCCGGTCTCGCCCCAGTCGCGGCTGTAGGGCGGGATCGGGAACGGCTCCGGGCCGACGACCTCGCGCCAGACGCCCCGGGCCAGCCCGAGGCAGTCGCAGCCGACGCCGCGCAGGCTTGCCTGGTCGTGGTACGGTGTGCCGAGCCACGCGCGCGCAGCCGGAATTACTCGCTCAGGATTAGCTGCAGCCTTGGGTGCCGTCGTGCGCGCCGCCTTGCCATTCCGCGGTATTTGTGGCGTCACCATGGGTTTGACTGCCGTGCCTTGAGGGTTATCGAGATGAACTTTACTGGTCTGTCCGCCTTTCCAATCACCCCGGCGACCATAGACGGGCGCGTTCAGACCGACGCGCTTGTCCGGGTGCTGGAGCGGTTGCGGCGGCCCGATCTTGGTTCGGTCGGCCTGCTAGGCAGCACCGGCACATTCGCGTATCTGACGCGCGCAGAACGACGCCGGGCGGTGTCCGTGGCGGCTGATGTGCTGGGCAGCAGTGTGTCGCTGATGGTCGGGGTCGGAGCGCTGCGCACCGACGAGGCCTGTGCATTGGCCCGCGATGCGGCTGAGGCTGGGGCAAATGCTGTGCTGCTGCCTGCGGTCAGCTACACGCCTCTGACTCAGGATGAGGCCTACGCCCATTACAGCGCCGTTGCGACCGCAAGCGATCTGCCGCTGTGCATCTACAACAATCCCAGCACTACTCACTTCAACTTCGACGTCGCGCTCATACAACGACTGGCGCAGGTACCCCGGATCGCTGCAATCAAGATGCCGTTGCCCGCGCAAGGCAGTCTCGCCAGCGATCTGGCCCGGCTGCGCAGCACGCTGCCTGCAGACTTCGCCATCGGCTACAGCGGGGACTGGGGCTGCGCCGAGGCGCTGCTGGCCGGTGCGAATACGTGGTATAGCGTGATTGGCGGGATCCTCCCCGAGATCGCGTTGCGGCTGACTGCGGCGGCGATGGCAGGCAATGCGGCGGAGGCCCGCCGCATTGATGAAGAGCTTGCCCCGCTCTGGGCGCTCTTCAAAGCCCATGGCTCGCTGCGGGTGGTTTATGCGATGGCGCGGCAGATGGGCCTGACCGACTGCGACCCTCCCCGCCCAATCCTGCCGCTGGACGATGCAACGTGCCGCGAAATCGCCGCGGCGACCGAGCCTCTGGCTCGCTGAGGGCTCCCCTCACAGCACGCCTCCCTCGTGGCCGCCGTCCTTCGTGGCGTAGCGCAGGACCGCATCCTGGCCGGGGATGTGCGGGAAGCCCCTGAAGTTGGCGGTGTTGGCGAACTTCGCGCCGCAGGTCTCCATGCGCTTGTCGCAACCCGCACGGATGGTGAAGGCATCGCCCTCGGAGATCTCGCGCACCGGCGCCTCGAGCAGCGTGAGCACGGCGATGCCGTCCGTGACGTCGTGGCCCAGCACTTCCGCGCGACGCCCCGCATTCGCGCCGCTGGACCATTCCAGCGTGCCGAAGGTGAACCAGCCGGACGTGAATGCGACCAGCCCCGAGGCGGTGAAGGCCCGGTCGCGCAGGAGATCGATCACCGCGCCGGTGCCCTTGAAGGCCGGGTCCTCCAGATCGACGCCGCAGCGCGCATCGCCGAGCGCGGCGTCGCAGGTTGCCTGGAAGGTCCGCCCCACCGTCTGGCCGAGGACATGCGCGAGCGAGCGGACCTCGGCCACAAAGGCCAGCCGCCCGCGCCGGATCTGGCCGATAGCGCCGCGCCGCATCAGCACGCGCTGGCTCGTGTCGGCCCAGTTCACCCGCCAGACTTCGACCTCCGCATTGTCCCAGCGGCCGTCGAGGATGTCGGTCTCGGTGATCCGGTCCGAGGTCAGCACGCCCTCAGCGTCCTGCGCATCGACCGACAGGTCAGAGCCCGAGCGCACTTCGGAGGCGGTGAGCCCGCTCTCCGGCTCGAAGTCGGTACCATCGAAGCTGAGCGTCCGGTCGTGATCGGTGAAGCCGAAGCTCACGCCATCGGCGCGGGTGATCCGCCAGCACCAGGCGAGCGTCGTCGTGCCCTCGTCGAGATGGGCCTGCAAGGCGGGATCGAGGGTCTTCATCGGCGCAGTTCCAGAAGCGGAATGGAGGTGATCGAGCCGAGCCGCTCGAGGTCGAGCGTGACATCGAGCACGTCGGTATCGAAGCGGACGGGCACGTCGAACTCGAAGCCCGCCGTGATCGCGAGACCGGATCCCGGCGCGGCGCCGAAGGTGACGAGGCCGGTGGCGGTGTCGACCGACCAGCCGGAGGGCTGCTCGACGCCCGACAGCGCAATGCGCACGGTCCCGGCGACCGGCTTGGCGATGGCGCGCGTCCAGGATTGCGCGCCCGAAGCGTAGCGCTTGGCCAGCTGGAAGGCGGTCGTCGTGCCGTCGCCGGTGCCGATGGCCTGATCGGTCGGCGATGGCGTTCCTGAAGGCAGACAGGACTTGTGGTCACCCCAGTCCTTGAAGCGGAAGCCATGCAGCCGCCCGTTCCGCGCCTCGAAGAAAGCCACGACGGCCGCCAGATCGTCCGCGCGGCGGATGCCGTAGGCGACATCGTAGCGGCGGCGCGAATTGGCCCAGCTGGCGTTCCTCTCCTCGTCTCCCGAGGCGACCTCGACGATCTGGGTACGCCGTTCCGGCCCGCCGCGCGCGCCCCGGCTGATGTTGTCGGGAAACCGCACCTCGTGAAACGCCATTACATGCCCCTCCGTCCGAGCGAGACGGCGCGGGCGATGTCGGCCGCGACCTGCGTGCGCGATTGGCGGAAGCTCTCGGCGTCACGCGCCATGATGGTGACGTTGACGCCGCCGCCCGCGCCGTAGCTCTGTGCCTCGCGCCGCGACAGCACGCGCTCGCCCCGCTGCAGGATGGCCGGGACCTCATCGTGGCGCAGCCCCGCCACACCGCCGGAGTGCATCCGAGGCGCAGCCGCAAATGCCATCGCCGGGACCATGCGCGAGGGTCCTGCCGAGCCGACCATGCCTCCCGCATGCAGGACGTTGGCGAAGATGCCGCCAGCACCGGAGAACACGCCGGAGAGCGCATTGGCGATCGGCCCGAGGATGAAGCGGCGCGCCGCCAGCTGGGCGAGATCGGCCAGCAGCGAGGTGACGAGATCGCGGAAGTTCAGCTTGCCGGTCTTTACGAACTGGCCCACGGCGTTCTCGGCCGACTGGAAGGCGCCGACGAGGCTCTGGCCGATGTCGCCACCAATCTCCCGGGCCTTGCTGGCGTAGCCCGACAGCGCTGCCGTGACCGCCTGCCACCCGGTGACGGCGGCCTCGGTCGCGGGCTCCGCCGCAGCGGCAGCAGCCCCGGACGCCGCGCCCGCACCGGTCGCGGCACGGCCGGCATCGCCGAGCGCCGTCTCCAGCCGCTCGGCCGCGCCGGTGGCCTCGGTCAGCGCATCGGCACTGGCCTCGTCGGTGCCACGCACCGCATCACGCAAGGCCTGCCAGCTCTCCAGAGGCGCGCGCGCGCCGTCCGCAAGATCGCGCGCCGCGCCACGGTAGACATTCGCGGACTCGAGCGCGCGGTTCGCAGCCTCGGTCAGACCGAGATCGGGTGCAGTGAGCGGATTGTCCTCGAAGGCCCGGTCGAACGCGGTCTGCGCCGCCGTCGTGGCAGCACTGGCCGCACCCTCGAAGCGGTTCTCGATCTCGCCGAGGTCGAGGTCCGGCACCAGCGAGATGCGCCGCTCGGAGCCGAGGGCTTCGAGTCCCTGGTTGATCCCCCCGATGAAGCCGTTGATGCGCGAGACCACGCCGTTCAGCATCGCCTCGACACCATCGACCAGACTGTTGGCCGCCTGAAACGCCAGATCACCGATGGCGGCGGGCAGCAGCCCCCAGATCGCCTTGATCGCCTCGTAGGCGCCTTCGAAGGTGTTCGCGGCGGTGTTGCCGAAGGCCACCACGCTCTCGATGGCGCTCTGCATGCCCGACGCGGCGTCCGCCTTCAGGTCGAAGAACATCGCCGTGGCGGCTGCGCCCGCCGCAGCAGCGCCCATCCTGATCCGCTCCCAGACCTCGACAGCGAGGTCTTTCAGGAGCGACATCGCCTCGCCGAAGCCGCCCGCGCCGGAGACGAGGCGGGTGAATTGATAAACGAGCTCGCCCGCGCCGACGATCAGCGCACCGATGCCGGTGCGGATCAGCGCCCCGCGCAGGACGACCAGCGCCGTCGCGAGGCCGCGCACGGACAGCGCCGCGGCGGCCATGCCGACGACCCAGCGTCCCGCGAGGAAGGCAGCGAAGGTCGCGGCATAGGTTGTCAGGCGGCCGATGTTGTCGAAGAGGCCACGGATCGCGATGCCGAGCGGCCCGGTGCGGCTGGCCACCGCCGCCATGGCGTTGGCGACGGCTTCCAGCGCAGGCGCCGCGGCGACGGCCAGCTGGTTCGAAAGCCCGCGCCAGATCAGCCCGAGCCGAGAGATCGCATCATTGGTGCGCTCGATCTGGTCGGCATCCTGCTCGGAGACCACGACGCCGAAGGCAAGCACGTCCTCGGTCGCCTGGCGCAGCGTCGCGGTGTCGATCCGCGACATGGCGATGGAGCCCTCCTCGCCGAAGAGCTGACCCGCAACGGCAGCACGTTCGGCAGCGGGCACGAAGCTCTCGATGGCGGCGTTGATCGCACCCACCCGCTGGTCGAGCGGCAGGGCGATCAGGTCGGTGGCCGAGAGTCCGAGCCGGTCCAGCGCGTCGGCGGCGGGACCGGTCCCGGTGGCGGCCTGGCTCAGGCGGCGCGTCAGATCCTTCGTGGCTTGCTCGATGCCGGACATGGAAACGCCCGCCAACTCGCCCGCGCGCTCCAGCGTCTGGATCGAGGCGACGGTGGTGCCGAGCGACTGGGCGAGCTTCGCCTGCGCATCGACCGTCTGCAGGCCGGAGCGGATCATCGCCACGCCAGCGGCGGCGGCTGCTGCCACGGCGGCTGCAGCCGCCACAGCGACACGGCGGGAGAAGGCTGCAAGCCGGGCGTTGGCCGCCTCCATCTCGCGGCTCAGCCGTCCGAAGCCGCGCGATCCGGCTTCGCCCACGCCTTCCAGCTCGGCGCGAACCTGTCGCCCGCCCACGGCCGCGAGGCGGACGGATACTCGCTTCTCAGCCATTGGAGTGATCCATCTGTTCGTTGAGCTTGGCGACCATCACCGCCTCGATGACGGGCAGCAGTTCGGCCATGGCGAGCGGCGGCACGCCGAGCGCGTCGCCAAGCGCGAGCGCCGCCGACAGGTCCCAGCCGATTACCGCGCCGGGCAGCACGCGCAGCTGGCCGCCGAGGCGGCCGACGAGGTCCCAGACCTGCCAACCCTCCAGCGTTTCTGGGCGGTTCAGCCGCGCCGGGCAGTCCGGGCACGTTGTTTGGCAGGCTTGGCAGTATCGCTCGCCCCCGCCGAAGGACCATTCGGCGAGAGCGCGGAGGCGTTTTTTTCCTGCTCCAGCAGCAGACCCTTGGAGACGTAGGTCAGCTGGAACGCTTCGAAGATGGGCCAGACATCGAGCAGCGCATCGATAGCCTCGGGGCCCGGGTCGATGGGCTTGCCGTCGGCATCGCCGATGCCCTCCCAGGCGAGCACCGCCCGCCGCGCGAGCGCCTTGGCGAAGGCGACGGCGCGCTCCTCGTCGGAGGCGCCCTCGGGCACCGCCTCGACGGCGGGGTCACTCCGCGTCGCCACCATCAGGGCGGTGGTCAGCGGGCGCAGTTGCACCCGGACGCCGGGCGCGAGGTCATGCCAGCGCGGCGCGTTCGTCAGGTCGAGCGTCAGCATCAATACGTCTCCACATCGTTCACGAGGGTGGCGGTGCACATCCGGCCGACGACGCTGTCGCGCGCCGCCTGCCAGTCGAACGTCGCCTGCACGCCCTGTGGCCCCGAAATCTCGATCCGCGGGCGCGGCAGGTAGACGGCGTGCACGGTGAAGGTGAAGCTCTCGCCGGACGGCAGAACGTAGGCGAATTCCATCTCGCAGGCCTCGCCGTTGATGGCCTGCGTCACCAGCGTCTGGTCGGCGAAGCGCACCTCGATCCGGCCGGTGAGCGCCGCGATGCTTGGGTCCGCACCGTCGATGCGCCCGTCCGAGCGGATCGTCTCGATCCGGTCGAGGTTGTTGGCATAGGTGATCTCGGCCGAGACCACGTTGCCGAGCGCCGTGCCATTGCGAGTGATCGCGCCGTTGAAATTGCCGAAGCGCTTCAGCTCCAGCGCGGCGGGCGTGCCGGCGTTGGTGGTCGTGCCCACCGTCTCGCCCTGCGCGACCAGCCGCGCTGTCGCGGTCAGGAGCCCTGAGCGCTGCATCTGCCAGGTGATCTGGTCGAGCACGCAGCCGGAATACATCGCATAGCGCGGCACCTCTGGCATGCCGGTCTCGATTGCCATGCTGGGCAGCGTCCATGACCCCGACTGGAACTCGTGGGTGTACGGCGCTTCCGCACCAGTGGTCGTCGGCGTGCCGAACGCCGCCTTCAGCCAGAAGCCGAAAGCCTCGGCGTCGAGCGGCACGACGACATCGCCGTCGGCCGTCACCGCATCCTTGATCGGCGCCAACGGATCGCGACCGTAGCCCAGCAGTTCCGAGTTCAGCAGCGGTTGCTCTGCGCCGAGCGAGGTGCTGGCGAAGGGCATGCGGGTGAAGCCGCCCACGGGCGGCGTTCCATAGGTCGTCTCGAACGCAAGCGCCATCAGCGCCCGCGCCCCCTGGGCTCGTGCCATGGTGGTCTCCTCGGGTTGTCGGGGTCAGGCCAACTGGTCGGCCGTGGAATAGTGCAGCACCACCGGGATCACGGCGGCCTTCAGGCTGGCCGCGCCCTCGACCGGCAGGTCTACGGGGCGCGGGGCTTCCGCCTCGACCCAGTCGCAGAGCCCGCCAAGCGTGCGGTCGGCGGCGAGCGCCGCGCCAATGCTGGCGGTCAGCCTGTCGAAGTCGGCGTCCCGATCGGCGCCCTGCACGACCGCTTCGATCTCGGCGCGGTGCTGGTAGTGGTAGCGCAGAGGCGAGAGCGTCACCTCCGGCTCGCCCGGTTCGCCGTCCCGCAGGATCAGGAGCCCGGCGGCGGGCACGCGCTCGGACAGAACCTCGCCGCGCAGGGTTGTGGCAGGCACCGTCAAAAGACGTGCGTGCAGCGCCGCCAGCGTGGCCTCGCGTGTACTGGGCATGATGTCACCGAAGAAAATCCGAATGGCACAGCACCGGGCGTCGTCGCCCGGTCTTGATCGTAGGCCAACGACGGCGGACGTCCGCCGTCGATCAGACCGTGCCCGTTCCTTTGAAATTCTCGCACGAGTCAACGCCCCGAGCGGTCCCGGCCAGGAGGTCGTCGGCCAGCCTCATCAGTTCGTCCAAGCGCGGATCGCTCAACCGATACCGGACGAACCGACCGTCCGGTTCTCCGACAACCAGCCCGCATTCGCTCAGGCACCGCAGGTGGTTTGAGGCGTTCGACTGCGACAGGCCGGTGGCGCCAACGATCTCCCCAACCGAAAGCGGGCCGTCACGCAGAGCGGCCAAAATCGACATGCGCGAGAAGTCAGCCAAGCCGCGGAAAAGCTTCGCCCGCAACTCGACGACTTGAGCATCAGCCTGCTGAAGGATTCCGGTCTCGCTCGACATATCAGTCTGCAATGATATATAGCCTCGTCTGTCCACGGAAGATCGTAATGAGCGAAACGGCCACAATGAGCAACGCTGAGCACGCGCGCTACAGAGTCACCGGCATGGACTGCCCGTCATGCGCCGCGAAGATCGAGAAGGCGGTGCGGTCGGCCGGGGTCGAGGACGTGAAGGTCTCGACTGCCACGCAGATCATGACGGTGCATGTATCCGACCTGAGTTTGCAGCTGCCCGAAGTGGAGCGTGCGGTGTCGGGCATCGGCTACCGACTGGATCGGCTGGGCGGACCCGAAGCTGATCACGAGGGAGACATCGACGATCTTCCGAAGGACTTGAGCCATATCACCCCGGCCTACCGGCGTGCGCTGTGGATCGTGATCGTGCTGAACGTGGGCTACGGCCTCATCGAGATGGTTGGCGGCTTCATTTCCGGATCGCAGGCCCTGAAAGCCGATGCGCTCGATTTCCTCGGCGATGGCCTGATCACCTTCCTTGGGGTTCTGGCGATCGGCTGGAGCCTGGTCTGGCGAGCCCGTTCCGCTCTGATCCAAGGCTTGTTTCTCGGGGCGCTCGGTCTCGGGGTCCTCGCCAACACGGCCTACCGCGTACTGGTTCAGCAGCAGCCTGAAGCTGAACTGATGGGCCTGTTCGCCGTGATCGCGCTCGTGGTCAACGTGGTTGCCGTTCTGCCGTTGCTGCCCCACCGGGCCGGAGATGCCAACGTTCGGGCCGTCTGGCTGTTCTCGCGCAACGACGCCATCGGCAATGCAGCGGTCGTCGTGGCAGCGGGTCTGGTCGCCTGGACTAACACGGCATGGCCCGACCTCGTTGTAGCGGCAGTGATCGCCGGGCTGTTTCTGCAATCCTCGTGGTCGATCATCCGCGACGCGCGGGCCGATTTGCGGGTGGCCACGTGAGGCCACGCCGGTCACCGGGCTTCGGGCGCCGGATCGTGCAGGCGGCATCAGGACCAGAATACGATCTCTCGGCCGCCGAGATAGACGGGGCCTGTCAGGGCTCCAGATCCTTTTTCCGGCGCGTCCGACTATAGTTTCGCCTCCACCCAATTCGCCACGATCAGTCCCGGTACCGCGTCGTGCGCCCGCTCGGCATCCCTCGCCAGATCAAGCCGCTTCGGCAACTTGACCTGCGGTACCAGCAGGAAGATCGGCGCGGTGACCTTTCCGCGCCCGGTCTTCGAGCGCGACACCACCGCTTGGCCCTTCGTGTTCAACCGGCCCTCCGCCACCAGCAGGCTCGGTCCGGTGCGACGATAGACGAAGCGCAGGCGCAGGCCACGGCGGCGCTCCCATTCGCCGGGCGTGATCCGGCCGCCGCGTAGGGACTTGCCTGCGGCAGGCAGCGGGATCGCCAGCCAGAACCCGTTCTTCGAGCGGATCAGCGGACCGGTGTCATGGGCACCGACGATCACCGGCGCCTTGGACCAGACCAGCGCCGCGGCGTCGAGGCTCTCGCCCGACCTCGGGAAGGTCTGGCTCCGGATCGAGTTGGCGAGCCGGGTGCCAAGGCCCGCGCCGGTGATCTGCAACCGCCACGCGGTCTTCAGCCCGGTCCCGGCCTCGCGCATGGCGGCCGTGACAGCGCGCTCCCCGGCCGTGATCTCCGCCTGCATCATCGCGACGATGTCGGGATCGATGTCGAGATTCAGCTTCATGCAGGTATCAGATACACAGTCCAGGCTAGCCGCTCGCGGTCGCGGACGGGCTCGCCCTGGACCAGGAAGGCGTCGCCGTCGATCTCGAGCCTGTCGCCCGGGCGCGGGTTCGCCACCTCTGCGACCAGCAGGTCGATGCGGGTCGTCTCGGACCAGAGCCGGGCATCGCCGAACTCGGTGACGGCGTCAGCACGCCGGGCGACGACGCGCACCAGTACGGGCGCGCCGCCGTCAGCGATGTAGACGGCATCCCTTCCGATGTTCGGATCGGCGAAGAGGGCACTGAGGGCGACCGCGAAGGCGGACATCAGGTCCGCCGCGCGCTGCGCAGCACCTGCGGGCGGGTGCAGATCGGCAGCGGATTGCTCTCGATCTCCAGCCGCACCCACTCGTCGCGATCACGATCGGGGATGGTACGTGCGTAGAGCGGCTGGCCGAGGGTGTTGACCGTCTCGAAGGTGTCGGCGGGCGCGTAATAGATCTCGAACAGCCCCTCGATGCCTTCCGGATAGAAGTACGCCTTGTCGGTCGGCACGCCGAAGCCGACGCCGCCCCTGTAGCGGCGGAAGGTGATGCCGCCGAAGCTGACCTCGTCGGCGACCCGGCCCCGCAGGTCGGCCGCCGCGGCGGTGTTGAGATAGGTCTCGCGCACCTCCTTGTGGGCCACGAGATCGGCGAAGAAGGCCGAGCCGCATTCGGCCCGGACCTGCACCGCACCGGCGGAGAGCCCGCCCATCGACTCTTCCACGCTCTCGATCAGCGCCTGGCAGCGCTTGCGCAGCGCCCCCGAAGCGGGCGTGGCGTTGTCGAGGTCGAAGTCGATCTCGGCGGCCGGGCTGATGCCGAACTCGGTGAAGTAGTTCACCACCGTGGCGTGGTCCTTCGGGTCCTTCACGATCCCCTGGATGCCGTTCAGGAGGTGGTACTCGAAGGTGGTCTCGGCATCCTGGCGAAGCTTGCGCAGCCGGTAGGCCACCTCGGTCTGGACCTGCTGGGTAGCAGTTTCCGATCCGAAGTCCCGCACGCCCTGGATCTCGGAGGCCCAGAGCACGTCATGCTTCTTGAACTGCCGGCAGACGAAGGCACGCATCTCGCGCCGGTCGGGGATCTGCTGCTCGTAGGCCGACCCGCGTTCCGAGAACGGGATCAGCGACAGCGTGCCGTCGCGGCTCTCGATCACGACGGTGCGGGCGCGCACGCCGCGTGGCGAGAAGAGGGCCGAGCCCGAGAGCAGCGCCGGTCGGAACGGAATGCTCTCCAGCGCGCGGGTGAGCTCGATGATGGTGAAGGCATCGCCTTCGAAGATGTCCATGGTGGCCATGGGAATGCCTCCGGTTCGGGAATGTCGGTGCGGCGCGGGCCGGTCAGCGGATCAGCGGACGAGGATGCCTGCGGCCAGGAGCGCCGCATGGGCTGCCGCGATCTCGCCCTCGCCGGGCGTGCCCGCGAAGACGAGGTCGTGGCGGTTGACGATGGCAGGGCCGCGGACGATCGCAACGGCCGGTACATCGCCGGCGCTCGCGTCGGCCTTTGCCCAGAGCACGGCGACGGCGGTCTCGGTGCCGTCGACGGCGGCGGGATCGTGCGCGGCGTATTTGCCTGACGCAGTGATCTTGCCCAGCACCGTGCCGGGCTCGAGCGTGCCCGCGGCGACGGCGATCGTCTCGCGGGTGTAGTCACGGAAGGCTTCCCAGACGAGGAATCCGCCGGGGTGTTTGCCTTCGACCAGCGTGGTCATGGTGTCATCCTTTCAGATTGAAGCTTCGGGCGACGATCTCGCGCCAGGGGCGCGCGGCCGAACTGCGCCCCGGCTGCGGGTGATGCGGGGCGATCTCGGGTTCGGCCTCCGCTTTCGCTGCGAGAAGGGCCATGCGCACCTCGTCGAGACCGACGTCCTGCGCGAGAAAGCGGCCGGCCATCTGCGGCTGGCCGGCGAGGCGACAGAGATCGACAATGGCGCGGGCATGGGCGATGGCCTCCGCCCGGATCGCCACGGGATCGGCAGGCGCGAGCATCGGTGCCGTGAGCGCGGCCGGCTCGGACGGGGCGAGGTCGGGTGGTGGACGGTCGGGGTCCGCCGCCGCGGTATCGGGCGCGTCGCGGGGCATGTCGGAAAGATCAACATGCCCCTGAGGCGTTGCTGCCCTGGCCGTTGTGTCGGCAACAGCGGCAGGTCCTGCGCCGCTGTCGGCAGCATCGTCGGCCACTCCGCCCCGGTCCGACCCGCCGTGCGGTACCGTCCCGGTCTCCGGAACCGCATCGTCCCGGGTGCCGCCGTCCGGCGCAGCGTCAATCGGTCCCTCTGCCTCCACCGCCTCGACCAGTGCGGGCGGGGCATTGCGGAACCGGTCGATGTCGAAGCGGGCGGCGATGCGGACCGGCTCGGCCATCCGGGTCGCAAGTCCGAGGGTCAGCGCGTCCCCGGCATCGAACCAGGTCTCGGCCGCCATCAGCGCGGCGATCTCCTCGCTCGGCCGGCCGGATTTCGCCGCATAGCCTGCGACCAGGCTGGCCTTTACCTTGTCGAGTGCCTCGGCCATGGCGCGCATGTCGCCAGCCGTGCCCATCACCAGCCCGGCCGGATCGTGGATCATCAGGAAGGCGTTCTCGGGCATGACGATCTCGTCGCCCGCCATCGCCACGTAGGAGGCCGCCGAGGCGGCGATGCCGTCGATCCAGACCGTGACCCGGCCGGCGTGACGCTGGAGCGCGTTGTAGATCGCGACGGCATCGAAGACCGACCCGCCCGGGCTGTTCAGCCTCAGATCGATCGGCGCCGCATCGGGCAGCGCGCCGAGTTCGGCGAGAAAGCCTTTCGCCGAGACCCCGTAGGCGCCGATCTCGTCATAGATCGCCACTTCCGCGCGTGCGTCCTCCCGGCCGCACCCCCGGGCGCGGATCGCATACCAGCTTGCCATGTCGTCACTCCTGTTCGGTGGCGGGATCAGTCGCCGCGGCACCGTCGCCCCTGTCCTCGCCGGTTCCACCGCCAGGCCGGGCCCGCGTCGCCGGTGTCGCCCGCGCGCCCTGCGTCTCGCCGGGGCTGGTGCGGTAGCGGAGCCCCAGCTCCGCGGCGCGTGCCGCATCGACGGCGTTCTCGCGATCCACTTCCTCGACGTCGTAGCCGGTGGCCTCGACCACCTTGCGCCGCGAGGTGATGCCGGCTTCCATCGCCAGCACTTGTGCCTGGATGTCCTTCAGCGGATCCACCCAGTCCCAGCGCGGCGGGATCCACTGCACCGCACGGAACCGGCTTGGCGCCGAACCGTAGCCCGGCAGGTCCAGCGCGCCCGATAGCGCCGACGTGTCCAGCCAGCGCTGCCAGACCGTCCGACAGAACTGGTGTACGATCACGCCATGCTGCAGCTGGCCGATGCGGCGGCGGAACTCGACGAGCTCGGCGCGCAGGCTCGAGTAGTTCGCCTGCCGCACGTCGCCGGTGACCAGGTGGTAGGGCAGCCCCAGCGAGGCCGAGACCGCCAGCAGCGTGCGGTACTGGAACGCCTCGTAGCCGCCGCCCACATCGGCGGGCGACGAGAACTTCACGTCCTCGCCGGGCAGCAGCACCTGCATGGTGCCCGGCTCGAGGCTGGCGATGGCGGTTCCGTCGAGGTCCGCCTCGGCCTCGCCGAGCAACGGCTCATCCGGCGCGGTTTTTGTGATGAAGCCCGCGAACATTGCCGCGGTCTTCTTCCGGTCGAGCTCGGCGTCGTCGTACTGGTCGAGCAGGAAGAGCCGCACCATTGCCGGCGCGACATGCGGCAGACCGCGGATCTGCCCCGCGTCGATCGGCCGATAGATGTGCAGCACGTCGGCAGCCGGCACCCGGACCGTTTCGGGGATGAGCGTCCCCTGGTCGGTGCTGTCGCCGGGATGGCGGCGGCGGAAGTGATAGGCCACGCGCCGGCCGATCCCATCGAACTCGATCCCGCAGCGGATGCGGTTGCCATTGGCCGCCGTCTCGGTCTTCTCGAAGGGCAGCATCTCGGACTGCAGGAGTTGCAGCTGCAGCGGCACCAGCAGACCGTCCTCGGCCCGGCGCGGCCGCAGCCGGACGAAGCACTCGCCGGCCACGAACATCTCGCGTGCCACCATGGCCTGCAGACCGTAGAGGTCGGTCAGCCCGTCCGCATCGGCCTCGTCGGTCCAGGCGAGCCAGAGCCGCTGGACGCGGTCGCGGAGTTCCGCGTCCCCGATCAGCGACGAGGGCTTGATGCCGTCGCCCACGAGGTTCGAAGCAAAGGCCTCGCAGGCGTTGGCGGCATAGCCGTTGGTGACCACCAGTTCGCGTGCGCGCGCCAGCAGCCGCGGGCCGCCCGAGGCGACCAGCGTGTTGATGTTCTCGAGCGGCGGGTTCCAGCCCCGCAGCCGGCGGCGGGCCATGGCGCCTTCGAGCCGGGCGCGCACCGCGGCGGGGCCGCCGGGGGACGGGCGGCGGAAGCGGTCGAGTAGACCCATGGGTCAGAGCCCCTTCGCCGTCGTCACGCGGATCTGGCGCACGATGCGCCGCCCCTCGGCCGCCGCGATCTCCCGGTCGAGCGCCTCGATGGCCCGGTCGATCTCGGCGACGCTGCGATAGTCGACGGTCTTGCCGTCATAGCTGACCCGCGCCACGCCGGAGGACCGCTGCGCGCAAAGCGCGTCACGGCGGGCGCGAAGCTCTGCGACCTTGGCCATGGATCACCTCATGTAACTGGAGCGCACGGTGCGCCTGTGCGGCACCGTCCGCCTCTGAGCGGGCGCCGCGGTTCCCGGTCCAGCTTCGCTCGCGTCCTGCTTCGTCACCCCGAGCTGAGTCTCGAGATCCGCCCACCGCGCCTCGGGCCAGCGATCAGCCCCGAGGATCCACGCCGCCGCCCGGGCGTAGACGCGGGTGTCGAGCGCCTCGTTGCGCTCGCGCAGCTTCTGCCATTCGAGCCTGGAGAAGCCGCGTCGGGTGCGGACGGTCACCAGCTGTTCGGCGGTCAGCTGCTTCAGCCACTCGCCGTCCGCCCAGTCCGGCAGGTGGATCGTGCCGGGCGGGAAGACCGCGCCCTCGACCCGTTCCTCTGCCGTCGGCCGGTCCTGCCGCAGGAAGCGATAGGTCTCGGCCTTGAAGGTCGAGGTGGCCACGGTCCAGAGCCGGGCCCCGCGCCGGAGCCGCTTGCCCGCAACGGTCGCATCGACATAGGTCGGCCCCGTTACCGGGCTGGTCCGGGCGAAGCCCTCGACGCCCTTCACCGGCGCCACCTGCGCGAAGCCGACCTTGCGCGACCAGGCGTAGACGGCGCTGGTCTCGAACCCCGAGTCGATGGCGAGCCGCGCCAGCGTCATCGGCTGGCCGGAGGCGTGGTCCCATGTCCGCCCGAGCAGGTCGGTCAGCTGCTGCCAGCAGGCGGGATCGCCGGGGCCACCGTCGATCACGAGGTGATCGACCAGCCAGCTTTCGAGCCCGCGACCCCACGCCCAGACGTCGACCTCGATGCGGTCCTTCTGCACGTCGGCGCCGGCGGTCAGGAACAGCCCGCCCGGAGGCACCGTCCCGGGTCGCCACGCTTCGCGGCGGTCAGCCAGCCGCTGCCAGTCCGGGGCTTCCCCGGTCTCGACCCAGGTCTCGCCGAGGATGGTGTTGCGGAACGCCTTGATCGCATCGATCGACCCCTGCGCCGCGTCCCAGGCCCGCACGATCCGCTCCCAGCTCAGCCAGCCGATCGGCGAGTAAAGCGCCGAAAGGTGATACCCGACCGTGGTCGGATCGGCGGCCATGGCGGTCGCTCGCCATTCGCCGCCCTCCAGCATCGCCGTCTTGTGGTGCTCCGCGATGGGCGTCTCGCAGTCCTCGCAGTGATACTCCGCCGTCTCCGGGCGGCCCTTCTGCCAGCGCAGCCGGTCGAACTTCAGCCATTGCATCGCCCCACAATGCGGGCACGGCACGAAGAACCGGCGCTGGTCGGATGCCTCGTATTCGCGCTCGATCCGGCTCAAGCCCCGGATGGTGGGCGTCGAGACCAGCAAGACCTTGCGACGGTGCGCGAACGTCAGCGACCGCGCTTCGGCCAGCGTGACCGGATCGCCTTCCTCGTCAGCCGAGGCCGGATAGGCATCGACCTCGTCGAGGAAGATGTACCGTGCCGGAGTGGACCGCAGCCCGACCGCCGAGTTCGCCCCCGTCATGATCAGGATGCCGCCCGCGAACTCCTTCGATAGCATCGTGTTGCCCGCATCGCGCGAGCGTGCCGGTTTGACCCGCTCCCGCAATTCGGGGCTTTCGTCGATCAGCGGATCGATCCGCTGCCGCGAGTTGCGCTTGGCCAGTTCCACCGTCGGCTGGACGGCCAGCATCGGCCCCGGCGCCTGGTGGATCGCGAACCCGATCCAGTTGTTTCCGGCTTCCGTCGCGCCGACCTGCGCGGCCTTCATGAACACGACCCGCTGCGTGGGATCGCCGGGCGACAGCCGGTCCATGATCTCGCGCATGTAGGGCGTGCGCACCGTGCGATACCGCCCCGGCTCGGCGGAGGCGCGGCCCGAGAGCATCCGGTGCCGGTCCGCCCATTCCGAGACGGTCAGGTCCGGGTCGGGCCGGAGCCCGTTGCCCCAGGCGCGCAGGATCTCCACGGCGCCGTCGAAGTCCGTCAGGGCATCTTCCGGCCCTTCGCTTGCGCTCCGGGCATTCGTCCCTCGAAAAGGTCCACCGGACCTTTGCGTTTCGCTGTCGCGAAACCGGTTCTCTTCACTGGAAGTCGGGCCGGACCTCGGCGAGCTCAATGAGGTGGGCGCGTACATGTTTCTCCAGGACCTTCTGCATCGCGGCTGGCTCCACGGTGATCTGCTGGCCCGTCGCGTCGCCGGACGACGCCGAGAGCTCGGCCGCCATCAGCGCCGCCGCACGCGCGGGCCAGTTCACCCACGCGTCCCGTTCCTCCCGCGCCAGCCGGAACACCAGCGCCAGCGCGCGGGCCCGCTCGATCAACTCCCCCTTCAGCTTCTGGAGCCGGATGCGCCGCTCCTGCGCCTTCAGAACTTCGTTCGCCGTCTTCGCCTGCAGAAAGGTCGTGCCGCCGCCGACCGCCGGGACCGCCAGCCCCTGTTCGCGCAGCGTGTCGCCGACAGCCGCCACCGCCGCCTCGGGGACAGGCTTCAGCTTCGGCGCGGGTGGCTTGCGGGTCTTGGACGGGTCCGTCGTTTCCGCCCGCCGCGCGTCGCTGGCGGCCGCGTTGATGCTGCCGTCGGGATAGAGGACCAGCCGCTCGGCCGTCTTCGCCTTCTGGATCGCGCCCCGCGACAGCCCGACATGGGCGGCGTACTGGCGCTCGCTCATGCCCTGCATCGACGGCTCCGATTGTCATTAAAGATCATGTGCTTATCGAGTTGATAAGCGTCGCAGACAGAGGGAACGTGTCTCCACAAGGACGATGCAACGCACCCGAGGAACCCCGCCATGCCCCGCTTCAAGACCGACCTGGCCACTGCCCCCGACGCACTGATCCTGGAGATCGCGCAGCGCCACTTCTTCCTGGAGACGCTGGAGACCCGGAACTCCGACCGGCTCGACTTCCACGACGTCGCCGTCTGGGCGATCCGCGACGCGCTCGAGGAGGCCTATGAGGCCGGGCGCCGCGCCGCCAGCTGATCCTGAGGGGACCACGCCATGAGCACCACGGAGCCACCAGGATGACCCGCCATGCAACCGACAACTCCAACGCCCTCGACGCCTTCATCGCTGCGAAAACCGACATCGACGCGATGCTGGAGCGGCTCGCCGCCCTCAGCGCGGACCACTTCGAGACCAGCCCCGACGAGGTGAATTGGTGCCATGTCGGCACCCTGAACCACTACCGCGACCGCCTGCGCGAGATCACCGACAGCGCCTTCAGGGAAGGCGAGCACGCCGAGTGAGACGACGCCTTCCCGGTCCCGCCCGCCGACTGGCGGGCTCGACCTCATAGAAGGGCCCGCATCCCGCGCGCCCCGATACGGGAGACGACGATGACCAAGCTTTCCGACACCCAGGCCTTGATCCTGAGCGCTGCCGCCCAGCGGCCCGAGCACATCGCCCTGCCGCTGCCCGAGAGCCTGCGCGGGGGCGCCGCTGCCAAGGTGGTCGGCGCGATGCTCGCCAAGGGCTTCCTCGAAGAGGTCGACGCCGACATCCGCAGGGGCGCGCCCGTCTGGCGCGAGACCGGCGACGGCCACGGCGTCACGCTGATCGCCACCGACGCAGGACTTGCGGCCATCGGCATCGAGCCCGTGGACGCGAACCCCGCGCCTGCGGGCGCGACGGAGGCAACCACCGGGAAACCCGCGCCGGACACGCCCACCGACAGCGAGGCCCCGCCCAAGGCGCGCACGCCGCGCGAGGGCACCAAGCAGGCCACGCTGATCGCCATGCTGCGCGCGCCGGACGGCGCGACCATCGAGGAGATCATGGCCGCCACCGGCTGGCAGTCGCACACGGTGCGCGGCGCGATGGCCGGGGCGATCAAGAAGAAGCTCGGGCTCGAGGTCACCTCGGAGAAGATCGAGGATCGGGGGCGCGTGTACAAACTCCCTGCCGCCTGACACACCCGACCCCGACAACTTGATGACCGCCGTCCCTCCGGGGCGGCGGTCGATCATTTGGCGCTCCGCATCCGGATTGTCTCGAACAGCCGCCGCAAGGCGAAGGTCCGGGCGATGCTGACTACCGTGAACACGGCGCCCATCTGCAGATTTTGCGCCAGCGTCGTGTGCAGGCCGAAGAAGGGGAAGATCAGGATCTGCGTGACGACCGCAATGCCGTAGCCGACGATCACGTTAGCGACGGACTCGATCAGCGACATGGCGCGCGACTGCTTCATGCGGCGGACTTGCGCTTTCGCGCGGGTTCGGGCGCGGCATCGGTGTCGGCCGTTGCCTTGGGCGCGGTATCGTCGTCGCCCAGCCGCTCGGTCCTCACCTGCGCAAAGGTCCGGCCGTCGCCGTCGAGGATCGCGTCCTTGCCGGTCTGAGCCTGCCAGCGCTCTACGGCGACATCGACATAGGCCGGGCTGATCTCCATCGCGAAGACGCGGCGGCCATTGGCTTCCCCCGCCATGATCTGCGAACCTGACCCCGAGAACGGCTCGTAGCAGAGGCCGCCCCGCGCCACATGCTGGCGCATCGGGATCCCGAACGCGTCGAGCGGCTTCGGCGTCGGGTGGTCGGGGCGCTCGTCCCTGGCGAAAGACGGCATCTCCCACGTCGAGGGCAGCGTCTGCTCGGAGACCTTCGGCGGGCGGTTCGGACGACGCCAGCCCATGAAGCAGGGCTCGTGCTTCCAGAGATAGTGCGAGCGGGTGAGCACCCCGCGGTCCTTCACCCAGATGATTTGCTGGTGCACGAAGGCGCCCGCCTTCTCCCAGCAGGCCTCGAGCATCGCCTGGCGGCGCGAGGCGTGCCAGCAGTACCAGGCGGCGTTCTCGGCGATCGCTTCCGCCACGGCTGCAGCGATGAACCCGTCGTAGAGTTCCGCCCCCTGCGAACTGTCGTCCCAGGTCGTGCCATAAGACGCGGACCAATCCTTGTTCCGGGTCGGGTGGTTCGAGCCATCGTAGTCCACCAGATACGGTGGGTCGGTCGCGAACAGGATCGCCCGCTCGCCATTCATCAGGCGACGCACATCGGCAGCGCTGGTGCTGTCACCGCACAGCAGGCGGTTGTCGCCGAGGATCCAGAGATCGCCCGTCCGCGACGCCGGATTGCGCGGTGGTTCGGGGATGGTCACCGGCGGCACGGAGCCCCCGGCGCCACCTCCTTCACCGTCCCCCTCCGGCACGAAGGCCAGCAGCTTGTCGAGCTCGCCATCGGAAAACCCGACCAGCGACAGGTCGAAATCCTCGGCCAAGAGGTCGTTCATTTCCGCCGACAGCAGCGCCTCGTCCCAGGTGCCGAGTTCCGTCAGCTTGTTGTCCGCAATCCGGTAAGCCCGCCGCTGCGCCTCGGTCAGATGCCCGAGCACGATGACCGGCGCTTCGGTCAGCCCGAGCTGCGTGGCGGCCAGCACCCGGCCATGGCCCGCGATCAGTTCGCCGTCCTCGGCCACGAGGCAAGGCACGGTCCAGCCGAACTCGGCCATGCTGGCGGCGATCTTCGCGACTTGGTCCGGCCCGTGCGCCTTCGCATTCTTCGCGTAGGGCTGGAGCTTGGCCAGCGGCCACGTCTCGATCGCGTCCGGGGCGAAGCTCAGCGTCATGGTGGGCAAGGTTCCTCGGTCGGGTAGATGCCGGTGGCTTCCGGACTCCGGTTGCCGAGCTGGACTCCAAGCGGGGTCCAGCGACTACCAGAGGTGTCCGGTCGAAAGGCCAGCGTTCATTGGTGGTTGCGCGCGGCGCGGATGGGTCCGGCTTCCGGGTGGCTTCCCAAAAATCCGGCCCTGTCGCTGGCGATGTCCCGCGCTTCGCCCGCCAGCATACGTTTCGACCCGGAAAGGAACCGAAAAACAAAGGCTTGGCGGCCCGGACCCCGGCCGGACCCCGGAAGCCAGCCCCGGTGTCCACCTCAGGATGAGCGTCGGTTCGCCCGAGCGCACGACCCCGAGTATATCGTCATGGATACCGTCAGAAAGGTGATCCGTCTCGCAGTCCGGTGTCTCGCAAGAAAATGTCTCAACCAAAAAAGGCCAATTGACAACGGAACAAGTGGCGACCGTTCGGCGCTAGTGAATATAGGGCAGCGTAAGCTGGACGTTTCTTTGAAACGCCGTTGCATCGAAAGGATCGCTCTGATCTCCGGAAACATGGGACCGAAGCGCTCGCTTTAGATGTTCGAAGGAAATACCCTGAAGATACTGCGAACGAAAGGATCGACGTTCGGCCTCGAGTAGGGCGCCCCATCCCTCGCTCTCAAGCACCTCATCGACAAATTCAGAGAGCTGAGGCCCCCACCGGAACCCCTTCATCAAAGCGTACCTGAAAGCGCGGACAGCGTTTCCCTTCGGATTGGGGTTTGGTCTAAGATTAATCTCAAGAACTTTGTTTGTCAGGTCATCAAAATATTCTGGGGCCGCAATCAGCTTCCGATAATCAAGATCATAAAGAATAGCGTCGCACCTGAAGAACGTTGCACTTCGAAGGTCTCCGACAGTGCGCACCCTCGCATGACCAGCTACATGCGCCCACGTTTTCTCCAAGGGCCAAACATCTATCTGCCACTTTCTGGACGGCAAGGCGTAACCACCAAACCGATTTATACGCGCTCCAATTGATCCCATGTGCTTTTCGAAGCTACCGAGATCGTAAGGTGCAATCACAAAGTCCAAGTCGGATCTAAAGCCAGCGTTCCCGAACAATGCGAGGTCGCGCAGCATGCCTCCAACCAATACCAGTCGTCCGTGTCTGCGGAGATCCTTCAGTACAACGTGTACATCTTTACGCCCGCGATAACGCGATCTGAAAAAATAATGGATCCTGCTCTCAAGCTGGCGTTCCATCGACCCGTCTCATTTCCCGATAGTGCTGCTCAAAGTCCCTGTATAGATCAATGCAGAATTGATCCGTCATCCCAGAAACCATGTCCGTGAGAAGCTGCATCTCCTTGTAACGTATGGGTAGTCGAGGATCGGGGTGGTACTTCTCAACCTTGCCCTCAAACATCCGCCGATAGTTCTTCGAGATCCGACTATACACGTATGCTGCAAAAGGCGTCGTTCGATCACTCGCCAAGTCTTGAAAAGATTTGCGCTGACTGATTCCAACCCATAAGAAATCCATTAGCCGATTGAGCACGTTGTAACCATTCAGCTCAATTTCGAGAACGGACTTGTGGCTAAATGCGTTCTCTCGGTCAAACTTCTTCAGCGCGCTGCAGAGTTTCGCTGCCTCAGATTTCTTTATCAGTTCATCGTCGAATGAACCTGAAATAATCGACTCATAGTTTTCCCTGAACGCTTCGGCAACCGCCGATACCATCAAGTGAATCGCATGAACGCGGAACTTCTGGGTCGCAACATCTTGAAGCTCGCTTGGGTGAAGTTGCTGACGTCGCAGAAAATCCAGCTCCCAACGGGCAAGTTCGCAAAGGTGCTTTGTTACCGCATCGAGCTTGTCTTCGCCGTCGGGGTGGTACTCCAACGCCGCGAGCAGATCGTTGAGCGAGACCAGCCCCTTCTTGATCGCGTCCTCTGCATCCAAAACGGAATAAGCGATGTCATCGCAAGCCTCCATGACCAGGGCGAGCGGATGTCGGCTATTGCCGCTGAGACCAGTCTCTTCGCGAATTCGCTCGACAGCATAGCGCTCAGACGTGAAGTACCCGACCTTTTTTCGCGCTTGCTTGGACTTGTCGAGGGTGTCCGATGACGCAACGTATTTCATGACCGCCGCGAGCGTGCCGACGGATAGATTCAGCCCAAGATCATCACCAATAACCTGCAGCTTCGTGAGCACGCGAAGCGTTTGCGCGTTACCCTCGAAGAAAAGGAAGTCGTTCTTGTGCTGGTCTTCGAGCAAATTGACGTCTGCGGCAACCTCGGAGTTCTCTGGTTCAGTGGGTGGGACAAAGAGAACGTCTTTGTTCCTTTTGAACCAAGCCCGAATTGCGAACTCGCCTTGGTGTCCGAATGGAGGATTTCCGATATCATGCGCCAGACCGACCGCAGCAAGTGTCGCGGGCAATACCCTGATGGCGTGCGCAGGCAGCCTATCGGAAAGCGTGTGAGCAATCTCGAGGCCGAGCGAACGCGCTAGGTTTGCCACTTCATATGAGTGGGTTAGGCGTGTTCTGATGCTCTCGATGCTTTCCAGAGGGAAGACCTGCGTCTTGTCGCCCATCCTGCGAAAGGGAGTTGAGAACAAGATACGATCATGGTCGCGCTCTTGCGGCAGGCGAAACTGACCATCCGCAAAAGCTGGTCCGGGTGGCTTGCCCTTCGGCTTCTCGCGCCCCAGCAGGTCCCCGAGGCGCTCACCGCTAAGCAAACGGTCCCAATCCATCATGCGCGGCAACACTCCCCGACTCGCTCTGGCCTCACGCCAAGCCTTACTATGAGTAGTGGTTTAGCAGGTGATTGCGTCTTCATCTAGACTCGATCGGCTCGGCGAACCACGAACTCCATCGACCGCTTCCGCGGCACCTGCCTCCCGTTCAAGCGCCAGACGATGACCGCGATCCCGTACTGCCAGCGCCGGTTCGCGGTGGCGCGGCTGATGCCGAGTTCCCAGCAGATCGGCTTCCACGGCTTTCGGTTCGCCCGGAGCCAGAGCAGGCGCGCATCGGCAGGGTCGAGCCAGCGCAGCCAGAGCAGAGCATCCTCGGCCTGCGTGATGTCACGCGGCCCGGGCTTGGGCCGGCGCATCCGAGGCTCCTGGCCCACTTGGTCCGCGAAACTGTGGAAGTACTCGGGCCAGGCGTTGAAGTAGCCCTGCGGCTTCACCTCGGGCAACGAGCGGAACACGTCGGCGGCGCTCTCGAGCCGGTCCTCGACCATGGTCGGCGTCCACTCAGCCATTCGCGGCCTCCCGGTCGTTCGCCCGAGGCCCATACAGCTTCTCACCGAGCTGACGGACCAGCTCGCGCTCTGGCCAGGTCAGGCGGTGGTCGTCGACGGAGACGGCGAGCACGCCTTCGTCATGCCAGCCATCGCGTTTCACCTGGTCGGGATCCCGGCGCGAGCCGCCGTAGCCTTTCGGATACCACCTCATCCCAGGCCCCCGTTCGTCTCGAGCGCCCAATGGAGGATCGCGATGGCGTCGGCCTCGTTGTCGTCGGCGGGCGAGAACCCTCGTGCTCGCGCCGCGGCGATCATCGCCTCTTTCGGCGCATTGCCCTTGCCGGTGGCGTAGCGCTTGATCGTGCCGACCGGAACGCCCTCGTAGGGGATGCCCCGCAGTTCAGCCCACGAGGTCAGGGTTGCCATCAGCCCGCCGTAGATGTGGGCCGCGTCGGTGCCGGCATGGCGCCGGACTTCCTCGAACCAGATCGCGGCGATGGACCTGGACAGCCGGTCGAGTTCGGTCAGCCAGTTCGTGAAGCGGAGGTAGCGCATGCCGCCGCCGTCGAAGCGGCCGGGCCGAAAGCTGACCGTGCCGCTGGTGGTCAGTCCGTCGTGGCTGCGGAGCGCCCAGCCGGTCGTGGTGCCGAGGTCGAGGGCGAGGATGCAGAACCGGTTGATCGCGCCCGGTTCGGGGCGGACGTCCTGCGCGGGGATCGGTGTGTTCATCGTGAAGGCTCACAACCTGTGGGCCTTCGGCTTCGGTCACCTAAGGATTTAGCATCCGGCGGTCTTGGGCCAAAGCGAAAACGACCGTCGACGCGGCGACGGACGACGATCGACGCTCTGAACGCCCCGGTCCCAACCTCCGAACGCGTGGTCCCAACCTTCGAGGGGGTTGGGACAGCCCTTTATCGTTTCACTCCAATGGCTTGAATGGATGTGGTCCCAACCTCGGTGTCCCCAACGGGGGTCCTTCTCTTTTCATATAGAAAAACATGTTCCCGACCTTTTCCGTTCTCCCACATGAATGTGTAGCAAAAGGTTGGGACCACGGGGTGAGGTTGGGGACACCGTTGTTTTTGAACGGCTTTTCGTGTCCCCAACCCCCTCGGGAGGTTGGGACAGGGTTGGGACCACCGGGGAGGTTGGGACGGCGCGCGTAAGGTGCACCTTGACCGTGCCCGTTTTTTTAACCTACAAGTAGGGAGAAAAAACGGGCATGAGGAATCGAGCATGGCTGGATGGATTGAGACTAGGCTACTGGATGAGCCTTGGGATGTGGATCGCCGCATCACCGAGCTGGGATTGACCAAGGACGGCCTGGTCAACGCGGTGCAGGCTGCGCGCACTGCGAGCGGCAACGCGACAGCGCTGCATCCCTCAAACGCGGCAGGCACCTTTGGGTATCATGAAGGCGTCGCGGCTCTGCGCCAGGAGTTCATTGGCGAAGAGTGGGTCATCGATCGCAAGGACGGGGTCGAGACCATCCGCAACGACCGAAAAGGTCTGAAGATTGGCTTCTGCAACGTGGACCGTGCTTGCGGTGAAAAGGCGCCGAAGCCGCGATCAGACAAGGGTGCGGCTTCGGAACGCGCCTGCGGTCCGATGCTGTTTGACCCCGAAGAACTTCGCTATTTCGTACGCGATGACGCTGTCGGCCTGGCGTTCTATTATCTCATGGTAGATGAGACTGGGCGGGCAGAGCTTACCCGGCCGAAGATTTCCGGGAAGACATTCGAAGGTGCCGTCGAGCGCATCTTCCTGCTTTCCGAGGGCGACGAGGACGAAACGTTCCTGAATCTCGACGACGATGGTGCCGCGGAAGACTTCGAGCCCAAGATCGTGCGCAAGTAGGCGTCACATGTTCGAAGAAACACGATTGAAATTGGCCCGTGCACGGCGAGGGCTGACGGCGAAGGCACTTGCCGAACAGGCAGGCGTGAGTGTCGATACGATCAAACGGCTCGAGAAGGGTCGCAACGAGCCGGAACCCGATACCGTCGTGAAGCTGGCGGGAGCACTTCGTTATCCGGAAGAATTCTTCTTCGGCTCGAAGGTCGATGCAGTGGATCCCGGCGCTGTCAGCTTCCGCTCGTTCTCGAAGATGACAGCGAGAGAACGCGACGCCTCTCTTGGCGCCGGGTCGGTGGGATTGATGCTGAGCGAGTGGGTCGATGAACGATTCGGGTTGCCTGAGCCTGAGCTCATCGATCTCTCCTACGAGAGCGACCCCGAGGTTGCAGCTGCCCATGTGCGGCAGCACTGGTCGCTCGGGCAGCAGCCCATCACGGACCTATTGGCGCTCCTGGAGGCAAAGGGCGTCCGGCTGTTTTCGCTCACCGAGAATACCGCGTCGGTCAACGCGTTTTCATTCTGGCGTGGCGGCAAGCCCTACATGTTTCTGAACAACTTCAAGACCGCCGAAAGCAGCCGATTTGATGCGGCCCACGAATTGGCCCACTTGGTGATGCACATGCACGGCGACCCGAAGAAGGGGAGAAACGTGGAGCGCGAAGCAAACGCCTTCGCTTCGGCGTTCCTGATGCCCGCGGAAGACGTGATCGCCCGCATTCCCAGGCGTATCACGACCGATGTCGTCATTCGTGCCAAGGCACGCTGGCGCGTCTCAGCAATGGCGATGGCCTACCGTCTGCACCAGCTGAGGCGGCTGTCTGAGTGGCAATACAAGTCGATCTGCATCGATCTGACCAAGCGCGGTTACCGCACCGGCGAGCCCAACGGCATGAGCCGCGAAAAGTCCAAGGTCTGGCGGCAGGTGCTTACGATGCTCTGGCAGGAGCGCGTGACGAAGGCGGATATCGCGAGAGAACTCGGCCTGCCGCTCGACGAGGTGGAAGGGCTCATCTGGAGTTTGACGGCAGATGAAGTTGCGGCTGAGAGGCAGGCAAAGGGCTCGCTGCGCGCGGTATAACCGGGGCCTCTAGGAAGCGACGCGGCGGGCGGAACTATGTGAGGACCCTCCGATACCGCCACTCCCGCGGCGCCTCGCGCCCGCCCTCGTCGCGCCGCCTGTACCGCTCCCAACCGTTTGCCTTGAGATAGGCTGAGACGCGCATCTGGTCGCCGCGGGTCCATCGGGCCGGTTCGAGCCCGACCGCCTCCTCGAGGATCTCGCCGACCGACACATCTCTCAGCGGTTCCTGGCGCGGAACGCTCTCCGTCCGGGAATTGCCGTAGTCGGGGAAGCCGTCCGAGACGGTGCGGATCTCGTGCGTCAGCCAGTGCTCGATCAGGTCGTCCCAGGCGTCGGACTGGTAGCGGCGGTCCTGTTCCTCGCGGGCTTCCTCCAGCAGCGCCGGGTCGTCGATCCACCAGATCGCACCGCTGCGGAAGCGGTGTACAGCTTCGGCCCAGAGCTGGTCCCGGTCGCGGGCCAGCGCCGCGATGTCGATGGCGCCGCAGCGGAGCGGCCAGAACCGACGGTTGCCGGTCTCGTCGCGCAGATAGGTGTCGGGGTTCACGGTGCCGGCGAAGACGCACTGGCGCGGGACCTCGACGGTGTAGCGGCCATAGGGCGGACGGAAGCGGTCGGTGGTGCGGGTCAGGAACGCCTTGATGCGCGAGACCTCGGCGCGGCCGATGGCGTCGAGCTCGGCGATCTCGACGATCCACACACCCTGCATGTGCAGCGCCGCGTCCTTGGACCCGAGCTCGGGCAGTTCGTCGGTGAACCATTCCTCGCCGGCCAGCACCTTGATCGCGGTGGACTTGCGCGCGCCCTGCGGCCCCTCGAGGATCAGCATGTGATCGGCTTTCACGCCGGGGCGGTAGATGCGAGCGACGGCCGAGATCAGCCAGAGCGCGCCGATGGTGTGGTGGAACGCGGTGGGTTCCGCGCCAAGATAGGCGCTGGTCCAGGTCTCGATCCGGTGCGTGCTGTCCCATGTCAGGGTGTCGAGCCAGTCGCGGACGGGATGGATGCGCAGCTCGCGGGCGACGGCGGCGACGGCGCGGCTCACGACCACCGGCGCCACGTTGATGCCGCGCAGTTGCAGCCACTCGGCGGTGCGGATGTCGTCGGCATCCTCCCAGGGGCGCGGGAGCGAGGCAGTGGCGCCGTCCCACGGGAGTGGCTGACGCACGACGATCTCCTGCCCGAACTCGTCGAAGGCGAGAACGCCGGCGAAGGCCGGATCGGAGGTCAGGGCGACGATGACGTTGGCCTCGTTGCGCTCGGGCGCGCCTGCGAGGTCGAGCCGGAGGCGCCTGAACCAGGCGGGCTTCGGGATAGGCGCGTGCGGATCGCCAGTGGCGTTCACGCGTCGGCGGAGCTCGGCCAGCTGTTGGGTCAGGACCGACATGCCGATACCGGTCGCGGACTTGATCCGCGCGATGACCTGCCGTTCGGGCAGAGGATCGAGCTTTGCAAGCGCGATGCGCCCAAGCAGCGTGGACAGTGCTTCGAACTCGGGCGGGTTGGTCAGGGCCTCGGCCGCGGCGATCAGCGTTGCGGGATCGTCGGCAGAGGCGACGATGGGGGTGGCCGTCTCCGGCTCGACCGGATCTCCGGCCTGCGGCTCGGCTGCGGTATCTGTCTCGCGCGCGTAATCCTCGGCGCGGGTGCCGCGCAGAAGGTCGTCGTTGAAGTCGTCGCCATGCAGCGGTCCGACGATCTCGTTCGGGATGTCGGCCCGGTTGAGGCGATCGGAGAGCGTCGCGGCCGCCTGGCGACCTGCGTCCCCGGCATCGGCGCAGATGGTAACGCGCCGGGTGCCATCGGGCCACTGGAACCGCGCCAGACCGTCGGCCGACAACGCAGCCCAGATCGGTGTGCCGAAGAGCGCGTGGGCGGCGAGCGCCGTCTCGATCCCCTCGGCGATGCCGATATGCCCGTCCTCGGGCATCGGGAACAGCCGGACCACGGCATCCTTCACGCTGCCGAGCATCTTCTTGCCCGGGGGCGCCTTGGCGCTGCCGTCGTCGAGCAGGAAAGTGCGGTGGATGCCCGGCGCGCGCTCCCCGCCCGGCAGCCGCAGGATCGCGATCAGGCCGGGCCAGCCCCGGCAACTGTCGAAGTCCGGAAGGTCGGGATGGAACAGCAGTTCCGACGTTCCGGGATCCGAGAGCCCGCGAGCGCGCAGGTAGGTCTCGCCCAACGTGCCCGCGAGGGGCACGGCCCCGGCGACCAGCCTCGCAATCTCCGCCGAGTGGTCCGGGCGTGCGCGCATGGGCGACGCCAGCGCGGGCCGCGGCGCCGGCAGGTCCATTCCCGCAAGCCGCGCCGCCTCGTCGAAGAGCGCGCCGTCACAGAGGCCGGTCGCCTGCGCAATCAGGTCGATGGGACCGGCCCGCTCGCCGGTGGCGTAGTCGAAGCCCCAGCCGGCATAGGGCCCGTCGAGATGGATGGTGCAGGAGCCCTCCTTGCGCGGCGGACGGCCGGAGAGGTCCGCGCAGCGCAAGGAACGGCGGTCCCGCGCAAGTCGGGCCTCGGGAAAGAGCCCCGGCAGCCAGTCGGCGGCTGTGCAGGCGAGCCGCTCCTTCACCGCCGCGAGATCGTGCCGGGTCTTCTGGACCGCGATGTCGTTGAGGTCGATCATCGCGCCCCTCAGGCCAGCAGCACGAGACCGCGTTCGGCCCGGGTGATCGCAGTGTAGAGCCAGCGGCGCCGGTCGATCTCGGTGCGGCCCAGCCCGTCGTCCCAGACGATCACGTTCTCCCACTGCGACCCTTGCGCCTTGTGCGCGGTGATCGCCCAGCCGAAGGTCGCCTCGGTCAGCAGACGCTTCTCCTTGTAGTCGCGGTCATGGCGCTTGTCGTCGTAGGCGACATGGTCTTCGAAATGCCCCTTGTAGATGCGCAGCCGGCCCGGACGCCCGTCCTCATACGGCTCGCCGATGTGGCGCCCGTCCTCGTCATGGACGACGGCCGAGAAGTAGAGGCTGCCCTCGTCGACGATGTCCTCGAGCGTCACGAACATCCCGTTGATCAGCCCCAGATCGTTCTGGTTCTTCAGGCAGATGATCTTCTCGGCCGGCCCCGTGGGCAGCCAGGTCCCGCCGAGACCGGCCGCCGCGCGCATGGCGTTGTTGATCTGCAGCCGCGTGGCGTTGAGCCCGCAGATCAGCTGGCCGCCGCGCAACGCCTGTTCCGGCGTGATGTCGCCCTTGCGGAGCTTGGCGACATGATCGTCGTAGACGCCGAAGCCGATCGGCCGGCCCTCGCGCGCCATGGTGGCGAGACGGATGATCGCGCTCTCGGCCGCCTGGCGATGGATCTCGGTCAGCATCACGTCGGGCTCGTCACGGGTGAAGGCGCCTTCGCCCCGGATCGGCGGCAACTGACCGGGATCGCCGAGCACGAGGATCGGCTTGCCGAAGCTCATCAGATCGCGCGCCATCTCCTCGCCGACCATCGACACCTCGTCGAGAACGATGAGCCGGGCGTCGGCGGCGTCGCTCTGCGGGTTCAACGCGAAGCGCGGATGTTTCATCGCAGAAAGCCCCTGGCGCATCGCCTCGATCGCGGCGTCGGCCGTGGTGCGCGCAAACCCGGTGAGGCGAAGCGCGTCGCGTTCGGCCATCGCGATCTTGCGGGCAGCCTCCTCGATTTCCTCCTCGGTCGACTCGATCACCGAGTAGATCAGGCTGTGAATGGTGCGCGCGGGCGTGCCCTTGCGGGTCAGCACCAGCGCGGCCTTGCCGGTGAAGGTGGCGGTGACGACGCCCGGCACGCAGCGGCCGTCCTTCGCGCTGCGGTGGGGCGAGAGGCCGAGCTCGTCGAGCGCGAACTTCAGCACGGTGGTCTTGCCGGACCCGGCATAGCCGAACAGGCGGAAGACCTGCTGCTCTTCCGTGCGGGTTTCGAACCACTCCTTGATCTCGCGGATCGCGGCGGCCTGCGTGGCGGATGGGGTGAAATCGGTCATGAATGGCGTGCCTCCACTGCGTAATCCTTGACGATCCCGCCGCGGGTCGGATCGCCCACCTCGCACTGGCGGACGAAGACCCGGCGACCGTCGGCCAGCTGCCGCCAGTGACCGCGGCGGATGTGCCAGCGCGGGCTGGCGTGACTGCCGCCCTGCGGCGGCGTCGCCGCGCGCAGGCGCGCTGGATCGATGGCGACCTGGCGCCAGACCCATCCGCGCACGCCCTCACGGGACAGGCGAGACCGTTTCGCAAGCGACACCTTGCGGTCGCGGATTTCCGGGGACGCACCGAGGATGGTCAGCGCGCGCCAGACGATGCCGGCGGCGACTTCGCCGTGACCGCGCACCGTCTCGTCACTCTGCTCCGCCGGGTTGCCCTCGATCTCCGCCTTGCCGTCCGGATGCATCCAGATCCGCACCAGGCAATCCGTCCAGCCGCGCGGCGCCCGCTTGCGCATGAGGAACGTGGCCTCGACGATGTCGCCGTCGGCGCGGGCGCAGACGATCAGACCCGAGGGAGACGCGCGCTGCTCGCGCACCTCGAAGATCACGGAGGGATGCGGCAGCCGAAGCGGACCGGTAAAGACCCGGGTCATCGCGCGGTCGACGATATCGCCATCGAAAGCGGCCTGATCGCCGAAGAAATAGATCGGCGCGAACTCCGCCGCTCCGAGCAGGTCGGAGCACCAGAACCGTTCGCGATGCGCGCGCACGATCCGCTTGAGCTCATACGCATCGGGGATCATGGCCGCTCACTCCAGCATCGGTTTGCCCAGGCGCACGGGACATGCCACTTGCCAGCCGCCATGCCGCCGCGGCAAAGGACTGCGGTGCGCTCTGCGGCGGCGCGCGGCAGCCATTCCCCGGCCTCGGTGGCCCGCACCACGGCGACGGCGCGGTCCGACATTTCCTGCGCGAGATGAGCGTCGAAGGGCACGAGCTCCGCGTGCAATTCCATCGTGTCGCGGTTCAGCGCGGTGAAGAGCGCCGGCGCTGGCAGCTCCATGTAGGCCTGATAGAGGGCGATCTGCGCCGCATACACGGGGCGCGCGAGGCTGACGCCCCGCTTGACCACGTCCTTCCAGCTGGCCGCGCCGAGCGCCTTGTTCTCCCAGAGCGCGGGATAGTCCATCGCGACGGGGCCCGAGACGATGCAGCCGTCGATATGGCCCTTGAACCGGCCGCCGAGGGCCTCAAACCCGAACTGGCGTCCATCGGGTTGCTCGGTGCGCAGATCGAAGCCGGCGATGCGGAACCAGCCCGCGACGATGTCCTCGGCCCGGTGGCCTGCCTCGAAAATGCGCAGCGTGCGCGGCGCGAACTCCTGGCCCTCGTCCTTGGGAACCGCGAGGAAGTCGTACTGGATCTGGCGCAGGCAGTCGCGGCCGAGACCCGAGGAGCTGACATAGGTGCGCGGACACTCGGCGCGGTGGCGCGCGGACAGCGCCGTATCGATGACGGCGGAAACCGCTTCCGCGATGGGCGGACGCGTCGCGCCGGCGCCGTAGAGACAGCCCGAGCCATGGTTGAGGTCGATCATCGCTCGCGCTCCCAGAACCCGCCGGCCTGCGCGATGCAGCTCAGCTTGTGGAACTGCGCCTCCGTCAGCCGGGCGCTGTCGCCGAACCGCTCGAGCTTCTCGCGGAGGCTGTCGCAGAACTCGATCTCGAAGTCGGTGACGGCGTTCTCGGTGGCCGCCTCGAGCAGGTGCGACCAGCTGCAGGACGCGGTGTCGTCGTTCAGGTCGATCATCGCGCGCCCCCTCAAAACGGAATGGGGTCGTCGAGGCCCGTGCCAGTGCGCTCCTTGCGCGCGGCCTGGTCCTGCATGCTGTCGATGTAGCCGGTGACCGCCGCCTCGATCAGGCGGTCGATGTCCTCGGCGCTGCGATGGAAGAAGGGCTCCATGAGCCCGAGGTCGGTAAGTGCTTCGGCGAAGAGCGTCCGCGCATCGCGGATCGCACGGGCCTCGCGCGCGGTCTTGTCGATCATGCCGTTGTTCCTTTGGGCGATGGCGCTGCCCACGTCCTGACAGCGGCGCGAGCAGAAGCGGTGGTAGGGATGGCGATGCCAGCGGAGGCCGTGGCAGTAGCCGAAGCCGCGCGCCTCGCGGGCGCAGACGGCGCAGAGCGCTACCCGAGCAAGAAACTCGCGATCGGGTCCTCGGGCGGCCAACCCGCCCTCTGGAGCCTTTCGGACTGCAGCACGATCCAGCGCGAGATCGCG
>NZ_CANMEH010000011.1 GCF_947496875.1 uncultured Paracoccus sp. | reverse complement strand
CGCGAGGGCGTTCCTGATCCAGTGAACGCGGCACCGCTGCCATGTCGCCTCGAACACGCGGGCGATGGCGGCCTTGACTGCGCGGGATCCGCAGCGCCACGCCGACGAGTCCGATGCCGAGCGTCAGGCGCGCGGCCTTCTCCATCAGCGTGGCGCGATCGCCCGTCGCTTCGGGATCGATGAGGTTGAAAACCTCGGGGCCGACGAGCACGCCGATGAACAGCGCCAGCAGGGTGGGAGGGAGCGGGCTGCGGGACAGCCACTTGGACCCGAGCCCGAGGGCCAGGGTGGCAACCCCGAGGATGGTGACAAGGACATTGAAGTCGTTCATCGAAAGCCTTGTCCAACAAGCTCTACGTTCAAGAGCCACCTGAACAGGCCAGGCGCCGGCTCCTCCAGGGCGGCCCGGTCCGCGGACTCGGGACGGCTATTACGGTCTTCGGGGTGGTGGGTGGCGGGTACTTGGTCGGGGCCCAGCGTTGGCGTGGGCTGGCGGAGCGCGCTCCGCCAGCCCCTCGATCGCGGTTCAGTGGACGTCCGCAAGGGCGGCCTGACAGGCATCGGCGCAGCGCTGGCAGGAATCGGCGCAGACGCGGCAGTGCTCGTGCTCGCTCGCATGCCGCTCGCACTCCCGCCCGCATTCCTGACAGGCCTTTTCGCAGGCCTGGATCGCAGCGCGGAGCACCTCGACATTCGATCCCGTGCGCCGCGAGGCCATCGCGCCGGTCGCGGCGCAGATGTCGGCACAGTCGAGGTTCAGCCGGATGCACTGCCGCAGCTGGTCGACCATCGGCTCGGCAAGGCACGCATCCGCGCAGGCGGTGCAGGTCTGAGCGCAGCTGTAGCATTCCTCGATGCACCGCAGCAGCTTGTCGGCCGTGCTTCCCTGGACATGCGGGTGGGTGCTGATCATCTCTCGAACTTGCACCTCTGTCTCCTTGCAGATGCCAGGCGTTCGCAGAACATCCCGCGGCGGAGCATGGTTCCGCGACGGACGGGGCGTGCTCTCGTCACAGGCGGAAAATGTCCGAGGACAGGTCAGGTCACCGCGGGTGCTAGGGCGACGACCTGATTGATCTCGCCTTGAAGATGACGGCGGCTGCACCCTAAGTTTGCAGCGATGAACCAGAATCCCTCTGCCTGCGAGAGGCCCCTTCATGCGAACGGGTTGCCCGAGAACGTGGACACGCTTGCGGTCTTCCTCGACATCGATGGAACGCTGCTCGACATCGCCGACACGCCGGACGGGATCGTCGTGCCCCCGGGGCTGGCCCAGGCACTTGCCCGGCTGACCGGCCGGCTCGGGGGTGCGCTGGCGCTCGTCACCGGGCGGTCGATCGCGACCGTTGACGGCCTGTTCCCCGGGGTTCCGGCGGTCGTCAACGGGCTGCACGGTTCGGAATGGCGCGACGCGACGGGACAGGTCTTCGGCGCCGAGATCACGGCCGCTTTCCTGGCGGCGAAACAGCTGTTGCGCGACAAGGCGCGGCAGTGGCCGGGCGTCATCTTCGAGGACAAGGGGGCGGCGATCGCGCTGCATTACAGGCTCGCCCCGGAAAGCGAGGCGCGGGTGCGGGAGTTGATGCAGGCACTCGCCACGACCGTAGGCCCCGACTGGAAGCTTCAGGAGGGAAAGGCGGTTGTGGAGTTGCGGCCACGCGGCCGGGACAAGGGGGATGCGTTGCTGCAGACGATGGGACACGAGGTCTTTGCGAACCGGCGACCGCTGGCGATCGGCGACGACGTGACAGACGAGGCGATGTTCGCGGCCGCGAACCGCCTGGGCGGTCTGTCGGTTCGCGTCGGCGGCGATCTGGACCAGAGCCATGCACAGTTCCGTGTCGACTCGCCCTCCGAGGTGCGTGCCTGGATCGAACGGGTGGCACGGTGAACGCACGTCTGGAAGCCTTGGGCTCGGAAGTCAGCACCGTTCCGCCCCACGTCCATTCGCTCGACCTCGGGGTGATCGGCAATGCCGCCGCCGCGGCCCTGGTCGACCGCGATGGCGCGATCGTCTGGCTGTGCGTGCCGCGGATGGACGGGGATCCCGTCTTCTGCCGCCTGCTGGGCGGGTCGCAGGACGAGGGCGGTGACTGGAGGATCACGGTCGAGGACTTCTCGTCCAGCGAGCAGCGCTATATCCGGAACACCGCGATCCTCGAGACGATCCTGACCGACGGATCGGGCAACCGGCTTCGCATCGTTGACTTCGCGCCGCGCTTCAAGGACGCGGGCCGGATGTTCCGTCCCCTCGGCATCGTGCGGATGATCGAGCCGCTGGAGGGCACGCCGCGCGTCCGCATCCATCTGCGGCCGCGCCACGGCTACGGCGCGCATGTTCCCGAGGTTACCCGCGGCACCAACCACATCCGCTATCTGGTAGGGGACCAGGTGCTGCGCCTGACCACCAACGCCCCCATCGACTATGTCGAGAACAACAAGGCGTTCCTGGTCGATCGGCCCTATGCCTTCGTGTTCGGGGCCGACGAGCGGCTGTCGCAGGCACCGCTGCAGATCGCGCGGACCTTCCTCGACCAGACGACCGATTACTGGCGGGAGTGGGTCCGTTATCTGTCGCTGCCGCTGGACTACCAGGACGTGGTGATCCGCGCGGCGATCACCCTCAAGCTCTGCGCGCATGAAGAGACCGGGGGCATCGTCGCAGCCCTGACCACCTCGATCCCCGAATACGGCGAAAGCGGACGGACCTGGGACTATCGGTTCTGCTGGCTGCGCGATTCCTTCTTCACCGTCTCTGCGCTGAACCTGCTGGGCGCGACCAAGACGATGGAAGATTATCTGGGCTATGTCTCGAACATCGCGGCCGGCTCACCCGATGGGTATCTGCAGCCGCTGTTCGGGCTTGGGCTGGAGCGGCAGGTGGACGAGGAATTCGTGCCGGCGCTGCCCGGCTATCGTGGCCTTGGCCCTGTGCGGCGCGGCAATGCCGCCTACACGCAGGTGCAGAACGACGGCTACGGCTCGGTGATCCTGTCGATCACGCAGTGCTTCTTCGACGAACGGCTGCCCGCGATGGGCGGCGAAGCCCTGTTCCACCGGCTGGAACGGCTGGGACAGCAGGCCGCGCAACGCTGGAACCAGCCGGACGCCGGCCTGTGGGAGTTCCGCACCCACGGCGCGGTCCACACCCATTCCGCCGTGATGTGCTGGGCGGCCTGCGACCGGCTGGCCAAGATTGCCGCCAAGCTCGCGCTGCCCGAGCGCGAGGCGCATTGGCGGGCCGAGGCCGACCGGATCCGGGACGGCGTCCTCGCGCTCGGCTGGAACGCGGAACTGAAGAGCTACGTGTCCAGCTTTGGCGGGTCGATCCTCGACGCCAGCCTGCTGCTGATGCCGCAGATCGGCATCATCCCCGCCCATGATCCGCGGTTCCTGTCCACGCTGGACGCCTGCGAGCGGCATCTGCGCTTCGGCAACCATCTTTACCGGTATCGCGCGCCGGACGATTTCGGCGCGCCGGAAACCGCCTTCACCGCGTGCACCTTCTGGCTGATCGATGCGCTGGTCCGGGTCGGACGTCGCGAGGATGCGCGCGAGATCTTTGACGAGATCCTGCGCACCCGAAATCACCTGGGGCTGCTGTCCGAAGGGGTGCATGTCGACACGGGCGAGCTGTGGGGGAACTTTCCCCAGACCTATTCGATGGTCGGGCTGATCTACGCCGCGATGCATCTCTCCCGCCGATGGGAGGACGTGTTGTGAGCCGGCTGATCGTCGTCTCGAACCGGGTTCCCGATCCGACCAGGGGGCCACCGGCCGGGGGGCTGGCCGTCGCCCTGAATTCGGCACTGAAGAAGGCGGGCGGCGTCTGGATCGGCTGGTCGGGCAAGTCCAGCGGCTCGGATGAGCCCGGTCCGCTGAAGTTCGTCGAGCGCGGCGAAATCACCTTCGGGTTGGCCGACCTGTCGCGTCGAGATCTGTCCGAGTACTACAAGGGCTTCGCCAACAGCGTGCTCTGGCCGCTCTGCCACTACCGGCTCGACCTGACGGAATACGCCCGCAAGGACATGGCAGGCTATTTTCGCGTCAACCGCTTCTTCGCGGAGCGGCTGCGCGGGTTGATCCAGCCCGGCGATCTTGTCTGGATCCACGACTATCACCTGATCCCGATGGCCTCGGAACTGCGCCGTCTGGGGATCCGGAACCGCATCGGGTTCTTCATGCACATCCCCTGGCCCTCGCCGGATGTGTTCTTCACCCTGCCGGTCCATGAAGCCATCATCAGCGGCCTGACTGCCTATGACGTGGTGGGATTCCAGACCGCGTACGACGTCGAGAACTTCGCGCTGGCGCTCAAGCGTGAGGGGATCGGTGGCGACCTGGGCGGCGGCTGGATGGCCGCCCATGGCAGGCGTTTTCGCGCCAGCGCCTTTCCCATCGGCATCGACGTGGGCGAGTTTGCCGTAATGGCCAGGGGCGCCGTGCGAAACCGGGCGGTCAAGCGGACTGCAGTCAGCTTCAGCGGCCGCGATCTGATCATCGGCGTGGACCGGCTCGATTACTCCAAGGGACTGACCCACCGCATGGACGGGTTCGAACAGTTCCTCGTCGCAAATCCCGCGTGGCGGGGTCGCACGACGCTGCTGCAGGTGTCGCCGAAATCGCGCAGCGACGTGCCGGGGTATACGACCATGCAGCGACAGGTGGCCGAGCACGCCGGCCGGGTGAACGGCGCAATGGGCACGCTCGACTGGACGCCGATCCGCTACATCAACCAATCGGTCGGCCGCAGTACTCTTGCAGGCCTGTACCGGATCGCCCGTGTCGGGCTGGTGACGCCCCTGCGCGACGGCATGAACCTGGTCGCCAAGGAATTCGTCGCCGCCCAGAACCCGGCCGACCCGGGCGTGCTTGTCCTGTCGCGTTTCGCCGGTGCCGCCCGCGAGCTCGACTCCGCGCTGCTGGTCAATCCCTATGACATCGAGGCGATCGGCAACGCCATCGCTCGCGCCTTGGCCATGCCGCTGGAGGAGCGGATCGAGCGGTTCACGGCGATGATGACCCGGCTCGAGCAGAACGACATCTCGAAATGGTGCGCGGACTTCCTTGCGGCGCTTGAGCCGGACCAGCATGACAGCCCCGAGCTGTTGACGGCGTGAGGGCGAGCGGGCGCGTCTGCGGCTTTGGATGGCCGAGAAACGGCCCGATCGCACTTTTTTATGAACCGGCGGGCTAGCGAAGGCGTGCACACCGGCGCCCGGCCGCAGCTGTCTTCACATTCGGTCGCGGCCAATCCTCGGAGAGGCTGATCATCAGCCGTCCTATCGAACAGCCGTCCAGATCGTGTGACGGGCCCCGCGCCTGGAACGTCCCGCACGTACCGCGTGGGTTCTTGCGTCGAACCCGGAGCCGGCCAGGCGTCTGCTGAATGCCTGGTCCGGTGCGGCGGACCAGACGGCCAGGACGCCCCCGGGCGCAAGGGCGCGATGCGCCGATCGAAGACCTGCCATGCCATAAAGCCCGTCATTGTCGGGACGGGTCAGGCCATCGGGCCCGTTGTCGACGTCCAGCAAGATCGCGTCGAATGCACCACTCGCCTGCTCGATCATCCGGCCCACATCGCCTGTCCTCACCTCCACCCGCGGGTCGCTGAGGCAATTGCCGAAAACGGCTGCCATGTGCTGCCCGGCCCATTGGACGAGTTCGGGCACGATCTCGCAGACGATCAGCCGCGCATCCGGCGGTGCGACGGACTGGGCCGCGCGCAGCGTGAAGCCCATGCCCAGTCCCCCGATCAGCACGCGCGGGGCCGGCCGGCCGCCGAGCCGGTCGAGGGCCAGGCTGGCGAGCGCCTCTTCCGAGCCGCTCAGCCGGCTGTTCATCAGCTCGTTGCCGCCATCAAGGCGGATCGAGAACTCGTCGCCTCGGCGCAGCAGCCTGAGCAGTCCGCCCTGCGGCGCGGTCGCCGTCGCCAGATGTATCCAGGGCAGCATGCAGGCGATCCCTCTTTAAGCTGGTGCCGGGCTAACGCATGTCGCGCGCGATGTCTCGGGCCGGTCCCCTGGTTCACGCCGGCGCCCGGGTCAGGCCAGCAGCGTCAGGTCGTCCGGGAACCTGTCCAGGTAGCGGGCCATCCGTCTTGCGGACAGCGCCTGGCGCAGCAGCATCCGCCGCATGTAACGACTGTCCGACGCGGGCCCGCGCCCGACCGGCACGGCGGCGCGCTCGGGGTAATGACGGGCGAGAAAGGCCGCGGCGGCGCGGGCGAAGCGCGGCGGAAAGCGGTTGCGCGGGTCCTTCCACGGTTTGTCCGCCCCGATGAAATGGACGATGTTGGCGCCCAGCATCGCCTCGGACATGCGGGCCGACCAGGAATACTGCCAGTTCCAGGTTGGCGAAAGCTCTGCCCAGCGACCCCGCAGGGCGCAGTTCAGCAGGGTTTGGTCATGGCCGATCAGCCGGTCCCTTTCCTTGCGGCCAAGCGCCACGGCCCGATCGAGCAACCCGGCGTCGCGGTAGGCCGCGACATCGATCAGAAGCACTCCGCTGTTGAAATAGGGTGCGGCCGGCCAGCCGAAGCGGCGGAACTGCTCGGGCCGCCGGCCGGGGCTGCGCCATTGCATCGTGTCGCGCACCGCCGCGACGGCGTGACCCTTCATGTCGAGGTCCAGCAAGCGGCTGAAATCCCCGCCCTGCACGAAGATGTCCGAGTCCAGGTAGGGCAATCGGTCGTAATCGGCCGCGAAGGCCTGCGGCAGGGCAAGGCGAAGATAGGCGCTTTCGGTCCGGCGCGCATCCAGCCGCAGCCCCCGGAATGCGCCTTGCGTCGCGATCCCGCAGGGGCGCAGGCCAAGGCCCGACAGACCGGGCGGGATGTCGGGGACCTGCTCGCCGCAGATGCAGATGTCGAAATCCCGCTGCGGATGCAGCCGCGCGATCTGGTCGGCGGCGAAAAGCGCGTAGGACAGGTAATGGTCGTCGCAGCAGAAGGCCACGGCCTTGCGCGCGGCGGCGGGGCGCGGGCTGGTCAGGGTGATGGTCAAGCGAGAGCCCTTCGGTAGCTCGGATCGTCCCGGAGCTAGCATGATCCGGCGCGGCGGGAAGACGCAATCCGCACACGGGCGCCAAGATGCTGGACGCGGTGTTCCGGCGCCACGGATTGCCACCGGAACGGCGCGGCCCGATCTGACAATGCCGGGGACAAATGTCGCGGAAGCGCGATTTGGTCTTTCCTGCTGGGCGGACCCGCACTAGCATTGCAGCTACAGCGTGTCGGAACGACGCGTCGCGGGGCAGCAGACCCCGGAACGGTCACCCGGGTCAACCGGGGACGAATGAGGCGAAAACGTGGCGGGCGAGTCGAGCAGGACGGCCCACACCGTAGCAGTTCTGATGGGCGGACCCTCGGTTGAGCGCGAGGTGTCGCTGTCGTCGGGGCGCGAGTGCGCGAACGCGCTGCGGGTGGCAGGCTACCAGGTGACCGAGGTCATCCTCGGACCGGATGAGGGTGCGACCCTGCCGGGCCGTCTGGCCGAGCTTTGCCCCGACGTCGTCTTCAATGCCCTGCACGGTCGCCGCGGCGAGGATGGCTGCGTCCAGGGGTTGCTGGAATGGCTGGGCCATCGCTATACCCATTCCGGCGTGCTGGCCTCGGCCCTGGCGATGGACAAGACCCGGGCCAAGCAGGCTTATCAAGCCGTCGGCCTGCCGGTCGTGCCCAGTGTCATTGCGGCCGCCGATGACGTGCGGGCAGGGCATGTCATGCCCCCGCCCTACGTGGTCAAGCCGAACGACGAAGGCTCGTCGGTCGGTGTCTATATCGTCCACGACATGGGCGACGGTCCGCCACAGCTCTCCGCAGACATGCCGGAGCGGGTCATGGTCGAGGCCTATGCGCCCGGGCGGGAACTGACCACCACGGTGCTGGGCGACCGCGCGCTGGGGGTGACCGAGATCATCACCGATGGCTGGTACGACTATGACGCGAAATACACGACCGGCGGCTCTCGCCACGTGATCCCCGCCGACATTCCTGCCGACATCACCGCGGCCTGCCTCGACTACGCGGTGCGGGCGCATCGGGCATTGGGGTGCGAGGGCGTCAGCCGCACCGATTTCCGCTGGGACGACACCCGCGGGCTGGCCGGACTGGTGCTGCTGGAAACCAACACGCAACCGGGCATGACGCCGACATCGCTGGCGCCGGAGCAGGCCGCCCATGCGGGCATGGATTTCCCGGCGCTGTGTCGCTGGATCGTGGAGGATGCGCTGTGCAGGAACTGACCCGCCCCGGCCGCTCGGCCGACTGGCGCGGCCGCCCGCCGCCGGCGCGCCCGGTCGGCGCGCGCCCGCAGCCCAGGGCCGGGACGGCGCGGCGCGACCCGGCGCCATCGCGTCTGGCCTATCGGTTGCACCGCATCTGGCTGACCCCGGTTTACCGCAGGGTGCTGCGCGTGGGCCTGCCGGGATTTGCCCTGGCGATGGTCGTCGGCCTGTATCTGGCCGATGAAAGCCGCCGTGCCGAGTTGAGCGGTGGCGTGACCGCGATGATCGAGAAGATCCAGACCCGCGACGAGTTCATGGTCCGCACCATGACGATCGAGGGGGCCTCGCCCGTCGTGGACAAGGGGCTGCGGGCGATGCTGCCGGTCACGCTGCCGGCGTCCAGCTTCGACATCGATCTGTCGGCGTTGCGCACGCAGGTGATGAAGCTTGACGCAGTCGAGAAGATCGAGCTGCGGATCCGGCCGGGCGGCATCCTGTCGGCGGTGGTGACCGAGCGCACACCCGCGCTGCTGTGGCGCCACGCCGGCGGCATCGAGCTGCTGGACGCCGGCGGCCATCGCGTCGCCTCGGCGACCGCCCGCGACGTGCGACCCGACCTGCCGATGATCGCGGGCGAAGGCGCCGCCGCGCACACGGTCGAGGCGCTGGCCCTGTTCGAAGCGGCCGGGCCCATCCTGCCGCGGCTGCGCGGCCTGCAGCGGATGGGAGAACGGCGGTGGGACGTGGTGCTGGACGACGGCCAGCGGATCATGTTGCCGGAACGACGTCCCGTGCAGGCGCTGGAAGAGGCCGTCGGGCTGCATCGCCGCCACGACCTGCTGTCGCGCGACGTGGCCGTCATCGACCTGCGCAACGGCGACCGACCGGCCCTGCGGCTGGGCCTGACAGCCCAGAACACCCTGCGCCGGGCCCGGGGCAAGCCCGAACTGGGGCCGGACGGCCGGGTCAGCGAGCCGGGCGACGACAAGACTGCCGGTGCCGCGGGGCAGGGCGGCAGCGGACAGACGACAAGGCCCGCAGAGACGGGCTGAGCAGAGCGGAAGCGGAACGGACAGGGGGCAGGCAGATGCGGGATCTCTACCAGGGTCAGCGGGCGATGCGGCAGATGCGCCGCGCCGCCATGGCACGCGGCGTCATCGCGGTGCTGGACATCGGGACATCCAAGATGTCGTGCATGGTGCTGCAGTTCGACGGCCCCGGACAGTTCCGGGAAGAGGATGGCGTCGGGCCCATGGCCGGGCAGTCGAATTTCCGGGTGATCGGTGCAGCGACGACCCAGTCGCGCGGCATGCGCTTCGGCGAGATCGGGACGATGGCCGAGACCGAACGGGCGGTGCGCACCGTCGTATCGGCCGCGCAGAAGCGCGCCGGCGTCCGCGTCGACCACGTGATCGCCTGCCTGTCCGGGGCGCGGCCCGCGTCCTACGGCCTGGCCGGCGAGATCCCCCTAGCCAGCGGGAAATGCGCCGAACATGACGTGGCGGCGGTCCTGGCCGCCTGCAACGTGCCGGATTTCGGCCGCGGTCGCGAGGTCCTGCACGCGCAGCCGGTGAACTTTGCCATCGACGGCCGGTCGGGGCTGGCCGACCCGCGCGACCATGTCGGCAACCGCCTGTCGGTCGACATGCACGCGCTGACCATCGACGGCGATGCGGCCGGCAACCTGGTCCACTGCATCCGCCGCTGCGACCTGGAACTGGCCGGGGTCGCGTCCGCCGCCTATGTCGCCGGACGGGCCGCGCTGGTCGAGGATGAACAGGAACTGGGCGGCGCCTGCATCGACATGGGCGGCGGGGTCACCGGCGTGTCGATCTTCGTCAAGAAACACATGATCTTTGCCGATGCGGTGCGGATGGGCGGCGAGCTTGTCACCCAGGACATCACCCGCGGGCTGCGGGTGCCGACCACGGTCGCCGAATGGCTCAAGACCCGGCATGGCGGCATCGAGGCGACCGGGCGCGACGACCGCGAGATGATCGAGGTGGGCGGCGAGACCGGCGACTGGGAACATGACCGCCGGACGGTCAGTCGCGCCGACCTGATCGGGATCATGCGCCCGCGGGTCGAGGAGATCCTCGACGAGGTGCGGGTGGTCCTGGACGCCGCGGGGTTCGAGCACATGCCGAGCCGGCAGATCGTCCTGACCGGGGGCGGCAGCCAGATCCCGGGGCTGGAGACGCTGGCGGCGCGCATCCTGGGGCAGAACGTCCGGATCGGCCGGCCGCTGCGGATCAACGGGCTGGCGCAGGAGATGACGACGCCGGGCCACGCCGCGACCGTGGGCCTGGCGCTGTTTGCCGCTCACCCGCAGGATGAGTGGTGGGATTTCGAGATGCCGCTGGAGAGTCATGGCGTCCGCAGCCTGCGTCGCGCGGTGCGGTGGTTCCGGGCGAACTGGTGACCCAACGGACAGCGGCAGTCGATGGAAATCCACCAGATGATGAAGCATGGGCAACATACCGCCGAGGTCGGCAGATAATACGCCATATTTTGTGGATAACACCCTTATTCCGGGTGACGGTGGCGGCGAATCTGGCTAGGCTTATCGGTGAAACGGGGATTCGACCGGGCGCCCAGACCCGGCGGCAGCGAAAAGGGCAGCGGGCATGAATCTGAACCTGATGATGAACGAGCATGACGAGCTCAAGCCGCGCATCACCGTCTTTGGCGTGGGCGGCGCCGGTGGCAACGCGGTCAACAACATGATCGAGAAGCAGCTGGACGGCGTGACCTTCGTCGTGGCCAACACCGACGCCCAGGCGCTGGCGCAAAGCCGGTCCGAGGCCCGCGTGCAACTGGGCCCGAAGGTGACCGAAGGGCTGGGCGCGGGCGCCAAGCCCTCGATCGGCGCCAAGGCTGCCGAGGAAACGATCGAGGACATCGTCGATCACCTGATGGGCGCGCATATGTGCTTCATCACCGCCGGCATGGGCGGTGGCACCGGCACCGGCGCGGCCCCGATCATCGCGCAGGCCGCGCGCGAGATGGGCATCCTGACCGTCGGCGTGGTGACCAAGCCCTTCCAGTTCGAGGGCACCAAGCGGATGCGACAGGCCGACGAGGGGGTCGAGGCGCTGCAGAAGGTGGTCGACACGCTGATCATCATCCCCAACCAGAATCTGTTCCGGCTGGCCAACGAGAAGACCACCTTCACCGAGGCCTTCGCGATGGCCGACGACGTGCTGTACCAGGGCGTCAAGGGCGTCACCGACCTGATGGTGCGGCCTGGCCTGATCAACCTCGACTTCGCCGACGTGCGCGCGGTGATGGACGAGATGGGCAAGGCGATGATGGGCACCGGCGAGGGCACCGGCGACAACCGCGCCGTCGAGGCCGCGGAAAAGGCGATCGCCAACCCGCTGCTGGACGAGATCAGCCTGAACGGCGCCAAGGGGGTGCTGATCAACATCACCGGCGGCTACGACCTAACCCTGTTCGAGATGGACGAGGCGGCCGAGAAGATCCGCGAAAAGGTCGATGCGGACGCGAACATCATCGTCGGCTCGACCCTGGATCCGACCATGGAGGGCGCGGTCCGCGTCTCGGTGGTCGCCACCGGCATCGACATGGACGTGGCGAAATCCGACACCCCGGCCATGCGCCGCGGCATGCGCGAGCCGCTGACCCAGACCCCCAGCGTCGCGCAGAAGACGGCACACTCGGACGAGGACGATCTGGCCGTTCCGGCACGTCGCAGCCCGATCCTGTCCGACGCGAGCGCAACCCGGACCGTGGCGCGGCACGACACGGCGCCGGCAGCAGGCAGCGATCTGCCTGCGCCTGCCTATCGGCCGCGCGACCCCGAGCCCGTGGCGGAAGGCCGCGAGCAGGGCACCGATCATCGCCCCGAGCCGCGGACCGACAGCCGCCTCGCCGCGCGCCTGAACGACCCGGCGGAGGCCTACACGGCGCCGGTGCGTCCGTCGGGCAGTGGCCGCCCCGAGGCGCAGGAACGTCTGGCCGGCATTCTCAGCCGCGCCGCCGAGGCGCGGGGTGAAAAGGCCCGGCAGCAGCGACCGGCCGACAAGGCCACCGAGGCGCCCCGGGGGCCGTCGCGCATGGCTGGTCTCGGCCGGATGCTGGAGCGGATGACCCATCCGTCGGAAACGGGGGCACCGCAGCGGGCGCCGACGGGATCGATCGCCGACCGGGTCAACGACCGGATGAACCGCGCCCAGCGGGGGGCCGATTTCGACGACCTCGCGTCGCCCGACTCGGCGGACGAGACGGTCGAGATCCCCGCGTTCCTGCGGCGCCAGGCGAACTGAGCCGACGCGGCCCTCATCGGCCGCGTTCACAACTCCGCAACATCTGACATGTGGAAAAGACCGCCCAGAGGCGGTCTTTTTCTTTGGTTTACGATGGGTTAAGCGGCATGGATGTGCCGCTTCGGCGGGGGCGGCGGCATATGTTTCACGCCGTTACAATTCGTTTGTTGTCTGCCCCCGCAGGCCCTCCTACCTCGAAGTCAGGTCGACGCGAGATCGACCGGGATATGAATGCAAGGCAGACCGATCATGCAGGTGACACTGGCAAGAGCAACCGAGTTCCGCGGCGTGGGGCTGCATTCCGGCGCGCCCGCCCGGCTGGTCCTGCGGCCTGCGCCGGCGGGGCACGGCATCGTCTTCCTGCGCACCGATCTGGGCCCGAACGCGCGCATTCCTGCCCGCTGGGATGCCGTGGTGCCGTCGCGCCTGTGCACGCTGGTGCAGGGCGACGATGGGGCGACGGTGTCGACCATCGAACATCTGATGGCCGCTCTTGCCGGCACGGGCGTTCACAACGTTCTGGCCGAACTGGACGGGCCTGAAGTTCCGATCCTCGACGGCTCGGCCGCGCCCTTCGTGTCCAGCATTCTCAAGGCCGGTCTGGTCAGGCAGGCGGCGCCGCTGGCGGCGATCCGGGTCCTGCGCCCCGTCGAGGTGCGCGAAGGTCTCGCCTTTGCCCGCCTGACGCCGGCGGATCACCTGGAGATGAGCTTCTCGATCGATTTCGCGGACGCGGCGATCGGACGGCAGGACAAGCGGCTGGACCTCGCCAACGGCGCCTTCGTGCGCGAGCTGATGGACAGCCGCACCTTCTGCCGGCTGACCGACGTCGAGGCCATGCAGTCGAATGGGCTCGCCCTCGGCGGCACCTACTTCAACGCCGTTGTCGTCGATGGCGATCGGGTGCTGTCACCCGGCGGTCTGCGCCACCGGGACGAGGCGGTCCGCCACAAGATGCTGGACGCGGTCGGCGACCTCGCACTTGCCGGCGCGCCGCTGCTGGCGCGATACACCGGGAACCGGGCGGGGCATGCCCTGACCAACCGTCTGCTCCGGGCGCTGTTCGCCGATCCGGATGCGTGGGAATGGACGATCTGCAGCCCGGCACTGGAAGGGCGGCTGCCCGGTGTCGGGGTGATTGCGGATGCGGCGGCCGCGGCCGAGATGCAGCCCCGCGATCAGGCGGTCGCCTGATCCGCATTCCGATCTGATCGCCGTCCGAGACATAAGCTTCGCGGCACGGGTAGCCCTGTCGATGGACGGTCAGCCGTCATCTTGGTCACGGCGTTGCGTTTTTGCGCGCTCCGTTTATGTGTGCTAGGGACAGCGGGGCCGCGCGGCGCGCGTCAGCGGAACGGCGTTCAAGAACAGGCGGGTGCGGCATGGCAGGCTTGAAATCGGCAGCACGGCATGCGGCTGGGGCAATCGCGGTGGTCACGCTGTTGTCCGCGTGCGGCGGCGGCGCGTCCACAGGCGGCAGCCGCCCGCCCGTCGAGGGCTTTACTGCCGAGGAGATCTACAAGCGGGGTGAGTACGAGCTGGAGAACAGCCGCCGTCCCGATGGGGCAATCTACTTCTTCGGCGAGGTCGAACGTCTCTATCCCTACTCCGAATGGGCCAAGCGGGCGCTGATCATGCAGGCCTACAGCTATCACCGGGCCCGTCAGTACGAAGAGGCGCGGGGCGCCGCGCAGCGGTTCATCGACAGCTACCCCGGCGACGTGGACGAAGCCTATGCCCGTTATCTGCTGGCGCTGAGCTATTACGACCAGATCGACGAGGTCGGCCGCGACCAGGGCCTGACCTTTCAGGCCCTGCAGGCGCTGCGAGACGTGATCGAGCGCCACCCCGACAGCGAATACGCCAGGTCCGCGATCCTCAAGTTCGACCTGGCTTTCGACCATCTGGCCGGCAAGGAAATGGAGATCGGGCGCTATTACCTGAAGCGCGGCAACTACACCGCCTCGGTCAATCGCTTCCGCGTCGTGGTCGAGGACTATCAGACCACCAGCCACACCCCCGAGGCGCTGATGCGGCTGGTCGAGGCCTATCTGGCACTCGGGCTGACCGACGAGGCGCAGACCGCGGGCGCGATCCTGGGGTACAACTTCCAGTCCTCGCCCTTCTATCAGGACGCCTACGCGCAGTTGCGGGGCCGCGGGTTGACCGCGACGGCGCAGGGCGACAACTGGCTGACCGATGTTTATCGGCAGGTGATCCAGGGCAAGTGGCTGTAGCCGCAAACCGGGTCGCATTGGACGGGGGCAGGAATGCTGCGCGCTCTCCAGATCCGTGACATGCTGCTGATCGACCGGCTGTCGCTGGAGTTCGCCCCGGGACTGAACGTCCTGACCGGCGAAACCGGCGCGGGAAAGTCTATTCTGCTGGACTGTCTGGGGTTCGTGCTGGGCTGGCGCGGGCGGGCCGAACTGGTCCGCGCCGGGGCGGCGCAGGGCGAGGTGACGGCCGAGTTCGACCTGCCGCCCGGGCATCCCGCCCGCGATATCCTCGCCGATGCAGGGATCGAGGCGGAGGACGAACTGATCCTGCGGCGTGTCAACGCCGCTGACGGCCGCAAGACCGGCTGGGTGAACGACCGCCGGGTGACCGGCGAGGTGCTGCGCAATCTGTCCGATGCGCTGGTCGAACTGCACGGTCAGCATGATGATCGCGGCCTGCTGAACCCGCGCGGCCACCGGACCCTGCTGGATGCCTTTGCCGGTCTGGATCTCGGCCCGTTACGCGCCGCCTGGAGCGCGCGGCGCAAGGCCGGACAGGCCTTGGCCGACGCAGAGGCCGCGCTGCAGGCGGCCCGCAAGGAAGAGGACTTCCTGCGCCACGCCGTGGCGGAACTGGACAAGATGAACCCGCAAGCCGGCGAAGAGGAACGGCTGGACAGTGAGCGGCGACAGATGCAGGCCGCCGAACGCATAAGCAGCGACGTCCACCGCGCCCTGGAGATCCTGTCGGGGCAGGGCGCCGAGGGCGCGATGATCGATGCGGTGCGCTGGCTCGAAGGCGCAGCCCCAAGCGCCGAAGGTCGTCTGGACGCGCCGCTGGAATCCTTGAGTCGGGCGCTGGTGGAACTGGGCGAGGCCACGGGCGGGATCGAGGATGCGCTGTCAGGCATGGCCTTCGACCCCTCCACGCTGGAGGCGACGGAGGAGCGGCTGTTCGCGCTGCGGGCGCTGGCGCGCAAGCATGACGTGCTGCCGGACGATCTGGTCACGCTGTCGGTCGATCTGGCCGCGCGCCTCGCGGCGCTGGATGCGGGTGAGGCGCGGCTGGACGATCTGAACCGTGCCGTCCGGCAGGCCGAGGCCGACTATGATGCGGCGGCAGCCTTGATCAGCCGGACGCGCGCCGAGGCCGCAGCGCGTCTGGACGAAGCGATGGCGGCCGAGCTGGCGCCCCTGAAGATGGAACGCGCGGTGTTCCGGACCCGCATGGAGGCCGCCGAGCCGGGGCCGGACGGGCGCGACGCCGTCGCCTTCACCGTGGCGACCAACCCCGGCGCGCCGTCGGGGCCGTTGGACCGGATCGCGTCCGGCGGCGAGTTGTCGCGTTTCCTGCTGGCCCTGAAAGTCTGTCTGGCCCGCGGCAGCGACACGCTGGTGATGATCTTCGACGAGATCGACCGCGGTGTCGGCGGGGCCACCGCTGACGCCGTGGGGCGGCGGTTGGCGCGTCTGGCCGACGGCGCCCAGGTGCTGGTCGTCACCCACTCGCCCCAGGTCGCAGCCTTGGGCAGCCGGCATTTCCGGGTGTCCAAGTCCGTTGCAGACGGCATGACGACGTCGCAGGTCGAGGAACTGCCTGCCCCCGACCGGGTCGAGGAGATTGCGCGCATGCTGGCGGGCGAACAGGTGACCACGGCTGCGCGCGATGCCGCCCGCGCCCTGCTGGACGTGCAGGCTACCACATAGGAGGTCGGGCGTCGCCCAGCCCAGCGGTCAGGTCAGTCCAGGATGGCGTCCACGCTACGCAGGATCGACAGGACCTTGTTGCTCTCCGCGTCGACGCGGACGATCTGACCGCCAATGATGGCATAGCGGGACCCGCGGGGCGGCTGACCCAGGCCATACAATCCGGGCCGGGTGATCAGGTGGATCGTGCCGGCAGCGGGTGCTTGTCCGACCACGGCGCCGGACGGCCTGGGTGAACCCACGGCTGCAGATGCCCCGGATTTCTTGGCTGGCTTGACGGGCGGCGGGGGAGTCGCTTGTGGACTTGCCACCCCGGCCGATCGCGACACGTTCGCGCCGGCGGGGGGCGAGGATGGAGCGCCACTCCCCGTCGCGGCTGCGGGCGACAGTTGGCCGCCTGCCGGGGCCTCGGCCCGCTTCGCCTTTGGCGGGCTCCCTTTGGACCTGGGCTGCCGGTTAGCAGCGGCGGCCGCGCCACCCGGCCCGCCTCCCTGCGCGGCCTGATCCGGCCGACCGCCCTTTCGCCCGCTGGCCTTGACCGCGCCGCGCGCCTTCGCGCCACCGCCTGCTTGCGCCTGCCGCGCCTTGTTCGACGAGGCTGCGGCCTTGCCATCCCGCCCGCCCTGGCCTTGCGCCAGAGCGGCAGGGGCGAGCGGAAGCGCCGCCAACCCGCCGATCAGGACGAGATGTATCCACCGGAGCATGGGTCCACCTTTCTGCAGAGCCAACAAGCCAACGTGTCGGACAGCAGTCCGTTGCGTCCGATCTGCGCAATCCCCCGTGATCGTGGTGGCGGCGCTGTGCGGTGGTGTATTCCTGCAACTCAGTCCGGTGAGGATTTTCCGCTGTGACCCCGTGCCGCGAGGCGCGGCAGCATGGCCGAGAAATCGCGGCCGTGGCCATTCTCGGCTTCGACGAAGCGGGCATAAAGTTCCGTCGCCAGGGCCCCCATCGGGGTGTCCGCGTCGACGGATTCCGCCGCCTGCTGCGACAGGCGCAGATCCTTCAGCATCAGCTCGGCGGCAAAGCCCGGCCGGTAGTCGTTGTCCGCAGGCGATTTCGGGCCGACCCCGGGGACCGGGCAATAGGCGGTCGTGGACCATGACGACCCGGAGGAGGTCGACACCACGTCGAACAGCTTCTGCGCGTCGAGATCGAGCTTCTGCGCCAAGGCGAAGGCTTCGCAGGTGGCGATCATCGTCGCCCCCAGGATCATGTTGTTGCAGATCTTGGCGGCCTGGCCTGCGCCCGGGCCGCCACAATGCACTGCCTTCTGCCCCATCACGTCGAAGAGCGGCTTGACCCGCTCGAACGCCGCCGTGCTGCCGCCCACCATGAAAGTCAGGGTGCCTGCCGCCGCACCGCCGATGCCGCCGGAAACGGGGGCGTCTAGCGCCTCCAGCCCGGCAGCCGCGGCCTGATCGGCAACGCTGCGGGCACTGTCGACATCCACCGTGGAACAGTCGCACAGCACCGCCCCCGCGGCCATGCGCGGGATGATCTGCCCGGCCACCGACCGCAGGATCTGGCCATTCGGCAGCATGGTGATCACCACCTCGGCGTCGGCGACCGCTTCGGCGGGGCCGGTCGCCGGCAGAACGCCCTCTACGTCAGGTGCGACCGGGTCGTAGCCGGTCACCGGATGGCCGGCCGCCACCAGGTTGCGGGCCATCGGGGCGCCCATGTTGCCCAGTCCGATGAAACCGATCTTCATGCCCGATCCTCCCAGGTCAGTTCGTCGGCACCCAGCGGCGCCAGCATTGCGTCGACGGCCGCCGGCGTGGCCTCGGCCGCCCAGTTCGGGGCGCGATCCTTGTCGATGATCTGCGCCCGCACCCCTTCCAGAAAGTCGGTCTGCTGCGTGGCCCGATGGGTGAACCGGTATTCCCGGCTCAGCGCATCCTGCATGCGGCTGTCACCCCGGGCCGCCCGCACCATCGCCAGCGTCGCGGCCATGGACAGCGGTGAATTGCGCCGCATCGCCGCGGTCGTGTCGTGATCCCCCGCGGCATCCAGCGCGGCGACGATCTCCTGGACCGTGCGGCCGCCGAAGGGGCTCAGATCGCGGTCGGCCAGGGCCGGATGCTGTGGCGGGTGGCCCTTGAGCGTGGCGACACTGCCGGTTTCCGCCAGCCGCTCGATGGCCGCCGGCCATTCGGCCTCGGGCAGGTAGAGGTCCGCGAATCCGGCATGGATCGCGTCGCCCGCGCCCATCCGCGCGCCGGTGAGGCCGAGATATTCCCCGATCCGTCCCGGTGCCCGGGCGAGCAGCCAGGTGCCGCCCACGTCGGGGATCAGGCCGATTCCGGTTTCCGGTATGGCGATCTGCGTCGAGTCGCCAACGATCCGGAAGCCGGCGTGACCGCCGACTCCGATACCGCCGCCCATGACGAACCCCTGCATGAACGCGACGATCGGCTTGGGATAATCCCCGATGGCGGCGTTCATCCGGTATTCGTCGGCAAAGAACGCGCGGCCGACGGAATGATCGCCGGCCTTGCCCGCGTGGTACAGCGCTGCGATGTCGCCGCCGGCGCAGAACGCCCGATCACCTTCCGCATCGATGATGACCAGCGCCACTTCGGGGTCGTTGCGCCACTCGTCCAGCGCGGCGTGGATGGCGCGCGTCATGCCGTGGTTCAGGGCGTTCAGCGCCTTGGGCCGGGCGAAGGTGATCCGGCCGGCGCGGCGATCCTTGCGGATATCCAGGTCGTTCATGGTCAGCCCCGCTCTGCCAGCATCGCCCGGCTGACGATGAGCCGCATGATTTCGTTCGTTCCTTCAAGGATCTGGTGGACGCGCAGGTCGCGCACGATCTTCTCGATCCCGTAATCGGCCAGATAGCCATAGCCCCCGTGCAGCTGCAGGCACTGGTTGGCGACCTCGAACGCGCCATCGGTGACATAAAGCTTGGCCATCGCGCAGAACTTGGTCGCGTCCGGGGCGCCGTTGTCCAGCTTCCACGCGGCCTGGCGCAGAAAAGTCCGTGCCGATTGCAGCGCGACCTCCATCTCGGCCAGCCGGAACTGCAGCGCCTGGAACTGGTCCAGCGGGCGGCCGAATGCCTTGCGGTCACCCATGTAGCGGATCGTCTGGTCCAGCGCCGCCTGCGCCCCGCCGAGCGCGCTGGCCGCGATGTTCAGGCGGCCACCGTCAAGTCCGGCCATCGCATAGGCAAAGCCGCGCCCCTCCTCGCCCAGCAGGTTCTCGGACGGCACCACGCAGTCGTCGAACTGGACCTGGCTGGTCGGCTGGGCGCGCCACCCCATCTTGTCTTCCAGCGCGCCAAAGGACAGCCCCGCGGTGCCGTCCTCGACCACCATGGCGGAAATGCCGCGCGAGCCGCTTTCGCCGGTCCGGACCATGCAGAGATAGGCGTCGGAATAGCCGCCCCCCGAGATGAACGCCTTGGTCCCGTTCAGCCTCCACCCCTCGTTGGTGCGGTCGGCGCGGGTGCGCAGCGCGGCCGCATCCGACCCGCTGCCGGGTTCGGTCAGGCAGTAGGAAAACACCTTCGTCATGCTGCACAGGTCGGGCAGCCAGCGCTGGCGGTCCTCGGCCGTGCCGAACTTGTCGATCATGCCGCCGCACATGTTGTGGATCGACAGGAACGACCCGACCGCCGGGTCCGCCATCGCCAGCGCCTCGAAGACCAGCGTCGCATCCAGTCGCGTCAGTCCCGAGCCGCCGTGATCCTCGCTGACATAGAGCCCGCCGAAACCCAGCTCCGCAACCTGTGCCCACAAGGCCTTTGGGATCGTGCCATCGGCTTCCCAGCGGCGGGCGTTGGGGGCGATCTGTTCGGCCCCGAATGCGCGTGCCATGTCCAAGATGGCCTGCTGTTCTTCGGTCAGTGCAAAATCCATGCGACCTCCGCTTGTGGTCCCTGCGCTGCGCGGGCGTGACGCCGCGCCGTTGACGAACTATTGCAGTGGCGATCGGTCAAAGACCATACCGCGGCGGCCTGTCTGAGGAGGAGCAACATGAGAAACGGGGTTGTGCTGGCGACCGCTGTCGTCGTGGCGGGTGGACTGGCCTGGTGGGCGCTGGACCGGCCGTCGGAAACCGCCACCCGCGCGTCGGGCGGGGCGCTGGCGCAGGTGGTCCGCCCCGCCACGTTCAGTTCCGAGGCAGAGCTGGGCGCCGCCGCGTTCACTGCAAGCTGCGCGAACTGCCACGGTCGGGACGCCGCAGGTGTGGACGGGGCAGGGCCGCCGCTGGTCCACAGGATCTACGAGCCCGGGCATCATGCCGACATGGCCATCGTCCTGGCGGTCAGGCAGGGGGTGCGCGCGCATCACTGGCAGTTCGGCGACATGGCTGCGGTCGAGGGGGTGAGTGATGGCGAACTGGCTGCGATTATCGCGTATCTGCGGGAACTGCAGCGCGCCAACGGCATCGGGTGACCGCAGGACCGGATCTGTCTTGCCCGGACCTGCGGCCGGTCCCGTCAGTCCATCGCCTTGAAGTTGAAGGCCGAACCTTCCTTGATGCCCGACGGCCAGCGGCTCGTGACCGTCTTGGTACGGGTGTAGAACCGGAACGCATCGGGACCGTGCTGGTTCAGGTCCCCGAACCCGGACCGCTTCCACCCGCCGAAGGTGAAATAGCCCAGGGGCACCGGGATCGGCACGTTGATCCCGACCATGCCGATGTTGATGCGGCTGGCAAAGTCGCGCGCGGTGTCGCCGTCGCGCGTAAAGATCGCGGTGCCGTTGCCGTATTCATGGCTCATCGCCAGATCCACCGCTTCCTCGTAGCTTTGCGCGCGGACCGTGCTCAGGACCGGGCCGAAGATCTCGGTCTTGTAGATGTCCATGTCCCGCGTCACCCGGTCGAACAGATGCGGGCCGACAAAGAACCCGTCCTCGTAGCCCTGCAGGTTGAAGTTGCGGCCGTCCACCACAAGTTCGGCACCCTGCTCGACACCGCGTTCGACCAGCCGCAGGATGTTGTCCTTGGCCGCCTGGGTCACGACCGGCCCGAAATCGACGTCGTTGCCGGCCGTGTACGGGCCAACCTTCAGCTTCTCGATGCGCGGCACCAGCTTTTCGATCAGCCGGTCGGCGGTCTCGTCGCCCACCGGGACGGCCACGGAAATCGCCATGCAGCGCTCGCCCGCGGCGCCGTAGCCGGCGCCCACCAGCGCATCGGCCGCCTGGTCCATGTCGGCGTCCGGCATGATGATCATGTGGTTCTTGGCGCCGCCAAAGCACTGGGCGCGCTTGCCGGTCTGCGCCGCACGTTCATAGATGTACTGCGCGATCGGCGTGGACCCGACAAAGCCGACTGCCTGGATGATGTCGCTGTCCAGGATTGCGTCCACCGCCTCCTTGCCGCCGTGCACGACCTGCAGCACGCCATCGGGCAGGCCGGCCTCCTTGAACAGCTGCGCGAGCATGTTGGGAACGGTCGGGTCGCGTTCAGACGGTTTCAGGATCACCGCGTTGCCCGAGGCGAGCGCCGGGCCCAGTTTCCACAGCGGGATCATGGCCGGAAAGTTGAACGGCGTGATCGCGGCGACGACGCCCAGCGGCTGGCGCATCGAATACATGTCGATGCCGGGGCCGGCCCCGTCGATGAACTCGCCTTTCAGCTGGTGCGGGGCGCCGATCGAGAACTCGATCACCTCCAGCCCGCGCTGCACGTCGCCCTTGGCGTCGGGAAAGGTCTTGCCGTGCTCGCTGGACAGCATCTCGGCCAGCTTGTCCATGTCGCGGTTCAGCAGGTCGACCATCTTCATCATCACCCGCGCGCGACGCTGCGGGTTGGTCGCCCCCCAGGCCGGCTGGGCCCGCGCGGCCCGGGCGATGGCATCGTTGACCTCGGCCGTGCTGGCCAGATCGACCTGCCCCTGCACCTCGCCGGTGGCGGGGTTGTAGACGTCGGCGGTGCGACCGGACGAGCCGGGCGACTCCTGGCCGTCGATCCAGTGGTGAATGGCGCGCATCGGTGATCCTCCATAGCGGTTGGCGCATCCTAGACTTGCGCAAATGCAGGCGTAAAGCGACGATCGGGCAAAAGCGTTTTGCAGGATTGCGGGGCTTCGTCGAGGGTGGACTGGGACGATCTGCGGGTGTTCCTGGCTGTGGCGCGGGACGAAAGCCTGTCGCGCGCAGGGCAACGGCTGGGGCTGAACGCCTCGACCATCGGCCGGCGGGTGGCGCGGCTGGAAACGACGCTGGGGCGGGTCCTGTTCGCCAAGACGCCGCAAGGCTACGGGTTGACCCCCGAGGGGCAGCGCCTGGTCGCCCCGGCCGAGGCAGCCGAACGCGCCGCGACCGAGGCCGCGGAAGCGCTGGCCGCCCCGGGTGCATTGAGCGGGCAGTTGCGGATCGGGGCGCCGGACGGGTGCGCCAATTATCTGTTGCCACAGATCGCCGCCGTGTTGTGCCGCGCGCATCCGGGGCTGGAGGTCCAGATCGTCGCCCTGCCGCGGGTGTTCAACCTGAGCCGGCGCGAAGCCGACATGGCCATTGCCGTCAGCCCGCCCCAGACCGGCCGCGCCGTGATGCAGAAGATCACCGAGTACCGGCTGCACCTGGCCGCGCACCGCGACTATCTGGAACGGCATCCCCCGATCCGGTCACGGGCCGATCTGCAGGGACACCGGCTGATCGGTTATATCGGCGACATGATCTTCGATCGGGAACTCGACTACCTGACCGAGACCGGGGTCAGCGCGGCGATGCTGACGTCGAATTCGGTCAGCGTGCAGCTGCAGGCGATTCGCGCCGGCGGCGGGTTGGGGATCGTGCATGATTTCGCCATCCCGTTTGCACCGGGGGTGGTGCGGGTGCTGCCGGACGAGATCGCGCTGACGCGTGCCTTCTGGTTGATCCGCCATGCAGATGACCGTCGCTCGGATCGGCTGACCCGGCTGGCCGAGGCGCTGGTCGGCAGCCTGCGCGAGGAAGTGGCCAGGCTGGAACAGCAAGTCGACACTCGGGCTTGACGAAACATCATTACGCGGCAACTCTCGATTGAGAAACGTGTTGAAAGGGTGGCGCCAATGATCGTCAAGCAGATCCTTGCCATGAAAGCCGGGCCGCAGCAGATCGTGATGGTGCGGCCAGATGATCGGGTCGCCAAGGCGGTGGAGCTGCTGGCGGCGCGGCGGATCGGGGCGGTGGTGGTTTCCGCCGACGGGGCGACGCCCGACGGCATCCTGTCGGAGCGCGACATCGTCCGCGAGGTCGCGAATGGCGGCGAGATCCTGTCGCGAAGCATCAGCGACCTGATGACCAGCAAGGTCAGCACCTGCCGTCTGGGCGACGACGCGCTGCAGGTGCTCGAACGCATGACCGAAGGCCGCTTCCGCCACATGCCGGTGGTGGACGAATCGGGCAAGATGCTGGGCGTTGTGTCGATCGGGGACGTGGTTTTCGCGCGGCTGAAGGAACTCGGGCTGGAAAAGGAAGCGCTGACCGGCATGATCATGGGGGCCTGAGCGGGCCCGCGTATCACCCCCGCTTGCAGCAGCGCCGGCATCATGGTGCCTTGGCGTCGATTGACGCGAGAAAGGGACAGTCATGCGCATCGGCCTTTACCCCGGCACATTCGACCCGATCACCCTGGGGCATGTCGACATCATACAGCGGGCGCTGGCGCTGGTCGATCGTCTGGTGATCGGCGTCGCGATCAACCGGGACAAGCAACCGCTTTTTCCGCTGGAGGAACGGGTGGCCATGGTCCAGGCGGAATGCGCGGCGATCACGGCCAAGTGCGGCGGAGAGATCGTCGTTCACCCCTTCGAGAACCTGCTGATCGACTGCGCGCGCGATGTCGGCGCGCAGATCATCGTACGGGGCCTGCGCGCGGTTGCGGATTTCGAGTATGAGTTCCAGATGGTCGGCATGAACCGCGCCCTGGACGCGACGGTCGAAACCGTCTTCCTGATGGCCGATGCGCGCCGGCAGGCGATCGCATCCAAGCTGGTCAAGGAAATCGCGCGTCTCGGCGGCGACGTCAGCAAGTTTGTCACCCCGGCCGTGAACGAGGCGTTGCGGACGCGTCTGGACAGGATGAAGGCATGACCTCTTTGATCCGCGAACCGCGCCCGATTCCCGATCCTGACCTGCCGCCCAACCCGGAACCCGATCCGGGCCCGGAGCCGGAGCCCGAGACAGATTCGGTCATTACCCCGCGTGGTCGGGTTAGCGCGCGCGTCGCCCGGCCTGCTGTCGCGAACGCCCCGGCGGACATCCCCGATCCTGCGATCATCGGGATGGATGCCATTCCGCGGGCGCTCGGCGCCGGGTGGCGCGACTTCATGCGGGCGCCGCTGTTCGGGGTATTCTTTTCCGCCTTCTACGTTCTCGGCGGGCTGGTGCTGGCGGCGGTCGCCCGCGCCGTTGGCCAGGACTGGTGGATGATCCCGTTCATCGTGGGCTTTCCCCTGATCGCGCCCTTCGCGGCCGTCGGCCTCTACGAGATCAGCCACCGCATCGAGAACGGGCAGAGCCACCGCTGGGGCGAGGTTCTGGGCGTTGTGTTCGCACAGAAGGACCGGCAGGTGCCGTCGATGGCGATGGTGATCCTGCTGATGTTCATGTTCTGGGTGTTCGTCGCGCACACGACGTTTGCATTGTTCATGGGCGCGGGGGCACTGACCAACATCACGACCTCCGCCGACATGCTGATGCAGCCCCGCGGTGTGGCGATGCTGGCGATCGGCACGCTGATCGGCGCCGGGTTTGCCGCCGTCCTGTTCGCGATGACGGTGGTGGGGCTGCCGTTGATCCTGGATCGAGAGATCGACTTCATCACCGCGATCATCACCAGCTTTCACGCCGTGAGCGCGAACCCGCTGGTGATGCTGGTGTGGGCGGCGACGATCGTCCTGATCCTAGGACTGTCAATCCTGCCCTGGTTCCTGGGACTGTTTGTCGGGCTGCCGATCCTTGGCCACGCAAGCTGGCACATGTACCGGCAACTGATCCCCGACTGGGACTGATCGCCGGGTCTGGTCGTCGCGTGCCCCTCAGACAAGGCCGCGCGGTTCAGACCGCGTGGCCGATATCCTCGTCCTCATCGGCCATGGCACAGCTGGGCGCGGCCAGCTTGGGCGTATGGCCCTGGCCGAGCGGGTCTTCCTGTCGCTGGACCGATCCCTCGAAATGGGCGCCGGATTCGATTGCGATGGTCTTGTGGACGATGTCGCCCTCGACCCGTGCCGTCGCCGACAGGCGCACCTTCAGCCCCCGCACCCGGCCGACGACGCGACCGTTCACGATCACTTCCTCGGCCACGATCTCGCCGCGGATGGTCGCGCTTTCCCCGACCGTCAGCTGGTTGGCGCGCACGTCGCCCTCGATATTGCCCTCGATCTGCACGTCGCCCTGGGTGCGGATGTCACCCTTGACGGTCAGGTCTGCCGATAGCAGCGACGGCCCGGTGCGGTGTGTCGGGGCGGGAACATCGTAGGTCGAATCCATGGGGCGGCTGCTTTCCGGTTCGTACTGGCGGGGCTGGCTGCGGGGTCCGGGTTCGGTGACGCGGGACTTAGAAAACATTCTCTGCGGCCTTGATGAAGCTCATCGGATTGACGGCCTGACCGTTCACGCGCACCTCGTAATGGAGATGCGACCCGGTCGACCGTCCGGTGTTGCCCATATCACCGATCTGGCTGTTGCGCGACACTTTTTGCCCGGCCTTGACCCGAATCTTCGACAGATGCGCGTAGCGCGTCTCGGTGCCCAGCTCGTGCTCGATCTTGATCAGGTTGCCGTAGCCGCGTTGCCAGCCTGCGAATGTGACAACGCCATCGCCGGTCGCAAAGATCGGCGTGCCGACCGGCCCGGCCATGTCGAGGCCCTGGTGCTTGCGGCCCCAGCGCGGACCGAATCCCGAGGAATAGCGGAACGCCGACTTCACGGGCATGGCGAGCGGCAGGCGGCTGACCGCGATGCGATAGCGGTTCACCTTGTCCAGCGACACCACGATTTCCTTGGCGCGCGCCTCGGATTCGGAAATCGCCGCGTTGCCGCGGGTCGAATAGCCCATCGGGGTCAGCGGGCCACCCTGGCCGGAATAACCCTCGCGCACCGTTTCCAGCAGCTTGTCGCTGTCCACGCCGACATTGCGGATCATCTCGTCCAGCGGCTTGACCGACAGTTCGACCGCGTCCTCCAGCTGGGCAAAGATCTCGTCGGTCCGCGCCACCAGCTGATCGCGCTCGACGGCCATCTCCTCGGCCTTGCGGCTTGCATCGGTGGCCCGACGCTCCGCCAGTTGCCGTTCCACGGCGGTCGAGGCCAACTCGTCCGACAGGATGTCCAGCGCGACCGAAAATTCTTCTGCCCGCGCGGCTTGGGGCTGGGCCTCGGCTGCCTGCTCGGTGGTCGCGGCGGCCAGCTTGCGCGCCTTGTCACGGTCGACCAGGGCGTCGTGCAGCGACGCCTGAACGACGCCCAGCCCGGTTTCGAGTTCGCGCTTGCGCTCCTCGGCGGCCAGAAGCTGCGACTGCATCTGCGACACCTGATCGAGCGCCACCGCAAAGCGTTCCTGCGCCGCCGCGGCCTCTGCCGCGCGGGTGTCGCGTTCCTGCGACAGTGTGTTGAGGCGTGATTCCAGCGCCGCCTGGGTCCGTGCCGCCTGCTCGCGCGAGGATCCTGCGCCGACGGCGTCGATGACCAGGACCGAGCTCGCTACGATCGACCAGCTCAGGACGATCGCCGTCCCGCCCAGGGCGGCTGCCTGGGTCATCGGGCGCAGCCGGACAAAGCGGGTCGACGTTTCGGATTTCAGAAAAAGGCGCTGTTCGGGCAGCCAGCGTTCCAAAGCGGAATTCAGTCGATTCGCGATGCGATGCGGCACTGTGCCTACCTTCTGTCGGGATCGAAAGCCGTGCCCGCGCAGGGGGCTTCGGCATCGGTTGGCCCGATTGACCGGAGATGTGCCCTGGTTGCAACTCGATTAACCAAACACGGCGGAGATGCGCAGATTGATGCCGATTTGGGCGAAATCCCGCCGATCAGAACACGTCAGGCGATCTTTGCGCGACAACCCGGAACTTGACACAGGCGGCCGAACTTGTGTGATCCGCCGCGACCGCAGCGGACCACGCGGCCCGCTCAGGCGTGGATGGCGCCGTCGCCACAGGCCAGTGCCGCTTCCCGCACTGCCTCGCTGACCGTGGGATGGGCATGGCAGGTCAGCGCCAGATCCTGCGCCGCGGCCCCGAACTCCATCGCCACGCAGACTTCGTGGATCAGCTCGCCGGCGCCGGGGCCGACGATGTGGCAGCCCAGGATGCGGTCCGTTTCGGCGTCCACCACCAGCTTCACGAATCCATCGGCCTGCAGCATCGCCTTGGCCCGCGCGTTGCCCATCAGGGGGAACTTGCCGGTCTTGATCTTGCGCCCGGTTTCCTTGGCTGCCTGCTCGGTCAGACCGACGCTGGCGACCTCGGGGGTCGTATAGATCACACCCGGGATCACGTCGTAGTTCACATGGCCGTGCTTGCCGGCGATCACCTCGGCGACGGCCATGCCTTCATCCTCGGCCTTGTGGGCCAGCATGGGGCCGGGCACCGCGTCGCCGATGGCATAGACGCCGGGCACACTGGTTGCCCAGTGCTTGTCGACCGCGATCTGGCCGCGGTCTGTCAGCGCGACGCCGAGCGTATCCAGTCCCAGGTCCTCATGGAAGGCGCGGCGCCCCGTCGCGACCAGCACCACATCTGCCTCGGCGGTCTGCGCCTCGTCACCCTTGTTCGGCTGCCACGTCACCGTCGCCCGACCGTCATTGACCTGAACCCCCTGAACGGCCGCGTTCAGGACGAACTTGAAGCCCTGCTTGGTCAGGATCTTCTGGAACTGCTTCTGCACCTCGGCGTCCATCCCCGGCGTGATCGCGTCCAGATACTCGATCACCGTGACCTTGGTGCCCAGACGGTTGTAGACCGACCCGAGTTCCAGCCCGATCACGCCCGCGCCGATGACCACCATCGTGTCGGGAATCCGGGGCAGGGCCAGCGCGCCGGTCGAATCCACCACCACGCCGCCCTCATTGTCGATCTCGACGCCCTTGAGCGAGGAGGGCACCGATCCTGTGGCGATCACGATCGCCTTGGTCTCGTGGGTCTCGTCGCCGACCCGGACCTGGCCTGCCGCCGGGATACTGGCCCATCCCTTGAGCCAGTCGACCTTGTTCTTCTTGAACAGGAACTCGATCCCCTTGGTGTTCCCGTCCACCACGTCCTGCTTGTAGGACAGCATCCGGTTCCAATCGACGTCGGCATTCGCGTTCATCAGTCCCATCGTGGCGAAGTTCTCGTGCATCTCGTGCGCCATGTGGCTGGCGTGCAGCAGGGCCTTGGACGGAATGCAGCCGATGTTCAGGCAGGTGCCGCCCAGCGTCTCGCGCCCCTCGACACAGGCCACCTTCAGCCCCAGCTGCGCGGCCTTGATGGCGCACACATAGCCGCCCGGTCCGGCACCGATCACGATCAGATCATACATCACGACGTCCTTTTTTTCTGACCGCGGCGGCCGAGACGATGCGTTCGTCCCACGCCCGACTCCGCGGGATGGCAAGAGCGGCTGGGGTCAGAACAGGCCGGCCACGATCATCACCATGGTCGCGACGAATCCGACCCCGAAGACGATCGACCGTCCCGGCGACCAGCCGAAGGCATAGGCCGGCACATAGACCATGCGGGCCAGCAGGTAGATCCAGGCGCAGATCGCAGTCAGCGTGCCGTTCGATCCGGTCAACTGCACCATCACCACGGCGATGGTAAAGAACGCCAGCGCCTCGAAATGGTTGGCGACCGCGCGCCGCAGGCGGCCGGTCAGCGGCGACAGCTCCGGTTCGCTGTCGCGTGGCCCGGCATTCCAGCGCGGCCCCACGTCGCGGTTCATGGACCAGCCGGCCAGCGCGATCTGGCCCGCCTGCAGGATGGCCGCCAGCCCAAGCGCCGCCAGTTCGGCGGTGGGCGCCACGCTCATGCAGTTTCCAGCATGTGGTATTCATGGCCGGTCACGCCCGCCTGGCTGTCGAAGACGCCGGCCGCGCCGTCCAGGTACTGCCGGGCGCGCTTCGGATCCGCCACCTGGTACAGGACCCAGGCGCGGGTCGCCCCCTCGCGCCAGATCTGCAGCACGGACAGGCTGTTGTTGCCGCGATCCTCGGCATCGGCATCAAAGGCGCGTTTCCACTGCGCGAAGTCACCGATGTCGTAGCGGGCGAGAAGCTGGGTCGTCATGGCTGTTCCTTTCGACGATGCGGACGGGCGATGTCGGGCAACGCCCGTCCCGCGATCAGAGGTCCATGAGAAGCCGGCGCGGATCCTCCAGCGCGTCCTTGACCCGGACGAGGAAGGTCACCGCGCCCTTGCCGTCGACGATCCGGTGGTCGTAGCTCAGCGCCAGATACATCATCGGCCGGATCACGATCTCGCCCTTCACCACCATCGGCCGTTCCTGGATCTTGTGCATGCCCAGGATACCGGATTGCGGCGGGTTCAGGATCGGCGAGGACATCAGCGAGCCATAGACCCCCCCGTTCGAGATGGTGAAGGTGCCGCCCTGCATGTCGGCCATCGCCAGCTTGCCGTCGCGGGCGCGCGCGCCGAGATCCGAGATCTCCTGCTCGATGTCCGCGAATGACTTCTGATCCGCGTCGCGCACGATCGGCACGACCAGACCCTGCGGGGTGCCGACCGCCACGCCCATGTGGACGAAGTTCTTGTAGACCACGTCCTGGCCGTCGATCTCGGCATTGACCTCGGGCACTTCCTTCAGCGCGTGGCAGCACGCCTTCACGAAGAAGGACATGAAGCCCAGCTTGATCTTGTGCTTCTTCTCGAATGCGTCCTTGTAGCTGTTGCGCAGGTCCATGATCGCCGACATGTCCACCTCGTTATAGGTGGTCAGCATCGCGGCGGTGTTCTGCGCATCCTTCAGCCGCCGGGCGATGGTCTGGCGCAACCGCGTCATCCGCACCCGCTCTTCGCGCCGGGCATCGGCGGGGCGCACGGGCGAACGCGGCGTCTGGGCCGGGGCAGGGGCGGATTGCGACCTGGCCGACGCGGCAGCCGTTGACGCCGCCTTGCCGGCACCGGATCCGGCACGAGCAACGTCTTCCTTCATCACCCTGCCGTCGCGCCCCGAGCCCTGCACGTCGTCGCGTGACAGTCCACGTTCCGCCATGGCCTTTTTCGCCGACGGGGCATCCTCGACATCCTCGCGCGGCTGCATCTGTTCCGGTCCGGCGCCGGGCGAGCCGACATCCCCCGCGGTTACGCCGTCCTCGCCCCCCGAGGCGGGTCCGACCGGCGCGTCGGGGTCGCCGCCCTGGGCGCCCTGCCCATAGGATGCGCCGCCGCCCGAGGCGCCTGGTCCCGCGGCGGCGCCGCTGCCTTCGCTGATCACCGCCAGCCGGGCCTTCGCATCGACGGTGCTGCCCTCGGGCGCGAGGATCTCGGACAGGGTTCCGCTGGCCGGCGCCGGCACCTCCACCGACACCTTGTCGGTTTCCAGTTCGCACAGCATCTCGTCCTGCTGGACAGTGTCACCGACCTGCTTGAACCAGGTCGCGACCGTCGCTTCGGTGACGCTTTCGCCGAGGGCGGGCACCATCACGTCCACCGACCGCCCGCCCGGCGTCGCGTCTGCGTCGCCCTGGGCGGGGCTGTCCGGCGTACCGCCGGACTGGTCGGCGTCGGCACTGCGCGAGGCTGCCGGTGCAGCAGCGCGCGACCCGGCGCCCGCGTCGGCAGCCGCGGATCCCGCATCCGACGATCCCGCGCCTGCTTCGCCGATCTGTGCCAGCAGGCCGTTCGGGCTTACGGTCTCGCCTTCGGCGGCCACGATTTCCTGCAGAACGCCGGCGACCGGCGACGGAACCTCGACCGTCACCTTGTCGGTTTCCAGTTCGCACAGCATCTCGTCGACGGCGACGCTGTCCCCCGGCTTCTTGAACCAGGTGGCGACGGTGGCTTCGGTGACGCTTTCGCCCAGGGCGGGCACGCGGACTTCGGTGGTCATGCTTGCTTCTCCAGTCCCAGCGCGGCGTTCACCAGCGCCTCTTGTTCAGCCTTGTGTCGCGATGCGAGACCGGTCGCGACCGACGCGGCGGCGTGGCGCCCTGCATAGATCGCACGTTTGCAGCGCGCCCCGATCCGGTCCAGAACCCATTCGATGTTCGGCTCGACGAATGTCCAGCCGCCCTGGTTCTTGGGCTCCTCCTGGCACCAGACCACGTCGGCGTCGCGGAAGCGTTCGAGTTCCTTGGACAGCGAGTGGTTCGGGAACGGATAGAACTGTTCCAGCCGCAGCAGGTAGACGTCTTCCAGCCCCGCCTCGTCGCGGGCCGCCATCAGGTCGTAATAGACCTTGCCGGAGCAGATCACGACGCGCCTGACCTTGTCGTCGGGGGCCAGCCGGAAATCTACCTTGCCGCGATCCGCGTCGTCGCACAGGACCCGGTGGAACGTGCTGCCGGTCTGGAATTCGTCGGCCGAGCTGACCGCCATCGGATGCCGCAGCAGCGATTTCGGCGTCATCAGCATCAGCGGCTTGCGGAACTTGCGATGCAGTTGCCGGCGAAGAATGTGGAAGTAGTTGGCCGGCGTGGTGAGATTGGCAACGATCCAGTTGTCCTCGGCCGACATCTGCAGCCAGCGTTCCAGCCGGGCGGATGAATGCTCGGGGCCCTGGCCCTCGAAGCCGTGCGGCATCAGCACCACAAGTCCCGACATCCGCAGCCATTTTTTCTCGCCGGACGAGATGAACTGGTCGAACATGATCTGGGCGCCGTTGGCGAAATCGCCGAACTGCGCCTCCCACAGGGTAAGAGCGTTGGGTTCCGCGAGCGAATAGCCGTACTCGAACCCCAGCACTGCATATTCCGACAGCATCGAGTCGATGACCTCGTAGCGGGCCTGACCTTCGCGGATATGGTTCAGCGGATAGTGCCGGTCCTCGCTCACCTGGTCGATGATGGCGGAATGGCGCTGGCTGAACGTGCCACGAGCAGAATCCTGCCCCGACAGCCTGACCCGGTGCCCCTCGGCCAGCAGCGAGCCGAAGGCCAGCGCCTCGCCGGTGGCCCAGTCGAAGCCCTGGCCGGTCTCGAACATCTTGGCCTTGGCATCCAGCAGGCGAAGCACCGTCTTGTGGATGCTGTGGTTGTCCGGCGCGCGGGTCAGGGCGGCACCGATCTGGGCCATGGTCTCGGGCGGGATGCCGGTCTGACCGGCGGTGTACTCGCCACCCTGGGCGGACAGGCCAGACCACTTGCCGTCCAACCAGTCGGCCTTGTTAGGCCGGAAATTCTTTCCGATCTCGAATTCTTCGTTCAGATGCGCCTGGAACGCGGCCTTCATGTCCTCGATCTCGCCTTCGGGGATCAGGCCGTCGCGGACCAGCCGGTCGGTGTAGAGCTGCAGGGTGGTCTTGTGCCCGCGGATCTGCTTGTACATCGCCGGGTTCGTGAACATCGGCTCGTCGCCTTCGTTGTGACCGAAGCGGCGATAGCAGAACACGTCGATCACGACGTCCTTGTGGAATTTCTGCCGGAACTCGGTGGCGACCTTGGCGGCGTGGACGACCGCCTCGGGATCGTCGCCGTTCACGTGGAAGATCGGTGCCTCGACCATCAGCGCGATGTCGGTGGGATAGGGCGAAGTGCGGCTGAAATGCGGCGCGGTGGTAAAGCCGATCTGGTTGTTGACGATGATGTGGATCGTCCCGCCGGTGCGGTGGCCGCGGATCCCCGACAGCTGCAGACATTCGGCCACGACGCCCTGACCGGCAAAGGCCGCATCGCCGTGCAGCAGGATCGGGATCACCGTGGTGCGGTCCGCGGTATCGGAATGCTGGTCCTGCTTGGCGCGGACCTTGCCCAGTACCACCGGGTTGACCGCCTCCAGATGGCTGGGGTTGGCGGTCAGCGACAGATGGACGGTGTTGTCGTCGAAGCTGCGGTCCGACGAGGCGCCCAGATGATACTTGACGTCACCGGATCCGTCGACGTCCTCGGGCTTGTAGCTGCCGCCTTGGAATTCGTGGAAGATGGCGCGGTAAGGCTTTTCCAGCACGTTCGCCAGGACCGACAGCCGGCCGCGATGCGGCATGCCGATGACGATCTCGCGCGCCCCCAGCGCGCCGCCGCGCTTGATGATCTGTTCCATGGCGGGGATCAGCGCCTCGCCGCCGTCCAAGCCGAACCGCTTCGTCCCCATGTACTTGACGTGCAGGAACTTCTCGAAGCCCTCGGCCTCGACCAGCTTCTTCAGGATGGCCTTGCGGCCCTCCTGGGTAAAGGCGATCTCCTTGCCGTAGCCTTCGATCCGCTCCTTCAGCCAGGCGGCCTGTTCGGGGTCGCTGATATGCATGAACTGCAGCGCGAAGGTGCCGCAATAGGTGCGCTTCATCAGCTCGACGATCTGGCGCATCGACGCGACCTGCAGGCCCAGCACGTTGTCGATGAAGATCGGCCGGTCCATGTCGGACGCGGTAAAGCCGTAGGTCTCCGGATCCAGTTCGCCCAGGGGCGGCATCTCGCGCATCCCCAGCGGATCGAGATCGGCGTGCAGGTGGCCGCGGATGCGATAGGCGCGGATCAGCATCAGCGCCCGGACACTGTCCAGCACCGCGCGGTGCAGCTGGTCCTCGGTCGCGGTCACGCCCCTTTCTTCGGCCTTGTCGGCGATCTTGCGCAGCGCCTCCTTGGCCTCGGCCCGCGACGCCATCGGCCATTCGCCGGTCAGCGCCGCGGTCGTCTCGTCGGACGGCATCGGCGGCCAGTCGCCGCGGGCCCAGCTGGCCCCCTGGGCGCCACGGGTCACCGAGGACTGGTCGTCACCAAGCTCGCGGAAGAACGCGTCCCAGGCCGCATCCACCGCGGACGGGTCGTTGGCCCACTGCCCGTACAGCTGTTCGACATAGGTGGCATTGGCCCCCTGCAGGAACGAACTGTCGCGGAAGGCGTCATTGGCGGATTGGTCGTTCATGGCGTTCACCTGACCCGGTTGTCTGTAAAACCGGCGCCCCGCCCGATCGCGGCGCACCGTCTGCGCGACGACGCAGCCCCAGCCTAGGCCGGCGCCGCGTGTGTTCCAAGTGTCTTACCGGCCGATCGCCTGCAGCACCGCCTCGCCCAGCTTCGCGGGGCTGTCGGCGACCACGATTCCGGCTTCCTTCATGGCGGCGATCTTGGACTCGGCGTCGCCCTTGCCCCCCGACACGATCGCGCCCGCATGGCCCATGCGGCGACCGGGCGGTGCGGTGCGGCCGGCGATGAACCCGGCTGTCGGCTTCCAGCGGCCGGCCTTCTTCTCGTCGGCCAGGAACTGCGCCGCGTCCTCTTCGGCAGAGCCGCCGATCTCGCCGATCATGACGATCGACTGGGTTTCCGGGTCGGCCAGGAACATCTCCAGCACGTCGATATGTTCCATGCCCTTGATCGGGTCGCCGCCGATGCCGACGGCCGACGACTGGCCCAGCCCGACATCCGAGGTCTGCTTGACCGCCTCGTAGGTCAGGGTGCCGGACCGCGACACCACACCCACCGAGCCGCGCTTGAAGATTGATCCCGGCATGATCCCGATCTTGCATTCGTCCGGCGTCATGATGCCGGGGCAGTTCGGCCCGATCAGGCGCGAATTCGAGCCCTGCAGCGCCCGTTTCACCCGCATCATGTCCAGCACCGGAATGCCTTCGGTGATGCAGACGATCAGCGGGATCTGCGCGTCGATGGCCTCGAGGATGGAATCGGCCGCAAACGGCGGCGGGACATAGATCACCGAGGCATCGGCGCCGGTCCGCTCGACCGCTTCGTGGACCGAGTCGAACACTGGCAGGTCCAGGTGCGTGGTGCCCCCCTTGCCCGGGGTGACCCCGCCGACCATCTGCGTGCCATAGGCGATCGCCTGTTCGGTGTGGAAGGTGCCTTGGCTGCCGGTGATGCCCTGGCAGATCACCTTGGTGGTCTTGTCGACGAGAATGGCCATGTGTGGCTTTCCTTGAATTTGGTGGATGGCAGGGCGGGGCGACCGGCCCCGCCGTCCCGATCAGCCCTTGACGGCCTTGACGATCTTTTCAGCGGCGTCCGACAGGTCATCGGCGGGGATGACATTCAGCCCGGAGTCGCGGATGATCTGCTTGCCCTGCTCGACGTTCGTGCCCTCGAGCCGGACGACCAGCGGGACCTGCAGCCCGACCTCCTTCACCGCGGCGACGATGCCCTCGGCGATGATGTCGCAGCGCATGATGCCGCCGAAGATGTTGACCAAGATGCCTTTTACGTTCGGATCGCTGGTGATGATCTTGAACGCCTCGGTGACCTTTTCCTTGGTGGCGCCGCCGCCCACGTCAAGGAAGTTCGCCGGCTCCGCGCCATACAGCTTGATGATGTCCATGGTCGCCATGGCGAGGCCCGCGCCGTTCACCATGCAGCCGATCTCGCCGTCCAGCGCGATGTAGTTCAGGTCGTGCTTCGACGCTTCGAGCTCCTTGGAATCCTCCTCGGTCTCGTCGCGCAGCGCCATGACGTCCTTCTGGCGGTACAGCGCGTTGTTGTCGAAGCTGACCTTGGCATCCAGCACCTTCAGATCGCCCGCCTCGGTCACGATCAGCGGGTTGATCTCCAGCATTTCCATGTCCCGCTCGACGAAGGCGGTGTACAGGGTCCTGACCAGCGCCACGCACTGCTTGACCTGCGGGCCCTTCAGCCCCAGCGCAAAGGCCACGCGGCGGCCATGCCAGTCGGACAGGCCGGACGCCGGATCGACGCTGAACGAGATGATCTTGTCGGGGGTCGAGGCCGCGACCTCCTCGATATCCATGCCGCCCTCGGTCGACGCGACAAAGCTGATCCGCGACGTCGTGCGGTCGACCAGCAGGGCCAGGTACAGTTCGCGTGCGATGTCACTGCCGTCTTCCAGATAGATCCGGTTGACCTGCTTGCCGGCGGGGCCGGTCTGGTGCGTGACCAGCGTGCTGCCCAGCATGGCGCGCACGTTCTCGACCACCTCGTCGACCGACTTCGCCAGCCGCACGCCGCCCTTGTCCCCGGCCGCTTCCTCCTTGAACCGACCCTTGCCACGGCCGCCGGCATGGATCTGCGATTTCACGACCCACAGGGGCCCTGGCAATTCGCGTGCCTTCGCCTCGGCCTCGTCGACGCTGAGAACGGCACGGCCCTCGGACACGGGGGCGCCGTATTCCTTCAGCAGCGCCTTGGCCTGATACTCGTGGATGTTCATCGCGGACCCTCGCTGGAAAAACCTGGCACCGCATCGCACAAAATCGCGGCAAAGCAAACCGGGTCTGGGGAGCGGCGGGATCCGCAGGATCAATAACCGTTGTTTGTGATCACACGTCGCGTCGCCGTGATCACATCCGTTGTGTGCGATCGTATGCTGAGGTGCGACTCAGGCTCGCAAACGGAAACGGGCGCCCCTCGCGAGACGCCCGATCTTCAAACTTCCGAGCGGATCAGTTCAGGGAACTGTCGATGCCCTTGCAGGCGTCCACCAGACCCTTCACCGCGTCGACGGACTTCTGCAGCATCGCCTGCTCGTCGGCGTTCAGGTCGATCTCGATGACCTTCTCGATGCCGCCTGCACCGATCACCGTCGGCACCCCGACATACATCCCGTCCAGCCCGTAGGCGCCCTTGACCCAGGCCGCGCAGGGCAGGACCCGCTTCTGGTCCTTCAGATAGGCCTCGGCCATCTCGATGGCGCTGGTGGCGGGGGCATAGAAGGCACTGCCGGTCTTGAGCAGGGCCACGATCTCGGCGCCGCCGTCGCGGGTGCGCTGGACGATCTGGTCGAGCTTGTCTTGCGTGGTCCAGCCCATCTTGACCAGGTCGGGCAGCGGGATACCGGCGACGGTGGAATACCGGGTCAGCGGCACCATCGTGTCGCCATGCCCGCCCAGGACGAACCCGGTCACGTCGCGCATCGACACGCCGAACTCCTCGGACAGGAAGTGGCGGAACCGCGCCGAGTCCAGGATGCCGGCCATGCCCACGACCTTTTCGTGCGGCAGGCCCGAAAATTCGCGCAGGGCCCAGACCATGGCGTCCAGCGGGTTGGTGATGCAGATGACAAAGGCGTCCGGGGCGTGCGCCTTGATGCCCTCGCCAACCGACTTCATGACCTTCAGGTTGATGCCCAGCAGGTCGTCCCGGCTCATCCCCGGCTTGCGCGGCACCCCGGCGGTGACGATGCACACATCGGCGCCGGCGATGTCGGCATAGTCGTTGGTGCCCTTGAACTCGCCGTCGAACCCTGCAGCCGGACCGGATTCCGCGATGTCCAGGGCCTTGCCCTGCGGAATCCCCTCGGAAATGTCGAACAGGACGACGTCGCCCAGTTCCTTGATGGCGGCGAGATGCGCCAGTGTGCCGCCGATCTGACCGGCACCGATCAGGGCGATCTTGGGACGAGCCATGGTAACCTCCGTCTCGAGTTGATCTTGGCCTGCGGGTTAGTCCTTTGCCCCTCGCCGCGCAAGGCGGATGCCACCGCGGGCCGCAGGACGCCGAGCCAGTCGTCCGAAACGCAGATGACCCGCCGGGAAGGGCGGGTCATCACGGGTCCGGTCAGGGCATCCCGGCCGCACGGCCGACGACGCGCGTGCCGATCAGGCGTCTTCGTCGTCGTCGGCAAGGGCGTCCTCGTTGACGTGGTCCTCTGCCAGTTCGGACAGGATCTCGTCGGCGGCGATTTCCTGTTCCAGGATCCCGTTCAGCAGGTCGGACACGTCATCCATCCCCAGCAGGTCGGCATAGGTGCGCAGGCTGCCATAACGGGCGATCTCGTAATGCTCGACGGCCTGCGAGGAAAAGATGATGGCCGCGTCACCGGCCGGGGTGCCGCCGAAATCCTTCAGCAGGGAATCGCCCTCCTTCAGGATACCCTCGATGGCCTCGCACTTCTCGCCTTCGGCCTTCTTGTCCATGGCCTTGAAGCACTTCTCCAGGTCCCTGATCTGACCTTCGGTCTGCTCACGGTGCTTTTCCAGGCCGTTGCGCAGCTCTTTGTCGGTGGCGCCCTCGATCATCTTGGGCAGCGCCTTCAAAATCGCGTTCTCGGCGTAATACATGTCCTTGAGACCGTGCTCGAGCAGGTCTTCCAGTCCCTTTTGCGACTGCGCCATGATGCTGTCCTTTCGCTGTGTTGCAGGATCGGCCCCGCAGATGCGGGATCGCTACCAAACAAGAGTCGACCGGCGTCGTTGCATCCCTAAACATTTGTTGCGTGACTGCCGGGCCGCAGGGTTGCCCACCGGCCGGATTTCGGCGAGTGATGCGGGACGTTTTCTGCCGCGAAGGATGCTTGATGAGCCTGTCCCGCCCGTTCCGTTCCGTCCTGTACCTGCCGGCCGCCAATGTCCGCGCGATGGAGAAGGCCCGCAACCTGCCGGCGGATGCCATCATCTTCGACCTCGAGGATGCGGTCGCGCCGGGTGAAAAGGCGACCGCGCGCGCGGCGCTGCGCGAGGCGTTGCAGGCGGATTACGGGCAGCGCACGCGCATCGTGCGGATCAACGGGCTGGACACCGAATGGGGGCGCGACGACGCGGCGGCCTTTGCGACGGGGGCCGATGCCGTGCTGATCCCCAAGGTGAACGCACCCGCCGATCTGGATGCCGTCGCCGCGATCGTGCCGGACACGCCGCTGTGGGCGATGCTTGAAACCGCGGCGGGCATGCTGAACGCCGCCGCGATCGCGGGACATCCGCGGCTGCAGGGCATGGTGATGGGCACGAACGACCTGGCCCGCGAACTGGGCAGCCGCCACCGCCCCGACCGGCTGCCGATGCAGACCGGCCTGGGCCTGTGCCTGCTGGCCGCCAAGGCGCACGGCCGGATCATCGTGGACGGCGTCTACAACGCCTTCAAGGATGATCAGGGTCTGCGCGCCGAATGCGAACAGGGCCGCGACATGGGTTTCGATGGCAAGACGCTGATCCACCCCGCGCAGCTCGAGGTCGCGAACAGCAGCTTCGCCCCGTCCACGGACGAGGTCGCGCTGGCGCGGCGCCAGATCGAGGCGTTCGACGAGGTGATGGCGCAGGGCAAGGGGGTGGCGGTCGTCGATGGTCGCATCGTCGAGAACCTGCATGTGGAAACCGCCCGCACCACGCTGGCGCGCGCCGACGCCATCGCGGCCATGGCGCAGGGGACGTGAACCGGTGTAACCGGGCGGACCGGAGCCGCCGTGGCCCCGACCGGCCCGGCCGGGGCAGAGAAGGGAACATGTCATGGCCTTGCTGATCCTTGGCGTCGCTTTGTGGTGGGCGGCGCATCTGTTCAAGCGCGTGGCGCCGTCCGCACGGGCGAGCATGGGCGCGTCCGGAAAGGGCGCCGTCGCCGCCGCCCTGATCCTTTCGATCCTGCTGATGGTGATCGGCTACCGCGCGGCGGACCAGACGATCTGGTGGGCCGCGACGCCGATGCTGAAGGGGATCAACAACCTTCTGGTGCTGGTCGCGTTCTACCTGTTTGCGGCGTCCGGGGCCAAGTCGCGGCTGGGCGTGCGGCTGCGCCATCCGCAGCTGATCGGCTTCTCGCTGTGGGCCGGCGCGCATCTGCTGACCAATGGCGACCTGCCGTCATTCGTCCTGTTCGGGGGGCTGCTGCTCTGGGCGCTGGTCGAGATCGTGGTGATCAACCGCACGACCGGGTGGACGCAGCCGGCGCATCCGATCCCCGTCCGCAAGGAGTGGACGACCGCGCTGTCCGCCCTGGTGGTCTATCTGGTGGTCGGGCTGATCCACGGCTGGGTCGGCCCCAACCCGTTCGGAGCGTGAGATGCCGGTGATCTATCGGCTGCTGACCGACGACGACACATCGGCGTTCTGCCACAAGATCAGCCTGGCGCTGTCGCGTGGCTGGGTGCTGCACGGCGCGCCGACCATGGCCTTTGACGCGGGCCGCGGGGTGATGCGCTGCGCCCAGGCGGTCACCAAGGAGATCGCCGCGCCCTACGCCGCGGACATGAAGCTGAGCGAGCAATGAGCATGACTGGCAAGACCAACCCCGGACGCTTTTTCGAGGATTACCGCGTCGGGCAGGTCATCCGCCACGCCGTGCCGCGCACGCTGTCTGGCGGCGAACGGGCACTGTACCACGCGCTGTACCCGGCCCGCCACGCGATCAGCTCCAGCGACGAATTCGCCCGGGCCTGCGGGCTGCGCGCCGCGCCGCTCGACGAGCTGATCGCCTTCCACACGGTGTTCGGCAAGACGGTGCCCGACGTGTCGCTGAACGCCGTGGCCAATCTGGGCTATGCGCAGGGCCGCTGGCTGGCGCCGGTGTGGCCTGGTGACACCATCCGGTCCGAATCCGAGGTGATCGGGGTTAAGCAGAATTCGAACGGCACGTCCGGCAACGTCTATGTCCGGACCCGTGGGCTGAACCAGGCCGGCACCGTGGTGCTGGACTATGTCCGCTGGGTGATGGTGCGCAAGCGCGACCGCGACGCGCCGGCGCCGCAGGAGGTCGTGCCGGAACTGGCCAAGGTCGTCCCGGCCGCGGATCTGGTCGTCCCCGAGGGGCTGGATTTCCGGAACTACGACTTCGACCTGGCCGGAGAGCCGCACCGCTGGGGCGATTACGCCGTGGGCGAGATCATCGACCATGCCGATGGCGTGACCGTCGAAGAGGCCGAGCACATGCTGGCAACCCGGCTGTGGCAGAACACGGCCAAGGTCCATTTTGACGCAACCTTCCGCGACGACGGGCGCCGGTTGATCTATGGCGGCCACGTCATCAGCCTGGCGCGGGCGCTGTCGTTCAACGGCTTGGCCAACGCGCAGATGATGGTGGCGCTGAACGGTGGCGCCCACGCGAATCCGTGCTTTGCCGGCGACACGGTGCGCGCCTGGTCCGAGGTGCTGGACAAGGCCGCGACATCTGCCCCGGGCGTGGGTGCCATCCGGCTGCGGACGGTCGCCCACAAGGGTCCCGCCTGCGACAGCGCCTGGCGCGGCGAGGACGGACGCTACGCGCCGCATGTGCTGCTGGATCTGGACTACTGGGCCCTGATGCCGGTCTGAGCTGCAGTCGTGATGCGATCTTTTTCAAGCCTGCCCAGGGTGGTCGCGGCGGTCTGTCTGGCCGCCCTCGCACTCAGCTACGCCGGACCGGTCCATCCGCTGGGCGACTCCCTGGCCGTGTTTCGCCCAATCTGGGCAGGGGCCCTGCTGCTCGCGGCACTGGGCCTGCGCGGGTTATCGCGGCTGGGCGCCGTGACGCTGTCCGCCGCGGCCCTGCTGTCGATGGGTCAGTCGCTGCTGGCGTCGGAACAAGGGCCTGATCGAGGGGCTCCGATCCGAATCTACCAGAAGAACCTGCGTTATGACGTTGCAGATACAAGCCGTTTTGCCGCGGACATCCGCACCAGCGACGCCGATCTGGTGATGCTGCAGGAGGTCAGCGCCCAGAACCGGTCGCTGCCGCAGGCGCTGTCGTCCAGTCATCCCTACCAGCTGGTCTGCGTGGCCAACGCGATCATCAGCGTGGCCGTCCTGTCGCGCTGGCCGTTTGCCGAGCCACCCGTCTGCCCCGATCATCGGGGCCTCACCGCGGTCCGGGTCAGCGCGCCGGGCGGCGACCTGACGGCCGCCGCGCTGCACATGCACTGGCCCTGGCCGTTCGGGCAGGGCGCCCAGGTCCCCGATCTGCTGCCGCAGCTGAAGGCGTTGCCGCAGCCAGTGGTGCTGGGGGGTGACTTCAACATGGTGCCGTGGGGGCACGCGGCACGTGCGATCCAGGAGGCAACCGGAACCCGGCGCGTCGGCCCCGTCCGCCCCAGCTTCATGCTGCTGTCGGTGTATCCGATCGCGATCGACCACGTGCTGGTTCCCGAGGGATGGCATGGCGAGGCGAGGATGCGGCCGCGGCTTGGCTCGGACCACAGAGGCATCGCCGTCGAGGCGTGGAGAGAGTAGCACCGCGTGATCACAACCACTCCAGCGAGCGGGGAACGCGTGGCTCGGAGTATAGGCACTCGCATCTGGGCGTGATCACAAGCGTCCTCCTTGTGATCGCATTTCCTCCGTTTCGGGCAGTTTCCGCCTTTCGTCTGGCGCCCGGCCGTGACACCCGGCATAAATCCGATACAGACACCGCAACCTCAGTCCGCCCGCGCCCGCTGTCGGCCGGGCGCCAATGACAGGAGCGTCCCATGGGTGACATTCCCCGCGGCAACCGGCCGCTGTCCCCGCATCTGCAGGTCTACCGGCTGCCGATCTCTGCCGTGACGTCGATCATGAACCGCGCGACCGGTCATGCGATGGTCGCGGGGATCCTGCTGCTGGTCTGGTGGCTTGTTGCGGCCGTGGCCGGTGACCGGGCCTTCGCCACTGCCGACTGGGTGCTGCGGTCATGGTTCGGTTTCCTGGTGCTGGCCGGGTCGCTGTGGTCGCTGTGGTTCCACTTTCTGGCCGGCATCCGGCATTTCTTCTATGACGCCGGGCACATGCTGGAAATCGATGCGGGGCAGAAGACCAGCTGGGCGATCATCTGGGGATCGGTCATCATGACCGTGCTGACCCTGATCCTGTTCTTCTTCGCCTGAGATCGGAGGGTATGATGCGCTATATCACGCCGCGCAAGGCCGCCATGGGGCTGGGTGCCGCCGGACCGTCCACCGGAACCCAGCATCACTGGACCATGACCGTCACCTCGGTCGCGCTGGTGGTGCTGACCCCGGCCTTTCTGCTGGTCATCGGGCGCGCCATCGGGCTGCCGCGCGAGGGTGTTCTGGTCTATTTCAGCCAGCCCTATCCGGCCATCGTCACCGCGCTTTTCCTGATCGTGGGGATGTACCATTTCGTGAAGGGCACCCGGATCATGATCGACGACTATCTGGATCACACCGAGCGCAAGGTCGCGATCATCTTTTCGGAAATGTTCGGCTGGGCGGTCATTGCCGCAGCCGTCTACGCGCTGGCGCGCATGGCGCTGAGCGCCGTCATCGTCTGAGAGGCCGTCCCATGTCCGCATCTGCCGCCTATCCCTATGAAACGCATGATTACGACGTGGTGGTCGTCGGTGCCGGCGGTGCCGGGCTGCGCGCGACCCTGGGCATGGCCGAACAGGGGCTGCGTACCGCCTGCGTGACCAAGCTGTTCCCGACCCGGTCGCACACCGTCGCGGCCCAGGGCGGGATTGCCGCCAGCCTCGGCAACATGGGGCCGGACAGCTGGCAGTGGCACATGTACGACACGGTCAAGGGATCGGACTGGCTGGGCGACACGGATGCGATGGAGTATCTGGCCCGCGAGGCGCCCAAGGCGGTCTACGAACTGGAACATTACGGCGTCCCCTTCAGCCGGACCGAGGCGGGCAAGATCTATCAGCGCCCGTTCGGCGGCCACACGACCGAGTACGGCGAGGGCCCGCCCGTGCAGCGCACCTGTGCCGCTGCCGACCGGACCGGCCACGCGATCCTGCACACGCTCTACGGCCAGTCGCTGAAGGAAAAGGCCGAGTTCTTCATCGAGTATTTCGCGCTGGACCTGATCATCACCGACGGGGCCTGCACCGGGGTCGTCTGCTGGAAGTTCGACGACGGCACGATCCACGTCTTCAACGCCAAGATGGTGGTGCTGGCGACCGGCGGTTATGGCCGCGCCTATTTCAGCGCCACGTCGGCCCACAGCTGCACCGGCGACGGCGGCGGCATGGTGGCCCGCGCCGGCCTAGCCTTGCAGGACATGGAATTCGTGCAGTTCCACCCCACGGGGATCTACGGTTCCGGCTGCCTGATCACCGAGGGAGCGCGCGGCGAGGGCGGGTATCTCACCAATTCCGAGGGCGAGCGGTTCATGGAACGCTATGCCCCGACCTACAAGGATCTGGCGTCCCGCGATGTGGTGAGCCGCTGCATGACGCTGGAAATCCGCGAGGGGCGGGGCGTGGGGCCCGACAACGACCACATCTTCCTGCACCTGTCGCATCTGCCGCCCGAGACGCTGGCCGAACGCCTTCCCGGCATCTCCGAATCGGCCCGGATCTTCGCCGGGGTCGACCTGACCCGCGAACCGATCCCGGTGCTGCCGACGGTCCATTACAACATGGGCGGGATCCCGACCAATTTCTGGGGCGAGGTCCTGGCGCCGTCGCCCGACGATCCGGACCGGATCTTTCCGGGTCTGATGGCCGTCGGCGAGGCCGGCTGCGCGTCGGTGCACGGGGCGAACCGTCTGGGATCGAACAGCCTGATCGACCTGGTGGTGTTCGGCCGCGCGGCGGCCATTCGGGCCGGCCAGGTGATCGACCGTCAAGGCAGCATCCCCGGCACCAACACCGCCGAGGTCGACCGTGCCCTGTCACGGTTCGACGCGCTGCGCCACGCGAACGGATCGACGCCGACGGCGCAGCTGCGCACCGACATGCAGCGCGCGATGCAGTCGGACGCGGCGGTGTTCCGCACCGACAAGACGCTGGCCGAGGGCGTCGACAAGATGACCGAGATCGCGGGCCGGATGGCCGATCTGCACGTCACCGACCGCACGATGATCTGGAACACGGATCTGGTCGAGACGCTGGAACTGACCAACCTGATGCCGAACGCCCTGGCCACGATCGTCGCCGCCGAGGCGCGCAAGGAATCGCGGGGCGCGCACGCGCATGAGGATTATCCCGATCGGGATGATGCAAACTGGCGCAAGCATTCTCTTGCATGGGTCGAAGGAAATGACGTCAAACTGGCATACCGCCCCGTACATCTGGAGCCGCTGACACCGGCCGAGGACGGCGGGATCGACCTTGGCAAGATTGCTCCCAAGAAAAGGGTTTACTGATGCGTCTGATTTTCCCCGCCGCGGCTGCTGCCGCCCTGCTCCTGTCCGGTTGCGTGGCGACTATTCCGCCGGGCATGACCATACCGGGCCCCAGCGCCCCCGTTATCATCGACCCGACGCCGGCGCCTGCCCCGGACGTCGGGTCGGCCCAGCGGTCGGCCGCGGCCCAGGTCGTGAATATCGAGATGGCCAAGCGCCTGCCCGGTCGCGACGTTGCGCCCTACACCGCCTGCGTGATGAACAACGCGACGATGGCGGAAATCGCCGACCTGGCGACTCTGTCGGGGAGTTCGGCCGCTGCCGACGCCGTGGCCGCGATCGTCCAGCGCCCGGGGGCAAGCCAGTGCATCTCGCGGATCGCCGTCGCCTGATACCGAACCTCCGGGTGATGGGGGTGGCCCTGCCGGTGCTGACGGGGCTCGCCGCCTGCGGTCCGGTGTCGGTCGCCCAGGCAGAGCGCAGTTGCCTTGACGACGCGCGGCTGGCGGCCGGACCCCGGACCCACATCGCGGTGGGGATCGGCAGCGACGGACATTCCGTGCGTCCCTCGGGCGGCGTTGCGGTCGAATTGTCAGGTGATTACGTCATGGGCCGCGATCCCGCCGAGGTGTTCGACCGCTGCGTGTTGCGGCGATCCGGTGAGATGCCCACCCGGCCGCTGGCCGAGCAGCCCGGATGGCGCGGCTGAAATCACATCCGATCGGCGCCTTGGCGCCGGTCTTGGCCGATCCCGGACCCGCAGCCGGGACCCTGCAGACCGAAGGACAGGATCATGGTCCAGTTTACGCTTCCCAAGAACAGCCGCATCACCGTGGGCAAGACCTGGCCCAAGCCCGAAGGGGCGAACCGCCTGAAGCGGTTCAACATCTATCGCTATGATCCGGAAAGCGGGCTGAACCCGCGGCTGGACACCTACTGGATCGACCTGGACAAATGCGGTCCGATGGTTCTCGACGCGCTGAACAAGATCAAGAACGAGATCGATCCGACCCTGACCTTCCGCAGGTCCTGCCGCGAGGGGATCTGCGGGTCCTGCGCGATGGTGATCGATGGCGGCAATCATCTCGCCTGCATCTACGGGATCGACGAGGTCGCGGGTGACATCAACATCTATCCGCTGCCGCACATGCCGGTGGTCAAGGACCTCGTGCCGGACCTGACGCATTTCTACGCCCAGCATGCGAGCGTGAATCCCTATCTGATCACCGAGACGCCGACCCCGCCGAAGGAATGGCGCCAGTCGATCGAGGACCGCAAGAAGCTGGACGGGCTGTACGAATGCATCCTTTGCGCGTGCTGTTCGACGTCCTGCCCGTCCTACTGGTGGAATGGCGACAAGTACCTAGGCCCGGCGGCGCTGCTGCACGCCTATCGGTGGATCATCGATTCCCGCGACGAGGCAACGGGCGAGCGGCTGGACCAGCTGGAGGATCCGTTCAAACTGTACCGCTGCCACACGATCATGAACTGCACGAACACCTGCCCAAAGGGGCTCAACCCCGCCAAGGCGATCGGGGCCATCAAGCACATGATGGTGGACCGCGTCGTCTGAGATCGCCTCACCGCACCGGAGAAGGGCCGTCCGGATGGGCGGCCCTTTCCCATTGTCATGCGGCCGAATCGCAATCTGACGTCGGGTCAGGTGCATTTGAAACGCTGCAATGCAGCATTAGATGATGGGGCAGGGAGGGATGAATGGAGACGAACGATGAACACGATCACCATCCGCCCGGCCAACCTGCCGCAGAATCCGATTGCCGCTGCCGGCATCGCCGTGCTGACCCAGATGTACGACTATTACGAGTACAAGGCACCGGCTGCCGTGGCTGAACCGATCACCTACGGCGTCGCGGCCTGACCTCTGACGGCCTCCTCCGCCCGGGCCTGCGGCCAATCGGTGTTCCGAATCGCGTCGCAGAAGGCCGGGTGGGGGTGGTTCGCCGGCATGCGTCAGCTCTGGTCTGTCCAGTTCCCCGGCAACTCCGCGCGCAGGAACCGCTCGAAATCGTCGAGATCGACCGGATCGATCTGGCCGAAGCCGCGCATCCAGATCGACGCGTGCCGCATCCCGTCGGGATCCAGCTTGCACCACGTGATCCGACCCCGGCGTTCCTGACGGATCAGCCCTGCCGCGGCCAAAGTGGCAAGGTGCTTTGATATCGCCGCAAGGCTGATCCCGAACGGTGCCGCCACGTCGGTCACCGCCATGTCGTCTTCCAGCAGCATCGTCAGAATGGCGCGCCGGGTCGGATCGGCCAGGGCGGCAAAGACGGCATCGAGCGTCGCGGGAGGATCCGGATTGGCGGGCAAGAATGTTCAACCTTTGCGTTGAATGTGACGAACGGCGCGGTGCGGACGAGCCCCCCGACCCCTCCGGACGGATCAGAGCCGGTCTATATCCTAGAATCAACCACTTGCGGCCATGTTATCACCCTGTCTGCTCAGGTTGACTCGGCTTCCACCAGACCCTATCAGCACCGCAACCGAACGGGGATGCCTCCTTGGCGCAGGACAGCCAGCATGACGCCGACCGGCGCCGCGACGCTGAACGGCTGCGTGCGCTGGAAGACAAGCTGAGCCGCGCCCGTGGCGATGGCCGGCAGGCAACGCCGGGGGCAGACAAGTTCCATCAGGCCAACCAGGCCTGGCGGATGGTGGTCGAACTGGTGGCCGGGTTGGGCATCGGCTTCGGCGTCGGATACGGACTCGACCGGCTGTTCGGCACCACGCCGATCCTGCTGGTGATCTTCATCCTGCTGGGCTTTGCCGCCGGGGTGAAGACGATGCTCCGGACCGCCGCAGAGATGGCGGCACCGGGGCACGACGGGGCCGCACCGGAACAGGGGCCGGACGATCCGGCAGGGCAACATCCGGCAGCGCCGGGGACGACGAAGGGGACAGAGCGTGGCGACTGAAGCGAGCGGCGAAGAAACGGGCCTGGTGTTCCACCCGATGGACCAGTTCATCGTCAGGCCGCTGTTCCGCGACATCGAGCCGGGCAGCTGCAACCCGGCCGCCGGGCTGACCGACGGCTGCGTCCGCTGGTTCGAACCCACCAACGTGACGCTCTGGCTGGCGCTGTCTGTCCTGGCGATCATCGGATTGTTCGTCCTGGGCACCCGGGGGCGTGCGCTGATCCCGTCGCGTGTCCAGTCCATGGCCGAACTGGCCTATGGCATGGTCCACAAGATGGTCGAGGACGTGGCGGGCAAGGACGGGCTGAAATACTTCCCCTATGTCTTCACCCTGTTCTGCTTCATCCTGTTCGCGAACATCCTGGGGTTGATCCCGACCTCGTTCTCGACCACGTCGCACATCGCCGTGACCGCCGTGCTGGCGCTTGCGGTGTTCCTGGGCGTGACGATCCTCGGCTTCGTCCTGAACGGATCGCATTTCCTGGAGCTGTTCTGGGTCAAGTCCGCGCCGCTGGCGTTGCGACCGGTGCTGGCGGTGATCGAGCTGATCTCCTACTTCGTGCGTCCGGTCAGCCATTCCATCCGACTTGCAGGCAACATCATGGCCGGCCACGCCGTCATCAAGGTGTTCGCGGCCTTTGCCGCGATCCTGTGGATCGCCCCGGTGTCGATCCTGGCGATCGTCGGCATGTACGGGCTGGAGGTGCTGGTCGCCGTGATCCAGGCCTATGTCTTCACCATCCTGACCTGCGTCTATCTGAAGGACGCGCTGCATCCGGTGCACTGACCGGTCAGGCCCCTCACCACCCTTTCCATACACCCAAGGAGTTCTTTCGCATGGAAAACGAAGTCGTCACCGCCGTCGCCACCGCCGACTGGGGCAAGTACATCGGCGCGGGTCTGGCCTGCATCGGCATGGCCGGTGCCGCGATGGGGGTGGGCAACGTTGCCGGCAACTACCTGTCGGGCGCCCTGCGCAATCCGTCGGCGGCCGCATCGCAGACCGCGACGCTGTTCATCGGCATGGCCTTTGCCGAAGCGCTCGGGATCTTCTCGTTCCTCGTCGCGCTGCTGCTGCTGTTCGCTGCCTGATCCTGACGGCCACTCCTTGCTTTTGGGTGGGGGCGTCAATTGACCCCTCACCCGATCGCCAACCGTACGCCAGGGACAGCACATGATCACGCTTTTGCAGCAGACCGCGCCTGTCGCGATCCAATCCACACCCTCGGGGACAGGCACGGCGACCACGGTGCCCCTGTCCAGCGAGCAGGCTGAAGCCGTTGTGGTGCCAGCGCAGGCAGGGACGGACACCATCGTCGTGGTCCCCGAACCTGCCGTGACTGCTGGAACGGGTGAGCCCGCGACCGTCGCGACGGACGCGATTGTCGTTCCGAACGCCACTGGCGCGGAACACGCCGCACCCGTCGCCGAGCCCGGGCTCGGCCATGCTCCGGTCGCCACCGACGGAACCCATGCCGTGGTCGCCGACGGGACCGCCGCCACTGCTGCCGGGGCGCATGACGCGGCCGCGTCGGCGGGCATGCCACAACTCGATTTCTCGACCTTCGGCAACCAGATCTTCTGGCTGCTGGTCGCACTTGCGGTGATCTACTTCGCCCTGTCGCGGGTGGCGCTGCCCCGGATCGGCCGCATCCTCGCGGACCGCCAGGGTCTGATGACCAACGACCTGATGGCCGCCGAGGACTTCAAGCAGAAGGCCAAGGACGCCGAGGCCGCCTATGACAAGGCGCTGTCCGAAGCGCGGACCGAGGCCCAGAAGATCGTGGCCGCCAACCGGGCCGAAATCCAGGGTGAACTGGACGCCGCGATTGCCCGTGCGGACGCCGAGATTTCGGCGCGGACGGTCGAGTCCGAGCGGCGGATCGGCGAAATTCGCGCAAGCGCCGTCGAGGACGCGCGCAGCGTGGCACGCGATGTCGCCGCCGAACTGGTCCGCACCTTTGGCGCGCAGCCCGACCCGGCCGCGATCGACGCCGCCGTCGAAGCCCGCATGAAGGGAGCCGTCCAATGATCGCCCGCCTGACCGCAGCTCTTGTCGTGGCGGGATCCCCCGCCTTCGCGGCGACGGGGCCGTTCTTCTCGCTGCGCAACACGGACTTCATCGTGCTGGTGGCGTTCCTCGTCTTTGTCGGGATCCTGCTGTATTACCGGGTGCCGGCGTTGATCGGCAAGCTGCTGGACCGGCGCGCCGAGGGCATCCGGGCGGATCTGGCCGAGGCGCGGCGCCTGCGCGATGAGGCGCAGGAAATCTATGCCGGCTATGAGCGTCGTCAGCGCGAGGTCAAGGGCCAGGCGGACGAGATCGTCGCCAACGCCAAGCGCGAGGCGCTGGCGCAGGCCGAAAAGGCAAAGGCAGATCTGGAACAGTCGATCAAGCGGCGTCTGAAGGCGGCCGAGGATCAGATCGCATCGGCCGAGGCGGATGCGATCCGGGCCGTCCGCAATCGCGCCGTTCAGGTCGCCGTCGCTGCCGCGACCGATGTCTTGATGCGCCAGACTTCCGAGTCCGACCGGCGGGCCGGGATCGATCGGGCGATCGACGACGTGGCGCGCCACCTCAACTGAACCGGTGCGATCCGCAGGGTACGCTGCAGTGATCGTCTGACAAGCGCCCGGTGATGACCGGGTGCTTTTTTCATCCATCGCCAATCGGCGCATGAAAAGGGCCGGGGCATGCCCCGGCCCTGTGTGGTTGATCGGAGCCGCCTCAGCCGTTGGGCAGGATGATGATCTCGACCCTGCGGTTCTGGGCGCGACCGGCTGCGGTGCTGTTCGAGGCGATCGGCTGCGCCTCGCCCCGGCCGACCGCGACGATCCGCGTGGGCGACACGCCGCCGGCGGCCAGGATGTTGGCGACCGACCGGGCGCGCTGCTGCGACAGCGTCTGGTTGTAGGCGGCAGAGCCGGTGTCATCGGTGTGGCCGACGACCTGCACGGTCGAGTTCGGATATTGCTGCAGGTTGCGCGCGACGGCATACAGGTCGGCCTGGGCGGGACCCGACACCGCGGCGCTGTCGACGGCGAACAGCACGCCTTCGGGCAGGATGACGTTCAGGCTGCTGCCGGTGTTGACCACCTGCACCCCGGGCGTGGTGACCTGCGCCTGCAGCGCGCGCGCCTGGGCGTCCAGGACGGCACCGACGGCGCCGCCTGCGATGCCGCCGGCGATCGCGCCCTTGACCACGTCCTTGCCGCGATCGCTGCTGTCGTCATCACGGACGGCGCCGTAGATCGCGCCCGCCGCGGCGCCGGCAAGCGCCCCCTGCTGGGTGCGCGACATCTCGGACGGCTGCATGGCGGTTTCCGTGCAGGCGCCAAGCGCCATCAGGCCGATACCGGCAAGCAGCAGCGTGATCCGTGTCTTCATGGGAAAGATCCTTATCTGGGCCGCACAGGCTGGCGGCGGTGTGGGAGGGACCGCGTCCCTTCGGCTACTCAACCATCCCGGGGCCGCTTGGTTGCGTGCAGCTGCAGGTGAATGGGGCGGAATACGTTGACAATGCGTCACAATAGGGCGATGGGCGCGATCGCTCGGCCCGCGCCTCATGTCATAACCTCGGGGGAAGCCCATGTCCAAGATCCCGGGGAGCGGATCGTCCGGCCCCGCCGAGAATCGCGCGCCGACGCGCGCGGCTGGTGAGGGCGAGCCGCCGGCGCGCCGCAGTCGTCGCACCGGCGGCTCGGCCGGCAGCAAGGGCCGCTTGCCTGCCGCCCTGCCGTATCACGCGCAAATGGCGGCATTTTCCCGGCTGCGCGATGCCGACCCTGATCCCGTGACCGAGCTCGTCTACCAGGATCCGTTCACGCTGCTGGTGGCCGTCGCGCTGTCGGCGCAGGCTACCGACGCGGGTGTGAACAAGGCAACCCCGGACCTGTTCGCCGCCGCGCCGACGCCACAGTCGATGGTCGAGCTGGGCGTCGAAGGGGTCACCGAACACATCAAGACGATCGGCCTGTTCCGGCAGAAGGCCAGGAACGTGGTGGCGCTGTCACAGCGGCTGGTGGATGAGCATGACGGGCAGGTGCCGTCGTCGCGCGCCGCCCTGATGTCGTTGCCGGGGGTCGGGCGCAAGACCGCGAACGTGGTGTTGAACTGCATCTGGGGCCTGCCGGCGCAGGCGGTCGACACGCATATCTTCCGCGTCGGCAACCGCACCCGGCTGGCCCCGGGCCGCGACGAAGCCGAGGTCGAACGCGCGATCGAGGACAACGTGCCCGCCGAGTTCCAGCGCAATGCCCATCACTGGCTGATCCTGCACGGGCGCTACATCTGCCAGGCGCGACGGCCGCGCTGTCCGATCTGCCCGATCCGCGACCTCTGTCCGTTCGAGCCGAAGACGACCGACCCCTGATCACCTGCCCCGACTTTGGGACCTTGCCGTCGCCGCGGTCAGAAGCCATTGACGAGCGGCACCAGCAGGAGACGGAGGGATTATGGGCCATCAGGTGATTGGCGTCGGCAACGCGATCATGGACGTGATCGCCCCCGTTCCGGACGAGGTGCTGGCCCGCCTGGGCGTCCACAAGGGGATCATGCAGCTGATCGACCGCGACCGTGCCGAGGCGCTGATGGCTGAGCAGGGGGCCGGTCATCACAGCGCGAGGCTGGTGCCTGGCGGATCGGTCGCGAACACGCTGGCCGGTCTCGGGCGGCTGGGCCTCACGACGGCGTTCATCGGTCGCGTGGCCGCCGACGACCTTGGCCATGCCTATGCCCACGAGATGGCGGCGGATGGAACCGAGTTCGTGACGCCTCCGGTGGGTGACGCAGGCCAGCCGACATCGCGGTCGATCATCTACGTGACCCCGGACGGCGAACGGTCGATGAACACCTATCTGGGCATTTCCGCCGAACTGGACGAAACGGATGTGGACAGCGGCCTGTTCGCACAGGGACCGTGGCTGTTCCTCGAGGGATATCTGTTCGACAAGGACGGCGGCAAGGCCGCGTTCCGCAAGGCTGCCGCCGCCTGCCGGGACGCGGGCGGGCAGGCCGGAATCGCCCTCAGCGATCCGTTCTGCGTCGACCGCCACCGCGACGATTTCCGCCAGCTGGTGGCGGGGCCGATGGATTACGTGATCGGCAATGTCCACGAATGGCAATCGCTGTACCAAGTCGATGACCTTCAGGCGGCGCTGTCGCTGGCGGCGGCGGATTGCGGAACGGTCATCTGCACCCGGTCGGGCGAGGACGCGATCCTGATCCGCGACGGCGAGCGCGTGACCGTGCCGGTTCACCGGATCAGGCCGGTCGATGCGACCGGCGCCGGCGACCAGTTCGCAGCCGGGCTGATCTTCGGTCTCGTGACCGGACGGCCCTTGGAGGTCGCGGGCCGCATGGGCTGCATCGCCGCGGCCGAGGTGATCAGCCATGTCGGCGCGCGCCCGGAGCGCGACGTCCGGGCGCTGTTCCAGGCCGAAGGGCTGCTGTGATAGATCCTGCCTGACGGAACGTCAGCGATGCGGACGGACGCTGTCCTCGACGATCCGCCCGTCCTCCATCGTCAGGATCCGGTCGGCCAGCCCGAGGATGCGATTGTCGTGGGTCACCATCACCGTGGTCGTGCCCCGCGCCTTGCCCATCCGCTTGAGCAGTTCGACGACGTTCATGCCGCTGTCGCGGTCCAGGGCCGCCGTCGGTTCGTCGGCAAACACCACCTCCGGGTCGCCGACCAGCGCGCGGGCGATGGCGACGCGCTGTTTCTGCCCGCCCGACAGGTTGGCGGGCAGGTAATCCATCCGCTCGCCGAGACCCAGCAGGCCCAGCACATGTGCGGCCGCGGCGTCGCGATCCCCGGCATGCACACGGCCCCCCTTGACCTGCAATCCCATCAGCACGTTCTGCCGCGCGGTCAGGCTTTCATGCAGGTTGTGGGCCTGGAAGATGAAGCCCAGCCGGCGCCGCAGTGCCACGAGCCGGCGTTCACTGGCATCCGCCAGTTCCTGGCCCAGCAGGCGGATCGATCCGTCCTGCACATCGCGCAGACAGCCCATCAGGGTCAGCAGGGTCGTCTTGCCCGACCCCGACGGGCCCATCAGCACCGTCAGGCTGCCCCGAGCCACCGTCAGGCTGACGTCGAAGATCGCCTGCTTCCTCGCCTCGCCATGGCCGAACCAGTGGTTGAGGCCGCTGGTCTCGATCGGCGGGGGCACGGGCGCCTCTGCCATCAGAACAGCTCGGCCGGGTCGGCCGAAGCCAGCCGTCGGGTTGCCAGCGCCCCCGACAGCGCGCAGGCCAGCACCGTGCCGACAAAGACGCCGAGCCCGGTCTGGAGGCTAAGCTCCAGCGGCAGGTTGGTGACCTTGCGCATCGCGCCGATCAGAACCCGCGCGACCAGATAGCCCGGCACCGCCCCCATCGCGGCAAGGATCAGCGCCTCTTCCAGCACGATCCCCAGCAGGAAGCGCTGGCGGTACCCCATCGCCTTGAATGTCGCGTATTCCCGGATGTGATCGGCGACGTCGGTCGACAGGACCTGATAGACGATGACCAGCCCCACCAGGATGCCGATCACGACGCCGAAGCCGAAGATCACCCCGGTGGGACGCCGCGTCTGCTGATAGGCGATGTCCTCGGCGCGGGCCTGGTCATAGGGTCTGATCCGCAGGGACTGATCCGAGATCATCCGCTGCAGATCGGCCGCCACGGTAGCCGGGTCGGCGCCGGGGGCGAGCGACAGCAGCACGTGGTCGGGCGCCGCGCTCTGGCGTCCCTGGACCAGTTTCATGAAGGTCTGGTCCGACACGATCAGGAACCCGTCCACCCCGAAGCCGCCGCCACCCACGAACGTGTCATAGATGGTCAGCGTGCGGCCCCGGATCTCGAAGCTCGCCGGCGAGGACGGCCCGATGGTCGCGGCCTCGTCGGCCCCCAAGCCCCGGGTCCGGCCGTCGAGGATACCGGAATCGGGCAGCGCGAGCAGCTCGGCGGCAGGCCTCACCGACGTGGACAGAAAGCCGGGTCGGGTCGGGTCCACGCCGAAGGTGGTCAGCGACATGGTGCTGCCGCCGCGCTGGATCGTGACATTGCCCACGAACAGCGGCATGCCGTCGGTCACAGCGGGGTGGGCCAGCGCCTGGAACAGCCACTGACGCGCCACGTTGCTGCCGTCGGTCAGCGATTCTGCATCGGAGGCCGAGATCATGACCCGCGCATCAAAGAACCCATAGGGCTGCCCGGTCGCGATCGACATCGACCCCATGATCGCCAGCTGGACAAAGACCAGCACGTTGGCGAACGCGACACCGGCAAGCGCGGCGATCAGCCTGGCCCGGTTATGGGTCAGTTGCAGCCATCCGATCGGCAGCCGTCCGAACAGCCGGGTCAGCAGCCAGGTCATCTGTCCGCCGGCATCCGCACGGGCGACACGGCCTGCGGGTCGCTGGCATTCTCACCCATGGCCCCGAAACCGGCTGCCGCCGTCTGGATGCGCGCCACGACCTCCAGATGAGTATAGCGGGCGGCGACGGCGCTGCTTTCGGGGTCGAGTTCCACCTCGACCTCGACGACGCGGGCATCCGTGTTGGCGGCGATGTCGTCGGGCAGCAGCCCCTGCCGGCCCACGGTCAGGCCGATCCGTGACACCCGGCCGTGCAGCGTCTGGCCGATCGCCATCGCCAGCAGCTCGACCGGCTGCCCCGGGGCGACGCGGGCGATCCGGTCCTGATAGACCTCGACCTCGGCCATCATCTGACCGGTATCGCCCATCGTCAGAATGCCGGCCGCGGGCGGGCGTTCGCCGGGCCGCGTATCCACCGACAGGATGGTCCCCGCGATCGGGGCACGCACCTCGGCCCGGGCCAGATCGGCCTCGGCCCGGGTCAGCGCCGCACGGGCTGCATCCAGGTTGCGGCTGGCGACGATAACGTCCGGCTGGGTTTCGGCGTCGCCCGCGGCAAAGCGGTTCAGGGTGGCCTCGGCCTTGGCGACCGCAAGGGTGGCCTGACTGCGGTTCGCCTCGGCCACGTCCAGGGCGGCCTGGGTCGCGACCCCCCGCTGGGACAGGGCCCGGGTCCGGTCGAACTCCGCCTGCGCCTCGACTGCGGCGGCGCGTGCCTGGTCCAGCGCCGCCTGCGCCTCGTCACGCGACGCCGCGACACCCGCGCGTGTCTGGACCAGTGCGGCCTCTCGCACCGCGACCTCGGCCCGGGCAGTCAGAAGCGCGCTTTCAAGGAAGGGCCGGTTGTCAAGCGTGGCAATGATCTGGCCCTGGTCGACGCGATCCCCCTCGGCCACCGGCAGCGTCGCGATCCGGGCATCCCCCGCGCCATAGGGCGGCGCCACCGTGATCACGTCGCCGCGCGGGATCAGACGGGCCAGGCCCATGACGTCGGTTGGAACGATGGTCTCGACGACCGCCGGCGGCAGATCTATCTCGGGCGGCAGGGCGATCGGTGCGCTGGACCCCGCGCCAGGAATCAGCCCGGTACGGTCAAACACCAGCCGCAGTCCCGGGGGCTGGAAATACATCCCGATCACGGCCCCGCTCAGCAGCAGCACCGGCACCGGCACCAGCGGCAGCAGCATCAGCCAGCGCCAGCGCCGCGGCGCGCGTCGTCCCCCGGCGGACGGCGGCACCGGTTCCGGGGTACGGGTGACGCGCAGGGGCAGGTCAGGGGTATCGCTCATCGTCGCCTCGTCCCTTCAGCCCACCGGACGATCACTGCCGTGGGCGCCCGCCATGTCGCCGCACCGACGGTGCGGTGGTGCAGCACATTTCTGCCGTCGCACGCATCCTATGGACAAGCTTGCGGATCCGGTCGTTCCCGGGGGGCGAGAGCAGCTTGCCCGCAGATGCGGGTGGCGGCAAGCTGGCCGGACGCGGCGCAGTGTCACGCCGACCAAAGGGGGCACCGCCCGCAGCGACCGCTCGAATGTGACGAAATCGTCACGGAACTGACATATGCACCCGCTAGGAGGGCGCAGGGACGAGACCCTTTCAATGCAGGAGCCTGCCATGACCAGGATGAAGATCACCGTTTCCGCGCTGGCGGTCGTCGCGCTGTCCGCGACCGCGGCGGCCGCCCGCGACCAGATCCGCATCGTCGGTTCGTCGACCGTGTTCCCCTATACCCAGGCGGTGGCCGAGGAGTTTTCCAACCAGACCGGGGCACCGGCCCCCATCGTCGAATCCACCGGCACCGGCGGCGGCATGCAGATCTTCTGCGGCGGCATCGGCGAACAGCACCCGGACCTGACCGGCGCGTCGCGTCGGATGAAGAAATCCGAGTACGACCTTTGCCAGCAGAACGGCGTGACGGACGTGTCCGAAGCGCTGATCGGCTATGACGGGCTGTCGATCGCCGGTTCGCGCGCGAACGAGACCGACTGGAATCTGACGCTGGCGCAGATCTTCCAGGCACTGGCGGCCGAGGTTCCGGTTGACGGTCAGATGGTGCCGAATCCCCATACGAAGTGGTCGGATATCGATCCGTCGCTGCCCGACACCGAGATCATCGTGCTGGGCCCGCCGCCCACCTCGGGCACCCGCGACGCTTTTGTGGAGCTGGCGATGCATGCCGGCTGCGAGCAGATCGACGAGATCGCGACGATCGCCGAAGAATCCGGCAACGAGGATTGGGTGGCCGAGAACTGTTCGCGGATGCGCACGGACGGGCCCTTCATCGAAGCCGGCGAGAACGACAACCTGATCGTGCAGCGGCTGGAATCGGACCCGAACGCGCTGGGCATCTTTGGCTACTCGTTCCTGTTCGAGAACATGGACAAGCTGAAGGGCGTCAAGATCGACGGCGTCGAGCCGCAGACCGAGACCATTGCCGACGGGTCCTATCCGTTGTCGCGGCCGCTGTATTTCTACGTCAAGAACGCGCATCGGGGGGTGATCCCGAATCTCGACGAGTTCGTGAACGCCTATGTCGCCGAAGACGCGCTGGCCAGCGACGGCTATCTGGCGGAACGTGGCCTCGTGGCGCTGGGCGACGACGAGCGCACCAAGCTGCAGGACGACATCCAGTCCGCCACCCCGGTAGAGATTACCGAGTGACCTCCGGCCCGCCCCGTCCCGTCCGGGCGGGGCGGCCCACATCCCGTTCGGACCCGACACGGAAGCTGCTTCGATGATCGCCATAGCCTTTCTGATGCTGTTTCTTGCGTCGATCACGGGATATCTCGTGAATCGGCAGGCCGCACTGGCGATCCGGTCCGGCGGAACCCGCCTGCATTCGCTGGCGGGCTTCCACGGGCTGTATTCGCTGCTGCTGATCATGGTCCCGGCGCTGCTGCTGATCCTGCTGTGGCTCGTCCTGCAGCCGGTTGTCATTGAGCGCATGGTCATGAACGGGCTGCCCGCAGGCACGCTGGAGGGGCTGGATTCCGGCGCCGTTCAGCTGATTCAGGCTGAGATCCGGTCGATTGCCGGCGGACGCGTGTTCGGCACCCCCGACCCGTGGAAGCTGGAGGCGGCCGAGCGGATGAACAGCCTGCAAGGCCGCGCCGGCTGGCTGCTGCTGACCGTGCTGACCGGCCTGATGGCTGCGGCGCTGGTGTTTTCGCGGTCGCGGGTATCGGCCGAGTTCCGGGCCCGCCAGGGCGTCGAGCGGATCGTACTGGGGCTGATGCTGTCCTGTGCGGTCGTGGCGATCTTCGTCACGGTGGGGATCGTCCTGTCGCTGGTCTTCGAATCGCTGCGTTTCTTCAGCATGGTGCCGGTGACCGAGTTCCTGTTCGGCACCCGGTGGGAGCCGCAGATGCCGATCCGTGCCGACCAGGTTGCGGCCGAGGGCGCGTTCGGCTGGATTCCCGTCCTGCTGGGCACGCTGGTCATCACCGTGGTTGCGATCACCATTTCCGTGCCCATCGGGCTGATGAGCGCGATCTATCTGAACGAGTTTGCCAGCACCCGGTTCAGGGCGGTGGCAAAGCCGATCCTCGAGATCCTGGCCGGCATCCCGACCGTGGTCTACGGCTTCTTCGCGATCCTCACCGTCGCGCCGGCGCTGCGGGCGGCCGGCGCCGCCCTGGGGATTCCGGTTGCGCCCAATACCGCCCTGGCGGCGGGCGGGGTGATGGCGATCATGCTGATCCCGTTCATTTCGTCCTTCGCCGACGATGCGCTGGCTGCCGTTCCCCGCAGCCTTCGCGACGGCAGCCTTGCGCTGGGCGCGACACGGTCGGAAACCGTGACGAAGGTCCTGTTCCCCGCCGCCATTCCCGGCATCGCGGGGGGCGTGTTGCTGGCTGTCAGCCGCGCGATAGGGGAAACGATGATCGTCGTCATGGCCGCGGGCCTGATGGCCAGCATGACCATCAACCCGCTGGACAGCGTGACGACGATCACGGTCCAGATCGTCACCCTGCTGGTCGGCGATACCGAGTTCGACAGTCCCAAGACGCTGGCGGCATTTGCCCTGGGGCTGATGCTGTTCCTCGTCACCCTCGCCATCAACATCCTCGCGCTGCGGATCGTCCGCAAATACCGCGAACTCTACGACTGAGGCGGACCCATGACCCAGACCGACCTTCCCGCCGACCTGCAGTCCCGTGGCCATGACTGGGCCAGCCCACGCGCCCGCGCCAACGTCGCCCGACGCCGCCGGTCCGAGACGGTGCTGCGCGTCGTCGGGCTGGGGGCGATCCTCCTGGCGTTCCTGATGCTGGGCATCCTGCTGTGGACGCTGATCTCGCAAGGCTCGCTGGCGTTCCGCCAGACCCACATCACGCTAAACGTTCCGGTGGCGGCCGAGCACGTGGATCCGGCCGATCCGGCCAAGGGCAATTATCGCCGGGTCATTGCGGCCGCCATGTCCGAGACGTTCCCCGAGGCGGACACCACGGAACAACGAGCGCTCTCCAAGATCCTGTCCAACCAGGCGCAGTTCGTGGTGCGCGACAAGGTCGTGGCCGACCCCGGGCTGATCGGGAACGAGGTGCGGATCCGAGTTCCTGTGTCCGACCCCTACGACCAGCTGGCCAAGGGTCAGGTGGACACGACGTCCGCCGCAGAGACGCGGCGCCTGTCCGATGTCGAGATCGCGAATTTCCGGGCGCTGGAGGAGCAGGGCCTGATCAGCAAGCCGCTGAACTGGGCCCTGGTGACGGCGAACGATTCGCGGTTTCCCGAACTCGCCGGCCTCAAGGGCGCGATCGTGGGATCGGCCTACGCGCTGCTGATCTGCTTCCTGATCAGCTTTCCCCTGGGGATCGGCGCGGCCATCTATCTCGAGGAATTCGCGCCCCGGAACCGCCTGTCCGACGTCATCGAGGTCAACATCAACAACCTCGCCGCGGTGCCCTCGATCGTGTTCGGCCTGCTGGCGCTTGCGGTGTTCCTGGGCTGGTTCGGGATGCCGCGCGGGGCGCCCTTCGTGGGCGGCCTGACCCTGGCGCTGATGACGCTGCCCACCATCATCATCGCGGCGCGCAACGCGCTGAAGGCGGTGCCGCCGTCGATCCGCGAGGCGGCGCTGGGGGTCGGGGCGTCGAAACAGCAGGTGGTCTTCGGCCATGTCCTGCCGCTGGCGATGCCGGGCATCCTCACGGGGACCATCATCGGCCTGGCGCAGGCACTGGGTGAAACCGCGCCGCTGCTGCTGATCGGCATGAACGCATTCGTCACCAGCACCCCCGCCACGCCGTTCGATGCCTCCACGGCGCTGCCGACCCAGATCTTCATCTGGGCCGACAGTCCCGAGCGGGGCTTTACCTCGCGCACATCGGCGGCGATCCTGGTGCTGCTGGGGTTCCTCGTGATGATGAACGCCCTGGCCATCTTCCTGCGCAACCGCTTCGAGCGGCGCTGGTGACGCGATAGGAGACAGCATGATGAACGTGATGACCCGCACGGAAGCCGAGGTGGGCGCCGGCGAACAGATCAAGGTCGAGGCCAGGGACGTCAATGTCTTCTACGGCGACAAGCAGGCGATCCGGGATGTCAGCGTCGACATCCTCGACCGCACCGTGACGGCCTTCATCGGGCCCTCGGGCTGCGGCAAGTCGACCTTCCTGCGCTGCATCAACCGGATGAACGACACGATCGACAGTTCCCGCGTCAGCGGGCTGATCACGCTGGACGGGCAGGACATCTATGCCCGCGACCTTGATCCCGTGCAGCTGCGCGCCCGTGTCGGAATGGTGTTCCAGAAGCCGAACCCGTTTCCGAAGTCGATCTATGACAATGTGGCCTACGGTCCGCGGATCCACGGTCTGGTGCGCGACAAGGCCGAAACCGACGCAGTGGTCGAGCGGGCGCTGCGCGATGCGGCGCTGTGGGACGAGGTCAGGGACCGCCTGCAGGAACCGGGCACCAGCCTGTCCGGCGGACAGCAGCAGCGGCTGTGCATCGCCCGCGCGGTTGCCACCCAGCCCGAGGTCCTGCTGATGGACGAGCCGTGCTCGGCGCTCGACCCGATCGCCACCGCGCAGGTCGAGGAACTGATCGATGCCCTGCGGCAGGAATTTTCCGTGGTGATCGTCACCCATTCCATGCAGCAGGCCGCGCGGGTCAGCCAGAAGACCGCGTTCTTCCACTTGGGGAACCTGGTCGAGTTCGGCGACACCGACGACATCTTCACCCGTCCGAAGGACCCGCGGACGGAAAGCTATATCAGCGGCCGGATCGGCTGACGCCACGGCAGCCCGGCAAGGAAGGAACACCATGAACCGCGGACGACACATTCTTTCTGCCTTCGATCGTGACCTGGAGACGGTGCAGGCGCTGGTCGTCAAGATGGGCGGCCTGGTCGAGGCGGCGATCACCGACGCGGGCACGGCCCTGGAAACCCGGGATGACGAGCTGGCCGAGGAGGTGCGTCGCCGCGACCGCGCCATCGACGCACTGGAAGCGCAGGTGAACGAGGAGGCCGCGCGCCTGATCGCCCTGCGCTCACCCACCGCCACCGATCTGCGGCTGGTGCTGTCGGTCATCAAGATCGCGGCCAGCCTCGAACGGGTGGGGGACTACGCGAAGAACATGGCCAAGCGCAGCAACGTCCTGGCGCAGATGCCGGTGATCGAGGGCGCCGGCATGGCGCTGCGGCGGATGGCCGGCACGGTCGACCAGATGCTGAAGGATGCGCTCGACAGCTATGTCCACCGGGACGCCGCGCTGGCCGCCGATGTGCGTCAGCGCGATCTGGAGGTCGACCAGATGTACAACGCGCTGTTCCGCGAGTTCCTGACCCACATGATGGAGGATCCGCGCAACATCACTGCCTGCATGCACCTGCACTTCATTGCCAAGAACATCGAGCGCATGGGCGATCACGCCACCTCGATCGCCGAGCAGGTCATCTATCTGGTGTCCGGCGAACTGCCCGAGGAATCCCGGCCCAAGCGGGACAGTGTCAGCCAGATCGGATTGGGCGAAGGCGACCAAGCATGACCGGCCAGCACCAACCCTGCGTCCTGGTGGTCGAGGATGAAAGCGCCCAGAGCGAGGTCCTGAAATACAATCTCGAGGCCGAGGGTTTCCAGGTCGTCATGGCCGAGACCGGCGACGAGGCGCTGATGCTGGTGCAGGAGGAGAACCCCGACCTGATCGTGCTGGACTGGATGCTGCCGAACGTGTCCGGGATCGAGATCTGCCGGCGGGTCAAGGCCGACCCCCAGACGCGGCAGATCCCGATCATCATGCTGTCGGCGCGGTCCGAGGAATCCGATCGGGTTCGCGGGCTGGAAACCGGCGCAGACGACTATGTGATCAAGCCCTATTCGGTCGTCGAACTGATGGCGCGCCTGCGCACGCAGCTGCGCCGCACCCGTCCGGCGACCATGGGCGAGCGGCTGTCGTTTCAGGACATCCTCCTGGACGCGGGCGAGCATCGCGTGTTCCGGGGCGGCCAGCAGGTGCATCTGGGCCCGACCGAATTCCGGTTGCTGTCCACCCTGATGGAACGGCCCGGCCGGGTCTGGACCCGCGAACAGCTGCTGGACCGGGTCTGGGGGCGCGATATCTATGTCGACATGCGCACCATCGACGTCCATGTCGGCCGGCTGCGCAAGGCGTTGATGGCGCATGGCGGGGCGAACCCGGTGCGGACGGTCCGGGGCACCGGCTACTCGCTCGGCTGACGCCGCGGGCGGATCCGGCGCCATCCACAACGACGTCGCACAACGACCGAGGGCGATCAGCGGCGCTGCCGCTGATGCCGGCGAAGCTCCTGTGCCAGGGGCAGGTGAACCTCGCGGCCGCCGGGCTGGGGCTGGTGCCCCAGCAGGCCGTTCGGGCACAGCCGGTCGTCGTCCCAACCGGGATGATTGGCGATCGGATAGAGGCATATGCCTTCGACCCGCGCGCCCCGGACCCGCGCCCGCTCGGCCTCGGCCGCCACGTAGCGGAACCACGCGGCGCGCCTGTCGCCCTCGGTCCCGGTCTCGGCGATCAGCAGCGGCCGGTCATAGCGGGCGGCAACCTCGACCAGCAGGTCGGACAGGGGGCGGTAGATGACGTCGTCGACGTCGACAGGCCGGCCACCGTGGATCCACTGATTGTTGAAGTAGTAGTTGAGTCCCACGAGGTCCAGAAAGCCCGGCTCGCCGCCGATCTGCGGCCAGATACGGCCCGACACTAGGTCGAACGCCTGGAACTGTGCGTCGTGCCAGCCCTGCGCCTCCCACAGCGGGCGCCCGGTCCAGTCGGCGTGGTGGATCGCGATCAGCGGCTCGGCCATCACCAGCCGTGCACGGGGATCGACGTCGCGCAGCTCGGCAGCGGCGGCGAGATAGGCGCGCGCCAGCTGGACCTTCAGCTCGTAGCCACGGCCGGCGGCGAACGGGTTCAGGTAGCGCGCGTCGCCCCCCGCCCAGGCGAAGAAGCTGATCTCGTTCACCGGACACCAGAACGGCACCGTGCCGGTCAGATCGCGCACATGCTGGCCCACCCCACGGGCAAAGGCTGCGAAGCGGTTCACGAAGGCGGGCGACCAGATGTCGATGTCGTCGGGCCAGCCGTAATGCAGCAGGTCCCAGATGACCTGGGTGCCGGTGTCCCGCGCCGCCTCGACCATGGGTGTGACGGTCGAGAAATCGTAGCGGCCCGGCGAGGTCTCGACCAGGTGCCAGCGCACGCCGTCGCGACAGGTGCGGATGCCCAGCCGTTCGAGCTGCCGGTAGTCCTCGGCCGCGTGGTAATCGTGGCCCGTCGCGGCCAGCAGATCCAGGCGCCGTCCATGGTGGAGCCGGTGGGTCGAGCTTTCCCAGCCGCCCAGCACGGGGCTGGCAAAGGTCTGCGGCGGCGGCGCGGTCGGGCGCTCGGCCAGCACATCGGCAATCAGCCGTTCCCACTGGGGCACCACCACCTGGGCCGAATAGCTGTCGCGGACGTGCCGGCGCAGCGCCGTGCCAAGTTGCCGGCGCAGGTCCTTGTCCCGGATCAGCCGCAGGATCGCGGCGGCGACGGCGTCGGGATCCTCGTGCGGGACGAACAGCCCGCTCTCCCCGTGCCGGATCTGCTGCTGCGCGCCATTGTCCGGGGTGGCGATCACGGGCAGGCCGGCGGCACCCGCCTCGGCGATGACATGCGGCATGCCCTCGTCGCGGCTGAGCCAGCAGAACACGTCCATCGCGGACAGTAGCGCCGGGACGTCGCCGCGGTCGCCGGTGAAGATCAGGCGCGATCCCAGGCCCAGCTCGGCGGCCAGCCGGTGCAGATCGCCCTGATACTCGGGCATGAAGGCGTCGGGGCCGCCGACCACGACGAACCGGGCGGCCGGTTCCTCGGTGACCACCCGGGCGGCCGCGCGGATGAAATCCTCGACCCGCTTCTTGCGGTCAAGCCGCCCGACCCAGCCAACCAGCACGTCGTCGTCGCCGATCCCCAGCGCGGCGCGGGTGGGGAGGCGCGCCGCCGGATCGAACTCGTCCAGGTCGACCATCGAGGGGATCTCGACGGCGTGCTGCGGCCGGTCGGGCAGCTTTGAGGCAGCCGCTTCGCGGATGGACCGGCACACCCCGACATAGCGGGCGGTGAAATGCTTGGGACCGGACAGGGCCTCGCGAACCAGACCGCCATGCTCGATCAGCGGCGGCCGTAACGCCAGCCGTTCGAGTGCCGGATAGATGTCGGCCACGTCCTGGGACGAGATGACGATGTCGGCGCCATTCAGCCGGCGCCGCAGGTAATCGACCGTGTCCTCGAAACTCAGCCCGTAGGCGGTCGTGTCGACCCGGACCCCCAGGGCGCGCAGTTGCTCGTGGCTCTGGTCGGGCATCCCGTCCTTGCGGAAGCAGGGCAGCACCTCGATGCGGTATTTCGACCGGTCGAGCGTCCGGGCGAGCAGCCGCACCTCGGTCTCCTCGCCCCCGACTACCAGCCAGGCGAACACCCACAGGATGCGGATCTTGCCCGCGTCAGGATGGGGTTCGGGAAAATGCCCCGAGGCCAGCGCGGCCGCCGCGGCCCGGTCGTCCAGTTCGCGCTGGCTTGGTCCGGTGGCGCCGTGGTGGGGCGGCTGGTCGTCGGATGCCAAGGGGGTGACGGTCAACGCCACGGCCTCGTCCTCGGAGTCGAACCGGTCAGTCATGCGCAAAGACGATCTGCAGGAATTCAGGCCGGTCCTGGACCAGATGGCGCAGAAAGCCGGGCGCCTCGTGGAAGGGAACGACATGGGTGATCATCTCGCGGCGGATCAGGTCGCCCTCGGTCGCCAGCAGGTCCAGCGTTTCGTGCGCCAGGCGGCGCTGATCCCAGTCATGAGCAAGCCGCCGCGGCATCCGGCTGATCTGCGCGCAGCGGATCGACAGGCCGTTGTGGTGGAACTCCTCGCCCAGCCGGCTGCCCTCCATGCCGCCCTGGTAGAACGCCAGATCGATCACCGTCCCCTGCGGCCGCAGGGCGCGCAGCGCCAGGTTCAGACTGTCCGATCGGGCGCGTGTCTGGAACACGAACTCGGCGCCCCGGCCGCCTGCCTTGTGATGCCAGCGCGCCTTGGCATACCGCCACGCCTCATCCTCGCCCATCGCATCGAATCCCATCCGACGGGCCAGATCCTGCCGCCACGGCGACGGATCGACGACGACGATCTCGGAGGCGCCGCCCTGACGCGCAAACAGCGCGCAGAACAGCCCGACTGTGCCACCGCCCCAGACCAGCACTGGCCGGCCCTCGACCCCCGCGCCCAGATGCGGGACCGCGGCACCGAACTGCTCGGCGTCGGCGTGCAGGATGCCGTTCGCGGCGATCGGCCCCATCTGCGCCGCAAAGATTCCCAGCATCGGGTCGATCGACTCGGGCATCCTCAGCAGCAGGTCGTGGTCCGGGTTCGCCGTGTGCCCGGTCTTGTGGCCGAATGTCGTGGCCACCACGTCGCCCCGGGCGAACCCGTGCGTGCGTGAATCGATGACACGCCCGACCTCCATGTAGCCCATGAAGTTGACCGGATAGCGTGCCGACGGGTCGCCTGGGATGAACACGCCCGCCTGATCGTCCCAGCGGCTGTGCAGATAGGGGTTCGTCCCCTTCATGAAGGTCAGCTCGGTGCCGGCCGACAGGCCGGTGTACATCAGGTCCAGCCGGACCTGGCCGTCGCCCGCCGGTCCCTCGTCATAGTCGAAGAAATAGGGCTCGTTCGGAAGCTCGATGCCCAGGCTGCGGACCCGGCGGTGCTCGTGCGGCATGGCGGGTACCCTACGCAGTGGCTTGACGAAAAAACGGCTGCGGGTTCGACCGCAGCACCTCCATCGTCACAAGAGCGCCGGTGGCCGCGGACCGCGATACGGCGAGCGCCACGCGGTGGGTTTCCAGCGCCTCGGCGTAGGGGCAGCGGATCCGGTTGTCATGGCCCTGCACTGCATCGATGAAGTCGCGGTCCTCGCGCCAGACCGGATCGCCTTCGGCGTGACGTACCGGCCGGCCGCGGCCCACGTCGACCATGAGATCATGGTCGGTGATCTCCATGGCCAGCGCGTCCGCAAAGACATGCAGCCCGACACGGTGGCTCCAGCGCAGCAGGCAGGTCGCGGCGAGGTTGGCGATGGTGCCCGACTCAAAGCGCAGCGTGGCCGTCGTGGCGGTCGGAACCGTAAGCCCCGAGAAATCGGCGCGATCGCGGCGGCTGGCCAGGCCGAACACCTCAGTTACATCGCCCGCCAGGAACCGGGCGAGATCGATGATGTGTGTCGCCTGTTCGACGATCTGACCGCCCGACCCGTCCTCGCGCCACCACCATTGCGGCGGCGGAGTCTGATCCAGCCAGTAGCCGGTCATCAGCTGGGCCGGGTTGTCGGCCAGGATCGCCCGCGCCTCGTCCACGGTGTCGAGATAGCGCCAGTGATAGCCGACGGCGGTGATCAGGCCGGTCCGGTCGACCTCGGCCGCGATCTCTTCGGCCAGCGACAGGTCCAGCGACAGCGGCTTTTCGACGAAGAACGGCAGGCCGCGGGCGATGCAGGCCCGCTCCGCGGCGCCATGCGCGAAGGGTGGGACGCAGATATAGACCGCATCCAGGTCCAGTGCGGCGAGCATCTCCTCGTGATCGGGAAAGCTGCGGGCGCCGAGACGCCGGGCAGCCTCGTCCGCGCGGGTCGTGTCGGGGTCGGCTATCCCGACGATCTGCACGTCCTCCATGTGCTCGAGGACGCCGAAATGACGGTGTGCGATCCCACCCGCGCCGATGAAGCCCAACCTCGTCTTGCTCATTCTGAAGTCCCCGGTCCTGCCGCTCAGCACGGCGGTATAAAGCCGGGCGGTGTCGTTGCCCATGCGGGTTGCGGTGTAATGATCGTCGAATCTCGCCCGCTGCGCGGCTGCCGTGCGGGTGCGGGACGCGCGGTCGTCCAGGGCATCCGCCATCGCCGACGCCAGCGCGAGCCTGTCGCCCGGCGGCACCAGCCACGGATGGTCCGGCCCCAGCGCCTCGACGACTCCGCCGATCCGGGTGGCAACCACCGGCAGTCCCGCCGCCATCGCCTCGAGCACGACCAGCGGAAGCCCCTCGAACGCCGAGGGCAGCACCAGCAGATCGGCTGCGGCCATCAAGTCGGGCACGTCGTCGCGGTGCCCCAGCAGATCGACGTTGCGCAGGCCAAGACGGTCGATCCGCGCCCGGATCGCGGCCTCGCCGGGGCCGGTGCCGACCAGCTGCAGGCGCGCGTCGGGATGGCTGCGGGCCAGCCGCGCCATCGCCCCGATCAGCACCGCATGGTTCTTTTGCGGCGTGAACCGGGCCACGCACAGAATGGTCGGCCGCCCGGTCGGCTGTCGAGGGCGCGGCACGGCGGCCACGCCGTTCGGGATGCAGACGACGGGGGGGCGGGGCGGCGGCAGATCCGCCAGCGCCGCGCGCCAACTGTTCGCGGCGGCCCGGCTGACGGCGATCACCGCGTCGACCCCCGCCGCCATGGCCGCGTATTCCGCACGCTGGGCCGGGCAGGTGATCAGCCAGGGCAGATGTTCGGTGCGGATCACCCGTGCGCCGCCCGCCCGCGCGGCCGCGACCAGGCCATGGCCCTCCCACCCGATGCCGGCATGGACATGCACCAGATCGGCCTTTCGCAGGGCGGCAGGCCAGCCGTCCCGCGGCACCGCACAAGCAGCCAGCCCGCGCTGCCGGGCCTCGGTCACAAGGCTCCTGCCGGCCGGATGGTCGGGAAACAGCAGCCGCACCTGCCAGCCGGATGGCAGCGCGGTTTCCAGCGCCGCGGCCAGCGTCAGCATGTGGCGACCGACCCCCGAGGGCTCGGGGCTGTCGGTCGCAAGGACCGCAGTAAATCCCACGGTCTTACTCTCCGGCGACCATGGTCGGGGTGGCGAGGCGGGCGTCGAGGCGGCGGTGGATAGACAGCGCCTGTCCGACCACCTGGTCCATGTTGTAGTAGCGATAGCTGCCCAGCCGGCCGGCGAAGATCACGTCCGGGCGCTCCAGCGCCAGCGCCTCGTAGCGCTTGAACAGCGCCTGGTTTTCCGGGCGCGGGATCGGGTAGTAGGGATCGCCGCGGTCGGACGGGTATTCGTAGGTGACCGAGGTCTTGCGGTGCACCTGACCGGTCAGGTGCTTGTACTCGGTGACCCGGGTCCAGTGCACGTCCTCGGCCGGGTAGTTGACGACGGCGACCTCCTGCAGGCGGCGCTGGTTCAGCGTCTCGTGGCGGAACTGCAGGCTGCGATAGGGCAGGTGCCCGAAGCGGTGCCCGAAGAAGGCGTCGATCGGGCCGGTGTAGATCGTCAGCGGGGCCAGGTCGCGGTCCGGCAGGTCATGGTAATCCTGCCCCAGCGCCAGGTCGATGCGCGGGTGGTCCAGCATCCGCTCGAACATCCGGGTGAAGCCGTCGCGCGGCATCGCCTGGAAGCTGTCGGTGAAGTAGCGGTCGTCGGCACTGGTCCGGGTCGGCACGCGGGCGGTCACCGACTTGTCCAGCTGCGACGGGTCCAGCCCCCACTGCTTGCGGGTGTAGCCCTGGAAGAACGTCTCGTAGAGCCGCCGGCCCACGGCGTTCACCACCACGTCGCGGCTGTTGCGGATGTCGGCCACCGGTTCGGCCTGCGCCGCCAGGAAGGCCGCGACCTCGGCCTCGGTGGTCAGCTCCAGCCCGTAGAGCGCGTTCACCGTGGTGCGGTTGATCGGCATCGGCACCCGCCGGTCGCCGACCTGCGCCAGCACCCGGTGCTCATAGGGCCGCCACGCGGTGAAGCGGGACAGGTAGTCGACCACGTCGTCGCTGTTGGTGTGGAAGATGTGCGGCCCGTAGCGGTGCACCAGGATCCCGGCCTTGTCGTGGTGGTCATAGGCATTGCCGGCGACATGGCCGCGCTTGTCCACGACAAGGACGCGGCGGTTCGACGCCTCGGCCAGCCGCTCGGCCAGCACCGCGCCGGCGAACCCCGCCCCGGCCACGACCACGTCGTAGGGGCGCGACCCGCCGCGGCGGATGCCCGGCGCCGGGAACCGGTCCGGCCCGCGCCGGGTGGCCCGCGCCTCCACCGCCTCGGCCACCAGCCCGTCCATCTGCCGGAAGGTGGCGTCCCAGCTGAGCGTCGCGAGCATCCGGTCCGCCTGGTCCCGCCAGGCGCCGGGCGCGCGGGCCATGTCCAGCGCCCCCCCGCAGGCGGCGATGAAGCCGGCGGTGTCGCCCGCGATCTGCACCGCGTCGAGGTCGCCGTAATGGCGGATGACGTCGCGGATCGGGGTCGACACGACCGGCCGGCCGCCGGCCAGGTATTCCGGGGTCTTGGTCGGGCTGATGAAGCGGGTGGCCTCGTTGATCGCGAACGGCATCAGCGCCGCGTCCCAGCCGGCCAGATAGGCCGGCAGCTCGGCATAGGTCTTTTGCCCCAGCCAGTGGATGTTCGGCGCCTGCGGCAGGTCGCCCGGCGCGATCTTGGCGACCGGCCCGACCATGACGATCTGCCAGTCGGGGCGGGCCGCGGCGGTGTCGCGGATCAGCTGCAGGTCCAGCCGCTCGTCGATGACGCCGTAATAGCCCAGGCGCGGATGCGGGATCCCCGCCTGGTCGCCGGGCGCGGGCAGCGCCGTGCGCGCGGCGGCGAAATGGCCCGCCTCGACGCTGGACGGGAACGGGTGGATGTTGTCGTGCTGCAGGCGCCTGGCCTCGAACAGGCTGTAGCCGCCGGTGAACACGACATCCGCCGCCGCCATCAGATCCGCCTCGTTCTGGCGCAGGTCGGGCGGGGCAAAGCGGAACTGCGCCAGCTCGTCCATGCAGTCGTAAACGATGGCGCTGGCATCCACATGCCGGGCAAAGGGCCACATCTGCGGCGTGTAGAACCACATTACCGGCTTCTCGATCCCGGTCAGCCGCAGCATCTGGTCGAGCAGCCCGGACAGCGCCCAGAGCGTCTCCTCCGGCGAGAAATGCCGCGGCACCCGGGGCCGGATCGCCTGCACGGTGGTCCGGGGGAAGGCGTGGAATTCCAGATAGGGCAGATGGTGATCGACCGGGATCATCTCCTCCCAGAACAGCACCCGGCGATCCGCGGCAAAGCGGTCCATCAGATGCTGCGGCCGCTGCAGGACGAAGTCCCAGCGCAGATGCGAGAAACAGATCAGCGGCGCCGGAACGGACGCAACGGGGACGGACGCAACGGGCCGGGCACGTACCGGCAGGATGTCGATGGTCATGCGGATACCTTTCCGGCACAGCCGCCGCGTGCCTTGTCAGTCAGGGCCGCCAGTCGGCGATCCGAGTGGGTCCAGGTCCAGTGCGACTGAAGCATCGCCCGGGGGGGCTGGACGCGATGGGGTTCGATCAGCTGCGGGACAGAATGATGGTAGAGATGGTCAGGGCCGAGCAGGCCGGTTCCGGGGCGGATGTCCTGTCGGCCGCCGACCAAGTGATCGCCGGCGAGGCGGACAGTCCAGCACAGGTCGGCCCCGCGCGACGCCGCTCCGAGCTGCTGAGCGTGATGAGAGGTGCGCGGCGGCAGCGCGGGATCGCAGACATCCGAACCAGCCACGATCCTGCTCATCCCGCTCCACGCTCCAGGTGTCCGTACGATGCGGACCGCAAAACGCTCGTTAGCCGCGCAACTTCTTCAAAGCAGCTTGATCTTTGTTATGAGCAAGTTCGTGCTGCAACAAGGCTGCAGGCAGAGGATCAACGCCGCTGTCGCGCGGACCGCAGGCTGGAGGCCAGCACGCTCAGCACGAACAGAATGGCAACGGCGCAGACGATCGTGGGGCCTGTCGGCGTGTCGGCGTGCCATGCTGCGGTCAGGCCGCCGAAGACCCCGACCGTGCCCAGCACCCCGGTCGCCAGCGCCATCCCCTCGGGTGTGCGGGCCAGCGGCCGGGCGGCGGCGGCCGGAATGATCAGCATGGCGCTGATCAGCAGTGCCCCGACGATCCGGATACCGGCGGCGACGACCAGCGCCAGGGCGATGTTCAACGCCCATTGTTCCAGCCGCGGGCGGATCCCCGCCGCGACCGCCATTTCCGGCGACACGGTGGCCATCAGCAGCCCCGACCAGCGCCAGGCAAGGAGCGCCAGGACGGCACCGGTGCCCAGCCAGATCGTCAGCAGGTCGCCCCGCGTCACCGCAAGGATATCGCCGAACAGATAGGCCATCAGATCCGCCCGCACGCCCTGCACGAACGACACGGCCACGAGCCCTGCGGCCAGGGTGCCATGCGCCAGAACGCCCAGCAGGGTGTCGGTGGCGTGGTGCCGGCCCGAGAGCCCGGTGACGAGCCCCGCGACCACCAGCGCCACGGCGATCACCGCCGGATAGAGCGGCAGAGCGAAGGCCAGCGACAGCGCGACCCCCAGCAGCGCCGCATGCGCGGTGGCATCCCCGTAATAGGCCATGCGCCGCCAGACCACGAAGCAGCCCAGCGGCGCACAGGCCAGCGCCAGTCCGATCCCGGCCAAGGCGGCACGGATCATGAAGTCTGCCGGCATCAGGCCGCGTCGTCCCTGGCAGGAGGCGCCGCGGAGCGTGTCGCGGGGTCCGGATCCGGGTGGTCGTGGCTGTGGGTGTGGTGATGGCGATAGACCGCCAGCGTGTCGGCCTGCCCGTCCCCGAACAGGCGGCGATATCCCGGCAGCGAACTGACGATTTCGGGGGCGCCCTCGCAGCAGACATGGCCGTTCAGGCAGACGACGTGGTCGGAGGCGCGCATGACGATCTGCAGGTCGTGGCTGACCATCAGAACGGCACAACCCTGGTCGGCGCGGACCTGCTCGATGCGGGCGTAGAACGCGGCGATGCCGGGCTGGTCCAGCCCGGCCGTCGCTTCGTCAAGGATCAGCAGGTCCGGCCCGTCCAGCAGCGCCCGGGCCAGCAGGACCCGCTGCAACTGGCCCCCGGACAGGTCGGTGATCTGGCGCCGGCCGACGTCCGGCAACCCGGCGTCGTGCAGGGCGGCGGCGATCTCTGCCCCCGGCCGCCGCCTGGGCAGGTTCATGAAGCGTGCGACGGTCATCGGCATGGACGGGTCGATCGCAAGCCGCTGGGGAACATAGCCGATCGTCAGACCGGGCCCTCGGCGCAGCGTCCCGGCCGTGGGCGCAACGGCGCCGATGATCGCGCGAACCAGCGTCGACTTGCCCGACCCGTTCGGGCCGACGATGGTGACGATCTGGCCGCGGCGGACGGTCAGGTCGACCCGGTCCAGCACGGGCTGACCGTCGAGATCGACGGACACCCCGACCAGTTCCACCAGCGGCGGCGCGTTGGCGGACGCTCTCATGCCGCACTCCGGCAATCGGCGCACCGGCCCGCAGCCTCGCGGATGGCGTGTTCGATCGCGAACCCGGCACCGGCGGCGGCCGTTTCCAGCCGCCCGCCGCCGGTGTCGACGCAGGTCTCGATCACCCTCCGGCAGGTGCGGCAGATCAGGAAACCGGGGACGTGGCTGTCCGCCGAGCCGGGTCGCTCGGTGCAGGCGACAAAGGCGTTCAGCGTCTCGATCCGGTGCACGAAGCCGTGCTTCATCAGGAAGTCCAGCGCCCGGTAGGCGACCGGCGGCTGGCTGCCCAGCCCCTCGGCCCGCAGCCGGTCCAGGATCTCGTAGGCGCCCATGGCGCGGTGTTCCTCCAGCAGGATCTCCAGCACGCGCCGGCGCACGGGCGTGAGGTGCAAGCCGTCGGCGCGGCAGCGTCGCTGGGCGCGGGCCATTGCCTCGGCAATGCAAAGATCGTGGTCATGCATCGGCATCTCCGCTCGACGGACGATATGTTATACAGTATCGGTCGCGGAGATTACAGCCGAGGTGTCCCCGTGTCACGCCCTTGCCTGACTGCCAGCCTGCTTTCGCTGCTTGCCCTGCTCCCAACTGCGCCAGTCGCTGCGGCTGTGCCCGGCGTGGTGACGGACATCGCGCCCGTTCAGGGCCTGGTGGCGCGGGTGATGCAGGGGCTGGGCACGCCCACATTGCTGGTCGACCCCGGCGCCTCGCCGCACGGCTATGCGCTGCGCCCGTCCCACGCCTCGGCGCTGTCGGACGCGCAGGTGGTGTTCTTCGTGGGACCTGAACTGACCCCCTGGCTGATGAAATCGGTCGAGACCCTTGCCCCCGATGCGCGGCGCATCGAATTGCTGGCTGTCGGCGGCACCACGACGCTGCCACTGCGCGAAGGCGTCACTTTCGATGCGCATGATCATGGGGCCGAGACCCCGTCGGGGGATCAGGACGGTGCGGAACAGGGCCATGATCATACGGGCATCGACCCGCATGCCTGGCTCGACCCCGACAATGGTGCGGCATGGATGACAGCCATTGCGGCCGAACTGTCACGCATCGACCCGGAGAACGCGCAGACCTACGGCGCCAACGCTGCCGACGGCATCGCCGAGGTCCAGGCCGCGGCGGCCGAGGTCCGCGCGCAACTGCAGCCACTGTCGGACCTGCGCTATATCGTGTTCCACGACGCGTTCCAGTACCTGGAGCGGCACTTCGATCTGCCGGCGGCGGGCGCGATCACCCTCGGCGATGCCTCGGCCCCCGGGCCCGGCCGCATCGTCGCGCTGAAGGACAGGGTTGCGGCGCTGCAGGTCACCTGCGCGCTGAGCGAGCCGCAATTCGATCCGGACCTGCTAGCCACGGTGTTCGAGGGCATGGAGGTCAAGACCGCGGTCATCGATCCGCTGGGCTCCGGCATCCCGCCCGGGCCGGGGTTCTATCCTGCCCTGATCCGCTCGATCGGCACCGCCCTGTCCGCCTGCCGGTGAGAACCTGACTGCAGCCCGGTGCTGCAGGGCAGCCGCCGCTCAGGCGCCGGTGAACAGGTGCTGGTATTCGGCGCGCAGCGCGGCCTTCTGCACCTTGCCCATGGTGTTGCGGGGCAGTGCGTCGATGACCACCACATGTTTCGGCTGCTTGAACTTCGCAAGCCGATCGGACAGTGCTGCGGTGATCGAGGTCGGGTTCGGGTCGGCCCCGGGCTGGCGCGCGATCACCGCCACGACGGCTTCGCCGAAATCGGGATGGGGCACGCCGATCACGGCGCTTTCCAGCACCCCCGGCAGGTCGTCGATCAGCAACTCAACCTCTTTCGGGTAGACGTTGAACCCGCCCGAGATGACCAGATCCTTGCCCCGCCCGACGATGGTGACATAGCCGTCGGCATCGCGCATCCCCAGGTCGCCGGTGATGAACCAGCCGTCCGGACGCAGCTCCTCCGCCGTCTTCTCGGGCATGCGCCAGTAGCCCTGAAAGACGTTCGGGCCGCGCACCTCGATCATCCCGATCTCGCCGTCCGCCAGCTCGCCCTTGTCGCCCATGATCCGCAACTCGACCCCGGGCAGCGGAAACCCGACCGTGCCGGCGCGGCGCTCGCCCTCGTACGGGTTCGAGGTGTTCATGTTGGTTTCGGTCATCCCGTAGCGTTCCAGGATGCGATGCCCGGTGCGCGCCTCGAACGCACGGTGCGTCTCGGCCAGCAGCGGGGCGGATCCGGAAATGAACACCCGCATGCCAGCGGCGGTCTCGCGGGTGAAATCGTCGCGGTCCAGCAGGCGGGTATAGAAGGTCGGGACACCCATCATCATCGTGGCGCGCGGCAGCAGGCCGACGACCTGCGCGGCATCGAACCGGGGCAGCCAGATCATCGACCCGCCCGCCAGCATCAGCGTGTTCGACGCGACGAACAGCCCGTGCGTGTGAAAGATCGGCAGGGCGTGCAGCAACACGTCGTCGGCCGTGACCCGCCAGTAATCCTGCAGCGTCCGGGCGTTCGACAGAAGGTTGTCATGCGACAGCATCGCCCCCTTGGACCGTCCCGTGGTGCCCGAGGTGTAGAGAATGGCGGCAAGGTCCCCGGCGTCGCGTGCGACCGGCTGCTGCGCGGCGGGCTGCTGGTCCGCGCCGTGGGCAAGTGTTCCGCGTCCCGCCCCGTCGAGGGTCAGCAGTCGGGCAGTCCCGCCGATCGCGCGCATCTCCTCCTCCCGCCTCGGATCGCAGACCATCAGCGCCGGTTCCGCGTCGCTGATGAAATACCCGACCTCTGCCCCGGTATAGGCAGTGTTCAGCGGCAGAAAGATCGCGCCGGCCCGCAGCGTTGCCAAGTAGAGGGCAAGGGCCTCGGGAGATTTTTCGACCTGCACCGCGACGCGGTCGCCGGGCTGCACGCCCGAACCGCTCAGCAGGTTCGCGATCTGGCCGGACCGTTCGTGCATCTGCGCGTAGCTGATCGTCCCGCCATCGGCCAGGATCAGCAAGGGACGCTGGTCGCCGGACCGCTGGCCCATCAGCGCCTCGTACAGATGGTTGGTCATCTCGGCTCTCCTTCCGGCTGGGCGGCGCTGCGGGCCAGTTCGGCCAAGGCACCCGGCGCTGCCACGATGCCTTTTTCGGTGAATGCGTCGTGCCGCGCATCGATGCGCGGCAGGTCGTACAGATAGTTCACCATCATGCCCAGCGACTGGGCGATGCCGCGGTCCGACCGGTCCGCGTCGGGGATGACGCGATGGGCCTCGGCGCCGTTCCCCAGGTGGAATCGCGCGACCGGGTCACGCGGCCGGCCGGCGCGATCCCGGGCCTTCAGCAGGTAATGCGCTGCCAACCCGGGCAGGGCGGGGTGGTTGCGCCGGTCCAGCACCTCGGCGGCCTGCCGGTTTCCGGCGGCCTGTTCCTCCAGCCAGCGGCGCAGCCCCGGCATCGGAGACAGCGTGACAAAGCGGGTCAGGTTCGGCAGTTCGCGCTGCAGTTCGGCGACCACGTTCTTGATCAGCAGATTGCCGAAGCTGATCCCGGCCAGCCCCTCCTGGCAGTTCGAGATGGAATAGAACGCGGCCGTGTCGGCCAGGGTCGCGGCCAGGTGCGGCCGGTCGACGGCGGTGATCGCCTGGATCGAGTTCGGCAGGCCGCGCATCAGCGCGATCTCCACGAATATCAGCGGATCGTCCGGCATGGCGGGATGCAGATACGCGTAGCAGCGCCGATCCGGTGGCAGGACGCGGCGGCGCAGGTCGGCAAAGCCCTGGATTTCGTGGACGGCTTCGTACTGGATCAGCTTTTCCAGCAGGCTGGCCGGACTGGTCCAGTCGATCCGCACCAGCATCAGGAAACCGCGGTTAAACCAACTGCGCAGCAGGTGGCGCAGATCGGCGTCCAGCCGGGCGAAATCCTCGCCGGTGTCGCGCAGCGCCAGCAGGTCGGCCCGCATCGCGACCAGTTGTGCGGTGCCCCCGGCGACGGCATTCAGGCGGCGCAGCACTTCCTGGCGCGGCGGTTCGGCCAGCGTGGTCAGCCGCTGCAGCGACGCATGATCGCGCGTGTCGGCATATTCGCGGGCGGCCGCGGCCAGCGCCTCCGGATCGGGGTCGAACCCGTCCCGCAGCAGGCGAAAGAACCACAGTCGCCCGTCCGCGTCGAGCGTGTCGTACCCGGTCAGGATCTGCGTCGCCGTGGCCAGCGCCCGTGTCTCGGACCGCATCGAGGGCAGGGCACGCAAAGCGGTTTCCAGCGCGCCGCGCGGATCCTCGGCGGTGCTGCGGCCGGGCCGGCGGATCACCCGGGCGGACAGGTCCACCAGAGAGGACAGCCGGTCGTACAGCCGGGCCGGGCGGATGACTTCCCCGATCATGCGGCCGGCCCCATGACCAGATCGGGCAGCACCGTCACGATCTGCGGAAAGATCGACAGGATCACGATCGCCAGGATCATCAGCATGACGAAGGGCAGGGAGCCCACCAGCACCTCGCGGAGCGTGATCTGCGGGGCGATGCTGTTGATGACATACAGGTTCAGGCCGACCGGCGGGGTGATCAGCCCGATTTCCATGTTGATCGTCAGGATGACCGCGAACCAGTAGGGGTCGAACCCTTGGCTGGAAAGCAGCGGGATCAGCACCGGCGCGGTCATCAGGATGATTGCCACCGGCGGCAGGAAGAACCCGGCGACCAGCAGAAAGACGTTGATGATGGCCAGCAGCACCCAGCGGTTCACGTCCAGCCCGGCGATCCAGTCCGCGATGGACTGGGTGATGAACATCGACGACAGGGCAAAGCTGAACAGCTCGGCGGCCCCGATGATGACCATGATCATCACGCTTTCACGGATCGTGTCGCGGAAGATGTCGACGATCGGCCGGACCCGCCACATCCGGTAGATGACGATCGCCAGCGCCAGGCAGATCAGCGCCCCGGCGCCCGCCGCCTCGGACGGGGTGGCGACGCCGCCATAGAGAACGAAGAGGATCAGCGCGACGATGAGAAGAAACGGCAAAACCCGGGGCAGGGCCTGCATCCGTTCGCGCAGGCTGTACCGGCGGGTGAGATCCGCCAGTCCCAGCCCGCGCCGCCAGCAATCGAACAGCGCCCAGGCCATGAACATCACGGTCAGCATGAGGCCGGGGATCATTCCAGCCAGGAACAGCCGCCCGATCGAGGTCTCGGTGGCAATCCCGTAAACGATCATGGTGACCGACGGCGGGATCAGGATCCCCAGCGTCCCGCCCGCGGCGATCGATCCGGCGGCGAGGGTGTTGGGATAGCCGCGGTTGGTCATCTCGGGGATACCCATCTTGCCGATGGCGGCGCAGGTCGCGGGCGACGATCCGGACAGCGCCGCGAACAGCGCACAGGCCCCGATGTTGGACAGCACCATCCCGCCCGGAACGCGATACAGCCAGCGGTCCAGCGCCTCGTACAGGTCCTTTCCGGCCGGCGACGACGCGACCGCGGCCCCCATCAGGATGAACATCGGCACCGACACCATGCCAAAGTTCGCGAGCCCGGCAAAGAACGTCTCCGCCACGCCTTCGACCGCGTCGAACCCGTCGGTCAGCACCAGTGCGCCGACCGCGATGGCGCCCAGGGTGAATCCCACGGGCGTGCCGACCGCCAGCAGGATCAGCAGCGCGGCAAGCACCATCAGGCCCGACATCATCACCGACATCTCAGTGTCCCTTTCGCGGCAGGTCGTCAGGCATTGACAGCAGCGCTTCGGCGCCGACCTCGCCCGGATGCAGCCCCGCGATGTCGGCGCGCAGCCGGTCGTCGAGGTCGGGGTTCAGGGCCGCCATGATCTCGACCACGTATTGCAGCAGCAGCACGCCGAACCCGAACGGCACCGGCCAGAACGGGATCCACAGCGGCAGTTTCCAAACCGTGTCGGTCGTCCAGCCGTTTTCGATCGTCTCCCACAGGAACAGTGCGCCGGACCAGAACACCGCTGCGATGAACACCATCGAGGCCAGCGCCGCGATGATCCGGCTGACGGTCCGCCCGCCGCGCCCCATGCGCTCGGTGACGACATCGACGCCCACATGACCCCCCAGCAGCGCGACGTACGGCGCCCCCAGCATGGTGGCGGCGGTCGCGGCGTAGATGACGTACTCGGTCTGCCAGACGGTCGAGGCGTTCAGGAAATAGCGGATCACCACCATCTGGCTGACGACCAGCACGGCCGACGCCAGCAGAACCATCGCCAGCGCACCGCAGAGTCGCGACAGCGCCGCGACGGCGTGGGCAAAGACGTACATCGACCCCCCCTGGTCAGACCGGATGGGCGGCCGCACGAACCGGCCGCCCTGTTCGGATCACTCGACCGCGCGTGCCGCGTCCAGCAGTTCCTGACCGCCTTCGACGTCCTTGGCGAAATTGGCGAAGGTCGTTTCCTCGGCGATCTTCATCCAGGCCTCGTAGTCTTCGGGGGACATCGAGGCGATCTCGACGCCGGCATCCTTGAACACCTGCTCCATCTCGGCGTCCAGCTTGGGGGCCTGCTCGGCGAACCAGTCTTCCGCCTTCTGTCCCGCTTCGGTCAGCGCCTGCTGCTGTTCGGGGCTGAGCTTTTCCCAGGTCCCCTTGGAGATCAGCACCGGCTCGTACATGAACCACAGCGCGTTCTCGCCCGGGATGGTCACGCATTTGGCCTGTTCCTGCAGGCGATAGCTGACCAGCGACCCCGATGAGGTCGAGGCCCCGTCCAGCACCCCGGTCTGCATGCCGGTGTAGATTTCCGACGACGGCATCGAACTGATCGAGGCCCCGGCGCCGACCAGCATCTGTTCGAACGCCGGTCCGGCGGCGCGGCTGACCTGTCCCTTGATGCTGTCCGGGCCGGTGATGCAGTTCTTCTTGCTGACAAAGCCGCCGGCCAGCCAGGCATCGGCCAGCACCATCGCGCCGTTCGCTTCGATCAACTCGTACATCTCCTCCATGAACGGGGAGTCGTTCAGCCGCGCCGCCCGTTCGTGGTTGCGCACCAGGCCCGGCATCAGCGTGATCGAGAATTGCGGGACCCGGCCCGAGGCGTAGTCCAGCGGAAAGCTGGTGATATCCAGCTGGCCCTTTTCCAGCGCGCCCCACTGCTCCTTGGCCTTGTAGAGCGACTCTCCGGGATAGACCCGGATCTCCAGATCGACATCGGCGGCGGCAACCTCGCGCGCGATCATCTGCACCATCTCGTCGCGCGCATCGCCCTTGCCGCCGGGGAACTGGTGGCTTGCCTTCAACGTCTCGGCCGTGGCGGGGACCGCCAGGCCCATCGCCAGTACGGCGGTCATCATTGCTTTCATCGATCTTTCCTCCCTTGCGTCGCGGACACCTTGCCGGCTCCTTCCGACCAGCGGATCGTGGCCGATGGCGGACCCGTGCACAAGAGAATTGGACGGGGGCGCCGCCCGGAACGCCTACTCGGCCGGGTGCAGGCGGGGCTGTCGCCGGCCCAGATACAGAGCCCGGTTCAGCCAGAGTTCGGCAACCAGCCACAGCGCGCCGATGGTCCACAGATCGACTGCCAGCCGGCGCGGCACGCTGCTTCCGGCGGGATTTGTCGCCAGCGCATCGCCCAGCAGCGACAGCAGAACGCAGGCGACGAACGACACCAGCCCGCCCCGCCCGATCGTTGCCATGGCGCGCCCTGGGGCGATGGCCGCAAGACGCCCGAGCGGCCCGCTCAGCGGCACCGACACCAGCCACGCCCAGGCGAGCACCGCCACAAAGCGCATCCCGTCCAGCGACCATTTGTCGACCTGGCCCACCGCGTGCCACATCAGATCGGCAATCCGCTTGGCATCCGGTCCGAAGCGCCACAGCAGGACCATGCCGGCACTGTACAGCGCCACCGCTGTGGCAATCATCGTCACCAGCCGCGACCAGCGGCTGAGCCACGCGAGGATTGCCTGCCGGAACAGCCCGATCGCGACACCCGCGAAGAACAGCATCTGCCACCCGAAGGGGTTGAACAGCATTCCCCCGTCCGACCGGTGGTTGGGCAGCAGGTCGTTCAGCGGCCCGCCGAGCAGCCACACCCCGGCGGACGCGGCCGCAAACGGCACCGGCCAGCGCAGCAGGGCCGGAACGGCCAGCGGGGCCGCGGCGAGCAGCAGCACATACAGCGCCAGTACGTCCACGAGGTTCGGCTGCAGCCACATCAGGGCAATGGCACCCACATAGCCCAAAGGATCGCGGGTGATCCACGCGGCGTATTCCGACCACACCGCGGTGTGGTGCAACCCCATGCCGAAGAGCAGCCGAGACAGCAGCGCCACCAGGACGCCGCCGATCACCAGGGCCAGCCAGACCTGCACGGTGCGGCGGGCAAACCGCCTCTGCGCGGCCCGCATCCCCTCGATGGCCTGGACCTTGCGCCAGACCAGTCCAACCAGGAATCCCGACAGCAGGACGAACAGCTCCGCCGCGTCGAAGATCGCAAAATTCGCCAGCGTGACCTCGCGCAGCACCCCGGCAGGCATGTGGTTCAGCATGATGCTGATCAGCGCGTAGCCGCGCAGCATGTCTAGGGCCAGGATGCGGTTCATCGTGGCAGCGCGGACCAGCAGGTCAGCAGATCGGCCTGGGAAAACAGCGCCGCCCGTTCGCTCGCCTCCAGGAAGGACAGCGCCTCGCGCTGGCTGGCGGCGCTTCGAATCTTGGCGTCCGCGGCGATCGCAGGCAGCCGCTCGGCGGCTGGACGGGCCACGGGATCGGGCAGCAGCTGCAGGTAGCGCGAGCGGAGGCGGCCGTCCCAGCCGAGCCGGGTCAGGACATCGGGCGGTGTGCGCAGCCGCCGCGCGTGACCGACCGACGCCGTCATGATAGCGGGCGGATGCCGTTCCTCGGGCGTGACCAGCAGCCCGGCCATGCGCGTCCAACGACCCAGCACGGCCGACGCGCTCCACCGCGACACGGCGGGGGCGAGGATCAGGCCGATCAGGATCGGCGACAGCCAGACCAGCTGGCCGGGCGACAGGTAGACGATCAGGACCGCGATCAGCAGCCCCCATCCGACATGATTCCAGTGACGCCGCAGGACGATCGGCCAGGGCGGCATCGAGCCCTTGCGCACCTGACTGTCCCATCCCGATGACCTGCCCAGCAGGATGTCCAGGATCTGCCGCGTCTGGATCAGCATCTGCACCGGCGCGATCAGGGCCGACATGACGATCTCGAACAGGGCGCTGGCAAAGAGGCGGCGCCGTCCCCCCGATGCAGCTGCCAGCGGCCGGCGCCAGGCCCGCGCCACGGCAACGAACTTGGGCAGCAACAGCAGCGCCATGGCCGCGGCGAACAGCCATTTCATCCGCGCCGGGTCAAAGGTCGGCCAGTCGGGAAACAGCTGGTAGCTCTGCGGAAAATACTGCGGCGTGGACAGGATGGTGTTGGCGGTAAGGACCAGCCCGACGACGATCATCGCCAGCCAGATCGGGCTCATCACGAAGCCCATCACCCCGATCACGAAATGCGCCCGGCTGATCCAGGTAAAGCCGCGCGCGCCGATCAGCCGCAGATGCTGCAGATTCCCCTGCGCCCAGCGGCGTTCCCGGACGGCCATGTCCAGCAGCGTGGGTGGGCTGCCCTCATAGCTGGCCCGCAGGTCCCAGTCCAGCCGCACCTTCCAGCCGGCGCGCCGCAGCAGCGCCGCCTCGACGAAGTCATGCGACATGATGGTGCCACCAAAGGGAGGCTGTCCCGGCAGTTCCGGCAGGCCGCAGGTTTCGGCAAAGGCCTGCACCCGGATCATCGCGTTGTGGCCCCAGAAATTGCCGTTGTCCCCCGACCACGCGGCGACGCCCCGTGCAATCGGCGGGCCATAGACACGCCCGGCGAACTGGATCACCCGCGAATAGATCGTTTGCCCGCCCACGAGGATGGGGATCGTCTGGATCAGCGCCAGCGCAGGGTCGGCGGACATGCGCGCGCTCATCTCGGCCACCACCCGCCCGGACACGACGCTGTCGGCATCCAGCACGACCATCTGGTCGTAGCGCCCGCCCCAGCGCCGGACGAATTCGGCGATGTTGCCGGCCTTGCGCCCCACATTGTCGTCGCGGCGGCGATACCAGACCGGAATCGGGCAGATTTCGCGCAGGGCCGCCACGGCCAGCGTCTCGGGCACGAAATAGGCGGGATCACGGCTGTCGGAGAGAACGAAGATCTCGGTCCGGTCCGCCAGCCCGTCGGCCGCGATGTCCTGGGCCAGAGCTGCCAGGAACGACAGGCTGGTGCGGGGATCCTCGTGGTACACCGGCATGACGATCGCGATGCGCGCGCAGCCCGGACCCGCGGGCGTGACGGGCGGACGCACCAGCAGGCCCGCGAGCATCGACGAAAAGCTGAAGCCGATCCAGCCGAAGGTCAGCGTGAAGAGCACCAGCAGCACGTATTGCAGCGGCTGGGTCGTGCCGAGCGCCTGCAGCATGTGCCAGAACCCGGCAATCGTGATCGCCGCGGCACCGCCGAACGCGATCAGCCGCGCCATGATCGTCCGGCGGTCCGGGCGCTGCCGGGCTGGACCGGGTGGCGGGGCGGCCCGGAAATCCTGCTCCGGCATCGCCACAGGCGCTTCGGGGGGCAGGGGGCCGGCGTGTTCCAGAACCGGATGTGGCTCCAGGCGGTCCAGAGGTGGCAGTGTCTCCACGGATCAGTCCCTGACCCAGCGGAACATCCAGGTCTCGGAATGCGGCCCGTCGGGACCGTCGAGCCGCGCGGTGAGATCGGCAAGTTCTGCCCCGTCGGGCAGGAACTCGAACGCCAGCCGGATCAGCCGCTCGGCCGAAAGCCGGATCAGATAGGGATGCTCGATCCGGCCTTCGCTGGCCGTGACGACGGGCTGCGGCTCGGTCTCCGAGTCGAACGCGGCGGCGTCGAAATCGACGACGAAGGTGTGGGCGCCCTTGGTGTTCACGGCCCGGCCAACCATCGTCTGCCGGACCTGCGCAAACGGACCTGCATCCGCCGGCGAGAAGCCGAAGCGGATGTCATAGTCGAAGCTGGCCTGTTCGCCGGCCAGCAGTGGCTGCGCGGGGGTCCAGAACGCCACGATGTTGTCGTGGAATTCGCTCTCCACCGGAATCTCGACCAGCGTGACGGATCCGTCGCCCCAGCTTCCGCGTGGGGTGACCCAGGCCGAGGGGCGCAGCTGATAGGCGGCCTCGGCATCCTGATAGATCCGGAAGTCACGGCCGCGCTGCATCAGACCGAAGGCGCGCGGGTCGGAATCGATGAAGGACGAGATCTGAAGGGTAGGGGGGTTGTTGAGGACCCGCCAAAGCCGCTGACCCGCACCGGTGATCATCTGCAGCCCGTCGCTGTCATGCACCGCAGGTCGATAATCGTCCTGGGCGGCATCGTCAGCCGGCCCGAACCAGAACATCGAGGTAAGCGGAGCGACGCCCACGTCTGCCAGGTCCCGGCGCGGGAACAGCGCGGTCCGGCACGCAAATACGGTATCGTCGCCGGGTGCGATCACGTATTCGAACGCACCGGCGACCGAGGGGCTGTCCAGCAGCGCGTGAACGGTCACGGTGCCCGCCGTCGGGTCGGGGGTGTGGATCCAGAACTCGCGAAAGCGGGGGAACTCCTCGCCCTCGGCCGTCCCGGTCCCCAGCGCCAGACCGCGCGCCGACAGCCCGTAGCGATTGCCCCGTCCCAGCGCCCGGAAATAGCTCGCCCCCTGAAACACGGCCAGTTCGTCCAGGGTGCCGGGGCGGTTCAGCACCGTCCGCAGGCGAAAGCCGGACCAGCCCATGTCACCTGGAGGCTGTTGCGCCGCGTCGGCGGGAAAGGCGTTCGCGTCGTAGGTAAGCACGGACGGGTCGAACGGCAGGGGGCGAACCACCCCTTGGTCGACTAGGCTGATCCGCACCGGATCAGTGTAGAGCATTCCGGGCGGCAGCAGGTCCAGACCCCAGCCGGGCAGGTCCTGCCACGGGTCAGCCTCGCGCCGGAACCGGATGCCCCGATAGGCATCATAGCCCAGGTCCTTGAACGGCACGTCCAGCGTCGATGTCAGCGGAACATGTTCCTGCTGCGCCAACTCGCGGGCGAAGCCGACGACCGTGTCGAACCCGAACCCAGGGAGCGGAAGATCCGGTGCGGGCTGATCCGCCGGGGGGGCCACCGACTGGGCGCCGAGCACGCCGGGGCGAAGCGCGGTCGTGCCGATTGCAGCGGCGGCCAGCGAGCCAACGAAAACGCGACGCTTCACGATTTACACCCGATACGAGGAATGGGACGCCATACGTCAGTCACGAACCCACGGCAATATTCTGGGTCCTCGGTTGCCGATCCTCAACAAAGACGCGCTCCGAAACGGCGCAAAGCGGCGATATTTCGCCAAATTTCCCGTCGGGCGAGATAGGTAAGGAAGTCATCACTCGCTGGGCGGGCAAACCTGGAAGCGGCTAACTCACGGCTTTGCGACTCATGGTGATCAGCCGGACGTGTCGCTGACCGGCGGTCTGGGGCATGCTGCACGCAACGGTCATCCATATCCAGAGAGAAATAAGCGCATGCCCCCTGTTCCATGTCTGACGCGTCGCCAGACGCTGTCCGGTGCCGCCGCGCTCGTGGGCGGCTCCGTGCTGGGGCTTAGTCCCGCCGCCGCCGCCCCGAGCAGCAATCCGATGCCCACGGAGCTGCGCAAGGCGCTGGAGCGCGATCCGCAGGCGCCGGTGCTCGGCAATCCCAGGGGCGACGTCACGCTGACCGAATTCTTCGACTACAACTGCCCGCATTGCCGGCCGATGTCGGCCGAGGTCGAGGCGCTGATCGGCGAGGACCCGAACCTGCGCGTCGTGTTCCGCGAACTGCCGGTGTTCGGCGTAGGGTCGGTCTTTGCCGCCAAGGCATCGCTCGCGTCACTGGAGCAGGGAAAGTACTGGCCGTTCCACCGGTCGCTGATGAGCATCCGGGGGCGCGCCGAGGAAGCTTCGGTGATCGCCACCGCGCGCAAGATCGGCCTGGACGAGACCCGGCTGCGGACCGACATGAACGCGCAGTGGGTCAAAGATCATCTGACGACCTCACTCGACCTTGCGGACCATATGGGGCTGATCGGGACGCCGACCTTCATCGCCGGGGACGAGGCGCTGTTCGGCCGGCAGACCCGTGCGGAACTATGGCGGCTGATCGCCACGGCCCGCAAGACCCTCGGGGAACGCTGAGCCTGAAGTGACGCAGGCAGAAGGTGCGGATGGTGGGCGGTGAGGGGCTCGAACCCCCGACATTTTCGGTGTAAACGAAACGCTCTACCAACTGAGCTAACCGCCCGCGAAGCGGCTTATGCCCGGACCCGGACCGCCTTGCAAGCGTGTGACGCCCGCCGTCGACCGGCAGGCGAGAAGGACTAGAACGCCAGCACGAAGTGCTCGCCCATGTCAGGCTTGGCGCCGGTCAGCTTGGCCTTGGCGATCTCGTACAGGAAACCTGCCGATCCTGTGGTGGCCCAGACCTCGGCGCCGGTCATCGACAGTTTGAGCAGGCGCACGTCCTCGTCGCGCTTGCCGTCCTCGAACCAGCTCGAGGCAACGGCGTTCCAGATCTCGTCGAGCTTCTGGCGATCGTTCGACAGCGACAGCTCGCCCTCGATCCGGGCATAAAGATGTTGGCCCGCTGACGAGACGCAGTGAACCGCCTTCTGCGGGCCTGCCGACACCGCCTGCACCCACTCGGTGCCGTCGGCCGTGATGAACCACAGGGCCGATGCGTCCGGGTCCGCGTAATGGGACATCGGCGCCAACTTCCAGTGGGGTGCGCACCCCAGCATGCCGGCGTTCACGTCCTTCAGCCGTTCCCAGAATGTCGCCTTGTCCGCCATCACACTCTCTCCACCGCAGGGTCGCCATCCAACGGCCGGCCGCCGCCCGGGTTCCACGGAAACCCGGACGGGGAAAGCATAAGTGTGGTCAGACCGCGATCTTGCGGTCGTCCGCCGGTCCGCCGCGGCGGGTATCGCCGACGACCTGGCCGCCACGCTGACGCTTGCGCCGCGGCGGTTCGTCGGGTTGCGGCGCGCTGGCCGAATGTTCGTCGATGAAGTCGAGGACCAAGGGCCGGATGTTGAGCCGCCAGCTCTTGCCCGCGAAGATTCCGTAGTGTCCCGCGTTCGGTTCCAGGTGCTCGGCCTTCCTGGACTCGGGGACGCCACTGCACAGCTGCAGTGCGGCGACGCACTGACCGGGGGCCGAGATGTCGTCGTTCCCGCCCTCGACCGTCATGACCGCAACGTCCTTGATCTTGCCGATATCGGCGAGCTGGCCATTCACGGTGAACCGGTTCTGCGCGATCTCAAGGTTCTTGAAGATGCGTTCGACGGTCGACAGGTAGAATTCGGCCGTCATGTCCATGACCGCCAGGTATTCGTCATAGAAGGTGTTGTGCTTGTCACCTTCCGATGCCTGGCCGCGCGCCTCGGCGAGGATCTTCTCGATGAAGGCCTTGCTGTGCGTCTCCGAGTTCATCGCGATGAACGAGCCCAACTGCGCCAGCCCGGGATAGACCATCCGCCCCGCGCCGCGATACTTGAACCCGACCTGCTGGATCATGAAGGCGTCCAGTTCGCCCATCGTGACCCGATTGCCGAAGTCGGTGACCTCGGTTGCGGCCGCGTCCGGATCGATCGGACCGCCGATCAGCGTCAGGGTGCGGGGCTGGGCGGCCGGATCGGTTTCAGCCAGAACGGCCGTTGCCGCCAGTGCCAGCGGGGCGGGCTGGCAGACGGCGATGACGTTCAGGTTCGGCCCGAGATGCTTGATGAAGTCGACCAGATAGGCGGTATAGTCCTCGACGTCGAACTTGCCCTCGCTCACCGGGATGTCGCGGGCGTTGTGCCAGTCGGTGACCCACACGTCACAATCGGGCAGCAGCGAGGTCACGGTGGACCGCAGCAGCGTGGCATAGTGGCCCGACATCGGGGCAACCAGCAGCACCCGGCGTTCCATCGGTTCGCGCCGCGCGACGCGGAACCGGAGCAGGCTCCCGAACGGCTTCTTCAGTTCGCTCTCGACATAGACCAGGTGGTCCTGGCCTTCGGCACCGGGGATCGGCGGAATTTCCCAGTCCGGCTTGATGACCATCCGCGCGAAGCTGCGTTCCGTCACCCGTCCCCAGGCGCTCATCATCTTGAATGCGGGATGAGGGATCATGGCAAAGATGGGATAGGACGCCAACGCCCGCGCCGAGGCGCCCAACCATTCGTTGGTGTTGCGCATCGTTTCCATCGCATCATACGACACGATGCCTCGCAGGCCCTTGTAAGCCATCTAAGCCCCCAGTGCTTGTTTGCGTGTAACCGTGCCTTTACGCTCTCGTCCGCGCATGTCAATCTGCTAAGAAGGGCAGGGTAGCGGGAGAATGCGACGTAATGGCAAGCGGACGGGATTCGGACGGCAACGACGAACCGAAGGCTGGCGCGGGACGGCGGGGGCGGTCCAAGGCTGGAAATCCAAAGAAATCATCGGGTGCGGGTAGTCCGGCGGAGGCCTCTTCCGGCTCGGTGGATCGCGGTCGCCCGGCAGACGCAGCACAGGACAGCACGTCTGGCGCGGGTGCTGCGAACGCTGATCAGAACGGTGCGTCACGGCCAGCCAAGCCGTCGCAGCCGCGCCGCGAACCTGCCACCCGTCCGACCGTTCCGGCCCGTGCCAGGACGCCCGATCGGTCAGACCTGCGTACCGGAACACGCCGGATGACACACCGAAAGAAGGGCGCCGTCACGGAGTCCAGCGAGGTTGCGATGGATCAGAAAGATCACGTGTCGGAGGCCGACGCACCGGCATCGGAGGACATGGTGCATGTCGCCGAGAACGGCGGGCGCGGTGAGACAAGCACTCCTCTGACGAGCGGTGACGAGCACGTGTCGGAAGCCGACGCGCCGGCATCCCACGCAATGCAGCAGGCCCCCCAAGGAGCGGGTGCTACGGGCGACAACGCCGGCGAGGGAGCCGATGATGGTCACGCCTCGGAGGCCGACGCGCCTGCATCCGACGACATGGTACATGCCGCCGAGAATGGCGGGCGCCTTGGCATGAGCACGCCTCTTTCCAGCGGCGACGAGCATGTATCGGAAGCCGACGCGCCCGCATCCGGGGCAATCAACCAGGCCGCACAGGCGATGGATGCCGCAGGCGAGGGCGACGGCAGCGAAGACGATGGTGGCCGCGCCTCGGAAGCCGATGCGCCTGCGTCCGGGGACATGGGTCCGGAGGGACATGACGGGCAAGTAGACGGTGGGGGCAGCCGTCCCGGCCCGGAACCTGCTTCACAAACGGACGCACCCGCTTCGGACGACATGACCAGGACCGCTGGCGTGGGGTCGACCGGTTCCTCGGGCCAGGCTGTGCCGGATGGTGGGCAGAGCGGTGCGACAGGCGAGGCGGCCGGCGATGTGCCGCTGCCCGGCCGTATAGCCGAGAACATCCAGCGTATCGAGGAACTGAGCCAGCGGCTGATGCAGGCCCTGGCCCGCCGTCCCTTGCACGTTCAAGGGATAGAGGGGCCGGGGACGGACTTCTACGCCGCGGCGGCGACCGGCTGGATGCGGCTGGCGACGCAGCAGCCCGCGCGGCTGATCGAGCACCAGGTCCGCTACTGGGGCGACACGCTGCGGAACCTTGCGGACACGCAATCGGCGTTCATGCAGCGCGGCATCGCGGCGCCGGCGGTCAGGAAGGACGACGAAAGCGACAAGCGGTTCAGCAACCCCTTGTGGCGGACCAATCCATTCTTCGCCTATGTGCGCGAGCAGTACCGGATCAACGCCGAAGCCCTGCGGCGTGCCGCGGCCGATCTGCCCATCGAGGACGCGGTCGAGCGCCGCCGCATCGAGTTCTTTACGCGGCAGATGATCGACATGATGGCGCCGACCAACTTCCTGGCCACGAACCCGGACGCGCTGGCCCGGGCGATCGAGACCGAAGGCGAAAGCCTGGTGCGGGGACTGGAAAACCTGGTCGCCGACATCGAGCATGGCGGCGGCGAACTGGTCGTGTCGCTGTCCGACCGTGACGCCTTCGCCGTGGGCCAGAACATCGGCGCCACCCCGGGAGCCGTGGTCCACCGCGAAGACCTGTTCGAGCTGATCCAGTACTCACCGACGACGGAACAGGTCCACGCCGTTCCGCTGGTGATCCTGCCGCCGTGGATCAACAAGTTCTACATCCTTGACCTCAAGCCGCAGAACAGCCTGATCCGCTGGCTTGTCGACAAGGGGTACACGCTTTTCGTCGTGTCGTGGAAGAATCCCACGCGGGAACATGCGAATGTCGGGATGGAGGACTATGTTGCCGCCTATCTGTCGGCGTTCCAGAAGATCCGCGACCTGACCGAGCAGCCGCAATTGAATGCCGTCGGCTACTGCATCGCCGGGACCACGCTGTCGATGACGCTCGGTCTGCTTGCCCAGCGGGGCGACGATCAGGTGCGGTCCGCGTCCTTCTTCACCACACTGACGGATTTCTCCGAAATGGGGGAGTTCACGACCTATCTGCAGGACGACTTTCTCAGCGGCATCGAGGAGGAGGTCCAGCGCGCCGGCTATCTCGCGTCGCGCATCATGCAGCGCACCTTCAGCTTTCTGCGCGCCAACGACCTGGTCTGGGGACCGGCGGTCCGCCACTACATGATGGGGGACTCGCCGCCGGCCTTCGACCTGCTCTACTGGAACGGCGATGGCACCAACCTGCCGGCGCGGATGGTCACGGATTATCTGCGCGGCGTCTGCCAGGAGAACAAGCTCGCCACCGAAGGCTTCGAGGTTCTGGGGCACAAGGTCCGGCTGTCAGAGGTGACGGTCCCGGTGTGCGCGGTCGCGTGCGAGGGCGATCACATCGCGCCCTGGGTCGACAGCTGGCGGGGCGTGTCGATGATGGGATCGCATGACAAGACGTTCCTGCTGTCCGAATCGGGCCACATCGCGGGGATCGTCAATCCGCCGGGCCGCGAGAAATACGGCCACTACATCGGAAGTGCCGACGACGACATCGACACGCCCGAGGACTGGAAGGCCAAGGCCGCGTTCCACAAGGGCAGCTGGTGGCCGGTGTGGGAAGCGTGGCTGGCAAGGCAATCCGGCGACATGGTGGCAGCGCGCCATCCGTCGCAGGTGATCGAGGCAGCGCCCGGCAGCTATGTGCGGGAACTGGCCTGAAATGCTGCGGTGCAGCAAAAAAAGGTTGAAATGCTGCACCGCAGCAAGTATATCGACTGGTGACCGAACTGGTCGCCCGGACCACTGACGGATATGCAGGAGCATCGAAATGGCAAAGACCCCCGACTTCACCAAGAACTTCCAGGACATGATGTCCAATCTGCCGATCGACAACTCGTCGATGACCGAGGCGTTTAAGACCCAGACCGCGCTTGGCGAAAAGATGAGCCGTGTCGCGCTGGAAGCCGCCGAGCGTTCGACCGAGATCTCGGCCCAGTGGGCCCGCGACGCGATCGCTCGTCTGGGCGAGCTGTCCGCCGCGCGTGAGCAGCCGGCCGAATACGCCAAGGCGATGAGCGACTTCGCCACCGCCGCCACCGAGATCGCTTCGCAGCACATGGCGGCGTATGCCGAAGTGGCCAAGAAGGTTCAGATGGAAACCGTCGACCTGATGCTGAACGCCGGCAAGGACGCGGCGTCGGACGCCCAGCGTGTTGCCCAGAACGTGACCCGCGACGTGCAGAGCGCCGCCCGCACGGCCAGCACCAACTTTGGTGGAACCACCGGCTCGACCGAAAACAAGGGCTGATCGCAGCTGCGCTGCAGCAGTCGCTGTGGCCTGAGTTGAAGGGGGCGGCCCACTGGCCGTCCCCTTTTTTCGCGTTCAGCGCGCCTGACGCCGGCGCGCGCCAGACATTTTCCCTTTGCAATCCGCCGAGGGCGCTCCCATCATTCGCACATGCAGAATGACCATTCGACCGCAGCCCGGCAGCCGGGCACCGCGCCCGCCGAGCCCCTGACGATCAAGCGCTATGCCAGCCGGCGGCTCTACAACACCGAGACGTCGGATTACGTGACGCTGGACGAGATCGCGCGGATCATCCGTTCCGGGCGCGAGGTGCGGATCATCGACCTGAAGTCCGGCGACGACCTGACGCGGCAATACCTGCTCCAGATCATCGCCGAGCACGAAAGCCGGGGCGAGAACGTGCTGCCCTTGGACGTGCTGACCGATCTGGTGCGCAGCTATACCACCCAAGCGCAGTCGGTTGTGCCGCAATTCCTAGCTGCGAGCTTCGAGATGCTGCGGGAAGGCCAGTCCAAGATGATGGAGCAGATGACGCAGCTCAAGTCGCCGATGGCGGCGATGCCGGGGTTCGAAGCCCTGCAGCGGCAGCAGAAGCTGTTCCTGCGCGCCATGATGGGCGGCTGGACGCTGCCCGCGGGGTCGAGCGGCACCGAACCCGACGGCGCGGACGCCGACACGGCCGCCCGAAAGGACGCGCCCGACGACATGGAGGCAATCCGCCGCCAGCTTGCCGACCTGCAGTCGAAGATTTCCAAGCTCTGACTTGCACGCAACCGATCTGCCGGCTACATCGCCGGGCAGGGACGGTTGGCCGAGTGGTCGAAGGCGCACGCCTGGAAAGTGTGTAGGCGGGGAACCGTCTCGAGGGTTCGAATCCCTCACCGTCCGCCACTTGCCCTCGCGAAAGCGTTCTCTCCATCCGGCTGCGGCCGGATTTTTCCGTTGTTTTCGAGGGTTATGT
>NZ_CANMEH010000010.1 GCF_947496875.1 uncultured Paracoccus sp. | reverse complement strand
TCAGCATCACAACGAAAGCCGCCTGATCATGCCCTCAGGCCATCCGGGAAATTACACCAGCTTGACGGACGTGACCCTCTCCAGCACGATCACCTCGATCCCTGATCGCGCGAGCAGGTAGCCGAGCATGAGGCCGGCGGGACCGCCACCGGCAATGCAGCATTGGGTCGTAATCACCATCGCCATCGCCTTGGCCGTCATGCATACGCTATGACAGAGCCGCATTTGTTTCGGCCCGGGGCGCACGCAGCAGACATAGCTGCCTTGTAGCACACCGGAGCTTCGGAACGTCAGCTGCGCGTGGGTTGTGTTGCTGCGGAACCGGCACGCCTCTGTTGTGCACCTGCTGCCGTGAAGTCGTCACCTGCGACCACCGCATGGTGGCAGGCTTGGCAGCTGCTGCACCACCTATTCCCAGTCGTTGCGGCTTCGCGGCGAAACGCGCGGCACGTGGCATGATGGGCGGGATAACCGGAGACGTGGGTGTCTGGCGCCGGAGAAGGAATCTTGGAACATCTGCCCGGTCCTCTTTTCCGACAAGGGGCTGTGCCAATGCACCGGCCGACAATCACCTTTCATGGATTCCGGCTTTTCTTCAGCTTAGCGAGCTCATCCTGGAGGAACCCCAGTTCGTGCTGCTCGGCCGCCGCGCGGATCTTCAGGTACGTGCTCCAGTGCATGTGCTTGGGCTTTCCGGGAAAGGGTGCGAGAAGACCCTCCCATCCGGTCTGCCCCAGGCGGTCGCGGGTCTTGAAAGACTTGAGCAGCTGACGCTTACGCGGCGAAGCCAGTTCCGAGCGATAGCGCCCGTTGACGCAGATCCGGCAAAGGTAGCCGTCCTCATAAAGCAGAACGCAGCGGCGCTCACACTGGCGGCAGAGAAACCAGTGGCGGGTACCGCCGAAGTGACACGGGGTCCGGACGACGGGCAGCGTGATGCCACATACGGTGATTGCATCGGTGTCCCCGCACCGGAGGCGGCGGATGTCGATGCGCGCTTTTCCGTCACAAATCATCTGGCAAAATCTCCGCTGCTGCACCTACTTGCGACGGGCTGGCTCCGCGACCCGCCTCCATGTCGCTTGGTTTCGTTCTTGCCTCCGCTTCGAGCTCGGCAATGCGCGCGGCGATCGGCGGCCACCACCTCAGGTCCTCGCAGGCCCGGTCGACGTCGTATTGGCCCGTCCGGAGCCGGTAGAGGCCGAGGAAAGCCGGGATGATGTCCTCAGCCGATCGCAGGGCTAAGATGGGGAGCCCGCAATGGCGCAGATAAGCGAAAAGAACCTCCACGTCCGGATCGGTGGCGAAGTCCGTGAGGATTCCGCAGATCAGGTTCTTCTGATCCTCGGGAGACATTTGTTTGGGAGGGGAAGTGTTGGTCATGAGTGACTCCATAAGTCAGGTCCACATGAAGGGATCAGCAGTGTGTATGGGCGGTTATGGCCGTCGCAACTTGCGAGGTACGTTCGCCGTGACGCTAGGCTTCTCCACAACATTGCGGACATCATCATTGCCCGGCGGGGTCAGCGTTCCCTTGTTCCCGCTCTTACAGAGCGCGGGAACGGTGGGAACGGCAGCATGACCAGCGTTCCCCTCGTTCTCGGGAACGGTCTGGGAACGGTGGGAACGGTCGCCTGCCTCGCCAGCACCTGCCGGCCGGACAGGCGTTCCCTGGCCTTGCGCGGCTGCGTCTTGGGTGACGTTCCCACACTCGAGGAAGGCGTTCCCTCGTGTCAGGGAACGGTCCTCAGGCTGAACCCGCCAGACAAAGCCATCCACGATGCGGATCAGGTTCTTGTCCTGCAGCCGCTTCTTCAGCTTGTGGAAAGCCGTTCTCTTGCTGGAATCGCCTTCACCATTGGAAAGGCTGTGCCGGTCGCAGAACTCATGCCACCGTTCAATGGGAACGCATTGGCGGTAACGCGGGAACATGTCGCCGGTCCTGACCTCGCCATGCTGCGCCAGTGCGTCGGAAAGCGCATGCATGCCGATCTTGTCGGTTCCCGTAAGTTTGGCTTTTGCCTTGCGGCTGACCGGATCGGCAGGCTCCACAACCGCAGATGACACAGGATCACCGTCGTCATCGATCCCGAGAAACACGCTCTTGAGCCGGTAGGCGAACACGCCGTCGCAGGACATGTCCCGCTGCTTCTTGGCCTCTGCCACGATGACGACATCACTGCGCTTCAGTTCGATCTCGGTATCCGCCGCCGCGCGCAGGCTGCCTGATCCGCGCGCGCCTCGGCTGGCATCCTTGCCGCTGTGATGGATGACCATGACATGTGCGCCGGTTTCCTCGCGCAGCAGATCGATACTGCGGACGAACTGACCCATGTCCTTGGCGGTGTTCTCGTCACCGTTGCCCATCGTCCGCGCCAAAGTGTCGACCACCACCAACGACGAGCGTTGTGGCAGCTTGGTCAGGATCATCTCGACAACCCACTGGCTGTCCTCGGACGTGCAGAGGTCCAGCGCGGCGGGCAGCAGGATCAGGTTGTCGCCGCCCAGCTCGGGGTTATCGCGCCTCATTGCGTCGAGGCGGTTGCGGATGCCCGTGCCGCCCTCGGTGGCGATGTAGAGAACTGGACCCGCCCATTTCTCGCCCGAAGGGACGCGGTGGTCGTGCCAGTCCAACCCGGCCGCCACATGGGCAGCCAGGTCGAGCGCGAAGAAGGTCTTGCCCACGTTGGATTCGCCATAAACGACCGACATGGCCCCGCGATCTAGCCATCCCTTGACCAGATAGCGGGACCGCAGCACCGCCTTAACCCGGCTCATAGGGATTAGCGCGTTCGCGAGCTCCGCGGCGCGGCCGGTCAGATGGCGCGCGGGGTCGTAGCCGTGTTCCGCGCGGTGGCGGGCGTCCAGCGCGCCCATTTCATGAAAGCCCATCACGCCGCCTCCCCTGATGAACGTAGGCGAGGAAGGCGGCCTGATCGTCAGGGCGCATCCGCTGATAGCAGGAGAGGCAGTAGGCTTTCAGTTCCGCCCGGCTCGCCCGATCAGCCCAGAACCCAGCTTCCTCCACCAGTTCGCAGAGAAACGGCACCTGCGGCCAGCCAGGGCGCAGTTCTTGCAGCAGCAGTTCCAAGAAGGGAATGCGGTCTTCCGAATCACAGGCCGCGATTGCGCCGGCCAACGCACTTGCCGCCTGCAGGCGAGTTAGGGTAACATAATCAAAGAGAGTGACGCTTTGAACATCGACCCCGGTTGCGCCCGCCAGCGCACTGGGGTTTTTGTTTTCTGAGCCCGTTTCGGTTTGCACCGATTTTGTAACCGATTGATTGGAAACAACGCAGTTGACCGCCGGTTGCAGGATTTTTCCTTTCGATTCAACGGCAGCTGTCAGGCTACGAATCTGGGGGTCGGGCGTTCGAATCGCTCCGGGTCCGCCATCCATCCTAATAGTCTCCTTTAACTTTACTCTTGGGGTGGACGGCCCCTTGGGGGCCGGTTTGCAGTTGGTTTGCAAAAGCGGTTGCTGGACTGTTCTCCAAGACGAGGATCGCGACCTGGGACAAGGCGGGCGTCATCGCCAGATATTCTTCGAGGAGGGGATACGCTGATTGCAGGGTGTGCCCTGTAATCGAAGCGATCTGCGGAACCTTAGAGCCCGCCACGGACAGCATCGTGACCGCCATTCCGCGCATGTCGCTGAAGCGCAGATGCTCGGCCTTCTTAGCCTTGGGCAGCGTCGAATACCCGGCCGGGCGCAGACCGCAGGCGATCATATGCGCGGACCACTGCTTGCCCAGCTCTTTGTTATCACCCTCGGTAAACTAGGGCCGCCCATCGCTGCGTGTCAGGATATAAGGACCGCGCCGGTCCATACCGTCCAGCATCCTCGACAGCGCCTGCGATACGGGATCGTGACCCGCGCCTTGGTCTTGTTCTGCTTGAGACTGATCGCTTCTCCGGCATAATCCGACCAGCGCAGGCGGATCAGGTCGCCGTAACGCTGCCGGTATGCAGGGCCAGGATCATCACCTGTTGCAGTTCCAGAGGCGCGGCCGCCATAAACGCAGCAATGTCGCAGGCCGTCCAGATCATCTCAGATCGGTCGCCGGAATTGATGCGCTCGAACCGGGCCAGCGGGTTGTCCCATGCGCCCCCTGCGCGCGGCGTAGCTGAACACGGCAGACAGTACTGACAGACGGTTGCGGGCTTTACGGGAGGGTCCTGGCCGATTTCTTCCGGATCGGCAGCTTCCCAAACTTAACCTCCAGTTCGGTCAGCATCCGCTTGTATTCCGGCTGCGTGCTGGCGGCCTTCTTCTCGAAGGTCGAGTTCAGCAGGTATTCGCGGGTCAGTGCGTTGACGTTGACCACGTCCTTCGGAGGTATCTTCTCGGCCTCGACTACCGCCGCTAGGAGCGCCGGATCGCCGGGCTGCCCCGGCAGCGCACTGGCCGAAGCGACGATCGCCCCAATGGATTTCGTGACCTATCTGATGACCATCGCCGTCAAGGTCGCCACCTTCCACGGGCTGATCGGCTTCCTGATCCCGCTGTTGCTGGTGGGCATGCTGACGCGCTTCTTCGGCGCCAACCGGTCGTTCGTCGAGGGCTTCCGCATCTGGAAGTTCGCGCTCTTCGCCGGGCTCGCCTTCACCATCCCCTACTACATCATTGCCAGGCTCCTCGGTCCGGAGTTCCCGTCCCTGGTCGGTGGCATCATCGGGCTGCTGATCGTCGTTCCGGCGGCGCAGCGGGGCCTGTTCATTCCCAAGGAGGTCTTCGAGTTCCCCCCGCGCAGCCAGTGGGACGGCGCCTGGGTGGGCAAGCTGGACGACCTTGAGGACCATCGCGCCGGCGACCGGCTGATGCCCCTGCTCAAGGCGTGGGCGCCGTATGTCCTCGTGGTTGTGCTGCTAGTGCTGACCCGCGCAGTTGGGCCCGTCAAGGCGTGGCTGACATCGCCCGGGGTGACGATGGCGCTGGAGGACATGTTTGCCTCCGGGATTACGGCGCGGGTTCAGGTCCTGTATCTGCCGGGAACGGTTCTGATCATCGCTTCGGTCTTCACCTACTTTCTGCACGGCATGCGGGGGAGCGACTACGTCAAGGCGCTGAATTCGTCCGGCTCGAACATGATCTCGGCCGCGCCTGCCCTGCTGCTTGCCGTGCCGATGGTGCAGGTGTTCATCAACTTGGCCTCGGACACACTGGCCAGCATGCCGATCGTCCTGGCCGAAGGCGTCTCGGCCGCGGTAGGAAGCGCCTGGCCGATGTTCGCACCTCTGATCGGGTCGATGGGCGCGTTCGTCGCGGGATCGAACACCATCAGCAACATGATGTTCTCGCTGTTTCAGTTCTCGACCGCCGAACAGATCGGGCTGGGCGCGACGGGCGCGAGCACCGTGGTGGCGCTGCAGGCCATTGGCGGCGCGGCGGGCAACATGATCTGCGTGCACAACGTGGTGGCTGCGTCCGCAACCGTCGGACTGGTGAACCGCGAGGGCGAGATCATTCGCATGACTCTGATCCCGATGACCTACTACATCGTTCAGGGGGGGGCTGCTCGGGTTTGCATTCCTGGCTGGAGGCTTCAACATGTGGTGGATCGCGGCCGTCCTGTGGCCGCTCGGGGTGCTGTTCCTCATGGCGCAGAACCGCGGTCGCGCGCCTGTCGTTGTAATGGGCTGAGACCGATATGTCCGCAAAACCGAATCCGCGGGTGGGTCTGTTCGTCACCTGCCTCGTCGACGCCATCCGCCCCGGAATCGGGTTCGCCGCGATCCAGTTGCTGGAAGAGGCCGGGTGCATCGTCGAGGTGCCGCGTCAGCAGACTTGCTGCGGTCAGCCCGCCTTCAACAGTGGCGACGACGCCGACACCGCCCGCCTGGCCCGGCAGACGGTCGCGGCGTTCGAGGACTGCGACTATGTCGTGCTGCCCTCGGGCTCCTGCGCGGGCACCATGGTGCACGGCTACCCGGACCTGCTGGCGGGCGACCCGAAATGGGCCGCCCGCGCAGTCGCGCATGCCGCGAAGACGCACGAGATCACCAGCTTCCTGGTCGATGTCATGGACTACCGGCCGCAGGGCAGACAACTGAACGCGACGGCGATCTACCACGATAGTTGCGCGGGGCTGCGCGAACTCGGCATCTCCGCGCAGCCGGGCGGCGCGCTGGTGCAGCGGGGCCCAGCATACACCGAACTCGCGCTGTTCGCGCGGCTGGCGGCGGACGGCACACTCCGGCTCGTCAACAATCTCGGGTTGCGGCTCGGCAACGATCCGGAAACTATCCTGCGCCGCCTCGACGAGGGTGAGATCCGGCCCGAGGACGTGGATCCTGAGGCGGGCGCGGCCTCGGATCACGACTATGTGGAGCGGGTGCGCGATGTGGATGCTGCGACGCCGGGCCGCTTCAATGCGGATGCTGGGCGGCTGCACGACGCCTCCGGCTGCGCCGGGCGGCTCGCCGTCTTCGCTGTGCGGCTCGACACGCTCCCAAAGCCGGCCGCGACCGATGTCCTCTATGTCGGAACCAACAGCGCCGACGCTCTGGCCCTTCAGCTGGGTGGTGGCTTGCAGATGCAATGGGGCGCGGGGGCTCTGAACGGGCTCGCGCCCTGACAAGTGGGCACGCTCATCCAGCTAAAGGAAATTGCGGATGCACACCCCTGCGCCCTTGGCGGTTCTCGGCCTTGTTGCCCTCGCCACAACGGCGATCGTCTGCGGCGATACGGCCGGCAAGCTGCTGACGGAGGCAGGGGTGCGGCCGCTGTTCGTGGCATGGTCGCGTTTCGTCCTGGCCGCGCTGCTGCTCGCCTGGTCGCTGGGCTTGCGGCGCTCCAACCTGCGCGACCTGCTTGACTGGCGGCTGATCCTGCGGGCGGCACTGATCGTCGGCGGCATCGGCTCGATCATGACCGCGCTCAGGACCGAGCCCATCGCAAACGTCTTCGGCGCGTTCTTCATCGGCCCGGTCGTGGCCTATGCGCTTTCGGCCCTGCTGCTGCGCGAACGGGTCTCCTGGGCGCGCACGGCGATGCTGGCGCTGGGATTTGGCGGCGTGCTGCTGGTGGTCCGGCCGGGCGGCGAGATGGGAACCGGCATGCTCTTCGCGCTGATGGCCGGCGGGTTCTACGGCTCTTACCTTACCGCGACCCGCTGGCTGGCACCCTTTCACCCGCCGGCCTTCCTGCTGGCCTCGCAACTGGTCATCGGGGCGATACTGCTGCTGCCTGCGGGCCTTGCCGGCATTCCGGCAAGCGCCGACCTGCGGATCTGGGCCTTGCTGATCGTCAGCTCGCTCGCCTCGGCCTTCGGCAACTATCTCCTGGTGGTCGTGAACCGGACCACGCCGGCCACCGTGTCCGCGCCACTGATCTATTTCCAGCTGATCGTCGCCACCCTGATCGGCTTTCTCGTCTTCGGAGACTGGCCAGAACCGCTGGCGCTACTCGGCCTTGCGGTGATCTTCGCATCTGGTCTGGGCGGACTGGTGCTGGTGCCTAGACGAAAGATGCCATGATCCTGCGCCTTGCCGGAGCGGGTCTCCAACCAATCGAGTATGGAGGAGACGTCTCGGGGGCCCCCGCTTCACGAGAGCCACAGTTCATCGGTTTGTTTGCCGCGTGTATGCGCAACTGGACCGTTGCCGCACAGGCGAACCAAAAACCAGTTCCCTTCGCCAGACCTGGTCATCTCCTTCGCGGGTCGCGTACCCAAGGTCACGTTCCCTCCGCGTCCACCTGCCCGAGCACCGCGGCACATTCCGCCTGCCACGCCGCCCGATGGCCGCCGGGGTCGGCTGGAAAGCGGCCCAGAGCGACCGCGAGATCAAAAAAACCGCGCCGGGGCAGGCCATCCGCACGGCTGACGACCAGCGCCGCGATCATGGGGCGGCCTGCGACGACATCCTCGCGCATGGTCTGCTCCAGCGCTGCAGCGATCCGCTGGATGGTGCCGGGGGGTGTCAGGCCAAGCACCGCGGCCAGCGCCTGGTAGGTGAGGCAGGGTGCATCCGCGCCCCGGTTCGACAGCAGGGCCCGGACCTGCTCGACAAGCGCCGCGTTGTGGTCAATGCCGGTCATCGACCCAGCCCGGCCCAGGCGCGCACGTCCTCGATGTCGTGATCCCCGGCAGGGAGCCTTGGCCAGTCGAACTGGAGAATTGCATACCACAAAATGCGAGCGCAGTTCTTCACCGATTACCCGTCGCGGGCGTCGAGCGCCGGGGCGCTGAATTTCGTCGTGATGGGAATGCCCGCGCGGAGCGTCTGCAGGACGACGCAGCACCGCTCGGCATTGGCGGTGAGCGCCTCGAGTTGCGCGGGATCGGTGCCGGTCCCCGCTCCGAAGCGGACCTCGAGTTCGATGCGTTCAAAGCCTGCGGGGATGGATGGATCCACCATTAGGCAGCCACGCACATCTGCAAATGCGGTTGCCGTTACCTCCAAGGTTTCGAGATTGACCGCCATCCGGGCTGCGATCATGCGCAGCGTGGAATCGAGGCATGCGGCGAGTGCTGCGCACAGGAGATCGCCCGGATTGGGCAGGTCGTGATCGCCGCCAACCGCTCGGTGGATGCCGAAAGCGAAAGGCGCGCCCTCACCGGCGGCGACGCTGCCATGGAACGGATCAGCGCCGGGGCTGGAGGCGATGGCGTGGTCGGTAATGCGGGCCTCGTCGGGCGCGTCGCGGTATCGTTTGCGCAAGGGGTCCTGGCGCTCTCGAAGGCTTGCGGCATGTTCGTTCATGCGTTTCTCCCGTGCATCATTCGATCATAGCAGAAAGTCGGCACATTCACGACGGCGCATTAGGGGATTGTTGACCTGCGGATACGCCTTGCGCGTCAGGTCTCTTGAGCAAGCAAGAAGGAGCTGAAAACGGAACCTTCGATATCGGCTTTCGCTAGCGCAGGTTCCCGTCAGCGAGGTAATCACGATCACTCAGGCGCCGCATCGCCAACGCGTACTGCCGCCCAAGGTTCTTTCTGTTGTTGAGGAAGATCGTGGTCGTCGGTGACATCGCCAACGGCCGTAGAGCAACATCTCAACACGGACGAGCGGGACGCCTCGCGTATTATTTGCACCCAGTTTGCCAGTTCATCGATGGAGGAATACAGCCGCCGCGGTCGAGCCCTGCGAGGACGTGAGCCACAACGCCGCCTTTACATCTCAGCTGATCGGCGCGACGCTTCCCCAATGGCTGAACCTCGCCGGCGCCCGCCCCATTCGTACCGCGATGACCCAGCGGTGCCTGATTTCCCTGACACGGGGCCGATCGCCGTGATGGACGGCGAATGCGTGCTCTGCGCATCGGGCGCGCGGCTTATCTCGCGCTTCGACCGCGCGAACCCATTTAGCATCTGCCCCACCCAGTTTTAGCATCTGCCCCACCCAGTCGGCGCTTGGCACCGCCCTGTCGCGGCACTACGGGCTGGAGCCCAATGACCCCGAAACATGGCTGTACCTCGAGAACGGGCGCGCCTGGTCAGGCATGGAAGCGATCATCCGGATCGGCGCAGCGGTTGGCGGTCCGGGACGTCTGCTTGGCTTGATGCGTGTCCCCCCGACCGGGCCGGGAGTGGCTCTATCGTCGGATCGCACGCAACCGCTACCTCTTCGGCAAGACCGACATCTGCGCGACGCCCGATCCACGGCTGCGTGCGCGGCTGCTGCAATGATTTTGTGAGACCGGATCGCAAGCCAAGCCGGGAAGCGCGGGCCCTGTCGGTGACGCGGCGCACCAGCTTCATGCTGCCGGTGGTGCAACTCGCATCACCGTCACCGGTCCGCTCGTTGGCTTCGTTGGCCTCGCCTCTGGTCGGTCAGTCGCTGAGTGTCCTGCTGGGCGGGGTAGGTATCTCCACCCAAGTGAGCGTCGCCACGGGCACGATCCTGGTCCGGTTGCCGCAACCGTTATCCAGATGGTCTTTGGCGAACTTCACCCCAAAAACCTAGCCATAGCCTGTCCCGAGTCCTTGGCGCGCGTTGTTGACGCGGAGAGGCTCAAGATTCCCGTCTATGTTACGCTCGGATCCGAACGAGGCGTGGGTCAAGTGCGTAAGTTGGCGCTCAACGGGACTCGGGTGACACCGCCGCTGGCGCTGCCTGCCATTCTCGTCCGAGGTCTGCCACGGCGACGATCCCTCTTTCGCGGGAGCGTCGCCCAGTCCCTCCAGTCGTCGAAGTATCCTGTGCGCGGGCGCGCCGCAGTGCTCAGGGGTCAACCAGTCTCGCCTGCCTGATTCGAAAGCCCCGGCGTGCAAGGGCTGCCGCGAAGATTGCGGTAAGCACCAGGATCACCGTGGGTGCCGGCGCGCTGTCGAGGAAGAAGCTGGCATAGACCCCGCTCAGCATGGCGCTCACGCAGGCGGCCACAGCGATCAGCATCATGTGCGCGAAGCGGCGGGCAAGCAGGAAACCGATCGCACCAGGCGCGATCAGCAGCCCCACGGCCAGGATCAGTCCGGTGGCCACCATCGTGGCCACGATGGTGACCGACAGCGCCGTCAAGAGCCCGTAATGCAGCCAGCCCACGCGCAGTCCGGAGGCCTGTGCCTGCGCCGGATCGAAGGCGTGCAGCACAAGGTCGCGCCACTGCAGCAGCAGGGCGCCGCTGACCAGAACCGAGATCGCGGCGGCCATCCACAGATCGCCAGGCCCGATGCCCAGAAGGTTGCCATAGAGAATGTGGTCCAGGTGCATGTTGGTCGGGATCGCCACGAACAGCACGATGCCGAGGCCGAACATGCCCGAGAACACGACGCCCATCACCGTGTCCTGCTTGACCCGGCTGTTGGACGACAGGAACCCGGTCGCGAGCGCCGTGATCATGCCGGCCAGAAAGGCGCCGATCACCAGCGGCAGGCCGCTCACGTGGGCGAGCACCACGCCGGGCAGGACCGCGTGGCTGACGGCGTCCCCCATCAGCGCCCATCCCTTGAGCACGAGGAAGCAGGACAGCAGCGCCGTCGGCACCGCGATCATCGCGGCGATCAGGAAGGCGCTGCGCATGAAGTCGAACTGAAAGGGCAGCAGGAGCGTCGCGGTCACCCGGAGGCCTGCTCTGGCGGTGCGAGCAGTGCCGCGCGCGCCTTCGCGCGGGCCGCGCGATAGCCGTGCTTCGGAGCCCAGACAAAGGCCGCAAGAAAGATCAGCGTTTGCAGCACGACAATGATCCCGCCGGTCGCACCGTCGAGGAAATAGCTCAGATAGGCGCCGACAAAGCTGGTCAGCGTGCCGATCGCCACCGAGACGAGGATCAGCCGCGGGAACCGGTCGCAGAGCAGATAGGCGGTGGCGCCCGGCGTCACCACCATGGCGATGACCAGGAACGCCCCGACCGTCTGCATTGCCGCCACGACCGAGGCCGAGAGCAGCACGAAGAACACCGCCTTGAGGACTCCCGGCCGCAGCCCGATTGAACGCGCATGGCTCTCGTCGAAGAACACCGCCATCAGATCCTTCCATTTCAGCGCCAGCACGCTCAGCGAAACGACCCCGATGATGACGAGTTGCAGCGTGTCGCCCGGCGTGATCGCCAGGATGTTGCCCATGGTGATCGTGTCGACCGAGACCGCGATGGGGTTGATCGAGACCATGAACAGCCCGAGACCGAAGAAAGCGGTGAAGATGATGCCGATCACCACGTCGACCTTGAGGCCCGAGCGCTCCGACAGGAACAGCATCGACGCGGCCGCGAGACCACCGGCCAGAAAAGCGCCGAGCGCAAAAGGCAGGCCAAGCATGTAGGCGCCGGCAACGCCCGGCACGACAGAGTGGGACAGCGCATCGCCGATCAGCGACCACCCCTTGAGCATCAGATAGCAGGACAGGAAGGCGCAGACCCCGCCGACCAGCGCCGAGACCCACATTGCGTTGGTCATGTAGGCATAGGCGAATGGTTCCAGCAGCACGCTCATTCGCGGTTCCCGGCGCGCTGCATCGCACCACCGTACTGCACGAGTGGGCGCTCGTCGTCGGTCAGGATGGTGACCATGCGGCCGTCGTCGTCGTCGTGGAGCGCCTGGCCGCCCAGCGTAAAATGGCGCAGCACGCCACCGAAGGCGCGCTCCAGATTTGCGCGGGTAAATGTCGTCTGGATCGGGCCGGAGGCGAGAACCGTGCCCTTGACCAGCACCGCCCGGTCGCAGAATTCCGGCACCGAGCCGAGATTATGCGTGCTGACCAGCATCACCCGCCCCTCGTCGCGCAGATCGCCCAGGAGCCGGGTGATCTGCTCCTCGGTGTTCACGTCGATGCCGGTAAAAGGCTCGTCGAGCAGGATCACGCGGCTGTCCTGGGCCAGCGCCCGGGCCAGGAAGACGCGCTTCTTCTGCCCTCCGGAAAGCTCGCCGATCTGGCGGTGCCGGAAGTCCGACATGCCGACCCGCGACAGCGCGCTGTCCACCGCTGCGCGGTCGGGTGCGCGCGGGCGGCGCAAGAATCCCATATGTCCGTACCGGCCCATCATCACCACGTCCTCGACGAGGACCGGAAAGGACCAGTCGACCTCTTCCGCCTGCGGCACATACGCGATCAGGTTGCGGCGCAGCGCCTCGCGCACCGTCTGGCCAAGCAGGCGGATGTCGCCCCGGGCGAGCGGCACGAATCCCATGATCGCCTTGAACAGCGTCGACTTGCCGGCCCCGTTCACCCCGACCAGTGCTGTGATGGTCCCGGTCGGCAGGGCAAAGCTGGCGTTGCGCAGCGCCGTGTGGCCGTTGCGATAGGTGACAGTGACGTCGCGGACCAGAATGCCGCCCCCGGCGCTATCCTCCCCCGCCGGGCGTTCCGTGCCCCGCTCTGCCTCGATCACCGGCCGGGCTGGCATGTCTTGCGCCAACTTCACTTGGGCGGATCCGAAGCCAGCCCGTCCGCCACCGTGGTGGCAGTGACGCGCAGCAGGTCCAGGTAGGTCGGCACCGGGCCGTCCGGCTCGGAGAGGCTGTCGACATACAGCACCCCGCCGAATCGCGCCCCTGTCTCGCGGGCCACCTGCTCGGCAGGGGCACTACTGACCGTGCTTTCGCAGAAGACGGCAGGTATCGCGTGTTCGCGAACCCCGTCGATGACCTTTCGCACCTGCTGGGGCGTGCCCATCTGGTCGGCGTTCATCGCCCACAGATAGAGCTCCTTCAGGCCGAGGTCGCGCGCGAGATACGGAAAGGCTCCTTCGCAGGTGACCAGCCAGCGCCGGTCTTCGGGGATCTCGGCGATACGGGCGCGCAGCGGCTGAAGTTCGGCGATCAGTCGCTCGCTGTAGTCAGCCGCATTCGCTGCATAGAGCGCGGCATTCCCGGGATCGGCCCCCGACAGCGCCTTCTCGATATTGGCGATATACACCAGGGCGTTCTCGAGCCCCATCCAGGCATGCGGGTTGGGCTTGCCTTCGTAATCCCCTTCGGTGATCGGGATGGTCTTGATGCCGTCGGTCAGCACCGCGGCGGGCATGTCGCCGAGCCGCCGCAGAAACTGCTCGAACCACAACTCGAGATTGAGACCGTTCCAGAGCACAAGATCGGCGTCATGGGCGCGTACCAGATCCTGCGGGGTCGGCTGATAGCCATGGATCTCGGCGCCGGGCTTGGTGATCGACACGACCTCGGCCGCATCCCCGGCGACATTCCGCGCCATGTCGGCGAGCACGGTGAAGGTCGTGGCCACTTTCAGCCGGCCGTCCTCCGTTCGCGCTTCCGCTGCCTGCGCCAGTGCAGACAGCGCCACCAGCGCGACCGCGAAAACCCGGGCGGTCAGCCGTTGCCCTTCGTACGTCCACGGCATCCTGGCCTCGCTTCTACTCTGTATGCCGATGCAGCTTATCCTCAGGTTCGAGTCAATCGCGAGCGGTTCTCTCCTTCTTTACGCCAGTTCAGACTGATCAACACTGGTTTGCGCAAGCGAGGAGGAAGCATGAGGCACCCTGCGCGCGGCTATCCTCGCCAGACGGCTGATCCCGCTCCCCGATCGCGTGGCGCTGGGACTGCGGCAGTCGCGGTCCTGAATCCACCGGAACGCTTCGGTCAGTTCCGAAGGCCGCGGAAGGCGGTGGCAGCGGCGTCCCAGACATCCACAAGGCGGGCATAATAGTGCTCTCGCGCAACAAAGGGCTTGATTGTGCTGCCTGACACTTCCGCTTCGAGCGCATCGATCAACCGGAGAAGCCGACGGCGATGGATGCCAAGGCGGCGTTGCACCGGATCCGCAAGAACGCCGGCGAAAGACGTCGCGACAGACCCGATCATGATAAGGCCGACGATGGTAACCCCTACCAGAGCGGCGGAGGCGTGGGGCGGAAACACGCCATACCAAAGTCCGCCCATCGTCCTGCCGAGCGGAAAGTCCGATATGGCCGTAGCATGGGCCAATGCGTCGGCAACGCTCGGCGCCATCGAGATCATCCCAGGGGTAAGAGCCTGGAATGCAAGAACCCCGAACAGCAGCGAAAACATCGCTGTGGTCATTTCGGCCACGGCGGAGCGAGCGCCGGCATATTCGCCGATCGCTGCCTCGATTTTCTGGTCGGAGACGTTCGGCTCAGGCGCGCGCGCTCCTCGAAGGGATGTCCCGGGTCCATGTGACACAGTCGGCAGGCGGCCCGATGATCGATCACTGTCCCCAGCCACGCGCGGGAGCGCGAGAAGCTGCGAGGCAACCAGCGCCTCGATCCTCTCGGCGACGGAAGTACGCAGCAGGATCCGGCGCCTCGCCAGCCAGTCGCCAGAGTGGCGGAGGCCAAGACGGCGGAACGCAAGAGCGGCGATCCGCGTCAGCACCAGCACAGGCGCCAACGCCACATTCAGGGGCGCTCGCAGCAAGTCCCAGCCGAATGCTGCACCGTGCAGTCGCAACGTTCCCCGCCAGGTGAAGTGCAGGTCCACGAACCCATCGATCCTGGCGCGACAACCGTCGAAATACTCGCTGGCCGACGAAGTACTGGCTTCACCGGCTGCCGACGCGGATCCGTATGAGGGGACAATGGCAGTAACGTTCAAGCTCCCTTCTGTTTACCCGGGCGGTAAAGCGCATGGGCTGATTCAAGCAACGAAGCTCAGGACCGACCGGAGCCCTATATCTCGCCTCGCAGCCCCTTGCGCGCAAGGGCATCAGAGCCGGACGGCATTGGAGGTTCCTCTGTGACACATCGGCCTGCCATTCGACCCGCCCAACCTGAAGCGCTGAATAGGACGAGGCGGATGCAACTCACACTCTCCGGCCTGCAAGAGTTGGCCAATCTCATTGCCGACAGGGCAGGAGACCGCAGTCCGCCATTCGTCGTGGCACTCGACGGTCGAAGCGGCGTGGGCAAGTCCACACTCGCGCGGGCGCTGTGCGAGCACCTCGACGCGGCCTTGATCGAGGGCGATGATTTCTACGCGGGCGGGACCCAGGTGCGGCAGGATCCTGCGGCCTCACGCGCTGCTGCATGCATCGACTGGACCCGCCAGCGGATGGTGCTCGGGGCCATTCGCGCAGGCCAGGAGATTGCTTGGCGTGCCTTCGACTGGGACAGCTTCGACGGACGACTGTGCGATGTCCCGAAGGTGATCGCACCGCGGCCACTGGTGATCATCGAGGGAGTTTATGCTGCACGACCTGAATTGGCGGGTCTGGTCGATCTCCGCATCTTCGTGGTGGTCAGCGATGCCGAAAGGCAAAAGCGGCTGTGCGGCCGCGAACCGGGAATCGGCGCTTGGGAACGAAGCTGGCATGAGGCGGAAGATCACTACTTCACCAGCGTCATGCCGGTGCATCGTTTCGATGCCGTGTTCGACGCCAGTGACCCTTATCCCTTTTAAGGCACAGTTCCGGCCCGCCCCGTTCCGTGACGCATGGTTGGTTCAGGTGCAGATACCCGTGCTCGCTGGACGGAAGCCACCCTGCGACGCCATTTGTTGCTCCACCAGACCGGTTCCTCTGACAATACCTCCGCCCCTTATTCGCGCCCCCGAAGCACCGTCGCGGGCCGCGCCGCGAGCGCGCGCCAGGAGAACGCGAGCCCTGCCAGCAGGCTCGCCGTCGCACCGCCCAGAATTATGGCGAGGGCTGAGACCGGGGCAAAATGGAACTCGGTTTCCATCACGAAGCGCATGACGGCCCAGCCTGCGAGCCCTCCCGAGACCAGCGCAATCAGCCCTGCCGCCGCGCCCATCAGCGCCGACCGCAAGGCGAAGCTGGCGAGGATGCGCAGCCGGACGGCCCCCAGGGTCTTCAGCACCGCGGCCTCGAAGATCCGCCCGCGCTCGCCCGCCGCTGCCGCACCAATCAAGACGACGAAGCCCGTCACCAGAGTTGCACCCGCCGCCCACCGCGTCGCCGCGGCGATCCCAGCGAGCAGTTCGGCCGCCCGATCAATGGCCTCCCGCACCGGCACCGCGGTGATGTTGGGATAACGCTGCCCGAGATCACGCAGGATCGCGGCCTCGGCCTCAGGCGCCGCGTAGACGGTCGCAATATGCGTGTGCGGGGCGCCCGTCAGCGCGGCCGGGTTCATCACCATCACAAAGCCAATCCCGGCGTCGCTGAAATCCACCTCGCGCAAGCTTGCGATCTCGGCGGTGATGTCGCGGCCCAGAATGTTGACCGTCACGCTGTCGCCCAACGTCAGGCCGATCTCGCGCGCAATCTCGTCCGAGAAGCTGACCAGTGGCGGCCCAGCGTAGTCCTCGCTCCACCAGTCCCCTACGGTTAGTCTGGTGCCGGGAGGCGGGGTGGCAGCGTAAGTCACACCGCGGTCGCCGCGCAGCAGCCAGTGGCCGGGCGCGACCTCTCCGGCCGGCCGGCCGTTGATGGCCGTGACGATACCGCGCAGCATCGGCGCGGTCTCGACCGCGGTTACCCGCGGCTCCGCGTCAAGCCGCGCCCGGAAGCCGTCCAACTGGTCCGTCTGGATGTCGACGAAGAAATAGGTCGGGGCACGGTCTGGCAACTCGTTGCGGATGGCCGACTGCAGATTGGCGTCGATCTGCCCGACCGCGGCCAAGACCGCAAGGCCCAGCCCCAGCGGCAGGATCACCGACACCGCTTCGTTCCGCGGCCCGCCAATGACGGCCAGTGCCCACCGCAGCGCCGGGCGCCCGCGCACCCAATGTGCACGCGCCGCTGCCTTCGCCACGCGTGCCAGCAGCAGCGCTGCCAGGCTGAGCACAGCGAACGCACCAAGCGTGCCCACTGCCAGGCCGAGCGCCAGCATCGGCGCCTCCGAGAACCAGGCCGCGGCACCGACCAGCAGCCCCAGTCCCGCCAGGGTCGCGAGCAGGTAGATCCAGCGCGGCCGCCCCCGCCGGTCGCCGCCGCTATCGCGGAAGAGCGCAGCAGGCCGCACCCCCTCAGTCCGCGCCAACGGCCACAACGTGAAGACAAAGGCAGTCAGCAGGCCGTACAGCGCCGCCTCGGCCAGCGGCCCCGGATAGGGGCGGAACACGGCCGGCACTGACAGCCGCGCCTCGATCAGCGGCGCCAGCAAGACCGGCAGCCCGCCTCCAAGCCCCAGCCCCGCCAGCACGCCCAGCAGGGTGACCGCCCCGATCTGCAGCATATAGATGAGGAAGATCGTCCGGCCCGAGGCCCCCAGCGTCTTCAGCACGGCGATTACAGGCGTCTTGTGGTCCAGATAGCTGCGCACGGCCGCCGACACGCCGACCCCGCCGACCATCAGGCTGGACAACCCGACCAGCACGAGAAAGGCGCCGATCCGATCGACGAAGATTTCGATCCCGGGAGCCCCTTGGCGCCGGTCACGCCAGCTCGCACCGTTGTCGGGAAACGCCGCGCGCAGCTTTGCCCGCAAGGCGTCGAGGTCGGCTGAGGGTGGCAGGCGCATGCGGTACCGGCTGTCAAACAAAGTTCCCGCGCCGAGCAGCTCGCTCTCTGCCAGCGCGGTGCGCAGCACCAGCGTACGCGGCCCCAAGCCGAAGCCCCCGGCGCCAGCGTCAGGCTCGGACAGCAGGATCGCGGTAAGTTCGAACGTCTGCACGCCGAGCCGGAACCGGTCACCGACTTTCAAACCAAGCCGGTCGGCCAGCACCTGCTCCATCGCCGCGCCGGGCAGGCCGGACCGAGCCTGGCCTAGCGCCTGGGCCGCGGTCATCGGCGGATCGAACTGCGGCGCGCCGACCAAAGGCCAAGCCGCGTCGACGGCCTTGACACGTGTCAGGGCGCGCTCCCCGTCGCCTGCCACGGCCATCGAGCGGAAATCCACGATCTCGGACAGGGCGATGCTGTGAGTCTCGAGCCAGCGCCGTTCCGCCGGATCAGCAAATCGATAGGTGAGGCTGACCTCGGCATCCCCGCCCAGGATCGCCGAGCCCTCGCGCTGCAGTCCCGCCTCGATCGCCGCGCGAACCGATCCAACCGCCGCGATTGCCGCTACACCCAGCGCGAGGCAGATCAGCAGGATCCAGAAGGCGCGGAGGCCGCCGCGCAACTCGCGCGACGCAATGCGTGCGGCGATCCGCAGGCTCATTCTGCGGCGCTCGGCAGCACATCGGCTTCAATCCGGCCGTCGGCCATGCGCACAACGCGGTCGCAGCGCGCTGCCAGGTCAGTCTCATGGGTGACGAGGACCAGCGTTGCGCCATGCGCATCGCGGAGTTCGAACAGCAGGTCCATGATCGTGTGCCCATTGGCGACGTCGAGATTGCCGGTCGGCTCGTCCGCCAGCAGGATGGCGGGGCGGGGCGCGGCGGCACGGGCCAATGCAACCCGCTGTTGCTCGCCGCCCGACATCTGGCTGGGATAATGGTCGAGCCGCGCTGCCAGTCCGACCTGCCGCAGTGTGTCGGCCGCGCGGTCGAAAGCATCGGCCCGCCCCGCCAGTTCCAACGGAGTAGCGACGTTCTCCAGTGCGGTCATCGTGGGGATGAGGTGGAAGGACTGGAACACCACACCCATATTGCCCAGGCGAAAGCGCGCCAGAGCGTCCTCGCCCAGCGCTGTCAGGTCGTGGCCCAGCGCATCGACCTGTCCGCCACTGGCGCGTTCCAGCCCGCCCATCAACATGAGGAGCGACGATTTGCCCGACCCCGACGGCCCGACCAGCCCCACCGTCTCACCTCGCCCGATCTCGAGGCTAATGCCGCGCAGGATCTCGATCGGGCCGGCGCTGCCTTGCAGGGTCAGGCGGGCATCCCGCAGCCGGATCGCGCTATCGTCCATGGGCACGACCCTTTGTCACGCGGCTCGCGTGGCCGTTACATCACGATATGGGAGGCACGCTGGTTTCTACAACCGCCGGTCGTTGACCGCGACGCTGGCCCCGGTCTTGGCGCTGCTACTGACGGTTGCGCCGATGTGGGCCGAGCCACTCGTTCTCACTTCCATGGGCGACAGTCTGACACAGGGGTACGGTCTGCCCGCAGAGGACGGTTTCGTGCCAGTGCTTCAGAGGTGGCTGCGTGACCGTGGCCATGACGTGACGGTCATCAACGCGGGCGTCTCGGGCGATACCACGGCGGGTGGGGCGGCGCGCATTGGCTGGACGCTGTCCGAGCCCCCGGATGCAATGATCGTCGCATTGGGCGGCAACGACTTGCTGCGGGGGATCGACCCCGCCGTCAGCCGTGCCAATCTGGAGACAATCCTGGCGGCCGCCGATGCGGCCGGCGTTCCGGTGCTGCTCGCCGGGCTGCCTGCGCCGGGCAATTACGGTCCCGATTTCAAGCGGGATTTCGACGCGATGTATGGCGATGTGGCTCGACAGTGGGGTGCGCTCCACTACCCGAACTTCCTCGGCCCGATAGGCGACAAGGCCGCCCGGGGCGCTTCCGTGGCCGACCTGATGCAAGAGGACCGTATCCACCCGAATGCCACCGGCGTGAGAAAGATGGTGGAGGCGATCGGCCCCGAAGTGGAGCGCCTGTTGGAGCGCGCCCATGGCGGCAGTGCGGCCGCAGCACAGTAGCGGCCAGCAGCGGGATCTCGGGGGGAAGCTGGGCGGGGCTTCGAGCCCCGGATGTTGCACGCTACAGGAATGATGTCCGGCGAGGTCGGCCGCACACTGCCACCAACACCGCGGGACCACCGTCGCTTGGTGCAGCGACAGTCTGGCGCTACGATCTGCGGTACCCGTCGCCCGGTTGGAGAAAGGTGGAGCGCATCAGCGGGGTTTGCGTGCGCGGCACGATTCGCTCCGGAAAGTGGCTGCAGCACAGAAGCGCTGCCGAAGGTGAAGGAGGTTGGACATGCGTAAGATCAGGATCATCGAGCACATTTCGCTCGACGGCGTTATCCAGGCACCGGGCGGACCAAACGAGGACGGCGACTACCCTTACGGAGGATGGGCGGTGCCGCATGCCGATCCCGCCGTGGGCGAGGCCATCGACGCCGCGCATGGCGAGCGCTTCGACCTGCTGCTGGGCCGGCGCACCTACGACATCTTTGCCGGATACTGGCCGAATGCCGGGAAGAGCCGCATGGCGGACAGTCTGAACGCGGCCACCAAGTTCGTCGCGACCCACCGGCCGGAGAGTCTCGCATGGGGGCCGGTCGAGGACCTGGGTGCGGAGGTCGTCGCAGGCATTCGCCGCATCAAGGACCAGAGCGGGCCGGATCTGATCGTCTGGGGCAGCTCGACACTGACCCCGGTACTGCTCGGCCATGATCTGGCGGACGAGATTATGCTGCTGGTGTTTCCGGTCCTGCTCGGCACCGGCAAACGCTTCTTTTCGGATGCATCGCCGCCCCGCGAACTGGCGCTGGTCAGGTCGCAGGCCGCGTCCTCCGGGGTGGTCATCAGCACCTACAGACCGGCCGGCCCGTTGCGCACCGGATCTTTCGACAAGGACGGGTGAGAGCTCCTGCGGGCGAACACCGGCGAACCCCATACGAAGCACCGGCCCAAGTGGTCGCGAACTGCAAGGCCGCGCCACAAGTCAACTTGCTCCGATGTACTTCCGTTCCTCCCGGGGAACGGCGCGATCATCCCGTACTTGCACCTGTGCAGTCTGCTATCCTGCCGACGTCGGCCTGATCGACTCCGATTGCTGCCGTGTCTCAGAAATGGGCTGGAGGTTCCCGATGCTTGCCACCGATTGGCCCGCCTTCACTCTGGATGCCAAGTTCCGCTCCGAAGCCGCGCTGCTGGACGAGCTGGTGGCACAGTCGGCTATCTCCGCACAGGCCCGCGAACAGATATCCCGGCGCGCTGCCGATCTCGTCCGCCGCATCCGCAGGGAGGCGAAGCCGACGCTGATGGAGAACTTCCTGTCCGAATACGGGCTGTCCACGCGGGAGGGTGTGGCGTTGATGTGTCTGGCCGAGGCGATGCTGCGCGTGCCCGACCGGATCACCATCGATGCGCTGATCGAGGACAAGATCGCCCCGTCGAACTGGGGCAGGCATCTCGGGGAAGCCTCATCATCGCTGGTGAACGCCTCCACCTGGGCGCTGATGTTGACCGGCAAGGTGCTGCATGACGATCAACCCGGTATCACCGGTACGCTGCGGAGCGCGATCCGGCGCCTGGGCGAGCCGGTGATCCGCACCGCCGTCGGTGGCGCGATGCGCGAAATGGGCCGGCAGTTCGTTCTGGGCCAGACCATCGAGGATGCGCTGCAAAGGGCCATGTCAAGCGAGGCACAGGGCTATACCTACAGCTATGACATGCTGGGCGAGGCGGCGATGACGGAGGAGGACGCCCATCGCCATGCTCGCGACTACGTCGGCGCGATCGAGGCGATCTCCAAATGCCACGACCAGACTTCTGTCCAGGCGAGTCCGGGCATCTCCATCAAGCTATCGGCCCTGCATCCCCGTTTCGAGGTGGCTCAGGAACGCCGTGTGCTGTCCGAGTTGGTGCCCGTGGTGCTGGACCTTGCACGGAGAGCCAAGGCGGGCGGCATGGGCATGAACATCGATGCCGAGGAACAAGATCGACTGGTGATTTCGCTGAAGGTGGTCGAGGCAGTTTTGTCCGACCCGTCGCTGGCAGGCTGGGACGGATTCGGTGTCGTTGTGCAAGCGTATGGCAAGCGCGCCGGGCTGGTGATCGACTGGCTGCACGCTCTGGCCGCGCGGCTGGACCGCCGCATCATGGTGCGGCTGGTCAAGGGCGCCTACTGGGACACCGAGATCAAGCGGGCCCAGGTCGAGGGCTTGCCGGACTTTCCGCTGTTCACGTCGAAGACGGCCACCGATGTCAGCTACATCACGCTTGCGAAGACGCTGATCGGCTATGCCGACCGGATCTATCCGCAGTTCGCCACGCACAATGCCCACACGGTGGCGGCGATCCTCGAGATGGCCGGTGACATCGATTACGAGTTCCAGCGCCTGCACGGAATGGGCGAACGGCTGCACGACATCGCTCTGCGAGAGGCGAAGACGCGCTGCCGGATCTATGCGCCGGTGGGCGCGCATCGGGACCTTCTAGCCTATCTCGTGCGGCGCCTGCTGGAGAACGGGGCGAACTCGTCCTTTGTCCATCAGATCGTCAACGACGACGTCAGCCCCGAGGAGATCGCTCGTGATCCGTTTGATGCGGTGGTCAGCGCCCGGGCCCCTGCGTCACTGGTGCCGCCAGCCGATATCTTCGGCCGCGGCCGCCTGAACTCAAGAGGCTTCGACCTCACCGACGAAACCACGCTGGCGCGGATCGAGGCAGCCCGTGACGTTTCCATTGCGGATGCCGGTCCGCTGACGGTGCGTGAAGCATCCGGAACAACGTGTCCGGTCCTGAACCCCGCCACCTGCGACACCGTTGGACAGGTCGCCGAGGCGGATGCACACTGCGTCGCCCGCGCGATCGAGGACGCGCAGGTCTGGCGCGTCACCCCGGCGGAGCGCGCCGCCACGCTGCGCCGGGCGGCGGATCTGTTTGAAAGCCATTTTGGCGACATCTTCGCGATCGTCGGCCGCGAGGCCGGCAAGACACTGGCGGATGCTGTCGGCGAGTTGCGCGAGGCGGTCGATTTCCTGCGCTACTACGCCGCTGAGGGCGAGCGCCGGGATCGCGCCCCGCGCGGAATCATCACGGCGATCAGCCCGTGGAATTTCCCGCTGGCGATCTTTACCGGCCAGGTCGCGGGCGCATTGATGGCGGGCAATGCGGTGCTTGCCAAACCCGCCGAGCAGACTCCGTTGATTGCGCATCTGGCCGTCCGGCTGCTGCACCGGGCGGGCGTTCCACGCGCCGCGCTCCAGTTGCTGCCGGGCGACGGGGCGAGCGTCGGCGCGGCGCTGACTTCGGATCCGCGCATCAAGGGGGTAGTGTTCACCGGCTCCACAGAAACGGCGCGACTGATCGCCCGGGCGATGGCGGAACACATGACGCCCGGTACGCCGCTGACCGCCGAAACGGGTGGGCTGAATGCGATGGTTGTCGACTCCACGGCGTTGCCGGAGCAGGCGGTGCGCGACGCCATTGCCTCGGCCTTTCGGTCGGCCGGACAACGCTGTTCGGCGCTGCGCTGCCTCTATGTTCAGGAGGATGTTGCCGCGCACCTGATCCCGATGCTCAAGGGGGCGATGGATCAGCTCCACGTCGGTGATCCGTGGCACCTGTCCACCGATGTCGGCCCGGTCATCGACGCTGAGGCTCAGTCCGACATCGCGGCCTATATCAGCCGGAACGAGAAGCGGGTGATGCACCGGCTTGAGGCGCCCGGGCAAGGTCACTTCAATCCGCCCACCCTGCTGAAGGTGGACGGCATCGGTGAACTGGAGCGCGAGGTCTTTGGCCCCGTCCTTCACGTCGCGACCTTCAAGGGCGGCGATCTTGAGAGGGTAATCGCCGACATCAACGCCCGCGGCTTCGGCCTGACCTTCGGAATGCACACCCGCATCGACAGCCGCGTGCAAGAGGTCAGCGACGCGATCCATGTCGGCAACATCTACGTCAACAGGAATCAGATCGGCGCGGTCGTGGGCAGCCAGCCGTTCGGCGGAGAGGGGTTGTCCGGCACCGGACCGAAGGCCGGGGGACCTGACTACCTCCCCCGTTTTCATGCGCCCGACGACCCGACGCAATCCGGCGAGGAATGGTCGTCGGATGTTGACCTAGGGGCGCTGCGCCAGGCTCTGGCCGCAGCGTCCGAGCGGCGGATCGCCGAAAGGCTGATGCCGGGTCCGACGGGCGAACTGAACCGCCTGACCAGCTACACCCGCCCGCCGCTGCTATGTCTGGGGCCAGGCGCCGCCGCGATGCAGGCACAGATCGCAGCCGTCGAGGCGCTTGGCGGCATGGCTGTCGGGGTCGAGGGCAAGCTGGTACCCGAGGGGCTGACCCGAATTTCCGGCTTCTCTAACGTGCTGTGGTGGGGTGACGAGGGTCGCGCCCGGGCCTATGCGCGGGCGCTGGCAGCGCGCGACGGCGAGATCCTGCAACTCGTTACGGCGATGCCGGATGTCGGCCATGTCGCGCATGAGCGTCATCTCTGCGTCGACACGACCGCAGCGGGCGGCAACACGGCGCTGATGGCTGGCTAGAGGCTTGGATGTCCGCGCAGCTAGAGCGTCGTGCGGCAGCATGGCGACAGGAGTACGTCGCAATGAAGACAGCGGCGTTGAGCGTCCTGTTGGGCGAGGAATGCCCCGTCGAGCAACAGTGAGCTGTTATGGCTCGGGCACCCGGTACGGCAACGGCTCGCTATCAACCGAAGAGCCACCGGCGGATCAGCGGGTGAACCAGTTCACGTGTGATCCCGCGAATCTGGTCCCGAGCCGAGGCGGGCATTCGTGTTGCACACCTGATGTCGCTCCCGTCGAACCCTACGACCAGGCGAAGGTCGGGGATCGAGCGGATGTGCTGGTCTATTCGACGCCGCCGCTTGAAGCCGATGTCGAGGTGACCGGGCCGATCGAAATGGTGCTCTTCGCCGCATCGACTGCGCCAGACACGGATTTCACCGCCAAGCTCGTTGATGTCCATCCGGACGGGAAGGCTTACAACATCTCCAACGGGATCATCCGCGCGAGCTCACGCGAAGGGCTGGATGCTCGTGTCCCTGTCGAGCCAGGCGAGGTCTACGAATACACGTTCGCCCTTCAGCCGACTTCGAATCTTTTCAAGGAAGGCCACCAGATCCGGGTGGAGGTTTTGAACGCGAACTTCTCGCATTTCCGCTCCGGGTCCGCCATTCCCACCTTCCAGTCTCGGACCGTGCCGTTCATCGTCGGCGCGCCGATGACCGGGGTGTGGAAAGGGGAAGATCTCATGGATCATGTGGACGCGATCGTCGTCGGTGCCGGTGTTGTCGGCTTGGCAGTCGCACGCGAACTGGCACGCCGCGGGATGGAGGTGCTGATCCTCGAACGCGCGGGCGCTATCGGCACCGAAACCAGTTCCCGCAATTCCGAGGTGATCCACGCCGGCATCTACTACCAGCCCGGCAGCCTCAAGGCGCGGCTATGCGTGCGCGGACGCGAGATGCTGTATGATTTCGCCGCGGCCAACGGTGTGGCCCACCGGCGCTGCGGCAAGCTGATCGTGGCCACATCCGCGGACCAGCACCCAGCCCTGGACAGCATCGCCGGCCATGCGCGCGCCTGCGGGGTGGACCTGCAGCGGATCACTGCAGCCCAGGCGCAGGCGATGGAACCGGAACTGGCCTGTACCGCCGCGCTGCTGTCGCCCTCGACGGGCATCATCGACAGCCACGGGCTGATGCTGGCGCTGCAGGGCCAGGCAGAATCACATGGGGCCGCGCTGGCGCTGAACACCGCCCTTGTCGCGGCACGCGCGCGAGGCGACGGGTTCGAGGTCGACACCGATGGCGCCGACGGTCGCTTCACCCTCGGCTGCCGGGTCCTGGTGAACGCCGCCGGGCTGCGGGCGTCCGACGTGGCGCGCGCGATCGACGGGCTGGATCCGGGCCACGTCCCCGACACGCTGCTGGCGCGCGGCAGCTATTTCGCCGTGCCGGGGCGTCCGGCGTTTTCCCATCTCGTCTACCCGGTGCCCGAACCCGGTGGCCTGGGCGTGCACCTGACCCTGGATCTGGGCGGTAGCATGCGGTTCGGCCCCGATGTGGAATGGATCGACCGGATCGACTATCAGGTGAACGGCGCCCGGATGGGGCACTTCGCCGACCAGATCGCCCGGTACTGGCCCGGCGTACCGGCCGACGCGCTGGAGCCGACCTATTGCGGGATCCGCCCCAAGCTCTCCGGCCCGGGCCAGCCCGCGGCCGACTTCCGCATCGATGGGCCCGCCGTTCACGGGGTTCCGGGTCTGGTCAACCTGTTCGGCATCGAAAGCCCCGGGCTGACCGCCAGCCTGGCGATCGCGGAACATCTGGGCCAGAAACTGGACGCCGAGGCGGGAATCAGCCGTTCCGTGCCAGCCAGTCGGTGACCACCGGCCGCAGGCTGTCGACCCCGTCGTCCAGCCCCGCGTGGACAACCTGCGTCAGGGCGGACAGGTCGATCCGCCGGATCAGGTGCTTGACCGGCCCGATCGAGGCCGGCCGCATCGACAGCCGACGCAGCCCCAGCGCCGCCAGCGTGACGGCCTCGACCGGCCGTCCGGCGTCCTCGCCGCAGAAACTGACCGGCACCCCCGCATCGCGGCACCGTTCGACGATCTGCCGCAGCAGCAGCAGGAACGATACCGACAGCGTGTCATAGCGCCGCCGCACCATCTCGTTCTCGCGGTCGGCGGCAAAGAAGAACTGCTTCAGATCATTGCCGCCGATCGACACGAAGTCGCAGTTCCGAAAGAACGCCGGCGGGGCGAACGCGAGCGAGGGTGTTTCCAGCATGGCGCCCACCCGGATCTCGCTGGGCAGGGCGTGGCCGAACTGGCGTTCGCGTTCCACCTGATCGCTCAGCACCTGGCGCGCCAGCGCGAATTCCCCGGGATCGGCGATGAACGGAAACATCACGTGCAAGGGCCGGCCTGCCGTCGCCCGCAGCAGCGCCTGCAACTGCATGCGCAGGACGCCGCGCTTGTCCAGCCCGACTCGGATGGCCCGCCACCCCATCGCGGGGTTCGGCTCGTCCTGCGCCTTCATGTAGGGCAGGACCTTGTCGGACCCGATATCCAGGGTACGGAACACCACCGGCTTGCCCTGCGCGTTGTCCAGAACCCGTCGGTAGAGCAGCGCAAGATCGCCGCGCCGGGGCACCCGGGTCCGGGTCAGGAACTGCAGCTCGGTCCGGAACAGTCCCACGCCCTCGGCGCCCGATCCGTTCAGCGAGGGCAGGTCGGCCATCAGGCCTGCATTCATGTGCAGCTCGATCCGGGTGCCGCAGGTCGCCGCGGCCGGCAGGGACTGCAGCCCGTCATACTGCTTCTGCGCCTCCGCGTGCATCGCGACCTTGTCACGCACCGCCGCGGCCACGCTTTCCTCGGGGCGCAGGTGGACGATGCCGTCCTCGCCGTCGACCAGGATCGGATCGCCGTTCAGCGCCTCGGTCGTGATCCGGCCCGCATGGACCACCAGCGGGATGGCCAGCGACCGCGCGACGATCGCGGCGTGACTGCCGACGCTGCCCTCCTCCAGCACCACGCCGCGCAGCTTGCGGCCGTATTCCAGCAGCTCGGCCGGGCCGATGGTGCGGGCGACCAGGATCGGGTTCGCCGGCATCTCGGCCCCGGTATCGCGCCCCTGGCCGGTCAGGATTCGCAGCAGTCGGTTCGACAGGTCGTCCAGATCATGCAGGCGGTCACGCAGATACGGATCGGCGGCCCGTTCCAGCCGCGCCCGCGCGTGGCTCTGCTCCTTCTCGACCGCCGCCTCGGCCGACAGGCCAAGGTCGATGTCCTCTTCCATGCGCTTGAGCCAGCTGCGCGAGTTGGCGAACATGCGATAGGTCTTCATCACGTCGGCCGGCTCGCCCCCGACCAGCAGCTCGTCGGTCAGCAGTTCGTCCAGTGTCGCGCGCAGCATCGCCATGGCTTCGTGCAGCCGGGCGCGCTCCCGGTCCGGATCGTCGCCGACAGGGTTCGTGACGACCACGCGCGGTTCGTGCAGCCAGACCTGCCCTTCGGCGGTACCGTCCTGCGCGCCGATGCCGCGGAACATCACCGGAAACCGATGCCGGCTGGGCAGCGAATCCGACCCGCCCCCCAGAAACGCGCCCAGTTCGGCCATCTCGGCCAGCACCATCGCCACGACTTCCAGCCCGTAGATCTCGTCGTCCGAGAACAGGCGCGGATCACGGGACTGGACCACCAGAACCCCCAGCTTCTCGCCCACTCGCCGGATCGGCACGCCAAGGAACGACGGGAACACTTCTTCGCCGGTCTCGGGCATGAAGCGAAAGCCGGGCTCGGCCGGCGCGTTGGCGGTGTTGATCGGCTGGCCCGTGACGGCAACACGGCCGACCAGTCCCTCGCCCAGGCGCAGCCGGGTCTGGTGGACCGACTCGGGGCGCAGCCCCTCGGTGGCACACAGCTCGAGCGTGTTCGCGTCGCGGAACAGATAGATGGAACAGACGTCGGTCTTGATCGAATCGTTGATGTGATGGGTGATGCTGTCCAGCCGGTCCTGCCCGCCCCCCGCCGCGGCCAGCGTTTCACGCAGCCGCTGCAGCAGCTTGCGGGACTCGCTTTCGATCAGGGATGCGCTCACCTCGCCGTCCTCCGCTGCGCGGCGACCGTTCGTGCCCGGACGATCGGCTTGGTCAGGCTTTCTCGAGCTCGAAGGCATCATGCAGCGCCTGGACAGCCAGTTCCATATACCTGCGGTCGATCAGCACCGAAATCTTGATCTCGCTGGTGGCGATGACCTTGATGTTGATGTTCTCGTCGGCAAGCGCCTTGAACATGCGCGCCGCGACCCCGGTATGGCTGCGCATCCCGATGCCTACCACCGAGACCTTGGCCACGTCGTCATCGACCACCAGCTCGTCATAGGCGATCAGGCCGCGGGCGCGGGCATCCTCAACGGCCTTGCGGGCCCGGTCGACCTGGTTCACCGGGCAGGAAAAGGTCATGTCGGTAACCGCGCCGGGGTGGTTCTCGTAGTCCCGCTCCGAGATGTTCTGGACGATCATGTCGACATTGACCCCCGCATCCGCCAGCGGCTCGAAGATCGCGGCGGAGATGCCCGGCCGGTCCTCGACCGTGACCAGCGTGACCTTGGCTTCGTCGCGGCTGTAGGCGACGCCCGAGACGACCTTGGATTCCATGATATCTTCCTCGTCACAGACCAGCGTGCCGCTGGTTTCGTCGGTGTCCTCAAAGGACGACAGCACCCGCAGGCGCACATTGTACCGCATCGCCAGCTCGACCGAGCGGGTCTGCAGCACCTTTGCGCCCAGCGACGCCAGCTCCAGCATCTCCTCGAACGCGATCCGCTCCAGCTTGCGCGCCTTGCGGGCGATTCGCGGATCGGTCGTGTAGACGCCGTTCACATCGGTATAGATGTCGCAGCGTTCCGCGTCGAATGCGGCGGCAAAGGCGACGGCCGTGGTGTCCGACCCGCCGCGGCCCAGCGTGGTGATGCGCCCGTCCGGACCGATCCCCTGGAACCCCGCCACCACGGCCACCCGCATGCCTTCGCCGAACTTGGCGTCGATGTGGTCGCGCGGGATCGACACGAAGCGGGCCGCGCCGTGCTGGTCGGTGGTGTTGATCGGCACCTGCCAGCCCTGCCAGCTGCGCGCCGGAACGCCCAGCTCCTGCAGGCGCAGCGCCATCAGCCCGGCGGTGATGTTCTCTCCCGAGGCGACGACCGCATCGTATTCGCGCGCGTCATAGAACCGCGACGTGCCCTCGACCCAGCCGACCAGCTCGTTGGTCTTGCCCGACATGGCGCTGACGATGACGATGACGTCATAGCCGCGTTCCACCTCGCGCTGCACCTTGCGCGCGGCTTGCGCAATGCGATCCAGGTCGGCAACCGAGGTGCCGCCGAATTTCATCACAAGCAGCGGCATGTCAGCCTCCCGTCAGCGTCCGTGGAACCCGGCGGCTTCTAAGGGGGCGTTGCAAGCCGCGCAAGGCCAGCCGCATGCATCGGCCGCCGGCTGGTGCTGCGGAGGCGTGGACTGGCCGGGGCGACAGAGGCGTGCCGGCGTCAGTTCGTCTTGCTGGTGGGCCGGAACGGCAGCGGGGCCACCGGGATGCCGTCCTCCAGCAGGCGGCGCGCCTCGTCGGGCCGCGCCTCGCCGTGGATCGCCCGTTCCGGCACGCGGCCCTCGTGCATGGCGCGCGCCTCGGCGGCAAAGCTCAGCCCGACATAATCCGAGTTCGCCTCGACGTGCCGGCGCAGCTTTTCCAGCGGGCTCATGCTGGCGGGGCTGTCCTGCAGCTTCTTCCTGGCGGCGGGCACGGCCGGCATCATCATCGCCTTTCCGACCTCGGTCGATCCGCACATGATGCAGGCGACCTGACCTGCCGCGTTCAGCCGGTCGAAATCGTCGGCCGAGCGGAACCACCCGTCGAACTCATGGCCGCCGGCACAGTTCAGCGCATAACGGATCATCGAGGTCTCTCCTTCAGAGAGCCAATATCGCCATCGCGGACAGCCGGATCAAGGCAGCGCCGCATCCCGCTCGGGTTGCCGGGCAAGGTCGAGGATGCGGTCCACCAGCACCGACGGTTCGCCCGCCCGCTGCTGCAGCAGGGCGCGGGCGGCGCGGCCAGCCGCCCGGGCCTCGGCCGGGTTTCCGGCCAACCGGGCGACGCTGTCGGCCAGATCATCCGCCCGCACCGGCAGCGCGCCGCCCGCGGCGTCCAGCGCCGCATAATCGTCACGGGCATTCGCCACATGCGGGCCGTGCAGGATCGCGCAGCCGTGGCCCGCCGGCTCCCATGGCGTGTGGCCGCCGTGATCGACCAGCGACCCGCCGGTCAGGCAGATCCCGGCCGCGTCATACCAGCGCGGCATCTCGCCCAGCCTGTCGACCAGCAGCACGGGTTCAGCCGCATCCGCGCCGGCGGAGCGCCGGGCGACTGGAAGGCCGCGTGCCGCGATCAGCGCGGCGACGGCATCCCCGCGCTGCGGGTGACGCGGGGCCAGCACCAGCCGCAGGTCCGGCACCTGCCGCCGCGCCGCGAGGAATGCGTCCAGCACGATCTCGTCCTCGCCGGCATGGGTCGACGCAGCCAGCCAGGTGCGATCCCGCTCGGGCCCCGGCGGGGCGGCCGGAGTGGCCGCGGGGTCCAGCAGCTTCAGTTGCAGCCGCGGCAGCAGCGCCGTGGGCGGAAGGCCCAGGCCCAGCAGTCGAGCCTCGGTCGTCGCGTCCTGCGCGGACAGCGCGTCGATCCCGGCCAGGACCGGGCGGATCAGCCCGGGCAGCCGGGCCCAGCGCTGCGCCGACCGCGCCGACATCCGCGCCCCCACGACGACCTGGGCGGCACCCCGGGCCCGCGCCGCGGCGGCCCGGTTGGGCCAGATCTCGTTTTCCACCGTGACGACCGCCGCTGGCGCGTAGCGTCGGAAGAAGCGATCCACCACCGCCGGGAGGTCCAGCGGCGCCAGCCGGGCCGGCAGCCCCCACCCCGCCGCGAGTTCGCGGCCCGTGGTCGTGTTCGCGGTCAGGATTACCGGCAGGCTCCGGGCAAGCGTCAGCGCAAGTTGGCGGACCGAGGCCAGTTCGCCCACCGACGCGCCATGCAGCCACACGCCGTCTGCGGGATGCCCGGACGCCTCGTCCAGGACCAGCCGCTGGCGCCAGTCGGCCCCTGCCAGCGGCGCCCCCGCCCGCAGCAATGGTCCTGCAGCCGTCGTGAGCGCCCGATAGATCATCGGCGTCCCTGCCCCGGGCGAAGATGCCCGCGCGGTGATCCGTGCAGAAAGGTCAGGTCGGTTCATCCTGCCGCAACGCCGGCAGGCCGACGCCGGTCGCCTCGAACCCGCCATCCGCCGCGACCACCTGCGCGGTCACGTAGCTGGCCCGATCCGAACACAGAAAGGCAATCACCTCGGCGATCTCGCGCTCGCTGCCATAGCGGTTCAGGGGAATGGCATCGTGATAGGCGGCGCGGATCTGCGGGCTGTGAACCGCCAGCGCCAGCTTCGTGTCCACCGGCCCGGGCGCCACGCAGTTCACGCGGATGCCGCGCTCGCCCAATTCGACCGCCTGCTGGCGGGTCAACTGGATCACGGCCGCCTTGGACGTGCCATAGGCCACCCGCAGCGTGGACGCGCGCAGGCCGGAAATCGACGCGATGTTCACGATCGCCCCGCCCCGGCCCATCAGCGGGATCACCGCCTGCGAGGTCAGGAACACGCCGTCCAGATTGGTCGCCATGACGGTGCGCCAGATCTGAAAGTCCGTCTGCCCCAGCGGTCGGAAATCGGCCACCCCGGCATTGTTGACCAGCGCGTCGACCCGGCCGAACGTGTCGCGCACCTGGTCTGCCATGGCGGCGACCTGATCCAGGTCCGAGACGTCGCAGACGACCGGCAGGACGCTGTTGTCGTCCGCTCCGGGCGACAGGTCTCGTGCGGCGCGGGCCAGTTCCGCGCCGTCGATGTCGATCATCGCCACACGATGGCCGCTGTCCAGGAACAGCCGGGTGGCTGCCAGTCCGATACCCCGGGCAGCGCCGGTCACCAGTGCGATCCTCTGCGTCATTCAACCTCCGATCAGGCGGGTCAGGCCCAGGGACATGTCCGGGAAGGCCGCCACGACGGCGAGCCCGACGAGACTTGCGAGCAGGAAGGGTATCGCGCCCCGCGCCACCCGCTCGATCGGCAGGCGGGTGACGTTCGCCGCCACGTACAAATTGATGCCCACCGGCGGGGTGATCAGCCCGATCGCGAGGTTGATCATCAGCAGCACCCCGAACCACACCGGGTCCCAGCCGAGCTGGTGCACCACGGGCATGAAGATCGGCAGCGAGATGAACATCACCGTGACCGCATCCATGAACATCCCCGCAATCAGCAGGATGATCATGATGACCAGCAGCACGACCGAGGGATTGTCGCTGATCCCCAGCAGCGCCGTCGAATAGGTGCCGACCAGGTCCTCGACCGTGACGACCCAACCGAACAGGCTCGCATAGGCCACGATCAGCATCACCACGGCCGACGAGGCCGCGGCGTCCGCCAGGGTCTCGTAAAGCCCGGCCAGCGTCAGCGTGCGATAGACGAAGGCACCGATTGCAAGCGCATAGACGGTGGCGACCAGCGCCGCCTCGGTCGGGGTGAAGACCCCGGCATAGATGCCGCCCAGGATCACCACCGGGGTCAGCAGCCCCCACAGGCTGTCCCGGAACGACCGCCACAGCCGGGACCCGTAGGGCAGGCCGGCATAAGGATCGGGGCTGATCGCGTCCAGCGCCACCCGCGTGCGCACCCGCCGCCGGGCAAAGGGCAGCACCGCGAGCATCGACAGCCCCATGAAGGTGCCGGGCACTACCGCGGCGATGAACAGCTGCGAGATCGAGGTCTCGGCGATCACGCCATAGATCACCAGCCCGATCGACGGCGGGATGACGATGGAAAACGCAGCCCCCGTGCAGACCAGCCCGGCGGCAAAGGCCCGGTCATAGCCGTCCTCCTCCATCGCGCGGATCAGCATCGGGCCGATCGCCGCCACCGAGGCCGGGCCAGACCCCGACACCGCCCCCCAGAACAGGCAGACGATGGTCCCCACGACGCCCATGCCGCCGGGCAGGTTGCCGATCAGCACCCGGAAGAACCGGATCATCCGTTCGGCAATGCCCAGCGAGCCCATCAGCGCGCCGGCAAGGATGAAGAACGGAATCGCCAGCAGCGAATACTTGGCGATGCCCGACGCGATCAGGTCGCCGGCCAGATCGAAGCCGAACCCGATCAGCCACATCGCGTACAGCGCCGACAGGCCCAGCGCAAAGGCGACCGGCAGCCCCACCGCCAGAAGGCCGAAGAACGCCAGGATCATCTGGGTTCCGGCCGGGATGTCGCCCAGCAGGTCAGGCATCGGGGATCTCGCCCCGTACATGATCGGGATCGCGCAGTGCCCGGACCGCATATTGCAGATAGCGCAGGATGATCAGCGCGAACCCGAACGGCACCGCTGCCTGATAGTACCAGGCCGGAATCCCCAGCGCATAGGAGCGCATGCCGTTGCCGTAGAGATTGGCGAGCGCCTGCCAGGAAAACCACGCCGACATGCCCAGCAGCAGCACCGACAGCAGCACCGCAACGGCCATCACCAGCCGGCGCAGCCCCAGCGGCAGCATGTCGGTGACCAGCGTGACGGCCAGATGTTCGCCGCGCCGGGCCGCGATGGCCGCCCCGAATATCGTCAGGATCAGAAAGCCGCTGGTCTGCAGCTCTTCGGTCGAGGCGATGGACCAGTTGGTGGCATAGCGCACGAAGACGTTGACGAAGCCGACCGCGGTCATCGCCAGGAAAAGGACGGCACAGATGATCTTTTCCGCCTCGTCGGCAAGAAAGCGCATGGCAGGCTCGGGATCAGGCAAATGGGCGGACGAAGTGCGGGCGGCCCGGAACGGCCGCCCGCTTCGGGGCCAGGGCCTACTGTCCGGTCGCGGCGATCGTGTCCTGGAACGCGCTCACGATCTCGGGCCCGACCTTCTCGGCCCAGGTGTCGAAGGCGGGCTGCGTCGCCTCGCGGAACGCGGCCAGCTCCTCTGGCGTGGGCTCATAGACCTCCATGCCCTTTTCCTTGAGGAACGCGAGCCCCTTCTCGGTGCCCTCGCGCGTGATCTGACGCTGGTAGTCCATCGCCTCGGTCGCGGCCTCCTGCATCTTGGCCTGCGTGTCCGCGTCCATCCCGTCCCACTTGGCCTTCGAGATGCCGATGAAGATCGGGTCATACGAATAATGCCAGGCAGTCAGGTATTTCTGCATCTCGTAGACCTGCTGCGGGATGATGACCGCGCCGATCGGGTTTTCCTGACCGTCCACGACACCCTGCTGCAGCGCCGTCAGCGTCTCGGACCACTGCATCTGCTGCGGATTGGCGCCGAGCGCGTTCATCACGTCGATATACATCGGACCGGCCACCCGCAGGTTCAGGCCCTTCATGTCCTCGGGCGACTTGACGGGCCGGACATTGTTGGTCAGCTCGCGAAACCCGTTCTCGCCCCAGGCCAGGACCTTGATCCCCTTTTCCAGCAGGATCTCCTCCAGCCGGTCGGCGGCGGGGCCCTGCGTGGTCGCGTCGACCTGCTCGTAGTTCTCGTAAAGATAGGGCAGCGAGAAGACCGCCATCTCCGGCACCAGCGGCGTCACGTTGATCGCCGACGTCACCACCAGGTCCAGCGCGCCGCGGCCGACCATCTCGGCCTGCTTCATCTGGTCGCCGCCCGCCAGCTGGGCATTCGGGAAGACCCGCACGTCCAGCTCGCCCCCGGTCTTTTCCTTCAGCAGCTCGCCGAACTTCTCTGCCCCCTGCTGCCACGTCGTCGTGTCGCCGGTGTTGTGGGACAAACGCAGCGTTTCGGCATGGACCGCGACGGTCATGGCGGCTGTGGCCAGCAAAGTTGCAAGGGTGGCACGGGTCAGCTTCATGTCAGGCTCCTCTCGGGACGGCAGCAACGGGCCGCGGCTCTGCGCGGCGATCGGGCCCACCATGACCCCGTTGCCGGGCGCCTGACAAGCGCCACCTGCCGAACCGGCGCGGTGCATTTTTCGACAGGCGAAACCATTTGTGCCGAGGGCGGCCTTGTTGCCGCCGTCCCGTGGCGCCCTGCACAAGCGCGCAACATGTCCGGGAACCATGGAGGCGGGTACCGGAATCGAACCGGTCTACACGGATTTGCAATCCGCTGCGTAACCTCTCCGCCAACCCGCCGCCTCGAGGTGAGCGTCAGATAGGCCATCGCATCGCGCCACGCAAGCCGGGCGCGGCCACACCGCCGCCGGTGCTGGGTCGTAGCGATGCCCCCGACGACCGGCGCGGCGGCGCGACCACCCGTGCCGTTGCCCCGCACCGTCTTTCGTGGCAAGACCAGCGCATCGCGACCAGTGCAGCCGAAGGTTCGCCGCAATGCCCGATTACGCCCAGCGCCGCAACACCATGGTGGACACCCAGGTCCGGCCCAACGACGTCACCCGGTATCCGGTGATCGCGGCGATGCTGCAGGTGCCCCGGGAATGCTTTGTCCCCGAATCGCGGCGCGAGATCGCCTATGCGGGCGAGAACATCGATCTGGGGCACGGGCGGGTGCTGCTGGAACCCCGCAGCCTGGCCAAGCTGATCGACGCGCTGGCCTTGGAAAACGACGACCTGGTGATGGATCTGGGGTGCTGCTACGGCTATTCGGCGGTGGTGCTGGCGCAGATGGCGCAGGCCGTGGTTGCCGTCGAACAGGACGCCACCATGGCAGAAAAGGCGGAACGCCTGCTGACCGAACAGGGCGTCGACAACGTGGTCGTCGTCCGGGCGCCGCTGGCCGAGGGGGCGCCGGCGCAAGGCCCCTATGACGCGATCCTCGTCAACGGCGCGATCGAACAGCTGCCCGACGCCATTGCCGACCAGCTGCGCGAGGGGGGGCGCATCGCCGCGCTGTGGCACGATGACCGGCGCGGCGCCGGGCTGGGCGTCGCCCGGCTGGGCCACAAGATCGACGGCCGGATCAACTGGCGCTACGCCTTCAACGCCTTTGCCCCCATCCTGCCCGGGATGGAGCGGATAAGGGAGTTCACCCTGTGATCGGCGCGGCGCGCCGGCTGATCCGGGGCATGGTCCTGTCGGCGGCGCTGTCGGGAACGCTGGCGCTGCCGGCCACCGCCGAAAGCTTGGCCGACACGATGGTCGCCGCGTACCGGCACTCGGCGCTGCTGGAACAGAACCGTGCCCTGCTGCGCGCCGCGGACGAGGACGTGGCGACCGCCATGTCCGCCCTGCGGCCGGTGGTGCAGTGGGCCGCATCGCACAACTTCCAGCAGGTCGAGGGGGTCGAGGCCGCGGCCACCACGCTGCAGCTGGTCGCGCAGATGACGCTGTTCGACTGGGGCCGGTCGCAGCTGGCGATCGACATCGCCAAGGAAAACGTGCTGGCTACCCGGCAGTCGCTGGTGGCGATCGAACAGGACGTGCTGCTGCAGGCGACCCAGGCCTTTCTGGCGGTGCGCAGCGCCGAGCAGCAGGTCGCCCTGCAGGAAAACTCGGTCAACCTGCTCAGCCAGGAACTGCAGGCCGCCCGGGACCGCTTCGAGGTCGGCGAGATCACCACCACCGACGTGTCGCTGGCCGAGGCGCAGCTGGCCGCCACCCGCGCCGCGCTGGCCAGCGCCCAGGGCAACCTGGAAATCGCCCGCGAGGATTACCGCGCCGCGGTCGGCCGCGTGCCGGGTGACCTCGATCCCCCGCCGCCCCGGCCGGACCGGCCCGCCACGCTGGCCAGCGCCCAGGCCGTGGCCCGCACCACCCATCCCGCCATCCTGCAGGCGCAGCGCGCCACCGCGGCGTCGGAACTGCAGGTAGCCGCCGCCGCCGCCGAACGTCGGCCGATGCTCACCGGGCAGGCCGGGGTCAGCGGCACCCGCCAGCCCGAGGCCAGCCGCAACGCCCTGGGACTGCCCACCGGCACCCAGACCGGCACCTCCGGCACGCTCAGCGCCGGGATCGAACTGAACCAGACGCTCTATGCCGGCGGGCGGCTGTCGTCGCAGCACCGCCGCGCCATGGCGTCCCGCGATGCCGCCCGGTCGGCGCTGCTGAACACCGCGCGCCAGGTCGACCAGGCGGTTGGCGTCGCCTGGGCGAACATCGATATCGCGCAAGCCCAGATCGTCGCGATCAACGAACAGATCTCGGCCGCGCGGCAGGCCTATGAGGGGGTCCGCGAGGAAGCGTTGCTGGGCGCGCGCACGACCCTGGACGTGCTGGACGCGGAACAGGACCTGCTGGAAGCCCGCGCCGACCTGATCTCGGCCGAGGCCAATCTGCAGCTGGCCCATTACCAGCTGCTGGCGGCGATGGGGCTTCTGACCGTCGAGGATCTCAAGCTCGGGATCCCGACCTATGACCCCTCGGCCTACTACAACGCCGTGCGCGATGCGCCCTACACCAGCGAGCAGGGTGACAACCTGGACCGCGTCCTGCGCGCGATCGGCCGGGACCGCAACTGACCACACCCTCGGGCGTGCGGCCTGCGCAGGCGCTTGCGTCGCCCCACCACGCGGGACCAGACTGCGCGTGGCATGGCAGCGCAGCGGGGGTCGAAAACATGCAGCAGCAGATGGCGGTGGTGACGCTGGGGATCGCCGATCCGGCCCGCTCGCGCCGGTTCTATGTCGACGGGTTCGGCTGGGCCCCGGTGTTCGAGAGCGCCGAGATCATCTTCTACCAGATGAACGGCTTCGTGCTGGCCACCTGGCTGGCATCCGCGCTTGCGGCGGACATGCGGCGCCCCGGTGCTGCCGCCCCCGGCCCGACGTCTGGCCCCGCCGGCACGGGCGCCGTGGCGCTGGCCCACAATGTCGGCCGGCGCGACGATGTGGACCCGGTGATGGCGGCGCTGGAACGCGCGGGCGGCACGATCCTGCGCCCTGCGGATGCCCCGCCGCATGGCGGCTATCGCGGCTATGTCGCCGATCCCGACGGACATGCCTGGGAAATCGCGTGGAACCCTGCCTGGCCGATCGACCCGCAGGGGCATGTGAGCTTCGGGCTCTAGCCGCCGCGCGCCCCGCCCCGGTCCGGCCCGATCAGGCCGAGCCGCGCGCCGCGCTCACAGATAGCCTTCCGGATCGACGCTGTCGAAGCCCTTGCGGACCTCGAAATGGATGCTGCCGGTGCCGCGGGCGGTGCCGATCGTCTGCCCGGCGCTGACCTGCTGGCCCTTGTCGACCCGCAGCCCGTCCAGCCCCGCATAGACCGTCAGCAGGTCGCCCTGGTGGCGGATCACGACGATCGGCACGCCTTCGGTGTCGCGGGTGATCGCGGCGACCGTGCCGCCAGCGGCGGCGCGCACCGGGGTGCCGGCCGCGGCGGCGACGTCGATCCCCTCGTTTTGCCCCTTGCTGTAGGCACGGATGATCGCCCCGTCGACCGGCATCAGCAGCCGGCCGCTGCCCGACGCGGCGGTCCGCGTGGCGCCCAGATCGGGCGCCTGGGGGCGGGCGGCGGGCGTCGTCGTCTCGCGCGGCAGCGGTGTGTTGGCCGATGGCGGCGCCGGCGTGGGCGAGCCTGCGCCGGGCGCGGTCACCGCGACCCGGGTCGGCCCCGCCGCGGGGATCGTCAGGGTCTGCCCCAGCCGCACCGTCATCGACTCGGGCAGGTTGTTGGCCGCGGCCAGCTGCTGCAGGCTGATCCCGTATTTGCGCGCGATCGACCAGGCCGAGTCCCCGCTGACAACCGTGTGGCTCTGCGGGGCGGCCGGGGCCGGCTGCGCGCCGGCGGCCGTCCCGGTTGCGGGCGCGCCCTCGATCGCGGGGGTGCGGACCCCCTGGCCGGCGAACGGGTCGGTCACGCGCGGCTGCCCGGCGGCCGTCGCGGTCGCGGCGGGCGCGCCGAACACCGGCATCTGCAGCCGCGGGATGCGGATCTGGAACGGCACCGTCCTGGCCGCCGTGGTGCCCGGTGGCGTGGCGCCCGGCGCCGCCTGGCCCGGCGCGGTCTGGGCTGGTGCGGTCTGCACCGCCGTGCCCGGCGCGCCGGGTCCCGCCACCGGCGCGCAGCCCGCCGCCAGCATCAGCACCGTCAGGGTCAGCCCCGACCCAAGGGAAACTCGCATCTGCCCGTCCTCATTCCTGTGCGGGGGTCATGTCTGTCCCAACCCCTCGATCAACGGCACGAACCGTACCTGCCGCAACTCGTCATACCGGAAGCCGTGCGGTTCACGGGTGACGCGGATCAGCGTCTGGACCGCATCCGATTGGCCGACCGGCAACACCATGATACCGCCGATCTTCAGTTGCGACAACAGAGGCCCCGGCGGGTCCTCGGCGGCCGCGGTCACCATGATGCGATCGAACGGCGCCTGCTCCGGCGACCCGTGCGACCCGTCCGCCACCCGGGTGGTGATGTTGGTCAGGCCCAGCCGCCGGAACAGCGCCTCGGCCTCGGTGACCAGGCGCCGGTGCCGGTCCACGGTCATCACCCGCCGGCACAGCAGCGACAGCACCGCGGCCTGATAGCCCGACCCGGTCCCGACTTCCAGCACGGTGTCGCGCGGCCCGACCTCCAGCGCCTGGGTCATCAGCCCGACCACCGACGGCTGGCTGATCGTCTGCCCGCAGGCGATCGGCAGCGGCGTGTCGTCATAGGCGCGGTCCTCGAAATGGCCGCGCACGAAGGCGCCGCGGTCGATCCGTTCCATGGCGTCCAGCACCCGCGGATCGGTCACCCCGCGCGAGCGCAGCGCATAGACGAAGCGCATCTTCTGCTCGCTGGCCGAGCCGGGGCCGGACCCGGCATCGCGGTCGGCCGGCCCGGGCCCCTGCCCCGCCTGATGCCCGCTCTCCTGCCCGGCCTGCTGCCCGCGTCCGGTCCCGCTGCCTGCCCGCCCGCCCCCTGCCGCGCTCATCGGTCGTCCAGCGCCTCCTGCAGCAGGCCCAGCGAGGCGTGGCAGGTCAGGTCCGGGCGCATCGGCGTCACCGACACATAGCTGTCCAGCAGGATCTCGACGTCGCTGTCGGCGGTGGCGCGGGCCTGCTGCGATCCGCCGGTGATCCACAGGAACCGCCGGCCGCTGGGCGAGACATGCGGCGCCACCCCGAACCGCACGCCCTGGCGCCGGCCCTGGGCGCCGACCCGCATCCCGCGCACCCCGTCGGCGCCGGTGGCCGGAAAGTTGACGTTGTAGAACAGCCGGAAATCGTCGTCCGAGGTCCAGTCGCCGTAATCCAGCAGCCGCCGGATCACCTGCGGCCCGTGCACCCGCGCCGCCTCGAACGGATCCTCCAGCCCGGCGGTGCCCGGCCCCAGATACTGCGACAGCGCGATGGCGGGCAGGCCCTGCAGGGCGGCCTCCATCGCGCCGCCCACGGTGCCCGAATACATCACGTTCTCGCCGGCGTTGTTGCCGCGGTTCACCCCCGACAGGACCAGGTCGGGGGGCGCGTCCCGCATGATGTCGGCCAGTCCGGCCAGCACGCAGTCGGCCGGGCTGCCCTCGGCCGCCCAGCGCCGCGGCGACAGCTCGGCGATCATGGTCGGATGGGTATAGCTGATGCAGTGCGCCACGCCGGACTGTTCGAAGGCGGGGGCGACCACCCAGACCTCGCCCTGCGGGCCGGCCACCTCGGCCGCGATGTCGGCCATCGCGGCCAGTCCGGGGGCATTGATGCCGTCGTCGTTGGTGATCAGGATCCGCATCGCCTGCCCATTCTGGTTTGCCGTGGTGGTCCCGCCGGCGGTGCCGGCCTCTGCGTCGTCTGGTGGTGCCGGTGATGCCCGGGGTCTGTTCTGCCGTGGTGCCGGTGCCCGCCCGCCGTGCCCGGCCCGCTGCAGAGTCGCGGCAGGGTCGGACGGTGCGAGGCCGGCACTCGCCGCCCTGCTTAGCCGCTGCCCCGGCGCCGGCGCAACCGGCCGCGGCGGCGCGGATCACGATTTGACGCGGCCGGAACGCCCCGGCAAGATGGCTCAGCAGAACAGGCGGCCATGCAGATCTATCTTCCCATTGCCGAGGTATCGGTCAATGCCTTCGTCCTGATCGGGCTGGGCGGCATCGTCGGGCTGATGAGCGGGCTGTTCGGCGTCGGCGGCGGGTTCCTGATCACGCCGCTGCTGTTCTTCATCGGCATCCCGCCGCCCATCGCCGTGGCGACCGGCGCCAACCAGGTCGTCGCCTCGTCGGCCTCGGCCCTGTTCGCCCATCTCAAGCGCAAGACGGTGGACATGCGCATGGGCTGGGTGCTGTTGGTCGGCGGCGTGTTCGGATCCTATTTGGGCGTCTGGCTGTTCACCGCGCTGCAGCGGCTGGGCCAGGTCGATCTGGTCGTGCAGCTCAGCTACGTGGTGTTCCTGGGCTTCATCGGCCTGACCATGCTACGCGAAAGCCTGAACAGCCTGCGCGCCTCCCGTCGCCCCGGCAGCGCCAAGCCGCGCCGCCGCGAACACAGCTGGGTGGACGGCCTGCCGCTGCGGATGAAGTTCCGCAAGTCCGGGCTCTATATCAGCGTGCTGCCGCCGCTGGCGGTAGGGGTCGCGGTCGGGGTCCTCGCCGCGATCATGGGGGTCGGCGGCGGCTTCGTCATGGTGCCGGCGATGATCTACCTGCTGGGGATGCCCACCAAGGTCGTGATCGGCACCTCGCTGTTCCAGATCGCCGCGGTCAGCGCCTTCACCACGCTGATGCACGCGGTCAGCTTCAACACCGTCGACATCATGTTGGCGGTGCTGCTGATCGTCGGCGGCGTGGTGGGCGCGCAGCTCGGCGCGCAGCTCGGCGCCAAGCTGCGCGCCGAACAGCTGCGGATCCTGCTGGCGGCGCTGGTGCTTGTGGTCTGCGCCAAGCTGGCGCTGGACCTGTTCCTGCGCCCCGACGACATCTATTCCCTGGCCCCGGTGGCCCCGAGATGAGCCGGCCGCGCCGCGCGATCCGGCCGCCCGCCCCCCTGTCCGCCACCCTCGCCGCGACGCTGCTGGCCGGGCTGCTGGTCGCCGCCACCCTCATCGCCCCCGGCCGCGCCCAGGACCCGCCACCGCCGGACGCCCCGGTCGCGCCGCTGACCACGCCGGGCCCGACCGCCGCGGGCGATGCCGCCCCCGTCGCGGTCGAGACGACCGCCGGCGAACAGGTCGTCGCCGGGCTGTCCCAGGACGCGGTGTCGATCACCACCACCTTCACCGGGTCCGAGATCCTGATCTTCGGCGCGGTCAAGCGCGACGCGCCGCTGCCGCCGGGCCCGCCGATCGGGGTCATCGTCACCGTCCAGGGCCCGTCCCAGTCGGTCAAGATCCGGCGCAAGGAACGCCGCTTCGGGATCTGGGTGAACACCGACTCGCTGACCGTCGGCGCCGCCCCCGATTTCTACGTCGTGGCGACCAGCGCGCCGCTCGGGCAGCTGCTCTCCCCGGCCGAGGACGTGCAGCACCGTATCTCGATCCCGCTGGCGATCCGCTCCTTCGCGGTGCCGGTGCAGGTCGCCGACACCACCGAATTCACCGCCGCGCTGCTGCGCCTGCGCACCGAGGCGGGCCGCTACGCGCTGGAAGAAGGGGCCGTCAGCGTCATCGACCAGACCCTGTTCCGGGCCGAGGTGACGCTGCCCGCCAACCTGATCGAGGGGCAGTACAAGACCAGCATCTTCCTGGTCCGCGACGGCCAGGTGGTCAGCGCCTACAGCGCCCCGATCGCAGTCAAGAAGGTCGGGCTGGAACGCTGGCTCTACCAGCTCGCCCTGGAACAGCCGTTCTGGTACGGGCTGATGTCGCTGGCCTTCGCCGTGGCCGCCGGCTGGCTCGCCTCGGCCGCGTTCCGCCTGATCCGCCGCAACTAGCGGGCGGCATGGCGCGTTTCCCTCTCCGAACCCTTTCGAGTGGAGCGAGACATGACCCGATTCGACCTGATGACGACCGCCTGCCGCATCGCCGCGGTGCTGGCGATCAGCGCCCTGCCCGCCGCCGCCCAGACGACGGCCCAGACCGGGGCCCAGACCGGGCCAGACACGGGCACGCCCGGCGCCAGCACCGGCAGCGACCCGGCGCCCGGCCCGAACCGGAGCCAGAGCCCCGGCGCCACCGACCGGCCGGGCGGAATGTACGGCCAGAACCTGCAGGGCCAGCCGCGGCCCGGGATGCCGATGCAGGGAATGCCCGGGGCTGGCATGATGGGCGACACCATGCCGGGCCAGGGAACACCGGGCCAGGGAATGCGCGGTCACGGGATGCCGGGTCAGGGCATGGCAGGCCAGGGCATGATGGGCATGGACCGCCAGGGGATGATGGGCCAGGGGATGCCCGGGCAGGGCGGCAAGTCGATGCAGCGCCATGGCATGGATCACGGCGGCGGTCACGGCATGGGTCAGGGCATGGGGATGGGCATGCATGGCCCCGCCATGAACCACGCCATGCACCACTACATGCACGAGATGCTGCACGCGATGATGCACGCCCACGGGATGGACGGCATGCACGGCGGCGGCATGCATGGCGGCGGCATGCATGGCGGCGGCATGCACCGCGATGGCCAGCGGGGCGACGGACACCGCGACGGCATGCGGGGTGACGGCATGCGAGGTGACGGCATGCGGGGCCCGATGATGCAGCACGGGCAGATGATGCAGCACGGGCAGATGGGCGGACCGGGCATGCCCGCCCCCCGCGCCGGCGCGCCCGCCGCCGCCGACCCGACCGCGATGTCCGAACACGACCGGGCCTTTGCGGCCGCGATGTCGAAGATGCACGAAGACATGATGATCGAGTTTTCCGGCGATCCCGATGTCGATTTCGCGCGCGGCATGATCCCGCACCATCGGGGCGCGGTGGACATGGCGCGCCTCGTGCTGGAACACGGTGACGACCCGGAACTGCGCGCCCTGGCCGAAGAGGTCATCGAGGCGCAGGAGAAGGAAATCGACTTCATGCAGGCCTGGCTGGACCGGAACGCCGGCGCGGCAGGCGCAGGCGAAGCCGGTGCCACCCCGCCGGATGGCGGCATGGCGGACCACGACATGTCGGGTGACGGCATGGCGGGCGGCGGCGCCGCCGACGCGCCCTCGGGGGCCGCGGACAGCGGTGCCGCGTCGATGTCCGGCACGGCCGCCGGCGGCTCTGCCCCGGACGCGGCGGACAGCAGCGCGACGGACGACGAGCCCGCCGCCTCGGCGACCGACACAGATAGCGACACCGACAGCGGTGCCGCATCGACCGGCGCCGCGACAGGGTCCACCGCTGCGGGCACCTCGCCGACCGGCACCTCCCCATCCGACTCGCCCACCACCGGCGCATCTGACACGAGTATGCCGGACAGGGGCACGTCGGACGCAGGCGCCTCGGACACAGGCGACACGGGCACATCCGACACCGGCACGGGGGCCGTCACACCGACAACCCCGTCGCCAACCGGAACTACCAGCCCGTCGAACTGACCTCCCAAAGCGGTCGGCCGGATCTCCGGCCGATCGCGCCCACCCCGTCCCGCCCTCGCGGGCGAGGCCCGCCCCGCCGAACGGCGGACTGCAGAGGCGCCGCGGTTCGGATCGACATTCGACCCGGGACCGGCACAGGCGACGCTTACTTGCTGCCGACCGCTACGGAAAACCCAAACGGAACCGTCATCCAAGCAGCCACAGGCCCGGCCCCTGCCCCTTAGCCATCACCCTGTGTCAGGCGCCCTCCGCAGACCCGTGCCGCTCACGCCAGCCGGCCGATCTCCGCCGCCGCCGCGTCCAGCCCGCCCGCGCCGTGGCGGATCGACAGCGCCGTCATCCCCGCCTGCATGACCCCAAGCACGCCCAGCAGCATATGCGCGTTGGCATGGCCCATATGAGCAATCCGCAGCGCGTCGCCGGGCCGGTCCGCGCCCAGCCCCAGCCCCAGCGTCACCCCCGCCTTGTCGACGGTCCAGCCGCGCAGCCGCTCGGCGCCGGGCAGCGCCACCGCGGTCACCGACCTGGCCCGCGCCGCGACCGCGGCGACATTGGCGCCGATCCCCGACCCATCGGCGCCCCAGGCGTCCAGCGCCGCCCAGACGGCGCGGGCCAGCCCCTCGTGCCGGGCCCAGGCGACCTCCAGCCCTTCCTCGTCCAGCAGCATCGCCAGCGCCTCGGCCAGGCCGTAGATATGCTGGACCGGCGGGGTGCCGCCCCAGAACCGCCACAGCTCGGCCGCCTGGGCGCGCACCGCCCAGTCCCAGTACGGCCCGACGCCCGCGCGCGGCGCGGCGACCCGGTCCGAGAACCAGACGAAGGCCAGCCCCGGCGGCACCATCACCCCCTTCTGGCTGGCCGACAGCAGCACGTCGATGCCCCATTCGTCCATCAGCAGCCGCTCGCATCCCAGGCTGGCGATCGCGTCGACGGCGAATACCGCCGGGTGATCGCCCATCGCCGCGCGCAGGGCCGGCAGGTCGGCCCGGACGCCCGACGCGGTGTCCACGTGGCAGACCATCACCGCCCGGATCTTGCCCGCGCGGTCCTGCGCCAGCCGCTCGGTCAGGCGCTGCGGGTCGGGCGGTGCGGCGTTGCCGAAATCCAGCACCTCGACCTCGACCCCCACGGCCCGCGCCGCCTGCGCCCAGCCGCGCCCGAAATGGCCCGAGGCCAGGACCAGCGCCCGGTCGCCCGGTGAAAACAGGTTGGCGTTCGCCGCCTCCCACGCCGCATGGCCGTTGCCGATATAGGGGGCCAGATGATGCCGGGTGCCGGCCAGCCGCTTCAGGTCGGCCATCACCCGCAGGTTCAGGTCGACCAGCTCGCCGCCATAGATGTCCGGCGACGACCGGTGCATCGCCCGCAGCACCCGGTCGGGCACGGGCGACGGGCCCGGAATGGCAAGAACGGGACGGCCGGCGGCAAAGCTCATGATCACCTCGGGATGCAGACGCCGCATCGGTAGGACCGGCCCGCCACGCCGTCAATCGGGCCGCGGCGAGGGCAGCTGCGGCCCACCCCGGAACATTTCATGAAAGCTGCATGAACCCTGCATGAACATCGCCTTTTCCGTGACGATCTTTCCGCAGGCCCAGCGCCCGGTCCGGCCCCGGCCCTCGGGTCAGGCTTGCCGCGCCCCGCCTCGCCGGGCTATCCCCGGGGGAACCAGGGAACGAGGCCGGGATGACGACGCGACGCGCCGATCGACCGTCCGGCCTGCCGGGCCGGCTGTGGCGCGACTATCTGCGTCCCTATGCCCCGCGCATGGGCGTCGCCATGGCGCTGATGGTGATCGAGGGATCGACCCTCGCGATCCTGTCCTGGATGCTCAAGCCCTTGTTCGACCGGGTTTTCGTGGGCGGCGACAGCGACGCGATCTGGTGGGTGGGCGGGATCATCTTCGGCCTGTTCGTGGTCCGCGCGGTGACCCTGGTCACCACCCGGGCGCTGCTGACCTCGGTCCAGCAGGGGGTCGCCGTGGCGCTGCAGACCGACCTGCTGCGCCACGTCCTGACGCTGGACGGCAGCTTCTACCAGGCGAACTCGCCCGGGGCCCTGATCGAACGCATCCAGGGCGACACCCAGGCGATCCAGGGCATCTGGACCACCTTCATCAGCGGCGCCGGCCGCGACGTCATCTCGCTGATCGGGCTGTTCGGCGTCGCCATCGCCATCGACCCGCTATGGACGCTGGCGGCACTGGTGGGGGCGCCGATCCTGATCTTTCCGACGTTCTTCGTGCAGCGCTACATCCGCCGCAAGACCCGCCAGACGCGAGCCGAGGCCTCGCGCCGCGCCACCCGGCTGGACGAGGTGCTGCACGGGATTACCGCGATCCGCCTGAACGGGATGGAGGCCTATCAGACCGCCCGCTTTGCCCGCATCGTCGAGGGCCTGCGCCAGCGTGAAACCAAGATCAGCGCGATGAAGGCGATGATCCCGGCGCTGATCGACATCGTCACCGGGCTGGGCTTCGTGGGCGTTCTGGCGCTTGGCGGCGCCCAGGTCACCCGCGGCGAACGCAGCGTCGGCGACTTCATGTCGTTCTTCACCGCCCTGTCCCTGGCGTTCCAGCCGCTGCGTCGGCTGGGCGGGCTGGCGGGCGCCTGGCAGGTGGCCGCGACGTCGCTGGAACGCATCTACGCGATCTTCGACACCCACCCGACCATCCGGTCGGGCCAGCGGCGCGACCCGCCGCCCGACACCGCGATCCGGTTCCACGACGTCAGGCTGTCCTATGGCGACACGCCGGTGCTGCGCGGCCTGACCTTTGCCGCCGAGGCGGGCCAGACCACCGCCCTGGTCGGGCCCTCGGGCGCGGGCAAATCCACCGTCTTCAACCTGCTGACCCGCATGGTCGACCCGGATGCCGGACAGATCACCCTGGGCGGCGTGGCGCTGGACGAGTTCGACCTGCAGGTGCTGCGGGACCAGTTCTCGGTGGTGACGCAGGACAGCGCGCTGTTCGACGAGACGCTGCGCGAGAACATCGACCCCGGGATCGGCGCCGAGGCGCAGGCGTTGCGGCGCGCGGTGGTCGCCGCCCACGTGGCCGACTTCACCGACCCGCTGCCGCAGGGCCTGGACACCGCCGCCGGTCCCCGGGGATCGGCCCTGTCGGGCGGGCAGCGCCAGCGCATCGGCATCGCCCGGGCGATCCTGCGCGACCGTCCCGTGCTGCTGCTGGACGAGGCGACCAGCGCCCTGGACGCCGCATCCGAACGGCTGGTGCAGGCCGCGCTGACCGAGCTCTCGGTCGGCCGGACCACGCTGATCATCGCCCACCGGCTGTCCACCGTCCGCGCCGCCGACCGGATCGTGGTGATCGATGCCGGGCGGGTTGTCGAACAGGGCAGCCATGACCAGTTGATGGAACGGGACGGCGCCTATGCGGCGCTGGTCCGGCTGCAATTCGGGGGCGAGTGATGCGGACGATCCTGCGCGTGGGCGGCGATGACCGGGTGGATTTCCTGCAAGGCCTGGTGACCAACGACGTCACGAAGGCGCCGGTCTGGGCCGCGCTGCTGACGCCGCAGGGGAAGTATCTGGCCGATTTCTTCGTCGTCCCCGGTGACGACGCGCTGCTGGTCGACGTCGATCAGCGCCTGGCCGACGACCTGCTGCGCCGGCTGACGATGTACCGGCTGCGCGCCAAGGTGACGCTCGACACCGCTGCGGTGACCGTCAGCCGCGGCACCGGTCCGGCGCCCGCCGGCGCGATCGCGGACCCGCGGCATGCCGACATGGGCTGGCGGCTGTACCGGACCGACGCTGGCGCGGATGCCCCGCCGCCCGATGATGGCACCGACTGGGATGCGATCCGGGTCGCCCACACCATCCCCGAAACGCTGGTCGAGCTGATCCCGAACGAGAGCTTCATTCTGGAATCCGGGTTCGAGGACCTGCATGGCGTCGATTTTCGCAAAGGCTGCTATGTCGGGCAGGAGGTCACCGCCCGGATGAAGCACAAGACCGAGCTTCGAAAGGGCCTGCGCACGGTCCGGATCGAGGGCGAGGCCCCGGTCGGCACGGCAATCCTGACCGAGGACGGGCGCGAGGCCGGCACGCTGTTCACCCAGTCCGGCGGACAGGCGATCGCGCATCTGCGCTTCGATCGCGCCAGGGGTCCGCTGCGCGCGGGCGACGCGCGCATCACCGTTCCCGGCTAGGCTTTGCGCCGGGCGGGTCCCCCCTGCCGTGGATGCGGCACGCGACGGCAGCGGCCCGCGCCGACCGTCGCCAGGGTGCCGCCATGACCGAACCGCCGTCCCGCCGCATCGTCCATGTCGACATGGACGCCTTCTTCGCGTCGGTCGAGCAGCGCGACAACCCCGACCTGCGCGGCCGGCCGGTCGCGGTGGGCGGATCGTCGGCGCGTGGCGTCGTTGCCGCCGCCAGCTACGAGGCCCGTCGCTTCGGCGTGCGGTCCGCGATGCCATCGGTCCGGGCGGCGCGCCTGTGCCCCGACCTGGTCTTCGTGAAGCCGCGCTTCGAGGTCTACAAGGCGGTCAGCGCCCAGATCCGCGACATTTTCGCCCGCTTCACCCCGGCCATCGAACCGCTGTCGCTGGACGAGGCCTATCTGGACCTGACCGACCGGCTCGATGGCCGCACCGCCACGCAGATCGCGCGCGAGATCAGGGCATTGATCCGCGCCGAAACCGGGCTGACCGCGTCCGCCGGGGTCAGCTACAACAAGTTCCTGGCCAAGCTCGCCTCGGACCAGCGCAAGCCGGACGGGCTGTTCGTTATCCGCCCCGAGGACGGGCCCGATTTCGTCCTGTCGCTGCCCATCGCGCGGTTTCACGGCGTTGGTCCGGCGACGGCTGCAAAGATGGAGCGGCATGGCATCCGCACAGGCGCCGACCTGCACCGGCAGAGCCTGGAGTTCCTGACCGCGCGGTTCGGCAAGGCGGGGCAGTATTACTGGAACATCGCCCGCGCCATCGACCACCGCGAGGTTCGCCCGAACCGCGAACGCAAGTCGATCGGCGCCGAGACCACCTTCTTCACGGACATCCACGACCTCGACGCGGCGGCCCAGGCACTGGTGCCGCTGGCCGACAAGGTGTGGCGCCACGCCGCGCCGCGCGGGGTGACCGGACGCACTGTAACGCTGAAGGCCAAGTACACCGATTTCCGGATCGTCACGCGGGCCCACAGCGACCCCCGACCGGTTGCGTCGCAGGCCGAGCTTCTGGCGCAGGCGACCGCGCTGCTGCCCCAGGTGCTGCCCGATCCGCGCGGGGTCCGGCTGCTGGGCATCACCCTGTCGGCGCTGTGCCCGGCAGAGCCGCCGCAGGCCGATCCGCAACTGCCGCTGTTCGGCTGAACTTGCGCCGGCCGCGGCCGGATCGCACTGTGTGGCCCGACCGTGGCAGGGGACCCCAGATGAACCGACGCGACACCCTGCTGGCGATGCTGGTCCCGGTGCTGTGGGGGCTGAACTTTCCCGCGACCGCTTATGCGCTGCAGCATTACCCGCCGCTGCTGACGGCGGCGCTGCGCTTCATCCTCCTGTCGATACCGACGATCCTGCTGGTCCCCCGCCCGCAGGTCCGCCTGATCTGGCTGGTCGGGACCGGGCTGGGTCTCGGCCTCATGCAGTTCGCGTTCCTGTATACCGGCATGGCGGTGGGCATGCCGCCGGGGCTGGCGTCGCTGGTGCTGCAGGCGCAGGCCCCGTTCACGATGCTGCTGGCTGTCCTGCTGCTGGGGGAACGGCTGTCGGCACGGGCCGGCATGGGCGTGGCGATCGCCGTCGCGGGGCTGATGATCGTGGGCGCCGCGCGGGCGCAGACGGCCAGCTGGCTGCCGGTCGTGCTGACGCTGCTGGCGGCGCTGGGCTGGGCGATCGGCAACCTGTGTTCGCGGCTGGCCCGCCCGTCCCGTCCGCTGCACCTGACCATGTGGATGTCCGTGATCCCGCCGCTGCCGCTGCTGGCGCTGTCGCTGCTGCTCGAAGGGCCGCAGGTCGGTCCGGCGCTGGCCGGGGCGTTCACGCGCGCGGCGCTGCCCGCCAATCTGGGACTGCTCTACATCGTCGTCTGCTCGTCGGTGATCGGCTTCGGGATCTGGAACACGCTGATGACCCGGCACCCGGCCAGCGTCGTCGCGCCATGGTCGCTGCTGGTGCCGGTGGTGGGGGTGCTGTCGTCCTGGGCCGCGTTCGGCGACATGCCGTCCGCGACGGAGCTGGCCGCCGGCGGGCTGGTGATCGTCGGGGTGCTGATCGCCAGCCGGTCGTGGCGCCGCATCGTCGTGCCTGCGCCCGTGTGATGCGGCCGTTTGATCTGCACGGGGGCGGCAACCGGCCACCTCTGTCGCTGCCGGTCAGATCCCCCGCATCAGACTGGGCACCTCGCCCGGCAGTTCGCGCGCCATGTACCCCATCGCACCCAGCCGTTCGGCCAGCCGGCGGCCGGCCTCGCCGTGCAGCCAGACGCCCCAGCAGGCGGCCTCCCACGCGGGCATGCCACGCGCGATCAGGCCGGCGATCAGGCCGGTCAGCACGTCGCCCGAGCCGCCGGTGGCCAGCCCGACCCCGCCGCCACCATAGACCGTCAGCTCGCCATCGGGACTGGCAATCAGCGTGGTCGCCCCCTTGATCAGCAGCACCGCGCGCAACCGGGCAGCCCATTCCACCGCGATCTCGTCGCGGCGCGCCTCGATGTCATCGGCATCCAGCCCCGTCAGCTGCGCCATTTCGCCCGCATGGGGCGTCAGCACGCTGCCGCCCGCCAGTGCGGCGATGGCATCCAGCCGGTCGGCCGCAGCCGCTACGCACGCCGCGTCGAGGATCACGGGGTTGTCGGCCGCCGCGGGCAACAGCGCGTCCAGAACGAACCCGGCCGCCTTGGGCGTCGCAATGGCCGGTCCCAGCGCAAGGCAACCACAGGACCCGATCTTGTCGGTCACCGGGGCGGCGTCCGCGATCTCGCCGTTCTCGTCGGCGGGTAGCGCGTAGATGCCGGCCTCGGGCAGGGCGATGCCGGTCGGAATGGCCAGCGGCGCGGGCAACGCCACTTGCACCTTGCCGGCGCCCGCACGGAACGCGGCGGTGGCGGTCAGGATCAGCCCGCCGGGCACGAGACTGGAGCCGCCGACCAGCATGACCCGGCCGCGGCTGTTCTTGTCGGTCTGTTCGGGATGGACCGGCAAAGGGTGACCACGCAGCCAGGCGGCGTCCAGCGTGACCGGATCGCTCATCCCCGGTTGCCCACGATGGCGTCGGGTTCGCGCGTGACCGGGGTATGCTCGACCTCCATCGGGGCGGTGACGTTGTAGCGAACCAGCCGCATCTCTCCGTCGGTTCCCTCCGGGCCGGGATGGTGGCGATATTCGGTGATCGAGCAGTTCGCGACATCCTTCTGCGCGTCGATGGCCAGGATCTCCTGCTCGGTCATCTCCTCGATGATGTAGCGCAGGCACAGGACCACGACCTGATGGGCCACGATCATCACCCGGCAGCCGCTGTGATGCAGCCCGACCGTGTCCAGCATCGCCCGCAGGCGGAAGATGACGTCGCACCAGCTCTCACCCCCCGGCGGGCGGTGATAGAACTTGCCCAGCGTGGCGCGCAGCTCGGACTGGTGGGGGAATTCCGCGCGGATCCCGCGGCCCGTCAGCCCGTCGAGAATGCCGAATTCCTTTTCCCGCAGTCGCTCGTCCAGGTGGATGCGGGTGTCCGGCGGACAGCCGCCGGCGTCGCGGAACAGGCGCGCCGTGTCCTGGGCCCGCAGATAGGGCGAACTCAGCAGGACATTCGGTTGACCGCCCTCTTTGCCCTGCGAGAACCAGTGTCCCAGCGACTCCGCCTGCCGGCGCCCCAGATCCGACAGCGGCACGTCGACGTCACGACCGCTCAGCTCGATCCGGGCAAGGCCCTGCTGATAGGCGGCGTCCCGCGCGACATTCCCCGCGCTTTCGCCGTGCCGAACGATCCACAGCGTTTCCGGCCATCCTGTCGTCATCGCGATGCTCCTGCTGTCGAGGCGGCAGGCTATCGCGCGGCGCGAAGCGTTGTCTACAGAGACCCGACGCACGGAAGGCGCGCACCAGTGCCGCGCAGACGTGCAAATGCTGCGTCGCAGCACGTAATGCTTGATCGGTTGGGCACGTTGCCTATATGAAGTCGGAATTCTGCGCAACCGAATAAGCCTTCACGCGTTGTCAAGCGCCCGGGACGATCACGGTTAACGGGCGAAGCGGCGCAGAAGGCCAGTGTGCACTGTGGGTTGCATCACGTGCATGGCTGCAATGCGGCTGGTGGAATATCGAATCACGGTCGGAAGGGTTACTGCCATCCGACCAGCCAGGGGACAGTTGAGCGGGGCCATTGCCCGCCCGCGCCGAGGCGCGGACAGCAGGAACAGGAAGTTTTCATATGCGCGATTTCGTGGATGGGTCTGCCTTCAACTTCGAACAGGGGCAGCGGGCTCGCAAGCTGTTTGCTGCGGTTGTGCTCGCCGCCCTGGACGATGCGATCGCGGATGACAAGAAATACGGCAACGGCGCCGAGCAGATCGCCCGCTGGGCGCGGTCCCGCGACGGCCGCGAGGTGCTGAGCTGCGCCGGCATCGACCCGAACGAACGCGTCGTCAACGGGCTGGTCGAATTCGTCAGCAAGGGCGTGCGGACCTCGGTGGCGCTGTCGCGCGAGGAAAGCGAACGGCGCATGGCCGCCGAGGCGGAAGAAGCCGAAGCCGCCTGAGGCCGGTCGCTCCGCGTTGCGAAGCCGCCCTTTCGGGCGGCTTTTTTTTTGCGTGGCGACCCCGGAAACACCGGTCACAGGAACAGCCGCAGCACCAGTGGCGCGATGATTGCCGTCAACACGGCGTTCAGGCCCATGCCGATCCCCGCAAACGCGCCCGCGGTCGGGTCGACCTGAAAGGCCCGGGCGGTGCCGATCCCGTGCGCGGCGGTTCCCACCGCCAGGCCGCGGGCGCGCCAGTCGCGCACCCCGATCAGATTCAGCCACGGCGTCGCGACCATCGCCCCGAACACGCCGGTCAGCAGCACCAGCACGGCGGTCAGCGTTGGCTGTCCCCCCAGCCGCTCCGCGATCCCGATCGCGACCGGGGCGGTGGTCGACTTGGGCGCCAGCGATGCCAGCACCTCGGGTTTCAGCCCGAACCCCCAGGCGATCGCCAGCGCGGACAGGATCGCGACCAGGGATCCCGCAAACAGCCCCGCCAAGATCGGCAGCGCCGCGCGGCGCACCCGCGGCAGGTTGTCGTAGAGCGGCATCGCCAGGGCGACGGTCGCCGGCCCCAGCATGAAATGCACGAACTGCGCGCCCTCGAAATAGGTCGCATAGCTGGTGTCCGTCGCGATCAGGATCAGCCCCAGCAGGATCATCGCGATCAGCACCGGATTGGCAAAGCTGCGCCGACCGGCCGCCCGGAACATGGCGTCGCCGATCAGATAGGCGATCAGGGTCAGCGTGAGCCACAGCAGCGGCCCCTGGGTCAGATAGGCCCAGATCAGCGCGGGGTCAGCCAGCATCGCGATCCCCCAGTCGCCGCGCGATCAGGACGAAGGCCCACGCTCCAGCCGCGATGGACAGCAGCGTCGATCCGGCCAGGGCCGCGGCCAGCGCCACCCCGTGATCCCGCAACAGCGGCAGATGCGCGACCACCCCCACGCCGGCCGGCACGAAGAACAGCGACAGATGGGCCAATAGCCCCTGCGTCACCGGCCGCAGACGGTCGGCCAGACCTGGCCAGACAAGGCAGCAGCCGACCAGCAGGCACAACCCGGTCACGGGGCCCGGCAGCGGCAGGGACAGTCCGCGTGAGGCGACTTCACCCACCAGTTGAAAAGCCAGGATCAGGGACAAAGCGGGGATCATTCGCGCGAGGATAGCGCGCATGCGCGCGATGTATAGATCGGGGATCTTGTAGAGCCTTGCCGTATAACCCCAAGATGTTGACCGAGCGCCATCATTCTGCCAGTCTGCTGCCGGACAGGACCATATTCGCGGGGCCCGCGTGCGCTTTGACCGCCTTCGCCTGAACGGGTTCAAGAGCTTCGTCGACCCGACCGAGCTGGTGATCAGCGACGGCCTGACCGGCGTGGTGGGACCGAACGGCTGCGGCAAGTCCAACCTGCTCGAGGCGCTGCGCTGGGTGATGGGGGAAAACCGCCCCAGCGCCATGCGCGGCGACGGGATGGAGGACGTGATCTTTGCCGGCACCACCCGCCGCCCTGCCCGGGGCCACGCCGAGGTGGTGCTGACCGTCGACAACCGCGCCCGGCTGGCTCCGGCCGGGTTCAACGACACGGACGTGCTGGAGATATCGCGGCGGATCGTCCGGGACGCCGGCAGCGCCTACCGGGTCAACGGCCGCGAGGTGCGGGCGCGCGACGTTCAGATGCTGTTCGCCGACGCCTCGACCGGCGCGCACAGCCCGGCGCTGGTGCGGCAGGGGCAGATCAGCGAACTGATCAACGCCCGTCCCAAGGCACGCCGCCGCATCCTGGAAGAGGCGGCCGGGATCAGCGGCCTGTACCAGCGCCGGCACGAAGCCGAGCTGAAGCTGAACGGCGCAGAAGCCAACCTGACCCGGGTCGACGACACGCTGCAGCAACTGGCGGCGCAGGCGGCGGCGCTGACCCGCCAGGCGCGGGCGGCGGCCCGCTACCGCGAGATCGGAACCCTACTGCGCCACGTCGAGTCGGCGCTTCTGTATCACCGCTGGGCCCAGGCGGACCGCGCCCGCAACGACGCGGCGGCAGCGCTGGACCGGGCCGGGGCCCAAGTCGCCCGCGCCGAGGCGGCGGCACGACAGGCGGCCGCCACCTGCACTGCCGCAGAAACCGCCCTGCCCCCGTTGCGTGAAGAGGAGGCGATCGCCGCCGCGATCCTGGCCCGCGCGCAGGCCGAACGCGAGGCGCTGGATGATGCCGAAGCGCGCGCCGCCCAGGCAGTCACCACCCTGCGTGCCCGCGTTGTGCAGCTGGATCGCGACATCGAACGCGAAGCGGCGCTGAACCGCGACGCGACCGAAGTGGTCCAGCGGCTCGACCGGGAGCGGGACGAACTGGAGACCGCGGGCCTTGGCCACGAGGATCGGGTGGCCGCGGCCGAAGCGGCGGCAGCATCTGCCGCCGACGCGTTGCGCGATATCGAGGTCCAACTTGCCGAGCTCACGGACGAGGCCGCGCGGCTGGCGGCACGCCACCAGTCGGCCGATCGGCTGGTCACCGATCTGGAATCGATGCTGCGCCGGGCCGAAGCGGCCGCGGCCGCGGCGACCGCAACCGCCGATCGCGCCAGCGCCCAGGGTCGTGCGGCCGAAGCGGCGCTGACCGGGGCAGAGGCGGCCCGAACCACCGCCGGCGAAAACGCCCGCGCCGCAGAGGAAACCCTGGCCGCTGCCGAGACCGCCCGCACGGCTGCGGAAACCGAGGAGACGTCGACCCGCGCCGCGCGCGCCGCGGCCGAAGGCGAGGCGGGCACCCTCGACGCCGAGCGGCATGCCCTCACCCGGCTGGTGGCGCGTGGCCGGACCGCAGGACCGCGGCTGCTGGACCTGGTCACCGTAGCGCCGGGGTTCGAGGCGGCGTTCGGTGCGGCACTGGGGGATGATCTGGCCGCGCCGCCGGCACCCGACCCCGGCGCAAGCGGATGGCGGGACCTGCCTGCCTATGCCGCCGCGCCTGAGCTACCTGCCGGGGCGGCACCGCTGGGCGATCACGTGACCGGACCCGCGATGCTGGCGCGGCGGCTGGAACAGACCGGGCTGGTTCCGGACGCGGCCACGGGTGCGGCCTTGCAACCGGCGCTGCACCCCGGACAGCGCCTGGTCACGCGGCAGGGCGACCTGTTCCGGTGGGACGGGCTGACGGTTCCGGCCGGCGACGCCGTCTCCACCGCCGCGCTGCATCTGCAACAGGTCAACCGCCTGGCCGATCTTGCCCACCGAGCCGACGCGGCGCGCCAACGCGCCGATCAGGCCGCCGCCGCGCATTCTGCCACTAAGAACCGGCTGGCCGAGGCCGCGAGGGCAGAGGCCGATGCCCGTGACAGACACCGTGCGGCCGAACGAGCGCTGGCCGAGCACAGCCGCGCCGCGACCCGCGCGGAATCCGACCTGTCGCTCGCCACCGGGCAGATCGAGGCCGCCCGCGCCGAACTGACGCGTCATGCCGCCGACGCCGCCGACGCCCGCACCCGCCTTGACGCGGCGCAGCGGTCCCGCGCGGAACTGCCCGACCCCGAGGCCACAACCCGCGCGCTGACCGACGCGCGGGAGGCGGCGCAGGCGGCACGCGCCGACACGGTCGCCCGCCGCGCCACGCTGGACCAGCTGACCCGCGACGACACCAGTCGTGCCCGCCGCTTGCAGGAGATCGCCCGCGAGCACGCCGGCTGGCGCACCCGGCTGGACCAAGCCGACCGTCGCACCGCGGAACTGCAGGATCGGCACCGCGCCGCCGTGGCCGAGCTGACCGCTGCGCAGGACCAGCCCGCCCGACTGGCGGCACGCCGCGCCGAGATCGCGGCGCGAGAGGATGCGGCGCAGCAGCGCCTCGACCGCGCCCGCGCTGCGCTGGCCAAAGCCGGCGCGGCCCTGCTGCAGGCCACCGGCCACGCCCGCGAGGCGGAGCGCGCCGCCTCGGCTGCCCGCGAGGAACGGGCCGCCTGTGCGGCGCGGGCCGAGGCGGCGCAGGCTGCGGAAGCGGCAGCACTGGCCCGTATCACCGCGGAAACCGGCGCCGGGCCACGAGAGCTGGAGAGCCGCCTGGACGCGACCGCCGATCCGGCACCGGACCTTGCTGAGCTGGAAAGCCGGCTGCTGCGCCTGCGCAGTCAGCGCGATGCCATCGGCCCGGTGAACCTGCGCGCCGACGAGGACAAGCGCGCGCTGGAGGACGAGCGGACGACCCTGCTGGCCGAAAACGACGATCTGACCGCCGCCATCCACAAGCTGCGCGCCGCCATCGGCAGCCTGAATCGCGAGGGGCGCCAGCGGATCCTGTCGGCCTTCGACGCCGTCAACGCGAGTTTCGGGACGCTGTTCACGCATCTTTTCGGCGGCGGCGAGGCGCGGCTGGTGATGGTCGAATCCGACGACCCGCTGGACGCCGGCCTGGAAATCCTGTGCCAGCCGCCCGGCAAGAAACTGGCGACGCTTTCGCTGCTGTCGGGGGGCGAACAGACCCTGACGGCGCTGGCGCTGATCTTTGCGGTGTTCCTCGCGAACCCCGCCCCGATCTGCGTGCTGGACGAGGTCGACGCCCCGCTGGACGACGCCAATGTGGGCCGTTTCTGCGACCTGCTGGACGAGATGACGCGGCGCACCGACACCCGCTTCCTGATCATCACCCATCACGCCGTGACCATGGGGCGGATGGACCGGCTGTTCGGGGTCACGATGGGCGAACAGGGGGTCAGCCAGATGGTCAGCGTCGATCTGCGCCGGGCCGAGGCGCTGGTGGCCTGATCCCGGTCACGCACCGCCGCACCAGATTGCGCGGGACAAATGTCGTCACCGGTGGGTAGGATCCGGGCGCACGACACCAGGAGAAATTCATGTCCATCGATGCCCGCCTGTCCGAACTGAACATCACCCTGCCCGCGGCGCCCGCGCCGGCTGCCAATTACGTGCCCTACGTGCAGTCCGGCAACCTGCTGTTCGTGTCCGGCCAGATTTCCAGCGGGGCGGACGGGCTGATCTGCGGTCGCGTGGGCGACGATCTGGACGTGGCGGACGGCGCGGCGGCGGCCCGCAGCTGCGGTCTGGCGCTGTTGGCCCAGGCGCAGGCGGCGCTCGGGTCGCTGGAAAGGGTCGCCCGTGTGGTCAAGCTGACCGGCTTCGTGAACTCTGCCCCCGGCTTCACCGACCAGCCGGAGGTCATCAACGGCTGTTCGGACCTGATGGTCGAGGTATTCGGCGCCAAGGGCCGGCACGCCCGCGTGGCGGTTAGCGCCCCTGCCCTGCCCCGCGGCGTGGCCGTCGAGATCGACGCCGTGTTCGAGATCGGGTGATGCCGCCCGACCTGCTGTGTCGTCCAATCGCGCATCGCGGCCTGCACGGGCCCGGCGTTCCGGAAAACACCCGCTCGGCGTTTCGGGCGGCCGTGGCGGCAGGTTACGCCATCGAGCTGGACCTCCAGCCCGCGTCGGACGGCACCCCGCTGGTCTTTCACGACCATGACCTGCAACGGCTGACCGGCCAGCCGGGGACGATTTCGACCCTTTCCATGGACGGGGCGGGTCAGCGCCGGCTGCTGGGCAGCGACGACACCATCCCCACGCTGCAGGCCGTGCTGGACGAGATCGACGCCCGAGTCCCCCTGCTGGTGGAAATCAAGGACCAGGACGGGCAGCTTGGCCCGGATATTGGCCCGCTGCCGGAACGAGTTGCACTGCTGCTGGCCGATCATGCGGACCATGTCGCCGTGATGTCGTTCAACCCCCACATGGTGGCCGCGGTCCACGACATCGCGCCGCAGCTGACCGTCGGCCTGACGACCTGCGGCTTTGCGCCCGACGACTGGCCCGCGCTGCCGGCCGCGCGCCGCGCCGATCTGGCCCGCATTGCCGATTTCGACGGGGTCGGGGCGTCCTTTGTCTCGCACCATCACCTGGACCTCGCGAACCCTGCCGTGGCGGCGCTGCGGGCGCGGGGCGTTCCGGTATTCTGCTGGACGATCCGGTCCCGCGACCAGGAAACCGCCGCACGACGGCACGCCGACAACATCACCTTTGAAGGATACAGGCCATGAAGCTTCTGATCACGGGCGGCACACGCGGGATCGGTCTGGCGACCGCAGTTGGCGCCGCACGGCGCGGGTGGGAGGTCGCGCTCGGCTACCGGGGCAACGAGGACGCGGCACGTCTGGCGGTGGAGCAGGTCGCGACCGAAGGGCCGCGGCCCGCCGCGTTCGGCGCGGATGTCGGCGACGCCGGTCAGGTTGCGGCCCTGTTCGACGCGGCCGTGGCGCATCTGGGCGGGCTGGACGGGGTCGTGGTCAACGCGGGCATCGTGGCGCAGGCATCGACCCTGGCCGACATGACCCCCGACCGTCTGGATCGGGTGGTCCGCACCAACGTGACCGGCGCGCTGTACGTGGCGCGCGAAGCGGTGCGCCGGCTGCAGCCGGGCGGCGCCATCGTGTTCGTGTCCTCGGCCGCCGCCCGGCTGGGATCACCCGGCGAATACGTCGACTACGCCGCGACCAAGGGGGCGCTCGACACCCTCACCGTCGGGCTGTCCAAGGAACTCGGTCCCACCGGAATCCGGGTGAACGCCGTGCGCCCCGGCGTGATCGAGACGGACATCCACGCTGATGGGGGCGAGCCGGACCGCGCCGCGCGGGTCGGACCGGCGACGCCGATGGGCCGCGCCGGCCGCCCCGAGGAGGTCGCGGCCGCGATCCTGTGGCTGCTGTCATCCGAGGCCAGCTATGTCACCGGCGCCCACCTGGACATTGCCGGCGGCCGCTGACCCGGCAGTCGCCCGGCGCGGATCCGTCCGAAGGCGGCCGGCTCAGGCCGCCTTGATGTCCTGCGCCGCCGCCAGCACCGCGTGCAGCGCCACCGGATCGTCGTTGGCGCGCAGCTTGGCGCGCAGGTCGGCGTCCCGCAACGTGCGCGACACCAGCGCCAACGCCTTCAGGTGATCGACGCCCGAGCTTTGCGGCGCCAGCAGGGCGAACACCAGATCGACGGGCAGCTTGTCGACGGCGTCGAAGTCCATCGGCTTTTCCAGCCGCATGAACAGCGCCACGACCCGGTCCAGCCCGTGCAGCCGGGCATGCGGCAGCGCCACCCCGTTGCCCACGCCGGTGGGCCCCAGGCTTTCACGTTCCTGCAGGGCATCCAGGGTGGCCGCCTCGTTCACGCCATAGACGCTGTGGGCCAGGTCCGACAGATCCTGGAACAGCCGTTTCTTGCTGGCGACGTGTGAAACCGACCGCACCGCGGCCGGTTTCAGGATTTCGCTGATCTGCATCTTTCACCCATCGTTTGGTCCCGCCCCGCGCAACCCGTCTGCAGCGGGTTGCCGGCAGCGGTCGGGTCAGGGTCGCAGGCGCATCGTCATTCCGCGGTCCGGGGGTCGATCCAGCCGACATTGCCGTCGTCGCGGCGATGCACCACGTTGACCCCTCCGTGTTTCTCGTTCCGGAACACCAGCATCGGGGTGCCGGACAGTTCCATCTGCATCACCGCGTCACCCACCGACAGGGTCGGGACGCGGGTTTCCATTTCCGCGATGATGATGGGCTGCAGGCCACCTTCGTCCTGCGATTCCCACGTATCCTCGTCAGCCGCGAGCACATAGCTGGGCTCGGCCGCATAGACAACAGGCTGCTGGTCGCGATCCTTGTGGTGATCCTTCAGCCGGCGCTTGTAGCGGCGCAGCTGCTTGTCCATCTTCTCGCGACAGGCCTCGAAGGCCGCGTAGATTTCAGTGGCCTGGGCACTGGCCTGCGCGGTCAGACCCGTCGACAGGTGCACCACCGCCTCGCACTGGAACTGATGCGCATCCCGGGAAAAGATCACGTTGGCATCGGTCGGCCGCTGGGCGTACTTGGCGATCGTCTCGCCCAGCTCGGTCCGGACATGAGTCTGCAGTGCGTCCCCGATGTCGATCTGCTTGCCACTGATCTGATAGCGCATTTTCGCGTCCTTTCTGCGGTCTTCGCGGCCGGACACCGATCCCGCAGTGCGGGGGTCCGGCCGACGACGGATCGTCTGCGCGGCGCATCCCGCGGGCTGCGGGATGCTGCCCGCCCCTTGATTTGGTAACAGCCCGGGGCGCCTGTCAACGGGCCGCGCGGCCCGCGCCGCAACGCACGCCGCGGTTGCGTCGCGTCAGGCCAATCGGAACCCTGCTCCCAGGTAAACCTCGCGCACCTGGGGATCGGCCACGATGTCCGCGGTACTGCCGGATTTCAGGACATGACCGTCGTGCAGGATGTAGGCCCGATCGACGATGCCCAGGGTTTCACGGACGTTGTGATCGGTGATTAGCACCCCGATTCCGCGCGCCTTCAGATCGTGGACCAGTCCACGGATCTCGCCGACGGCGATCGGGTCTACGCCGGCGAAGGGTTCGTCCAGCAGCAGATAGCGGGGGTCCGACGCCAGGCAGCGCGCGATCTCGACCCGGCGGCGCTCGCCGCCCGACAGCGCCAGCGCGGGGGCCTTGCGAAGATGCGCGATGGAAAAGTCGCCCAGCAGCTCTTCCAGCCGGTCGCGGCGGCGGTGGCCGGACCGCTCGGCGACCTCCAGCACGGCCATGATGTTCTGCTCGACCGTGAGACCGCGAAAGATCGACATCTCCTGCGGCAGATAGCCGATCCCCATCCGGGCACGACGATACATCGGCAGCACGGTGGCGTCGCGCCCTTCGATCAGGACCTGCCCGGCGTCCGGCAGGATCAGCCCGGCGATGCAGTAGAAACACGTGGTCTTGCCCGACCCGTTCGGCCCCAGCAAGGCCACCACCTCGCCCCGATCGAGATCGAGCGACACGTCGCGGATCACCGGGCGGTTGCGATAGGACTTGCGCAGTCCGGTGATCTGCAGACCCTGCCCGGGGCTCGGTCCGGCCTGCGCCGCCCCGACCGGCGCCGCGATCGGCGCGGCGGCGTCCAGCGACGCGGGCGGGCCGTTCATCAGTTCCCGCCGGGCTGCAGGACGCTGCGCACCCGTCCCGACACGCTGGCGGTCCCGGTGGACAGGTTCACGTCCATCTTTTCGCCCGACAGCACGCTCTGCCCCTGCGTCAGCATGACATCGCCGGTCAGGGTGACGTTGCCGCTGGCCACGTCATAGACGGCGTCCTGCGCCTCGGCGGCGTCCGGGCCGTTGACCAGTGTTACCTTTCCCGTGGCGTGCAGGCGGCTGATCTTCTGGTTGGTGTCGGGGGCATAGATCACGGTGACCTGTTCCGCCGACAGCCGCATCTCGCCCTGGCCGATCACGACGTTGCCGCTGAACACCGCCTCGCCGGTCGACTGGTCCACCTGCAGGCTGTCGGCTGCGATCTCGACAGGCGCGGTGACATCCGCGGTAATCCCGCCGAATGCCACGGTCTGCGCCGCCGCCGGCGCAGGCAGGGCAGCCGCCAGTGACAGCGCCCCCAGGGACAGCGCCGCCAGCAGGGCTGGCACGGTCAGTGCGCGCGGACGGTCAAGCGGCATCGGCGCCTTCTCCCTTGGTCAGGGGCGGTATAGCAGACGCACCCCGCCGTTCAAATCAAGAACATGGGTGCCGTCGGGCTGGCGGCGCAGGTCCATCGCGGCCGCATCGACGGTGCCGAACGGCGCCTCGGCACTGACCCGGGCCGGGGCCACGATCCGGTCGGCCCCGGTCGACGCCTCGACCACCGGGGCGGTCACCTTCCACCCGGTCGAGGTCGTCATCGTCACGCCGCCCGACAGGTGGATCAGCCCGTCCGCCACGCTGCCATCGGCCGCAACCAGCCGGGCGGTCAGCCCGTCCCGCGCCTGCCAGTCGAGCACCACGTCGCGGGCGCTGCCCTCGCCGTCGCCCCCCTCTCCCTCGGGCACCGCCTGCGCGGCCCGCAGGGCCAGCTGCGCGCCGTCCCGGGTCACCCCGGCAAAGCGCGGCGCGGTCATTCCGGTCTTCTGGGCCAGCGCCTCGGCATCCGCCTCGACATAGGGGATCGCCCGGTCGCCGGAGGGCTGGCGGGCCAGCAGGAACAGCAGCGACAGGATTCCCAGCGCCGCCAGGGGAAACACCACGCGCAGCCCCCGCACGATCCTGCTGCGCAGGGTCGGCCCGTCGGGCATCAGATCATCCCGGCGCGCAGGCAGTCGTGGACGTGCAGGATGCCCACCGGCCGATCGTCCTCGACCGCGAACAGGGTCGTGATCTTGCGGTCCTGCATCTGGGCCAGCGCAGCCTCGGCCAGGGCGTCCGGGGCGATGGTGCGCGGGTCGCGGGTCATCACCTCGGCGGCGGTGCGGGCCAGCAGACCGTCCATGTGTCGCCGCAGGTCACCGTCGGTAATGACGCCGGTCAGCCGCCCGTCACGGCCGGTGACCCCCGTCACGCCGAACCCCTTGCTGCTGATCGTCAGCAGCGCCTCGGTCATCGGCGTGTCCTCGGCAACCAGCGGCATGTCGGCATGCATCAGGTCCCCAACCCGCGCCAGCCGGGCGCCCAGCTTGCCGCCGGGGTGAAAGGTGCGGAAATGTTCGGGGGTGAAGCGGCGATGTTCCATCAGCGCGACGGCCAGCGCATCCCCCAGCGCGAGCGTCATGGTCGTGGAACTGGTCGGCACGATCCCGGTGCCACAGGCCTCGGGCGCCTGCGGCAGCAGCAGCGCGACATCCGCCTGCCGCACCAGCGTCGACGCCGCACGCCCCGCCACGCCGATCAGGGGGATGGCAAAGCGCCGCGTGTGGGCGACGATGTCCGCGATCTCGGGCGTCTCGCCGCTGTTCGACAGGACGATCACCACGTCGCCCTGCGTCACCATCCCCAGATCGCCGTGGCTTGCCTCGGCGGGATGGACGAACTGCGCGGGCGTGCCGGTGCTGGCGAGGGTGGCGGCGATCTTGCGCCCCACATGGCCCGACTTGCCCATGCCCGACACCACGACACGGCCGCGCGCCGCCAAGATCAGGCGGACCGCCTCCTCAAACGGGGCGCCGAGGCTTGCCTCCAGCAGCTTCAGCGCCTCGGCTTCGATGCGGATCACGCGGCGGGCGGTGTCGAGATAGGCGGTCATGCGGGCGACCTAGTGATGGAAGATGTCGTTTTCATCCCCCCAGCCCAGCAGGTCCAGCTGCGCCCGGGCCGGCAGAAAGTCGAAACACGCCTGCGCCAGCTCGGTGCGCCCCTCGCGCGCGAGGCGATGTTCCAGTTCGGCCTTCAGCGCGTGCAGGTGCAGGACGTCGGACGCGGCATAATCCAGCTGCGCCTGGGTCAGCACCTCGGCGCCCCAGTCGCTGGTCTGCTGCTGCTTGGAAATGTCGACCCCGACCAGATCGGTCAGCAGGTAGCGCAGCCCGTGCCGGTCGGTGAAGGTCCGCACCATGCGCGAGGCGATCTTGGTGCACCAGACCGGACGGGTCAGAACGCCGAACGCCTGATACAGCGTCGCGATGTCGAACCGCCCGAAGTGGAACAGCTTCAGCACCGCCGGGTCGGCCAGCACCCGCGCCAGGTTCGGCGCCTGTTGCTGGCCCCGCGTGATCTGCACCAGATGCGCCGTCCCGTCCCCCGCCGACAGCTGCACCAGGCACAGCCGGTCGCGACGGGGGTCCAGCCCCATGGTTTCTGTGTCGATGGCGACGACGGGACCCAGATCCACCCCGTCCGGCAGATCGTTGCGGTGGAGATGGATCGTCATGGCCGTCCTTTCGCGATTGCGCCGGGGTAGCCCCGCCGCCGGGCTGCCGTCAACGGGCGGGACATCGACGGCGATCACACTGCGGTGGGGCCGGATTCAGGAGCCGATCCACATCATCGGAAATGCCGCCACCCAGATGTAGCGCGACAGACCAGGCCCAGTTTCTGCCCATCAGTGATACCCCGCATCGAGCATGGAAATCAGTGTGCCGATCGCGACGGAACAGACGGCAATGGCGTGCAGCCGCCTGCCCACAAGATTCACCCCGAACAGCATCCTGTCCAGCAAGCTGGTCCGCATGTCCCCTCATTCGCCGTTTGCCCCGGTGGGGGATACCGGGCCAGACGGTCAGGTGCCGCTGCCGCCGGTCGCGGCATAGACCTCGCCGGTGATGTAGCTCGCCTCGTCGCTGGCCAGCAGCACATAGATCGGGGCGATCTCGACCGGCTGTCCGGCCCGGCCCAGCGGCGAGTCGGCGCCGAAATCCGGCAGCTTCTCCTTGGGCTGGCCGCCGCTGACCTGCAGCGCCGTCCAGAACGGCCCCGGCGCGACCGCGTTGACGCGGATCCCCTTGGGCGCAAGCTGCTTGGCCAGTGCTTGGGCAAAGGCGCGGTTGGCCGCCTTGGTCTGCGCATAGTCGAAGAGATGCGCCGACGGCGAGAATGCCTGCACCGACGAGGTCAGGATGATCGACGCGCCCTTTTCCAGCGACGGCAGCGCCTGCTGGGTCATCCAGAACGGCGCGTAGATGTTGGTCTTCATGGTCGCGTCGAAGGCGTCTGAGGTGATGTCGGCGATCGAGTCCTGCGACTGTTGCCGGCCCGCGTTCAGGACCAGCACTTCCAGCCCGCCCAGCTGGGCAATGGCGTCGTCCACCACCTTGCGGGCGGTCTGTTCGTCGCGCAGGTCGGCCGGCAGCGCCACGGCCTTGCGGCCCTCGGCCCGGATCAACTCGATCACCGTGCTGGCGTCGCTTTCCTCGTCGGGGTGGTAGCAGATCGCCACGTCGGCGCCTTCGCGGGCAAAGGCGATCGCCGTCGCCCGCCCCAGGCCGCTGTCGCCGCCGGTGACCAGCGCCCGCTTGCCGGCGAGCCGATCATTGCCCTTGTAGCTGGTCTCGCCGTGGTCTGGCCGGGGGTCCATCTTTTCGGCCAGGCCGGGCCAGGGCTGCTGATCATCCGAATAGGGATTGAGCGGCAGGCGCGGCGACTCGATCGCGCCGCTGCGATACGGGGGAATGACCGGATCGGTCTTGGATGTGTCCGACATGTCAGGGGTCCTTTCCACGATGGGATCGCAGGCCAACGCACCCGCCCGTGCAGGGTTTCGCCGCGGCCTTCATTCCGTCCGCAAGCAAACGCGCCCTACGCCGGATCCGGTCAGAAGGCCGCGAGAACAGCGGGCCAGAAGATCAGCCCCCCGCCTAGCAGCAGCAGCATCGAGGTACGAAGCGCGGTGCGGGCCCCGATCAGCGCATAGGAGATCGTGACGCAGCCCGCGCCGACCCACAGGGCCGCGGCCAGGGCCGCGCCCGGTTCCGCCGCCACGGCGATCAGGGCCGGATGCGCGATCAGCCCCAGCGGGATCAGGTACAGGCCGATCCCCAGGGCCATCGCGGTCAGTGCCACGCGCAGCCAGTTTTCCGCCGCCATGCCCGCGGCGATGAACACCGCCCCGCAGACCGGCGGCGTGATGGTCGAGAGCAGGGCGAACCAGAAGACGAACAGATGCGCCTGCAGCGTGCCCAGCCCCATGCCGGTCAGGGCGGGCCCTGCGACCGAGACGCAGATCACGTAGGCGGCGGTCGTCGGCACCTCCATCCCCAGGATGAGGCAGGCCAGCGCGGTCAGCAGCAAGGCAGGCCACAGCATGTCGCCGGACACCGACAGGATCAGCGAGGTGATCTTGACCCCCAGGCCGGTGATCGCCAGCACCCCCACGATGATCGAGGCGCACAGGATGATCGCGGCGATGACCGACACCTGACGCGCCGCGCCGATCAGCGCCTGGTCCAGTCGCATCGCGGTGCGGGCCGGATCGAAGCGCAGATCGGCGCCGGTCAGCAGCAGCAGCGCCGCCGAGATGATCGCTAGGGCCGCGGCATATTGCGGCGTGAAACCCGCCCCGAACATCGCCCCCAGTAGCACCGTGAAGGGCACGAGGAAAAACAGCGAGGTGACGATGACGTCCCGGCGCGCAGGGTGCTGGTCGGCGGGCAGCCCCTGCAGGTCGAACCGCCGCGCATAGGCATCGATGCCGAACCACACGACGATGAAATAGAGCAGCGCCGGCAGCAGCGCCGCGGCCATGATCCCCGAATAGGGAACCCCGGTGAGTTCGACCATGACAAAGGCGCCGGCGCCCATCAGGGGCGGCATGATCTGGCCGCCGGACGACGCCACCGCCTCGCACGCCGCGGCGATCCGCCGGGGATAGCCCAGCCGGATCATCGCCGGGATCGTGACCGCACCGGTCGAGGCGACATTGGCCGAGGCAGATCCGCTGATGGACCCGAACAGCGCCGAGGCCAGAACCGATACCTTGCCCGCGCCACCCCGCAGCCGGCCGGCCGCCGCGGTGGCCAGGTTCATGAACCCCTGCCCCGCCTCGCCGGCGTTCAGGACGGCGCCAAAGATCACGAATACCGCGACCACCCCGACCGACACCCCGGTCAGCTGGCCGAAGATCCCGCCTTCGGCCAGGGTCAGCGTTCCCATCAGGCTGGCCGGCGGCAGCGGGGCGTGGCCGAATTGCCCCGGCACATGTTGCCCCCACGCCGCATAGGCCAGCGCCGCCAGTGCCACCATCGGCAGCGGCCACCCGATCGCCCGCTGCGCGGCGACGATCACCGACAGCAGCAGGATCGCGCCCACCACGTACTGGGCCGGGGTCTCGACGAACCCGTACTGGTCGGCCAGCCGATCCGCATTCAGAGCGACCCATATGGCCGCCGCGATGCCGGCCAGCCCCAGCACGATGCCGACGATCCGCGACCAGCCGGCCGAGGTCCGTTCCGGCCAGATCAGGATCCATGGCAGGATCAGCGCCAGGTGCAGCGGCCTGGCGACGAGATTCGGCACCAGACCGGAAAACACGAGCGCGAGGTGGAATCCGGTCAGGGCGACCGCCGCGCCGATCAGCAGCAGCCGCGGGACCGCAGGGACAGGCCGGGGGTCATCCCCGGCCGGCGCGACGTCGATCATTCCGCGGTCGCGACCCCGGCTTCCTCGTAATAGCGCGCAGCACCCGGATGCAGCGTGCCGATACCGGCGACCTGGTCGGGGGTGACGCCCGCCCACCAGCGGGCCGTCTCGGCCAGCCGGTCGCGCTCCTCCCAGAACGCGCGGGTCAGCTGATAGGCGGTCTCCTCATCCATCGCGGTCGAGGCGTAGGCCACCACCGGCAGGCCGGTGGTCCGCACGTCCTGATCCTGGCCGGGATAGGTGCCGGCCGGTATCACCACCTGTGCCTGCCCGGTCTGGGCCACCTGGTCCTCGGTCAGCGACAGGATGCGGACGCCCTCGCCCGCGGCGGCCTCGATCACGTTCGGGGCCGGAAAGCTGCCGGCGGTGACGAAGCCGTCGATCTGGCCGTTGGTCAGGGCATCGCCGGCATTCGACAGCTCGGCGTCGGCGATTGTCACCTTGTCGGTCAGCCCGAACAGCTCGAGGTATTTCTGACCCTCGGTCGCGCCGAAGCTGCCCTTGCCCAGCAGGATCGACCGCCCCTCCAGCGCATCCAGACCGGTCGACCCCTCGGTGCCGCCCATCACGAAGTGCATGGTCAGCGTCGGGATCGGGAACAGCGCCCGGATCTCGGCGAATTGCGGCGCCGCCTTGTCCTGGAACGCGCCGGTGCCCGCCTGCGCGTCCGCCACCAGCGACGGCGGCGCGGTGAACACGTAATCGGCGCCGCGGGCCCGCATTTCCATGACGTTCTGGACCGAGCCCTGGCTCTCCTCGACGGTCATGACGATCTCGCCCTGCGACGCCTCCCTGACCGCCTCGGACAGCTCGACGCCCATCTGGTAATAGGAGGTGCCGGTCTTGGCAGACTTGTAGGTCAGCCGGTTCTCGGCCTGGGCGGTGCCGGCCAGCGCGACCGCCGCAGCGGCCAGGGTCATGACGGACCAGTGGGTCATGTCGGTGTTCCTTTCTGTGGTGTCGTGGTCGGCTCAGCCCGCGCGAGAGCGGCCCCGGATCGGATAGGCCGGATCCGCATAGGTCCCGACCACCGCCCCGGTCGGCACGATCCGGTCGAACGCGGCCTCGTCGGCATCATCATAGGCCGTGTCGGGACCGGCAAGATAGGCGTCCAGCTGCGCCACCGTGCGCGGGCCGATCAGCACGCTGCTGACCGCGCTGTTTTCCAGAACCCAGCGCAGCGCGACATCGGCGCTGCTGCGGCCGGTGGCGCGGACATGGGCGTCGAAGCTGCGGGCGGCCTCGATCAGATCCGGCCGCATCTCGGTTTCGCCGATGCGGCGGTCGCCGCGGGCCGCGCGCGATCCCGCCGGCGCCCCTTCGGCGTATTTGCCGGTGAGGACACCGCGCGCCAGCGGCGAATACGGCACCACGCCGATCCCGAAATGCCGGCAGGCGGGGATGTAGTCCACCTCCATCGCGCGGTAGAGCGCGTGGTAATAGGGCTGCGCGGCGATCGGACGGGCGACGCCCAGCCGGTCGGCGATGCGGATCATCTCGGCGATCTTCCACCCGCGGAAGTTGGAAAAGCCCCAGGCGCCGATATGGCCGTCGGCCAGCGCCTGTCCCATGGCGCCGATCACCGCGTCCAGGGGCATGTCCTCGTCGTCGCGGTGCAGGTAATACAGGTCGATGCGGGCGATCCCCAGCCGGTCGCGGCTGTCGGCCAGCGCCTGGGCGATCCAGTCGGGAGACAGCCCGCCGCCGTTGCCGCCGACCTTGTTGCCGACCTTGGTCGCCACGATGGGTGGGGTCGGCAGATCGGGCAGGATGCGGCCCAGCATCTTCTCGCTGTCACCCGCGGCATAGGTGTCGGCGGTGTCGATGAAATTGCCGCCCGCGGCGACGAACCGGCCGACGATCTCGCGGGCCTCCGCCTCGTCGGTCTGGTCCCCGAACATCATCGTGCCAAGGCACAGTTCCGAGACCTGGGGGCCTGCGGTTCCCAGTTGGCGGCGGCGCAGCATGATCTGAACTCTCCGAGGCGAGGGGGATCGCGCCACAGCATGCCCATTCGTCGCCGATGGTAAAGCCGGTTCGGGACCCGCGGGGATACGGCGGCCGTCTGTCAGCGACCGGCCAGCCACAAGGTCAGCACCGGGAAGGCGACCAGCAGCGCCAGCCGCACGATGTCGGCCAGGACGAAGGGCAGGATGCCGCGCACCACGGTCGCCTGCTTCAGCCCCGGGACCGTGCCCTGCACGACGAACAGGTTCATGCCGACCGGCGGGGTGATCAGACCGATTTCGGCCACCGTCACCACCAGCACCCCGAACCAGACCATGTCATAGTCCAGGGCCAGCGCCACCGGCGCCAGCAAGGGCACCGTCAGCAGCACCATGGACATCGAATCCATGAAGCAGCCCAGCACGATGTAGAACAGCAGGATCAGGACCATGATCATCGTCGGATGCAGGTCCGACCCGCCGATCGACTCGGCCAGCATCCGCGGCAGCCCGGTGGTTTCCAGGAAGAAGTTGAAGAACGAGGCCCCGATCAGGATCAGGAAGATCATGCCGGTCAGTCCGGCCGTCTCGCGCACGATCTCGCGCAGGGTCGGCCCGGTGATGCTGCCGGCGATGAGGGCCAGCAGAAAGGCGCCCACGGCACCCACGCCCGCCGCCTCGGTCGGGGAAAACCAGCCCAGCTGGATCCCGCCGACCACCACGAAGAACAGCAGCAGCACCGGCCACACCCGCCCAAACAGCGAAACCCGGCTGCGCCATCCCACCCGGTCGGCGCGCGGCGCGAGGTCCGGCCGCATCCGGGCCCGGATCATGACCGCCAGAGCGTAGAGCACGGTCCCGAGAAGGCCGGGGATGATCGCCCCCACGAACAGCTGCCCGATCGAGGTCTGGGTCAGCAGGCCGAAGATCACCAGGATGATCGAGGGCGGGATCAGCACCCCCAGCGTGCCCCCCGCCGCCACCGCAGCCGAGGACAGGCTGTCGTCGTACCCGTAACGTCGCATTTCCGGCATCGCGACGCGGCCGATCGTGGCGACGGTCGCCAGCGATGATCCGCAGATCGCCCCGAAGATGGCGCAGGCGCCCACGGTCGACACGGCCAGCCCGCCCCGCCAGTGGCCGACAAAGGCGTTCACCAGCTCGAACAGGGACCGCGACAGGCCGGCACGGGCGGCAAACACGCCCATCAGCACGAACAGCGGGATGACGCTGAAGGAATAGGGAAAGATCGATTCGAACGGCGAGGTGGACAGCACATAGGCGGCCTGGCCCCAGCCCTGGACCAGCATCACCCCGCCCAGGCCCACGACCGCCATGGCGATCGCCACCGGAAAGCCGAGGCCGATCAGCGCCAGAGTCAGCAGAAAGCCCGCCAGTCCCAACATCGGAGAAGACATCGACACCCCTCAATGCGCCTGCGATGTGGCGGTTGCGCGCCCGGTTAGCAGCCGGATCACGATGGTCGCGGCGGCGATCAGCGACGCCGCGGCGCCGATTAGCAGCGGGATCCAGAAGAACCCCATCGGGATGCCCAGCTGCTGCGACCGATCCCCGAGCAGGGCCTGCATCCGCCAGGCGCCCCAGGATTTCCACAGGATCAGTGCCATCAGCGCGATCGCGGCGGCGGCGGCCAGCAGGTGGAATGCGCGTGCCGCGCCGGGCGGGATACGGTCCAGCACGAAATCGACGCCGACATGCGCCCCGGCCGTGAAGGCCCAAGGGATGCACAGCCATGCCCCGGACAGCACGCACAGCTGCACCAGGTCGACGACCCCGACGATGGGCATGCCCAGACGCCGGCCGACGACATCGGCGACGCTGATCGCGGCGGCGGCGCAATAGACCAGCACCCCGCAGGCCGCAAGAATTTCTATCGCGCCGTCGATCCGGCGCAGCCAAGCGTCCATCACTGTCCCCTGCTCGCCTGCAGGGCGCGGGGGATCGCCCCGCGCCTGCTGCCGTTATTGCGCCGCGCCGGCCGCTTCGTATTCCGCGATCTTGTCGGCGAACGCCTGGTAGAGCGCGGCGGCGTCGGACACCCCCTCGCCCTCGACCGTCTCGAGGTACTTGGTGATCATCGGCTGCAGGGCCTCGCGCCAGCGGGCGCGTTCCTCGTCGGACAGGACGGTGATCGTGTGGCCGGCCTGCTCGGCCTCCTCCCGGCCGGCGGCGTCCCACTTGTCCCACCAGTCGCCGAATTTCGGCACAAGATTGTCGCCCGATGCCTGGTCGATGCAGGTGCGGACGTTTTCGGGAAGGCTGTCGTACTTGTCCTGATTCATCACGAAGAAGAACGACACGGTATAGAAGCCCGCGTCCAGGTGGTCGGTCAGCACCTCGTTCAGCCCGAAGCTCTTGACCGGGTCCCACGGGAACACGGTGCCATCGATCACGTTGCGCTGCAGGTTCTCGTACACCTCGCCGGGCGGCAGACCCTGGGGGGTGGCGCCCAGAAAGCTGAGCATCTCGGACACCGCCGGCGACGGGGTGCGGATTCGCAGCCCGTTCAGATCCTCCATCGTCTCGACATGCTTGCCGTTGGTGTGCAGCAGCCCGCCGTTGTGGGCGTGCAGAGCCAGAACCTTCAGCCCCTTGTATTCCTCGGCCAGATGCGTGGGGTACAGCGACCACAGCGCCTGGGTCGCGGCCCCGGCATCCTGGCTGAGGAACGGCATTTCGACCAGCGAGGTGCGCGGGAACCGGCCGCGGGGCGCCCCGGTCAGTCCATGGGCGATATCCACGACCCCGGCCAGCACCTGTTCCTGCTGCTTGGCAACGTTGCCCAGCTGCGTGCCGCCGGGCGAAATCTCGAAATTCACCTCGCCGCCCGCGCACTGGCTGACCTGTTCGGTCCAGGGGCCGATGAAATCAGTGTGGATGCCGTGCACCGCGGGCAGGTAGTGCGAGACCTTCAGCGTCGTTTCCGCAAAGGCGGGTGCCGCGGTGGCGGCCAGGGCGGCAGCGGCCGCAAGCGTCGAAATCCGTGTCATGTTCTCTCCCGTTGGTCTTGTCAGATGGTGACGACCAGCTGCCCGCGTCCTCGCGAACAGCAGGTGATGATCCGATCCCCCGCGGCCCGTTCGGCGGCGGTCAGGACCCGGTCGCGGTGATCGATCTCGCCCTGGCGCACCGACAGTTCGCAACTGCCGCACAGACCCTCCTCGCAATCGGACGGCACGTCTAGACCGACACTGCGCAGGACCTGCAGCAATGTCCGGTCGCCCGGAACCTCCAGCGTCAGCTCGCTGTCCGCGCAGATCACGGTGAACGGATCCCCCTGGCCAAGCGCGTCTGCGGTTTCACTGGTGGCGAAGTGTTCGAACGCCAGCGTCAGGTCGGGTCGGTCGGCGACCAGCCGGTCCAGCTCGTCCAGCAGCCGGCCCGGGCCGCAGGCGGAGATGCGGGTACCCGGCGCCGCGACGGCGATCAGGGCCGGCAGGTCGGCGCGACCGCCATCGGCGGCGACATGCAGGGTCAGCGCGTCGCCGTGATCGGCCCGGGCGCGGTCCAGAAAGGCCATGTTGCGACGCGATCGCCCGGCATAATGCAGCGCGTAGGGGCGCCCGCCCGCCTTGAGCCGATCGGCCATCGCGAGGATCGGGGTGATGCCGATTCCGCCCGCGATCAGCAGGTGGCCGGCGGCCTGTTCGTCCAGCCGGAAATGGTTGCGCGGGCCGCGGACCGACAGGGTCGCCCCGGGTCGGGCATGTTCATGCATCCAGCGCGATCCGCCGCGCCCACCCTGCTCGCGCAGGACGGCGATCTGCCAGTCGCCGCCGGGATGCCCGCACAGCGAATAGCGGCGGCTGTCGCCGTCCGGCAGGACGATGTCCAGATGGCCCCCGGGGGTCCAGTCCGGAAGGGCGCGCCCCGAGGGGTCCGCCATTGTGATGCCCAGCACGCCGTCCGCCAGCGTCTCGGCCTGCGTGACCGTCAGGCGGCGGACGATCGCCTTGCGATCCGGCGCGCCGATCGGGAACGCCGTTGCGTCGGACCGGCGGGACGGGTCGCCCCGCTCAGGGTTCAGCGCGGGGTCCCACCGCACCCGGACCGCCTCGGGGCCGCGGAACGAGGTGTTGGGCAGATAACTGAACGCCTGCGGTTCAAGCTGCAGATGCGGCAGGCGGCGCGACACCTCCTCGACCATGATCGCAAGTTCCATCCGGCCCAGATTCTTGCCCATGCACTGATGCGCACCATAGCCGAAGGTCAGGTGGTCGGCCGCATTGTCGCGCCAGATGTCCAGCACGTCCGGGTTGTCGAAATGCCGCGGGTCGTGGTTGGCGGATGCGGTCACCATCAGGATCCGGCCGCCTTTCGGGATGGTGACGCCCGCGACGGTGGCGTCGGCCGTGGCGATGCGCCGCCAGGCGACCACGCTGCCGGAATGGCGCAGACACTCCTCGATCGCGGCCGGGATCAGGGCGGGATCGGCACAGATCGCGTCCCACTGGGGTCGGTCCGCAAGCAGCCGGCGGAATGCGTTGGCCGCGGCCAGCGCGGTCGTCTCATGCGCAGCGACGATGATCGCCATCATCATCGAGTGCAGATAGCTGTCGGTCACGATGTCGGGCATGACGCGGTTCTTGGCGATCATGTCGTACATCCAGCCGTGGACGGGCTCGCCCGCGTCCACCTCCGCCGACATGCGCGCCAGCACCTCGCCCGAATACTGCCAGAACCGGGCGACGCCCTCGGCGACCGCGATCTGCTGGTCGGGTGACGGGCGCCCCCATGTGTTTACCGTGTGCGCCACCGAAAACTGCCGCAGCTTCTCCATGTCGTCGGGGGGTACGCCCAGGAATTTCAGCGCCACGGTCAGCGGCACGTCCCACAGCAGGTCGGCCACCAGATCGGACTGCCCGGCATCGATGATCGCGTCCAGCCGCGCGCGGACGAGGTCCCGGACCATCGGGACATGCGCGGCCAGCGCCTCGGGGGTGAAGGCGTCCATGAGGACCCGCCGGCGCGCCATGTGCGCGGGCTCGTCCTCGTTCACCAGGGTCCGGTTCATCGCATAGCCGGCACGGGCCAGCACCGCGACCGCCTCGGGCGTGGGCGGCGTGATCTTTTCCAGCGCAACCGCGGGGGAAAATGTGATCGGATCGCGGAAGATCGCCTTGATGTCGTCATAGCGCGACACCACCCAGTAGCCCAGCGTCTCGCTGAAGAACACCGGCTCGGCCTCGCGCGACCAACGCAGCGCCTCGGCCGGGTCGGCCTGGTATTCGGGACCGAACGGATCGAAGGACCGGGCGCGGGCCGAAAACGGGCAGCCAGCGGGCTGCACCGGCGGCGGGGCGGTGTCATTCCTGTCGGCCAGTCTGGTCATCTCGCCCCCCTTCACCTCTGTCCTCCGCGCACGGCATCAGCCATCACCGCCCATCAGTGCCGGCGCAACAGCCGCGCGCCGGGTCACCGGTCACCTGCCGCAGGGTCCGGGCTCTGCGACCCGGCTGCGGCCGCGGCCGCCCGGTCGGGATGCGCGGCCACAAAGGCCGGCACGTCCGCACAGGCGCGCGCCACGGCGCTGATCCGGCCGAGGCCGTTGAAATCGACGCCCCAGCGCGTCGCGTTGTAAAGCTGCGGGATCAGCGTGCAATCGGCGAGGCCCGGGCTGTCGCCGTGGCAGAAGCGGCCGGTGAACCCCGGATGGTCCAGCAACCGCTCGACCACCTGCAGCCCCGAACCGATGTTCGCGCGGTTCCAGTCGGCCCGGGCCTCTGCGCCCCCCAGCCGTTCGACCCGGTTCAGCACCGCCAGATTGGACAGGGGATGGATGTCGCAGGCGATGGCCAGGGCGATGGCCCGCACCCGCGCCCGCTCCCCGGCTGCCGGTGGCAGCAGGGCCGGTCCGGGCCGGGTCTGCTCCAGATACTCCAGCATCGCCAGCGACTGGGTCAGCACCAGTCCGTCGATCTCCAGGGCCGGCACCAGCCCCTGCGGGTTCAGCGCCATGTGGCGGGCGCCGCGCTGTTCGCCGGCGACGAGGTCGACCGGGACCGTCCGCCACGACAGGCCCTTGATGCCCATTGCGATGCGCACCCGGTAGGCTGCGGATGACCGCCAGTAATCGTGCAGCACGATCTCCTGACCCGCCCCGTCCTGACCCGCCACCGGCGCAGGCCGCGATACTTCTGTTTCGGTCATCGTCATGGGCGGGCCGGAAGGATGGTGCCGGTACAGGGGCCAAAGCCGATGCGGTACCCCTCGCCACGGGCTTGGCCGTGCAGGGCGATGGTGTCGCCGTCCTCGATGAAGGTCCGGGCCTCGCCGTTGACGGTCACGGGGGTCTTGCCGCCTTGTGTCATTTCCAGCAGGGCGCCGGTCTGGTCGGGCGCGGGGCCGGAGATCGTGCCGGTGCCCAGCAGATCGCCGACCCGCATCGGGCAGCCGCTTTCGGTGTGATGCGCCAGTTGCTGTGCCGACGAGTAATACATGACGTTGTAGTTGGTGCGCCCCATCACCTGCCCGTTCATCGACCAGGACAGGTCGATGTCGAAGAACCCGGGGCGGCTTTCCTGCAGATAGGGCAGCAGCGGATTGACCCGTTCGGCGCCGGCGCAGCGGAACGGCTCCAGCGCCGCGGTGGTCACGATCCACGGGCTGATCGTGGTGCCCAGTGCCTTGGCCTGGAACGGGCCCAGCGGCTGGTATTCCCAAGCCTGCACGTCGCGCGCCGACCAGTCGTTCAGCAGCACATAGCCGAAGATCATCGCTTCGGCCTGCTCGACGCCGACCCGCTCGCCCATCGTCGAGTCCGCGCCGACGATCGCGCCCAATTCCAGTTCCAGATCCAGCCGCCGGCTGGGCCCCCAGACCGGCCCGTTGTCACCCTTCAACTGCCCCATCGGGCGTCGGATGTCGGTCCCCGACACCACCACCGACGAGGCGCGGCCGTTATAGCCGATCGGCATGTGGGTCCATTGCGGCGGCAGGGCGTTTTCCGGCCCGCGGAACAGCACGCCGACATTGAAGGCGTGGTTCGTGGAGGCGTAGAAATCGGTGAACTCGGTCACCCGGATGGGCAGGTGCAGCGTCGCCTCGGCCATCGCGACGGTCGGCAGTGTCCGGTCCCCATCCTCGGTGAGCAGCGCGGTCAGCCGCGCCCGTGTCTCGTCCCAGGCAGCGCGGCCCCGCGCGATGAAGTCGTTCAGCGCGGGCCGTGCAAAGCTGCCGCCGGCGTCCAGCAGACCCCGGGATTCACACTCGGCCAGATCGACGATCCGGTCCCCGATGGCGACGCCGCAGCGCGGCGCGCCGCCATCGATTGAGAACACGCCATAGGGCAGGTTCTGGATGGGAAAGTCGCAAGCCGGATCATTCGCGGCGGCGATCCAGCTTTTCATCGGCATTGGCGAGTCCGTCATGGTGGCCCTTTCCCCCGTCGTTCATCCTGCGCGGCGCGTCATTTCTCCCCGGGGGTTCCGTCGAACTTCTTGTCCATGCTCTGCCAGCAATCGGCATAGTCCTGCTGCAGCGGCATTTCCGTCGCGGCCCACTGGGTCAGATGCTGGGGAAAGCGGGTCTCGAACATGAACTGCATCGTGTCGCGCTGGCGCACCGGCACCATCGGCTCGTTCGACGCGTGTTCGAACGCCTCGCGGTCGGGACCGTGGGGCAGCATCATGTTGTGCAGGCTGACCCCGCCCGGCACGAAGCCCTGCGGCTTGGCGTCGTAGATGCCGTGGATGTTGCCCATCATCTCGGACATGATGTTCTTGTGGTACCACGGCGGACGGAAGGTGTTTTCCGCCACCATCCAGCGATCCCGGAACAGGACGAAGTCGATGTTGGCGGTGCCCGGCTGGCCCGACGGTGCGGTCAGCACGGTGAAGATCGACGGATCGGGGTGGTCGAACAGGATCGCGCCGACCGGGGAATAGGTGCGCAGGTCGTACTTGAACGCGCAGTAGTTGCCGTGCCACGCCACCACGTCCAGCGGGCTGTGGTCGATCCAGGTCTCGTGGAACTGCCCGCACCACTTGATGACGACGCGCGAGCGCGCGTCCCGATCCTCGAACGCGGCCACCGGGCACTTGAAGTCGCGGGGGTTCGCCAGGCAGTTGGCGCCGATCGGCCCTCGGCCCGGCATCTGGAATTTCTGCCCGTAATTCTCGCACACGAACCCGCGCGCCGGCCCGTCGAGCAGCTCGACCCGATAGACCATGCCGCGCGGAATGATCGCGATTTCCTGTGGTTCCAGGTCGATGATGCCGAGTTCCGTGCAGAACCGCAGCCGCCCTTCCTGCGGGACCACCAGCAGTTCGCTGTCGGCCGAGAAGAAGTATTCGTCGGTCATCGACTCGGTCACCAGGTAGATGTGGCTGGCCATACCGACCTGGGTGTTCACGTCACCCGCCGTGGTCACCGTGCACATGCCGGTGATCCAGGAGAGGGGCTGGTCCGAATGGGGCACCGGGTCCCAGCGGTACTGGCCCAGGCTGATGACGTCGGGCAGGACGTTGGGGGCGGATTTCCAGTGCGGGACGTCGATCCGGGTGAAGCGGCCGACATGCTTGACCGAGGGGCGGATGCGGTAGCACCAGGTCCGTTCCGGCGGATCGGCGGTGAAGGCGGTGCCGGAGAGCTGCTCGGCGTAGAGCCCGTACGCGCATTTCTGCGGGCTGTTCTGGCCCTGCGGCAGCGCGCCGGGCAGCGCCTCGGTTTCGAAATCGTTTGCAAAACCGGGCATGTAGCCCTCGTGTGCCTGCGTGCCGGCGACGGTCGCGGCGCGGATCATGCCCCTGGGCAGATCATGGTGTGTCATTCTGGCGTCCTCCCCAGGTCACCTGTCAGCGATGGGGCGAGCATCCGTTGCAACGGCAACGATGTCAAGCGACGATCTCGCCGGGCGTCCGCGCAGATCATGCGACGTTCACGCATGGTTCATGCAGTTTTCATGCATCGTTCCTGTCATCTCGATCTACTGGACTGGCACGATGGACGTAAACGCGACATTCCGCCTGCGCCTGCAGGCCGAGATGGATGCGCAGGGGCTGAACCCTGCGGGCCTCTCCCGGAAAGCCAATCTCAATCGTCGCGCCGTGACCGATCTGCTGGAAGGTCGCGCGCAAAGCCCCAAGCTCTCGACGGCCCATGCCCTTGCTGTCGCCCTAGGTGTCGGGCTGGGATGGAATGGTGGGCCTGGAACCGCAGCAGTCTCTCTCGCCCCGACTTGCGGCGCTTCTCACGCAGTTCGATCAGGCACAGCAAGAGCGTCTGGCAGAGGCGATCCTTGTTCTTTCCGGGGGCCCCGAGCCGCTGCGCTGACGGCACCGGCATGCGCCCGTGCAGCGGGATACAAGCGACGGAACGGGTTGGCTACGCGCCGTCCTCGCCGCGGCCAGGGCGGGGGAAGGAGGCGCCGTGGCCGGCCTCGGGCCGGGTGACGCTGGCGATCGCCTGGTCCAGCGCCCGGATGCCGCGGTCCAGGGCGGCGCGGTCGGCGTCGGACATCGCCTCCATGATCTCGGCGGCGCGCGCCTCGACCTCGCGGAAGGCGCGGCGGAACAGGTCGGCGCCCTGGCCGGTGATGCGGTAGTCGCGCAGCCGCCGGTCGGAGCCCAGCACGCTGCGGGTGATCAGGCCCTTGCGTTCCAGGCGCGACGCGGCGCGGCTGACCTGCACCTTGTCCAGCGAGGTGCGCTGCGCGAGTTCCAGCGAGTTCAGCCCGCCCGATTCCTCGAGCAGGAACAGCAGCCGCCATTCCTCGCGGCTGAGCCCGTGGCCGCGGCCGTAGACGGCGACCAGCTGTCGCGAGAACGCCTCGGCCGTGACCGCCAGCCGATAGGGGAAAAACGATTCGATCTGCATCGGCCCTGTCCTGCCCCTGCCCTGCACCCCGCGCGACCATTGCTCATGCAACGGTCTGCGCCGTGATGCGGAACCCGGCGCAGCGGGTCAACCCATCCGAACGGGCACGGTGCGGGCAGGCGGGTAATCCGGGCGGCGGCCCGGGACAGAGCTCACCGGCGGGAAAGAGCGGAGACGCCCTTGCGGATCACCGCAAGTCCATCCATATACCATCCACACGGATGGAGAAACGCATAATGAGCAACGTCACGCCGCTCCGGGGCAAGCAGCCCGACAGTGAAAAGATCACCATCAACCTCGGCTACGTGGATCTGGGGCGCATCGACCTGCTGGTGCAGGAAGGGTTCTATTCCAACCGCAGCGATTTCATCCGCAGCGCCATCCGCAGCCTGCTGGACGGCCATGCCGACGCCGTCACCAAATCCATCGAACGGCACACGATGGACCTGGGCCTGCGCGACTATACCGCCCGCGACCTGGAGGCGGTGCAGGCCGCGGGCGAGGTCCTGCACATCAAGGTCGTGGGGCTGGCCCGGATCGCGTCGGACGTGACGCCCGAGCTGGCCCTGGCCACCATCGGGTCGATCACCGTGCTGGGCGCATTGCAGGCCAGTTCCGAGGTCAAGAAGGCGCTTGGCGACCGCATCCGGTAACGACGCCGACCACTCACCCAAAACCCAAGGACCACACCATGAACCATGACTTCGCACTGGCCATGCGCCAGGCGACCGATCTTGTGCGCGCCGGAAATGCCGCCGCCGCAACCGACCTGATCCTCGCCTCGCTGGGCGGCCAGACATCCGGCACGACCGGGGCGCAGCCGATGGCTCGGCCCGCCTTCGCATCGTTGCCCACCTATGTGTCGGTGCCGACGGACCTGACCGGGCCCACGCCTACCCCCTCGCCCGCGCGCGCCGAAAAGCCCGACCGCAAGCGGCGGCGCGGAAAGATCGGCCGGAACTTGCGCGACACGCTGGCCGGGCTGGCCCGGGCGAAGCCGCAGCCGGGGCGGACCGACGAGGCACGGCTGCCGCCGCTGCCCGAGGGCGCCCGGTTCGACAGCGGCACCTTTACCTGCGCGGCGGGCAGCCGCGACTATCGGGCCTATGTTCCCGACCTGGGCGACGCGCCGCCGGCGGGGCTGATCCTGATGCTGCATGGCTGCACCCAGTCGCCGGTCGATTTCGCCGCCGGCACCGACATGAACCGGCTGGCCGAGGAACAGCGCCTGATCGTCCTTTATCCCGCCCAGTCGCGGGGGGCGAACATGAAGTCCTGCTGGAACTGGTTTGCGCCGGGCGATCAGGCACGGGGCGCCGGGGAACCGGCGATCCTGGCCGGCCTGACCGAAAAATTCGTGGCGCAGCACGACGTGCCGCGGGACCGGGTGTTCGTCGCCGGGTTGTCGGCCGGGGCCGCGATGGCGGTGATCCTGGGCCAGAGCCATGGCGACCTGTTCGCGGCGGTGGGGGCGCATTCGGGGCTGCCCTATCGGGCCGCGACCGACGTGCCGTCGGCCTTTGCGGCAATGGCCGGCACGCCGGCGCCGGGGCAGGACCAGCCCGGCACCGTGCGGGACATCCCCACCATCGTGTTCCACGGCACCGCCGACCGCACCGTCGCCCCGGTGAACGGCCGCCGCATCGCCGACCAGCCCGGTACCGCGGGGCCCGAGATCATCGACAAGGGCGAGCGGAACGGGCGCAGCTATTCCCGCGCGGTCATCGCGGCGCCCGACGGGCGGGCCGCGGTCGAATACTGGCAGGTGGACGGGCTGGGCCACGCCTGGTCTGGCGGCAGTCCGGCCGGGTCCTACACCGACCCCGTCGGGCCGGATGCCAGCGCCGAGATGGTCCGGTTCTTCCTGGAGGTCGCTGGGCCGCGGCACTGACGGACTGGCGCGCCGGCAGCGCGCAGCAGCGAAGCGAAAGGAGGCCGCGCGGCGCAGTGATGCCGCGCGGCATCGCGTCGTTGCGGACGGACGAGGCGGCAGGACGGCATCACGCGGTCCCGGCGCGGCGGGGGGTGAGCTCGCTCGGCCGCCGCCGTGCCCCGCGGGTGGCGCGGGCGCGCCGGGTGGGTTCTCAGTCCGGCTTCAGGATCACCGAGCCGCGGGTCGCGCGGCTCTCGATCAGCGCCTGCGCGGCGCCGGCCTGCGCCAGCGGCAGGGTCGCGTGGACATGGGGGCGGATGGTGCCGTCCTGCAGCGCCGCGAAGACCCGCGCGGCCCCCGCGGTCAGATCCTCACGCCGTTCGGTGTAGTGGGCGATGGTGGGCCGGGTGACGAACAGCGACCCCATCTCGCGCAGCCGGGCCAGCGGCACCGGGTCGACATCGCCCGACGCCCAGCCATAGCTGACCAGCAGCCCGAACCGCGCCAGGGCGGACAGCGACAGGTCGAAGGTCGCGCGGCCGATCGAATCATAGGCGATGGCGACGCCGCGGCCGCCGGTCCAGTCGCGGATCCGGTCGGCGGCCTGCCCTGCGTCCTGGCCCGTCCCAAGCACCAGCACATGGTCGCAGCCGGCGTCGCGCGCCGCCTGGACCTTGTCGGCGCTGCCGACGGTGCCGATCACGGTGGCGCCGGCCACCTTGAGCATCGGCACGGCCAGCTGCCCGACCCCGCCCGCGGCGGCGGTGAACAGCACCGCGTCGCCGGCCGCGATCGGGCGCATCCGGTGGACCAGGTAATCCGCCGTCAGCCCCTTGAAGAAGGTCGCCGCCGCCGTGTCCGCGTCGATGCCGTCCGGCAGGCGCACCGCCCGCGCGGCGGGCAGCAGCCGGGCCCCGGCATAGGCCCCCATCGGGCCGCCCGCGTAGGCGATCCGGTCGCCCTCGGCGAGGTCAGTGACGTCCGGGCCGGTCGCCAGCACCTCGCCAGCCGCCTCGAGCCCGAGGCGATAGGGCAGATCGCGCCCCAGCTCGCCCCGGCGCTGCAGGATGTCGATGAAGTTCACGCCGATCGCGGCGTGGCGCACCAGGACCTCGCCCGGCCCGGGTTGCGGCAGGTCCTCGGACGACAGCTCGAGCACGTCCGGGCCGCCGAAGCCCCGCCCCTGTATGACATCGACCTTCATGTGCCTGGCCCTCCCCTGCCGCGATCCGCTGCCATCATGCATCAACGGGCCGCTGCGTCGAGAGGGGGCTAGGCCCGGCGCCGCCCCGGACCGGCGGCGCCGGGCGAGGGGGCGCTCAGCTCTCGGCGCTGCCCGCGATGTCGAACAGCGCCTTGTACTGGCGCGGCTGCGAGCGCAGGTACTGGTCCGGCGCCCGGACGCTGCCGCCCAGATGCGCCGCGGCGTGCCACGGCCAGCGCGGATCATAGAGGATGGTCCGGGCCAGCCCGACGAAGTCGGCGTCCCCGGTGCCCACGATCGCCTCGGCCTGCTCATAGTCGGTGATCAGCCCGACCGCGACCACCGGCATCCCCGTCGCCTGCCTGACGGCGCGCGCGAGCGGCACCTGATAGCTGGGCCCGAGCGGGATCTGCTGGCGCGGGTCCAGCCCGCCGCTGGACACGTTGAGCGCGTCGCAGCCCCGCGCCTGCAGGGCCTGGGCGAGCGCGATGGTCTGGTCGATGTCCCAGCCGCCCTCCACCCAGTCGGTTCCCGACACCCGCACCGTGACCGGGCGATCGGCGGGAAAGGCGTCGCGCACCGCGTCGAACACCTCCAGCGTCAGGCGCATCCGGTTGTCCAGGCTGCCGCCATAGGCATCGTCGCGCCGGTTCGACAGCGGCGACAGGAACTGGTGCAGCAGGTAGCCGTGCGCGGCGTGGATCTGCACCGCGTCGATGCCCAGCCGGGCCGCCCGTCGCGCCGCCTCGGCAAAGCCGGTCCGGATCCGGTCGAGCCCCGCCTTGTCCAGCGCCGCCGGCGCGTTCTCGCCGTCTTGGAAGGCGGCCGGGCTGGGCGCGACGGTCTGCCAGCCATGCGCGCTCTGCGGCGGGATCTGCCGGCCACCCTTCCAGGGGACGTCGCAGGAGGCCTTGCGGCCGGCATGGGCCAGCTGGATGGCGATCGGCATGTCGGACCAGCGGCGGACGCCGTCCAGGGTGCGCGCCATCGCCGCCTCGGTCTCGTCGGACCAGAGCCCGACATCGGCGAAGGTGATCCGGCCCTCGGGGACCACGGCGGTCGCCTCGATCGTCAGCAGCCCGGCGCCGGAGAGCGCGAGATGGCCGAGATGGATGAGGTGCCAGTCGTTCATGCAGCCATCGACGGCCGAATACTGGCACATCGGCGCGATGACGATCCGGTTGGCGAGCCTGAGGCGGCCCACGTCGAAGGGGGTGAACAGGCGGGGTGTCAAAGGGGATTCTCCTTTCCAGCCGGATACGGGCGTGGGAACGGGTGAGGGGTGGATACCGGACGTATGTGCCACGCTTCCCGGACCGGGCGAAAGGACCGCCGCGATGGAATTCCGGCGCGAAGGTCTACCGCCGGGCGGCGTGGTCGACGATGGCGGGCGGCCAGCGTGCAACTGGCTGCGCCGGCAGCCCTGTCTCCCGCAGGCATTTGTCGATGGGCCGGCACCGGCAGGACGGGGGGCGTCTTCGAGCCGCAGTCGGATCGCCGCGACGCCGCTTCGCGGCGAACGCTCCTGCCGGTGCGATTGTCGACGGGCATCCTCCACCGCGCCGCATCGCGCGTGAAAACCGCCCCGCCTCGTGCTATGATTGCATTCGCCGGACGGGGAGGGCGCGGCATGATCGGCGAGGCGATCCGGGACGGTGTGGTGATCGGGATGCTGCTGGGGCTGGAGGACGGCCGCCCGCTGGTCGTCTTTGCCGGCAACCCCTCGGCCCAGGCGATCCCCGCCCGCAGCCTGGTGCGCTTCGAGCCCGCGGATATCGGGGCCGAGCTGGCGCTGCTGTTCGAGGACGGCGACATGGCCCGGCCGTTGGTGATCGGCCGCATCGTCGGCCCCGTCCCGCAGGGTCCGTCCGTGGTCCGCGATGGCGAGCCGCTGCGGATCACCGCAGGGCAGCGGCTGGAACTGCGCTGCGGCAAGGCGTCGATCGTGATGGAGGCGGACGGCCACGTCACCATCCGCGGGACGTATCTGGTCAGCCATGCCTCGGCCTCGAACCGGATCCGGGGCGGCTCGATCAACCTGAACTGATGTATCCGCCCGCCCCCGTCCTGCCCGAGATCCTGCGCCAGCACGCCGAGCAGGCGGCATTCCTGTGGACGGTCTATGACCGCGCGATGCTGTTCCCCGAGGAGAACCCGGAAATGGACGCGCTGCGCATCGCCCGGCTGCTGGAGCGGCTGGAGGCGCATCTGGACGGGCTGCGGGTGGCGGGTGCCGAGGGGCTGCGGGTGGCGGAGGAACGCTGGGCGGAGTACCCGGAGGCGGGGGAGCTGTTCGTGGTGCGGATGCTGCAGCCCGGGGCCGAGGGGCTGCGGGTGGCGGGGTTGGATCTAGACCGGGTGCGGGCGTATTTGGCGTCGGCTTCGGCTTGAGACCGGCCACGAAGCGGAGTGGGGCAATCGTAGGAAAGTTTCTGGAACGCGTTGGTACAAGTCGCGCCGGGAACGGCTCAAGCAGGTTGTAGGTACCGGTGACGTTCGTTTCGATGAACGCACCGGGGCCGTCGATCGACCGGTCAACATGGCTTTCCGCTGCCACATGCATTACCGCGTCGGGCTGGTGCATGGCAAACACGCGGTCCAGCGCGGCGCGGTCACGGATGTCGGCCTGTTCGAACGCGTAAAGCGGCGCCACGATCGTGATGATCCGCTTCTGTCCGGCATGTTGGGCCGACCTCTGGCGGTCGGACCGGCCTGTCAGACCTGGATCTGCGTGAGGAAGTCGCGGTCGAAAGGCACCCTGCGCCGCTCGCCATCGCGATAAATGGTGAAGGCGTCGAGGCCGCCTGCGGCGATGGCGGACTCAGTCTGGGCGATGCAATAGCTGGGCACATCCGAGATGTCGGTCAGCGCAGCCGCGCCGATGCGCTTGATACCCTTTGTGCCCGCGCAGACGTAGAAGCTGTCGTTACGCCAGATCGCGTCGTAGAAGTCGGTGCCCTCGGCGATCACCTCGACGACCGCGCCTTTCTTCTTCATCAGGATGCCACGGCCGCTGACGAGGAGGTCGCCCGAGGGTGACAGGCAGAGCGATGTCAGGAAGCAGTTCGTTTGCAGGTCGGTGACATCGACGCGCCGGTCGGAATTCATCTCAAAGTATAAGCCGCGCGCGCCGCAGCCATGGACGATCCCGCCCGCGCCGGGCAGGCAATAAAGGATGTCGCGGTCGATGCGGGTGGGCACGCTAGAGGGTCGGCGATCGGCAGAGAGAAGCGCGACGGCGCCGTCCAAGCCGACGACGACGATCCCCCCGTCTGGCAGCAGCTTGAAATCGGTGATGCAGCCGACGGTCAAATGGTAATGCTCGTCAGCGTCGGCGCTGGTCATATAAATCGAATCGTCCCACTGCGACGCCCAAACGGCCTCCTTTCCGATAATCGCGAACCGCTTGATCCAGTTCTCAAAAATGAACATCAGGCTGATCGCGCCGGTTTCGATATCGTAACCGAAGATGCGCGATTCGAACTCCTCGCCTTCCTTGTGCGTGGTTAGTACGTAAAGCTCGCGGTCGTTCAGGAACTCGAGCCCGATGCAGCTGTGTATCATGTCCTGTCCAATATGGCTTTGGGCACGACGCCCGGAACACGGCAGGTCTTCTTCTCAAGCGCGGCGGGGCCGATCCCCATCTGGCTCTCGAACACGGCGTCAATCAAGTCACTGATGCAGTCGTATTCGGTGGACGGATTGTCAATCTTGCCACTCGCCACCATCGCGTCCATCGAATCTTGCTTGGCTTCCGCGAACGTGAGGCTTCGCCGGCCGGCCGCCTGATGTGCCGCGGCCTGCTGCTTCTGCTTTGTGGTCTTGAGGTCGTGCGCGGTGCCGTTGCCTGTCTGCTCCTCAAGGCAGATCGCGGGAGCCGCGCCGCAGCGGTAGCCCTCGCGCGAGTCGTTTGAGCCCCAGCCGCGTCGGTAGTGATTGCGCGAGCCCGGAACGACCTTCGGCAGCCCGGTCGTGGCCGAAATGCGTTCGATCCGTTGTCCAGTGGTGAAGTACGCGTTCTGCATGATGTGGTCCGACTCTTCGTTCGCGCTACAGGCGCTTGTCTTGTCACCGTGCTTATGAACCTTAAGGTCAATGAAAATCTGCTCGCAGCGCGCCCAAACGACATCGACCTTGGCTAAGTGCGGCCAAGGGCAAGTATTACCCGCCGGAGAGGCATGGTTGTTCGTCGCGAGGTCCGACATCCGGATCACCGGCTCGCCGTCGAACTTCACGTCGTTGGACCAGGAGTTGAAATACTCCTTCCCGGTGTTCTTCGAGGTGATGACGCCCTTCTTGGCCGCGCAGCCCGCCTCGGTCCCCGACGTCTTCGTCAGGTCGGACTTGTTCTTGATGTTGACTGTCTTGCCGCCGATGAAGACCGTTCCGGTCCCGTCCTCGGTGTCGGAGGCGAAGCCGAAGCTCGGGTAGGGCACCGGCACGCCCGGTGGGGTCGCCGGGTTCTCGGGCGGGGTGAAGCAGGTGTCGGGGAAGGCGGCAATGGTCTTCGCGTCCACGGCCTTGCCGCTGATCTCGAGGCCGTTGGCGAACACGTTGCTCATCGCGCCGCCTCCGCGCGGAAGCGGTCCTCGACCGAGACACGCCGCGCCGGGCCGCGGGCCTCGTGCAGGACCGCCGCCCCGCAGGCCCCGTCGTCACCCGAGGCCTCGATCAGCACCGGCGAGCCCGGCGCATAGCCCTTGCGCGCGGCGGCCAGCGCCATGCCCAGCATCGCCGGCACCACCGCCGCGCCGATGTTGCCCAAGCTCTCGGCCGGGCTCCACAGGTCCTGGAAGGCGGTGCGGCCGCGTTCCAGCCGCAGCGTCATCAGCGCGGCCTGCCGGAAGAAATGCTGTTCGCCGGGCAGGTCCGAGATGCGGTACTCGACATGGGCGAGGTCGGTTTCCGCCTCGGCCAGCGCGGTGCGATAGGCGGCCGCCATGCCGTCGCCGCGCAGCGGCAGGTCCTCGCCCCCCGCATCCGCGCCATTGCCCAGGTATGCCGCCTCGCGCGCCAGGCCCAGCCCGGTCAGCCGCAGCGGCCCGCCCGCGCCCAGCAGCACCGCCGCCGCCGCCTCGCCGGGGATGAACCCGTCGGCGTTGCCGTCCTGCAGCAGCCGCGCCTGCCCCGCGTAGCGGGCGATCGCCGGCCCGGTCAGGTAACTGTCGAGGCCCAGCACCACCACCTGCCCGGCCTGCCCGGCCGCGAGCATCCGCCGCGCCCGGCCCAACGCGACAAAGCCCGAGGGACGCCCGTGCTGGACCACATGCGCGCTCCGTTCGGGCAGGCCCAGGATCGCGGCCAGGCTGCGCAGCAGGGCGGCGGGGTCGACGACCGGGCGGCCGGGGCGGGAGTCCTCGGCCAGGCACAGGATCAGCGCGGCGTCGCGCGCGCCGGGGTCCTGGCGCAGGATGTCGGCCAGGGCGCCGGCGGCTAGATGCGCCATGCGGCGGGGCCCGATCCAGTTGCGCGGCAGCGGCACCGGGGCGCCGATCCGCCAGCCGCCCGCGGCGACGAACCGGGTTTCGGCGAAACCGTCCAGACGGGCGCGGATCGCCGCGGCGGATGCGGCCCAGTCCAGCCCGACGGCCGTGACCATCCCCGCCGCCCGGACGCCGATCACGGCGCGGCCTCCGCGTCCTCCGGGGCGTCGTCGGTCAGGCCGGGCAGCCGCAGATAGCCGCGGCCCTCGCGCTCGGCGCGCAGCATGGCGGCGGTCGGGGCGCCGATCCAGGCGCGGGAGAATTCGGCAAGGGTGCGGCGGACCGGGACCGAGACGCGCCAGACCAGCATGAAGACGCGCGCCTCGGCGTCGAACAGCAGGGTGTCGGGCAGCACCTGGGCGTCGAGGCAGACCTCGGCGCCGCGCCAGATGCGGATCGGCAGGCGGGTATCGGGCAGCCGGAACGCCTCGCGGCCGCGCGGGGTCAGATGCACCAGCACGACAGGGGTGAACGGCGCCGGCGGGGCGATCTGCTGATCGGGCGGCGCCATCTGGTAGTAGCGCTCGTCGAAGTCGGGGGGCAGGAACGGCGCGGTCTCGGCCAGCCACGCGTCGTCATAGGTGCCGCCGAAGGGCAGCCGCAGCGGCCAGCCACGCCCATAGGGGCCCAGCGCCACCGGCCGGTAGCTGCGATAGGGCGACGTCACCCCCTCGCCCGGCGCCTCGGTGTTGGGCAGCGCCAGACCGGCGGGATCGCCGCCCCGGGGGGTGGCGAAGCCCAGCCCCACCGGGTTCGCCGCATAGACCGGCACGTCGGGGCCGGGCGGGCGGCTGCGGTCGGGGCCGCCAAAGGCGGTGTCATAGGAAAACGGCATCCGCGTGAAGGGATAGGGCCGGGTGGCGGTGATCGCGGGGCCCAGGGTGCGCCATTGCCGCTGGCCCACCACGTCCAGCTGCTTGGACCAGGCCCCGACGGCAAGGCCCACGCGCAGCCGCTCGACCGCGCGGCCGCCCGGCGCATGGGCGGCACCGTTCAGCACCACGTCGCACAGCGGCTTGCGAAAGGCGAAATCGCTTTCCCACAGCGGCGCGGAAAACCCGGGCGCCCCGGTATATTCGTCGGCCATGACCAGCGGCCGCGGCGCGTCCAGCGGCAGCGGCGGGTCGCTTTCGCGGTCGGGGAACGCGAAGCTGCCCTTGACGGTCAGGGTGACGAAGCTGCGGCCGGCCACGTCCATGCCCGCCCCCGTCTGGTGGGGAAAGCGGGTCTGGTCCAGGACCTGCACGGCATCGCCTCAGTCGAACGCGTAGGCGAACCCGTCGGGCCCGCCGGTGACCGTGACCCGGCCGATGGTCTGCCCCTCCAGCCGGGCCTCCAGCACCCGGCGGCTGAGTTCGGGCAGCAGGGTTCCCGTCAGGATCGCGTCGATCATCCGCCCGCCCGATTCCACCTCGGTGCAGCGTGCGCGGATCTGCGCCATCACGCCGTCGCCGATGACCAGCTCGGCCCCATGCGCGGCCGACAGGCGGCGGGCGACGGCGCGCAGCTTGTGGCTGGCAATGGTCTCGATCATCGCGTCCGACAGCGGCAGATAGGGGATCGTCACCAGCCGCCCCAGCAGCGCCGGGGGAAAGACCTTCAGCAGCGGCGGGCGCAGCGCCGCCGACAGCCGGTCGATCCCGACCGGCACCTGGCCCGCATCGGTCAGCGCCATGATCTCGTCGGTCCCGACATTCGAGGTCATCAGAATCAGCGTGTTGCGGAAATCGATGCGGCGCCCCTCGCTGTCGTCCAGCGTGCCCTTGTCGAACACCTGGAAGAAGATCTCGTGCACGTCGGGATGGGCCTTTTCCACCTCGTCGAGCAGGATCACCGCGTAGGGACGGCGGCGCACCGCCTCGGTCAGCACCCCGCCCTTGCCATAGCCCACGTAGCCGGGCGGCGCTCCCTTGAGGGTCGAGACGGTATGCGCCTCTTGGAATTCGCTCATGTTGATCGAGATCAGGTTCTGCTCGCCGCCATAGAGCGCGTCGGCCAGCGCCAGCGCGGTCTCGGTCTTGCCGACGCCCGAGGGCCCGCAGAGCATGAACACGCCGGCCGGCTTTTCCGGGGCGCCAAGGCCCGCCAGCCCGGTCTGGATGCGGCTGGCGATGGCGGTCATCGCATGATCCTGGCCCACCACCCGTTCGGCCAGCACCGCCGCCAGGCCCAGCGCGCGTTCGGTCTGGCTGGCCAGCATCCGGCCGACCGGGATCCCGGTCCAGTCCTGCACGATCGCCCCCACCGCCAGACGGTCCACGGACGGCAGGATCAGCGGCCGCTCGCCCTGCATTCCGGACAGCTCGGCCATCTTCGCACGCAGGCGCGCCAGAAGCGGGGCGGGGTCTGGCGCGGCGAGCCCGGGTGGATCCTCGCTCGCGCTTTCCACGCCGAGATCCGCCGTCGCTGCCGCCGGGTCGGCTGCGTCATCCTCCGCGGGCGGTGCCGGGCCTGACTCGGCCGCCTGATCCGCAGTGGCCTCGTCCAGCGCCACGCCCTCGCCGCGCAGCTCGGCGCGCAGCTGCAGGATCTCGGCGACAAGCGTCTTTTCCGCCTCCCACCGGTCCAGCGCGGCGGCATGGTCCGCCGCCGCGGCGGCGCGGGCCGTGTCGTTGGCGTCCTGCCGTTTCGCGGTGTCGATGCCGATCGCCGCCTCCCGCCCGATGATTCCGGCCTCGATCTCCAGCGCCTGCAGGCGGCGCTGCAGATCCTCCAGCTCGGCGGGGGTGGCGTGCTGGCTGACGGCGACGCGGGCGCAGGCGGTATCGAGCAGGCTGATCGCCTTGTCGGGCAGCTGCCGCGCCGGGATGTAGCGGTGCGACAGCGCCACCGCGGCGCCGATCGCCTCGTCGAGGATCTCGACGCGGTGGTGCTTTTCCAGCACGCCCGCCATCCCGCGCAACATCTCGACGGCGGCCGCCTCGGACGGTTCCTCGATCTTCACCACCTGAAAGCGGCGGGTAAGCGCCGGGTCCTTTTCGATATGCTGCTTGTATTCGGCCCAGGTGGTCGCGGCGACGGTGCGCAGCTCGCCACGCGCCAGCGCGGGCTTCAGCAGGTTGGCGGCGTCGCCGGTGCCGGCCGCGCCCCCCGCGCCGATCAGGGTATGGGCCTCGTCGATGAACAGGATGACGGGCTTGGCCGAGGACTGGACCTCGTCGATCACCGCCTTCAGGCGCTTTTCGAACTCGCCCTTGACGCTGGCGCCGGCCTGCATCAGCCCGATGTCCAGCAGCCACAGGTCGACGGCCGCCAGCTGCGGCGGCACGTCCCCCTGGGCCAGCCGCAGGGCAAACCCCTCGACCACTGCGGTCTTGCCGACCCCCGCCTCGCCGGTGAGGATCGGGTTGTTCTGGCGCCGGCGCATCAGGATGTCGATGATCTGCCGGATTTCCGGGTCGCGGCCGACCACCGGGTCGATCCGGCCGGCGCGCGCGCGTTCAGTCAGGTTGGTCGCGTATCTCGCAAGAGCGCCGTCGGCCGGCCGTGCCTGGGCGGATCCGACCGGCGCATCGGCGGCGAGGGCGGCCCCGGGCACGGCCTCGGCCTCGGCCGAGGACGCGAGGATGTCGGGCAGGTCCGGCGCCATCCGGTCGGGATCGATGCGGCCGAATTCGGGGCTGATGCGCAGCAGCAGCCCTTCCAGCACCGGGGTCTTCAGGCAGGCGATCAGGATATCGCCGGATCGCACCTGATCCGTGCCGCGTTCCAGCGCGGCGCGGGTCCAGCCCTCCTGGATCGCATGGAAGATGTGGTCCGAGAATTCCTCGACCGCCGTGGCCCCGCGCGGCAGTGCGTCCAGCGCGCGGGCGAGATCGCCCTCGAGCCGCGCCGCATCCAGACCCGCGGCCGCCCCGATCAGGGACAGGTCCGAGTCCTGCCGGTCGGCCAGCGCCGCGATGAAATGGGCGAGTTCGACATAGGGGTTGCCGCGCGTCTTGGCGTTCCGGGCCGCGTCGGAAAAGGCGCGCAGGCACAGCGGGTCCAGCCGCGCGACGAGCTCCTTGCGCTTGACGGTCTCTCGCGAGCCCGGGGGGATGGATCGGGACGTCACGGTCGTCATTCTGGCCATCCTTGGACAGGGGGCGAAACATCGACGCGAGGAAACAGGACTTGCGTCCCACGGGGACCGGGAGAACACTGTACTCGCGGAAAGTGTATGTCAGAACCGCTGCCTTCGGAAACACTTTCGCAGGATCCGGAACCCGGGGGCGCAGCGGAAAAGGGTCGTTGTCATGATCCCGTCTCTGCCCGGTGACATCTTCCGCCAGGGTCAGGTGCTGAACAACACCTGGTCGATCGAGGGGGTGCTGGGCCGCGGCGGTACCGGCGAGGTGTATCGCGCCCGCAGCCTCGTCACCGGCCGGGTCGTGGCGATCAAGGCGCTGGCCGCGCAGTTCTCGGATGACGAGGGCTATCTGGAACTGATGCGCCGCGAGGAGGCGATGCGCGACCTCGTCCACGACGCGGTGGTGCGCTACAGCGACTGCTCTCGCACCGACGAGGGGCATGTCTACCTGGTGATGGACTTCATCGACGGGCCGGACCTGTCGGAGGTGATGACCACCCGCCGGCTGACCCCGCGCGAGCTGCTGATCATCGCGCACCGGGTCGCCGAAGGGCTGGCCGTCGCCCACGCGCGCGGCGTGGTGCACCGCGACCTGTCGCCCGACAACATCATCCTGCGTGACGGCCGGGTCGAGGGCGCGACGATCATCGATTTCGGCATCGCCAAGGACACCGCCAGCGGTGCGCGGACGGTGGTCGGCAACCAGTTCGCCGGGAAATACGAATATGCCGCGCCCGAGCAGTTCGAGGCCAGGGCGGTGCCGGCCAGCGACCTCTATGCGCTTGGCGCGACGCTGGCCGCCGCGGCGCGCGGCGAGGTGCCGTTTGCCGGGGCAACGCCGGGCGAGATGATCCGCCGCAAGGCCGAGCCGCTGGACGTGGCCGGGCTGGGCGAACCGCTGTCCGGGCTGATCCTGTGGCTGGCCGCCCCCAAGCTGGAGGATCGCGCCCCCTCGGCCGACGCGGTGCTTGCCCGGCTGGACGCGCTGCTCAAGGGCCGGCCGCAGTCACCCGCCCGGACCCCGGCGCCGCGCAGCCCGGCCCGGGGCCGCGCGACGGCGGCCGCCGAGGCCGGTAAAGGCCGGCGCCGGGGGTGGATGGCCGGACTGGTCGGGCTTGCAGCGATCCTGCTGGTGGCCGTCGGGATTTTTCTGGTCCGGCCGCTTCTCTGGCCGGCGCTGCCGCTGGCCGAGCCGTGGCGACTGGAGGCCAGGTCGGACCCCGCGCCGCAGCTGTCGGGGCACGCGCCCGACACGGCGGCGGCCGACCGGATCGCCACGGCAGCCGCGGCAGCGGCCGGCGGGGCACTGTCGGCGGAGGCGCTGGACGTCGCCCGCGGCATGCCCGCGCCGGGCTGGGCCGCGGCGATGGAGCGGTTGTTTGCGGAACTGGACGGCCTTGAGAATTGGACGGTGTCGACCACGAATCTGGCCGTCGAAATCGCAGGCGATGCGGCCTCGGCCGCGGACCGCGACGCCATCGCGGCGCGGCTGGAGGGCTGGGCGCAGGACTCGGGGATGACCCTGCGGCTGCGGTTGACCGCGCCGGTGCTGCTGACCGCCGCCCAGATCGATGACGTCCTGGCCCGCCACGCGACCTGCGGCCCGCTGACCAGCGACGCCCCCGCGACGGGGCTGCCCGAACCGGGTGCGGTGACGGTCGCCGGGACCCTGCCCGACGCGGCCAGCGCGGCGGCGATGGCCGAAGCGCTGCGCGCCATCCTGGGCGAGCGGGCCCTGCGGCTGCAGATCGAGACGCTGAACCCCGACCTCTGCCAGATCAGGGCGGCGATGGCCGGGCTGCCGGACGGCGGCGTGACGCTCCGCCTCAGCGAGGGGTCGCGGCCCGAGCCGTCGCTGACCGGAATCTACCGTCCCGGCGACAATCCCGTGGTCGACGTGCTGATCCCGGCCGCACTGGCGGCCACGCCAGGGGCCGAGCTGTGGGTGGCCCTCGCGGTGACCGGAGAAGTCTACAACCTGCTGCCCAACGAACACGACGGCGAGGTCCGGCTCGACCGCATCGGCCAGGCCGAGGGCGCGGTCCGCATCGTCCGGGTGCTGTGGCCGGCGGATGCGCCGGGCGTGGGCCGGGGCAGGTTCGCGTTCCGCGCCAATGACAGCGACTTCGGCAAGGCCGGCGTGTTCATTCTGATCAGCAAGGGCCCGCTTTTCCCCGAGCGGCGCCCCGGTCGGGAATCCGTGGCCTCGTTCGCCGAGGCGGTGGCGGCCCGGCAGGCCGCCCGACCCGATCTCGTGCTGGCGGCCACCTACCGGGTGCTGGACCTGCGCCCCTGAGCCGCCCCGCTTTTGGAAAGCCGCAGGAATTCATTGCGCAAATGGCGCAGTCATGGCATCATTCGCGTGTATCGCGCACTGCATAAACAACCTTTTCGAAAAAGGTTTTTGCTATGTTTCTCGCGCCCCTGTCCGTCCCGGACTCTGCGGGGCTGGATCTTCGCAACGACATGAGGTTCCTCGCGCTCGAGCGCGCGCTGGAAGGCGCCGCGCGCGCGGTCCGGGCGGACCAGCTGGCCCGCGGCAACACCGGCGACGTGGCGCTGGACTGGGCAAAGCTGCTGGACGAGGCGGCGGCGCTGGCCGAGGAGGGGCGCGACCTGCGGCTGCTGGTCACCGCAGCGCGGATCATGACCAACCTGAACGGCGTGGCGGGGCTGGCCGAGGGGCTGAACCTGCTGGCCAGCACCGTGGAGGACTGGTGGGACAACCTGCACCCCGCCCCGCGCGAGGGCAGGTCCGGCCGCGACGCCGCCTTGCGGCGGATCAACGCGCTCTACCAGATCGAGAACGCGGACGCCGGGATACTGGGCGATCTGGAGTTCAACACCCTGCTCAGGCCGCGCGGCCTGCCGGTCGTCTCGGGCGCGGATCTGGCGGCCGGCGCCGTCACCCAGGCGATGCTGACGGCCGAAGGACCGACCGGGCTGTCGGCGGCCGAACAGGAGGAGCGCGCGGCCCGCCACGACGCGCGGGTGGTGCGGGTGATGACCGCCTGCCGGGCATCGCGCGACCTCGACCCCGACGCGGTGGCCGCGCTGGAGACGGGGCTTTCGGCCGCGCTCGAGGCGCTCACCCGGCTCGAGACGGCGCTGGCCGCCCGGATCGGCGACGACCCGCCCACGCGGTTTTCCGCGCTGCGCCAGATGCTGCAGCGGATGCAGGCGACGCTGGCCAGCCCGGCCGCGCAGCTCGCGCCCGCCCCCCCTGTGGAACAGGGCGCAGATGAGGGGATCGGTCCGGCGCAGCTGCCGGCGGGCGGCGCGGCGCCGGGGCTCCCCGCCCGGCTGTCGTCGCGCCGCGAGGTCGAGACATGCCTGGACCTGATCATCGGGTTCTACGAACGCAACGAGCCCGCCTCGCCGCTGCCGCATCTGGCGCGGCGGATGAAGCGCATGGTGCCCATGAACTTCGTCGAGCTGATCGAGGAAATCGCCCCCGGCGGCATGAAGGAGTTCCGCACCATCGCCGGCGTACCCGAGGACAGGAGCCACTGACCCGCCCGGACAGGACCGGCACCGAAACACCGTCGCAGCAAGGAGTAGCCAGCGATGAGCGAGAGCAAGGCCAAGGTCATCGAACGCAATCGCCCGCCGCGGGTGCAGATCTCCTACGAGGTCGAGCATTACGGCAGTCCGACCACGATCGAGCTGCCCTTCGTGATGGGGGTCATGGGGGATCTCGCGGGGCAGTCGACGTCGCACGAGGCGCAGAAGTCGCCGGCGGACCGCAGCTTCGTCGAGGTGGATGCCGGCCGTTTCCCGACCTACATGGAGGCGCTGTCGCCCCGCGTCACCGCCCGCGTCCCCAACCGCCTGCCCGGCAAGCCGGGCGAGGAGGCGCCCGACGAGGAGCTGTTTCTCGACCTGACGTTCCGCGACATGGGCGCCTTCGCCCCGGACCGCATCGCCGAACAGGTCCCCGAACTTGCCGAACTGCTGAAGATGCGGCGCAAGCTGGAGGAGCTGCTGAGCTACATGGACGGCAAGTCCAGCGCCGAAAAGCGCATCGCGCAGCTTCTGAACGATGAACCCCTGCTGGCCCGGATCGCCGAACAGGCGATGAGCGGCGGCGATAAGGCCGAGGGCTGAACCATGGGCGAACAGGAACTCAAGGGCACCGAAACCGCCGCCCCCGCCGAGGCCGTCGACCTGGACGAGTTCGGGGCGCTGCTGGACAAGGATTTCCGCGTCAGGGAGGACGACAGCGAAAAGCTGCGGGAACTTGTCGCCAATCTCGCGGTCGCCGCCCGCGAGAGGGCCGGCAGTGCCGCGATCTCCGGCAACGCGGTGCGCTCGATCAAGTCGCTGATCGCCGGCATCGACCAGCTTCTGACCACCCAGATGAACGAGGTGCTGCACGCCCCCGAGATCCGGCAGATGGAAGGGACATGGCGCGGGCTGCACTATCTGGTGAACAACACCGAAACCGACACGATGCTGAAGATCCGGGTGATGAACATCACCAAGGACGAGCTTGCCGACCAGCTCGAGGATTTCGAAGGGCAGATGTGGGACCAGTCGCCCATGTTCCGCAAGCTCTACACCGAGGAATATTCCAGCTTTGGCGGCGCCCCGTTCGGCACGGTCCTGGGGGCCTATGAATTCAGCCACCACCCCCGCGACGTCGGCCTGCTGCGCAACCTGTCGGCGATCTGTGCGTCGGCCCACGCGCCCTTCATCGCCGCGGCCGCGCCGCGGCTGTTCCGCATGGAAAGCTGGCAGGAACTGCCCAACCCGCAGGACCTGAAGATGGTGACGTCGTCGCCGGACTACGCGGCCTGGCAGAGCCTGCGGGAAAGCGAGGATGCGCGCTATATCGGACTGACGCTGCCCCGGGTGCTGGCCCGGCTGCCCTATGGGCCGGACACGATCCCGGTCAAGGGCTTCGACTTCCTGGAGGAGATCGACGGCAAGCACGACCATTACGTCTGGATGAACGCGGCGTTCCCGATGGGGGTGAACATCAACCGCAGCCACAAGCTCTACGGCTGGGGCAGCCAGATCCGCGGCGTGGAATCCGGCGGCGCGGTCACCAACCTGCCGGTCCACACCTTTCCCAGCGACGACGGGTCGGTGGTGATGAAATGCCCGACCGAGATCGCCATCGACGACCGGCGCGAGCTTGAACTGGCGCGGCTCGGCCTGATGCCGATCCTGCACCGCAAGAACACCGACGTGGCGGCCTTCCTGGGCGCCCAGTCCCTGCAGGATTGCGAGGCGCGGGCCGGACGGCTGGTCGATCCCGATGCGCAGGCCAACGAACGGCTGTCGGCCAACCTGCCCTATCTGCTGCCGGTCTGCCGGTTCGCGCATTACCTCAAGGCGATCGCCCGCGACAAGATCGGCACCTTCAAGGAACGCGCCGACATGGAGGTGTGGCTGTCCGAATGGATCAACCGCTATGTGCTGGCCAACACCGCCATGGCCGATGACAAGGCCAAGGCCCGCCGCCCGCTGGCCAAGGCCGAGGTCAGGGTGGACAGCGTCGAGGGGCGACCCGGCTACTACGCTGCGCGGTTCTACCTGCGCCCGCACTACCAGCTTGAAGGGATCAACGCGTCACTGCGGCTGGTCTCGGAACTGCCCTCGGTCAAGGGGGTGTGACCCTTTGCGCGCGACCTTCCGGCCCGCGCCTCTGGCCTGGCACCGCCGGACCTTCGACGTGGCCCCCGCCGCGGGGACCCGCCACATCTGAACCGCAGCCCGCCGGAACAGGAGAAGTGTGATGGCCTTCACCGGATATCTGAAGATCGAAGGCATCGACGGGGAGTCCCGTCGGGCCGACCACGAGGGGGAGATCGACGTCTGGGGCGTCGGCCTGACCGCCACGCAGAAAAGCTCGGCCGCGACCGGATCGGGCCGGGTGCGCGGGCGCGCGACGGTCAGCGACCTGACGCTGCGCAAGTGGTACGATGCCGCCTCGCCCTACCTCGCGCTCGCCTGCATGCAGGGCAAGGCGTTCAAGGAGATCATCTTCACCGCCCGCAAGGATTCGGGCGAGGCGCATCTGGATTATCTCACGATCACGATGAGCAACTGCCTGATCTCGGGCTACGAGATGGAGCAGGCGTCGCCCACCGAAGACGCAGGCGACATGATCTCGGAAGAGATCGGAATCTCGTTCGAGAAGATCAAGATCAAGTATGTCCTGCAGGCTGACGACCATTCGAAGGGCGACGAGCACGAGGTCGAGTACGACCTGATGGCCGCCAAGTGACGGCCGGGCGCGCAGGATCGTCGCCATGCCCGGACCGCCACTCGACCGCCCCCGGACTGCCACGCCCCTGCAGGGCCGGCGCGACGCGGTGCAGCCCAGCCTGTGGGACCGGCTGATCGACGACCTGCCTGGCCTGGCCGCCGAGATTGCCCGCCGCGAAGCGGCGCTGCGCGCCCGGGTCGGCGCCGAGCACCTGGACCGGCCTGGCGGCGACGTGGCAGGGCTGGACCCCGACGATGCCCGGGATCTGGCGGCGCTGGCGCAACTGCGAAACCGGCGCGCGGCGCTGCAGGAGCGCGGCATCTACGTCACGCCGGAGATGCTGCGCGAGGCGGTGCGCCGCGACATCCAGGACCTGTTCGGGGTCGAGCGGCTGCAGGTCCGCTATCTGTTTTCCGACATGGAGCGCCGCATGGCGCCGCGCGGCATCGCCGGCGGCGCCGAGGACCCGGCCGACATGCTGGCCGACTTTCCCCATGTCCGCAGCTCGGTCCTGAATTACGGCGTGCCCGCCTTTGCCGGACGCCGGGCGGGGGATTTCGACCACGAGGCGCTGGCCCGCGAGTTGCGCGAGGTGCTGGCGGTGTTCGAGCCCCGGCTGCGGCGCGACAGCATCCGGGTGGTCGTCGAGCCCGGCACCCGGGTGGGGCTGCGCATCCGGATCGAGGGGCTGCTGCTGATGGCGCCGGTGCCGGAACGGCTGCGGCTGCTGACCACCATCGACCTGGACACGGGTGCCGCCGCGACGACGCTGGAGGAGAGCTGATGGACCGCGCCTTCCTTGCCGCCTACGAGGCCGAGCTGGATCATATCCGGGGACTGGCGTCGGAATTCGCGGCGCTGCATCCGAATGTCGCGCGCAACCTGTCCCTGGATGCGGTGCCCTGTCCCGATCCCTATGTCGAGCGGTTGCTGGAAGGGGTGGCCTTCATGGCGGCGCGCACCGCTCTGAAGATCGAGGCCGAGGGCCGGCGCTTCGCGACCGGCGTTCTGGACGCGCTGTGGCCGGATCTTGCCGCGCCGGGTCCGGCGATGGGGATGGGCGTGCTGCAGCCGGGCCCGCAGGTCCAGGCGATGCCGGCAGGGCACCGCGTGGCCCGGGGGACCCGGTTCTGCGCCGCCCTGCACGAAGGACTGTCCACCCGCGCGACGTATACCACGGCACAGGACGTGACACTGTGGCCGATCGCACTCGACGCGGCTGCGTACCTGCCCGACCGGGGGGCGCTGGCTGCTGCCGGCCTCGCGCCACCGGGCGGGGGCGCCGAGGCCGCGATCCGCGTGACGCTGCGTGCAGCCGGACCTGCGGCATTCTCGGCCCTGGCGCTCGACCGGCTGGACCTGTGCTTTGCCGGCAGTTCGCGGGCGCCCGCGCTGTTCGATGCGATCCACGGCAGCGCCACCACCGCCGTTGCCCGGCCGGCCGGCACCAGCGCCGGTGGTCACCGCCTTCCCCGCCCCGCCCTGGTCGGGGTCGAGGACAACGAAGGGCTGACCCCCCGGGTCCGGCCGAGCTTCGAGGGATTTCGCCTGCTGCGCGACTATTTCCTGATGCCCCAGCGCTTTCATTTCCTGCGCCTCGACGGAATCGCACCGGCCGCGCGGCAATGCGATGCGGGCGCCGGGCTGGAGCTTGCGGTCCTGCTGGCCCGGCCGGCCCCGCAACTGGCGGGGCTGGCGGGGGATGATTTCCGGCTGTTCGCGACGCCTCTGGTCAACCTGTTCGAAAAGGAATGCAACTTCGTCGAACTCGATCCGCGGGCCACGGCCCATCCGGTCCATGCCGACCGCGCCCGCACCCGTGATTTCGAGATCTATCGCCCGATCCGGGTCGCGGATGCCGACCGGGAAGGCGACTCGGGGCTGCTCTCGCCGGTTCACGCGCCCCGAGCGAGGTCGGGGGAGGGCGGCCTGTGGTGGACGGAACGCCGCCCCCGTAGGCCCGCCACCGACGAGATCGGCCGCGGCCGGATGCGGAGCTCCTACGCGGGCGACGACGTCTGGATTTCGGTTTCACGGACATCCGGGGCAGCGCCCCGGCGGCTGGACATCCGCGCGCTCTGCACCAACCGCGACCTGCCGATCCTTGACGACACGCCCCGCCTGACACCCGAAGGCGGAGAGCCGGTGATGCGGGTCGATCTGATCGCGCCGATGCGCCGCCCGCAGCCCGCCCTGCCGGGTACAGCCCCCAGCGCCGGTCAGGCCGAAGCGGCCGATGCCGCCTGGCGGCTGGTGGCGCAGCTGTCGTCCAGCCATCTGTCGCTGGCCGAGGCCGGGCGTGACGGCGCGCCGCTGAATGCACTGCTGGCGCTCTACGCCGACCGCGGCGATCCGGCGCTGGCCCGCCACGCCCGCGCCGTTGCCGCCGTCTCCAGCCGGCCCATCGTCGAACGCCTGGCCCTGCCCGGGCCGCTTGCCTTCGGGCGGGGCACCGAGATCACCCTGGACATCGACGAGAACCTGCTTGCCGGAGCCAGCCACCTGCTGCTGCCTGCGCTGCTGGACCGTCTGTTCGCGCGCCATGCCTCGGTGAACGCCTTCGTGCGCACCCGCACCCGGCTCGTCCGCAAACAGGAGGAGACGTCATGGCCGATGCGGCCGGGCCTGCGCGCCCGGATCTGACCCAGGACAGCGCCGCACCAACCCTGCCCGCAGGGATCGAGGCCTTCGAGCTGATGCGGCGGCTGGAGACCCCGGCATCGGGGTTCGGCCGGTCCGGACCGGCGGCGCGCGAGCCTGCCCGCCTGGGCCAGCAGGTCCGGCTGAGCCCGGCCCCTTGCGAAGTCGCCGCATGGAGCCCGCCCCGGGACGATCGGCCGGCCTGGATCGCGGTCGAGATCACCGGCCTGTTCGGGCCCGAGGGTCCGATGCCCCTGCATCTCAGCCGCCGGATCCTGGAACGCATGTCCGAGCGCTGGTTCCGCGGCGACCGGTCCCCGGAACCCGGCGCCGACCGGACCTTCCTCGAGTTCTGCAACCTGCTGCAGCACCGGATGATGGCGTTCCACTATCGGGCCTTCGCCGACGCCCAGCCCGCCGTCGCCGCGGACCACGGCGGCGAGGGGCGGCTGACACTCATGCTGGCGGCGCTTGCGGGCATCGGCCTGCCGGGCAGCGCCGAGGCGCTCGACGATCCCCATCTGGTTCTGCGCCACGCCACCAGCCTCGCCAGCGAGATCCGCAACCCCGAGCGGCTGGAGGCGGTCCTGTCCGACCTTCTGAATGCGTCCGTCAGGGTGGCCGAGTTCAGGTCCTGCTGGCAGGTCATTCCGCCACGGCTCGCCAGCGCCCTGGGCCGCGCCCATGCTGATCTGGGCGGCGGCGCGATGCTGGGTCCGCGCGTCTATCAGCCGCAGGCGCAGGCCGAAATTATTGTCGGTCCCCTGACCTTTGACCAATACGCGGCGCTGATGGGCCCGGGGCCGCCGCGCGACGCCCTGCGCCGCCTGCTGGGCTTCGTCATGGGCGAGGAGATCGGCTTCGACCTGCGCCTTGTCCTGGCCGGGACCGAGGTCCCCGACCCGGTCCTGGGCGCCGGGCCGGCGCTGGGGCGCTCGGCCTGGCTGGCGGGCGGCGCGGGGGGCGATCGGCGCGATCTGGTCGTGCCGCTGGACGAAAGGCAGGCGCCCGGATGACCCTCAGCCTCGCCGTTCTCTCGAGCCCCGTTCCCCAGTCCTCCGACACCTTCCGGATGGAAACCGGGCGGGCGGTGGTGGGGCGTGGTGAGGATTGCGACTGGCATCTGGATGATCCGGGCATGTTCATGTCGCGCCAGCATTGCTCCATCGAGGCCACCGATCGCGGCTGGACGGTCACCGATACCAGTTCGGGCGGGCTGTTCCTGGACGAGGGGCCGCAACCACTAGGGCGGGGCCGGACCGCCCTGCTGCGCGACGGCATGCGCCTGCGGCTGGGCGATGTCGTCGTAGGGGTCGAGCTTTCCGCACCGGCGCAGGCGGGCGCGGCAGCCCCGGATCCCGGGATCGGCCTGGACCCGTTCTTCGCCCCGCGCGAGGTGCCGCCGCCGCCGCCCCGCCCCGCCGACCTGCCCGAGCCGTTCGAGCGCACCGCGACCCCGGTCCAGCCCGGCGCCGCGGACGCGCTGCCCGGCTTTGACGATCCGTTCACGCTCGATCCCGTTCCCGCCGCGCAGCGGCCGGCATCCGGCCCCGCTGGTCCGGAGGACCTGGGCGAGGACAAGATCGGTGGGGACAGGACGGGGCTGGACAGCATCGAGTGGGACTGGGGCCCCTCGGCCCAGACACCCGCAGCCCGGACCGCCGGACCCGAACCCCTTACCACGGCTTCGGCAGAACCGCTCGCCCCAACGGCGGAGTCGTTTGCTGCCGCGCCCGATGATGGTACCGCAGCATTCCTGCGCGGCGCCGGCCTCGACCCGGCCGGCGATGATCTGCCCGACCTGGAGGCCGTCGGACGCCGCTACCGGATGATGACCGAGGGAATCGTCGCCCTTCTGCGGGCCCGGTCCGAGGAAAAGACCGCGCTGCGCGTCCCCCCGACCCTGCTGGGCGCCCAGCAGGTGAACCCGCTGAAGTTCCTGGTCATGCCCGACGAACAGGTGGCCGCACTGATCGCGCCGCGCGGCGGGGGCTATCTGGACCCCGACACCGCCATCGCCGAGGCGTTCCGCGATCTCGCCGATCACCGGATGCGCAGCTGGCAGGGGCTGCAGGCGGCCCTGCGCCGCATGGTCGACCGCTTCGCCCCCGACGCGATCGAGGCCGAACTGGGCGACCCGTCGCCGCTGCGCACCTTGCGGGCGGGCGGCCGCGGGGCGCTGCTGTGGCAGGCCTATGTCGAACGCTGGGCCGAGATCGCCCACGCCGCCGAGGACCGCTTTCTCGGCGAGATCGGGGCCGAGTTCCGCGACACCTATGAAAACTCAGATCGGAGGGAACCATGACATCCATGCCCAATCTTCTGTCACGCCGCGCCACGCTGGGCGGTCTGTGCCTGCTGACGCTGACTGCGGCCTGTGGCGGACCGAAGGAACCCGGGTCAGTCGAACTGGCCATCTCCGGTCAGCCCGGGGCCAACACCGGTCCGGATGGCGGCGACCGGCCGCTGATGGTGCAGATCCTGCAGCTGCGCGGGACCGCCGCCTTCGACGCGGTCGCGCCGCTGGACCTGCAGGACCCAGCCGCGGCGCTTGGCGGCGATCTGGTCAAGGCCGAGTCGGTGACGCTGGCACCGGGGGGCACGGTATCCCGGACCCTGGTGCTGGACCCTGCCACCACCGCCGTCGCCGTCGTGGGCGGCTATCGGGTGATGACCGGAAAGATCGTCCGGGCCCGGGTTCCCGTCTCCCCCACCGAAAAGGCGCGGTTCGCCGTGACGGCGGGGCCGGGCGGCGTCACCATGGCCCCGGCCTGACGGGGCGCGCGCATGACCGAAGGCAGCCGCATCGTCTGGTCCGAGGGTCTGTTCCTTCGTCCGCAGCATTTCCAGCAGCAGGACCGTCATGCCGAGGCGGCGCTGCGGACCCTGCTGCGGGCCATGTCGCGGCAGCCCTGGGGGTTCGTCGAACTGCGGCTGGATGCGGCGGCGCTGGACGCCGGACAGGTGGGCCTGGCCGCGGCAGAGGGGATCCTGCCGGACGGCACCGGCTTTCGCATCCCCGGCGACAGCCCGGCGCCGGCGCCGGTGACCGTGAACCGGGGAACCCCCGCCGGCGCGGTGTTGCTGGGCGTCGCGCCGCGGCAGGCGGGCGTCCCGGCGATCGATCCGGCCCATGCCGAACCGGGCGGCGCGCGCTGGCGCGGCGAATGGGTCACCCTGCCGGACGAGATCCGCGGCGGCGCTGAGCCCGCCGAGGTCGAGATCGCGCGCCTGAACCCCCGACTGATCCTGCCGGGAGAGCCCACCCACGGGGCCGTGACGCTGCCGCTTGCGGGAATCGAGGGGCTGGCAGCCGACGGGCGCGTGGTCCTGGCCGAGGGCTGGCTCCCCCCTGCCCTGACCCTGGCCGCCGTGCCCTGGTACGCGGGTCTGCTGAAGGAACTGGTCACCGGGGTCGACCGCATCATCGAGGCGCAGAGTGGTATGGTGCTGGGCGGGGCCGGCCGGTCGGTCGAGAACCTGCTGATCCTGGACCTGGCCAATGCGGCGCGGCCGCGGCTGCAGCATCTGCTGACCCAGGAGCTTGCGCATCCATCGGAGCTGTTCGCCGAGCTGGCCGGGCTTGCCGGCTGGATGGCGACCTATGGCTCCTCGACCCGGCGGCTGTCGCCCCTGCCCGATTACGACCACGCCGATCCGCAACCGGCCTTTGCGGCGCTGGCCGACGCGCTGCGGTCGCTGATCCTGTCGCTGCGCCATGTCGAACCGAAATCCCGCGCCCTGCCGGTGGCGCGCCATGCCCAGAACGTCTGGAAGGTCCGCATCGACAACCCCGAGATCCTGCGCACCTCGCGGATCGTGCTGCGGGTCGGATCGGACATGTCGGACGAGAGCCTTTTGCAGCTGTTCACCCGCCAGGCCACGGTCGGCGCGGCCGACGAGTTCGAGACGCTGTGGACGTCACGCCTGCCGGGGATCCCGCTGAGACCGCTGCACTCGCAGCCGCGCGAGATCCCCTATGACGGCGACCGGCTGTGCCTGGAACTGGACCGCAAGTCCGAACACTGGGCCCGGCTGCAATCGGCGCCGGGTTTCGTGCTGGGGGTTTCGGGCAAGCTAGAGCGCGAGCCCGAAATCGACTGCTACGCGATCAGCAGATAGGGGGGGGCGGTGGGCCAACAGGACGATCCCTTCGGCCTTGGCGACCCCGGACGCACCCGCATCCGCCCGGTGGGCGCGGGCCGGCCCCGATCCGATGCCCCCCCACCCGCCCCCGGGGGCTGGAGCCCGCCGCCCGGTCCCGCCTTTCACGCCCCGCCCGGCGCCGCCCCGCAGGCGCGCCGCGGGCGGGCGCATCCCAACCCGCTGGTGGCGGCACATGCGACGCTGCTGGAACTCGCCCCCGAACTCGAGCGCGCCCAGCCGCCCGACCAGCCCGAGGCGCTGCGCGCCCGGCTGCAGGCGGTTCTCGTCGAAGGGCGCGACGCCTCGGTTGCGGCGGGGGTGCCGCTGAGCCGCGCCGACCAGGGCGCGTGGTTCGTCGCCGCGCTGCTGGATGATCTGGCGCTGAACACCCCCTGGGGCGGACAGAGCGACTGGCCGCGCCAGCCCCTGGTCACCCAGATGAGCGGCGAGGTCGACGCCGGCACCCGCTTCTTCGACAGGCTCGACGCGCTGATGCGCAACCCGGTGGCCGAACGCGACCTGCTGGAGCTTGCCTGGCTGTGCCTGTGCCTGGGGTTTCGCGGCAAGCATCGCGTGCAGGGCGGCGCCGGTGAGGGCGCGCTGCTGGCCCGGCGCAGCCAGATCGCGCGGCTGCTGCGCGACCCCGAACGCGAAACCGCGCCGCTCGCGCCGCATGGGGTCGGGGTCGCGGCACCGGATACACCGCGCCGGTTCGCGGTGCCGCTGTGGACGCTTTGGCTGGCGGCGCTGGGTCTGGTACTGACGATCCACGCCGGGCTGTCCCTGCGCCTGTCGGGGCAGGCCAACGATCTGTTCACCCAGGCCGCGGCCCTGCCGCCGCCGGACCGCGCGCCGGTCTTCCGGCCCATCCGCCAGACCGGGACGGATGCGCCGGAACTGACCGTCCCGGTGGTCGATCCGCTTCTGCCCGCCTTCGAGGACGCGGTGCCCGCCGCCCTGCGCCCGGCGCTGCAGGGGCGCGAGACGCCGGGGCTGGTGGTGCTGGTCGTGCAGGCCAGCAATCCCGAGTTGTTCCGCTCGGCCAAGGCGGTGATCAACCCGGCCTATCAGCCGCTGGTCGACGCCATCGGCCGCACCATCGCCGCCAACGCCGCCCGGATCGGCGGGGTCACGGTCAGCGGCCATACCGACAACGTGCCGGTCCAGCGCTCGAACCCCTTCGCCTCGAACCAGGGCCTGTCCGAGGCGCGCGCCGAAAACCTTGCCGCGGCGCTGGTGGCAGCCGGCGCCCCCGCGGCGCTGCTCAGCGCCACGGGCCGTGCCGATGCCGAGCCGATCGCCGACAACAGCACCCCCGAGGGGCGGGCCCGCAACCGGCGCATCGAAATTCGCATCGAAAAGAGGCAATGAGATGCGGGTTCTGAGGGCGATGATCCGGTTCTTCCTGTCCCGCGGGCTGTGGACCTTCGTCGGACTGGCGCTGCTGGCGGCGGCGGTGTGGTTCTATGGACCGCTGATCTCGGTCGGCGACAGGGTTCCCTTGGAAAGCGCCCAGGCACGGGCCGCGGTGATCGGCGCCATCCTGGTGCTGTGGCTGGTCATCCTGCTGGTCGGCCAGATGCGGGCCGCGCGCCGCAACCGCATGTTCGTCACCGAACTGGCCCCGGCCGCACCGGCATCCCCGACCCCGGACGCGGCCGCCGAGATCGGGGGCAAGTTCCGGGACATCCTGGCCACGCTGGGACGCTCGCGTCTGGGCAAGCGGCGTTTCCTGCGCGAGATGCCCTGGTATGTCATCATCGGCCCCCCCGGCACGGGCAAGACAACCGCGCTGCTGCAGTCGGGGCTGAAGTTCCCAATCACCCTGACCGACGACCTCAAGGGTGTCGGCGGCACCCGCAACTGCGACTGGTTCTTCACCGAGACCGCCGTGCTGGTCGATACCGCCGGCCGCTACACCGACCAGTCGAGCGAGCCCGAGCGCGACGCCGCCGAATGGGCGGGGTTCCTCGACCTTCTGAAGAAGCATCGCGGCCGGCGGGCGCTGAACGGGGTGATCGTCGCGCTGTCGCTGGACGAGCTTCTGGGCCCCGAGGACGCGCTGCGCCGCCACGCGCGCGAGATCCGCAAGCGCCTGACCGAGATCGGCGAGCGGCTGGAACTGCAGCTGCCGGTCTACATGATGCTGACCAAGGCCGACCGGCTGCCGGGATTCGAGGCGTTCTTCGGCCTGCTCACCTCGCGCGAACGCGCGCAGGTCTGGGGCGCCACCCTGCCGGTCGAAGGCGCGCCGGAACCCGAGACGATCGCGCGCGAGTTCCGCAGCCTCGCCGCCGTGCTGGAGGGACGGCTGGACGCGCGCCTGGGCGAGGATGCCGACCTGCCCGAGCGCGCCGCGGTGTTTCGGTTTCCGGCCGAGTTCGAACGTCTGGAGCCGCGCCTGCGGCTGCTGATCGACACAGCCTTCGGAGAAAGCCGCTATGAGCAGGCGCCATGGCTGCGGGGATTCTACCTGACCTCTGCCACCCAGGAGGGTACGCCCCTCGACCGGATGGTGGCGGGGGTGGCCACGAGCTTTGGCATGACCCCGGCGCCGGTGGTCCATCGCAGCCTGGGCGAGCGGCGATCCTTCTTCCTGCACGACCTGCTCGCCGGGGTGATCTTCGGCGAGGCGGGGCTGGCCCAGTTCGACCCGCGCGCCGAGGAGCGCCGGACCTGGATATGGCGCGGATCGGCCGCGGTGGCCGCGCTGCTGGTCCTGCTGTCCGGACTGGTCTTCCTGTTCAACTACACGCGGCAGGCGAGCGCTGTCGCGGACCAGCAGCGGCTGCTGTCCGATCTGTCCGGGCGACTGGCCAACGCGGCCTCGCGTCAGGCCCCGACAGAGCCGCTGGACCTGCCGGTGGCGCTGGACGCTATGACCCAGATCGAGGCCGCCCGCACCGAGGTGCCGTCCGGGCCGCTGGCGCTGGTCGGCCCCTCGGCCGCCGCCGAGATCACCGGGTCAAGCCGCCTTGCCCGGGAAAGGGGCCTGCGCAACCTGCTGGAGCCGCGCATGGTCGCGTTCCTAGAGGCGACCATGTGGCGCCAGATCCGCGATCCCGATTTCCTGCTGGGCGCGATGAAGGCCTATCAGATGCTGACCGGGCTGGGACCTTACGACCGGGTGTGGCTGGCCGACTGGTGGCAGCAGGTCCTGCCGGACTTCGCCGCCGAGCCGCTGTTTCCGACCGAGACCGCCCGCGTCCACCAGCTGGCCGCGCTGGAGCGCCTTGCCGGCGACGAGACCCGCATCGCGGCCGATCCCGAGCTGATGCAGGCCGCGCTTCAGGCGATCTGCACCGTGCCGCTGTCGGTCCGCGCCTATCGCACGCTGATGTCGGAGCCCGAGATCACATCGCTGCCGGCGTGGGTTCCGGCGGAACAGGCCGGGCCGCTGGCGGCACAGGTGCTGACCCGACTGTCCGGCCAGACCCTGCGGCAGGGCATTCCGGGGGCCTTTACCTGGCAGGGATTTCACACTGCGGTGCTGCCGCTGCTGCCGGTCACGGCGGAATCGGCGCTGCGTGACCGCGAGGTGTTTGCCGGCGGCTGTGCCGAAAGCGCCGATGCGTCGGCCGACTCGCTGCAGGCCGACATGATGAAGCTGTACCAGGATGACTTCATCAGCCAGTGGGAGGGATTCCTGCGCGACGTGCGGCTGGCGCCGATCCCGGACCTCGCGACCGCCACCGCCAACCTCAAGGATCTTGCCAGCCCCGACAGCACGCTCAAGCGGCTGCTGAACGCCGTCGTCGCGGAAACCGACCTGACCCGCCCGCCCGAAGACGGCGCCGCTACCCCCGAGATCGATCCCGGGGTGCTGAAGAAGATCGCCGGCAAGCTGGGCCTTGGCACCGCCGCGAAGATCGGCACACGCGTCGCGGGCGCGGCCGGGAACCGTGGTGCCACCGAGCCCCCGCCGCCGGGAGCGGAGATCGCCCGCCATTTCGCGCCACTGAAGGCGATCGTGGCCGAGGTGGACGGCAAGCCGCCGTCGATCACCGATGCCGAAGCCGCGCTCGGCGCGCTGTCAAAGGAACTGCTGACCGTGCAGGCCAGTCCGGATCCGCGGGCCGCGCTGCTGGCACGGGGCGGGCTGCCGCAACTGACCGGGGATCTGCGCAACGTGGCGGCGAGCTTGCCGGACCCGGTCGATGCATGGCTCGGCTCGATCGCCGGGGACACGATCAGCGTCACGCGCGAGGCGATCGTGGCGCAGCTGAACGCCAGCTGGCGGGCCGACGTGCTGCCCTTCTGCCGAACGGCGACGGCCGGACGCTATCCGTTCACGGCGGAATCCGCGATCGACGTGACGGTCAGCGACTTCCAGCAGCTGTTCGGTCCCGGCGGCCGCTTCGACGTCTTCACGACCGAGACGCTGGCGCCTTACGTGGACACGGCCACGCGGCCGTGGCGCTGGCGGACCGATCTGGGACTGGACGCCCGCACGCTGGCGCCCTTCGAACAGGCGCGCGCCCTGCGCGACACGCTGTTTCCCGGTGGCGCGGGCCCGGTCATGGCGTTCACCCTGGAACCGAAGGACCTGACCCCGAACGCGGCCCGCGTCACCCTCGACGTGGACGGCCAGAACCTCGTCTATTTCAACGCCGCCTCGCGGCCGGTGCCGATGACGTGGCCGGGCAAGGACGGCACCAACCTGATCTCGCTCAGCTTCACGCCCGCCGTCGAGGGGGCGGGCGAGGCGATGATGACCGAGACGGGGGCGTGGGCCTGGCTGCGGCTGATCCGCAGGGCCGGGCTTTCCCCCACCTCGCAGCCCGAGGTCTTCGGCCTGCGACTGGGCCTGGGTCCCTATGCCGCCAGTTTCGAGCTGCGCGCGGCCTCGGTCGAGAACCCCTTCGATCTCGGCATGTTCGGGGCGTTCCGATGCCCGGATGCGTTCTGAACCCGCAGGTCGGCTTCTGGGGCAAGCTGCCGACGCGCGGGGATTTCGTGGGCCGCGGCCTGCCTGACGGCTTCCGGCGCCAGTGGGACGGCTGGGCCGCCGCGCATCTGGCCCGGCGCGGGGACTGGCCCTCGGGCGGGCTGCGGCTGCGGATCCAGGGACGGGCGCGCGCCGCCGCAGGGCTGGTCCTGCCCTCGACCGACGCCGTGGGAAGGCGCTTTCCGCTGGGCCTGTTCCTGCTGGCCGACGATCTGCCCGGCCCGCAGGGGCTGGAGCCCTGGTGCGAGGCGGCCCTGGCCATTGCGGCCGAACCCGATCCCGAGGCGCTGGCGCGGGCGCTGCAGGATCTACCGCTGCCCGAGTGTCCGGTCGAGGATGGTCCGCCGCTGCTGCTGTGGCAGCGCGCCCTCGACCCGCTGGTCGCCGATCCTGCGGCGCCGGAACCTGTGCTGGCGGCGATCTTCAGTTCAGGTTGACCTTGGAGCCCTTGACGGTGGTCTCGCCGGTCGCCTTGACGTTGATCGCGCCCGACCCCTTCACGGTGATGTCCTTGCCTTCCATGGTGATGGTGCCGTCGCTCTTCAGGACGATGGCAGCGGACCCGCAGCTGATCGAGATGCTGTCAGCCGCCACGATCGCCAGCGCCTTGCCCACGTCCAGCACCATCTTGCCGGCGACCTTGTGTGCCTCATCACCCCCCACCTGCGTGGCCCGAGTGCCGGTGATCTCCAGCGACGCATCGCCGCCGACCCGTTCGCCTTGGTTTCCGGTGATCGCCACGGTCTCGTTGCCGGTCACGCTGAGGGTGCGATTGCCCCCCACCGTCCAGCCGTCGTCGGCAGTGATCGCATGCGCCTGTCCGGCCTGCACCGTGACGGTTCGCTGCCCGACGATGGTGTTGGTCTGCGCCGCGCCGACGTTCCGGGTCTCGGTCGCGACGACGCTGTCCAGGCGCGCCGCCTTGACGGTGATGGTCTGGGTGCTGCCGACGGTCTGGGTGTGCGTTCCGTCGATGCTCTCGGTGGAGCTTTGCGCGACATGAATCGTCTCGGTCGCGCCGACATCCAGGCTGCGATGGGCGCCCACCGTCTCGGTGTCGTTGGCGCCGATGGAAACGGTGCGGTTCACCTTGACGCTGGTGAACTTGTCGTTGCCGACGCTCTCGCGGCGGTCATGGCCGACCGACTGGGTGGCGTCGTTGACCACATCCTCGATCCAGTCATGGCCGATGCTGCGGGTCTCGTCGTTCTTGATCAGCTCGTTGTGGTCCTTCTGGGCCTGGAAATACACCTCCTCGGCGCCGGCCTTGTCCTCGAACCGCAGCTCGTTCCAGCCGCCGCCGCCGGGAGAGCTGTTCGACTTCCACCCGGACTGGGTGGCGCTTCCGGGCAGGCCGTAGGGGGGGATCTGTTCGGCGTTGTAGACCCGTCCGGTGATGATCGGCCGGTCCGGATCGCCGTCCAGGAAATCGACGATCACCTCCTGTCCGATGCGGGGGATCTGGATGAACCCCCAGCCCGCACCCGCCCAGGTCTGGCTGACCCGCACGAAACAGCTGGACCCGGCGTCCCGCCCCCCCTTGCGGTCCCAGAAGAACTGCACCTTCACCCGGGCATGTTCGTCGGTATGGATCTCGGCGCCGGCCGGGCCGACCACCACCGCGGTCTGCGGCCCGCGCATGGGCCGGCGGGGGGTGCGCCGTTCGGGGCGAAACGGGATGCGGGCGGGCGCGCACAGCAGGCTGGCGCGATACCCCACCGGCTCGCCGCCGTCGGAACGGGTGCGCTGGCCGGCGCGGACCTGTTCGTCCCACATCCGGTAACTGGCGCGCAGCACCAGATGCGCGGCGTTCTCGGCCTCGCGCGGAAAATCGGTCAAGGTGAAGCGCCGACCTGGTCCCAGCGGCCGCGCGGTGCCTTCGGCCAGGACGCGCTCGAACCCGGCCTGCGCCTCTTCCAGCCGGATGCCGGCCAGCCGGTCGCCGCGTCCCAGGTCGAGATGCCGCCCAGGATAGGCATAAGTCTCGCGCCGGTCGCCGGCATGCCCGTGCGGATGGCTGGCCTTGGCCATCAGGTCGGCGGAGGGCTTGAGGAAATCGTAGTCGGTCTGGGCGACGGCGCCGATCCGCACCGCGGCGCGCGGCACCCAGCCGGTCAGATAGTCGCCCTCGCGCGGAGCGGTGGGGCTGTCCGGCTCATAGGCGATCTCGGCGGCGCCCGGCGCGGGCCTCATCGCGGCATTGGCGTCGGCCAGCACGGTGACGTGGCCGTCGGCCGAATGCTCGAAGAAATAGAAGATCCCCTCCTCCTCCATGAGGCGCCCGAGAAAGTCGAGATCGCTTTCCTCGAACTGGACGCAGTAGTCGCGGGGGGCATAGCTGCCGTCCAGCCGCTTGTCCGTGACCACGTCCGGGTAGGCGCGCAGCACCTCGTCAATGATGTCGGGGACCGACAGATTCTGGAAGATGCGGTTGTCGGTCGCAAGTCCGGCAAACCACAGCGCCGGACGCAGCAGCAGCCGGTAGAAGGCGAAATCGTCGCGGATCTCGGCCAACCCGAACTCCGCCACCTGACCGTCGAAATGCCGCGGTTCGCTGTCCGGGGCGCCGGCCACCTCGATCGTGGCGCGCGTTCCCAGAACGTCGCTGGCCTTGAGGTCGAGCGTCTTGGCGGAAATGCGCAGATCGAAGGCGAACGGAACCGAGATCTCCTCCTCGCCCTCCATCCGCACGAAGGTGAAGGGCTCGCCGATGGCGGGAATGGCGACGGTGATCTCGCGCGCGGATGACATGCCGACCTCCTAGGTTCGGCCCCGCGGGGCCGCTGCCGCGCGTCCGACGGGTTCCTGACGCCATTATGGCAAAAACCCGGCGGTATGGCGAATGATTACAACACCTGCGGGCAGGCCAGGCCGTCGGAGAGGCGCCGGGCGGACAGGGGATTGGCGGGACGGTCGAACGTCATCTCGAGGAACAGTCGGGCGCCGCCGGTCCGCAGGTCGATCAGAAAGCGCCTGCCGTCGTCGCGCTCGCGCAGGCGCAGCGGCGCCAGCAGGCGCAGCAGACCCCAAGGGCCGGGCTGGTCCAGCCGGGCGTCGCCGTCCGGGGTCGAGAAGCTGACGGCGATCCCCTCCCCCGGCCGGGGACCGGGCCAGTCGAACAGCAGCGGCTCGCCAGCCGCCCCGAGCGCCCCGCCCTGCCCGCCCAGAGTCAGCGTCGCGCGGCCGCGCTCGGCCAGCGCCGCCGCGGTGATCCGTGTCCCCGGCGCCAGCGCCGCCCCGACACGCAGCGCATGCTGCAGGAAAACGGGACTGGCCGGATCGAGACCCGACAGCCGCGCCTCGGGCTTCCAGCGCCACGGCTGCGCGTCGCGGTCCAGCAGGTCGGCGGCATGGGCCGCCAGAAAGCTGTCGACGGCGCCGCCGGGCCCGAGCAGGGCGGCGACTGCGGCCGGGTCGGCGTCCGGCCCGGGGGTGAACGGAAAACGGCCGGTCAGCGCCGGGGCGCAGAGCGGCAGCACCTGCACCTGCCAGGCGCGGGTCAGCGGGTTGGTCAGGTCGGCGACTTCGGCCGCGCCGCTCTCGGCCAGCGTGTCCTCGACCAGCCGCCCGATCAAGGGCGGCGCCTCGCGCAGGGCCCGGATCGAACGAACCCGCCCCTGCGCCGTGAGCATCCGGCGCTGCGCATCCGCCGCATCGCTGTCCATCACGCCCAGCGCCACGTTCAGTTCCGCAAACAGGGCGGCGATCCGTTCGATGCGACCGGTTTCGACATACTGGATTTCGGGACCGAAGCGGACCGCGATGGCCAGTTGCAGCGGATGAGGACGGGTGCGATCGGTGCCGCCTGCCTGCCGCCACACCTCGGCAATCAGCGCAGCCAGCGGCGAGTCCGCCTGCGCCAGCGCGCCCGAGACCAGCACCGCGCGCCGCCGGTCGTCGAACGACCGCAGCCGCAGGTCGGCGAGCCAATCCTCCCATCGGTCCAGCGTCGCGGTCTGCAGCAGCGCCATGACCTGATCGGGGCTGTCGTTGGCAACGGGCGGCGGATCGGAAAACAGCCGGTCCGCGGCACGCCGGGCCGCCTCGACCCCAAGGCCGGCACCCCGGTCGGCCGCCATCTCCCACCCCGCGGCCGTGTAGAGCCCCGGCAACGGTGTTCCGATCGGCTGCCCCGAGCGTCGCTCCGCAATCTCGGCCAACGCCGGGACCGCGTCGACCGGGACCCAGGGCGGCAGGGCCGCGGCCTGCGCAGATCGGCTCAGTTCCAGAAAGGCGCGGACCGGCTCGGGCGCTTCCGCGGCGAGTTCACGGGCCTGGGCCAGCAGGTCCGGGTCGGGCGGAGGCAGGGCGGCGGCGGGGCGGTCGGACAGCGCCAGCAGATGCGGCTCAAGGCCGGCAAGTCCCGGCTCGGCACCGGCGCGATCGGCAGCCCAGCCGGCCAGCCACGACGGTTGCCAGTCCATCGTCCCGGACAGGACCGCCCAGGCACGCAGCGTGTCATAGGCGGCCGCCGGCTCCCCCTCGCTCGCCAGCGCGCGCCCGATGGCAAGCGCCAGCACACGGGGCAGGTGGCGGGCCCGCAGATCGGCCACCGACACGGCCGCCCGGCTGGCCGCGTCCCGCCCCGTCAGCCATTTCCGGGGCCGCACCCGGACCTCTGCCATGCCCGCCGCCACCTGCCGGGCCGCCAGGTCCACGCGGTCGAGGCGGGCGGCAAGGTCGGAAAAAACCACGTCGCGATCCAGGCCGGCCGTGACCATCTCGGCGAAGAATACCTGTTCCAGCGCCCTTCCCTGCCGGGCCTCGACCCAGAACGCCCAGCCTGCAGCGGCCGCGATCCAGGCCGCGACCAGCACCGCGACCATCCCGCCCCAACCCGCCGGTGGGGTGCGGTCCAGCACGCGCCGGCGGGTAGCGACCCGGTCCAGACAATCGGTGATCAGCGCGCGGACAGGGTCCAGCCCCGGCCCGCCGCGCCGCAGGGTCTCCGCGAGTGTGACGCTGTCGATGGTCTCCAGGGACCCGGCCGCGCGCGCCCAGCCGGTCAGCGCGGGATTGGCTGCGCCCGCATCCTGCAGCAGCAGCGCCAGCGCGCCGCGGGCGGCCGCGACGGCGTCAGGCGGCAGGCCCTGGCGCAGCGCCTCGGTCTCGAAGCGATCGAGCAGCACCCTCGCCTGGGCCACCAGCCCGGCCACGCCCTCGGCCACGACCGGCAGGCGGTCGGCATAGGCCAGCACCGGCGCGGCCAGCCGGTCGACGGGGACGGTCACAGCCTGCCCTCGGCCTGCCACGTGCGCAGCGTCTCCTCGCCCACCTCGAAATGCATCGAATCCTCGCGACTGTTATAGGCGGCGCCCCAGAACCAGCCCTCCTCGTTGAAATACTCGGCCAGGATCAGCAGGCCGAACTGCGTGCCGCCATCCGCGAACGGGTCCAGCTGCCCTTCCAGGGTGAGATCGATCGCCGTTCCCCAGGAATGGTTCGAGATGGATCGTGTCGAACCGCGGATGAACCGCGCGCACAGCGCGCCGGCCGTGCCCAGCTTGGCATGGATGTCGGGATCGCTGTCCTTCAGCCGGTCCAGCACCCGCTGCAGGCTGTCCAGCGCGGGGACCAGCATGGTGACCCGGATCGGGCCGACCTGCCGGGTCTCCAGCAGCGCCCTGAGCCGCGGGTTGGTCACCGGCTGGCAGGTCGTGTCATAGCTGTCGCGCGGCTGGCCCAGGATCTCGATCATGGTGGCGTTGCGGGGCTGGGTAATCCCCTTGTTGAACCGGGCCTTGGCAAGCTTCATCTGTTCGGTCAGCGCCTCGGTTGGCGGCTGTTCGAAATCCTCGGCGCCCAGATCGACGGCCGGCGGGGGCAGCGCCGCGGGCGCGACCGGCGCACGGTTGGCCACCAGGCTGAAATCGTCGCGCAGCTGCGCCAGATCGGCGCGCAGGCCCTGGCGTTCGGTCATGGCTTCGGCAAGATCCTCGCGCAGGGCGGCGATCTCCGCCTCCTGTCGGCTCAGGCGCAGTTCGGTGCTCTGGTCGGCGCTGTCCAGCAGCCACGTCGTGACCGCGAAGGCGATGGCCCCGACGACCACGCCGATCGCGACGATGATCGGGGCGACCAGGGTGCCGCCGCCGGCCGGGCGCGGCGCAGGGCGGGCCGGCACGGCAGGACGGCGCCCCATCTCATGCCGCCATGATGTCGATGACGATGACGGACACGTTGTCGGGCGCGCCCTCGTCCAGCGTCCGGCGCAGCAGCCGGGCACAGGCCGCGTCGGCCGGCGTTCCCGCCTCGGGGGCGGTGGCGGGCAGCGTCGCCTGCAGCGCCTCGGCCAGGGCCGCGTCCGGCAGCACATGCGTCAGCCCGTCCGAGCAGAGCAGCAGCCGGTCCCCCGCCTCCAGCGCCAGTGCCGTGAACTCGGCCTGCGCCCCTGTCCCGACGGCGCGCGTGACGATGTTGCCCTGCGCATGGGTGCGTGCCGCCGCCTCGGTCAGCCTGCCCGCATCGACCATTTCCTGGACGACCGAATGGTCGCGGGTCAGCCGGACGAACTGGCCCCGGCGCAGCAGATAGGCCCGCGCGTCCCCAGCCCAGGCCAGGGTCGCCTGTCCCTCCCGGATAACAACCGCCACCGCCGTGGCGCCGGTCACCACCCCTTCGGACCGCCCCCGCGCCCGGATGTCGGCATCGGCGCGGGCCAGCCGCGCCGCCAGCGCCGGTGCCGCCTCCTCATCGTCGCGGATCGTGTCCAGCGCGTCGATCACCCGTTCGGACGCATAGGCACCGAGTGCATGGCCGCCCATGCCATCGGCGACCGCCCAGAGCCGGCCGGTGGGATCGACCAGGATCGCATCCTCATTGCCGGCGCGGACCCGGCCCCGATGGGTCAGCCCTGCCCCCCTGGCCCGCAATCCGCGCGATGCGGACCCGCCATTCACTGGATGATGGTTCGCAGGCAAGGCGACGCTACCCCGACCAGGACGGATCGATTGAATCCAAGCGCATTCTAGCGTAAAATACCCTCATAGGGACGCAGATTTTCAGGGTGGTTCCCGTGTCTTGGCGTTGTCGCGCGTTATCCGTCATCCTTTGCCTTCTCGCCGTGCCGGTTGCCGCACAGGAGTTGACCGAGGAGCAGATCCTGCAGCGCTTCGAGGCGCAGCGGGACATGTACCGCGCCACGCTGGGCGGTCAGAAGACCCGCGGGCTGGACATGGTGGTCGTGCCGCCCCCCGACACCGCACCCGCAACGGTGCCGGTGGCAGAGGCGGCGCGCGGGGACACGACACAGGCTGCGGCCCAGGCTGCGGGCGAGACCGTGACGTTCGGCCAGTTCGCACCCGAGCTTCAGGTCAACGTCGCCATCCGCTTTGCCTTTGATTCGGCCAGCATTGCCCCCGACCAGAGGCCGGCGCTGGAGAAGATGTGCTCGGTCATGCGGCAGTCCGACATCGCCCTGTTTCGCATCGTCGGCCACACCGATGCGCTCGGCAGCGACAGCTATAACGAGAACCTGTCCCGGCTGCGGGCCGAGGAGGTGCGGCGCTGGCTGATGCGGGATTGCGGCATCGCCGCGTCCCGGCTCGAGGCCCTGGGAATGGGCAAGCGGTTTCTGGCGAACCCCGTCGAGCCGGCGGCTGCCGAGAACCGCCGCGTCGAGTTCCAGGCGCTGAGCTGAGCCGGCCGCCCAGGGGTGCGCCACGGCCCGTATGGCCCAGTAAACATTATGCCCCGCGCGGGAATCGTGGTAACCTCAGCGTTACCGACAGGCGAGGGGAGGCAGGTAACGTGGCTTTCGCGACAAGCGGTCTTCGCCCGTCCCGATCGACCCTGCTCGGGGGCCTTGCCGTCGCGGCTCTGGTGGCCGGCACGGCGCTGGCACAGACCGCCGGGCAGATCACCGAGGACAGCTATCAGCCGCCGATGCAGCGGATGACCGGCTTGCTGGTCTTCAGCGGCGAGCCCGGGCTGGCGCCGCCGCCGGGGGCCGAAGGGCTTTCGATCCGGCTGTCCGATGTGGCGGTCGAGGGCGCCCTGCCCGGCAGCGACGCCGAGGTCGCGGCCCTGCGGGCGCGGCTGACCGGCAAGCGGATCGCCGTGTCCGAGATCTTTGCCGCCGCATCGGAGCTGGAGGCCGCCTATGCCCGCATGGGCTATGTGCTGGCGCGCGTCGTCATACCCGAACAGACGCTGGAAGATGGCGGACCGCTGCGCCTGACGGTGGTGAACGGCTATGTCGAACGGGTCGACGCGAGTTCGGCGCCGGCGCCGCTGCGCACCCGGCTGGAGGCGATGACCGCACCGCTGGTCGACCGGCCGTCGCTGCGCCTGCCGGACATCGAGCGGCGGCTGCTGCTGGCCGGCGACATGTTCGGCGTGGCGCTGGGTTCGGCGCTGTCGACGGGCGCCCGCCCCGGCGGCACCGTGGTGATCCTGAACCCGCAATTCCGGTCGATCACCGGCTTCTTCGGTCTGGACAACAGCTTTTCCAAGGATCTGGGGCGGCTGAACTTCAGCTCGGGCCTGGAATTCAACAACCATCTTGGCTGGGGCGAGGTGTTCTATGTCCGCGCATCCGGGCACCCCGGACTCGGCTCGGACAGCTATTTCAGCGACGGACCGAAACTGCGCACCCTTGCCGGGGGCGCGGTCTTTCCGATGGGCCACGACGGTCTGACCTTCGGGGTCGAGGCGGCCAATTCCAGGACGGGGCCCGACACGGACGGCATCGCCTCGGATTCCGATTTCGACCGGCTCTCGTTCCGGCTGTACTATCCGGTGGTCCGCTCGGTCCGGCGCAACATCGCGGTCACGGCGGCGCTGGACATGCAGAGCGACCGGCAGGATCTGGACACGATCGCGGGCGATTTCCAGCTCTACAAGGATCGGACCCGCGTCCTCCGCCTGACCGGCGAGGGGACGTGGGAACTGTCGGACAACAGCGCGTTCCGGGTCGGGTCGACCCTGTCGGTCGGGCTGGACGGGCTGGGCGCCCGGTCGGCCAGCGACGCGACCCCGAACCTGCCGCTGTCGCGCCAAGGGGCGGACGCGGATTTCCAGAAGCTGGAGCTGTCCTTCAGCTATAACCGCGGCTTTCGTCAGGACTGGAGCCTGACCCTCGCCGGGCAGGCGCAGACCTCGTTCGGCACGCCCCTGCTGTCCAGCGAACAGTTCGGCATCGCCTCGACCGAAGGGCTGTCCGCCTTCGACCTGGGAACCGTCACCGGCGATTCCGGCTGGTTCGTGCGCAGCGAGGTGGCCCGCAACATCCCGGTGCGGCGGGCCGGCCGGCCGCTGATCGTCAGCCCCTATCTGTTCGCCGCCGTGGGGGCGGTCGATCTGGAAAACCCAACCGCGGACGAGGCCTCCCGCGTCGGTGCCAGTTCCTTTGGTCTTGGCGTCGATCTGAACCTCGTCCGCGACCCGAACTATTCGTCTGCATCCGTCAGGTTCGAATACGGCATAGGGAACAGGGACGATGGTCAGGATGACCCGGAACGTTTCACGATCGTCAGCTCCTACCGCTTCTAGATCGGGGCGGCGCCTGTGGGCCGCATTGCTGGCCTGCAGCGCGCTGGTCCCGGGCGCCAGTGCCGCACAGTCACTGCCCACCGATCCCAGCATCGTCGGCGGCAAGGCCACCATCACCTCCCCCCGCCCCGACGACATGCGCGTCGAGCAGCATAGCAGCCGCGCCATCGTCAACTGGACCAGCTTCGGCATCGGCGCGGGCGCCTCGGTCCGGGTGAACCAGCCGGGGCGCGACTCGGCGCTGCTGAACCGCGTGACCGGCGACCGCCCGACCCGGATCGACGGGTTCCTGGGCGCGAACGGCCAGGTCTTCGTGGTCAACCGCAATGGCATCGTGGTCGGCCGCGAGGGGCGGGTCGCGACCGGGGGCTTCGTCGGCTCGTCCCTGGACATCACCAACGACGATTTCATGGCCGGCCGGCTGCGGTTTTCGGGGGACCGGCCGGGACGCGTGGCGAATGAGGGCCGCATCGACATCATCCCGGGCGGCTATGCGGCGCTGCTGGGCGGCCAGGTCAGCAATTCCGGGGTGATCCGGGTGCCGCTGGGGTCGGTCGGCATGGGCGCGGGGCGGCGGGCCACCCTGAACCTGAGCGGCAACGACTTCCTGTCGGTGGCGCTGCCGCCCGAGCAGAGCGACGAGCTGCAGGCGCTGGCCGAACAGCGGGGCCTGATCTCGGCCGATGGCGGCACCATCGAGATCAAGGCCGCGACCGCCCGCAACGCCGCGCGCAACGCGATCAACCTGTCCGGGGTGACGGAGGCACGCACCGTATCCGGCCGGTCCGGCCGGGTGGTCCTGGGCGGCGGCGGTGGCGGCAAGGTCCGGGTGACCGGCAAGGTTCGCACCACCGGCACCCGCCAGGTGGCGGCGCCCTCGGCCCCCCGGGTGACCCGCTCGTCGCCGCCGGTGGCAAAGCCCCAACGCGGCGGCGAGATCGCCATCACCGGCCACCGGATCGAACTGGCCGGCGCGGTTCTGGATGCCAGCGGAACCGGCGGCGGCGGCCTGATCCGCATCGGCGGCGACTACCAGGGCAAGGGGTCCCTGCCGACCGCGCATTCCACGCTGCTGGATGCGGGGACCCGCGTCGTCGCCGACGGGATCGGCCATGCCGATGGCGGCCGGATCATCGTCTGGTCGGACGTGCTGACCGGGTTCGGCGGCAGCGTCTCGGTGCGCGGCGGCGCGGCGGGGGGGAATGGCGGCTTCGCCGAGATTTCCAGCAAGGGCGATCTGGCCATCCGCAGTTCGGACGTGTTCCTGGCCGCCCCCGAGGGGCAGCCCGGGGCGGTGCTGTTCGACCCGCAGGATTTCCGGATTGTCGACGAGGCCACCTTCAATGCGGACGATCCCACGCACGTCCTGGTCGATGAGATCACCAAGATGCTCGAGGGAGAGGGCCGCTACATCCTCTCGACCGAGGGCGACGGCGACGATGTGGGCAACATCGTGGTCGACACCCGGCTGGAGTTCACCTTCCCGACCGGTCCGGCCCTCAACTTGCTCGAACTGATCGCCTCGAACGACATTCTGATCAACGACCCGATGTCCTGGGGCGGACCGGGCGAGGTGTCGCTGCGCGCGGGGCGCGACATCACCACTGACGCCGCCCTGAGCTGGAGCGGCACCGGCGGACTGACGATGACCTCGAAGCGCGATATCACCGTCGGCGGAGACTTGGTTTGGAGTGGGAGCAACGGACTGGTTTCCGCTGAGCGCCGCTTCCGGCTGACCGGCGCGTCGGAATGGTGGCAGAACGCCGCGACACTGCCCGCATTTTCCGCCGCCGATTTTGGCATCGGCACAGACGCCGGTTTCCTGCGCGCGTCGGGCGGGTCCGGGACGCCCGCAGACCCCTACGTGATCTCGGACCTGTACGGCCTGCAGGGCATCGGCTCGGCGGGCTACGCAGGCGCGCATTACACGCTCGGCGCCGATATTGCCGCCGGCGGCACGCGCGGGTGGAACTTCGGCGCGGGGTTCCGGCCGATCGGCACGTCCGAGATCCCGTTCAGCGGCAGCCTTGACGGCGCGAACCATGCGATCACGGACCTCGCCCAGACCACCTTCGCCGGCGAGGGCGGGGTGTTCGGCGTGACCGGTGGCGCCGCGATCGCAAACCTGCGCCTGCTCGACATCGACCTGCGGTCGGACAACGCCTTTTCACCCACCGTCGGCGGCCTGGTGGGCCGCAGCATCGCGGCGGACAGCCCGAATGTCATCGAGAACATCCTCGTCACCGGCAGCATCACGGCCGACATGGGCGAGGTGATCGGCAGCACCTTCGGCGGAATCGCCGGGGCGTTCGGGGACGGCCGCATCAGCAACGTGGAATCGCAGGTTGCGCTGTCGCTGTCGGGTGAGGCCTTCGAGTCGGGCGACGACCTTCTGGTCGGCGGGGTCCTGGGCAGTTCCCTGGGCGGGCTGACGATCGAGACCAGCCGCTATGCCGGCACCATCGCCTCTGCCTTCGAGGGACTGACGGGTGCCGAGGCCCCGATTTCCGTGATCGGCGGCCTTGCCGGATCGACCGACAGCGGGGACATCGTCCGCAATGCGACGGCACAGAGCGTGATCAGCCAGACGGGCGACGGCTATTGGGTCATCGGGGGGCTGGTCGGGGTGAACGACGCCACGCTGGACGCCGTCTCGGCGGCCGGTTCGATTACTGTCACCCAGCAGCCGACCGAGGGAACCCGCGCGCTCGCCGTGGGCGGGCTCGCCGGGCTGAACCTTGGGGCGATCACGCGATCCTCCGCCGACATGGCCATCGACCTGGACACCGTGGGGCTCGTGCAGGCCGGGGGGCTGGTGGGAGCCAATCCGGGAACCGTCGCCGCCTCCTTTGCCACCGGGTCGCTTGGCCTGCGCCTTGCCGACCTGCGCGAGTTCCCGACCGCCGCCGCGGTCGGCGGGCTGGCCGGCACCAATGCGGGCGCCCTGACCGACGTTCATGCCACGACGTCGGTCGCGCTGTCGGGGAACGGTCCGATGCTGGGGGGCGGCCTGGCGGGCCAGAACGGCGGCGAAATCGCTCGGGCCCGCGCATCCGGCAGCGTGACCGCCACGCTGGCCGAGGGTGACGATTCCTCGACGCTCGGCGGGCTCGTCGGCACCAACCTGGGCGACATCACCGATGCCTATTCGCTGGCGCCGGTCACTTTCAGCGGCACCGGGGCTGCCGCTGTCGCCGGGCTGGTCGCCTCCAATCTGGGCAGCATCACCAACTCCTATGCTGCCGGGCCGGTCGCCACCGACGGCGCAACCGGGTCGCTGCAGCAGGGTGGCCTGGTGGCCACCGACGACGACGGCGAGACCCCCGGCACGGTGACCCTGTCGTTCTGGGACCGCGACGCGACCGGCCAGTCGGCCTCTGCCGGCGGCACCCCGCTGAGCACCGCCCAGTTGCAGGATACCGACGGCTTCGTGGTCCGCGCTGCGGGATGGGACTTCGAAACCACCTGGGCGCCGGGCGAGACCGGCAGCTACCCTCGCCTCTACAGCATCGACCCCGTGCTGTGGGCGGTGCCGGACCCGGTGACGGTGACCTATGGCGACGCGTTGCCCGCGGCGTCCGGGACGGTCCGGGGGGTGGGCCGCTACCTCTTCGCCGCGGCGGGCGACACGCCGTCGGTCGCGGGAATCTTTCGCCTGCCAGACGCGCGGGACGCCGGGACCTACGCGATCGGAACCGCGGACTCCGTCACCTCGCCGGGCGGGCTGACCTATGACATCGTCGCGGCGGCGGCCGACCTCACGATCGACCGCGCGCCACTGATTGTCGCGGCGCGCGACGTGACGAAGACCTACGGGATCGCCCGCGCCTTCTCGAGCGCCGACGTGACCCTGACGGGCCTGCGGTATGACAACGCGCTGTCGTCGGTGCAGCTGACCAGCGACGGTGCGGCCGCAGGGGCATGGGTCGCCGGCTCGCCCTATGCGATCACCGCCACCGATGCGGCGATCGCGGGCTTGGGCGGCGATGTCACCCGGAACTATGTCCTGAACTATGAGCCCGGCGCGCTCGACGTCACGCCGCGCGACCTCACCATCCGTGCCCGGGATCTGACGAAGCCCTATGGGCTCGAACGCAGATTCTCGTTTGTCGACGTGACCCTCACCGGACTGCAGAACCAGGATGTCCTGTCCGCAATTCGGCTGACCAGTGAGGGCGCCCCGGCAGCGGCCGGGGTGGCAGGTTCGCCCTATGCGATCACCGCCAGCGATGCCATAATCGCTGGCCAGGGCGGCGATGCAACCCCGAACTATGTCCTGAGCTATGAGCCAGGCGCACTTGACGTCACGCCGCGCGACCTCACCGTCCTTGCCCGGGACGTGACGAAGCCCTACGGGCTCGAACGCAGATTCTCGATTGCCGACGTGACCCTCACCGGACTGCAGAACCAAGACGCCCTCTCGTCGGTGCAGCTGACCAGCGACGGTGCCGCCGCAGGGGCATGGGTCGCGGGCTCGCCCTATGCGATCACCGCCAGCGATGCGGCGATCGCGGGCCTGGGCGGCGATGTCACCCGGAACTATATCCTGAGCTACGAGCCCGGCGCGCTCGACGTCACGCCGCGCAGCATCACCATTGGCGCGCAGGACACGGCCAGCCGCTTCCCCCTGACGCCGCTGCTGGACTGGCGCCTCGTCTCCGGCGAGCTGGCGCCGTTCGACCGGATTTCCAGCGTGCTGCTGACCAGCGGCGGAACCGCCGGCAGCCCACCCGGCCTGTATCCGATCCGCGCATCCGACGCCGCGATGGATGGCGGCGCCGAGGCGAACTACATCATCTCCTATGTGCCGGGGACGTTGCAGATCCTGCGCCCGCCCGCGACATCGGATCAAGCACGCCCGCCCCAGACGGCCCCGCCGATCATCCTGCCCAATCCGCCGGACCGGATCGTGTTCGCGGCCGCCCCCGCCAGCCAGCTCTCCGGAAGCCGCGGGCTGCCGACCGTTGCCGATCCGCAGGACGGTCTGTCGCGTCTGATCGCCGTATCCGAGGAAGTCGGGACGATGATCGACGCCTGCAGCCAGCACGAAGGCCAGACAGAGGACATGCTGGCCTGCCTGTCCCGCGCCCTCGACCGCTATTCCAGCGCGCTGGACGAGCTGTCGGCCGACCTGCCGCCGTCGATGCAGACGGTGTCGGCCATCCTGCGCCGTGCCAGCGCGGATATCGGCGTGGCGCGCAACCGGGCCCTGGACCGCCTTGCCGGCGCCCGGACCGACGACCAGCGCCGGGCCATCCGCCAGCAGGCCCTGACCGAGGCGCGCCAGGTCATGGCCACGGCACGAACCGAGATCGTCAAGCAGATCGAACTGCTGCGGGTCGAGGACCCCGAACTGGCCCGGGCCCATGCAAGGCAGGAAGGCATCATCCTCGCCACCGTCGAAAAAGCCGATGCGACGCTTGCACGCGCGGTCGGGCTGTAGGCCCGGGCGCATCCTCTCCGCGGTTTTCGCGGCCGTCGTCGCGGTCCTGCTGCTGGGCGGACAGGCCGCCGCCTCGCCGCGCGTGGCGCTGGTCATCGGAAACGCCGCCTATGCCAGCGTGCCGACGCTGGACAACACGGTCAACGATGCCAACGACATGGCGGCAACGCTGAGCGACCTCGGCTTCGAGGTGCTGCTGGGCATCGACCGCACCCGGCAGCAGATGGAGGAGATGATCGCCGGTTTCGCGGCCGCCGCCAGGGACGCGGATGTGGCGCTGTTCTTCTATGCCGGGCACGCCTTCCAGATCGCGGACCGCAACTATCTGGTGCCGCTCGACTTCCGGATGGCACAGCCGGGGGAGGCGATCGCCCAGACGGTGCGGCTGGCCGGCGTGCTGGACATCATGTCCGCGGCCCCGGGGTTGAAGATCGTGCTGCTGGACGCCTGCCGCGACAACCCGCTGCGCCTGCCCGATGCCGATGGCCTTGCCCGCGTCGGCAGCGCGGCGGATTTCCTGATCGCCTATGCGACCCAGCCCGACGCCGTGGCCTTCGACGGCGAGGGGCGCAACGGCACCTTCACCGAAGCGCTGCTGAGCCACATCAGGACCCCGGCGCAGGACATCAGCGAGATGATGATTTCGGTGCGCAAGGACGTGATGGCGCGGACTGGGGGGCAGCAGATCCCGTGGGAAAACTCCTCGCTGACCCGGCAATTCCGCTTTGACGCGGGTCCGCCGACCGCCACGCCTGAAACCATCCTGTACCAGGTCGCGGCGCGCACCGTCGATCCCGCGCTGCTGCGGCTGTATGTCGAGCGCTATCCCGGTGGCACCCATGTCGGCGAGGTGCTGGCCCTGCTGTCGGGCGATCCGGGCGATCTGATGACCGCGCGCCGCAGCATGAGCCCCGACCAGGACGACGGCGAGCAGCTCTGGCAGCTGGCGCAGCGCACCCGGCTGCCGCCCTTGTTCGAGAGCTACGTGGGCAGCTATCCCGAGGGTCCGCACGCCGCCGCGGCACGCCGGACGCTGGCCGAGCTGTCGTCCGAGGCGCCGCCCGGCCCAGCGCGGCGCTGCGAATTGCTGGCCACCCATCCACGAGACGGCACCGAGACGACCCCGGGCGTTCCCTTCGAACTGCTGGCCCGCAATGCGGTAGAGGCGATGGCAGCCTGCGAGGCGGCGATGCGCCTCGACCCGCGCCAGGCGAAATACGAGGCCCTGCTGGCGCGGGCCTGCGCGGCGGCCGGTCTGCGCGAACGGGCAGTGACGTTGTATTCCAGCGCGGCAGACCGGGGTGACCTGCGGGCCATGGTCAGCCTTGCCCTGCTGAAGGAAACCGGCGACGGCGTGGCGCCGGACCCGGATGGGGCGCGCGCCCTGTATGAACGTGCCGCCGCCGCCGGCAGCCCGGATGCGGCGATCAACTTGGCGGTGACGCTGCTGGAGGGGGCGGGACAGCAGGACACCGCCGACCACGCGCGGGGGATCGCCCTGATGCAGCAGGCCTCGGCGGCGGGTTCTGCCATTGCCACCTTCAACCTGGGGGTGCTGGCGCAGGACGGCCAGTTCGGCGTTCCGGGCGATGCCCGCGCCCTGTTCGAACGCGCCGCACGCGAGGGCGAGCCGCGCGGCCATCGCGCGGCGGCGGTGCTGCTGGACGAGGGCCGCGGCGTTCCGCGCAACCCGTCGCAGGCGGCGGTCCAGATCCTGCTGGGAGTGGCCTCGGACGACGGCAGCCTGCTGCGTGAACTCGCCGAACAGGGGCAGGACTGGAGCCGCGACACCCTGGTGTCGCTTCAACAGCGCCTGGCGGCCGCCGGGCTTTTCGAGGGCGAGGCGGATGGCCATTCTGGCCCCGCCCTGAATCGGGCGCTGGTCGCCTGGCGCAACGGCGGTTTCGACGCGGCGGTGCTGTCGGGGTGATCAGGTACCGGAACCGGCAGAGCAGCTGTCGCCATGCGATACGGCCGGACCCTTCCGCCATGTGCGAGTGGGTCCCGTTCGATCGGATATCTGGCGCGAACTGAGCGAGCGGGTCGGCGCCGGCGTGAGGACTGCTGGGTTTCGCCGGAATCGAACTGGATGGTCCCGCCCCCTGCCCACACCTGCCAGTCCCGTGCGCGACGATCAGGCGCCCAGCGGATCGTCGCTGACCGCCGGCACCTGTGCCTGCAGCCGGGCACGCTGCAAGTCCCGACGAAATCCCGGTAGTTGCGAAACCGCAGAGGCCCCGGGTGCGTTCGCACAGGGAGGAGGCGCCCGGTGCAGGACGCCAGGCAAGTTCAATCGAGAGAGGAGACGCCTTGGCTTTCACGTCCGACCTGGGGCCGCTTCGTCCGATTCACCCGTTGCACGCGCTTCTGCTCGCGTTTCCATTTCCCTTGTTCCTCGGCGCGCTGGTCAGCGACATCGCCTATTGGCGGACCTACCAGATCCAGTGGTCCAACTTCTCGCAGTGGCTTATCGCGGGCGGCTTGATGGTCGGCGGCTTGGCGCTGCTCTGGGCGCTGGTCAACCTGTTCCGGGGCGGCACGGGCCGCAACCGTCGCCCGATCATCTATTTCGTCCTGCTGCTCGCGACGTGGGCGGTGGGCCTTGTCAATGCGCTCGTTCATTCCGCGGATGCATGGGCGACCATGCCCGAAGGTCTGTGGCTGTCGGTGGTGGCGACGCTTCTGGCGCTCGCGGCCTTCTGGGTGGGCCATTCCGGCAGCAGCAGCGAGGAGATCGGATGATGCGCGGATTCCTGATGATCGCCGCGGCAGCGACGCTGCCCCTCACGGCCTCCGCGCAGCCTGCCCCGCCGGATTATGGCCCCGACCCGCAGTTGCCGGAGCCCAGCCGCGGACTGCTGCCGTCGATGGTTGTCCCGCGCCCGGCGATGTGGGGCGACGACCTGCCGACCGTCCCAGAGGGCTACACGATCACCCCCATTGCCACGGACCTGCGCGTCCCGCGCCAGACGCTCCTGCTGCCGAATGGTGACATTCTGGTCGCCGAAGGGTCGGGTGGCGGCGCCCCCGCCCTGCGGCCCAAGGACATCATCGCGAGCTTCATCAAGAGCTTGGGGAAAAGCCCAGTCGAGGGCGGCGATCGCCTGACCCTGCTGCGCGACGGCGACGGCGACGGGGTCTACGAAACCCAGGGGGTATTTGCCGAAAACCTGAATGCCCCCTACGGTCTGGCGCTGGTGGATGGCGGGCTCTACGTGGCCAACCAGGACGCGGTGGTGCGCTTCGACTATGCCGACGGCCAGACGCAGGCGAGCGGCGAGCCTACGACGCTGACGAAACTGCCGTCCACCGTCAATCATCACTGGACCAAGGCGATGACCGCCAGCGCCGACGGGCGGTTCCTGTACGTCGGCATCGGTTCGAACAGCAACATCACGGAACGCGGCCTTGAGGTCGAGGAAGACCGCGCCATGATCTGGGAAATCGATGTCGAGACCGGGGCGCACCGGCCCTATGCCACAGGCCTGCGCAACCCCACCGCGATGGCCATCCAGCCGGGAACGGGGCAGCTGTGGACGGTCGTGAACGAACGCGACGAGATCGGCCCGAACCTCGTCCCCGACTACCTGACGGCGGTGCAGGACGGCGGGTTCTACGGCTGGCCCTACAGCTATTGGGGCCAGAACGTGGACCCGCGTGCGCAGCCGCAGGACCCGGAAAAGGTCGCCTCTGCCATCCGTCCCGACTACAGCCTCGGCTCGCACGTGGCGGCACTGGGCGTGGCGTTTTCCGTCCCCGAGATGGGGCCTCAATTCGCCGAGGGCGTGTTCATCGGCGAGCACGGCAGCTGGAACCGCAGCCCGCCCGTCGGCTACCGCGTCACCTTCGTGCCGTTCGAGGACGGGCGCCCGTCGGGCGATCCGGTCGATTTCGTGACCGGCTTCCTGGTCGACGATGACAACACGCGCGGTCGCCCCGTCGGGGTGACGGTCGACCCGCGCGGCGCGCTGATCGTCGCGGACGACCTGTCGAACACGATCTGGCGGGTCACGCCGACCCGCCCCTGAGCGCGGTGGGCGTTTTCGGATCGCCCGGCGCCGTTATCGGAGTGCGTGCCGCCGCTCAGTCGAGCGGCTTCAACCCGGCCTCGATCTCGGCGCGGCGGGGTTCCAGGAAGGGCGGCAGCGACAGCGCCTCGCCCATCGTCTCGAACGGTTCGTCCACGGCAAAGCCCGGGGTATCGCTCGCGATCTCGAACAGGTTGCCGCCAGGCTCGCGGAAATAGAGAGAGCGGAAATAGTAGCGGTCCACCTCACCCGAGGACGGAATTCGGAAGCTCGCCACATGCTCCGTCCAGTCACGGATCGCGTTCGCGTCAGGGACGCGGAAGGCGACATGGTGAACCGCGCCAGCATCCTGGCGCGCAGTGGGCAGCCCGGGCTGGACCGCGACATGCAGCTCTGCCGCGGGCCCGCCCGCGCCCATTTCGAACACATGCACCCGGCCCTCGCCGTCTGGGCTGGCGTAGTCGTGCACCCGCCGCATGTTCATCACCCGGGTCAGCATCGCCTCGGTAGGCGCCAGGTCGGGGACCGAGAGGGTGATCGGTCCGAGGCCACGGATCTGATGCTCGGCCGGAAACGGGCTGCGGTCCCACTGATAACTTTCGCCCGGCTGGTCGGCGGTCAGCCGAAACCGCTGACCTTCATGGTCCTCGAAGTCGATACTCTCGCGGGTGTCGGGCGTCGCAATCTCGCCCCACGGACAGGCCATGGGCACGCAGCCGCGCGGCCAGTAGTCTAGGCTGGGTTCGTCGACCCGCAGCCCGGTGCGGCTGATCGAATGCGTCCCGCGTCGCTCGCGCGCGACCGGCCAGTCGAAGAAGGTCAGGTCGGTGCCGGGACTCCCAGCCCCGTCGGCGAAGAACAGATGATACGCCGATGTATCGTCCTGGTTGACGGTCTTCTTGACGCGCCGCAACCCCAGAACCTCGGTGTAGAAGCGGTTGTTTCCGGGCGCGTCAGCAGTGATCGCCGTCAGGTGGTGAATGCCGATGAGGTCCATTAGCGGTCTCCTTGGAGTACCAGGATAACGACAATGATCGATGTCCAAAATGGGGGGGCGGATCACGAGCCGACTTCTGCCACCCCGTCGCTATCCCGAGATGCTTGCTGCGTCGGCCTACGCTGAGGGGAAAAATCCGCCGCCCGAGGTTATGGAATCGGTGCATCGCCCTGATGACGTCTCCGCTGCCGCCAGTAACCCCGCGCGGTCCGGGGAGACGCAGCCATACTGCCCCGCCAATCGCGCCTGAACGGATCGCTCGCCCTGGCCGTCGGCCGCCTGCAGCATATTGGCCGCCGATCCGACGTTTTCAGGGACAAGTGCATGAAGATGCGGCTCATCACCTGTCAGCTCTCGGCGACGGCGCCGCAGCCGCCCTCCGCAAGTGCGGCCAGAAAGTTGTCTCGCCAGCCCGCGAGATCGTGTTTCTCCAATCCTTCCAGAAGAGCCCTCCAGCGCTCCGTGCGCTCGTCGAGCGACATCTCTAGAGCCTGATGAACCGCCTCGCAGACCTCGACCCTGTCGTACGGATTGACGATCAACGCCGCAGCCATCTGATGCGCAGCTCCCGCGAAGCGGGACAGCACGAGCACGCCTGGGTGGTCCGATGGCTGCGCGGCCACGTATTCCTTCGCCACAAGGTTCATGCCATCGCGGAGCGGCGTCACCAGGCCCACCTTGCTGAGGCTATAGAGGCCGCACAGCCGCGCCTGGGTGTAGGTCTTGCTTACATACCGGACTGGAGTCCAGTCGGACTCGGCCAGTCGCCCGTTGATCTGGCCAACGGCGCCTTCGATCTCGTGCTTGTGGGTCCGATACTGCGGAACGTCCTCGCGGGAGGGCGGGGCAATCTGCAGAAACGTGACCCGACCGCGCGCGTGTGGATGTAGCTCATAAAACGTCTGCATGGCGGCCATGCGCTCGGGAATGCCCTTGCTGTAATCCAGTCGATCGACTCCGAGAACCAAGCGGCAGCCACCGAGGCTCTTGTGGACGCGCGCGGCATACCGCCGCGCTGAGGACGAGGAAGCGAGTTGCCGAAAGGCGGCAGGGTCAACTCCGATCGGGAAGGCGCCTGCCTTTGTGGTTCGCCCATACGCACTGACGGTACCATCCGCGGCGCGGCCATCTCTCAGCTCCTGAACGACGTAGTCCTTGAAGGAGCCAAGATCATCGGGAGCTTGGAAGCCTACGAGGTCATAAGCCAGCAGTGAGCGGACGAGCCGCTTGTGGTTGAACAACGTGACCAGAATCTCGGGCGGGGGAAAAGGCGTGTGGAGGAAGAAGCCGATCCGTTGGCGGCACCCGAGCTGGCGCAACTCCTCGCCAAGAGGAATCAGATGATAGTCTTGCACCCAGATCACGTCGTCCGGCTTCAGGAGCCGCTCCAGCTGTGCCGCAAATCGCTCATTCACGCGGCGGTAGTTTTCGAACGCCACTCTGTCGAAGACGGCAAGGTCCACTCGGTTGTGAAAGAGTGGCCAGAGGGTCTGGTTCGCATAGCCTTCGTAGAAGCCGACGTAGTCAGGCTCGTTCAGATCCACTGTGGCGTAGGTGATACCCTCGTGCTCACGGACCCATGCATCGCCGACATCCCCTTCCGACGTCTCGCCACTCCAACCGAACCACATTCCGCCGGACTGCTGCAATGCCGCGTGCATCGCGGTCGCCAGTCCACCTGCCGCGGGCGCGCTGTCGGGGGACTGGACCCGATTGGAAACCACTACCAGGCGACCCATTCGAGCGACCCCCTTTTTCTTCATCGGGCGAGTTCACTCCGCGACAGGTACAGGCGAACGTCAAGTGTGCCCAATCATGAAGGCACAGCCGAACCATCAGCATTGCGGCAAGATGGTCAGGATGCTCTTACTCGTGCTCGAATCGAGCCGAGGAAGCGGAACAACACCCGAACCCATACAGGCTCGCGCGCGACATATGCGCCATCGGGTTCGGCGATGGATCATGTTGAGGGCGGAGCGGCGTTCGGCATGACCGTCGGCCTGCGTCCGGTCGCCCTTCACGATCAGGCCTGCGCGGTTCTCTTTCAGCGTGCGCAGAGGGTGCCGCGCGGGAATGCATTAACCGAGGTCCACGTCGCTGAACCCCGCGCCCGCCGTTTGATCGCTCCCCGCATAACCGCCCCCAGTTGCCCGGGATCGGCCAATCATGTTTCGCATATCGCGCCGGGCGCCGGGTTCTTCAGCGGCCGGTTAACCGCAGCTCAGGAGGGGGCATGCGCGCGCCCGGAAGGAGAATGGCCGGCGACTCTACGGGCCGCCCGCCAAAGACCCGACTATCACGAACACGAGGGCATCAAGGTCGATCTCTCCGCTGACGGTGAGCCGATCACCGGCATGCGAACATTCGAAGTTGCATTCAGGATCTTCAGACTGCCGACTCAGCTCAGTCAGGATTGCGTCTCGGATTTGCTCTTCCACTCCGTGCTCCCTTTGGCGTGGCGCTGAAAGGCGGCGCCCGTTCCAGAGCTGAGCTGCCCCACGGCCGATCCTTCTTCAACCGCCTGAGCTCATCTCGGTTCCCGCTGATGCGGAACAGCGGCATCGGTGAGCGGCGACAAACGCCCCGGCATCGTCGACCAGCGCCAGCTGCCCGCTTCAAGGCCTAACCGAAACACGACAACTATGTCGGCATTGGGGGCTTGGACGAAGATCGGCCTCAACCCCCGCTATAACGACCCAGCAGCGTTCGACGCGCGGGGCAACCACTTCGTGGCTCGGCGCGCTGCGAATGGTGCTCGACAGCGACCCGCGGCATCACCAAGACCGGCAGCGCGCAGAGGAACGGCCCGACCGCCGATCCGGCCCATCCAGTCCGCACGCGGAACCACAGCCCGCGCAGCGTGTTGGAACGGCAAGCGGGTGGACCGGCGCGAAGGCGCACTGGCTGGCGACCCAGGCTCAGAACCGGGGACCAGGCAAACCGGATCAATCGAAAAGGAAGTTCGCCGATGAAGGCGCCAAGGAGCGGCAGGGATTCCCTTTTGAAACTTCAGGACCTCGCGGAAAGACGGCTCGTCATCGAAGCCATCGATCCTCTGATCGACGGCGGTCGCTTCGCGGCCAAGGCCGTCGCCGGCCGGCCGATGGACGTGTCCGCGGATATCTTCGGCGACGGTCACGATGTGATCGAGGCGGCGATACTCGGCCCGGACGGCGGCCTGCATCCGATGCGCCCCGAACCCAACGATGCCTGGCACGGGTCTATCGCCTTTGACGGCCCGGGCCCCGCCCGATTTGCCATCGTGGCTTGGCGTGACCTCTGGGCAACATGGGCGCGCGACACCGCGAGGAAACGCGCCGCCGGGCAGGAACTTTCCGTGGAATTGCAAGAAGCGCGACTGCTTCTGGATGCAACGAAGGCTCCGCGCGGCGAATCGGGCGCGCTGAATGCGCTGCGTAAGGCCGCGAGGAACGACGCGGTGGCAGATCTTCTGTCGCCGGATGCGGACGCGCTGATGGCGCGCATCGGGCCGCGGGTGAACCAGACCCGGTCCGCCGATATCCCGATCTGGGTGGACCGCGAGCGGGCTGCGTTTTCCGCCTGGTACGAAATGTTCCCCCGCTCCGCCGGGCCGGCGGGTCGCCACGGCACGTTCCGCGACGTGATCGGGCGGCTGGACTATGTCCGGGATCTCGGTTTCGACGTGCTGTACTTTCCGCCCATCCACCCGATCGGCACGACCAATCGCAAGGGCCGGAACAATGCGCTGAAGGCCGAACCGGGCGATGTCGGATCGCCCTACGCCATCGGTACGCCCGAGGGCGGAATGGACGCGGTGCACCCGGAACTAGGAACGCTGGAGGATTTCGATGCGCTGGTGGAGGCGGCCCGCGCCGAAGGAATCGAGATCGCGCTCGATATCGCCCTGAATGCGTCGCCCGACCATCCCTGGCTCAAGGAGCACCCGGACTGGTTCGAGCGACGCCCCGACGGAACAATCAAGTACGCGGAGAACCCACCGAAGAAATACGAGGATATCGTCAACTTCCGATACTATCTCGATGACGCGCCGAACGTGCCCTTCTGGGTGGCGATCCGCGACCTGTTCCTGTTCTGGATCCGGCACGGAGTGAAGATCTTCCGCGTGGACAATCCGCACACCAAGCCTTTCCCGTTCTGGGAGTGGATCATCGGCGAAGTGCGCAAGTCCTGCCCGGACGCGATTTTCCTGTCCGAGGCGTTCACCCGCCCGAAAATCATGAAGCGACTCGCCAAGCTGGGGTTTAACCAGAGCTATACTTACTACACTTGGCGAAACACCAAGCACGAGTTGTCGGAATACCTGATCGAACTCACGACAGAAGAATGCCGCCATTACATGCGGCCGAACTTCTTCACCAACACGCCGGACATCAATCCTTATTTCAACCATTCCTCGGGCCGTCCCGGCTTTCGCACACGAGTGATCCTCGCCGGGTCGCTGTCGGGCAACTGGGGCCTCTATTCCGGTTTCGAGTTTTGCGAGGCGGCCTGGCTCCCGCCGAAGGACGAGTATCTCGATAGCGAGAAGTACGAACTCAAGCACCGCGACCTGAACGCGCCGGGCAATATCAAGGCCGACGTGCGGCTTATCAACCATATACGCCGGGACAATCCCGCGATGCGCGATTTCGGAAACCTGAAGCTGCTCACCGCGCATGACGACCGGGTGCTGTATTACGCGCGCCTCGACCATACGGTACGCAACTATCTGCTTTTCCACGTTCTCATCGACCCGTTCGCCGGCGCTGATTTCTGGTTCGAGCTGCCGTTGCGGGAGCTCGGCCTGCCAGCCGAAGCGTCGGTGGAGGTGGAGGACGTGATTCACGGCAACCGTTTCACCTGGCATGGGCGCGACCACCGGCTGCAACTCGATCCGCATGACCGGCCCTACGCAATCTGGAAACTCTTTCCGCCGGGAGGCGCTGCATGACCTTCGCAGACAAGGATGTCGGGGCCGCTGCCGCCACCGAAACGGTCGCGGACTGGTACAAGGACGCGGTCATCTACCAGTTGCACGTCAAGGCTTTCCAGGATTCCAACGATGACGGCATCGGTGACTTCGCCGGGCTGATGCGCCGCCTCGATCATGTGCAGGAGCTGGGCGCAACCGCCGTTTGGCTGCTGCCCTTCTATCCCTCGCCGTTGCGCGACGACGGCTACGACATCGCCGAATACAAGGCTATCAATCCCGCCTACGGTACGATGGAGGAATTCGAGGGCTTCGTGGACGAAGCCCACCGGCGCGGCCTGAAGGTCATCACCGAACTCGTTATAAACCACACCTCGGACCAGCACGCATGGTTCCAGCGCGCACGCAACGCGCCGAGGGGCAGCCCCGAGCGGGACTGGTATGTCTGGTCCGACGACCCGACGAAATGGATGGACAGGACGCGGGTGATCTTCAACGACACCCTCGATTCCAACTGGACATGGGACCCGGTGGCCGAACAGTTCTACTGGCACCGCTTCTTCGATCACCAGCCGGACCTGAATTTCGACAATCCGGAGGTGCTGGCGGCGATCCTCGACGTGATGCATTTCTGGCTGGAAAAGGGCGTGGATGGGCTGCGGCTCGACGCGATTCCCTATCTGGTCGAACGCGACGGCACCAACAATGAGAACCTTCCCGAGACACATGATGTGCTCAAGGCGATCCGAGCTGATCTCGACCGCCATTTCGAGAACCGGATGCTTCTTGCAGAGGCGAACCAGTGGCCCGAGGACACGCGCCCCTATTTCGGCGAAAGCGACGAATGCCACATGGGCTTCCACTTCCCGCTGATGCCCCGGATGTACATGGCCGTGGCGCAGGAGGACCGCTACCCGATCACCGACATCATTCGCCAGACCCCTGCGATCCCAGACGATTGTCAATGGGGCATCTTCCTGCGCAACCATGACGAGTTGACGCTCGAGATGGTCACCGACCGCGAGCGCGATTACCTGTGGAACTTTTACGCCTCGGACAAGCGGGCGCGGATCAACATGGGTATCCGTCGCAGGCTGGCGCCGCTGCTCCAGAACGACCGGCGAAAGATAGAACTGCTCAATTCGCTGCTGCTGTCGCTGCCCGGCACGCCAATCCTCTATTACGGCGACGAGATCGGGATGGGCGACAATTACTACCTCGGCGACCGCGACGGGGTGCGCACCCCGATGCAGTGGTCGGCGGACCGCAACGCCGGGTTCAGTCGCGCAATTCCCCAGCAGCTGTACCTGCCGACGATCCAGGATCCGATTTACGGGTTTCAGAGTGTCAACGTCGAGGCTCAGCAACAATCTCCGACCTCGCTTTACAATTGGGTGAGGCGTGCGGTCGCGGTGCGCCAGCGCCACGCATTGTTCGGGCGCGGCGCGATCGAGCTTCTTTATCCCCGTAACCGGAAGGTGTTCGCCTATCTGCGGCGCATGGGCGACGAGGCGGTGCTCTGTGTCGCCAACCTGTCGCGCCAGGCGCAGGCCGCGGAGATAAACCTTAGCGAATTCTCCGGCCGGGTGCCGGTGGAACTGAACGGCCAGTCGCCTTTTCCGCCCATCGGTGAACTACCATACTTGCTGACCCTTCCCGGCTACGGATTCTACTGGTTCGATCTGGCGGACGGCACGGACGCGTCGCAATGGCACATGCCGCACGCCCAGACGCTACCCGATTTCCTGACCCTCACCACGCGAGACGGCACGCTGTCTACCGCGCTCGAGGGACCGACCGCACGGCAGTTCGAACGCGAAACCCTTGCCGAATACCTTCCGATGCAGCGCTGGTTCGCGGCAAAAGGCACACGCATCGAAGGCGTTGCGCTGCGCAGACTCTGCGAGCTGTCGGGCGGGCGGCATCTTTTGGCGGTCGCCGATGTCACCCTTCACGACGGCGCAGCGCAGCGGTACTTCCTACCGCTTTCGGCCGAATGGGGCGAGGACGCCCTGACCATTGGTCCGCGCCTTCCCGCGACTCTGTCCAAGCTGCGGCGCGCGAACCAGGTCGGCGCACTCGTTGACGGGGCGGTGGACGAGGATTTCGCCAGCACACTTCTGGCCTTATTGAAAGCCGGGCAGACGGTCCGCGCGGGCGACGGGCGGATTGAACTGCGCCGCAGCGATGCGCTTTCGCTCATGGAAGATCCCGGCGAGCCGCGCCTGCTATCCACGGAACAGTCCAACACCTCCATCGCCTTCGGGGACGCGGTGGTCCTCAAGCTCTACCGCCGTCTGCAACAGGGTGTGCAGCCGGATATCGAGGTCGCCCGCTTCCTGACGGAAGAAACCGATTTCGATGCCAGCCCCGCGCTGCTCGGCACCATCGACTGGATCGACGCAGACGGCATTGTGACCACGCTCGCCGCCGCGTCGGATTTCGTGCGCAACCAGGGCGATGCCTGGACCCATTTGACGCAGGCGCTGGAGCGTGACATGGAAACCCGCGATCTTGCTGCGCCCGGCCAACAGAACGAGCCGATCATGGCCGGCCCGCTCGACCTGGGACCGGTGCTGGGGCGGCGCACAGCCGAGTTGCACCTGGCGCTGGCCAGCGGCGCGGAGGGTTCGATCTTTGGGCGGGAAGATCTGACGGCGGACGATATTGCCGCGCTCGCGGACGATGTCTGCGGGGAATTGTCCGCCGCGCTCGACCGGCTGGCGACCGGCTTGAGCGGACTGGGCGACACCAGCCGCGCATTGGCCGAACAGGCCATCGCCTGCCGCGCCACTCTGATCGAACGCGTCGACAGGGTGCGCGGCATGTCGCCGTCGGGCGGGCGCTGCCGCATCCATGGCGATTACCATCTCGGGCAGATCCTGGTTGCACAGACCGACGTCGTCATCATCGACTTCGAAGGCGAGCCCGGGCGCAGCCCCGCCGAGCGGACGGTGAAAACTTCGCCGCTGCGGGATGTCGCGGGGATGCTGCGCAGCTTCGATTACGCGCTCTGGTCCACGGTGCGACGTCGGATCGACCTCGGCGCCGATCCCGAAGGCACCCTCGCCGGGGTGCGGGCCTGGCGGCGCGCGACACAGGGCGCGTTCCTGGAGGCGTATCGCGAAACGATGGGAAATGACCCGTTGCATCCCGCAGACAGCGACTTCGAGCGCGCATTGCTCGATCTCTTTCTCATTCAGAAGGCGGCCTACGAGATTTCCTATGAAATGGCGATGCGCCCCGGCTGGCTCGACATCCCGCTGCGCGGTCTGCTTTCGCTCGTTGACGACGACATCGGAGAAGCTCGTTGACCCAGTCATCGACACGGGACCCCGCGCAGACGCCGCGTACCGCGCCGGCATGGCCGGATATCGAAGCAGTGCTGCGCGGCCAGCACGAGGACCCGTTTCGCGTGCTCGGCATGCATCAACGCGGTTCGGCCGAACCCATGCTGCTGAACGCCTTTGTCCCCGACGCCGCGGAGATCGACGTGATCGACGGCGGGGGCAAGCTCGTGTGCCGGATGGACAGGATCAGCCCAGAGGGATTTTTTCACGCGGTGTTCGAGCGGCGGCGCAAACGGTTCGCCTACCGCCTGCGCTGCCGCAACGCGGTGGGCCATGAATGGGAGATGATCGACCCCTACAGCTTTGGCCCGGTGCTGGGCGAGATGGACGAATACCTGCTGGGCGAGGGCCGGCACGAAGAACTGTATCGGCGTCTCGGCGCACATCCGGCGACGCACGAGGGGGAGATGGGCACGGCGTTCGCGGTCTGGGCGCCCAACGCCCGCCGGGTGTCCGTGGTGGGCAATTTCAACGCATGGGACGGGCGCCGCCACGCGATGCGAAGGCGCGGTGCGTCGGGTGTGTGGGAGATTTTCCTGCCGGGCATCGGGCCGGGCGAAATCTACAAGTACGAGATCCTGGGCGCCTATGGCCACCTGCAACCGCTCAAAGCCGATCCGGTCGGATTCGCGGCGCAGGTGCCGCCCGAGAGCGCCAGCATCGTGCACGGCATGGTGCAGCACGAATGGACCGACGACGGCTGGATGCGGTCGCGAGCCGCCGACCAGCGCGCCGAGGCGGTGTCGATATACGAGGTGCATCTCGGATCTTGGCGGCGTACGCTTGAGGGTGAGATGCTAGACTACCCCAGCCTCGCCGACCAGCTTGCCGACTACGTGACAGAGATGGGTTTCACCCACGTGGAGTTCCTGCCGGTCAGCGAGCATCCATTCTCCGGATCGTGGGGGTATCAGCCGATCGGCATGTTCGCGCCCACATCGAGGTTCGGAAGCCCGGAAGATTTTGCGCGCATGATTGAGCGTCTGCACGGCGCCGGGATCGGCGTGATCGTCGATTGGGTGCCGGCGCATTTTCCGACTGATGCGCACGGGTTGGGGGTGTTCGACGGCACAGCGCTGTACGAACATGCCGATCCCAGGCAGGGCTTTCACAATGATTGGAACACGCTGATCTACAACTTCGGCCGCCGCGAGGTCGCCAATTTCCTGCGCGCTTCGGCTACCTACTGGCTGAAGGAGTTGCATGTTGACGCGCTGCGCGTGGATGCGGTCGCGTCGATGCTTTATCTCGATTACTCCCGCGCCGACGGCGAGTGGATTCCCAACTGTTACGGCGGGCGCGAGAATCTCGATGCGATCGACTTTCTGAAGGGGGTGAACGAAACCGTCCACGAATACGCCCCCCGCAGCCTGTCAATCGCCGAGGAAAGCACCGCCTGGCCGGGCGTCAGCCGTCCTGTTTCGGAAGGCGGGCTCGGATTCGACTTCAAGTGGAACATGGGCTGGATGCACGACACGCTCCGCTACATGAGCCACGATCCGATCCACCGCAAATACAATCACGGCGAAATGACGTTCGGCATCGAATACGCATTTTCCGAGAATTTCGTGCTGCCAATCAGCCATGACGAGGTGGTGCACGGCAAGGGTTCGATGCTGACCAAGATGCCCGGCGACCGGTGGCACCAATTTGCAAACCTCAGGGCGTATTACGGGTTCATGTGGGGCCATCCCGGCAAGAAGCTGTTGTTTATGGGCTGCGAATTCGCTCAGGAACGCGAATGGAACCACGACCAGTCGCTCGACTGGCACCTGCTGGATGATCCCGCCCACCGCGGTGTGCAGGCGCTCGTGCGTGATCTCAACGCGCTCTATCGGCGGGAACCGGGCCTGCACCGGCGCGATTGCGAGCGGGAGGGCTTTCGCTGGATCGAGGGCGGCGACACCGAAAACAACGTGTTTTCGTTCCTGCGCTCCGGGCGTGAAGACGACCGTCCGGTCGTGGTGGTGAGCAACATGGCTCCGGTGGCGCGCGAAGGCTACCGCATCGGGCTTCCGCGGGGCGGCAACTGGCGGATCGCGCTGAATTCCGACGCGGCCGAATACGGCGGCACAGACGCGCCGGGCCGGATCGAGGTTGCAGACGCCGGGATGCACGGCCTGCCGGCCTCCGCCTCCGTGGACCTGCCGCCGCTCGCAACACTGTTTCTCGTGCCCGAATGAGCGCCATAGAGACGCCGCCGCTTCTGAATCGCCGCGTCCAGTCCGGGTCGGACGTGCCGCTCGGCGCGTGCTGGAACGGCACGGGAAGCAATTTCGCGCTGTTCTCCGCGCACGCGAGCAAGGTCGAACTGTGCCTGTTCGACCGGCGTGGCCGGCGCGAGATCGAACGCATCGAACTGCCCGAATACACCCATCAGGTGTTCCACGGTTACCTGCCCGACGTGCGGCCCGGCCAGCTTTACGGCTACCGGGTGCATGGCCCCTATGCGCCCGAGGCGGGCCACAGGTTCAACCCCAACAAGCTGCTCCTCGATCCCTACGCGCTGCAACACCACGGCAACCTGCGCTGGCACGACTCGCTGTTCGGCTATCGGATGGGCCACCAGAAGGAAGACCTGTCCTTCGACCGGCGCGACAGCGCCTTCGTGATGCCTAAATGCGTGGTGGTGGACCCCGCGCATACCTGGGGGGGCGACGTGTCACCAGACATTCCCTTCGGCCGCGTCATCGCCTACGAGGCGCACGTCGGCGGAATGACAATGGGCCACGAGGGCATCGACGCGCCGTTGCGCGGCACCTTCGAGGGCCTGGCCGATCCGCGCGTCATCGACCATCTCGTGAAGCTCGGCGTCACCTCGCTCGAATTGCTGCCTATTCAGGCGTTCTACGACGAGGGCCATCTCGCGAACCAGGGGCTGGTGAACTGGTGGGGCTATTCCACGCTGGGCTTCTTTGCGCCCGCGCCGCGATACCTCACGCGCGGCGGCAACCTGCACGAGTTCAAGCTGCTGGTCCGCCGCCTGCACGAGGCCGGGATCGAGGTGATCCTCGACGTGGTCTACAACCACACCGCCGAAGGCAACCACCTTGGCCCGACATTGTCCTTCCGCGGCATCGACAATGCCAGCTACTACACGCTGGCGGACGATCCGCGGTTCTATTTCGACACCACCGGGACCGGAAATTCGCTGAAGTTGCGGCAAAGCCGGGTGTTGCAGATGGTGATGGATTCTCTGCGCTACTGGGTCAAGGAATGCCATGTGGATGGATTCCGGTTTGATCTGGCGACGACGCTGGGGCGCGTCGGCGACCAGTATTCCGAGGACGCGATCTTCCTCGAGGCGGTGCGCCAAGACCCGTTACTTGCCAATGTCAAACTGATCGCCGAGCCTTGGGACACCGGGCCGAACGGCTACCAGCTCGGAAACTTTCCGCCGGGCTGGGCCGAATGGAACGACAAGTACCGCGACACGGCGCGGTCCTACTGGAAGGGCGATCCGGGCCAGCTCGGCCACGTCGCGGGCCGCATCCTGGGATCGGCAAATATCTTTGCCCATTCCGGGCGGCGCCCGTGGTCCAGCGTCAATTTCATCACGGCCCATGACGGGTTCACGCTGATGGATCTCGTGTCCTACAACGACAAGCACAACGAGGAGAACGGCGAGGACAACCGCGACGGCCATTCCCACAATCTCAGTTGGAACCACGGCGTCGAGGGCGAGACCGACGATGGCGGCATCATCGAACTGCGCGACCGGCAAAGGCGGAACCTGATCGCCACGCTGATGCTTAGCCAAGGCACGCCGATGCTGCTGATGGGCGACGAACGCGGACGCAGCCAAGGCGGCAACAACAATTCCTATTGTCAGCCGGGCCCGATGAACTGGTTCGACTGGCAGACAGACGACCGGCAGCTTGCCTTCGAGCGCTTCGTGCGCGGGCTTATTGGCGTGCGCAAGGCGCACGGGCTGTTCCTGGCCAACCGTTACCTGCATGCCGGGCCGGACGCCCGCTACAACCGCTTTGCGCGCTGGCTGCGCCCCGAGGGCGGGCGGATGGAACCGCAGGATTGGGAGAACGGGGAGAACCGCGCGACCGGGCTCTTGATGCACGAGAACGGAACCTTCCTTTTGATGCTGCTGAACGCCAGCGACATCGATTTGGATTTCGTGCTGCCGGGAGATGCGGGGCGCGTCTGGGCGCGGCTCGTGGATACCGCCGAGGGGCTGGCCGATCCGGCGGGACGCAGGCGGCTCTCCGCGGAAACCTTCGCCCTGCGCGCCCGCACCCTGCACCTGCTGCGAACCGGAGGACCGCGATGACCGCAGACAGATACACGTGGGGCGCGGTGCCGCGCGCGGGAACCGACCAATGGTCGCTGCGGCTCTGGGCGCCGGATGCCGATGCGGTGGCGGTGAGCATCGGCGGTGCGGATCATCCGATGCGCGCGGCAGAGGGCAGCGCCCACACCGGCGATCCGGGCTGGTTCACGCTTGACGTGGCCGCGCCGTCCGGCACCGCTTACGCGTTCGTCATGCCGGACGGGCTGGCTGTGCCCGATCCCGCTGCGCGCCGGCAGGAAAATGGGGTGCATGGCCCGTCGCTGCTGACCCCGCCGCGCATGTGCCGCGGTTGGTGCGACCGCCCTTGGGAGGAGGCGGTGATCTACGAGCTTCACGTCGGAACCTTCACCGAAGCCGGGACCTTCCGTGCGGCGGCTGCCGAATTCAGCCGGCTGGCAGCGCTCGGCTTCACGGCGATCGAGATCATGCCCGTGGCGCAATTCGCCGGGGACCGAGGCTGGGGCTATGACGGGGTTCTGCCCTACGCACCGCACCCCGCCTACGGCACGCCGGACGATCTCGCGGCAATGGTCGAAACGGCGCATGACCACGGGCTTATCGTGCTGCTCGATGTGGTCTACAACCACTTCGGGCCGGACGGGAACTACCTGCACGCATATGCCGAACGGTTCTTTGACGCGGCTCGGCAGACACCTTGGGGGGCCGGGATCGACTATACCCGTCGCCCGGTGCGGCGGTTCTTCATAGAAAATGCACTATACTGGCTCGGCGAGTTCGGGTTCGACGGGCTGCGGCTCGACGCCATTGACCAGATCGTTGATCCGTCCGAGCCGGAATTGCTTGTCGAGATGGCAGGGGAACTGCGCGCCCGCCTCCCAGGCTGCCCGGTCCATCTGACAACCGAAGACAACCGGAACGTTACCCACCTGCACGAGCGTCGGGACGGCGTCGTGGTGGGGTACACCGCAGAATGGAACGACGATTTTCACAACGCGGCGCACGTACTCGCCACGGGCGAGACCGAAGGGTATTATGCGGCATTCGCTTCCGACCCGCTCGGCCAGTTCGGCCGGGCACTGGCCGAGGGCTTCGCCTTCCAGGGCGAGGACGGGCGCGGAGAGCCCTCCGCCCATCTGCCGCCGGTCGCCTTCGTCGATTTCCTGCAAAACCACGACCAGACCGGCAACCGCGCGCGCGGCGAACGGCTGATTTCGCTCACCGACGCGGACACGCTGGAGGCGCTTGGCGCCATTCACCTGCTGTCGCCGCATATCCCCTTGATGTTCATGGGCGAGGAATACGGCGAGACCCGCCCCTTCCTGTTCTTCGCGGGGTTCGAGGGCGACCTCGCGGCGGCCGTGCGCGAGGGTCGGCGGCGCGAATTCGCGGGGTTCACCGGGTTCGAGGGGACAGGGGTGGACGTGCCGGACCCGATCGACAGGCAGGTCATGGAGGCCTCCCGGCTCGATCCGTCGCGCCGCGACAGCCCGGCAGGACAGGGCGTGCAGGACCGGGTGCGGCGCCTGCTCGATCTTCGCCGCACCCGGATCGTTCCGCATCTGCGGCGCGCGGGCGGATATACAGGGACGGTTCTGAAAGCCGCGGACGGCGTTCTGGCGGTGGATTGGCGGCTTGGCGATGCGCTGTTGCAGCTGCGCGCGGCGTTCCCGGGTGCGCCGCGCGACATGCTGCCCGCGGCGGGTGTCGAATTGCACCGGACCGCCCCCGGCGCCGCCGCGACCGCCGTGCATTTTCTGAAGGAGGCGTGATGTCCACGGCACTGGATCGGCTGGCGCGGCACCACGGGCTGACGCTGTCCTACACCGATTACTTCACCGGCGATACGCGGCCGGTGCCGGATACGACCAAGCGGCTGATCCTCCAAAGCCTCGGGGTCGATCTCGAAGGCAAGCTTGGCGGCGATCCGCCGCCGCGACGGATGGAGGTGCCGGCGCATGCAAGATGCTGGCTGCCCGAGACCCTTCTGGAGACGCCGGGATGGGGTCTGTTCTGCCAGCTTTATGAACTGCGTTCGGCGCGGAACTGGGGAATCGGTGATTTCGCGGACCTCGCCGAGCTCGCCCGAATCGCCGGCGCGCAGGGCGCGGATTTCCTCGGGATCAACCCGGTTCACGCGCTGTTCCTGGCCGACCCCGACAGGCGCAGCCCGTTCTCGCCCTCGAACCGCCGATTCCTCAACCCGCTCTACATCGCGCCGGATCTCGTCGGGGCAGAACTGCCTGCGAGCATGGACAGTCTGCATGCGGGCGAGTTGGTGGATTATCCCGCAGTGGCGGCGGCAAAGCTCCCCGCCTTGCGCGCGGTCTTCGACCGCGATCCACAAGACGAAGCAGTGGACGCGTTCGACCGGCGGTGCGGCACGGCTCTGCGCCTCCACGCGTTGTTCGAGGCGCTTTCCGCCCGCATGGTTGCGCGCGGGCTCGGCGCAGGCTGGCGCGACTGGCCCAAGGAATTGCGCGACCCAGAAGCGGCCGCTGCCAGCGACCTCGCGCGCGAGATCGCGCCGGACATCCGGTTTCACATGTGGTTGCAGATGATCGCGCGCCGGCAACTCGACGCCGCGGCGCAGGCGGCCCGCGACGCCGGCATGAGGATCGGACTGTACCTCGACCTCGCCGTGGGCGAGGCTCCGGACGGGTCGGCCATCTGGTCGGGCGCGGCGGCCACCCTGTCGGGCCTCACCGTGGGCGCACCGCCCGACATGTACGCGGAGCAAGGCCAGGACTGGGGGCTTGCGGCGCCGTCGCCCACGGCGCTAAAGGACACCGATTTCGCTTCGTTCCGCGAAATGACCGCGGCACAGTTGCGCGGCGCCGGGGCCCTGCGCATCGACCACGCGATGGCGCTGTGGCAACTCTACCTTGTGCCGGAGGGCGCAACGCCCGCCGAGGGCGCGCACCTGCGCTATCCCTTTGCCGACTTCCTGAGCCGTCTCGCCGGCTTGTCACGCGAATACCGCGCCATCATCATCGGAGAGGACTTGGGATTCGTGCCGCGGGGTTTCCAGCGGGCCATGGCCGAGGCCAACATCCTGTCCTATCGCATCCTTATCTTCGAACAGACCGCGCGCGGCTTCCGATCCCCGGCGCGTTACCCGCGAAAGGCGCTGGCGTGCCTGTCCACCCACGATCTGCCGGTTTTTGCCTCTTGGTGGAAGGGAGAGGACGTGGCGCGGCGGCGGGCATTCGGGCAACTGGACGCCGGGAATTCCGACTGCGACGCGCTTCGGCGTGGCGAGGAGCGCGCCGCGATGCTGCGCGCGTTCCGGCGGGCGGGAACGCTTGAGGCGCCGGTTCCGGCGGATGCGCCGGAGCTGCCGCCGCAGGTGCTGGACGCCGCGCATCTCTTTCTCGCGCGCAGTCCCGCCTGCCTGGTCGGTGTACGGCTCGCCGATCTGACCGGACCGGAGGTGCCGACGAACGTGCCCGGCACATCGGACGAATACCCGAACTGGCGGCCGAAAAGCCCGGTTCCCGTCGAAGACATCGCGGTCCATCCGGTTTTCGCCGCCACGGCGGCACTGATGCGGCGCGAACGCCCCCGCGCAAAGAACGGCTCATGAATTTGCCGACCGCCTGCTACCGCCTGCAATTTCGCGCGGGCATGGATTTCGACCGCGCGGCGCGGCTGGCGCCCTACCTCGCGCGGCTCGGGGTGAGCCATGTCTATGCCTCGCCTTTGTTCGCCGCCCAGCCCGGCTCCTCGCATGGCTACGACGTCATCGACCCCAACGTGGTCGAGCCGGAACTTGGCGGGCGCGAGGGGCTGGAACGGCTGTCGCGCACGTTGCGGGCAGAAGGGCTCGGCCTGATCCTCGACATCGTTCCGAACCACGTGGCGTTCTCGGTCGCGACGCCTTGGCTGCGCGACGTGTTGCGCAACGGCGCGGCCAGCCGCTATGCCCGGCATTTGGACCTCGACCCTTCGGCGGGGCGAATCCGCCTGCCTTGGCTGCCCGCCCCATTCGAGACGGTGCTGTCGCAAGGCGGTTTCGCCGTGGAGGATGATGCGGACGGCCCGGTACTAGCAGCGGGCGGGCTGCGTGTGCCGCTTGCCCGCACGCCCGCGCTCAAGGCGGCGCGCGGCGGTGGCCGGGACGCGCTGCGTGCGCTGCATGGCGAACAGCCCTGGCGGCTGGTTCACTGGCGCACCGAAAGCGACATTCTCAGCCATCGGCGGTTCTTCAATATCGCCAGCCTGATCGGCGTCCGGGTGGAGGACGACGCGGTGTTCGAGGACAGCCACCGGTTGCTGTTCGATCTTGTCGGGGCGGGCATCGTCAACGGCATCAGGATCGACCATGTCGACGGGCTGGCCAATCCGGAAGCCTATCTGCGCAGGCTGCGGGACCGGGTCGGTGATACGCCGATCTGGGTCGAGAAGATCCTGTCAGGGTCCGAAACACTGCCGCCCGACTGGCCCGTGCAGGGGACCACCGGCTACGTCGCGGCACGGTCCTTCGCGCGGCTGCTGACGGACGCGGACGGGCTAGCCCGCGTCGACGGCGCCTACCGCACGGCGACCGGACGCACGGACCCGCCGGAGGAGGTGATCCGGCGGGCGCGGATCCAGATCATGACTCATGACCTCGCAGCCGAGCTCTGGACACTGCACGCGCTGCTGTCGGACATCGCGGCGCGCGATCGGTTTGGCGTGGAATTCGGACCGGAGACGCTGCGCGTCGCGCTGCTTGAGTTCATTGCCGCCTTCCCACGCTACCGCAGCTACACCGAAGCGGACCATGTGTCCGGACCGGATGCCGACCTGATCCGGCGCACGGCCGATCGTGCGGCGAGGGTGCTGCCCGATCCCGGTGCCCTGCCATTCCTTGCCGAGGTGCTGACTAGGCCCGACCCGGAGACCGCACGCCTGCGCGAACGGATGCAGCAGGTGACCGGCGCAGCAGTGGCGAAAAGCCAGGAGGATACCGCGTTCTTCCGCGAGGTGCGGCTGCTCTCCGCCAACGAGGTGGGCAGCGAACCGGGTGAAGATGCACTCGGGATCGAGGGGTTCCACCGGGCTATGGAACACCGCGCCGCGCGAATGCCGCACGGGCTGACCCTGACCTCCTCGCATGACACCAAGCGGTCCGAGGACGCGCGGATGCGCATCGCTGCCATCACCTGCCGGCCATCCTCTTTCGAAGCGTGGTTCCGGATCTGCCAAGGGTTCGCCCCGGATCGGCTCGACAGGAACCTCGTGTGGTATGTCGCGCAGAGTTTTCTCGCAATCGACGCCTCCGACGGGAATTTCGCCGACCGGCTGGTGGAACACGTCATCAAGGCGCTGCGCGAGGCCAAGACGGAAACCTACTGGACCGCGCCGGATACGGAACTGGAGGGCACAGCCACAGCCTATGTGCGCAGGCTGGCGGTGCAATTCCCCACGCCTCCGCCGGAACTGGATGGGATTTTCGCCGCCGCGGATCGGCTTTCGGTGATCCAGACCGCGCTGAAGCTGACCGCGCCGGGCATTCCCGACATCTACCAAGGCTGCGAAATCGCCAGTTATGCGCTGACTGATCCGGACAACCGCAGGCCGGTGGATTTCGACATGCTGGACCGGGCGCTGAACGATCCGGCCGCTTTGGCGCGCCCGCTCGACCTGACCAAGCTGCGGCTCACACGGCGGCTTCTCCAGCTGCGGAAAGAGCATGCCGCGCTGTTCAGGAATGGCGATTATATTCCGGTAGAGGCGCCGCCTAGAATCTGCGCATTCGACCGAAGGCACGGCGCGGACCGGCTGCGGGTGGCGCTGGCGATCAGCGGCGACATGTCGGCACCGCCGCCATCCGGCGGCGGAACATGGGAGCCGGTCTGGCCGGACCTAGGGGCGCCGGAGCGCTGGCCCTCGAGGGAGCCTGTATGGATCGGAATGGCCGTCGGCTGAGCCGGGCTTTGGGCCGTCCCTGGCGCTCGACCGCGTACGCCTGCACCAGTCGCGGTTTCGCGGCTGCGCGGCAGGCGCGCCGCCGTGGTCCGCGCGCGCGAGCAGCTTGTGAAGCAACGCACTTGCGGTGAACGCGCTTCGACCGCCTCTCTACCCGCTCAAGGGGCTGGCGCTGTACGCAGAACGCTTCGGCGATCAGTATCGTCGGATCGAGGCCGTTACGAATATCGGCGACAAGTTCCGTGTTTTGGACCTGAAGGAGGCCGCGACGCGCACTTCATTCTCTACCGCGATTAAGGCGCTGTATGAAAGCGCGGATGCATTCGATTACTTGCCCTAAACATCAGTGAGTTCGGCGCCAGTTCGCTGCGGCATGGCCGATTGCCCGCCCCGAATAACCGTCGCAGACAAAGAACAAATTCGGCCGTAGCCGGATCGGGAGAACACTCTCGCGAGGGCAAGTGGCGGAGCACACGGGATTCGGACCGCTGATGTCGCGGGGCTGCTAGCTGATGGACGCAGGTTCAAACATCAGGACCGCCCTTGGCACCCGGCGCACCCCGCTCGGGGCAGTTCTTTGTTTTACGCCAGTTGATTGCTCGTGGGGTCCGTGCGGCCGAGGAGCGCCTACTGTTGTCCGTTCAACCACCCGCGTCTGCGCCCGTAAAACAATAGCCAGAAATCATGCCCATCGCCGAGCACTTCCGCACGCGGGTCGCTTAGCTCTTCAATGGTCAGCCCAAGACAGGTTTGCCGTCACATTCCCGATTTCGCTCGATGCTGTCCGATGGAGTGGTGTAGCTGGCGCTGATCGTCACCTTGATGTTCGGCGCGGGCCTGCTTGATCAGGATGCCACTGCGGGCAGGCTGATGACGGGATCATCGCCCATCGGCGCGATGGTTTCCAGCGTCATGTAGCGGGCGCGCTGAACGGCCCATTCATCGTTTTGTTCGAGGAGCAAAGCCCCGACGAGGCGGACGATGGCGTCGTCATTCGGGAATATTCCGACGACGTCGGTGCGGCGCTTGATCTCGCCGTTCAGCCTTTCGATAGGGTTGGTCGAGTGCAGCTTGGCCCGGTGTTCCTTGGGGAAGGACATGTAAGCCAGCACGTCGTGCTCGGCGTCATCCATGATGGTGGCGAGCTTGGGCACCTTCGGCCGGATCTGGTCGGCCACGGCGCGCCACTGCGTGCTGGCGGCTTCGGCCGTGTCCTGTGCGAAGGCGGTGGCGATGAAGGCGGACACCACGCGCCGCCCGCTCTTCCCGGCATGGGCGAGGGCGTTGCGCTGGAAGTGGACGCGGCATCTCTGCCAAGTGGTGCTGAGAACCTTCGAGATAGCGGCCTTGATGCCCTCGTGG